>CAVWJU010000029.1:0-38385 GCA_963755275.1 uncultured Solirubrobacteraceae bacterium | reverse complement strand
TCATGACTGGCCGCTCCCTAGTTCGTAAGCCTCAGCTCGAGCTCGAAGCAGCGACTTTTCGGGTCTACGGCGTAGGGGCCCCAGCACGGGATGGGTGTGAAGCCTGCCGATTGGTAGAGGCCGAGAGCTTCGGTCTGGCGGTTGCCGGTCTCGAGCCGTACCCGTCTATAGCCCGCCTCACGCGCCGCCTCCAGCAGCCAGGCGAGCAGTGCCTTGGCCAGGCCGCGCCCGCGGGCCTCCGGAACGACGTACATCCGCCGTATCTCGGCCGTGGCGTCGTCGAAGCGGCACAGTCCACCGCAGCCTGAGCCGGCCCTCGAGCCGGGCGACCGCAGAACGCGCCGGCGGGGGGCAGGAACTCCTGGCTCGCGGTGGCGCGCCCGAGCCGGGATCGCCGCCGTGGCGAGCGTCCATCTTCCGCGATCGAGGCCTTAGTGAGGGCGACCACTTCTGGGTCGTCGAGCCGGGCGCTTTCGCAGGTGAGGAGGCCGCTCACCGGCCAGGAATCAGCCGGGGTCCGGGGGCGTGAGCCCTCGGCTGCCATCCCGATCGAGCGGGCCAGCAGCTCCATCGGATGCAGCACCGGCAGAGCGCGGCCCAGGCGGTCGGTGTGCGCGGTGATCTGCAGGGCGCAGCCCGGATTGGCTGCCGCCACCGCCTCGGCGCCGGTGTCGAGCAGGTTGCGGGCCTTGCGCTCGCCCAGCTCGGCGGCGGGCTCCGGCTTGACCAGGTTGTAGATCCCGGCTGAGCCGCAGCACCAATTCCCACTCGCTCGGCTCGACCAGCTCTAGATCGGGTATCCCCTCGAGCAGCTCACGCGGCTGGCTGCGGATCTTCTGCGCGTGGGCCAGGTGACAGGCATCGTGGTACGCAATCTTCATGGCCACCGGCCGGCGCTCGGCGCGCGGCTCGACGGCGGCCAGGAACTCGTTGGCGTCCTTGGCCTTCTCCGCGAAGCGGTCGGCGCGGATCAGCCCCAGTCGGGCTCGTCGCGCAGCATGTGGCCGTAGTCCTTCATGGCGGACCGCACCCGGCGGCGTTGACCACGACCGTCTCGTCGTCCTCCAGCGCTTCGATCGTTGCGCTGGCAGGCGCGCGCCTCGGGATCGGCGCCCGCGTGCATGGGAAGCGCGCCACAGCAGCGCGGCAGACGCGGCACGTGCACCTCGAAGCCCTCCGCGGCCAGCACGCGCGCGGTGGCCTCGTTCACGTGACCAGAAGAACACGCGCTGCACGCAGCCCTGGAGCAGCGCCACGGTGCCGCGCTTCTCGCCCTGCGCCTCGAAGCGCGACGGAAGCCGCTCGACCGCGCGCTTGGCCGGAGCGCTTGGGGTCATCGCGATCATCGTCGCCAGCTTCGGGGCCAGCTTGCGCACGCGCGGGCGGCGCGCGAGACGGGGCAGGCCGAGCCGGTGGGCCAGAGCGGCGCCGGGCACCAGCAGCCGCATTCGCCCCGGGCGGGTGAACAGCTCGAACACGAGGCGCCGGTGAGCGTTCTCGAGCGGGGGCCGGTCCGAAGTTGCGCTCGACCTGCGCGCGCGCGTCCTCCAGCAGAAGGTCGTACTTCACGCCGCTCGGACACGCCGTGACGCAGGCCATGCAGCCCAGGCAATTGTCGAGGTGGCCCACGAGCGGCGCCGAGATCTCCTCGTGGCCCTGCTTCATGAGCACGATGCGCCCGCGCGGCGAGTCCATCTCCTCGCCCCAAAGGACGTACGTGGGGCAGGTGGGCAGGCAGAAGCCGCAGTGCACGCAGTCGTCGATCAACTCGAGCTGGGGCGGACGGGTGTCGTCCCAGCCGCGCGTTTCGTCCACCGTGGCCATCAGACCAGGATGCCGTTCGGATCGAAGCGTTCCCGGACCCGGCGCATGAGCAGCGCCACACCCGGCTCGAGCTCCGCGTCGCGCTCGATCTCCATGCCGTCAGGGCGATCGAGCACCGCGGTCGTGTAGCGCCCCCGCAGCTGGCTGACCAGCTCGCCGGGCGACCCGTCGTCGAGACGCAGCCAGAAGAGCCCCAGCGCGTAGCGGCCCACCAGGGTCGCGCCGTGGCGCTCGGCCGTATCCAGCAGGTCGGGCAGATCGGTCTGCAGCGCGGACACCTTGGCCACCAGTCCGGCCGGTGAGCGCTGGCGTTCGCGCTGTGCCTCCCAGAGCCCGTCGTCGTCCTCGCGGATCTCCGTCTCGAGCCCGGCCTCGTCGAGCAGGCGCTGGGCCGCCTCCGCCTGCGGCCGCGAGGTCTCACCACCCGAGCGCGACAGGATGCTGCCCCGGCCCGTCGACCAGCGCACGTCGAGTCCGAGCTGCTCCAGGCGCGCGTGCGACAGGGCCTCCGCGCCGCGGGCCAGCAGGGCGGGGTCGGAGGCGTGTCCGAGCACGCTGGTGGTGTCGGGCGCGAGTGGGTGCAGGCGAAACGAGACTTCGGTAATAGCGCCCAGAGTGCCGAAGGAGCCGGCGAAGAGCTTGGCCAGGTCGTAGCCGGCCACGTTCTTGATCACCTGGCCGCCGCTCTTGGCCTGTGTGCCGTCGGCCAGCACCACACGCATCCCGATCACGAGATCGCGCACTCCGCCGTAGCGGGCGCGCAGCGGCCCGGAGTCGGCCGCCGCCACCACGCCGCCGATCGTGGCGTCTGCGCCGGGCGGATCGAGGGCCAGCATCTGGTCCTCTTCGGCGAACACCTCCTGCGCGCGGGCCAGCGGCACGCCGGCGCCGAGCACCGCGGTGAGGTCGCCGGGGTTGTGCTCCAGCACACCGTCCAGTCCGGTGGTCGAGATCTCGAGCGCGGGGGCGGCCGCGGCGGCCCAGGCGAGCTTCGTGCCGGCGCCACGGATCCTGACCGAGTCCCCCGCATCGTCCGCCGCGCGCAGCTCATCGGCCAGCTCCTCGACCGAGGAAGGGGCGACGGCCCGGTTGGTCTGCGCCTCCATCAAAAGCGTTCGGCCAGGCCGGCCTGCTCCAGCGGGTGGCGGCGGTAGGGACCGGGCACCTCTCCGCACAGCCGCGGAGTGGGCATCACCTTGCCCGGGTTGGCCCGCCCGTCGGGATCGAACGCGCAGCGCAGCCGCTGGAAGGTGCCGAGGTCGTCCTCGGTGAACTGGTCGGGCATGTAGCGCTTCTTGTCCACGCCCACGCCGTGCTCGCCCGTGATCGAGCCGCCGGCCTCCACGCACACCTTCACGATCATCCCGGCGCACTCCTCGGCGCGCTCGGCCTCGCCCTCGTTGGAGGCGTCGTAACACACCAGCGGGTGCAGGTTGCCGTCGCCCGCGTGGAACACGTTCGCCACCTGCATGTCGTACTCGCGGCCCAGGTCGTCGATGCGGCCCAGCACCTCGGCCAGGCGGGTGCGTGGAATCACCGAGTCCTGCACGTAGTAGTTCGGCGCGATGCGCCCCATGGCGGCGAAGGCGGCCTTGCGCGTGCGCCAGATCAGCTCGCGCTCGGTCTCGTCCTGGGCCACGCGGATCGAGGTGGCTCCGACCCTCTCGCAGATGGCCACCACCTCCTCGAAGCGCGTCTCGCACTCCGCCTCGGACCCGTCGAGCTCGACCACGAGAGCCGCACCGGCGTCCTCCGGATAGCCCGCGCCGGTGGCGCCCTCGGCTGCGCGGATCGAGAGGTTGTCCATCATCTCGATCGCCCCCGGGACCATGCCCGCGGAGACGATCTCGGTTACCACCTCGCCGGCCTCGATCGGTCGAGCCGAAGAAGGCCACCAGCGTGCGCACCGCCTCCGGCTTGGGCACGATCCGCAGCCAGATCTTCGTGGCTATGCCGAGGGTGCCCTCCGAGCCGACGAAGGCGCCCAGCACGTCCAGGCCGGGCGGGTCGAGCTCCTTGCCGCCCACCTGCACGAGCTCACCGTCGGGGAGTACCAGCTCCAGCCCGGTCACGTAGTTGGTGGTGAAGCCGTACTTGAAGCAGTGCGCGCCGCCCGAGTTCTCGGCCACGTTGCCGCCGATCGAGCAGACGATCTGCGAGGAGGGGTCGGGTGGGTAGAAGTGCTCCGGCGCGACAGCCTTGGAGATCTCGATGTTGGTGACCCCGGGCTGGGTGATCACGCGCTGGTTGGGGAGGTCGACCTCGAGGATGCTGCGCATCTGGCTGAGCGAGATCAGCACCCCGTCCTCCACCGGCAGCGCGCCCCCCGAGAGGCCCGAGCCGGCGCCGCGGGCCACGAAGGGCACCCCGGCGCGGTGGCACGCGCGCACCACGGCCTGGACGTCGGCGGTCGAGTTTGGCAGCACCACGGCGCCGGGCGTGACGGCGTACTGCAGGAGGCCGTCGGACTCGTAGGTGCGCAGCTGGTGCTCGTGGGTGATCACCTGCTCCGCGCCGATGGCCGCGCGAAGCTCGCCGACCAGCGGGCCGAGATCGACCGGCGCTCGCTCGGCCGCGGCGGCTACTTCACCACCATCCATCCGAGGATGTCTGTCGACTGCAGGTACACGAGAACGCACATGATCAGCACGAGCCCGATGCTCCAGCCCACCACCTTACGGAACAGGTCGCCCTCCTTGCCGGCGAGACCGACCGCGGCCGCGCCAATCGCGAGGTTCTGCGGTGAGATCATCTTGCCCAGCACGCCGCCCGAGCTGTTGGCCGCGGCCAGCAGGGTCGGGGAGATGCCGGCCTCCTCGGCCGCGGTCACCTGCAGCGCTCCGAACAGGGCGTTCGAGGAGGTGTCCGAGCCGGTCACGGCCACGCCCAGCCAGCCGATCAGCGCGACAGGAAGGCGAAGAAGTCGCCCGCGCCCGCCGCCCACTGGCCCGAGCGTGATGGTCTGGCCCGACTGGTTCATCACGTAGGCCAGGGCCAGCACGGAGGCCACCGTCACGATCGCCCACTTGAGCTGGTCGACCGAGCTGCCGGCCACCTTGACGAGCCCGCCGGGGGAGACCTTCAGCACGATCATCGTGATCAGCCCGGAGATCAGCAGCAGCGTTCCCGCCGCCGGCAGCCAGTTGAAGACGTAGGTGAGCGAGGTGAGCGGCTCGCCCTCGGGGGTCACCACGTCGAGGCCGGGCCACTGAAACTCCGTGGTCCACGGCGACTCGGCGAGCGCGTCCTTGATCGCCGGAATCTGGGCGATCGCGAAGACCGCGATGATGATCAGGTAGGGCGAGTAGGCCCGCACCACGTCGCCGGGCGGGTCCTTGATCGAGTCGTCGCGCCGGCGCACCTCCTCCTCCATCGCCGGGATCGCTGGCCCTCGGCGCCGGCCACGGCCGGCCTCTGGAAGCGGCCATCGTCGGCTGTCGCCGATCAGCGGCTCGGAGGGCTGCCACACGCGCAGCAGCAGCACGATCGCGCCGGTCGCCAGCAGCGAGGCGACGATGTCGGTCAGCTCGACCGAGACGTAGTTCGAGCAGACGAACTGCGCCACCGCGAACACGAGGCCGCCGACCACCGCCGCCGGCCAGGCCTGGCGGATGCCGCGGGCGCCGTCGACCATGCCCACCAGGATCAGCGGCACGACCAGCGCGAGCACCGGGGTCTGGCGCCCGACCATCGCGCCCAGGTCCTCCTTGGGCAGGCCGGTGATCTCGGCCAGCGTGACGATCGGGATGGCGATGGCGCCGAAGGCCACCGGCGCGGTGTTGGCCACCAGCGCCACCGACGCAGCCTTGATCGGCTTGAAGCCGAGCGCGATCAGCATCACCGCGGTGATGGCGACCGGCGTGCCGAAGCCGGCCAGCGCCTCGAGCAGGGCGCCGAAGCAGAAGGCGATGATCACGGCCTGGACGCGCTGGTCGGTGGAGATCGCGCCGAAGGAGCGGCGCAGCACCGCGAAGTGGCCGGTCTCGACGGTCATGTTGTAGATCCAGATCGCCGTGACGACGATCCACATGATCGGGAAGAGGCCGAAGACGGCGCCCTCGCTGGCCGAGAGGAGGGTCTGGTCGACCGGCATTCCGTAGACGATCACCGCCACCAGCATGGCCACGCCGAGCGCGATCAGCGCCGCCCACTGAGCGGCCATCTTCAGCCCGCCGAGCAGGATGAACAGGGTCAGCACCGGCAGCACGGCGAAGATCGAGCTGAGGCCCAGCGAATCCGAGACCGGATCGAAGTTCTGCGTGTACACCGGGTGCTTCTCCCTCCGTAGCAGGCCCAACGTTCGTTTGGGGGTTTGCCCCGATGCTCAACGGAGAAACCGTGTAAGTCGGTGCGAGGTAAGCCTTTTTCGTCACCTGCTTCAACGACACGCTCTTCCCGCAGACGGGCCGTGCGACGGTGCGCCTGCTGGAGCACCTGGGCTGCGAGGTGGACTTCCCGCTCGAGCAGACGTGTTGCGGGCAGATGCACATGAACTCCGGCTACGCGCGGGAGGGCGCGGCGCTGGCGCGGCGCTTCGCCCGCGTGTTCGAGGAAGCCGAGATCGTGGTCACGCCGTCGGCGTCATGCGCCGGGATGCTGCGCCAGCAGCGGGCGAAGGAGGGGCCGCCCGTGCTGGAGCTGACCGAGTTTCTCGTCGACCGGCTGGGGGTGGAGGACGTGGGGGCTCATTTTCCGCATCGGGTGACCTTCCATCCCACCTGCCATTCGCTGCGCGAGCTGGGCGTGGGTGACCGGCCGCTGCGGCTGCTGCGCTCGGTGAGCGGAATCGAGTTCGTCGAGCTGCCCCAGAGCGACGAGTGCTGCGGTTTCGGCGGCACGTTTGCCGTCAAGAACGCCGAGGTGTCCTCGGCGATGCTGGCCGACAAGGTGCGAGCGGTGCTCGACACCGGCGCCGAGATCGTCTGCGCCGCCGACAACTCCTGCCTCATGCACATCGGCGGCGCGCTCTCGCGCCAGCGCACCGGGGTGCGCTCGATGCACCTGGTGGAGGTGCTGGCCTCGTGAGCTTCCCGAAGGCCGCGTCATCGCCCTGCGCGACTCCCAGCTGCGGCGCGACCTGGCCAAGGACACGGCGCTGCCCTTGCCGCTCGCCGTGATCGCGGTGATCATGTCGTCCCCGGGTCCGCCGTCGATCGTCGTGTTCGCGCCCGACCAGGCGGAGCGTGTCGGCGCCGTTGCCGCCTCGAAGCGTGGCGCGCTGGCCGTTGCCCTGCAGGTAGTCGTTGCCGTCGCCGCCCAGCACGGTGCTGGTCCCGCGGCCGGCGTACAGCTTGTCGTCGCCGGCGCCGCCGTCCATATAGTCCTTCTGGCCTGAGCCGCCGGCGTCGTGCGCGGCGTCGCCCCACAGCGTGTCGTCGCCACCCTCGCCGTAGAGATTGTTCGAAGCGTGCGTCCCGTTCAGCTTGTCGTTGCGGTCGGTGCCGTGCTTGGTTCCGTCGCCCGACCAGGTGATGCCGATGCTCGGGTCGACCTCGGGCGCGAGGGGGATCACGTTCTCGCAGCTGGGCTCCGCGTCCAGCAGGTTGGCATTCGTGATGCCGTTCGGCCGCGGGCTGTTGTAGACGGTGTCATTGCCGTCGCCGCAGTCGATGCTCCCGATCGCGCTCGGGGGATCGCTGTTGATGTGGATCATGTCGTCGCCTGGTCCGGCGTCGATGCGGTCAGGACCGGTGTCGGAGTGGATCGTGTCGTTGCCGTTGCCGCCGTTGATGTCGTCGCCGCCGCTCCCGCCGCGGATCGTGTCGTCGCCGTCGCCGCCGTTGAGCACGTCGGGCGCTTCGTCGCCGTCGAGCTCGTCGTTGCCGGGACCGCCGAGCAGCGTGTCGTGACCGAAGCCACCCTTGCCCTTGTCGTTGCCGTCGTCGCCCTGCAGGCGGTCGTCGCCCGAGCCGCCGTCCATGGTGTCGTCCCCGGCGCCGCCCTCGATCGCGTCGGGTCCGGTGTCGCCGGTCAGGACGTCGACGCCGCCGAGGCCGCTGATGTCGTCGCGGCCGCCGAGGCCGTTGATGGAGTCGGCTCCGCCCGTACCCGACAGGCGCTCGCCGGCGTTGGAGCCGACGATGGTCTTGGCGAGGGCCGTGGCCGCGAAGGCGAGCAGGCCGACGATGGTGAGAGCCAGCAGAGAGCGGAGGCGCATGGGCAGAATCAAACAGGTACCGCATCGTCCGAAAGTCGAGGGAGCCCGATGAGCGAAAATCCGGTGGAACCGATTGCGCGGGCCGAGCGGCCGATCGCGGCCGGCACGAAGATCGGCCATGTTCACCTGCGAACGGCCGACATCGACCGTGTGCGGGCGTTCTACGTCGATGTGCTGGGCTTCGATGTGATCTCCGAGCTGCGCGGCATCCGCGGCTGGGGCACGACCGGCGACGCCCTGTTCCTGTCCGCCGGCGGCTATCACCACCACCTCAGCTTCAACACCTGGAAGTCCGCAGGCGGACCCCCGCAGCCCGACGGCGTTGCTGGACTACACCACGTCGCGATCCTCTACCCGTCGCGCGCCGACCTCGCCGACGCCGTGCGGCGGCTGCAGGCGGTCGACTGGCCGCTGCGCCAGCTCACAGACCACGGGACGCACGAGGCGGTGTACATCTCGATCCCGACGGCAACGGCCTCGAGCTCTATTGGGACCGGCCGCAGTCCGAGTGGCCGCTGGACGAGCACGGCCGCCTCGCGTTCGGCGGCGGCGAGCTCGATCTCGACGACCTGCTGGCTACGGCGTGAGCTCGCCCGCGATGTCCTGCTGGAGCAGGGCGCGGACCTCGTCGGGCGGGTGGCCCTCGGAGAGCAGGACGACGAGCTTGGCGTAGGCGGCCTCGGTGGTCATGTCCAGCCCGCCGATCGCCCCGGCCCGGATCAGCGGCCCGCTGGTGGCGTAGGCGCCGAGATCGACGCGGCCGTCGGCGCACTGGCTGACGACGGCGATCACGACGCCGCGGCGCGCGCCCTCGGACAGCGCGGCCAGCAGGTAGGGATCGGCGTCGGCGAACGTGCCGGCGCCGTAGGCCTCGAGCACCAGGCCCTTGATCGGCTCGGCCATCGCCGCGCGCAGCAGCGCCGCGGGCATGCCGGGATACAGCCGCAGCAGCGAGACGGGCGCGTCGAGCGCCACCGGCAGGTCGACGCTGCCGCGCCGGTGCGGCTGCAGCCGCGTCGGGTCCATCGAGATCAGCACGCCCGCCGAGCCAAGCGGCGGGGCGTTCGGCGACGTGAAGGCCTCGAAGCCGCTGGCGCTGGCCTTGACCACGCGCGAGCCGCGCAGGATGTGCGAGCCGAAGACCAGGCAGACCTCCTTGACGTCGTCGCGCGCGGCGACGAGCGCCGAGGTCAGCAGGTTCTGGCGGCCGTCCGAGCGCAGCACGCCGAGCGGGATCTGCGAGCCGGTGACGACGACGGGCTTGCCCAGGCAGCGCAGCAGGAAGGCCAGCGCCGACGCGGTGTAGGCCATCGTGTCCGTCCCGTGCAGGACGACGAAGCCGTCGTAGGAATGGCGGTGCTGGACGATGTCGCGCGCGATCCGCAGCCAGTCGGTGGGGCGGGCGTTGGCGGAGTCCAGCAGCGGCTCGTGCTCGGCGACGACGAGCTCGGGCACGTCGCGGGCGTTGAGCTCGGGCGTCTGGCGGACCTGCGCGCCGAGGTTGCCCTTGACCGGCGAGTAGCCCGACTCGGTCGGCTGCATCCCGATCGTGCCGCCGAAGTACGACACGTAGATGCGCTTGCGGCGGCTCACAGCGCCTCGAAGTGGGCCTGCGCGGCGGGCGCCCAGCGCCTCGTGACGGTCGCGGAAGAGCTCGAACGCCCGCCGCCGCGGCCAGTCGCGCGGGAGCAGGTCGTCGGGCAGGTCGGGGTCGATGAACGGGAAGCGCCGCCAGGCGTGCACGATCGCCGTCTGGGCCGCGAACGTCTCGGCGTCGTCGCGCGGCCGCGCGGGGGCGAAGTCGTCGACGAACTGCTCGTAGTGCCCGCGCAGCGCGGGCAGGTCCCAGGCCTCGCCGATCACCCGTGCGGTCTCCCCGAGCGCGCCGAGCTCGGCCCGGAACGACAGCAGCTGCGCCGGCTCGGGGGCCTTGACCAGCGCCTCGCGGTCGACATGCGGGGTGATCCAGAGCCCGTTGCCGAGCGAGCCGAACCCGGCCCAGGCGAGCTGCGTGGTCAGCTGGTGGCGCAGCTCGCGGCGCTGCTCGGGCACGCGCAACACCAGCAACAGCCAGCGGCCGTCCCAGCTCACCGGCCGCCCGAACCCGTAGATCCGGCGCGCGCCGTCACGCAAGAGCGTGGCCGAGGAGGGCGTGAGCCGCATCCGCGAGCGCCGGCCCACCCGCTCGCCCACGAGCCAGCCTTCACGCGCGCTGCGCACGACGGCCTGGCGCGCGGCCGCGGGCGTGAAGCCGAGCAGGTTCAGCGCGCCGATCAGCGCCTCCTGCCAGGCGCCGTCCGGGCGCGGAAGGAGGTATTCGCCGAGGATCGTGAGCAGCGTCGAGCGGGCGGCGGGAGCGCCCACGGAGCGGCGTCGCAGGACGTCTTCCACCGCCAAGACGCTACTGCGCCCCACTATCCTCCGCCGCCATGAAGCACCGGGCGCTCGACGACGTCTACTGCTCGGTCGCGAGGACGTGGGCGGTGCTCGGCGATCGCTGGACGATGCTGCTGCTGCGCGAGGCGTTCCGCGGGACGGCGCGCTTCGACGCCTTCCAGTCGCGGCTGGAGATCGGCCGCACGCTGCTCTCCGAGCGGCTCAACCGGCTCGTGGACGAGGGCGTGTTCGAGCGCGTTCGCTACTCGGCCAAGCCCGAGCGCTTCGAGTACAAGCTCACGCGCAAGGGGCTCGACCTGTACCCGGTGCTGCTGGCGCTGATGGAGTGGGGCGACCGCTACAAGGTCGACGATCCGCCCGTGCGGCTGTTCCACAAGGCGTGCGGCGAGGAGGCCGAGCCGCACCTCGTGTGCAGCCACTGCGCGGAGCCGGTCTCCTACGGCGACCTGCGCGCCGAGTACGCGCCAAACGCTTGGTGACCCTGGCCGGCGGCACGGTCGCCGACGTCTACACGGGGACCTGGGTCGAAGCCAACGTCTTCATCGAGGACGGGCGGATCGTCCTACGTCGGCCCGCGCGAGCCGGCGGGCGAGGTCATCGACGTCTCCGGCAAGGTCATCGCGCCCGGCTACATCGAGCCGCACACGCATCCCTGGTGCCTGTACTCGCCGGCGTCGCTGCTCGAGGTCGCGGTCCCGGACGGGACGACGACGCTCGTCTACGACAACCTCTTCTTCTTCCTGGCGCACGGCGTCGACGGGCTGCGCTCGATCGTCGACGCGATGCACGCCGCGCCCGCCCACATCCGCTGGGTCGCGCGGATCTCGCCGCAGTCGGCCTACGCCGACGAGGCCGAGCGCTTCGCGATCGAGCGGATCGCGCCGATGCTGTCGTGGCCCGAGGTCGTCGCCAGCGGCGAGATCACGAACTGGATGTCGGTCGCGCGCGGCGACGAGCGCGTGGCCGCGGGGATCGCGGCGGCGAAGGCCGCGCGGCGGCGCGTCGAGGGCCACAACGCCGGCGCCTCGTTCAACCGCCTGAACGAGCTCTCGGCGGCGGGGATCTCCTCCGACCACGAGGCGATCACCGGCGCGGAGGCGCTGTCGCGACTGCGGCTCGGGATGTGGACGATGCTGCGCCAGTCCTCGCTGCGGCCGGACCTCGAGGCGATGCTGCGCGACCTCCTCGGAGTGATCGATTCGAGCCGCCGGCTGATGTTCACGACCGACGGCGCGGTCCCGAGCTTCTACGCCGAGCGCGGCATGATCGGCGACTGCCTGCGGATCGCGACCGCCGTCGGCGTGGACCCGATGCGGGCGCTGCAGATGGCGACGATCGACCCGGCGACGTTCCTCGGGCTCGACGAGGAGCTCGGCGGCGTCGCGCCCGGGCCGCCGCGCGACGCTGGTCGTGCTGCCCGAGATCGGCGAGTGGCGACCGGAGCTCGTGCTCGTCGACGGCGAGGTGGTCGCGCGCGACGGCGCGCTCACCGGGCCGCTCCCGGAGATCGACTGGCCGGCCGGGCCGCCGCTGGTCGCGCCGCCGCCCGAGGCCTTCGCGCCGCTGACCGGCACCCAGCCCGTGGCGCGCTACGAGAGCGCGGTCATCAACCGGCGCGTCGATCGCGATGCAGACGGCCTGCTGCAGGCCGCGCTCGTCGCCCGCGACGGCACCTGGATCACCAAGGGCGTCGTCGACAACTTCCTCGACGCCGACGGCTTCGCGACCACCGCGACGACGTCGCTCGAGCTGCTCGTGCTGGGCCGCGACCCGGCCGCGATGGCGCGCGCGGCGGCGCGGGTGGCGGAGCTGGGCGGAGGCTTCGCGTTCGACGGCGGCTGGTCGGCGCCGCTCGAGATCGACGGCCTGATCGCGGCCGGCGGCTACGAGCGGGCGCTGGCGATCGAGCGCGAGCTGAGCACGCAGATGCGCGCCCACGGCTACCCGTTCCACGACCCGCTGTACTCGCTGCTGTTCGCCTCCGGCGACTTCCTGCCGGAGCTGCGATTGACGCCGATGGGCGTGCTCGAGGTCAAGTCGCGCACGGTCCTGGAGGGTCCGTCCCGAATTGATACGGTGCCGCCGTGATCAACTCCGGGACGCTCGTCGACCGGCGGCTCGAAGCCGGCCACGGCGACAAGGTCGCGATTCGCTGCGCGGGGGAGAACGTGACGTACGCGCAGCTGCACGAGAACATCTGCCGCGCGGGCAGCGCACTGGGCGAACTCGGTGTGGGCCGCGAGGACCGCGTGCTGATGATCCTCGACGACACGCCCACGTTCCCCGCGCTGTTCCTCGGCGCGATGCGCACCGGCGCGGTGCCCGCGCCGGTCTCGTTCCTCGACACGACGGAGAACTTCCGCCACTACGCGAGCGACTCCTACGCCAAGGTGGTCGTCGCCGAGGACGCGCTGCTCGAGCGGCTCCCGCCGGGCGCGATCAGCCGCACGCAGTTCGAGGGCCTGATGCGCGACGGCGCCACCGACACCACCCCGGCGGACATCCACCCCGACGACATGGCCTTCTGGCTGTTCAGCGGCGGCTCGACCGGGTTCCCGAAGGGCGTCGTGCACCTGCACCACGACATTCCGTACACGTGCGAGACGTTCGCCAAGGAGATCCTGCGGATCACCGAGGACGACGTCACGTTCTCCTCGACCAAGCTCTACCACGCCTACGGGCTCGGCAACAACCTGACGTTCCCGTACTGGGTCGGCGCGACGACCGTGCTGCGGCCCGGCAAGCCGGACCCGCGCGGGCTGCTCGAGACCGCGGTCGAGCAGCGGCCGACGCTGTTCTTCTCGGTGCCGACCTTGTACGGCGCGATGGTCAACCTGCCCGACGCCTCCGATTTCGACCTGTCCTCCGCGCGCTTCTGCGTCTCCGCCGCCGAGCCGCTGGCGCCCGAGGTCCTGCGCCGCTGGCAGAACACGTTCGGGCTCGACATCGTCGACGGCATCGGCTCGACCGAGATGCTGCACATCTACTGCTCGAACCGGCCGGGGGACGTGCGGCCGGGGACGAGCGGCAAGCCCGTGCCGGGCTACGAGCTGGTGCTGCTCGACGAGCTCGGCGAGCCGGTCCCGGAGGGCGAGGTCGGCAACCTGCACGTGCGCGGCGACAGCGCGCTCGCCTACTACTGGCATCAGCACGAGAAGTCCAAGGCCGCGATCAAGGGCGACCTGTTCTTCACCGGCGACCGCTACCGGGTCGACGAGGACGGCAACTACGTCTACGAGGGCCGCGCCGACGACATGATCAAGATCGGCGGGCTGTGGGCGTCGCCGATCGAGATCGAGAACGCGCTCGTCGAGCACCCGCGCGTGCTCGAGGCGGCCGCGGTCGGCGTCGACGCCGACTTCACGACGCGCGTGAAGGCGTACGTCATCTGCCGCGGCGACGCGGGCGACGACGCGCTCGTGGGGGAGCTGCAGGAGTGGTGCAAGACGCGCCTGCGCCGCTACGAGTTCCCGCACTTCATCGCGTTCGTGGACGAGCTGCCGAAGACGCCGACGGGCAAGATCCAGCGCTACAAGCTGCGGGAGGAGGCGTGATCTTCACCGCGCTGCCGCAGGACGACTTCGCGGGCGTCGAGACCGCGCTGCTCGACGCCTTCAAGCGCTCGCAGGCGGCCGCGCGCGACGGCGAGCCGATCGTGTTCGTGCTCTCCCAGGAGGACCTGCTGGGCCAGCGCGGCGTGCCGGGGGCGATCCTGGCCAACGCGCTGCTGAGCGGCATGCGCACGCTGGCGGCCGAGGGGCACCGCGCCAACGCCGTCGCCGTCGGCCCGGATGCCGACGCCGAGGATCTGCAGCACTGGATCTCGGAGCTCGAGGCGGGCCGCGGCGTCAGCGGCGAACTCGTCCGAGTGCACGCGGCGCACGTGGGCAAGATCCAGGTATGAGGAGCCTGGCAAGCGGCGGCGAGGGGCCATGCGCGGGTTTCAGGCATCACGGAGCGGCACCGCATGACGGCGATCGTCACCGGCGCCGCGCGCGGGATCGGCCGCGCCGTCGCCGCGCGGCTGGCCTCCGAGCGCCCGGTGGTGCTCGCCGACCTCGATCCGTCGGTCTCGGAGGTCGCCTCCGAGCTCGGGGGCGTCGGCGTCGTCGCCGACGTCACGGACCCCGCCGGCCGGGCGGCGGTGCTCGACGCGGTCGACGGTGAGATCACGGTGCTGGTCAACAACGCCGGCATCACGCGCGACGCGCGCGTGGTGAAGATGGAGGAGGACGCCTTCCTGGCCGTCATCCGCGTCAACCTCGGCGCGGCCTACGAGCTGACGATGGCCGCGCGCGAGCGCTTCGCCGACGGCGCCAGCGTCGTCAGCCTCGCGTCGCGCGCCTACCTCGGCAACTTCGGCCAGTTCAACTACTCCGCCTCCAAGGGCGGGCTGGTCGGGATGACCCGCGCGCTGGCGCTCGAGCTGGCGCCGAGGGTCCGCGTCAACGCGATCGCGCCCTCGCTGACCGCCAGCGAGATGACGAGCGCGATGCCGGAGAAGGTGCTGGACAAGATGATCGCGAGCATCCCGCTCGGCCGCATGGCCGAGCCCGAGGAGATCGCGGAGACGATCGCCACGCTGGCCTCGCCGGCGATGGCGTACGTGACGGGCCAGGTCGTGGTCGCCTGTGGCGGCCGCAGCCTCGCTCCCTGACAGCGAAAGGAACCACATGACCGGAATGCTGATCGCCGGCGAACGCACCGAAGGCGCCGCCGCAGAGGGAATCGACGTCGTCGACCCCGCGACCGAGGAGGTCATCGAGTCCGTCCCGCGCGGCGGCGCAGCCGACGTCGACAGCGCCGTCAACGCCGCCGACGCGGCGTTCGGCGAGTGGCAGAAGACCGACGCCGAGGACCGGGCGACCCTGCTGCGCAAGGCGATCGCGCTGATCGAGCGCGACCGCAAGGACCTGACGATGAGCCTCGTCCACGAGCAGGGCAAGCCGGTGACCGAGGCCGGTGGCGAGATCCACCACCTGATCCACGGGCTCAACTACTACGCCGACCTCGCGACCAAGGTGCGCGGCTCCTACCAGCCGCTGCCGTCCGCGCTGAGCAAGGCCTACGGCATGGTGCTGCGGCGTCCGATGGGCGTAGTGGCCGCGATCGTGCCCAACAACTTCCCGCTCACGCTGCTTGGTACGAAGCTCGCGCCGGCGCTGATGGCGGGCAACACGATCGTGGTCAAGCCCGCCGCGACGACCCCGCTGACGACCTTGAAGATCGCCGACCTGCTGCTCGAGGCCGAGTTCCCGGCCGGCGTCGTCAACGTGATCACCGGCAAGGGCTCCGAAGTCGGCGACGCGCTCGTCACCCACGACAAGGTCCGCCGCGTCGCGTTCACGGGCTCGACCGCCGTCGGGCGGCACATCATGGGCCTGGCCGCGCCGAAGCTGAAGCGGATGACGATGGAGCTGGGCGGCAGCGACCCGGTGATCGTGGCCGCCGACGCCAACATCAAGGCCGCCGCGCGCGGGATCGCGATCGGCCGCTACTGGAACTGCGGCCAGATGTGCCTCGGCGGCAAGCGCATCTTCGTCCTCGACGAGGTCTACGACGAGCTGATGGAGCAGCTCACGCGGACCGTCGCCAAGTACGAGCCCGGCCTGGGCTGGGAGAAGGCCGAGAAGCCGAACATCCGCGTCGGCCCGCTGCACACCGCGGACGGGCGCACGGAGATCCTCGAGCAGCTCCAGGACGCGCTCGACGGCGGCGGCGAGCTGCTGCTCGGCGGCGACGACGTCGAGGGCAAGGGCTACTTCGTGCAGCCGGCGATCGTGGCCAACCCGGCGGTCGACTGCGCGCGTCGCGCACGAGGAGACGTTCGGGCCGGTGCTGCCGGTATGGCGGGTCTCGAGTCTGGATGAGGCGATCGAGCGCGCCAACGACTCCGAGTACGGCCTCGGCGCGTCGGTGTGGACGAACGACGTCCGGATCATCCACCGCGTCGCCACCGAGGTCGAGGCCGGGATGAAGTGGGTCAACCAGTTCCACTACGGCTACGACGAGCTGCCGTTCGGCGGCGTCAAGCAGTCCGGCTACGGCAAGGAGCACGGCATGGAGGGCCTCGACTACTACCTCGAGGACATCAGCGTCGTCGTCGGAGGGCTCGAGTAACCATGGCGGTCAGCTTCGAAGGCGGCGCGGCCGTCGGCACCATCACGCTCGACAAGCCGCCCGCGAACTCCTACGACTTCGACTTCATGGAGGAGATGGGCGCGGCGGTCGACGCCGCCGCGGCCGACGACGCGGTCAAGGTCGTGATCGTCCGCAGCGCGAGCAAGCGCTTCTTCTGCGCGGGCGCCGACATCAAGGCCTTCCTGGCCAACGACACCGCCGGCAACATGAAGATGATCGAGCGCGGGCACGAGGCGCTGGCGGCGATCGCGCGCGTGCCGAAGGTCTTCATCGCGCAGGTCGAGGGGCACGCGCTCGGCGGCGGGCTGGAGATCTCGCTGGCCTGCGACCTGCGCTTCGGCGCCCGCGGCTCCTACAAGCTCGGCGTGCCCGAGGTGACGCTCGGCCTGCTGCCGGGCAACGGCGGCACGCAGCGCCTGCCGCGCATCATCGGCGTCCCGCAGGCGCTGGACCTGATGGTCACCGGCCGGCCGGTCTCGCCCGGCGAGGCGCACAACCTCGGCATCCTCAACCGGCTCTACGCGTCCGGCGAGACCGCCGAGCGCACGCGCGAGTACGCCGAGAAGCTCGCCGCCGGCGCGACCGCCGCGATCGGCGAGATCAAGCTCACGACCTACGCCGGGATCGAGATGCCGATCGCGGACGCGCTGGCCCGCGAGCGCGCGGGCATCGAGCGGCTGTTCGGGACCGCAGACGCCCAGGAGGGCCTGAGCGCGTTCGCCGAGAAGCGCAAGGCGGAGTTCCAGGGTGCCTGAGCGCGCGGTCGACTTCCTGATCGTCGGCGGCGGCGACGCGGGCTTCTCCGCCGCCCGCACGCTGCGCGAGGAGGGCGCTTCGGGGTCGGTCGTGATCGTCTCGCGCGATCCCGACCCGCCCTACGACCGCACCGCGGTCTCCAAGGGCTACCTCGGCGGCGACAAGTCCAAGGACGAAACCCTGCTCGGCGGCGCGGAGTGGTACGCCGAGAACGACGTCGAGCTGCTTACCCGCACGAGCGCAATGAAGCTCGACACGGCCGCGCACACGGTCACGCTGGCCAACAAGGACGTCATCACCTACGGCAAGCTGCTGCTGGCGACGGGGGCCAACGTGCGCCGCCTGCGGCTCGACGGCTCACAGCTCGACGGCATCCACTACCTGCGCGCGCTCGGCAACGCGGACTCGATCCGCGACGACACCGAGAACGCCGAGCACGTCGTGCTCGTGGGCGGCTCCTACATCGCCACCGAGGTCGCGGCGACGCTGACCGCGCTCGGGCGCAAGTGCACGATCGTGATGCAGGAGGACGTCACGCTCGAGCGCACGTTCGGCGCCACCGCCGGCGGCTTCTTCCAGAAGGTGCTGGCCGACCACGGCGTCGAGATCCACGGCGGCCAGGACGTCGAGCGCTTCGAGGGCGCGGACCGCGTGGCCGCGGTGGTCACGTCGTCGGGGCTCGAGCTGCCCGCCGACGCGGTCATCGTCGGCGCGGGCGTGATGCCCGACGTGATGCTGGCGAAGGCCGCCGGGCTCGAGATCGGCCCGCGCGGCGGCGTGCTCACGGACTCGCGGCTCCAGGCCTCCGCCCCGGACGTGTTCGCCGCCGGCGACATCGCCGAGTACGAGAGTGTTCTGCACGGCAACCAGCACGTCCGGATCGAGCACTGGGACGTCGCCGAGAACCAGGGCCGCACGGCGGCGCGCAACATGCTCGGCCGCGACCAGCCGCACGACGTCGTCCCGTACTTCTTCTCCGACCTGTCGGACTGGACCTGGATGGAGTACGTCGGCCCGGCCTACAGCTGGACCGAGGAGATCGTCCGCGGCTCGATCGAAGACGGCGAGTTCACGGTCTGGTACCTCGACGGCGACCGCCTGGCCGCCGCGCTGACCGTCGGCCGCTCGGACGACCTCGAGCAGGCGCGCGCGCTGATCGCCTCCGGCGAGCCCGTCGACCGGGAGGCGCTCGCGCAGGCGTAGCGGGCGAACAGCAGACGAGCCGCCGGTGGCGACCCGGTCGATACGCACAACGCTTGCGCGCCGGGTTGCCGTTGGCGTAGCCTCGCACGCGATGGCCTTCCAGGCCGCGATGCAGACGATGGCCCGGCTGACCGCCTCGGCCGAGGCGCTGGCGGCGCTCGGCGCGCGGCTGCGGGCAGACGCCGACGGGATCGCACTCGACCCGGCGATCGAGCAGGCGCTCGACGGCGTCGTGGACGAGCTGGGTGTCGAGCTCGAGGCGCTGGCGCCGGAGGAACGGGCAGCGGTGGCGCTGTTCGCCCGTGCGTTCATCCGCCAGGCCGCGGATCTGCTCGAGCACCCCGAACGCCGGCCGGGCTGGGTCTTCGAGGACCCGGTCATCCTGCTCAGCCTCGGGCGCGGGTCGGCGACGATCGCCGCCGCGGTGGGCTCGGTCGACGTCCTCGAGGCCGCGCTGGCCACCGATGGGGCGGCGCTGCTCGACGTGGGGGCCGGGGTCGCGGCGCTGTCGGCGGCCTTCGCCGCGCGCTGGCCGGGCCTGCGCGTCGTCGCGCTCGAGCCGTGGCCGTTCGCGCGCGAGCACGCACGCGAGACGATCGCGGGCCTCGAGGACCGGATCGAGCTGCGCGACCAGCGGATCGAGGAATTGCGCGACAGCGAGGCCTACGACGTCGTCTGGCTGCCGGCTCCGTTCCTGGACCCGGCGATCGTGCCGACTGCGCTCGAGCGCACTCGCCAAGCGCTCAAGCCCGGCGGCTACGTGATCTTCGGACAGTACGCGGCCCCGCCCGAGCCGCTCGCGCAGCGGCTGGTGGCGCTGCGGACGATCCGCTCGGGCGGCCGCGTGCTGTCGGCGGGGGAGGCGACCGCGGTGCTCAGCGCGGCCGGATTCAACGACGTCCGCGAGCTCGAGCGCACCTGGGCAGCGCCCGTGCGGCTGGTCATCGGCACGCGCGGGTAGGCATCCCGGTAGGTGGAGGACTTCGTCGAGAACATCACGCGCGGCAACCCCGGCTCGGTCAAGGCCGTGCTGGCCTCGGTGGTGCTCGCGCTCGCGGCCTACCAGCTGATCCTGGCCGCGATCGGGTACCGCAAGCTGCCGATCATCGACGCCGAGCCGGCGTTCTTCACCCATCGCTCGTCCGGGATGGTGATCGCCATCCTGGCGGTGATCGTCGCGCTCATGTGCTTGGCCGTCTTCGGCTTCGAGGACGACTACGTCCTCCATTCCATGGCCGGGATCGGTGCGCTGGCCGTGCTCGCGGTCAAGGTTGCCGTCGTACGGTCGGGCAAAGGCGGGCGCTTGTTGCCCTACCTCGGCGTGACGCTGTTCGCGCTGCTGGCCGTGACGTGGTTCACCGTGACGCCCGATTTCCTGGCGGGAGAGGACTGATGGAGCAGCGCCAGCAGCTGATCGGCGCGATCATCGTCGCGCTCGCGATCGTCGCGGTCACGATCGCGCTCGTGACCGCGCAGCTCGGCCCGAACGCCGAATCCGACGACTCGGGGAGCGGCGGCGACCGTCAGGAGCAGGAGGACGACAGCGGCCGCGGCGCCGCGGCGGCCGCAGAACCCTAGCGCATGTAGCGCAGGCGCTTGGCCTGATACTCGCGCGCCGCGGTCTCGACCCAGCGCTGCGAGCTGCCGGCCAGCTCCTTCTTGACCTTCGCGGGCACGCCGGCGGCCAGCACGCCGTCCGGGATCTCGACGCCCTCGCCGACGACGGCGCCGGCGGCGACCAGCGCGCGGGCGCCGACCTTCGCGCGCTGGAGCACGATCGCCCCCATCCCGACGAGCGCGCCGTCGCCGATCTGGCAGCCCTCGAGCAGCGCCATGTGCCCGACCGTCACGTTCTCGCCGACCACGGTCGGGAGCTGGTCGGCGCAGTGGATGACGCAGTTGTCCTGGATGTTCGAGCCCGCGCCGATCACGATCGCGCTGTTGTCGCCGCGCAGCACGGCGCCGAACCAGACGCTCGCCCCGGCCTCGACCGTCACGTCGCCGATCAGCACCGCGGTCGGCGCGATGTACGCGTCGTCGGCGACCTGCGGCGTCTTCCCGTCCAGCTCGATGATCATCGCTCCCTCACCGCCCGCTTGTGCTCGTCGGTGCCGATCAGCAGGCTCTGCGCGAGCCCTTCGGCGACCATCCCGCTCTCCAGGTCGACGTTGGCCGCCAGCCACAGCAGCCGCTTGGCCGCGGCATAGGCCTGTGGCGAGCGCTCGAGCATGACCGCCACGCGCTCCCGCGCCTTGTCCAGCAACTGGTCGTCCTCGACCACTTCCGTGACCAGGCCGGCGCGGTAGGCCTCCTGCGCGGTCAGTCCTTCGCCGCCGAGCAGGACGTCCTTGGCCCGCGCCAGCCCGATCAGCTTCACGAGCCGCGTGACGCCGCCGTGGCTGGGGATGATCCCGAGCCGGCCCTCGCGGTAGATCAGCCGCGCGCCGGCCGCCGCGAGCCGCACGTCGCAGACCAGCGCGAGCTGCGTGCCCGCGCCGGTGACGGCGCCGTTGATCGCCGCCACCGTCGGCTTCTCGAGCCGCTCGACGAGCGTGATCAGCTGCGTCAGCCGGTGCGAGTCGTGGCGGAACTCGCGCGGGTCCCAGTCGCGCTCGAAGCGGCTGAGGTCGCCGCCGGCGCTGAATGCGCGGCCCTCGCCGGTCAAGATCACGGCACGGACGCCGGCGTCGTCGGCGGCGGTCTCGAACGCCTCGCGCAGCGCCGCGGCCATCTCGCCGTCGATCGCGTTGCGGCGCTCGGGGCGGGCGAGCGTGATGGTCAGCACGCCGTCGGCGCGGTCGGTGCGCAGCATGATCCCGATGCTACGGTCGCGGAGCGTGTTCGCGGGCTACGACCACTTCCTGGCGATCGCCGCCCGCTCGCAGTGGGACGACGCCGCGATCGATCTGAGCGCCGACGCGCGCGCCTGGCCGGAGGTCGCCGACGCGCGGCTGACCGAGCTCGTGGCCGGCTTCTGCGTGGGGGAGGAGGGCGTGGCCGAGCACCTCGCGCCGTTCGGCCCCGCGGCCGAGTGCTTCGCCGCCCAGCAGCGCGACGAGGAGCGCCACGCGCGCTTCTTCGCCCGCTACGCCGCCACGGTGGGACTCGCCGACCCGCGCGCGCACGTCTCGCCCGCGTTCCTCGAGCTGTTCGAGGTGCGGCTGCCGGAGGCCGCCGCGCGCGCCGGCGGCGAGGCGGTCGGGCTCTACCACATGGTGCTGGAGGGCGTGGTCTTCACCGCGGGCCAGCTCGCGCTGCTCGACCTCCTCGACGACCGGCTGCCGGGCCTGCGCACGGGCGCCGAGCTCGTGCTGCGCGACGAGCGCTGGCACGTCGGCTTCGGGGCCCGCTGCCTCGCCGACCTCGACTACGACGAGGCCGCGATCCTGGCCGAGGGCGAGGCCGCCGCGGCGCTGTGGGCGCCGGAGTACGCGGAGCGGGTCATGGACGGGCTGCGCAGCCGGCTGCGCGCGGTGCGGCGGCAGCGAGCGATCGCGTGAACGTCGGCGGCGTCGAGCTCGAGTCCACGGAGATCGCGGGCGCCGAGCCCGCGCTGGTCTTCCTGCACGAGGGCCTCGGGTCGGTCGGGCTGTGGCGCGACTTCCCGGCCCGGCTGGCGGCGGCAGAGCGGGCGCCGCGCGCTGATCTACTCGCGCGCCGGCCACGGGTTCTCGGACGTGCCGGACGCCGACCGGACGCCGCGCTTCATGCACGACGAGGCGCTCGAGGTGCTGCCCGAGCTGCTGCGCGTGGCCGGGATCGAGCGGCCGGTGCTCGTCGGGCACAGCGACGGCGGCTCGATCGCGCTCATCCACGCCAGCCGGTACCCCGTCGACCGGCTGATCCTGCTCGCGCCGCACGTGTTCGTCGAGGACGTCACGGTGGCCAGCATCGAGGAGGCGCGCGAGACGTTCGCGACCACGAACCTCGGCGAGCGGATGGGGCGCTACCACCGCGACGGCGAGCGGACGTTCCGGCTCTGGAACGACATCTGGCTCGACCCCGAGTTCCGCGACTGGAACATCGAGGACGTGCTCGGGCGGAGTGACGGCGCCGACGCTGCTGATCCAGGGCGCGCACGACCAGTACGGCACGCTGGCCCAGATCGACGCGATCGAGCGCGGCGTGAGCGGCCCGGTGCGCCGCGTGGTGCTCGACAGCCGGCACGCGCCGCACCTCGAGGCGCCCGAGGAGACGCTCGCGGCCGCGCTGGAGTTCCTGCGGATGAGTGATCTCGAGCAGCACTTCGTCGTCGCCGTTCGAGGACAGCTTCGACGCCCGCTACGGGCTCGAGTACCTCAGCCCGACGCACGGGCGCGTCACGATCACGCCCGAGCATCTCGGCGCCGACGGGACGGTGCAGAGCGGCATCTACGCCGCGATCGCGGAGTCGATCGCCTCGACCGGGACCGCCGTCGAGGTCGTGCCGGACGGTCTGTTCCCGTCGGGGCTGAGCAACTCGACGCACGTCGTCGGCGACGCCGCGCGAGGGCGTGCTCGAGGCGCGGGCGAGCTGCCGCGCGAAGGCCGAGGCGGAGTGGCTGTGGGACGTCGAGATCGGCCCGCCCGGCGGCGCCGTGACCGCGATCGCGACGGTCGTGATCGCGATCCGGCAGTTTCGGGTTTGACGATCTCGCCGCCGGGTAGCGGCGCTCCGTGACCCAAGCCGCGTGGTCCTTCAGCGCCGCGCGCGAGACTCCGATGCAGGCCCGCCGCGCAGTCCTCGACTGGGCGCGGCGCCATGTGGACGACCGCGCCGTGCTGAGCGACATCGCGCTCGCGGTCACCGAGGCCGCGACGAACGTCGTGCTGCACGCCTACCGCGACCGCGACGAGCCGGGCGTGGTGACGATCGAGGCCGAGCGGATCGAAGACCACGTGTGTCTCTACGTCCGCGACGAGGGCAGCGGCCTGGCGCCGCGCGTCGACAGCCCCGGGCTCGGCCTCGGACTCGGGCTGATCGCCCAGGTGGCCGACTCGGCCGACGTACGCGCGCCCGAGAGCGGCGGCACCGAGGTCGTGATGCGCTTCAACGTCGAGCGCGCGATCGCCTCCTGAGCGCGCCGCGTCGCGTTGTCGCGCCACGGCGCGGCGATCTCGCCGGGCGCGCTTCTAGAGTCTTGACCTGTGCAGCTGGTGCGCTCCGGGCCCGCCGGTTCGGCCGCCCTCGAGCTCGCGGTCTCGCACGCGCTGCTCACACGCGTCGCGGCCGGCGAGCTGCCCTCCACGCTGCGCGTCTACCGCCCCGCGGCCGCGGTTGCGTTCGGCAAGCTCGACACGCTGCGCGACGGCTACCCGGCGGCGCTGGCCGCCGCGAGACGTCACGGCTACGAGCCCGTGCTGCGGCTCCCCGGCGGCCACGCCGCGGCCTACAACGAGCACTCGCTCGCGCTCGACGTCGTGTTCGCGCTCGATGACCCCGTCGTCGGCACGCACGACCGCTTCCGCGAGGAGGGCGAGCGGCTCGCCGGAGCGCTTCGCACGCTCGGCGTCGACGCCCGCGTGGGCGAGGTCGCCGGCGAATACTGCCCGGGCGCCTACTCGGTCAACGCCCGCGGGCGCGTGAAGCTGATCGGCACCGCCCAGCGCCTCGTTCGCGGGGCGGCGCTGCTCGGCGCATCGATCGTCGTCGGCGACGGCCCGCGGCGTGCGCGCCGTGCTCGACGACGTCTACGCCGCGCTCGATTTCCCGTGGGACGCGAGCACCGCCGGCAGCGTCGACGAGGAGGTCCCGGGCACGACCCTCGACGACGTCGAGCAGGCCGTCATCGCATCGTTCGGTCCGCTCGAGCCGGCGACGCTCGCTGCCGAGACCCTGAGCCTTGCCGGCCGCCTTCAAGACGCCCGGCGACCCTGACGCAGCCCTCAGCAGCGTCTGGCCCTGGACCCAGGTCCCGGGCGGCATCGGCAACGGGCGGTGAGTGCGGACCGCCGGCGTCGCACTTTGGCGCCGCGCCGCCGCACGGGCGGCGGCGCGGGCCGATGCGGTTACGAGCGTGCGCTCGACGCCGCCTCCTGCGCATGGTCCTGCGCGGTGGACCGGAGCTCGTCGGCGTGCTCCTGCCCGCTCTCCTTGACGGTCTCCTGCGCGCTCTGGGCGGCCTCCTGCGCGACCTGCTTGCCGCGCTCGAGCGCCTCCTGCCCGGTGTCCTTGGCGCGCTCGATGACGTCGTCGGAGATCTCACCCAGCTTCTCGTCCTCGATCCGCGTGGACGGGATCAGCATGCCGGCGAGAAAGCCGACCGCGAGCGCGCCGACGGCGAGCCCGAGCGGGTTCTCCTCGGCGACGCTCTTGGCGCGCCGCGCCTGGTGTTTGACCTCGCCCTTGTCTGGGCGTCGCGCCGACGACGCGATCCTTGGCCGACGAAGCGACACCCATCACGCTCTCCTTCTTCTCTTGGATCGAGTCCTTGGCTCGCGCCTTGACGTCGGTCTTGTAGCCGAGCGCGTCGACGGTCTCGCCCATCTCCGCGCGGGTCTGCTCTATCTCCCGGCGGATCCGGTCTGGGTCTTCGCCCATTGGATGTCCTCCTTCACGGTCTCAACGGTTTGGGGTACAGGCGGCGTCGCCGCCTGCAGCGCCTTCTTGCCGGACAGGCCGAGCACGGCGGCGACGGCGAACCACAGCAGGGTCACGATCAGGGCCGCGAGCCACAGCGGTAGGAAGCCGTCCAGCGCGATGATCAGCAGCGCGGTCAGCGCGCCGAGCCCGAGCAGGGCCGTGACGGCCGCGCCCGCGAGCATTCCCGCGCCCTTGCCGGCCAGCTTGCCCTTCTGCGTGACCTCGGCCTGGGCGAGCTTGATCTCCTGACGGACCAGCGTCGAGGTCTGGCTCGCGAGGTCCTTGACCAGCTCGCCGATGCCGCGATCGCGTGGGTCGTCGTCATGGCCCACCGCGTGGGCGCCGCCGCCGCGTGGGTCGTCGTGGCCCACGCCTGGGCCCCGACGTCGCCGGGGTCGTGGGACGTCATGGCTGGTTACCGGCCGCGCGGGACGTCATCGCTGAACGCGCCCGTGCCCGGGCGCGCCGGATCGCCGTTGCTCGGCAGCGGCGCGGGTGGGACGTCCGCCAGCGGCGCCGGCGGGACGTCCGCCAGCGGCGCGGACGGCCGACCGTACTCGGGCGAGACGTCGTCGGCGGCGAGGCCGGTGCGGCTCGTCGGCGCGCCGGCGGTCAGGCTGCGCGTCGGGGTGTACTGCGACGACGAGCTCTCGTAGCGGCGCGTGCTCGAGGCCTTCAGGAAGCGCGAGGCGGCGAACCCGAGGGCCAGACCGCCGGCGACGACGGCCCACGGCCGCTGGCGGCCGAAATCCTCGACGTCGCGCAGGATCGTGTCGCCATCGGAGCGCTGCAGGTAGTCGCCGAGCGACTCCGCCCGGCTCGCGGCCTGCTCGGCGAGCTTGGCCGGCTGGTCCTTGCCCTGCTTGCGCAGCTCCTCGCTGACGCTGCGGATGTCCTGCGCAGTCGAGCCGACGCGCTCGCCGGCCTGCGTCGAGCGCTGGTCGACCTGGTCGCGGACGCCGCGCCGCGCCTGCTGCGCGCCCTCCTGCGCCTTCTCTTTGGCTTGCTCTTTGGCCTGCTCGGTCTTCGAGCCCGGCCGATTGGCCGTAGTAGTCCCTTCGAAGCTGCTCATGCCGCGAGGACTCGCCGCTCCGCCGTGTCTCACGCCTGACGTGTGCTCGATGTGACGCGCGCAGTGCCATGAAACGGACCGCCGAAAATGTAACCCGCTCAACGGGCGGCGTCGGCGCCGCCGTGCAGGCGGACGACGCCGGCGATCAGCTGCGAATTCGGGACGCGCACGCGCTCGCCGTCCGAGGTCTTCAGCACCGTGCCCGTCGCCTCGATCTCGGCGATCGTCCCGCGTACCCCGCTGACCGTGATCTCCTCGCCGACGCGGAACGCGCCCTCGACGTAGCGGCGCGCGCTGACCTCGCGCGCCATCTCGCGCCCTCCGATTCCGAAGGCGAGGGCGAGCGTCGCCGCGGCCGCGGCGAGCAGGACGGCGACGAGCACGAGCAGGATCTGCGTGGGCACACCGAGTTGCGCGAGTGCGGTGACGACGAACACGGCGAGGACGACGGCCTGCGCCAGCCCGCCGATCGGCCCGGGAATGTCCATCTGCGTCGCGAGCCGATCGACCTGCCGGCGCACGAACTCCGAGATCACCATGCCGGCCAGCAGCAGCAGGAAGGCCAGCAGCACGCGTGGGAGGTAGAGGATGGCGGCGTTGAGCGACAACTCGAGGAACGCGAGGCCGATCAGCGACAGCGCCGAAAACACGACGACGAACAGCAGGATGATCCGCACCGCGCCTGCGAGCACGTCCACGAGCGAACGGCCGAGCCCGAAGCGCTCGAGCACGTCGGCCGCGCCCCAGCGCTCACCCGCGTCGTCGAGGCCCGCGGCGCGCAGCAGCTTGGCCAGCGCGCGGCGCACGAGCGCCACGACGATCAGGCCGATGATCAGCAGGAGGATCGCGCCGGCGATGCGCGGCAGGTAGGTGCCGACGGAATCCGACGCGCTGTCGAGCAGGTTGGCCAAGATCATCGGCGACCGCGAACGACGTGGAGGAGACCGCCCGCGGCACTGCCGGCGGCGTCGCCGATCGAAACGAGCACGTGTCGCACCTGACGCTGCCACCGCGCTTGCCGAGTGACCACGGCGGGCAGGTCGCGGCGGTGCGGAGGCTCGGCTTCGCGAAGCTCGGAGAGCAGCTCCGCGGCGCGAGCTTCGGCCGGGGTCAGGGACTCGTCGTTCACCGCGGCAACTCCCAGTCGTAGGTGTTGTGGCGCAACACGTCGACGAACTCGGCGCGGGCCCGGTGGAGCCGCGCCTTCACGCTGCCGAGCGGCATGTCCGCGACCGTGGCGATCTCGTCGTAACTCAGGCCTTCGACGTCGCGCAGCACGAGCACGGTGCGGTGCGGCGGGCTCAGCCCTTTGAGCTTGGTGTCCAGCCGCCGCAGTCGCTCGGCGGTCTCCAGTCGGGCGGCGGGCGTGCGCTCCGGCGCGTCCGGAACCTCCTCGGTCGTGCCATCCATCGGGACGGCCTCGACGCGCCGCGCCGCCACCGCGTCGACCGCGCTGTTGTGGGTGATGTACAGCAGCCAGGCCCTGAACGGCGCCTCGCCGCGCCAACGCGCCAAGCGGTGATACGCGCGCAGGAACGCGTCCTGGGCGACGTCCTCGGCCTCGTCCTCGCCGACGATCCTCGCCGCCACGCGCAGCACGACGTCACGGTGGCGCTCCACCAAC
The DNA here is from genome assembly GCA_963755275.1 of uncultured Solirubrobacteraceae bacterium. Lineage (GTDB taxonomy): Bacteria > Actinomycetota > Thermoleophilia > Solirubrobacterales > Solirubrobacteraceae > Solirubrobacter. Next base: position 10,649 of record CAVWJU010000029.1, on the reverse strand, counting down.
TGCTCGAACGCTCGCAGCTCTCCAGTGAGCGCGACCCGTACCAAGTCCTCGTCCGAAGCCGTCATCAAACCCTCTAAGACGGCGTTCTAGCCGACAAAGTTACAAGTTATTCGCGGGTCGCCGGCAGGGGAATGTCGCCGACAGGATGGCGCGCTTCAACGGTCCACGTCAGGGAATCGCCGTTTGGACTGATCGGCCTCGTGGTCACCATCCTGCTAGCGGTTGCCGGAGCGCTGTTCGGGGCGGAGTATAAGGCCCGCCGAGCCTCCAGCTGCCGCACATCCCGGTCGGAGAGGGGTCGCTGACGACAGGCGGCCTGATCGCGCTCGCGGCCGTCCTGGTCGGCACGCTGCTCGCTGCGATCGCGGGCGGCAAGGCCGGCACGCACTTTCATCGCAAGGTCGACCGGGTCGGCCTGCCGTAAACCCACCACGAGGGAGGAATCCCTTATGCCCACGACACGCGAAGACGTACTCAGCTGGCGCGGCCAGGACATGGTCGACGCCGACGGCGACAAGATCGGCACGATCGAGGAGATCTATCTCGACGCCGAGACCGACGAGCCCGAATGGGCGGTCGTCACGACCGGCCTGTTCGGCACCAAGCAGTCCTTCGTCCCGATCGGCGACGCGAGCTCGACCGGCGACGGCGTCCGCGTGCCGTTCGACAAGGCGACGGTCAAGGACGCGCCCAAGATCGATCCGGACGGGCGCCTGTCCCAGGAGGAGGAGCGCGAGCTCTACCAGCACTACGGCCGCGAGTACAGCCGAGTTCTCGGGCCGGGCGGCTCCAGCGTCGATCGCGACGTCGACGTCGACGTCGACCGCGACCGCGATGTCGACACCGACGCGCGCCGACCGGCCACGACGTCAGCGGCCCGAACACCGACGACGCGATGACGCTCTCCGAGGAGGAGCTGCGCGTCGGCACCACCGAGCGCGAGGCCGGCCGCGTGCGGCTGAAGAAGTACATCGTCGAGGACGAGGTCACCGAGACCGTTCCCGTCCGCCGCGAGGAGGTCCGCGTCGAGCGCGAGCCGATCACCGACGCCAACCGCGGCGACGCCCTCGACGGCCCGGCGATCTCCGAAGAGGAGCACGAGGTCGTGCTCCACGAGGAAGAGGTCGTGGCCGAGAAGCGGACGGTGCCGAAGGAGCGCATCCGGCTCGAGACCGACGTCGAGACCCGAGGAGCGCACGGTGTCCGAGACGGTCCGCGAGGAGCGCGTCGACGTCGACGACTCGCGCCGTTAGACCCTGATCGCCGGTGACCCCGGAACATCGGGGTCACCGGCATGACGGCAAGCGTCAGACGATTCGAGGCGTGGGTAGGGCCGACGCCATGATCCTTCGAATCGATCGACTCGGGGTGGAGCTTCCGCCCCCGTCCACGCCCGATCCCGCGGGCGCCGCCGCCGTCCAGGAACTGATGGGCGGCAAGTTCGGCGAGATGTCGACGCTGATGAACTACACGTTCCAGTCGTTCAACTTCCGCTATCGCCAGGGCGCCCGCCCCTTCTACGACCTGATCGCCAACATCGCCGCCGAGGAGTACGGGCACATCGAGCTCGTCGCGGCGACGATCAACACGATGCTCACCGGCGTCGACCTCGACGACGCCCACGACGAGCCGTACAAGCAGCACTACCTGTTCGGCGGCAAGGGCGCGCTGCCGGCGGACTCGCACGGCAAGCCGTGGGACGGGTCCTACGTGCACTCCTCCGGCGACCTCGTCGAGGACCTGACGCACAACTACTTCCTCGAGACCGGCGCCCGCAGCGGCAAGCTGCGCGTCTATGAGATGTGCGAGCACCCGGCGGCGCGCGCGCTGACCGGCTACCTGCTCGTGCGCGGCGGCGTCCACCAGGTGGCCTACGCCCGCGCGCTCGAGAACCTCACCGGCGCGGACATGTCGAAGCTGTTCCCGACGCCGCGGATCCCGACGTCGAAGATCCCCGAGTGCCAGCCGCACATCGAGAAGGGCGAGCACCTCAAGCTCTACCGCTTCTCGCCCGACGACTACCGCGAGATCGTCGCCGTCTTCAACGGCCCGCACCCCGAGACCGGCGAGGATCTGCAGGTCATCGACGAGGCGCCCGAGGGCTTCCCGCCCAACGACCTGCCCGCCGCAGGACGACGTCTTCGCCCCCGACTACGCGCCCGAGGAGATCGCCGAGATCGCGCAGAAGCTGCGCAAGGCCGCGGGCCTGCCGGACAAGGTCACGGGCATCATCGCCAACGAGAACGGCGGCGTGAACGCCAAGGGCCGCAAGAAGCCCAAGATCTAGGAGTCGAAGCCCAACCCGAGCCGATCCAGAAGACGCAGCCACGGGCCTCGCCGCCCCTGGTTGCGATCGGCCGCCGCGAGCCTGCTGCGTGTGTACTGGACGAGTACATAGCGCAGCGGCTCCGGCGGAAACGGGACGGGCTTGGAGCGCACGTAGCGCAGGCGGGTGGCCTCGGTGTCGCGCCCGTCGAGCAGGTCGAGGGCGACGCGCGCGCCGAAGCGGGTGGCGGCGACGCCGAGCCCGGTGTAGCCGGTGGCGTAGGCCAGCTTGCCGCCGAACGCGCGCCCGAAGAACACCGAGAAGCGCGAGGAGGTGTCGATCGCCCCGCCCCAGCGGTGCGTGAAGCGCAGGCCTTCGAGCTGCGGGAACGTGTGGAAGAAGTGCTGCGAGAGCTTGGCGAACGTCGGCTCGTGGTCGTCGTGGCGCGGCCCGACCGGGCCGCCGTAGCGGTAGACCGCGTCCCAGCCGCCGAACAGGATCCGCTCGTCGGCGGTCAGCCGGTAGTAGTGGAACTGGTTGCCGGCGTCGCCGACGCCCTGGCGGTGACGCCAGCCGATCGACTCCCGCTGCGCCGCCGACAGCGGCTCGGAGACCAGCACGTAGTCGTAGACCGGCACGACGTAGCGGCGGATCGCGCGCAGCAGCGGCGGGTAGGCGCTCGTGCCCAGCAGCACGCGCCGCGCGCGCACGCGCCCGGACGCGGTCAGGGCCTCGACGGCGGCGCCGGCCTCGCGCAGGTCGTGGACCGCCGAGTGCTCGAAGATCCGCACGCCGAGCCGCAGCGCCGCCTCGCGCAGCCCTAATGCGAGCTTGCCCGGGTCGAGGATCGCCGCGCCGGTGTGGACCCACAGCCCGCCGGCGTAGGTGGGAGAACAAACCTCGGCGCGCATCTCCGCGGCGTCCAACGCGGTCGACTCGTAGCCGTAGCGCGCCAGCAGCGCGGGCCCTTCGTCGAGCCACGCCAGCTGATGGTCGTCGGTGAACGCCGCCAGCTCACCGGTCGGCTCGAAGTCGCAGTCGATGCCGTGCCGCTCGAGGTCCGCGCGCAACGCGTCGAAGTTCTCGAGCCCGAGCCGCTCTAGCACCTCCATCTCCTCGGGGAAGCGCGCCAGCCCGTTCTCGACCCCGTGCGTCAACGACGCGACGCAGAAGCCGCCGTTGCGACCGCTGGCGCCGAACCCGGCGGTCTCGGCCTCGAGCAGCACGACGTCGCGTGCCGGGTCCTCGGCCTTGGCGTGCAGCGCCGCCCACAGCCCGGTGAAGCCGCCGCCGACGATGCACAGGTCGGTGTCGATTTCACCTCTCAGCGCGGGGCAGGCGGACGTCACGCGCTCGAGCCAGAACGCGTGCGGCGCGGCATCGGCGAAGGCGGCGTGGTGCGCGGCGGTCGGAGGCGTCGTCGGCCAGGGCATCCGTCAGAGCACGGGCCGCCGGTCCGCGAGCCCGGTGGCCTGCGTGAACGCGCGCGCCAGCCGCAGCAGCGCTTGCTCGCCGCGATGGCGGCCGACGAGCTGGAGCCCGATCGGCAGCCCGTCAGCGGTGAGGCCTGCCGGGACCGCGACTGCCGGGTGCGCGGTGACCGTGATCCGCGAACAGGACCGGAACCACTCCAGGTAGGAGCCCATCTCGACGCCCGCGATCGCGCGCGGGTACTCGAGGTCGACAGAGAACGGCGCGACCTGCGTGACCGGCGCGGCGAACGCGTCGAAGCGCCCCAAGAACTCCCGCATGCGCGCGAACAGCTCGCCCCGCAGCTCCAGTGCGCGGGCGATCCGCTCGGGCGTCAGCGACAGCCCGAAGCGGATGTTGTCGGCCAGCGCGGGCTTGACCTGGTCGGCGATCGCGGCGAACGCGCCCGCGAACGTCACGCCGCGCAGGACCTCGAACGCCTCGTCGGCGCCGTCGAACGCCGGCTCGGCGTCCTCGACCACGCACCCGAGCTCCTCCAGCGTCGCCCGTCGTGACTCCAGCACTGCGGTGACCTGCGGCTCGACGGGCAGCCCGCCGAGGTCGCGGCTCCACGCGATCCGCAGCCCGCGCACGTCGCCCGAGCCGAGGTCGGGCACGAACGGCGCCCCCACGGAGAGCGGATCACGCGGGTCGGACCCGGCCAGCGCCGACAGCAGCAGCGCGACGTCGTCGACCGTGCGCGCGATCGGCCCGCGCACCGGGAGCGGGTTCCACCGATCGCCCGGGCCGGCGGACGGGATCACGCCCGGCGACGGCCGCAAGCCCACGAGCGAGCAGAAGGCCGCCGGGTTGCGCACGCTCGCCCCGAGGTCCGAGCCGTCGGCGAACGGCAGCATCCCGGCGGCGACGGCGGCGGCCGCACCGCCGCTCGACCCGCCGGGCGTGCGTGCGAGGTCCCACGGGTTGCGGGTGGCGCCGAAGACCGCATTGAACGTCTGCGAGCCGGCGCCGAACTCGGGCGTGTTCGTCTTGCCGATCACGAGCGCGCCCGCACGGCGCAGCCGCTCAACCAGCAGCGAGTCGGCGGCCGGCACATGATCGGCGTACAGCGACGACCCGTAGGTCGTCCGCATCCCGGCCGTCTCCTCGAGGTCCTTGACCGCGATCGGCAGCCCGTGCAGCACACCCCGCGGCTGGCTGGCGTCCGCCTCGTCGGCCAGCGCCAGCGCACGCTCCGGCTCGAGCAGCGTGACGATCGCGTTGACGCGCGGATTGACGTCGGCGATCCGCTCCAGGTGCGAGGCCATGACCTCGCGCGCCGAGAACTCGCGGGCGCGGATGCCCGCGGCGAGCTCCGTCGCGCTGCGGCCCCACACGGCGCGGACTCTACTAGCGTGCGCGCGATGCCCGACTTCGTCCACGAGCTGCGCGTCCGCTATGGCGAATGCGACCCGCAGGGGATCGTCTTCAACCCGAACTACCTGGCCTACTTCGACCACACCGTGACCGAGCTTTGGCGCGCGTCCAGCATCGGGAGCTGGGACGCGATGGTCGAGCGCGGCCTCGACGTCGTCGTCGGCGAGGCCAACATCCGTTTCCGCGCGCCCGCGCGCTTCGACGACCTGATCACCCTCCACGCCCGGATCGCGAAGTTCGGCACGACGAGCGCGACGATCGAGATCGAGATCCGCCGCGGCGGCGAGCTGCTGATCGAGGGCTGGCTGCGGCAGGTGTTCGTCGACGCGAAGACCTGGAAGAAAGTCGAGATCCCCGGCTGGGTGCGCGAGGCGCTGGGCGTCTACGCGAGCTGAGGCGCGGGCTGCGCGGCGGGGACGAAGCGCAGCGCGCTGACCTCATCGGCGGCCTCGCGGTCGAGCACGTGCACCGAGGCCCAGCCCTCGGCGGCCGGGCCGCCGGCGGCCAGCAGCTCGTGCCAGCGCGCGACCTGGCGGTCCATCTCGTCGCGGCTGACGGTCCGCCCCCGGCGGCGCTGGCCGGCCTCGGCGGTCGCCCGGTCGGCGTTGAGCAGGACGAGGTGCGCGGGGCGGCCGCGCAAGCGGGCGAGCAGCGCGATCGTGCGCCGCGCGGCGGGCAGCGTGCCGCGCGAGTGGATCACCACGGGGCGACGGCCGATCACCGCCGCCAGGATGCGCGCGTAGTGGCCGGGGTAGAGGAGCGGGCCACGCCGGTCCCGGTCGTCGGTGTCGACGACCCGGGCGACCGAACGATCGACGATCCGGCGCAGGAACGTCGTCTTGCCGGCGCCGGGCACGCCGGCGACGACGACGACTGCGTTCGATTCGACGATGAGCTCCACGACCTCCGGATGATGAAGGTCGCGGATAAATCGCGACTCAGCGCAGCTTGCGAATGATGAAGAACAGCACGGCGGCCAGCCCGACCGCGGCGGCGATGCCGACCTTGGGCGACTTGACTGCGTCCAGCTTGCCGCCCGCATCCTCTGCCGGGGCGGGCGGAGGGACCGGCTCGACCGCCTCGGGCGGCGTCGGCGGTTGCGGCGCGCTGAACACGCCGGGGCCGCCGTCGGGTGGCGACGGTGCCTGCGGCGGCACCGGCACGGGCGCCTCCTGCCGGTCGGGCTCGGCCGAAAGGCCGGCGGCGGACGGGGAGAGCACGACCGGCTCGTCGGTGCTGTCAGTAGGCTCGGGCGTGTCGGCCTGTTCGATCTCCTCCGCCGCGGGTGGCTCGGGCGGCGCCGGTGCGACGCTCGTGGGCTCCGCCGCCTCGTCTTCCTCGGGCGCGGCGTCCTTGGGCTCGTCGTCCACGCCTGCCGGCAGCCCGCTGGGCGACTCGTCGGTCGAGTAGCCGACGCCGTAGTGCTCGTAGAGCCGCCGCTCGTCGGACTGGTCGATGCGCGGTTCGGCGCCGATGCCGGGAGCGTTGCGGACGGCCGAGGCGGAATGCGCCACGCGGATCGCGGACGACTCGACGGTCGCGTCGGCCAGCGGGACGAAGCGGGGCTCGTCGCCTTCGACGTCGACCAGCACCCATTCCGGGCGCCCGGTCTCGCGGTCGAGATAGATCTCGCGCACCGCGCCCATCCGCTCCCCGCCCGGATCGAGGACGTCGCGGCCGGGCCAATCGCCGTAGTCGCCGAATTGGGACTGAGTGGGAAGCTGAGCCATAGGTGGGACTTGCCCGATGGAGCCCCGAGCCATGCGTCGGGTCGGATAGCGTCCCGCACGAGCATGACCGACGCCCGCGTACTGCTCGAACGCCATCGGCCGCGCCTCGTGTACGACTCACAGGAGCCGTTCTTCGCCGACTCCGCCGCGACCTGGACCGATTCGAAGACCAACGTCCTGCGCCGCGCCGGCGGCACCGTCAAGCCGCCCACGCTCTCGCTCGCGTTCCTCGGCCCGCACGTGTACGGCGACGGAACCAAGGTGCTGGCGACCGACACGATCGGCGACACGACCCGCAAGTACGCCGCCAACGCCGCCGCGCTGCGCCGCAATCCGAACTACCGGGACCGCGTCTACGGCCACGCGCGGCGCGACCGCCAGGGCCGGCTGTGGCTGCAGTACTGGCTTTTCTACTACTACAACGACTTCCAGTTGCTCGGGCCGCTGGCCAGCGGCGGCAAGCACGAGGGCGACTGGGAGCTCGTCCAGATCCGGCTGAACGCCTCCGAGCAGCCCGAGCAGGTGGTCTTCAGCCAGCACAAGACCGCCCAGAGCAAGGCGTGGGCGGACGTCAAGCGCTCCGGCAATCGGCCGCTCGTCTACGTCGCGCGCGGCTCGCACGCCAACTACTTCGGGCCCGGCTCGCACTGGACCGGTGTGTGGTTCGACCAGGCCGACGGGAAGGGCCCGCAGATCGTGCCCACGCTCGAGGTCGTGGAGGACACGACGCCCTGGATGCTGTGGCCCGGTCTGTGGGGCGATACGCGGCCGACGAGCTCGCCGCTGGACTCCTCGAGCCCGAACAGCCCCGGGCGCCGCGCGCACTGGCTCGATCCGTCCGCGCTCGCCGGCGCTCAGCCGAAAAAGGCGCCGGCGGTGCCGCCGCCACGCACCACCGTCCAGCGCAGCGGCGGGAACGTCGTCGTCGCCTACGATGCGCCGCCCGAGGCCGACACGCTCGTCGTCGCGCTGCGTCCCAAGGACTCCGACGTGCCGGCGAGGACCCGCGCCTTCCCGCTCGAGAGGGCCGGCGGGAAGGTCGAGCTCGAGGCCGACGAGGACACGGAGGTCTGGACGAGCGTCGTCCGCTCCGACGGCGCGGCCTCCCCCGGCGTCCAGGGTTAGCCCGTGTTGCGCATGCCCGCCGCGATCCCCGTGATCGTGGCCAGCAGCGCCGCCCGCGCCTCCTCGCGCCCGCCGCGCACGCGCCGCAGCAGCTCGACCTGGAGATGCGAGAGCGGGTCGATCCACGGGTTGCGGTGCTCGAGCCGGGCCTGCAGCGCAGGCGTCTCGTCGAGCAGCCGCCCTTGCCCGGTGACCGTCAGCACGCGCTCGACGACGCTGTCGTACTCGCTCTTGAGGTCGTTCCAGAAGCGCTCGACGATGTCGTCGTCGACGAGCGTCAGGTAGCGCTCGGCGACCCCGAGATCGGACTTGAAGAGCGCCATCTCGAGCGTCCCGATCAGCCCGCGGAAGAACGGCCAATCGCGCCACATCTCGCGGTGAAGCTCGAGGTCGCCGGCCTCCAGCGCCGCGCCCGCGCCGTACCAGGACGGCAGCAGCAGGCGGTTCTGGGTCCAGGCGAACACCCACGGGATCGCGCGCAGCGACTCGACGCCTGCGACGCCCTTGCGCGACGGCGGCCGCGACCCGATGTTGAGCTGGCTGAGCTCGGCGATCGGGGCCACCTGGCTGAAGAAGCGCAGGAACTCCTCGTCCTCGTAGACCAGGCCGCGATAGCGCTCGCGCGAGCGCGCCGACAGCCGCTCCATCTCCTCGCGCCACTCGTCCTTGACCGGCGGGTTGGGCAGCGCGGTGGCGAGCATGACCGCGGACACCGTCTGCTCCAGCGAGCGCTCGGCCAGCTCCGGGTCGGCGTAGCGCGCGGACACCGTCTCGCCCTGCTCGGTGATCCGGATGCGGCCGTTGACGGTGCCCTCGGGCTGGGCCAGGATCGCGCGATAGGTCCGCCCGCCGCCGCGCGACGGCGAGCCGCCGCGGCCGTGGAAGAGCTCGAGCAGGATGCCGGCCTCGGCCGCCTGGGCGGCCAGCCGCTCCTGCGCGTTGTGCAGCGCCCAGGTGGAGCCGATGTAGCCCGTGTCCTTGCCGGAGTCCGAGTAGCCGACCATCACCGTCTGGCGATTGGCCTGCGTGCGCAGGTGCGCCACATAGGGCTCGCAGGCGTACAGCTCCGCCATCGTCGCCGGCGCCTGCTCGAGCGCTGCGCGCGTCTCGAACAGCGGCACCATCCGCAGCGCGTTCGCGCCGGCGCGGTGTGACAGCCAGGTCGCGGCCAGCACGTCCGACGGCTGCTCGGTCATCGAGATCACGAACGCCGGCACGGCCTGCGGCCCGTAGGCGTCGGCGCTCAGCGCCACGGTGTCGAGCACGCGCAGCAGCTCGCCCGCCTCGTCGCCGGGGTCGTACTCGATGCCGCGCCGGCTGCTGGCCAGCGCCTCGGTCAGCAGCGCCTGGCGGCGCGGCTCGTCGGCGTCGGCGTAGCCCGGGAGGATCGCGGCCGTGGCCTCGCGCACGACGTCCGCGCCCTGGCGGATGTCGATCCCGGCCAGGTGGAAGCCGAACACGTCGACCTGCCACAGCAGCCGCTTGATCGAGCCCATCGCCACGTGACGCGAGTTGAGATGCGCGAGCACGAGCTCGAGGTCGCGCCGCAGCGCCTGCGCGTCGGCGTAGCCGGGCTCGCGCCCGCGCGGCTGCAGCGTGTTGCCGAGCCGGTGGTGGACGAACCCGAGCTTGGTGCGCAGCGGCTCCCACTCGCGGTGCGGGCGGCGCAGGACGGTGGCGCTCGGGAGCTCGGCGGCGTCGTGCTCCAGCGACTCGGTGAGCTCCTCGGACAGCGGCACCCGCAGCGAGGAGTGCGAGAACGCGCGCGCGAGCTGGTCGACGCGGTCGCGGAACATCCGCAACGCGGTATTGCGGTGCAGCTGCAGCGCGCGCGCGAGCGTGTCGGCGCCGACTTCGGGGTGGCCGTCCATGTCGCCGCCGGTCCAGCTGCCGTAGGACAGCACGGGCTGGACGAGCCGGACGTCGAGCGCGTGCTCGATCTCGCCCAGCACGAGCGGGACGGCGTCGAACAGGACGGCCTCGAAGAAGAACAGGTTGCGGCGCACCTCGTCCTCGACGCGGGGGCGGATCCGGCGCAGCTCGTCGGTCTGCCACCACAGCGTCAGGACCTCGCGCAGCTCGGCCAGCAGCGCGCGCCGGCGGGCATGTCCGGTGCGCGGGTCGTCGAGGCGGTCGAGCAGCGCCGCGACGTCCCACTGATGATCGAGCACCGAGCGCCGCGTGGCCTCGGTCGGGTGCGCGGTCAGGACGTGCTCGATCTGCAGCTGCGCGGTCAGCGGCGCGATGTCGATGTCGTTGCGGCGCAGGATGTCGGCCGTCTCGGCCAGCGACTCGCGCTGGACAGCGCCGGTGGCGTCGTACTGCCGGCGGCGGCGCACGCGCTCGCGCTCCTCGGCGATGTTGGCCAGTTGGAGCTCGACCGAGCAGGCTCGGATGATCGGCTCCACGGACTCGTCCGGCACTCCGCCGAGGTAGGCGACGAGCCGCTCGGCGGCGGCTTCGTCGCCGCCGCGGACCGCGGCGGCGGTCCGGAACAGCCACTGCAGGCGGGAGGCGAAGACGCGCCCCGCCTGCTCCTCGAGCACCTCGATCAGGGTGTTCGAGAGCAGCTCGGTGTCTTGCGAGAGGCCGTCCGTCGCCGTGGCCGGCGCGGGGCTTTGAACGTCGAGGCTGGTCACTCCCGCCTAATGATGAAGCAGCGCCGCCGCCGCGTGCTTGGC
>CAVWJU010000028.1:0-286849 GCA_963755275.1 uncultured Solirubrobacteraceae bacterium | reverse complement strand
ACAGACCGGATGTTTTCTATATCGTCAAGCTTCTGCGTCAGCCCATTGGAGAGGAAGAAGAGAAACATGCGCTCGACCCTGAAGATGCCGAAGCTCGGCGACGCGGCGAACGAGGTTGTCATCGTCGAGCTGCTGGTGGCGGTGGGCGACACGGTCACCGAAGGGCAGAATCTTTTCGTCGCGGAAACCGACAAGTCTCAGATGGAGGTACCGGCGCCGTTCGGCGGCACGGTGAAGGAGATCATGATCAAGGTCGGCGACGAGGTGTCGACGGGCGCTCCGACGATGGTGTTTGAGGCCTGACGCGAACGAGATTGCACGTCCTAATTCGCGATTGCTGCCGACCTGCTTATCGGGCTCACCGACAACAACGGCGGGAACGGTTTCGAGCAGCGTCACCGGCGGCTTTCCTGCCGAAGGGCCAGCGCATGGTAGCAGCATTGACACCCTTCTTGGAAACGATATCGTTTTGCTTGATACCGCGCGAGAAGTAGAGCGGCGTCTCGCCTGTGCCTCCGCCCGAGGCCTTTCGTTGCCGCGCTTGAGGTCGGGTTGATGCGCGGATTGAGGGGCAAGGTCGCGGCGGTCACCGGCGCCGGCTCGGGGATCGGGCAGGCGGCGGCGCGGCGGCTTGCCGAGGAAGGCTGCAACGTCGCCATTCTCGACTGGAACAAGGCGGGTGCCGACGCGACCGCCGACGCACGCCCGCAAGATCGGGGGTCGAAGCGCTGGCGATCGAGGTCGACGTCAGCAGCGAAGACGAGGTGAAGGCCGCCTTCGACAAGGATCGGAACGAAGTTCGGCCGGCTCGACGTGCTGGTGTCCAACGCCGGCATCTTTTCCGCCGAGCGCGACGGCAAGGTCGACGGCCTGCCGAGATCGGTCTGGGACGAGATCGTCGGCGTCAACCTCACCGGCATGTATCTGAGCTGCAAGCATGGCGTGGCGCTGATCAAGGCGACCGCCGGCAAGGGCGCAGTCGTCATCACCGGATCGCCGACCGGCATGTCGGGCTGCACGCCGGCCAACGTCGCCTATCGGTCGAGCAAGGGCGGCGTGCACGGCCTGTCGCGCGTCATGGCGGTCGACCACGCGCCCGAGGGCATCCGCGTCAATGTCGTGGTGCCGGGCTTCACGCTGACGCCGATCGTGCGCGAACTGGTCGCCGATCCCAAGGTCTACGAGTGGCAGGTCCAGAACATACCGCTGAAGCGAGGCGCCGAGCCGGACGAGATCGCCGGCGCGATCGCCTTTCTCGCCTCCGACGACGCCTCCTACATGACCGGTTCGTTCATGTTCGTGGACGGAGGCCTGACCGCCATCTGAGCGCGCGAGGAGCCGACTGCGCGCCGCGGTCGCACGGAGCGTCCGCGACGGACTCAGCACAAGCGAAAATACACAGGGAGGAATGACGCTGCTCAAAGGCAACGGCATATTCGATCGCGGCCGCTGGCCTGTTCGCGCTTGCCGCCGGCTGCGCCGGCGTCGGCGCAGGACGATCACGATCGGCTTCGTCACCCACGCGCAGGGCAATCCGTTCATCCAGCAGATCGTCGACGGCGCGCAGGCCGCGGCCGACGACCTCGGCGTCACGCTCCAGGTCGCGCAGCATGCCGGCGGCGACCCGGAAGGCCAGCTGCAGCTCGTGCAGAACTTCGTCAATGCCGGCGCGCAGGGCGTCGCGACGTCGGTGCCCGGCGAATCGATGGCCAAGGGGCTCAACGACATCATCGAGAGCGGCGTGCCGATCGTGCAGTACAACCTGCTCTGAGCACCGCCGTGAACGCGCCCTATGTCGGCGAGAAGTCGACGGAGAGCGGCCGCATCCTCGGCAAGACGATCGTCGACAAGCTCGGCGGCGCGTCGGCCAAGGGCACCGTGATCATCGGCAATTGCTTCCCCGGCTTCCCGGTCCTCGAGAACCGCGCCAAGGGCGTGCAGGAATTGCTGAAGGTGCGCCTCCGGCCTGAACGTGCTCGGACCGTTCGACGTGAAGGTCAGCGAGGTCGACAACTACAATCACTGGGAGCAGCTCTACGCCGCCAACCCGGACGCGGTGGCGCTGATCGGCCTCTGCGCGCCCGACGTGGCCAGCCTCGGCAAGCTCAACGCCGCCAATGGCGACAAGTTCATCGCCGGCGGCTACGACCTGACCGAGCAGAACCTCGCGGCGATCAAGGAAGGCCATGCCTACGTGACGCTCGGCCAGAGCGCCTTCGTGCAGGGCTATCTGCCGGTCGCGCTGCTGGTCGACGCGATCAAGCAACAAGAAGACGCTCGAGCCGGGCTTCTAGATTCCGGCACGCAGATCGTCACCGCCGACAGCGTCGACATGGGCAACGGGCTGCCCGCAGTCACCTTCGACGAGGCGCAGGCCATGGCCGCCGACCCGGCCGCGACGGCGGCCTACTACAAGCCGTGGTCGAGCGCCTGACCGGCGACGCACTGCTCAGCGGCATGCAGCCGATCGCGGCCGAAGGCGAGTGAGCGGCTGGCTGCCATAAGCATGAGGGGCGATCGGAAGATCGCCCCTCGCCCTGCTCAGATGAGCCATGCCGGAGATGACCGACACGCCGCTCATCGCCGTGCACGACCTCGCGAAGCGCTATGGCGGCGTGGTCGCGCTCGACGGCATGAACCTCGCCGTCGAGCGCGGCACCGTCCACGCCGTCGTCGGCGAGAACGGCGCCGGCAAATCGACGCTGATGAAGGTGCTGGCCGGCGTCGTCCGGCCGGATAGCGGCACGATCCGTCCTCGACGGCGAGCCGGTGACGATCGACTCCCCGAATGCGGCGCGGCAGCGCGGCATCGGCATCGTCTATCAGGAGCTCAGCCTTTTCCCCGAACGCTCGGTGCTCGCCAATCTGTTCGTCAACCGCGAGCCGACGCGCGCGCGGCTTCGTCTCCAAGCGCGCGATGGAGGACGGCAGCCGCGAACTGCTCGACCAGCTCGGCCTCATGTCGACGTTCGCGCGCCGCTCAGCCGCCTCAGCATCGGCGAGCAGCAACTCGTCGAGCTCTGCCGCGTGCTGCTCGAAGAGCCGCGGCTGCTCATCCTCGACGAGCCGAACTCGGCGCTCAACAAGCGCGAGACGGAGCGGCCTCTTCGCCGTGCTGGAGCGCCTGCGCCAGCGCGGCATCACCATGCTCTACGTCTCGCACCGGCTGGAGGAGGTGTTCGCCATCTCCGACCGGGTCACGATCACCCGCAACGGCCGCGACGTGCTGACCAAGGACCGCGCCGCGCTGACCATGCCGGAGGTGATCGAGGGCATGATCGGCGCGCAGCCGGAGAGCATGTTCCCGCCGCCCCGCTCCGGCGAAGGCCGGGCGACGGGCGAGAAGAGATCGTCGTCAGCGGGCTGAGCGGCGGCGAGACTCGAGGATGTCAGCTTCACCGCCCGCTCCGGCGAGATCGTCGGGCTGGCCGGGCTGGAAGGCTCGGGCGTTCCGACGTTGCTCGGCATGCTGTTCGGGACGCGACGGGCGCAGCTCGGGCGCGGCCACCTATCCCGACGGGCGCGGCCTGCCGAAGAAGCCCGACGGAGGCGGCGCGGCGCGGCGTCTGCCTGGTTCCGGCCGACCGGCGGCGCCACGGCCTGATGCTCGACAAAAGCATCCTCTTCAACATCAGCCAGGTGGCCTTCGGCGCGCGCGCGGCGGCCTTGCCTGGTACGGCCGGCGTCGGGCGCGGGCGCGCGCCGAGCGGCAGATCGACAACCTGCGCATCCGCGCCCGTCGCGCGGACACGCTCGCCAACCAGCTTTCCGGCGGCAACCAGCAGAAGGTCGTCATCGGCAAGTGGCTGGAGATCGGCCCGCGCGTCTTCCTGCTCGACGATCCGACGCGCGGCGTCGATGTCGGCGCCAAGCGCGAGATCTACGCCCTGATCCGCGAGATGTCGGCCGAGGGCGGGATCGTGCTGTTCTCCTCCACCGAGCTGCCGGAGCTGATCGGCCTCTGCGACCGCATCCTCGTGCTCTACCGGGGCCGGCTCGCCGGCGAGCTTGCCGGCACGGGACATCGGCAACCGGGCGCTCCTGCACCTCATCAACACCGGCGAGATGCCGCCGCCGGCCAGCTCCGCGCGGTGGAAGCCGGGCCGGCATGAGCGAGCGAGGCCCGGACCAGGCTCGAGCTCGCACCGAGCGCGGCGAAGACGCGGCGGCGGCGCTGTCCGGATGCCGGACGAGATCGGCGTCATCGTCGCGCTCTTGGCGATGATGGTCGTCATCGGCGTGGCCCGGCCGCGCTTCCTCAACCCGATCAACCTCCTCACCATTCTCGGCCATACGACCTTCCTCGGCATGCTCGCGGTCGGCATGGTGTTCTTGCTCGCGATCCGCGAGATCGATCTTTCGGTCGGCTGGATCTTCAATTTCTCCGCCGTGTTCACGGCGCTCCTGATCGTCGCCGGCATCGATCCGTGGCTCGCCGCCTTCGCCGGCATCGGTTTCGGCGCGCTGCTCGGGCTCGATGAACGGCGCGCTGGTCGACGATCCTGCGCCTGCCGTCGATCATCGTGACGCTCGGCACCTACTCGATGTTCCAGGGGCTGTCGCTGGTGGTGAACCGGGGCCGGGCGGTGGTTCCGACGCGACCAGACGAGCAGCTTCTTCACGGTCATCTCGCAAAAGCTCTTCGGCATCGTGCCGGTGCCGGCGCTGGTCTTCGTCGCGCTCGCCATCGCGATGCATTTCCTGCTGCACCGCACGCGCTTCGGCTATCGCGTGCAGGCGGTCGGCTCCAATCCGGAGGCGGCGGAGCTTGCCGGCATCCCGAACTGGCTGGTCCGGCTGCAGACGCTGGTGCTGATGGGCGCCATCGCCGGCCTTTCGGGCGCGATGTATGTCGGCTTCCGCGGCGCCATCGACCCGAACGAGGGCTCCGACTACGTGCTCGCGGTCATCGCCGCGGTCATCATCGGCGGCACGCCGCTGTCGGGCGGCTACGGCACCGATCATCGGCGCGGTGATCGGCATGATGATCATCCAGGTGATCTCGAGCGGCCTGATCTTCTTCGGCATCGACGCGACCTGGAGCACCTTCGTGACCGGCGCGGTGATCGTGCTTGCGGTGTCGCTCGACCAGCTGGTCAAGTTCCAGCGCACGCGACGCGCCGATCGGAGCACGGACCTCAGAGCCGTACTCTTCGCTCCGCTCCGCACCGGCGCGCAGGCACGAGCCGCCGAGGATGAGGCGGGTCGGAAACGAGATGCGCTGCGCCGGCC
The DNA here is from genome assembly GCA_963755275.1 of uncultured Solirubrobacteraceae bacterium. Lineage (GTDB taxonomy): Bacteria > Actinomycetota > Thermoleophilia > Solirubrobacterales > Solirubrobacteraceae > Solirubrobacter. The sequence continues at coordinate 281,617 of CAVWJU010000028.1, read as the reverse complement.
GGTCGCTGTCGCCGCCGAGCCGCTCCAGCAGAAGCTGCGCGGCGGTGCGGCCGATCTCCTCGATGTCGCGATCGATCAGCGTGATCGGGCCGGGATAGAGCCGGGCGAGATCGGTCTGGTCGCAGCCGATGAGCGAAAGCTCGTCCGGAATCGACGACGCCGGACTGCTGGACGGCGCGCAGCACGCCGACCAGGATGCGGTTGCCGGCGGCGATGATCGCGGTCGGGCGCTCGCGGCTCTGCAGCAGCGCCGACGCTTCGCGGAAGCCGAAATCGACGGACAGGCTTTGCGACGCGGATCAGATCTTCCGGCAGCGGCAGGCCGCGGCGCTGAAACGCCTCGTCGAAGCCGCGGATGCGCTCGCGCCCGGGCCGGATGTCGGCTGCCGCCGGTGATCAGCGCGATCCGGCGGTGGCCCGAGCTCGATCAGGTAGTCGGCGGCCTGCCGCATGCCGGTCGCGTGATCGGTGACGACCGCATCGGTCTCGAATGGCAGGTCGCGGTCGAGCAGCACCGAGGGAATGCGCAGGCTCTTCGATGTGCTTGACGGTGCGCGCGTCCTGCTCGCTGTTGATCGTCATGATCACGCCGTCGGCGCGCCCGCGCTGCAGCATGTCGATGGCGTCGGCCTCGTCGCGCGCGCGTCCGTTCGTGTTGACGAGATAGAGCGAGAAGCCGCGCTGCGCGCATCTCGGCGTCGGCCGCCTTGAAGGTCACCGCGTGCAGCGGATTGGCGATGTCGTCGACCACGAAGCCGACCGTCATCGTGCTGCGGCGGCGCATGTCCTGCGCGCGGCTGTCGGGCTGGAAGCCGAGCGAGCGGATGGCGGCGCTCGACCTTGGCGAGCGTGCCCGGCCGGACCGAATCGGGGGCGTTGATGCTGCGTGAAACGGTTCCGATGCGCGACGAGATCCAGAAGGCGATCTCCGAGCACGAAGTCATCCTCTTCATGAAGGGCCGCCCCGAGCAGCCCATGTGCGGCTTCAGCGCCCGCACCGTCGCCGCGCTCGACGCGCTCGGCGCGACCTACGCGGCGGTCGACATCCTGCCCGACCCGCGGATCCGCCAGGAGCTGTCGGCGATCTCGAACTGGCCGACGATCCCGCAGCTGTTCGTCAAGGGCGACCTGGTCGGCGGCTGCGACATCGTGACCGAGATGTACGAGTCCGGCGAGCTGGCCCAGACGCTCGGGATCGAGCCGCCCACGAGCGCCCCCGAGGAGGCGCCGGTCGCCGCCGAGCCGGGCGCCCCGCCCCTCCAGATCCGCAACGACCTCGCCTAGCGCACTTCTGGCCACGGCCGCGATGGCGCTCGCCGTCGCGGTCACCGGCGACAACGAGCAGCCGGCCCGCCGGACCGAGCCGAAGCTGGTCACCGCCGCCGGCATCGAGGCCGCGCAGCGCTTCGCCGCGACCCGCCCCGGCCAGGTCGCGTTCGCGGTCGTGACCGAGGACGGCCGGCTGCGCGGCGTCAACGTCGACGCGCAGTTCCGCTCGGCGAGCGTGACGAAGGCGATGCTGCTGGTCGCCGTCCTGCGGCGAGCGCCCCGACGGCCACTCAGCGGCGGCGAGAAGGCGCTGCTCGCGGCCGATGATCACCGCCTCGGACAACAAGGCCGCGGACAAGGTCTACGACGGCGTCGGCGACCTCGGGCTGCAGGCCGTGGCCCGCGCCGCCCGCATGCGCCACTTCCTCGGCGTCGGTGCGCTGTATGAGACCCGCACCACCGCCGCCGACCAGGCCCGGTTCTTCCTGCGCATCGACCGGCTCGTCCCCGCGCGCCACCGCGCCTACCTCCGCGAGCTGCTCGCCGGCGTGATCGCCCCGCAGCGCTGGGGGATCGTCCCCGTCGCCGCCACCCGTCACTTCACGGTGTTCTTCAAGAGCGGCTGGCGCGAGGGGATCGAGCACCAGGTCGCGCTACTGGAGCGCGCCGGCCGCCGGGTCGCGCTCGCGGTCCTCACCAGCGGCGAATCGGCGGCGGTCGGGCGGGCCACCCAGGCCGGAATCGCCGCCCGCGTGCTGGCGCCGTGAGCAGTCACGCGCCCCGCGCATCGCCGTCATCCATCACCTGCGCCAGCCGTTCCTGGGCCACGCCGGCGCGCCGCTCGGGCCGGTCGAGGAGCACTTCGGGACGCTGCCGGACCTCGACGCGCGTCGACGCGGTCGTCTCGCTCGGCGGCGAGCAGTCGGCCTGGGAGCCGGCGCTCGAGCCCGAGGCGGAGCTGATGCGCGAGGCCGTGCGCGCGCGAGATCCCGCTGCTCGGCGTGTGCCTCGGCGCCCAGTTGCTGGCGCTACGCGCACGGCGGCGAGGCCTCGCGCCTGCCGCGCCGGCTCGTCACCTGGGCGCCGATCCGCGTGCTGGCGCCCGACCCGGTGCTCGGGCACGCTCCCGGCCGGCGCGCACGCCCTGCACTGGAACGAGGACGGCTTCGAGCCGCCGCCGGGCGCGGTCGAGCTGCTCGCAACGGCCGCAAGGCGGCCGGGCGGAGGGTTTCCGCCTCGGCCGCCGCGCGTGGGGCGTCCAGTTCCATCCCGAGGTCGACGCCGAGGCGCTCGACCACTGGTACGCCGCGTGGGGCGACGTGCTGGCGCCGGCGGGAGTGACCGAGGCGGGCGCCCGCGCCGCGGACGCCCGCCACCTCCCCGCTCAGGCGGCGCTCTCGACCGCGATCTTCGGCGCCTTCGCGCGGATCGCGCAGCGCCGGGCGCTCGGCCCACGCCTGATCGCTCATGCGGGCGACCTTGACGCCGATCGTGCCGAACACGGCGCCGAGCAGCGTCGCGCCCGCGACCGCCGGGAGCAGCCCGGTGCCGGACACGAGCGGCGCCAGCCAGCCGACGGTCAGCGCGAACGGCATCCAGCCCTGGGCGACGCCGGCGCGCCAGGCGGCGACGACGAGCACGACGGTGCCGACGAACACGGGCAGCACGCCGGACATGAACATCAGCGCCGGGGCCCAGCCCTCGGCCGCGGCGTCGGCGATCGCGACCGACTGCGCACGCGGCAGCGCCTGCGCCAGCGCGAGGTCGTAGAAGTCGGTCACGAGCAGGCCGGGCAGCGTGGCCAGGCCGCCGACGGCGAGCAGGCCGCCGATGTGCGCGAGCTTGGGCGTCGCGCGGCGGGCGAGGTGCATGAGGCCCAGTGCAGCCGGGAGCAGCAGCACGAAGCCGAAGTGCAGCAGCGTGGCGGAGACCTTGGCCTGCGAGGCGTGGGCGGCCAGCGCGTCGTGGTAGCTGGCGGTGGTGGCCTCGTCCTCCCACGGCGTGGCGATCATGCCGGCGAGGACGACGATGGGGCCGAGAATCAGGGCGACAGCGGCGATGATGCGGCTGAAGCGGCGGGGGTCGGTGAGCATGGACGGCACGCTACGGGCGGTTTCGTCACCCGTCGTCGCCCGGCGCGGCGATTCGCGCTCCCCCGCGCGGCGGACGTCGCGATCATCACCGAGGACGACGAATCCCGCCGCCGGGCACCGCTAGCGTGCGCGCCGTGCGAGTCGACCGCGCCCAGCTCATCGACCTCGCGATCGCGCTGCCGATCGCGCTGCTCGGCGTGCTCGAGGCGCTCGCGCGCGACAACACCGGCCGCTGGCTGACGGCGGCCGTGGTCAACGGCGCGGCGGTCGCGTTCCGGCGCCGCTCGCCGCTGGTCGCGCTGACCGCGGTCGTCGCCGTGCAGGCGCTCGCGCACGACGCGACCTACGACACCGACCCGCTGTCGCCGTTCCTGGCCGAGCTGATCCTGATGTTCACGGTCGCCTACCAGCTGCGGCTGCGGCTCGCGCTGCTCGGCTACGCGATCGGCGTCGCCTACGTCGCGCTCGACTTCGGCTCCGGCCGCATCGACGAGGTCGCCCAGGCCGCCGCGCAGTGCGGCTTCTACCTGCTGGCGTGGGGGCTCGGCCGGATGTTGCACGGGCACGAGGAGCGCCGGGTGGCGGCCGAGCGCCACGTCGTGCGGGTCGAGCTCGAGCGCGAGGAGCAGGCCCGCGCCGCGGTCGCCGACGAGCGCGCGCGGATCGCCCGCGAGCTGCACGACGCCGTCGCCCACAGCGTCTCGGTGATGGTCCTGCAGGCCGGCGGCGTACGCCGGCTGCTCGGCGTCGGACCCGGGCGCGCGAGCGCGAGCGCGAGGCGCTGGCCGGGATCGAGCAGACCGGCCGCCAGGCCGTCGGCGAGCTGCACCGGATGCTCGGGCATCCTGCGCAAGAGCGAGCCCGACCTCGCGCCCTCGCCGTCGCTGCGGCGCGTCGACGAGCTCGTCGAGCAGGTCCGCAGCGCCGGCCTGGACGCGACGCTGAGCGTCGAGGGCGAGCCGGCCGAGCTCCCGCCGGGCCTCGACATGTCGGCCTACCGGATCGTCCAAGAGGCGCTGACGAACGCGCTCCGCTACGCGCCCGGCGCGACGGTCGGCGTGACCGTGACCTACGGCCGCGACCTGCAGCTCGAGGTCAGCGACGACGGCGCGCGGGTGAACGGCCACGCGGCCACGCCCGGCTCCGGTCACGGGATCGTCGGCATGCGCGAGCGCGCCGCGCTGTTCGGCGGCGAGCTCGACGCCGGCCCGGTGTCCGGCGGCGGCTTCCGCGTTCATGCGAGGCTTCCGCTGTGATCCGCGTCGTGGTCGCCGACGACCAGGCGCTCGTGCGCGCCGGGCTGAAGATGGTGCTCGAAGCCGAGGCCGACATCGAAGTCGTCGGCGAGGCCGCCGACGGCGAGGAGGTGCTCGGCGTCGTGCGCCGCACGCACCCCGACGTCGTGCTGATGGACATCCGCATGCCGGTGCTCGACGGGCTCGAGGCGTCGCGACGGCTGCTGGCCACCGACGACCCGCCGAAGGTGGTCGTGCTCACGACCTTCGACGAGGAGGAGTACCTCTACGAGGCGCTGCGCGCCGGCACGAGCGGCTTCCTGCTCAAGGTCTCGCCGCCCGAGCAGCTGATCGGCGCCGTGCGGACGGTCGCCGCCGGCAACGCGCTGATCGACCCGGCGGTCACGCAGCGGGTGATCGAGGCCTTCGGGCGCCGTGTCGCGACCGCGCCGCCGCCGCCGAGCCTCCAGGAGCTGACCGCGCGCGAGCTCGAGGTCCTGGAGCTGATGGCGCGCGGGCTCTCCAACCAGGAGATCGCGAACGAGCTGATCGTCGGCGACGCGACCGTCAAGACCCACGTCGCGCGTGTGCTCATGAAGCTCGGGCTGCGTGACAGAGTGCAGGCCGTGGTCTTCGCCTACGAGCACGGGATCGTCGAGCCGGGTGCCGGCACCTGACGCGATCGCCTACGTGCGCGCCGCGCTCCCACCGCCGCCCGCGCGCGTGCTCGAGGTGGGCGCGGGCGAGGGCGAGCTGGCCGCCACGCTGACGGGCGCCGGCTACGAGGTGACCGCGATCGACCCGCAGGGCAGCGACGGCGTGCTGCCGGTCGCGCTCGCCGACCTCGAGGCCGCCCCGCGCTCCTTCGACGCCGCCGTCGCGATGGTCTCGCTGCACCACGTCGTCCCGCTCGGCCAGTCGCTGCGCCGCCTCTCCGAGGTCCTGCGCCACGGCGCCCGGCTGGTCGTCGACGAGGTCGCGATCGAGCACTTGGACGAGCGCGCGGCCGCCTGGTGGCTGCGCCACGCGGGCGTCGACAAGCGCCCCGCCGACCACGTCGCCCACATGCAGGAGCACCTGCACGCCGCCGCGCACATCCGCGACGAGCTCGCGCCCTGGTTCGACCTCGGCGAGGGCGTCCCGTGCGCCTACCTGTACCGCTGGCACGTCGACCCGGCGCTGCGCGACGAGGAGGAGCAGCTGATCGCGGACGGCGAGCTGCCGGCCATCGGCACCCGCTTCATCGCCATCCGCCGCTAGGAGATCCGCGTAGCGGCTCGCCGCGCCCTACGCAGGCGCGGCCTCTAGCGCTTCGCGAGGCGGCGCGCGCCCGCGCCGGCGGGCGTGTAGTCGAGCCCGTAGTGCTTGAACGTGCCGGCCTCGTCGTCGAGCGTCAGCTCGACGTCGGTGTCGTAGCTCGGCGCCTTCTTGACCTCGCTCTTCCCCCGGTTGACGCGCACGTAGTCGCGGCCGACGCTGGCCTCGGTCAGCGGCACGAGCGTGAGGCTCTTGGAGAAGGTCCCCGACTTGACGGCGATGAACGTCGGCACGTCCGTCTCGCCGTCGAAGTACACGAACTCGAGCTTGCCGAGCTTCTCGCCCACGGAGTCGACCACTTCCTGCCCGCGCCAGTCGGTGATGTTCTCGACCGTGATCATGCGAGGGAAGCTACCCACTCACAGGTCGCGACGGCGGAACGCCCACACCGCGCCCGCGCCAACTGCGGCGATGTAGGCCAGCGTGTACGGCGCAAGTATCGCCCCGAAGCTCTGCGCGCCGCCGAACGGGCCGAGGTCGATCGCGAAGCGCGTGAAGCCGTACGTGTCGGCCGTGATCGCGCTCAGCGCCGTCTGGTAGAGCGCCTCGAACGGCAGGATCCAGGAGGCGATCCGGGAGACGCGCTCGAGCGTGTCGCTCGTCAGCGCCTCGGCGATCTGGCCGAGCAGGCCGGCGACGAGCCCGGCGCCGAAGAGCATGAAGATCGCGATCCCGTTCGCGGTGCTGGCGAGCACGACCGAGCCGGCGAGCGCGAGCACGGCGATCACCGCGACGCCGGCGGCGAGCTCGAGCGCCGGGGCGAGCACGCGGTCCGGCCACCACTCGACGAACGCGTACGTGAGCCCGGCCGCGGCCAGGAAGACGACGATCACGTAGCCCGCGCACACGCCGGCCGCGGCCACGAGCCGGCCGAGCAGGAACGTCGCGCGCGGCAGCGGGCGCACGACCAGCGGCTGCAGCAGGCCGCGCTCGGCGTCGCCGCGGACCGCGTTGAGCGTGAGGAAGACGGCCAGGATCGCGCCCAGGAAGAGCGTGGCGAACATCGCCAGGCCGAGCAGCGTCGCGCCCGGCCACGGTCCGCCCGTCGACGCCGTCGACGCCGCCGATCTCGTCGGCCTCCTGGGAGATCTGCCAGACGCCGAGCCCGTAGAGCGCGAGGAACGCGACGGTGAGCAGCGCGACGACCACGAACACGCGCCGCCGCAGCGACTCGCGCAGCGCGAACCCCGCGACGATGACGACGCCCCTCACCGGCCGCCGACCACTTCCAGGTAGGTGTCCTCGAGCGTCGAGCGCACCACCCGCACCTCGTAGATCTCCTCGCCGGCCTCGACCAGCTCGCGCACGAGCCGCGGGACCTCCTCGCGCGTGGCCTGCGCGAACACCCGCGGGCCGCGGCCGGTCACGACCTCGACGCCGCCGGGCCGCGAGAGCTCGGCGGGCGACCCGGCCGCGACGACCTCGCCGCGCGCGATGATCGCCACGCGGTCGCAGACCAGCTCGATCTCCGACAGCAGGTGCGAGTTGAGCAGCACGGCGACGCCGCGGCCGCGCAGCTCCTCGAGCAGCTCGCGGACCGTCCGCCGGCCGGCGGGATCGAGCGCGCTCGTCGGCTCGTCGAGCAGCAGCAGCCGCGGCGAGCCGATCATCGCCTGCGCGATCCCGAGCCGCTGCTGCATCCCCTTCGACATCGCGCCCACGCGCCGCTCCATGACCTCGCCCAGCCCGACCAGCTCGAGCAGCTCGCGCCGCTCCCGCGCGCCGCCGTCCGAGGCCGCGAGCTTCTGGTGCAGCGACAGCAGCTCGTCCGCGCTCAGCCATTCCGGGAAGCGGAACAGCTCCGCGAGATAGCCGAGCGCCCGGTTCGCGGCCGCGCTGCCGGCGGGTGCGCCCGCGATCTGCGCGCTTCCGCTCGACGCCCGCACCAGACCGCAGGCGATCTTGACCAGCGTGGACTTCCCGGCGCCGTTGGGCCCCAGCAGGCCCGACCAGTTCGCCCTCGCCGACGGACAGGTCGACGCCCTTGAGCGCCTCCGTCGAGCCGTACCGCTTGCGCAACCCCTGGACGGCGAGAGCCTCCACGCCGCACAACCTAAAGGGACTGTCCCTTTATGTTGTGGAGCCTTCGTGCAAGGAAATCTCGCTCGACTTCGGAGTCGGTGAGGGACAGCGCCTTCAGGTAGGCGTTGGCTGCCTCGTCGCGGCGGTCGAGGCGGCGCAGGAGGTCGGCGCGGGCGGCGTGGAAGAGGTGGTAGCCGTCCAGGTCGAGGTCGTCGATCAGCTCCAGGCCGGCCTCCGGACCGTCGCGCTCGGCGACCGCGACGGCGCGGTTGAGGGCGACGATCGGCGTCGGGGAGATCGCGTGCAGCTGGTCGTAGAGCCAGACGATCCGGGTCCAGTCCGAGCCGCGGGCGTGCTCGACGGCGATCGAGGCCTGGACCAGGTACGGGCCGAGCCGGCCGAGCCGCCAGCCGCGGGCGACGAGCCGCTCGCCCTCGGCGATCTCGTCCGCGTCCCACAGCGCGCGGTCCTGGTCCGGGAGCAGGACCAGGCGACCGGAGGCGTCGACACGGGCGTCGCGGCGCGAGTCCTGCAGCAGCATCAGCGCGAGCAGGCCGATCGCCTCGCCCTCGTCGGGCATCAGCGTCACCAGCACGCGCCCGAGCCGGATCGCCTCCGCGCACAGCCGCGCGCGCACCGGCGGCCCGTAGCCCGCGTTGAACACCAGGTAGACGGTCGCGAGCACGCTGCGCAGCCGCGCCGGCAGGTCGGCGTCGCGCGGCACCTCGTAGCGGATGCCGGCGGCGGCGATCTTCTGCTTGGCGCGCACGATCCGCTGCGCCATCGCGCGCTCGCTGACGAGGAAGGCGCGTGCGACCTCGGCCGTCGTCAGCCCGCCGAGCGCGCGCAGCGTCAGCCCCACGCGCGCCTCCGGCGACGAGCGCCGGATGACAGGTCGTGAAGATCAGCCGCAGGCGCTCGTCGGGGATCGGGCTCACGAGTTGCTCCGCATCGTCCTCGTCGCCGCCGCCCAGCGCCCGCAGCTCGGCCTCCAGCGCCACGCGCCGCCCGGCCCAGCGGCGCTCGGAGCGGATCCGGTCGAGCGCGCGATTGCGCGCCGCGGTGACGATCCAGGCCGCCGGGTTGTCGGGCAGCCCGTCGCGCGGCCAACGCTCGAGCGCGGTCAGGAAGGCGTCCTGGACGGCCTCCTCGGCGCGGTCGAGGTCGCCGAGGATTCGCGCCAGGACGGCGACCGCCTGTCCCGACTCGCGCCGGAACAGGCGATCGACGAGGACGTTCTGCGGGCCGGTCGTCAGGAGGCGGCGCTCTCCGCCCCGGCGTTCTGGCCTTCGAGCGCCTCGTAGTCCATCACCGGGCGCACCTCGACCGCGCCGGTCTTGGCCTCCGGGATCTGCGCCGCCCAGTTGAGCGCGTCGTCGAGGTCCTTGCACTCGAGCAGGTAGTAGCCGCCGAGCTGCTCCTTCGTCTCCGCGTACGGGCCGTCGGTCAGCATCCGCTCGTCGTCGCGGACGCGCACGGTGGTCGCGGTGGCGATCGGCTGCAGGCCCTCGCCGCCCACGAGCACGCCCGCCGCGCCGGCCGCGCCGGCGAACGCCCCGTGCGCCTCGAACGACGCGGCGATGTCCTCGGGCGTCGCATTCGCCCAGAGCGACTCGTCGTTGTAGATGATCGCGAGGAACTTCATTGTGGAACCCTCCGGTTGGGGTGCGGTGTCGACCCTACGACGTCCGCATCTCCCGCGCTCGACAATCCTGGCGCATCGGCGCTCGTCCGGTTTTCCGAGTACGCTCCCGCCGGCCATGTCCAGGGTCGCGGTGGTCACCGATACCACGCAGTATCTGCCGCGCGAGGTGGTCGAGCGCCACGATCTGCACCTGGTCTCGCTGTACGTGAACTGGAACGGGCGCACGGACCGCGAGAGCGACCTGCCCGACTACGACGCGTTCTACGACTACCTGCGCTCCGGCGGCGACCTGCCGAGCACCTCGCAGCCGTCGGTGGGCGACTTCCTGGAGGTCTACGAGCCGCTGATCGAACGCGGCGACGAAATCGTTTCGATCCATCTCTCCGGCGGCATCTCCGGCACCGTGCGCGCGGCCGAGCAGGCGCGCGACCTGCTGATCGAGCGCGGGATGGCGGGCGAGCGGCTGGTCGTGATCGACTCGACCACCGGCTGCGCCGGGCACGGTCTGATGGCCATCGCGGCGGCCAACGCGGCTGCCGACGGCGGCGACCTGGCCGCGGCGGTGGGCGCGGCCCGCGCATTTCGCGAGGACTACCAGGTGCTGGTGATGGTCGACACGCTCGAGTACCTGCGCCGCGGCGGGCGGATCGGCGCCGCGCGCGCGTGGATCGGCGCGACGCTGAAGGTCAAGCCGATCCTCACGATCGAGGGCGAGATGCAGCCCGTCGAGCGCGTGCGGACCGCGGGCCGCGCGTTCGAGCGGCTCGTCGCCCACCTCGAGCAGCGCCACGCCGACGGCTGCGACGCGTTCGCCGTCCAGCACATCCAGGCGCCCGGCCGAAGCCGAGCGGCTCGCGCAGCGCGGTCGCGAGCTCTACGGCCGCGACCCCGAGATTCTCTCGGAGATCGGGCCCGGTGATCGGGACCCACACCGGCCCCGGCGTGCTCGGCGTCGCCGGGCTGCGCTCGAGCCTGCTCGGCCCGGTCTGAAGGAATCGGCCCAGCGGGCTTGAACCCACGGGGCGGTGGGCGTGCCGCTCGATCCTCCGAATCGCCACGAGGCGCCCGTCGTGCAGACCTCGCCGTACTGGTCGCCGCGCGTGGTCGTGCGCACGCTGCTGATCACGATCACGGTCGCGATCTCGCTGTACCTGATCTACCTGCTGCGCCGGCCGATCGGCTGGGTGCTGATCGCCCTGTTCCTCGCGGTTGCGCTCTCGGGGCCGGTCAACCTGCTCAACCAGCACATGCGCCGCGGGTTCGCGATCACGATCGTCTACCTCGGCCTGCTGCTGATCCCGATCGGCATCGGCGCGGTGATCATCCCGCCGCTCGTCAACCAGGGCAACAACCTGGTCCAGAACCTGCCCGAGTACACCCAGGACGTCGAAGAGTTCGCGGAGGAGAACAAGCAGCTGCGCGGGCTCGAGGAGGACTACAGCATCACCGAGAAGTTGCGCGAGCAGGCCGAGCGCTTGCCGGCGCGGATCGGGGACGCCGCCAACGTGCTCGGCAACATCGGTCTCGGCGTCGTCAACTCGCTGTTCGCGATGTTCACGATCCTCGTGCTGGCCGCCTTCCTACTCGGCAGCGGACGGGGCTGGATCGACCGCGCGCTCGAGCTGCGACCGCCGGGTGAGGCCGCCCGCTTGCGCGGGGCCTTCGACCACATGGGCCGCGCCGTCGGCGGCTACGTCGGCGGCATGCTGGCGCAGGCCACGCTGGCCGCGATCTGCACCTTCATCGTGCTCAGCATCCTGGGCGTGCCGTTCGCGGCCGCGCTCGCGATCGTGATCTTCTTTTCCGACCTCGTCCCGCTGGTCGGCGCCACCATCGGCGCACTGCTCGTGGGGCTCGTGACGCTGTTCACCGACTTCCCCACGGCCACGATCGTGTGGGCCATCTACGCGATCGTCTACCAGCAGCTGGAGAACAACTTCGTCCAGCCGCAGATCCAGAAGCGGGCGGTCAATGTCCACCCGTTCATCGTGCTCGTGGCGGTGCTGTTCGGCGCAACGCTGCTCGGCGTGCTCGGCGCGCTGGTGGCGATCCCCGTGGCAGCGTCGATTCAGATCGCGATCCGCGAGTGGTGGAAGTACCGCCACGAGCGGGCGGTGAACGAGCTGGTCGCGTCCTCGGCTAGTAGTCCTGGGGAGTCGAGCGGCGGCCCGTGACCAGAGCGGTGAACGCCGCGATCCCGCCGCCCACGACGAAGCCGACCACCGCCGCGCCGATCACCACCTCGTTCTTGTGCGCGCGCAGGTGCGCTCGCCAGTCGGTCACTTTGACCACCTCGCCGCGCAACTGCTCGACGGCGAGCCCCAGCTGGGCGCGGTTGGCCTCGATCGAGCGCTGGATCTCCTCGGGGGTGCGTTGCGCGCTCACTTGCGCACCTCGACCTTCGCGGGGTTGGGCGCCTGCACCGCGCCGGGCGAGCCCTCGGGCGTGGCCGGGTGCGGCGCGGTCAGCGTGGCCTTGATCAGCTGGGCCTCCTCGATCGCCATCTGCGGAGTGGGCGGCGTGCCCTTCTTGAAGAACCGGGCGGCCACAAGACCGGCGATGCCGCCGACCACGAACAGCACGACGGCCACGATCAGGTAGCCGAGCCACCACGTGTCGCCGAACAGCTGCCCGAGCAGCAGCGCGATGAAGTGCAGGAAGTAGATCAGCCCGGCGACGAGGAAGATGCCGGCCGCGGCGCCGACGGCCGCGCCCTTCGCGAGCCCGCTGGCCTTCTGGGTCATCTCCGCCTTGGCCAGCGCGATCTCCTCGCGCACGAGCAGCGATGCCGTCTCGGAGACCTGCTGGACCGCCTTGGCCAGGTCGGATGTCTGGTTGTCCGCCATCAGTCGAAGATCCTCTTGAGGATGCGGGCGATCAGGAACGCGCCGACAAAGGCGATGCCGGCCTGGACCTCCGGGCGCTCGAGCGCGCTCGGCTCGCCCTTGGCGCCGGCCTGAACGGCCGCGGTGTCCCCGGACGAAGCAGCGGCCGCGGCCGCGGCCGGGTCGGTGTCCGAGCCCAGCCCGGGCGACATCACGTTGGCGCCCGAGACCGTCGCCGCCGGCCTCGCCGACGCGGTCTCGTCACGCTGGCGATCGGCGGCCTGGGCCTGCTCGCGCGCGCGCTGGGCCTCGGCCTCGACCTTCTTGGAGCGCTCCTTGGCCTCGCGCTCTTTGGACTCGCGCTCCTCTTCCTTCTCCTCGGCCTTCTCGACCGCCTCGTGCGCCTTCGCGGTCTCCTCCTCGGCGCGCCGGGCGTCGGTCTGGGCCAGCTCGGAGCGCAGCTCGGCGCCGCGCGCCTCGGCCTCCGTGCGCTCGGCCTGGGCGGCCGCCTCGCGCGCCGCTGCTGCCTTCTCGGCCTCTTCGGCGGTCGCGCCCGCAGCGGGCTGCCCCTGGTCTGCGGGTGTACCGGGCGGCGCGACCTGCTCGTCGTCGTTGCGCGCGTCCCACTCCTGCGTGCGCTGGATGTCGTCGTCTTCTCTCACTCCGGCGGATCTTCCCCGAAAACGCGACGGTAAATCAGCGCCGCGAGCCGTGACGTCACGATCGAGGCCACTGCCCCGGTCGCGGCGAGCATCCCGGACCACGCCAGCCGCTTGACGATGTCGTTGTCGGTCATGGCGGCGGAGTCTATGCCCCGAGGCCGCCGCAGATCGTGCGGACGACGTATGCCTTGGCCAACTCGTACTCCTCGTCGCTCTCCGGGAGCAGCCCGAAGATCCAGCCCGTCAGGACCTGCTCGATCGCCCCGTAGAAGGCCATGACCGCGAACTCGGCCGGGATCTCGGAGCGGAACTCACCGGTCTGCTGCGCCTTCTCGACCACGCTGCGGATCAGCGCGTAGGCCTCGCCGATCTTGCCGATATGGGTCGCCCCGAAGGTGTTCGCGGCGCGCGTGACCTCGACGATGATGACCTTCATCAGGTCGGGATCGTGACGGTAGGACTCGATGATGAAGCCGGCGATCGCGGTCAGCTTGTGCTCGGCCGGGATGTCCTGCGCGTCGGTCTGCGCGGATCGCCTCGAGCAGCACGTCCCAGCGCTCGAGGAACAGCGTGTCGAGGACCTGGTCCTTGGACTTGAAGTAGTGGTAGACGAGCCCGTAGGCGACGCCCGCCTCGTTGGCGATGTCCGAGACGCGGCAGCTGTGGAAGCCCTCGCGCGCGAACACGCGCACGGCCGCGTCGAGGATGACCCGGCGCTTGTCTACCGCCGTCCTCGACGCCACTACGCCGTGACCTCGGCGGGCCAGCGGTACGCCTCGGGACGCCGGTTGGCCAGCGAGGGCAACGTGCGGCGGATCTCCGCCTGGCGCTCGAGGTCCAGCTCGGCCACGACGTAGGTCTCGGCGTCCGGCGCGGTCGCCAGCACGACGCCCCAGGGGTCGACGATCATCGAGCGCCCGCCGGAGCGGATGCCGGGCGCGTGCTCGCCGATCTGGTTGGCGGCGACGACGAACGCCTGGCCCTCGATCGCTCGTGCGCGCAGCAGGACCTCCCAGTGGTCGCGCGTCGTGGCGAACGTGAACGCGGCCGGGACGGCGACGATCTCGGCGCCGCGGACGGCGAGGATGCGGTAGAGCTCGGGGAAGCGGACGTCGTAACAGATCGTCAGGCCGAGGCCGAGGCCGTTCGCGGTCTCCGACAGCACGATCTCCTCGCCCGGCGCCTCGTGCTCGGACTCCTTGTAGACGCGCCCGCCGACCTCGACGTCGAACATGTGGATCTTGCGGTAGCTGGCCTTGAGCTCGCCGTCAGGGCCGACGTGCAGCGACGTGTTGCGCCCGCGCGCCTCGTCGGTCAGCTCGGAGAACGAGCCCGCCACGAGATCGACGCCCAGCTCGCGCGCGATGCTGCGCGCCCACTCGAGGATCGGCCCGTCGAACGGCTCCGCGCCCGCGATCGTCTGCTCCGGCGTGCCCAGCACGGGCCATTTCTCCGGCAGCACGATCAGCTCCGCGCCGGCCCGCGCCGCCTCCCGGGTCAGCCGGTCGGCGGCCGCGAGATTGCGGTCGCGATCAGGGGTCGACTGCAGCTGAACGGCGGCGGCTCGCACGAGGTTCTCCTTCCCAACGGACTGACCCGTCAGTCAGTCGCTGAGCATATCGTTCCGGTCGATGGCACTACAGAAGTCGTGGACCTGGGTGGGCGCCTTCGCGGCGGATGTGATGCTGTGCGTCGCGCACGCGCAGGTCGGGCCGGTCGGGCGCACGTGGTGGGCGGTGTGGGACGGCTCGCGGCTGCACGAGGGCACGCGCGGGGTGACGGTGTCGCGCCGGCGCGCGACGGTGCGCGGGCGGCTCGAGATCACATTGACGCACGGGCAGGCGATCGAGGTCACGACCGGGCCGGCGTGGACGCGCAAGACGCCGTTGCGCGTGACCGGCACGGTGCTCGGGCGGACGATCGACGCCCCTGGCCTGCTCGACGAGTCCGCCGGCCGCCACGCGCGCCGGACGGCGTGGCGCTGGTCGGCGGGCGCGGGCGTCGCGGAGTCCGGCTCCGACGTGGTGTGGAACCTCGTCGAAGGGCTGCACGACGGCGAGCCGTCCGAGCGCACGGTCTGGGTCGACGGTGAGCCGCACGCCGTCGCGCACCAACCGTTCGACGAGTTGCGCGCGGTCGGCGAGTTGCGCTTCGCGGCCGAGGCGACGCGCGCCAAGCGCGAGAACTACCTCGTGATCGCCTCGGACTACGAGCAGCCCTTCGGGACGTTCAGCGGCTCGCTGCCGGTGGCCGGGGCGCTGCACGGCTGGGGCGTGATGGAGCGCCACTCGGCGCTGTGGTGATCAGCGCGGCGCCACGAACAGCGCCTGCGCGCCGCGCGCGACGGCGCCCGAGCGGTCGCTGAGCACCGAGCTGGCCAGCCCCGCGCCGCCCTCGGCGATCTGCGTCTGGGCGTCGAGCAGCACCCACTCCCCCGCCGGCGCGCGCGTGAAGTGCACGGTCAGGTCGGTGTTGATGAACAGGTAGCGCGTCCAGTCGAGCACGTTGGAGGCGCCGTTGCCGGAGTCGGCCACGACGATCACGCGCTGGCGCGGCGTCGGCTCCTCGCCCTCGACGACCGGGATCCGCATCCGCGTCCACACCGTCGCCGGGCCGCGCTCGTCCCACTCGCCGCGGACCCACCGCCACTCGATCGCGTGCGCATAGCCGAACGCCTCGCCGAGCAGTGGCGGCGGCGGGGAGGCCTGCTCGGGCAATTCGGCCGGCGCCTCGGCGGGCGTGCTCACGGGCGAGCCGAGCACGCGCCAGGCGCGGGCGCGCAGCACCGGGCGGCCGTCGGCGCGCAGCTCGCCCGCGAGCAGCTCGACCGAGCGGCCCGGCCGCTCGACCGTGGTCGAGACCTCGAGCTCGGTGATCGGGATCGCCCCCAGGATCTCGACGGTGATCCGCGCCAGCACCATGTCCTCGCGCGGCGCGGTCCGCTCGAGCGCGCCGGTGAGCAGCGCGGAGGGCGGCCCGGCGTGCTGGTGGCGCGGGTCCCAGGGGCCGGTGGTGCGCTCGGTGGCGCGGTAGCGGCCGTCGCCGAGCGAGACGAAGAAGGCGTTCAGACCGGCACCACCCCGTGCCGCCGCCACGGCCGCTCGATCCGCTTGCCCTCCGCCAGCGCCAGCGCCCGGATGATCGTCGGCCGCGTCTCGCGCGGGTCGATCACGTCGTCGATCATGTCGTTGCCGGCGGCGACGTAGACGTCGATCAGCTCGCGGTAGGCCGCGATCAACTTGGCCTTCTCCGCGGCCGGGTCCTCGGCCGCCTCGACCTGCCTGCGGAAGACGATCTCGACCGCTCCCTCGGCGCCCATGACCGAGATCTCGGCGCTCGGCCAGGCGACGATCAGGTCGGGCTCGTAGGCGCGCCCGTTCATCACGTAGTAGCCGGCGCCATAGGCCTTGCGCAGCACGACGGTGATCTTCGGCACCGTGGCCGAGGCCACCGCGTGCAGCATCTTGGCGCCGTGGCGGATGATCCCCGCCGCCTCGACCTTCGTGCCGACCATGAACCCCGGCACGTCGACCAGGAACACGAGCGGGATCGCGAACGCGTCGCACAGGTTCACGAAGCGCGCGGCCTTGTCGGCCGAGTCGTTGTCGAGGATCCCGCCCAGGTGGCGCGGCTGGGAGGCGACGATCCCGACCGGCCGCCCGCCCATCCGCGCCAGGCACGTGATGATCGTGCGCGCCCACTTCGGCTTGAGGTCGAGCCACTCGCCGTCGTCGACGATCAGCCGGATCACGTCGTACATGTCGTAGGGCTTGCGGTTGGAGTCCGGCAGGATGTCGAGCAGCGCGTCCTCCATGCGGTCGACGGGGTCACCCACCGGGCGCACCGGCGGCGGCTGCTCGCAGTGCGACGGGAAGAACGACAGGTACTGCTTGATGCGCGCGATGCATTCCTCGTCGTCGGCCACCTCGAGGTCGCCGACGCCGGACTTGCGGCAGTGCACGCGCGCGCCGCCGAGCTCCTCCTGGGTCACGTCCTCGCCGATCGCGGCGCGCACCAGGTGCGGGCCGGCGAGCGCCATCGAGCCGCGGCCGCTCACCATCGGCACGAAGTCGGCGAGCCCCGGGATGTACGCCGTCCCGGCCGCGCACGGGCCCATCAGCGCCGCCACCTGCGGGACGACGCCGCTCATCACCACCTCCTCGCGGAACAGGTGCCCGGTGCCGGCGAACAGCGAGCCGACCGCCTCCTGGATCCGCGCGCCGGCGCTGTCGAGCAGCCACACGATCGGGATCCGCTTGGTCAGCGCCAGCTCGCGCAGCCGCGTCACCTTGAGCTCGCCGGTCATCCCCATCGAGCCCGCCATCACCGTGAAGTCGTAGGCGGCGACGGCGACGTGGCGCCCATCGACCTCGCCGAAGCCGGTGATCACGCCGTCGGCCGGCGCCTGCTTGCCGTCCATCGCGCGCTGCGAGAAGTGCGGGCGGGCGTGGATGCCGAGCTCGGTGAACGTGCCGTCGTCGATCAGCAGCGCGATCCGCTCGCGCGCGGTCAGCTTGCCCGCCTCGTGCTGGCGGGCGATCTTCTCCTCGCCGCCGCCGAGCCGGGCGGCGGCGCGGCGTTCCGCGAGGTCAAGCGCGAGCGGTCGCAACATGCCCGTAGCGTGCCAGCCGGGCGTCGGCGAGGCGCAGCACGGAGGCGATGCTCTTGGCCTCGCGCGGCAGCTCGACCGTCGCCGCGCGGCAGCCGACCGCGTGCTCGTGGTCGCTCAGCGCGCCGCAGGCGGCGGACACGACGCGGGCCGCCGCCGCGCCGGTGTCGACCAGCAGCGCGCACAGCTGCACGCCGCCCAGCCGGTACACGTGGCCGTCGCCGACCAGCGCGTCCTCGAGCCGCGCGGCCAGCCGCGCCAGCAGCTCGTCGCCGGCCGCGAGCCCGCGCGTGTCGTTGACGCCGCGCATGCCGTGGATGTCGAGCAGCGCGTAGGTCGCGGGACGGCGCTCGGCCAGCAGCTGCCCGAGGTCGTCGAGCAGCGCGCTGCGGTTGCCGAGGTGCGTCAGCGGGTCGTGCGTGGCGGCGAAGTGCAGCTCGGCCGCGGCGGCGGCGACCGCGCGGTTGGCGCGTCGCAGCTCGACCTCGGCCATCGCCGCGCCCGCGAGGTCCTCGAGCACGCCGTGGTCGCGGCCGGTCCACTGGCGCGGCTCGTGGTCGATCGCGCACAGCGCGCCCAGGCGTACGCCGTCGGCGGTGGTCAGCGGCATGCCGAGGTAGGAGACGATCCCGAAGTCCGCGATCGCCGGGTTGTCGCGGACCTTCGGGTGCGTGCGGGCGTCGACGACCTCGAGCGGCGCGCCCGACTCGACGACGTGGCGGCAGAAGGAGTGGCTGAGCGGCGTCTCGCGCAGCTCGCCGACGCCGACCGAGCTCTTGAACACCTGGCGGTCGTCGGTGACCAGCGTGAACAGCGCGACCGGCACGTGCAGCGTCTCGGCCACGAGCCGCGTGACGCGGTCGAAGGCGCGCTCGCCCGGCGAGTCGACGAGGCCGCTCTCGGCCAGCGCCGCGAGCCGGCGCGGGTTCGCGAGGCCGTCGCTCATCTACAGCAGTGCCCTCACGATCGACGCCACGAGGTTCGTGCGGCGCTCGCGCTCCGCGGCGTCCTCGGGCGCCTCGAAGGCGGTGACCTCGAGGCCGACCACGTCGCACTCGCGGGCGACGTCGGTGAGCAGCGTCCGCAGTCCGGTGTCGCTCAGCCCGTGCGGGACGGCGAACTGCGCCGGCAGCACGTCGGGATCGAGCACGTCGACGTCGAGGTGCACGAAGACGCGGCGGCCGGCCAGCGCGGGGACGACCTCGGACGGCTGCGCGTTGCCGACGCCCGCGGTCTCGACCAGCACGCGCTCGCCCGCGTCGAGGTCGCGCACGCCGCACATCAGGACCTTCGAGGGCTCCAGGCTGGGCTCGAAGCCCGCGTCCCAGCGCCCGCAGGCCGCCGCCAGGCACATGCCGCCGAGGAACTTGCTCGGCGTCGTCTGCGGCGTGTTGAAGTCGCCGTGCGCGTCGAGCCACAGCACGTGGACGTCCGGCGCGTGGCGCACGACGGCCTGGAAGGTCGTCATGCAGATCGAGCAGTCCGACGAGGTCAGGACCGGGAAGCGCTCGGCGGTCAGCATGTCCTCGACCTGGCCACCGGCCTCGAGCAGGCAGCCGCGCGAGTCCTTGAGGTCGTCCGTCGTAGCGGCGCGACTGCCGCGGCTCGCCGGGCGTGCCGACGAGCCGCGCGTCGGGGTCCAGCGCGAGCGCCAGCGCCTCGGCGCCGCGCGCGCCGCCGGCGGTGCGGTCGGACGTGCGGCAGAGCAGCGCCGCGACGCTCACCGGCCGGTCCACACCGGCTCCCGCTTCTCGAAGAACGCCTTCACGCCCTCCTGGATGTCGTCGGTCGAGAGCGCGAGCGTGAAGCTGCCCGTGCAGGTACTCGAGCGCGTCGGCGAAGCGCGAGGTCCTGCTGGTGGTACATCGCGTCCTTGCCGAGCCGCATCAGCAGCGGCGACTTGGCCGCGAGCCGGCGTCGCCCAGTCCGTGACGGCGGCGTCGAACTCGTCCGGCGGCGACGACCTTGTTGACGATCCCGATCCGCTCCGCCTCGTGCGCGTCGATCTGCTCGCCCAGCAGCAGCAGCTCGTTCGTCTTCTTGCGCCCGACGTTGCGGTAGATCAGCGCCATGATCATGAACGGGAAGATCCCGACGTTGATCTCGGGCGTGCCGAAGCGCGCGCCCTCCTTGGCCACGATCAGGTCGCAGGCCAGCGCGAGCGCCGAGCGCGCCCGCGAGCACGTGGCCGTTGGCGGCGCACAGGGTCGGCTTGCCGAGCGCGCCGATCAGCCTTGAACAGGCGCGGGAAGCGGTCGGTGGCGAAGTACTTGTGCGATCAGCGGGGCCTCGGCCGTGAAGCCGCCGAGGTCGCCGCCGGCCGAGAAGACCTTCTCGTGCGTGGAGGTCAGCACGACGGCGCGCACCGCGTCGTCGTCGCGCGGCGGCTCGAACGCGCGCGATCAGGTCGTCGAGCAGCGCGTCCGAGAGCGCGTTGCGCTTCTCGGGCTGGTCGAGCGCGATCGTCGCGACATCGTCGGCGACGTCGTAGCGGACAGGTCGACATCTGCGTCGTCAACCCTAACCGCACGGCGTAGATTCCCGCTATGGCCGCGACCGAAGTCCTCAAGCCCGATCACGCCGCTCCGCGACGGCATTTCATCTTCACGGACGAGCACGAGGCGCTGCGGGAGTCGATCCACGCGTTCGTGGTCAAAGAGCTGGCGCCGCACGCCGAGGAGTGGGAGGAGACGACGTTCCCGGACTCCGTCTTCCGCGCGCATGGGCGAGCTCGGCTTCCTCGGGCTGTCGATGCCGGAGGCCTACGGCGGTCAGGGCGGCGACTACTTCTCGAACCTCGTGCTCGCCGAGGAGCTGTCGTTCTCGGGCTCGGGCGGGCTCGCGATGGGCATCGCGGTGCACACCGACATGGCGACGCCGCCGATCCTGCAGTTCGGCACCGAGGAGCAGAAGCAGGACTACCTCGTGCCGGCGATCCGCGGCGAGAAGATCTCCTGCCTCGGGCATCACCGAGCCCGACGCCGGCTCGGACGTGTCCGCGATCCGCACGCGCGCCGTGCGCGACGGCGACGAGTGGGTGATCAACGGCGCGAAGACCTACATCACCAACGGCCACCGCGCCGACTTCATCGTGCTCGTCACCAAGACCGACCCCGACGCCGGCTACGACGGGTTCACGCTGTTCCTGGTCGACATGGACGCGCCCGGCGTGGTGCGCGAGAAGAAGCTGCGAGAAGCTCGGCATGCACGCGTCGGACACCGCGCTGCTGGCGTTCCAGGACGTGCGCGTGCCCGACAGCGCCGTGCTGGGCGAGGTCGGCAAGGGCTTCTACCACATCATGTGGGAGCTCCAGGGCGAGCGGCTGATCGGCGCCGCGGGCTGCGTCGCGGGCGCCCAGCGGGCGTTCGACCGCACGCTGGCCTACGCGCTGGAGCGCAAGGCGTTCGGCCGCGAGATCGGGCACTTCCAGGTCATCCGCCACAAGTTCGCGGCGATGGCGACCAAGATCGAGGCCTGCCGCGCGCTCGTCTACACGACCGCCTGGCGCTTCGCCAACGGCGAGTACCCGGTGCGCGAGATCTCGATGGCCAAGCTGCACGCCTCGCAGATGTGCTGCGAGGTCGCCGACGAGTGCCTGCAGATCCACGGCGGCGCGGGCTACATGCGCGAGTACAAGATCGAGCAGGCCTGGCGCGACCTGCGCCTGAACCGGATCGGCGCCGGCACCGACGAGATCATGCTCGACGTGATCGGCCGGTCGTACGCGCTGTAACGTCGCCGCAAGGCGAGCGAGGATGCCGAAGCCCTATCGCCTGGAGGCGAAATACTCTCGCATGGGAGTCCTGGACGACAAAGTGGCGATCGTGACCGGCTCCGCCCGCGGCATCGGCCGCGCGACGGCGGAGCTGCTGTCCGAGCACGGCGCCAAGGTGATCATCAACGACCTCGACGCCGATCTCGCCGCAGCAGGCGGCGTCCGAGATCGCCGGCGAGACCGCGGTCTACGGCGGCGATCTGACCGACGGAGGGCGCGCCCGACGCGCTCGTCCAGACGGCGCTCGACGCCTGGGGCAAGATCGACATCATCGTCAACAACGCGGGCTACACGATCGACGCGCCGATCCACAAGATGTCCGACGACGCCTACCAGCGGATGCTCGACATCCACACCGTGGTCCCGTTCCGCGTCATCCGCGCCGCCGCGCCGCACCTGCGCGAGCCGGCCAAGAAGGAGCGCGAGGAGGGCGTCGAGGTCTTCCGCAAGATCGTCAACGTGTCCTCGATCACCGGCACGATGGGCAACGCCGGCCAGGCCAACTACGCGTCCGGCAAGGCCGCGGTGGTCGGGCTGACCAAGACGCTGGCCAAGGAGTGGGGCCAGTTCAAGATCAACGTCAACGCGGTCGCCTTCGGCTGGATCGAGACGCGGCTGACGGCGTCCAAGGACGCGTCGAACACGATGGAGATCGGCGGCCAGAAGGTCCAGCTCGGGATCCCGGATCAGATGCGCTCGATGGCCGGCATGTTCATCCCGATCGGCCGGCCGGGGACGCCCGAGGAGGCCGCCGGCGGCGTCTTCTTCCTGTGCTCGCCGTGGTCGAACTTCGTCCACGGGCAGGTGCTCAACATCACCGGCGGCCAGTTCACGGGGATGACCACATGAAGCTCGTCAAGCCGTCGGGCGAAGAGCGCGACGTCCCGCGCGGCGTCGTCGGCGGCGCCGAGATCTCACAGGCCACCACCGGCGCGCACAACATCTACATGGGCATCTTCCGCGTGCCCGCCGGCGCGCGCGGCCGGCCGCACTACCACGACAACTGCGAGAGCGCGCTCTACATGCTCTCCGGCGCGATCGAGATCCGCTTGGGCGACAAGCTCCAGCAGGCGCTGACCGTCGAGGCGGGCGACATGCTCTACGTGCCGCCGCGCGAGACGCACACCGTCCAGAACGTCTCCGACACAGAGCCCGCCGAGTACGTCGTCGCGCGCGACTCGCCGACCGAGGACTCGGTCGAGGTGCCCTGGGCGGACCAGTGACCGAAGGGCTGGGTCGCGGCGACCCAGCCCCTGGTGACAGCGGTCAGTCGAACGGGACGCAGTAGGTGATGTGGACGCGGGCCGACCAGCGCCCGGATGACGGGTCCTTGACGGCGAAGAACGCGTTCTTGGGCCCGCTGGTGCAGACGGGCTTGTCCGTGCGCAGCGAGAAGCGGTTGCCGCTGACGTTCACGCCCCAGGTCTTGATCGGCTTGAGGTTGGTGAACCACAGGCCCACGGTCGCGCGGCCGTTGTTGACGCCGGTCACGTTGACCTGGTGCTTGCCGTTCGCGTTCGAGAGGGTCAGGGTGACCGAGTTGCGGCGCGAGGCGGCGGCGGCGTTGTCGGCCCTGACCTGATCGCGGATGTTGGGCGTCACGCACACGAGGTCGCTCGCCCGGGCCGTGCGCCAGACGTAGCCGTCCTGGCAGCCGAGGGCGCCCGAGCCGGCGTCCGGGTCGCGGCGCGACGCGGCGGCGGCGTTGTCCTGCGCGGCCCGCGTCGCGGGTCTTGGGCGTGACGCAGACGGTGTCGCCGGCGTAGGCCTCGCGCCAGACGTAGCCGTTGAGACACGTATTGGGGCCGTTGTCCGCCGCGCCGGCGGCGGTGGGGAACGCGAGCGCGGCGATGCCGGCGGCGACGATGAGCGTGCTTGAACATTGCGGGGCCTTCCGTGCGGGGGGCTGACGCGGTGGAAGCGTCTCGTCAGAGCCGCTCGCGGCCCAGGTCACAGCGGGGGGATCGTGCTCCCCCCGGGCTCAGGTCAGATCGCGCGGCGTGACGAGCCCGAGCTCGAGCGCGCGCTGGGCGAGCGTGGCGCGCTTCTGGTGTTGCGGGATGTCGCCGAGCGCGAACGCGTCGAACAGCGCGCGCATGTGGGTCTTGACCGTCTCCGGTGCCGATCACGAGTTCGTCGGCGATCGCCCGGTTGGACGCCGGGACGGCGAACTCGCGCTCGCCGTAGGGCCGGCACAGCGCGACCAGCACGCGCCGCTGGGCGTCCGAGACGATCTGGACGCGTCCCCGCGTCGGACGGGGATCGGTGAGCAGCGTCCGAGGGTCCGCGACGGGGCTGCGGAAGCTGATGACCGTGCTGGCCGACGCCGATCACATCGCCGTCGTTGAGCCGGGCGCGCCCGTGGATGCGCTCGCCGTTGAGGAACGTGCCGTTGCGAGCGCGGCCGTCGTCGACCAGCGTCCACTCCTCGCCGAGGCGCTCGAGCGTGGCGTGCACGCGCGAGACCTCGCCGTCGAACTCCAGCGTCAGCCCACTCGTGCGCGACGCGGCCGATCGTGAGGCGCTCAGGCGCCTGATCGAGCTCGAGCAGCTGCTGCGTCTCGTCCCCGTCGCGGTAGAGCAGGAAGGGCCGCTCGCGGCGTTCGGCGGCGAGGCGGGCCTGGAGTTCGGCCGGTGTGGCGCGGTGCAGCGGGTACATCGGAAGACTCGAGCGAGCCTATCGCCGCGCGCTCTCGGGCCTCAGGTGAGTGACCACTAACTTGGCGCGCTCGCGTTCTTGACGATCATTGGAAGTGAGTACACACTTACTTCATGACTCGCACCCGCCCACTCTGGACGTTCGCGATCGTCTCGGTCGCGCTCTTCATGGTCGTGCTCGACAACCTCGTCGTCACGACCGCCCTGCCGTCGATCCGCTCGGACCTGGGCGGAGGGCTGCAGGCGCTCGAATGGACCGTCAACGCCTACACGCTGACGTTCGCGGTCCTGCTGCTCACCGGCGCCGCGCTCGGCGACCGCTTCGGCCGCCGGCGCATGTTCGTCATCGGCCTCGGGATCTTCACCGTCGCCTCCGCGCTCGCCGCGCTGGCCCCGACGACCGACGCCCTGATCGCCGCCCGCGCGCTCCAGGGCGCCGGCGCCGCGATCGTGACGCCGCTCACGCTCACGCTGCTCTCGACCGCGTTCCCGCCCGAGAAGCGCGGCCTGGCGATCGGCGCCTGGTCGGGCATCTCCGGGCTCGGCGTCGCGCTCGGCCCGCTCGTCGGCGGCGCCATCGTCGACGGCATCTCGTGGCAGTGGATCTTCTGGCTCAACGTCCCGATCGGGATCGCGCTGGCGCCGCTCGCCCATCGCCGCCTGGCCGAGTCGCACGGACCGGCCGGCCGGCTCGACCTTCCCGGCCTCGCGCTCGGCGGCCTCGGCCTGCTGGGCATCGTCTACGGCATCGTCCGCGGTGCCGAACTCGGTTGGACCTCCCCCACCGTGCTGGGCTCGATCGCCGCCGGAGCGATCGGCCTCGCCGCGTTCGTGGCCTGGGAGCTGCGCGCGCCCGCGCCGATGCTGCCGATGCGGCTCTTCCGCTCACGCGCGTTCTCGCGCCTCCAACGGCGTCTCGTTCGCGATGTACTTCGGCGTCTTCGGCTCGATCTTCCTGCTCGCGCAGTTCTTCCAGGTCACGCAGGGGCTCTCGCCGCTCGAGGCCGGCCTGCGCACGCTGCCGTGGACGGCGATGCCGATGTTCGTCGCGCCGATCGCGGGCCTGCTGTCCGACCGCATCGGCTCGCGGCCGCTGATGGCGACCGGCCTCGCGCTGCAGGCGTCGCGATCGGCTGGCTGGCCGACGTCTCGATCGCCGACCGTCGCCTACAGCTCGCTCGTGATCCCGTTCATCCTCGCCGGCACCGGCATGGCGCTCGTGTTCGCGCCGACGGCCAACGCGGTGCTGAACGCGGTGCGCGCAGAGGAGGCCGGCCAGGCCTCGGGCGCGACCAACGCGATCCGCGAGATCGGCGGCACGCTCGGCGTGGCCGTGCTCGCCTCGGTGTTCGCCGCC
Source organism: uncultured Solirubrobacteraceae bacterium (assembly GCA_963755275.1). Taxonomy (GTDB): domain Bacteria; phylum Actinomycetota; class Thermoleophilia; order Solirubrobacterales; family Solirubrobacteraceae; genus Solirubrobacter. The sequence continues at coordinate 256,149 of CAVWJU010000028.1, read as the reverse complement.
AACGGGCTCCTACGCGTCGCCGCAGGCCTTCACCGACGGCATGACGAGCGCGATCTGGGTCGGCGCGGCGGTGCTCGCCGTCGGCGCGCTGATGGCGCTGCTGGTCCCCGGCAAGCCGCGCTCGGTTCAGGTGCGCGACGCGGAGCCGGCCCTGGCCGCCTCGTAGAGCGCGCGGACCTCCGCGAAGATGGCGTCGGCGGCGGCCTGCTCCTGGTCGCGCGTCGGCGCCTCGACGCGTTCGTAGGCGAACGGGTGGCCGTAGTAGACGCGTCACCTTCGGGAACTGCAGGCGCTTCCAGTTGCGCACGTGCGAGGAGCCGACGATCGCGATCGGGACGACCGGCGCCCCGCTCTGCAGCGCCAGGCGGCCGATCCCGCGGCGCGGCTTGGCCGAGAGCTCGCCGGTGCGCGAGCGGCCGCCCTCGGCGTACATGGCCATCACGTCGCCGCGGTCGAGGATCGTCACCGCGGTGATGAACGCCTCCTCGTCGGCGAAGCCGCGCCGGACCGGGAACACGCCGCCCGGCGAGTAGATCTGCTCCATCGGCGGCTTGAAGAGCTGCGACTTGGCCATGAAGTGGACCTTGCGCCGCAACGCCACCCCGAGGAAGAAGTGATCCAGGAAGCGGAAGTGATTCGGCGCCAGGATCACCGGGCCCGACCGCGGGCACGCGCTCCGGAATGCGGTTGCCGCGCGCGGAAGAAGACCCAGCCGATCAGGCTCATGACGATCCGCACGAGCTCGTAGACGAAGTTCGGCCGGTGCGTGCGCGTGCGCTCGTGGAAGTGGTCGAAGTGCTCCTTCGGGCGCGGGTCCTTGTAGACCTGCTCCCTGAGCTCGACGAGCTCCGACTGACTCATGAAGGCGAGCTTAGCTCCAACCGGGTTGCGGCGGACGGGGTCGTCCAGGAAATCCCCGCCCGCCGCTTCCTATCGCCGGTTCGCCGTGCGCCGCGGGAGGAGAGTTCGCGACGAACAGCGATGTCCATGGTGCCGGCCCGGGACCCGGTCCCCAATCGACGCCGGGTCCGCAATCGGAGTGGCCAGCTGTCGACACGCGTGTCTATATCGTGGCGCGAAACACGAGCAAGGGGCGGCACGTGGCGCAGGTCGAGGCCCACATCACGGGCACCGTGTGGAAGATCGAGGTCTCCGTCGGAGACCAGGTTCAAGAGGGCGACGCGGTCGTGATCCTCGAATCGATGAAGATGGAGATGCCGGTCGAGGCCGAGGATTCCGGGACGGTGGCCGAGATCCGCGTCGAGGAGGGCCAGGCGGTCTCGGAGGGCGACGTCCTGGTGGTGCTCTCATAGGGTCGGTCGCCGTCGATGCGCCGGCCGACGGCGTCACGCGGCTGACGCTCTCCAATCCGGCCAAGCGCAACGCGCTCGACCGCGAGCTGCTCGACGGACTGGTCGCCGCGCTCGAGGCCGCGGACGCGCGCTGCGTGGTGCTGACCGGCGAGGGCGACGTCGTTCTCGGCCGGCTACGACATCGGCGACCTGGCGCCGGAGCGGCTGGCCGAGGAGGCCGCGGACCTGCTCACGCACCCGTTCGAGGCGGCGATGGCCGCGCTCGACGCGGTCGAGGTGCCGGTCGTGGCCGGCGCTCGGCGGGCACGCCTTCGGCGGCGGGCTGGAGCTCGCGCTGGCGTGCGACCTGCGCGTCTGCGCCCCGGGCGCGCGGCTCGGGATGCCGCCCGCGCGGCTCGGGGTCGTCTACTCGCACACCGGCCTGCGGCGCTTCGTCGACGCGATCGGCGCGGCCCGCACCCGCGAGCTGTTCTTCACCGCGCGGCCGCTGGACGCCGCCGAGGCGCTCGCCTGGGGACTGGTGAACGAGGTCGTCGACGACGTGGCGGCGCGCGCGGTCGCGCTCGCGGCGGAGATCGCCGCGCTCGCGCCGCTGTCGCTGCGCGGCAACAAGCGCGTGCTGCGCGCGCTGATCCCGCCGCTGGATCCGTCGCTCGAGGCCGAGCTGCACGCGCTGCGCGACGCCGCCTTCCGCTCCGAGGACTTCGCCGAGGGCGTCCGCGCCTTCACCGAGAAACGACCACCGCAGTGGAGGGGACGATGAGCGCCGAGGACCGCCTGCGCGAGCTGGGGATCGAGCTGCCGCCGCCGTTCGAGCCGGTCGGGAGCTACGTCGCCGCCCGCCGGTCGGGCGGCACCTTGTACGTCTCCGGGCCAGGGCCCGGCGGGGCCGGACGGGCTCGTCACGGCAAGGTCGGCCGCGACCTCGATCTCCAGCAGGCCGTCGCGGCGGCGCGGCTGACCGGCCTCAACCTGCTGGCCGTGATGCGCGCCGAGCTGGGCTCGCTGGACCGCGTGACGTCGATCGTGAAGCTGCTCGGGATGGTCAACTGCGCGCCGGGGTTCAACGACACGCCGGCGGTCATCAACGGCTGCTCGGACCTGCTCGTGGAGGTCTTCGGCGACGCCGGCCGGCACGCGCGCTCGGCGGTCGGGATGGCCGAGCTGCCGTTCGACATCGCGGTCGAGGTCGAGCTGGTGGCCGACGTCGACTGATCACGTCCGGCCCGGCGCGTACGTTCCGCTGCCAGAGCCCACTCGACACCCGGGCCGGCGGCGGCCCAGGGAGGATCTTGGATGCTGGACCTCGAGGACCGCCTGGACGAGCTGAACCAGCTCGGGCTGCACCAGCGCATGCGGATGGTCTCCGGACCGCAGGGCCCGCGCGTGGTGCTCGACGGGCGGCCGGTGTTGTTGCTGTGCTCGGGCAACGCGCTCGGGCTGGCCGACCATCCGAAGGTCCGCCAGGCGGCCGCCGACGCGGCGATGCGCTGGGGCGTCGGGCGCAGGCGCGTCGCGCGTGTCGTGCGGCACGATGACCCTGCACCGGCGGCTCGAGGAGCGGCTGGCGACGTTCACCGGCCAGCGCGCGGCGCTGCTGTTCGGGTCCGGCGCGCTGGCCAACATGGGCGTGATCGCGGCGCTCGCGCGGCGCGGCGAGATCGTCCTGCACGACGAGCTCAGCCACGGCTCGATCGCTCGACGGCTGCCGGCTCTCGGGCGCCGACGTCGTCGCCTACCGTCACGCCGACGCCGACCACCTGGCCTGGACGCTGCGCCAGTGCGACGGCCGCGCGACGCTGATCGCCACCGACGGCATGTTCGGGATGGACGGCGACGTCGCGCCGCTGGCGCGAGATCGTCGAGCTCGCGCGCCGCTACGACATCGCGCGTGCTGGTCGACGAGGCGCACGCGCTCGGCGCGCTCGGCCCGGGCGGGCGCGGCGCGGTCGCCGAGGCCGGGCTCGAGGACGAGGTCGACGTCGTCACCGGGCACGCTGGGCAAGGCGCTCGGCTCCTACGGCGGCTTCGTGGCCTGCGACCACGTCACCGCGCGCTTCCTCGTGCACAGCGCGCGCACGCTGCTGCACTCGACCGCGCTGCCGCCGGTCGCCGCCGCGGCCGCGATGGCCGCGCTCGACCTGCTGGAGGAGCAGCCGCGGCGCGTCGAGAAGCTGCGCGCCAACGCCGAGGCGCTGCGCGACGGGCTCGCGCGCGAGGGCTTCGAGGTCTCGGGCGCCGCCGCGCACGTCGTCCCGCTGGTCGTCGGCGACGCCGAGCGGGCGGCCCGGATCGTCGACCACGCGCTCGAGCTCGGCGTCTTCGCCGAGGCCATCCGCCCGCCCGCCGTCCCCGACGGCACCGCCCGCGTGCGCGTGTCCGCGATGGCCTCCCACACCCGCGCCGAGCTGCGCGGCGCCGCGACCGCGCTCGGCCGCGCCGCGCTGCGCGCCGGCTTCCGCCCCGGCGCCGGCCTCCCGGTCGCCGCCGCCCACGGCCTCGCCCGCGCCGCCTGAGCCTGCAGGCGGCCACCCACCGCCACCCGCGGTCGTCCCCCTCCCGGCCGCGGGTGGCCCCACCGCGCGATCGCGGTCGCCCGCAGGCCGCCTCCGCGCGGCCCTCACGCGCCGAGGCGCCGCCGCGCGGCCCTCCATCTCGTATCGCGCCTGCCCCGCGCTGCTCGGACCGCATGTACAACTCGGCCGCGAAATCTCGGCCGGATGTCCCAACTGCATCGCGCGTGCGCGTCGTTCACTGTCCTGCATGGCTGCCCAGGCCACTGAGCTCCACGTGCTTCCGCACGCCACCTCCGGTGGCTGGACGCGTCGACCGAGCGTGGTTCGCGACCGTCGGCGAGGCCGAGCAGGCCGCGCTGCGTCAGGCGTCGACGCGCGACACGCGCGTCTTCCTGCACGACCGCTACCACCGCGTCCGCCCGCTGTTCGCGCGGCGGCCTCAGCCGTAGCGCAGCGACGCCTCCACGACGAGCGCCGCGTTGTCAGGCGCGCGGCGCCCGTCGGGGAGCGTCAGCACGTCCTCGAGCCCGATCCGGATCTCGCGGCCGAGCGGCACGGCGGCGTCGAGCACCGCCCACGTCGCCGGCCCGACCCCGTGGTGCAGCCGCGCGCGTCGGGATCGCGGCGGCGTCGAGCGCGGCGTCGATCTCCTGCGCGACCGCGACCGCCTCGTCGGCGTTCTCCGAGCGCGGCTCGACGAGGATCCGGTGCACCGGCGGGTGGTGGCGCGTGCCGCGCGCGCGGCTGCCGTGACCCCACTCGCGACCAGGCCGCTCTCGGCGAGCAGCTCGGCGTCGCGCGCCGTCCAGACGCCGGCCTCGATCCCGATCCCGCGCTCGGCCAGCAGGTCGGCCAGCTCGCGCCAGCCGTCCTCGGACACGTTCAGCGAGACGAGATCCGGCCGCTCGGTCCAGGCGCCGATCAGCCGCATCCGCGCGTCGACGTCGCCGTTCGTGATCCAGAGCCCGGTCGAGAACGACAGCTCGACCCGCGGGCACCGCTGCCCGCAGCGCCCGCAGCGCCGCGGCGATGTGCGCCGGCTCGAGCGTCTCGTGCCCGTCCGTCGTCGCGCGGGTGGGCGTGCAGCGAGACCGCCCCGGCGGCGACGCACGCGCGCGCCTCGGCCGCCAGCTCCTCCGGCGTGCGCGGGACGCCCGTCTCGCGGTCGCCGTTCAGGCAGGCCTGGAGGAAAACCATGCCACCGGTGCGGACACCGCGGCCAGCAGGGCCGCGCACAGCAGGAACGTCCAGCGCGTGCCGACCCACGGGATCAGCGCGAGCGTGGCCGCGAAGTTGCCGACGAGCCCGCCGGCCGTGCCGAGCGCGTACAGCCGCCCGGTGACGTCGCCCGCGGCCGCGACCGAGCTTCATCCGCAGCCGGATCGCCCACGGCGACAGCGCGCCCAGGACGATCACGGGCGGCAGCACGAGCACGAGCTGCGCGAGCAGCGAGCCCGAGAACTCGCCCAGCGCGTCCTCGGTCGACGCCGAGCAGCGGGATCGCGAACAGCGGGATCAGCGCGATCGAGCGCCGCGCCGAGCAGCGCCGCCAGCGCCAGGCCGCGCGCGTGCGGGTGGCGGTCGGCGAAGCGGCCGCCGACCGCAGTAGCCGCCGGCCAGGCGCGACGAGCACGACCGCGATCGTGTTCGCCCACACGACCGTCGAGGCGCCGAACGCGGGCGCGACGAGCCGCGCGGCGGCGATCTCGGCGCCCAGCGTCGAGATGCCCGCGACGAAGACGACGACCTCGGCGAAGCCCCAGGCCTCGCGCCGGGGTACGGCGGCGACGCTCATCCGGTCTCCCCCGCGGCGTACTGCACGATCGAGGCGTCGATCAGCCACTCGACCGGCGCCCGGTCGTCGGTGAAGACGCGTGCCGCCGCGCAGCGCCGGCGCGAGCCGCCCCGCGCTCTGCGCCGCCAGCGACTGCAGCTCCGGCGGCGCCGCGCTGCAGCGCCTCCGCGCTGCAGCGGCACGTCGGAGGCGATCACGAGCGAGTTCAGCGACTGGATCGGCTCGCGGGCGACGTGGGCGAAGACGTCGCCCAGGGTCGCGCTCAGCGCCTGCTCGAGCGCCTGCGAGTCGCGCGGATGGCCGATGTTGATGATCACCGAGCCGCCGGGCCGCAGCCGCTCGCGGACGAGCTCGAAGAACTCGCGCGTCGTCAGGTAGAAGGGGATGTAGGGCTGGCGATAGGCGTCGACGAAGATCGAGTCGTAGCGCTCGTCGGTGCTGGCGCAGGAACGGCCGCGCGTCCTCGGCGAACTCGCGCAGCTGCGGCCGCGGCTCGCAGGTCGAAGTAGCGTCGCCCGATCCCGAACAGCTCCGGGTCGATGTCGACGGCGTCGACGCGCGTGTCGGGGAAGAAGTGCGCGTACGCCCGCGGGACGGTCCCGCCGGCGGTGCCGAGCGCGGCGATCCGCGCCGGGCGGCCGCCCGGAGCCGGTCGCGAACGGCAGCACCAGGAAGCCGTCCCAGTAGCCGCCGGTCAGCACGGTGCCGGGCCGCCACAGCGAGTGGATGGCCTGGCCCTCGTTGAGCTCGAGCGTGCGCGTGCCGTCGGCGTCCTCGATCACGCGCGCGTACTGGTACGGCGTCTCGGTCTCGTAGAGCACGCGCCCGTCGTCGGCGGGCTTCGTCGTGCCCGGCGGGATCGCCAGCGCGGCCACGAGCACGAGCGGGACGACGCAGGAAGCGCGCGCCCGAGGCCGATCGCGCTGACCGTCGCCGGCACCGCGGCCAGCACCAGGAACGTCCGCTGCGTGCCGATCGCCTCGATCGCCCACAGCGAGACGAAGAACACGCCGACCAGCGAGCCGAGCGTCGAGATCGCGTACAGCCGCCCGGCGACCACGCCCGACTCCTCGACCGTCGCCAGCTTCAGCCGCGTCGCCCACGGCGAGACCGCGCCGAGCAGCAGCAGCGGCACCGCCACCAGCACGAGCGTCCCGAACAGCGAGGCCGTGAACGCGCCCACGCTGATGTTCTCGAACGCGCTCACCGAGAGCGTCAGGAACGGGTGCGAGATGAACGGGACGACCGCCAGCAGCACGCTCCCGCACAGCACGAGCGCGCGACAGCGCGCGCCGCTGCGGCCGCCGGTCGGCGAGCCGCCCACCGAGCCAGTAGCCGACCGACAGCGCCAGCAGCACGACCGCGATCGTGTTCGCCCAGATCACCGTCGAGGAACCGAAGAACGGCGCCATCAAGCGCTGGGCGGCGATCTCCGCGCCCAGCGTGCTCATGCCGACCGCGAAGACGAGTGCCTCCAGCGGCAGCCGCAGCCCTCGCGCCGGGCTCGACCTCAGCGCCGTCACATGACTGAATCTAGCCTTCGTACGGCGAAAAGTCCGCCTTGCGAGCGCCGCAGACGGGGCAGTACCAGTCGGCGGGGATGTCCTCGAACGCCGTCCCGCCCGGGATCCCGCCGTCGGGATCGCCCTCTGCGGGGTCGTAGATGAAACCGCAGGACTCGCAGATCCATTGCCGGGCCGTCTCCGTGCTCATGCGCGCGCATATTAGGCTGACGCGATGGCGCAAGGTCCAGAGCCCGGCACGATCCTCAACGAGAGCGGCGTGCCCACCGTCCCCCGGCAGGCCGCGACGGTGGTGGTCGTGCGCGGGGGCGACGAGCGGCTCGAGGTGCTGATGGTCCAGCGCACGCCGAAGGCGCGCTTCATGGGCGGCGCCTGGGTCTTCCCCGGCGGCGCCGTCGACGCGCACGAGGGCGAGGGCGACGTCGCCCATCGCGCGGCGGCCGTGCGCGAGGTCGCTCGAGGAGGTCCAGATCACGCTGCCGGAGCCGAAGGACGCTCGTCCCGTTCGCGCGCTGGATCACGCCGCCCGAGGTCTCGATCCGCTTCGACACCTACTTCTTCCTCGCGCTCGCGCCCGACGACGCCGAGGCGATCCCGGACGGCTCGGAGATCGTCGACGCCCGCTGGTTCGAGCCCGCGCGCGCGCTCGAGGGCTCCGAGGCCGGCGACCTGCTGATGGTCTTCCCGACGATCAAGAACCTCGAGGTGATCGCGCGCTTCGAGACCGCCGACGCGCTGCTCGAATGGGCGTCGACGCACGAGGTGCGCCCCGTCCAGCCCCGCGTCGAGGGCCAGGGCGAGGCGGCGCGGATCGTGCTCGACGAGCATGAGTGACCGCCTGACCGTCGCGGTCACCGGGCCGACGGGCGAGATCGGGCGCTCGTTCCTGCGCGCGCTCAACCGCCATCGCGACGTCGAGCCGGATCCTCGGCATGGCGCGGCGGCCGTTCGATCCCAAGGGCCTGCGGGAAGGTCGAATACCGCCAGGGCGACGTCCTCAACTGGAAGGACGTCGACGCGCTCGCGGCGAGGCCGACGTGCTCGTCCACCTCGCGTTCATCATCATGGGCGGCCGCGAGGAGACGCGCCGGATCAACCTCGACGGCTCGCGCCAGGTGTTCGCGGCCGCCGTCCGCCACGTCAAGCGGCTCGTCTACACCTCGTCGGTCGCCGCCTACGGCTTTCACGCCGACAACCCGCAGCCGCTGACCGAGCACGTCCCCCCGCGCGGCAGCGAGCGCTTCTACTACTCCGCCCAGAAGGCCGAGCTCGAGCAGGCGCTGGCCGACGAGACGGCGGGCACGGAGCTCGAGACCTACGTGCTGCGGCCGAGCATCGTGGCCGGCCCGGACGCGCCGCTGCTGCTGCGCCAGCTCCCGCCGCACCCCGTGCCGCTGCCCGATCCCGGGCACGCCGTTCCAGCTCGTGCACCACGACGACGTCGCCGAGCGCGCTGGTCGCCGCCACCCGCGGCGCCGGCCCGCCGGGCGCCTACAACCTCGCGGGCGAGGGCACGGTCACGATCTCCGACGTGGCCAAGGCGCTCGGCCGCCACGCCTTCCCGGTGCCGCGGATCCTGCTCGGCCCGGCCTCGCTCGGCGCCGATCTCCCGCTCGTGCCCGCGCTCGCGCAGTGGGTCAACGCCGGGCGCGTGCCGGTCGTGATGGACACCGCGAAGGCGCGCCGCGAGCTGCGCTGGCGGCCGCGCTACAGCTCGCGCGAGACCTTGGGCGAGCTGGTCTCGTCGCAGACGTAGAGCAGGTTGCGCAGGCCGTTGTAGGCGCACAGGACGATCAGCACGATGGCAGCGATCACCACCACGACGGTCACGTCAGTCGCGATCCCGCCACCGAGCACGCCGGCGGCGACGACAGTCAGCACAAGAGGTCCCACTTCGACACGGAAGGTATTACCCCTTCCTGAGAACGCCGCAGTATCTCAGGCCGGGAATCCCAGGCTTCTCGCTACTGCCAGACGATTTCCGGTCACATCGCTTACCCGAGGAGGTCGAGCGCGGCGCCGACGACCGACTCGGCGTCGATCTCGTGGTGCTCGTAGAGCTCGGCGATGTCGCCGGCCTGGCCGAAGCGCTGGACGCCGAGGCAGGTGATCGGCGAGCCCAGGAAGCTGAGCGTGTGCGGGTGGCCGTCGAGCAGGCTGACGATCGGGACGCCCTTGCGGAACAGCGCGCTCGAGCGTGCGCGGGTCGCCGTCGCCGAGGCCGGAGCGGGCCTGGAAGGAGCGGAACAGCAGGTCGGCGCTGGTGACGCACACGACCTCGACGTCGAGGCCGGCGTCGTCGGTGAGCGTGTCGGCGGCGTCGAGCGCCTCGGGCACGAGCGCGCCCATCACCGCGATCACGAGCTGCGGGCGTGTCGTGCGGCCGCAGCTGGTAGCCGCCCGCGAGCGCCTCCTCGCGCGTGCCGGTGTGCAGCGCCTGGTCGATCGGCCGCGTCGAGAGGCGGAAGTAGGCGCTCGTCCCGCCCGGCCTGCCGAGCTGGGAGAGCGCGTGCAGGAAGCACCACTCGAAGTCCTGGCCGAACGCGGGCTCGTAGGCGACGCAGCCGGGCTGCTCGATCCCGACGCTGGGCGTGATCACCGACTGGTGCGCGCCGCCCTCCGGGCCGAGCGTGACGCCCGACGGGGTGCCGACGAGGATCGACTGGCCGCCGGCGTAGATCCCGAACGACCACGGCTCCAGCGCGCGCGACACGAACGGGTCGTAGATCGTGCCGACGGGCAGCAGCGGCTGGCCGTCGCGCGACCACGTCGCGCCCAGCTCGCCGAGCAGGCCGACGAGGTTGACCTCGGCGATCCCGAGCTCGATGTGGCGCCCGTGGTCGTGCTCGCGCCAGCGCACGAGCGTGTCGGTGTCGTCGGCGAACCAGTCGATGCGCTCGCCGACGCTCCAGATGCCCGCCTTGTTGATCCAGCCGCCGAGGTTGGTGCTCGTGCCGACGTCCGGGCTGACCGTGACGACCCGCTCGCGCCACGTCCGGCGCCTCGCGGATGAGGTCGACGAAGAAGCGGCCGAAGGCCTGCTGCGTCGAGGCCGTGCCGGTGTGCGTGCGGCCGAGGTCGGGCGGGACCTTCGGGCGCGCGGACGGCGCGCATGGCGCCGCGCTTGAGCCGGCGGCCGGTCGCCGCGCACAGCTCGCGCCTCGGGCGAGCCGGGGGCGAAGGGCGCGAACGGGTCGTCGGCGTCCTCGCCGAGCTTGGCCGCCAGCTCGCGGTACTGCTCGTGGTTGAGCAGCGCCGAGTGGTTGGCGGGTGGCCCTCGGTCGGCAGCGACCAGCCCTTGATCGTGTAGGCGAAGACGACGCTCGGGCGGTCGCGGACCGCGTCGGCCTGGCGGTAGCCGTCGAGCAGGCTCGCGAGGTCGTGGCCGCCGAGGTCGCGGAAGGTGGCCAGCAGGTCGGCGTCGTCGAGGTCGTCGACGTCGACCTCGATGCGCTCGCGCAGCTCCGGCGCGTCGGCGCGCAGCAGCCGCTGGTACTCCTCGTTGGGCATCGCGTCGATGCGGGCGCGCAGGTCGGGGCGCTTCGTGCAGGCGCGGGCCGTACTTGACCATCACGGTGTGCCAGCCCGCGGCCTCGAACATCGCGGCCAGGCGGCCGGCGGCGATGTCGGGGACGACGCGGTCCAGCGACTGGCGGTTGAGGTCGACGACCCACATCACCTCGCCCAGGCGCGCGACCATCGGGTCCGCGATCGCCTCCCAGCACGCGCCCTCGTCGAGCTCGGCGTCGCCGATCAGCGCGATCTGGCGGCCGCCGCGGGCGACGTCGAAGTGGCCCGGCGACGTAGCGGTGCGCGAGCGCGCCCCAGATCGGCGCGGTGGCGCCGAGGCCGACGCGACCCGGTCGAGTAGTCGACCGGGTCGGGGTCCTTCGTCCGGCTCGGGTAGGACTGCAGGCCGCCGTACTCGCGCAGCGTCGTCAGGTAGGCGCGGTCGAGCCGGCCGAGCAGGTGGTTGATCGCGTGCAGCACCGGGCTCGCGTGCGGCTTGACGCTGACCCGGTCCGGCGCCTCGAGCACGCCGAAGTACAGCGCGGTCATCAGCGACACCATGCTCGCGCTGCTGACGCCTGGTGTCCGCCGACCTTCACCCCGCTGCGGTTCTCGCGCACGCGGTTGGCGTGATGGACGATGCTCGTCGCCAGCCACAGCACCCGCTGCTCGACGCGCTTGAGCGTCTCCAGGTCGAGCTCGGTGGCGACCGCCATGGCGCGGGAGCGCTTATTCGCTCGAAGCAGTACCCGACGCGCTGGTGGGCGGCGCGCAGCTCGATCGCCTCGGCGCGCACGTGCTTCGGGTCGCGACCCTCGACGAGCACGCCGGCGATCATGTCCGCGATCGCGCGCATCTCCGACCTCGCCCATGCCGAGGCGGGTGACCTCGGTGGTGCCGATGCGCAGGCCGCTCGGGCGGTCCCAGTCCTGCGGCGGAGTCGTCGGGCAGCAGGTTCTTGTTGGTGATCAGGTTGGCCTCGGCGAGCCGGTGGGCGACCTCGAGGCCGCCGCCGAACTGCGCGCACGTCGGCGATCACCTGGTGCGTGCGGGTGTAGCCCTTGTGCGCGCCGAGCACCGGGACGCCGCGCGTGTGCAGCGCGTGCGCGAGCGTCTGGGCGTTGGCGACGATCTGCGCCATGTACTCCGGGCCGAACTCGAGCAGCTCGGCCGCGGCGGCGGCCAGCGCGGCGACGCGGTTGACCTGGTGGGTGGCGGCCAGCGCGGGGAAGACGGCGTCGAGCAGCGGCGGCGTGAGCTCGGAGTCGTTCCACACCATCACGCCCGACTGCGGGCCGGAGAACGTCTTGCCGGCGCTGCCGGTCAGCACCGCGGCGCCCTCGCGCAGCGGGTCCTGGAACTGGCCGCCGGCGATCAGGCCGAGCTGGTGCGCGCCGTCGAAGAAGACCTTCCCGCCCCACTCCTGCGCGATGCTCGGCGATCTCGCGCACCGGGAGCGGGAAGAGCGTCATCGACGCGCCGAGCGCGATCAGCTTCGGCCGCGCCTCGCTTCGCCGCGCGCGCGAAGGCGTCGAGGTCGACCTCGAGCTCATGCGGGTCGAACGGGACGTCGACGATGTTCAGGCCGCGGATGCCGGCCGGGCCGTCGTGGCGGTTGGAGCTGTGGCCGCCGACGGGCTGCGGGATCGTCATCACCGTGTCGCCGGGCTGCGTGAGCGCGGCGTAGACGGCCATGTTGCCGATCATGCTCGGCGACCAGGCGGTGCTCGGCGTAGTTGGCCTTGAACAGCCGCTTGAGCAGCTCGACGCAGAGCGCCTCGATCTCGTCGATGTGCCGCGTGCCGGCGAACCAGCGGTTGACCGGGCCGATGTGGCCCTCGGCCGCCCGCTGGCCGACCTCGGCGGACAGGAGCTGCCGGACGGTGGGCGAGACCAGCGCCTCGGGCGCGAGCAGGTTGATGCACTCGTTGCCGCGCCAGCGCTCGTTGCGGGCGACCGCGGCCAGCACCTCGCGCTGCATCGCGGCCGGGTCGGCGGCGGCGTCGAGCAGCGCGCGGGCGGCGGCGAGCGTCTCGGCGTCGTGGATGTCGGCGATCCTCGCGAGCGGGCTTGCCCGCTGCTTCGGTCGCTTGGAGATCGCTTCGCGGATTCTCGGGGCGGGCGGTCGGTCATTCGAAGCTCCGGTCGATGAGGGTTCCGAGGGAGAGCCAGTTCTCGCGAACCAGCGTTGCGGTCTTGGCCGGGTCGCCGGCCGCGGCGGCGCCGATGATCCCCTCGTGCTGGCGCACCGAGTCGCGGCCGGCGAGCGAGCCGAAGCGCAGCCGCTCGAGCCGGCGGATGCGCGGCATCAGGCGGTCGAGCACGCGCGGGATCTCGCCGTTGGCGGCGGCGTCGACGAAGATCGCGTGGAAGGCGTCGTCCTCGGCCAGGGGCGCGGCGTCGACGCGGTCGCCCTCGAGCGCCTCGGCGAAGCGCCGGTTGGCCGCGCGCATCGCCTTGAAGTCCTTGTCGGTCAGGTGCGGCACCGCGAGCTCGCGCGGCCAGCGCGTGGACGGCGGCGACGACCGGGAACGCGTCGCGCACCTCGCGCCGGTACAGCGGCGCGACCTGCGTGTAGCGCTGCGGCGCGGTCTCCACCAGCCCGTCCTGCTCGAGCCGGTTGAGCGCGTCCCGCACCGGCGTCCGGCTCAGCCCCAGCCACGCGCACAGCTCCTGGTCGCGCAGCCGCTCGCCGGCGCGAGCGTCCCGTCGACGATCGCGTCGCGGATCGTCGCGTACGCCCGGTCGCGCAGCAGGTCGCGCTCCAGCGGCATGTGCAGCTCAGGAACTGGCACTGAAATATCAGTATGGCAAATTCTAAAGGGACGGTCCCTTTATCTTTGTGGGATGCGCGGCGATCGACATGCATGTGCACCTGCCCACCGGCGATTGGGTGTGCGGGTGCGTCGGGCACTACGCGGACTCGATCGAGCGCTACTTCGGGCGCCGGCCGCAGACGCAGACGGTCGAGGAGCTGGTGGCGCTGTACGAGCGGCTCGACCTGGTCGGCGTGCTGCTCGGGTGGGACGCGATGGGCAAGGAGCTCGACAACGCCGAGATCGCGCGGATCTGCCGCGAGAGCGGGCGCTTCGTCGGGTTCGGCAGCGTCGACCCGAACCGCCCGGACGCGCTCGAGCGGCTGGCGCGCTTCCCCGAGCTCGGGCTGAAGGGCCTCAAGCTGCACCCGACGATGCAGGCCTTCGACCCCGGCGACGACCGCTTCCTGCCGTTCTTCGACGCCGCCGCCGAGCTCGGCCTGGTGCTGCTCACGCACGCCGGGACGAGCGGGCTCGGCGCGGGCGAGCCGGGCGGCCAGGGCCTGCGGATCGACCTCGCGCGGCCGATCCTGCTCGACCGCATCGCCGCGCGGCACCCGAACATGCAGATCGTGCTCGCGCACGTCGGCTGGCCGTGGCACCTCGAGGCGGTCGCGATGGCGCTGCACAAGTCCAACGTCTTCCTCGACATCAGCGGCTGGAAGTACCGCTACCTGCCCGAAGACGTGCGGCGCGAGATCCCGCGCCGGCTGCGCGGCCAGTTCTGCTTCGGGACCGACTATCCGATGTTCGACCCGGAGGCGTGCCTGACCGAGCTCGAGCGGCTCGAGCTGCCGCCGGACGTCGCCACCGCGGTCCTGCGCGACAACGCCGCCGCGCTGCTCGGCTTGTAGCCGTCCGGCCTCGGGGAGCCGGTGGTAGCGTGCCGCCAAGACCGACCGCAGGAGGGCATCGCAGCATGGCCGCGACCGAGACCGGGACCTTCAACAACTTCATCGACGGCGAGTCCGTGGCCGCCGCGGAGGGACGCACGGCGGACGTCATCAACCCCGCCGACGGAAAGGCGTTCGCGCAGGCGCCGGACTCGACCGGCGAGGACGTCGACCGCGCGGTCAAGGCCGCCCGCGGCGCCTTCGAGGGCTGGTCGAACACGATCCCGGGCGAGCGCTCGCTGGCGATCCTCAAGCTCGCCGACGCGCTCGAGGCGCGCCGGCGACGAGCTCGCCGAGATCGAGGCCCGCAACGCCGGCAAGCCGCTGCAGGCGGTCAAGGACGACGAGATCCCCGCGATGGTCGACAACCTGCGCTACTTCGCGGGCGCCGCGCGCAACCTCGAGGGCAAGGCCGCGGGCGAGTACCTCGAGGGCTACACGTCCTGGGTCCGGCGCGAGGCGGTCGGCGTGATCGGCCAGATCGCGCCCTGGAACTACCCGCTGATGATGGCGATCTGGAAGATCGGCCCGGCGCTGGCGGCCGGCAACACGATCGTGCTCAAGCCCGCCCCGACGACGCCGCTGACGACGCTGCGCCTCGGCGAGATCGCGGCCGAGTTCCTGCCCAAGGGCGTGCTCAACGTGGTCGCCGGCGGCAACGAGACCGGCGCCGCGCTGGTCACCCACGACGACGTCGACATGATCTCGCTGACCGGCTCGGTCGACACCGGCAAGTGGATCGCCAAGACCGCCGCGGACTCGCTCAAGCGCGTGCACCTCGAGCTCGGCGGCAAGGCCCCGGTCGTGGTCTTCGACGACGCCGACATGGAGGCGATGGCCGAGACGATCGCCGGCACCGGCTGGTACAACGCCGGCCAGGACTGCACGGCGGCCACGCGCGTGCTGGCGGGCAGCGAAGGTCTACGACGACGTGCTGCAGGGCCTCGTCGACCAGGCCGGCGACTACAAGACCGGCGACACGATGGACCCCGAGACGAACCTCGGGCCGCTCAACTCCGCGCGCCAGCGCGAGCGCGTCGAAGGCTTCATCCAGCGCGCGCCCGAGCACGCCAAGATCGTCACCGGCGGCAAGGAGCCCGACCTGCCCGGCTTCTTCCTCGAGCCGACCGTCGTCGGCGACCTGCGCCAGGGCGACGAGATGATCCAGCGCGAGATCTTCGGCCCGGTGATCACGGTCCAGCCGTTCACCGACGAGGCCGAGGCGATCGCGTGGGCCAACGGCACCCCGTACGGGCTCGCGTCATCGGTCTGGACGCGCGACATCGGCCGCGCGCTGCGCGTCTCGAAGGCGCTGCGCTTCGGGTGCGTGTGGATCAACGACCACATCCCGCTGGCGAGCGAGATGCCGCACGGCGGCTTCAAGCAGTCCGGCTACGGCAAGGACCTCTCGATGTACTCCGTCGAGGACTACACCGTCGTCAAGCACGTGATGGCGAGCCTGTCCTAGTCGCCGTCGACGCGTCGCCGCGCCTGCTTGGTCTGCGCGCGGCGGCGCTTGTCCTCCAGACGACGGCGCCGGCTCCCCGCCGTCGGCCGGGTCTTGGTCCGCGGCGCGGCACGTAGAGCGCGTCGCGCAACCGCACGGCCAAGCGTTCGAGCGCCAACTCGCGGTTGCGCGCCTGCGAGCGCGCATCCTGCGCGACCGCGGTCACGCGCGCGCCCAGCTTGGCGCTTATGCGCGCTTTCTGTGCCTCGGATAGAACGCGCGACGCGTGCACGTCGAAGACCGCCTCGATCCGCGACGCCGTGACGTTCGCGTGCTGGCCGCCCGGCCCCGAGGACCGCGAGGCACGGATCTCGATCTCGTCGAGACGGCACGGATAGTCCGTCACAAGATGGGCAGGGAAACGGTCATAGGGGGAGGAAGGCTCACACCTATAGGACGGAACTTCCCTCGACCCCCTACAGTTACAGTCGCCGGGACGGCAGCAATGGAAGCCTCAGCACTCCACGCCCCAGCAGGACTGAGCCGGCTTCCCGCGCGGTGCAGGGCTCTTACGGCTCCGCTCCGACGAGCAGCTGGTCGCGGCCTTCCGGTCCGGCAACGACGAGGCCTTCCGGGTCATCCACGACCGCTACCGCCAGCGGCTGTTCGCCTACGTGCGCCAGATGCTGTCGGCGTGCTCGCGCCAGGACGCCGAGGACGTGCTGCAGGACGTCTTCGTGCGCGCCTACGGGGCGCTGCGCAACGACAGCCGCGAGATGAACGTGCGCGCGTGGCTGTACCGCGTCGCCCACAACCGCTGCATCGACCACCTGCGCCGCCCGGTCCCGCCCGCGGCCGAGATCTTCGAGGTCTCGCGCAAGCCGCTGCACGACCCGGTCGAGGAGGCCCAGCGCCGCGACGACCTGCGCCAGCTCGTCGCACGACGTCGTCCCAGCTGCCCGAGCAGCAGCGCTCGGCGCTGCTGATGCGCGAGATCGACGGCATGACCTACGCCGACCTGGCCAACGCGCTGGACGTCACGATCCCGGCCGTCAAGTCGCTGCTGGTGCGCGCGCGCGTCGGGCTCGTCGAGACCGCCGAGGCCCGCGACGCCGACTGCACGGAGATCCAGGCCGACCTGCTGCGCGCCTACGACCGCGGCGTCAAGGCCTCCGGGCGCGCCCGCAAGCACATGCGCTCGTGCGACGGCTGCACGGAGTACCGCGGCGCGCTGCGCGGCATGCGGCGCTCGTTCGCGGCGCTCTCGCCGCTCGGCGTCGGCCCGCTGGCGCTGGCGGCCAAGCTGCTCGGCGTCTTCGGCGGCTGGCGGCGCCGCCGCGGGCGGCGCGGCCGCGAGCGGCGGCGGCGCGGTCGTCGCCGGCGGCGGCGTCGCGGCCGCGACCGCGTGCAAGGTGGCCGCGGTCGTCTGCACGGCGGCGATCGCCACCGGCGGCGCCGTCGAGGTCAAGCACGAGATCGCCGCGCCGGCCAGCCCGCCAAGCGAGAAGACCGTCAACGCAGAGCGCCGCCGCGCCGCGGCCAAGGACGTCCCGCCCGTGCTCGCCGAGCCGGCGGCCGCCCGCAGGTGCAGACGCTGGCGCCGGCGCGTACCGCCGTGGCCGCGCCGCCCAAGGCCGAGCCGGCGAAGCAAGAGCCGGCCGTCGCCGAGAAGAAGCCGCGAGACGAGCACGCCGGCCGCCGCGCCGGTTCCCGCGAGCGAGACGGAGGAGCCCGACGGCGACGCCGGCCGCGCGCCGACCCGCAGCTCGAGACCGGCGGCGCCCGCGCCCCCGACGCCACGCCGGCAGCGACGGCCGCGCCGGTCGAGACCCCGGCGGCGACGACCGTGCCGGCCGAGCCGACCCCCGTGCCGACGGCGGTCGCGTCCGAGCAGGCCGGCGGCGCCACCGCTCCGCCCGTCGCCGAGCCGACCGCGGCGCCGCCGCAGCGCCGGCCAGGACGCGTCGCCGCGCCGGCGCGCGCCGCGGCGACGCCGCCGCACTGTCGACGTCGGCGCCGCCGCCCGGCAGCGGCACGCGCCGGCGCGCGACGTGGCGAGTCGCTAGGCTCGGGCGCATCGACTACCCCGAGCCGCTCGCACACGAGATCGCTGCTCGTCCGCCGCGGCCGCCGCTCGGGCCTGTTCACGATGGTCGCCGTCCACTCGACGGCGCGCGGCCCCGCGCTCGGGCGGCTGCCGGATGTGGACCTACGACGACTCGCGCGCCGCGGTCCGCGACGTGCTGCGGCTGTCGCGCGCGATGACGTTCAAGGCCGCGGTGGCCGGGCTGCCGCTCGGCGGCGGCAAGGGCGTGATCATGCTGCGCCCCGACGAGGCCGTGCTCACGCCCGAGCGCCGCGAGGCCGTCCTGCAGGACTTCGGCGACACCGTCGAGACGCTCGGCGGCGACTACCTGACCGCCGAGGACGTCGGCACCGGCGAGCCCGACATGGAGGTGATCGCGACCCGCACCAAGCACGTCACCGGGCTCGCCTCCGGCTCCGGCGACCCGAGCCCGTGGACCGCGCTCGGCTGCGAGGTCGCGGTCCGCGTCACCGTGCGAGCACGCGTTCGGCTCCGACGACCTCGACGGCCGCCGCGTCGCGGTGATCGGGCTCGGCAGCGTCGGCGGGCGGCTGGCCGAGATGCTGGCCGAGGGCGGCGCGCAGCTCGTCGTCGCCGACGTCGACCAGTCCAAGCGCGAGCTCGCGCAGCGCCTCGGCGCCGAGTGGACCGACCCGCTGATCGGCGCTGACCGCCGACGTCGACGTGCTCGCCCCGTGCGCGCTCGGCGGCGTGCTCAACGACGACACCGTCCCCGCGCTGCGCTGCAAGGCGATCGCGGGCGCGGCCAACAACCAGCTCGCCGACGACTCGCTCGACGCCGCGCTGGCCGCAGCGCGGGATCCTGTGGGCGCCGGACTTCGTCTGCAACGCGGGCGGGATCATCAACATCTGCGTCGAGCTCGAGCCCGGCGGGCTACGACCCGGCGCGCGCCGACACGCAACGTGCGCGCGGTCGGCGACACGCTGCGCACGATCTTCGACTCCGCCGCGCAGTCGAGCACGACGCCGCTGACCGCGGCGCTCGAGCTCGGCCGCGAGCGCCTAGTCGGCCGTAAGCCGGTCCTCCTCGCGCAGCTTCTCGAGGTGCGCGCGCAGCGACTGCGCGGCGAACGGGCGGACGGCGGCGGGCGCGTCGGCCCAGGCCGCGTCGAGCAGCTCGTCCTCGCTCGCGCAGCCCGGCCGCCAGCGCCTCGAGCAGCTTGCGCTCGCGCTCGGCGCGGTGGGCGAGGTACTCGTCGAGCTTGGCCGCCGGGATCGGTCACCTCGTCGCCGTGGCCGGGGCAGATGCGCTCGAGGTCGAGCGCGCGCAGCCGCCGCAGGCCGTCGAGGTACTCGCGCAGGCGCCCGGAGACGAACACGCTGCCCTGCCCGAGCACCGCGTCGCCGGTGAAGGCGCGTACGGCCCGCGACGAACACGAGATGGTCGTCGGCGTGGCCGGGGACGGCGAGCACGTCGAACGGGCCGAACGTGTCGCCGTCGGCCAGCGTGTCGAAGCTGCCCAGCGGCACGCCGCCGAGCCGCTCGCGCAGCGCGTCGACGCCTCGGAGTGGTCGGCGTGGCGAGTGCGTGAGCGCGATCCCGCTCCGCGCCGCCGCGCGCCGCCACCTCGGCCGCGACCGCCTCGACGTGCGACTCGATCGCCGGCCCGGGGTCCACGACCCAGGCCGGATCGCGCCCGACGACCCAGGTGTTGGTCCCGGTCAGCGTCAGCGGGCTCGGATTGGGCGCCAGGATGCGCGTGATCACCGCTGCACCAGCCGGTAGACCGGCCCGTTCAGCGAGGTGGCGTAGACGCGCCCGCGGGCGTCCTCGCCGAACGAGGAGAGCTGCTCGACGCGCAGGTCGCGGTCGGTCCGGTTGCGCGCGCGGCCGGGCGAGAGGACCGCGGTCTGCAGCACGCCGCGGCAGAGGTCGCCGTAGACGTAGCGCCCGCGCCAGGCCGGCAGGTCCGGGTCGCGGATCACGACGCCGCCGGTGATCGAGCAGTTGCCGTCGGAGTGGCGCTCGGTGATCACCGGCTTGATGTGGCCGGGCGCGCGCTCGCCCGGCGTGAAGCGGTCGTTGCCCTCGAACGGGCGCCAGCCGAAGTTCGCCCCGCGGCCCTTGGCCGCGGCGCACGAACGAGATCTCCTCGACCTCGTTCTGGCCGACGTCGCCGATGCTCAGGTCGCCGGTCTAGCGGTCGAACGAGAAGCGCCACGGGTTGCGCAGGCCGTAGCTGTAGATCTCGCCGCGCGCGCCCGGAGCGGCCGACGAACGGGTTCGAGCGCGGGACCGAGTACGGCCGGCCGCCGCTCGCGCGCGGGTCGATGCGCAGGATCTTGCCCAGCAGCGTGCCCGAGCGACTGGCCGTTGCCGCGCGCGCCGTGCTGGTCGCCGCCGCCGCCGCCGTCGCCGGTGCCGATGTAGAGCAGCCGGTCGGGCCCGAACAGCAGCAGGCCGCCGTTGTGGTTGGGCTCGTCGTCGCGCATCAGCAGCACCTGGCGCGCGGACCCGGGTCGGCGCTGGTCGTCGCTGCGGCGCTTGTACTCGACGACGCGCTGGTTGCCGTCGGAGTCGGTGTAGTAGACGTAGAACAGGCCGCTGGTGGCGTAGTCGGGCGCGAACGCCATCGACAGCAGGCCCTGCTCGCCGCCGGACTGCGACGCGGTCGGAGAGGTCCAGGAACGGCGTGCCGAGCTTCTCGCCGCCGCGGACGACGCGGATCGTCCCGCCCTGCTCGACCACGAACACGCGCCGCTCGTCGCCGGGCGGCGCGGTCACGTACAGCGGCTCGTCGAAGGAGCCGATCTCCTGCAGGCGCACGGCGCCCTCGGCCTGCGCGGGCGCGGCCGCCGCGCCGCCACCGCTCCCGCCGCAGCCGGCGAGCAGGAGCGCGGCGAGCGCCAGCAGCTTCAGCTTCAAGACGGCTCGAGCAGCGGTCGCAGGCTCTCGGCGACGCCCTGCAGGAAGCGCACGTCGGCCTCCCCGAGGTCCGGCCGCGCCTCGCGCGCCAGGCAGCACAGCACGTAGGCCCGCGCGCGGTCGGTCTCGAACGGGACGCCGATGTAGGCGCGGATCGTGCCGTTGCGCACGCCGTCGAGCTCGTTCAGCGACGGCTCGAGCGTCGCGTCGGCGACGATCGGGCCGATCCGCCCGTCGAGCAGCCGCTCGCAGAACGTGTCGCGCAGCGGCACGGCGAGCGCCGACGTAGCCGTCCTCGCCCGCGCCCCAGCGCACGTACTCGTGGCCGGCGCGGATCTCCGACAGCAGCGCGGCGTCGGCGTCGAGCTCGCGGCAGGCCATCGCGAGCTTGGCGCGGACCTGACCGTCGCGGTCGGGGCGGGCCGGCCGTGGACCCGCGGGCGGGAGCGGGCGGCGCAGGCCGTCCCGCAGGAAGGACACGTCCCTTCGCTCACCGCGTAGGTCCGCAATCCGCAGCTCGTACACGTCAGGTAGGGCATCCCGCGCTTCGAATATAGGGCTTGACGCGGTCGAGGAGACGCACTTCACACCCGTATACGGCCGGAAGGTGCGGGCGGTTCCCCGTCGCCTCACCGTTCGACCAGCTTGGCGAACAGCCGGTCGAGCTCGTGCTGCGGATCGCTCGTGAGCCCGGTGTGGACCGGCCCGGGCTGGACGATCGTGCTCGCGGGCGCGACCAGCCAGTGGAAGCGCTCGGAGGGCGGGAGCTGGGCGATCGGGCCGCCGGCAGGCGTCGCCCGCGGCGATCCGCTCAACGGTCGCCAGCAGCGGGCGCACCTCGTCCGGATCGCACCCGGGGGAAAGCACGGCCAGCAGCGCCTCGTCGAGGTGCGTGCGGGCGCCGAGGAAGCGCAGCGGGCGGCAGAAGAGCACGACGCCGGCGTTGACCGCCTCGCCGCGCTCGACGCGCGGGACGATCCGCAGCGCGGCGTACTGGAACGGCTGCCTACGCGCGGGCACGCTCGGCCTCCTCCGCCAACGCGCGCGGGGCTCTGCCAGCGCGGCGCGTCAGGAACTCCGCGTAGACCGTCGCCGTCCGCCCACTCGGCCGGGACCAGCGCGGCGGCCGGCGCCGGGTCGGCGCGCGTCGGCCAGGCGCGCGTCGGCGGCCTCGATCGAGCCGGCCGCCGGGCAGCAGCACGTGGTCGCGGATCGCCGGGAAGCCGTTGCGGCGCGCGCTCCAACGGGTCGGCGCCGTGGAAGGCGTAGAGCGCCGCGCCGTGGTCGATCAGGTACAGCGTGCCGTGCCAGCGCAGCAGGTTCGGGTTGCGCGGCGTGCGGTCGACGTTGGTGACAGCGCGTCGAGCCACACGACGTCGGCGGCGAGCTCCGGGTCGGGCGGCCGGCTCGGGTCGTAGGGCAGCGAGCCGGGCAGGA
Source organism: uncultured Solirubrobacteraceae bacterium (assembly GCA_963755275.1). Classification (GTDB taxonomy): domain Bacteria; phylum Actinomycetota; class Thermoleophilia; order Solirubrobacterales; family Solirubrobacteraceae; genus Solirubrobacter. Next base: position 233,926 of record CAVWJU010000028.1, on the reverse strand, counting down.
AGTCGACGCCGAGGTTGATGCCCGCGCTGGCGGCGATCAGGTCCTGGATCTCCGGGTCGGGCTCGGCGTTGCCGAGCGCCGGGTCGAGCTCGATCAGCACCAGCTCGGGCACCGGCAGGCCGAGCGCGCGGGCCAGCTCGCCGCCGACGATCTCGGCCGCCAGCGCCTTCGGGCCCTGCCCCGCGCCGCGGAACTTGAGCACGTACAGGCCGTCGTCGTCGGCCTCGACGATGCCCGGCAGCGACCCGCCCTCGCGCAGCGGGGTGACGTAGCGCGTGGCGGTCACCGTGCGCAGCACTCCTTGGCATGATGGCTGACCGATGACGCCGCCGATCCTCTGGACCCCTCCCGACGTCGCTGCTGCAGCGCGCGACGCATGGGCGCCTACATGCGCGAGCGCGGCTTCGAGACCTACGCCGACCTGCAGCGCTGGTCGGTCGAGGACCTCGAGGGCTTCTGGGGCTCGATCTGGGATCGCTACGGCGTCGGCGAGCGCGGCGCAGACCGTGCTCGCCTCGCGCGAGATGCCCGGCGCGACCTGGTTCCCGGGCACGCAGCTCAACTACGCCGAGCACGCGTTCCGCGGCCGCGTCGACGACGCCCTGGCGATCATCGCGGGCGGCGAGGACCGCGAGGACGTCGGCGTGGACCTGGGGCGAGCTGCGGGAGCTGACGCAGCGGATCGCGGCCGGCCTGCGGGCGCTCGGCGTGGAGCGCGGCGACCGCGTCGTGGCCTACATGCCGAACATCCCCGAGACCGCGGCGGCGTTCCTGGCCTGCGCGTCGCTCGGCGCGATCTGGTCGACGCTGCTCGCCGGACTTCGGCGCGCGCAGCGTGATCGACCGCTTCGCGCAGATCGAGCCGAAGGTGCTGCTCGCGGTGCGCAAGTACCGCTACAACGGGCGCGAGTTCGATCGCAGCGACGCGCTGGACGAGATCGTCGCGCGATGCCGGACCTGGCGAGCGTCGCGGTGCTCGGCGAGGACAGCTGGGACGTCGCTGACGGCGGCCGATGACGCGCTGACGCTTCGAGCGCGTGTCGTTCGACCACCCGCTGTGGGTGCTCTACTCGTCCGGCACGACCGGGCTGCCGAAGGCGATCGTCCAGTCCCAGGGCGGCATCCTGCTCGAGCACCTCAAGATGCTGCACCTGCACGTCGACGCGCAGGCCGGCGACCGCCTGTTCTGGTTCACCACGACGGGCTGGATGATGTGGAACTTCATCGTCTCGGGGCTGCTGACCGAGGCGACGGTGCTGCTCTACGACGGCTCGCCCGGCTACCCGGACATGGACGTGCTGTGGGACTTCGCCGCGCGCACGCAGATGACGACGTTCGGGACGAGCGCGTCCTACATCGGCGCGTGCATGAAGGCCGGCGTCGAGCCGGCGTCCGGCCGCGACCTGAGCGCGCTGAAGGCGGTCGGCTCGACCGGCTCGCCGCTGTCGCCCGAGGGCTTTCGCTGGGTCTACGAGCACGTGGGCGCCGACACCTGGCTGTTCTCGACCTCCGGCGGCACCGACCTGTGCACGGCGTTCGTCGGCGGCGTGCCGCTCGAGCCGGTCTACGAGGGCGAGCTGCAGGCGCGCGCGCTGGGCGCGGCGATCGAGTCCTGGGACCCCGACGGCAAGCCGCTGATCGGCGAGGTCGGCGAGCTCGTGATCACCGAGCCGATGCCCTCGATGCCGATCTACTTCTGGGGCGACGAGGACGGCTCGCGCTACCGCGAGGCGTACTTCGACACCTACCCGGGCGATCTGGCGCCACGGCGACTGGATCGAGATCACCGAGCGCGGCACCGCGATCATCAGCGGCCGCTCGGACGCGACGATCAACCGCGGCGGCATCCGCATGGGCACGGCCGAGATCTACCGCGCCGTGCTCGCCGTCGACGCGGTCATCGACGCGCTGGTGGTCGACATCCCGGTCGAGGGCGCGGACGCCTGGATGCCGCTGTTCGTGGTCCTGCGCGAGGGCGCGTCGCTGACGCGACGAGGTCGTGGCCGAGATCCGCAAGCGCGTGCGCGAGGACTGCTCGCCGCGGCACGTCCCGAGCGACGTGATCGCCGTGCGCGAGGTCCCGCGCACGCTGTCGGGCAAGGTGCTCGAGCTGCCGGTCAAGCGGATCCTGATGGGCACGCCGCCCGAGCAGGCCGCGGCGCGCGACTCGCTGGCCAACCCGGCGGCGCTGGACCCGTTCGTCGAGCTCGCCGAGCAGCGATCCACGTAGCCCACCCGGCGCAGCCCGCGGCGATCAGGATCGGGAGCGCGGGCAGCGCGTAGCGCGGGATCGCCTCGACGACGAGGTGAAAGAGCGTGAACGCGGCGAGCGTGGCGAGCATCAGCGGGTTGCGGCCGGCGAGCACGCCGGCCGCGGCGAGCACGACGATCGCGACGTGCCAGAGCCGCAGCGGTGCGCGGCGGGGCAGACCCGGGCGCAGCGACGGTCCGAGCCACAGCCGCGGCGCCTTGGCGGCGATCATCGCGGCGAAGCCGCCCGGGTCCTCGCGCGGGTAGGTGCGCAGGTTGCGCCAGGCCTCGGCGCGCAACGCGGCGTCGCGGTCGCGGCCGGGGTGGCGCGCAGCGACGCCGTCGAGCACGAACTCGCCGCGGCCGCCGTCGAGCGCGCGCCCGGCGCCGTTCAGCGTCCCGGACTCGCCTCGATCATCCCGCAGCGCGCGCTTGGCGCCGTTCAGCGTCCCCTCTCCCGGCAGGAAGGTGCCGACGAAGAACGCCGCTCCGCCGCCGGTCGACACCGGCGCGCCGACGTGCAGCGACCACGCGACGACGGGCACGAGCGCGGCGAGCGCGAACCGCACCCCCGGACGCGGGCCGAGCACGACCGCGAGCACGGGGATCAGGATCAGCAGGTTCGCGCGCGTCAGCACGGCCGCGGCCAGGAGCAGCCCGCCGAGCACGAAGCGCCGCCGCACGAGCGCCAGCAGCGCCGCCGTCAGCCAGAGCGCCCCGAGCGGCTCCGACAGCAGGTCGCCGGTGGCCGCGATCAGCGGCGGATAGGTCGCCACCAGCAGCGCGGCGACGAGCCCGGCGACCGGGCCGCCGAGCGCGGCGGCGAGCGCGAACACGAGCCCGATCAGCGCCGTCCCCGCCGCCCACTGCACCCAGTACGCCGCCGGCGATGTCCATCCGCTCGTGGCCCAGCTCCGCCGCCGCCGCGAACGCCACCGGCGCTCCCGGCGGCCAGTGCAGGCTCTCGCGCCCGTAGCGCCCGGTCTCCGCGAGCGCGATCGCCACGCTCACGTAGCCCTGCTCGTCGCGCGATTGGAAGCGATCGGGCTCGAGCGCCGGCGGCACCCGCAGCGCGCCGCCGAGCAGCGTCACCGCCACGAGCGCCCAGATCGTCCAGCTCCGCACGCCCCGAAGCCTCCCCGCCGCGCCGGACGAACCTCGGCGACCGCTCTTCATCGCGGAGCCGGCGCCCGCGTGCTACTGCGGCATGTGAGTAGCGCACGGAACGCTTTAGGGGAGGGAAGTTCGGGGGTTGGCCCCCTACCGCGTGCGCGGTGGAACGTGGGAATGTTTGCTCGTGACGACGACGTCGATCGATTCCACCCCTGCCCAGACGGCCGGCGGGCACGGCCGGGTGCTCGCGCTCACGCGCGGCGGGATCTGGGTGCTGCTCGTGCTGGCCGCGGCCAACGGCCTCTTCCTGTACTTCGTGCCCGCGCAGGCCGAGACGGACTACGCGTGGTCGATCAAGCCGCCCGTCAACGCCGCCTTCATCGGCGCCGGGTTCCTCGCGGGCACGCTCGCGACCGGGCTGGTGCTGCGCTTCGCCACGCGCTGGCGGACGTTCTCGACGCTCCCGATCGCGCTCTGGGTGCTGGCCAGCTCGCTGCTGGCGGCGACGCTCATCCACGACGACCGCTTCAAGTGGGACTACCCGCCGACCTGGGTGTGGACGTTCGTGTACGCCGGCGTCCCGCTCGCGATTCCGTTCCTGGTCTCCCGCCAGCGCCGCGATCGCCGACGACGCAGCCGCCGGCCGACCCGCGCCTGACGCCGCTGCGCGTCATCTCGGCGATCTTCGGCGTCGCGCTGCTCGCCGGCGCGATCGCGCTCTTCGTCGCAGCCCGTCGAGCTCGGCGAGCGACTGGCCGTGGCCGCTGACGCCGCTGCTCGCTCGCGCCGTCGCCGCCTGGTACGCGCTCTTCGGCACGATGCTCGTGAGCTGCGCGATCGGCCTGCGCCGCCCGGCCGAGGCGATCGATCCCCTACGCCACGCTCGCGTGCTGGTGCGTGCTGCTGCTGCTGCTCCCGCTGCTGCACCCCGACGACGTCAGCGGCGCCGGGCTCGTGGATCGCCGGCATGGTCGCGCTGCTCGCGCTCTCGCTCTACGCGCTCAGCCTCGCGCTGCCGGCGCGCAAGCAGCTCTAGGCCGAGCCGTTGGCCGCGGCGCGGCGGGCGCGGGAGCGCTCGAGCGCCGCGCGCGCCTCCTCGCCGCTGACGGCCGCGGGAAGGCCGGCGAGGCCAGCTCGGCCGAGCGGAGCACCGCCGAACGCTCCCGGATGCCCTTCAGGGATTCCGGTTCGCGATGGAAGAGTCGGGGCAGTGATCCCATCTAGCGGTCCTTGGCCGCCGCTGGAGCGCGTGCGGCCTCGACGGTCAGGATACCGGCTGAAAGGACGGCCACACAGGGCGCCGAGGCCCCAGATCACCGCCACGTCCCGTTCGAGGCGTGGAAGGCCAGCGAACCGCCCGCCACGACCGCGGCCGTCGTCGCCGCCACCAGGCACAAGCCGGTACGGCGCGAGCACGAGCCGCACGAGCGGATGCTCGCCGCTGCGCAGCACGAGGCCGCTGAACAGCGCCGAGGTCGAGAGCAGGACCGCGATCGCCGGCCCGCCCGACGTCGCGAGCGCGCCGAGGTCGGCGAACAGCCACGGCAGCGCCAGCCCGAGCGCGATCACCCACGCCACCAGCGACGCCGGGACGAGGAAGCGGCCGCGCTCGGTCCCGTAGCTCACGCTCAGCCCCGGCTCGATGCGCGCGCCGGCGTCGGCGACGTAGTGGATCGCCGGGACGGTCCGCGTCGCGCGGGCCGCGCGCGAGCACCGTCCCGGAGACGGTCTGTCGACCAGTTCGCGTCGTGCGCGCGCGCATCTCGTCCGGCACGTCGACCTCGGCGTGGTAGCTCGCCGCCTCCGTGCAGCCCGGGGCGTCGTAGAAGTGCGTCGAGCGGCCCGGCTGGGCGAGCGGCTCGTCGTAGGCGAACTTGATCACGCGCCGGCGCTCGACGTCGTTCAAGCACCGCGCACAGCAGGAACCCGCGCGTCAGCCGCTCGGCGAGCGCGGCGAAGCCCGGCAGCGGCCCGAGCGACTCCTCGAGCTCCGCGACCGCCGCGTCGACGGCCTCGGCCTCCTCCGGCGGCGCGGCCAGGATCCACTCGATCAGCGGCGCGACGTCCTCCTCGACCGACGTCCTCGGCATCGAGGTCGAGCATCAGGTACAGCAGCTCGCGCGAGATCAGCTGCGCCTCGTCGGAGCGCAGCAGCGGCACGACCGTCTCGTCCTCGATGAACAGGTCGAAGTGCACGAGCAGGCGCTTGGCCAGCAGCGCCAGCGGCACGACCCACTCGGTGCTCGGACAGCCGGACCTCGTCGCGATGCTCGAGCGGCACGGTGAAGTCGACCGACACGCGCCGCCGGACCTGCTCGTGCGAGAGCACCGTGATCGTCTCCACGCGCCGGTGCCGCCAGGCCGCCTGGCGCGTCAGCAGCGCGGCGAAGGCGACCGCGATCTCGCCCGCGCGCTCCTCGAGGACCTCACCCGGCCAGGGCTGCACGCAGCGCGCCCTCCAGCGCGTCCGGCTCCCAGCCGCCGTCCCAGCGCACGCCCTCGACGAAGATCGCCGGCGTGGCCAGCGCGCCCGAGCTGACCGCCGAGCGCACGTCGTCGAGCACGCGCTCGGCGTGGCGCGCCCTCGAGCATGTCCTCCATCAGCACCGACACCTCGAAGTCCGATCTGTCCCGCATAGTTCAGAAGGTCGGGCACCGAGAGCGCATCCTGACGCGCGAGCAGGACGTGGTGATAGGCCCAGAACGCGTCCTGCGCCGCCGCGCCCTCGGCGGCCAGCGCCGCGCCGTTGGCGCTCGGGTGCAGCTCGCCGATCGGCAGGTGCCGCCAGGCGTACATGAAGCCGTCCCAGCGCTCGCGCAGCGCGACGACGCCCTGGTGCGCGGCGGCGCTGTCCGGGTCCTCGTAGTCGCCGAACAGCACGAGCACCGGCCCGGACTCCCCCAGCGCGTGGTCGTGGCCGCGCACGAACGGCGGCGTCAGCAGCGTGTCGGCCATGACGGGAGGTAACCGTACCCGGCGGCGTGCCAGCACCACTGTTTCCGCCCTGCGGCCGCGATTTAGCATCGCCGGGTTCCATGGCCGCCACCGCCGCCGAAATCCGCGAACGTGACCTCCTCAGCCGTCTCGCCGCCGGCACCGCGGGCGTCGTCGGCGCGGCCTTCCTGCGCCGTCTCGTGGCCGAGGTCGCGGGCGCGCTGGACGTCGAGGTCGCCTTCGTCGCCGAGCTGATCGAGCAGCGGCCCGGGTACGCCGTGACGATCGCCAGCGCCTATCCCGAGGGGATGGAGCTGCGCGAGGGCCACGAGTTCGCGCTCGCCGGGCACGCCCTGCGAGCACGCCTACCACGAGGACCTGCTGCTCGTCCCCCGCGGCGCTCGGGCGCGCTACCCCGCCGACCGGTTCCTGCGCGCCCACGAGCTCGACGGCTACCTGGCGATCCCGCTGCACGGCGCCGACGGCCGCGCGATCGGCCACCTGGGCATGGTCTCCTCGCGCGCGCTCGACCCTGCGCCGAGCGAGCTCCAGGCGCTGCACGTGTTCGCCGCCCGCGCCGCCGCGGAGCTCGAGCGCCGCCGCCACGAGCGCGCGCTGCGCGAGCGCCGCGACCAGGTCGTGGCCTCGCGCGCCCGCGCCGTCCACGCCGCCGACGAGGAGCGCCGCCGGATCGGCCGCGACCTGCACGACGGCGCCCAGCAGCGGCTCGTCGTGCTCGGCCAGGCGCTCGACCTCGCGCTGCGCGAGCTCGAGACCGACCCCGCAGCAGGCCGTCCGCCGCCTGACGCCGCGCGCGAGCAGGCGCGCGTCGCCGGCCGCGAGCTGCGCGAGCTCGCGCGCGGGCTGCACCCGGTCGGGCTCGAGCGCGGGCTGCGCGGCGCGCTGGCCGCGCTCGCGCTGCAGTCGCCGCTGGCGCTGCGAGATCGAGGCGCTGCCCGAGCGCCGGCTGCCGCCCGTGGTCGAGACCACGGTCTGGTTCCTCGTCTCCGAGGCGCTCTCGAACGCGATCAAGCACGCCGACGCCGGCACGCGTGCGGGTCGAGATCGTCCAGCACGGCCGCACGCTGGTCGCGACCGTCGCCGACGACGGCACCGGCGGCGCGTGCTGCCGCCGCGGCACCGGCCTGCAGGGCCTCGGCGCGCGCGTCGAGTCGCTCGGCGGGCGCCTCGACGTCGAGAGCCCGCCGGCGGCCGGGACGACGCTGACGGCCACGATCCCGCTCGCCCCCTGGCGCACGTCCGCCGAGCCGTTCCTCGAGTTCGGCCACGACGGCGACGAGGGCCGCGGGCTGCGCAAGATCGAGGAGCTGCTCGCGGGCACGCGCACGACCGGCGTCTCGCTCGCGCGCGAGTGGGAGCTCGAGGGCGGCCCGCCGCGGATCGGCCAGCGCCTGCCGGTCTACGACCACACGGGCCGCGGCTACGGGCTGGTCGAGGTCGTGCGCGTCGCGGTGATGCCGTTCGGCGAGATCGACGCCGCGATGGTCGACCCCGAGCCCGGCGAGGCCGACTGGCACGCCGCGCGGGCGCGGCCTACGCGAGTGCCGCGAGGAGATCGCCGCGCTGCTGGGCGAGCCCGACTGGCGCCTGACCGACGCCGAGCCGATGGTGATCCTCACCTACCGCTCGGTGCCGGCGACGCCGATCAGCGGCTCGATCCTGTAGGGGATCTGGCGCGACATCGAGATCGCGCTCGTCGAGCGCTGGACGGCGCCGGTGTGCAGCATCGCGTTGATCACGTCCTGCAGGTGCGTGTTGTCGCGGGCGACGACGCGGCACAGCAGGTCGCGATCGCCGGTCACGCCGTGCACCTCGAGCACCTCCGGGACCTTCTCGAGCCCGGCCACGGCCTCTTCAAGCCGCCCCTGGACGATCTCCAGCGAGACGAAGGCGAGCACCGGGTAGCCCATCCGCGCGGGCTCGAGCTCGGGCCCGAAGCTGGTGATCACGCCGCGGGCGGCGAGCTTGTCCATCCGCGCCTGCACGGTCCCGCGGGCGACGCCCAGCCGCCGCGCGACCTCGACCACGCCGACCCGCGGATAGGCCCGGAGCATCAGCAGCAGCCGCGCGTCGAGCTGGTCGATCTCCTCCGACACGACCCGAGTGCCAGACGTATCGGCGCAGCGCGTATCATCGGCGCCAGGAGAGCCCGATGAGCAGCGTCTACCGCAACATCCTGGTAGCGGTTGATGGCTCGCCGGACGCCGACGCGGCGCTCGCGCACGCGGCCGCCCTGGCGCGCGATCAACGCGCACGCCTGACGTTGGTGACCGCGATCCCGCAGTTGCCGGCGACCGCGCTGCTGGCCACCGGCGCCGCGCCGCCGCGCAGCGAGGTCGTCGCGCCACTACTCCGACATGCTGCGCCAGGCGGCCGACACGCTGCCCGAGGACGTCAGCGTGACGACGCTGCTGGTCGAGGGCCCGCCCGCGCGGGCGCTGATCGAGCGCGCGCGCTCAGGGGCGTTCGACCTGATCGTGATGGGCTCGCACGGCCACGGGCGGCTGCACACGTCGCTGCTGGGCTGCGTCTCGCAGAAGGTCCTGCACGCGAGCCCGATCCCGGTGCTGCTGCTGCGCGCCGCGGAGCCGGAACCGGCCGCCGACGCCGGCACAGATGGAAAGTTCGCTTGACATCCGCCCGATGACAAGCTAGCTTTACATCACTCCCTGTCTCCCTCCCCTGAGAAGGAGGCTCCTCATGAAGTTCCTCCTGGCGCTCGTGCTGAGCGCGGTGCTCGCCCCTGTCGCGAGCGCGAACCCGGCCCGCGAGCTCGCCCGGACCGGCATCCCGGGCGCCGTCGTGCTCTCCGGCGACCGCGTCCACGCCGCCGGCAACGTCCGCGCGGACGACCGCTTCCGCGTCGGCAGCGTCACCAAGACGTTCGTCTCGACGGTCACCCTCCAGCTCGTGGCCGAGGGCCGGCTGTCGCTCGACCAGCCCGTCCCCGAAGCGGGCGGCGCGCCGCTGCGCACGCTGCTCAACCACACGAGCGGCGTCTTCAACCATTCCGAGGACCCGCGCGTCTTCGAGCACGGCCTGCTGCAGCGCTGGCGGCCGCAGGAGCTGGTGGCGATCTCGCGCGAGCACGACCCGTACTTCGCGCCCGGCGCCGGCTTTCACTACTCCAACACGAACTACGTGATCCTCGGGCTGGTGATCGAGCGCGTGACCGGCAACCGGCTGGAGCGCGAGCTCAAGCGGCGCATCATCCGCCCCCTGCGGCCTGCGCGACACGACCTACGACGAGGGCCCGCGCGTCCGCGGCGTCGTGCCCGGCGTCGCCGAGGGCCAGGACGTCACCGTGCAGGACACGAGCTGGGCCGGCGCCTCGGGCTCGCTGGTCTCGACCGCGCGCGACCTCGGCCGCTTCTACCGCGCGCTGCTCGCGGGCCGCCTGCTCGCGCCGGCGCAGCTGGCGGCGATGCAGACCCGTGACGCGGTCGCCGGAGCGTACGGGCTCGGGCTGTTCAGCATCACGACCTCCTGCGGCGAGGCCTGGGGCCACAACGGCGCCGTGCCGGGCTACCTGGCCCACGCCTACGCGAGCGAGGCCGGCGGCCGCCGAGCGGTCGTGCTGGTCAACCGTCAGCCGTTGAGCGCACAGCAGGAGGCCGCGGTCGAGCGCGCGATCGACGCCGCTTTGTGCTCGTGAGGAACGAGGTGCGAAACCTGCGGACCGAGAGCAAGCTGTCCCAGCAACAGCTCGCCGAGGCGATGCAGGTCTCGCGCCAGACGATCAACTCGATCGAGAAAGAGCGCTACACGCCGTCGCTCCCGTTGGCGATGGCGTTGGCGCGCTACTTCGGAAAACACGTTGAAGAGGTCTTCCATGCAGACACGTGAGTACTGGCGCAGCCGCTGGTGGATGCCGGGCTTCTCCCTGTTCCTGGGCGCGCTGATGTTCGGCGCGTTCGCGATCGGCGGCGACGTCGGCCAGGGCGCGATCTCGTTCGGGATCATGGCCGTCGTCGCCGCGATGTTCGCGGTCGGGCGCCGAGGGGAGACCCTGCGCGGCATCGGCGGCCCCGAGCGCGACGAGCGCTGGGAGATGATCGACCTGCGCGCCGTGGCCTACACGGGCATGGTGCTGATCACGTTCATCATCGGCGCCTGGCTGTACGAGATCGCCCGTGGCGAGGACGGCAGCCCGTACACGCTGATGGGGGCGATCGGCGGCGCGTCCTACGTGATCTTCGTCGCCGTGCTGCGCCGGCGCTCGTAGCGCGGCTGGCCAGAGTTCGGCGATCCCTGCCGTTCTTGACGAATCGAATGTGACATGTAATATTGCACTGGTCGGGAGAGCAGTGGCACGGGTATCTGAGGCTTGAGGAGCGGTTCGATGAATTCACGTCGGTTGGCAACGGCGGGCTGCCTTGTCGGCGCCCTCGCTCTTGGGGTCGGTGCGTGCGGCGGTGACGACAGCGCGGATACCGCCACCGAAGGCGGCGGCAAGACGTTGACGATCTACTCGTCGATGCCGTTGCAGGGTGCGGGGGGCCCGCAGTCTCGGTCGGTCGTCAACGGCATGCAGCTGGCGCTGGACGAGAACAACGGCAAGGCGGGGAATTTCTCCGTCAAGTACGTGTCACTGGACAACTCGACGGCGCAGGCGGGCAGTTGGACGCCGGAGGCCACGACGGCCAATGCGCGCAAGGTCGCGCAGGATGACACGGCCGTCGTCTACCTGGGCGAGTTCAACAGCGGCGCTGCGGCGGTCTCGATCCCGGTCCTCAATGAGGCCGGCGTTCCGATGATCAGTCCGGCGAACACCGCGGTCGGCCTGACCACCAAGGACCCGGGAGCGACCCCGGGCGAGCCCGATAAGTACTACCCCACCGGGCAGCGCAACTACGTGCGGGTCGTCGCCAGGGATTCGATCAAGGGCCCGGCGATGGTGTCCGTCATGAAGGAGGACGGCTGCACCAAGGTGCAGCTGACCAACGATAAGGAGGTCTACGGCGCCGGTCTCGCGCAGGCGATCGTGATCGCGGCGAAAGCGGAAGGTCTCGCCATCATCTCCAACGCGGGCATCGACAAGAACGCCGCCAACTACCGCTCACTGGCCCAGAGCGCCGCGTCGGCCGGCGCCGACTGCTTCGCCTACTCGGGCGTCACGCAGAACAACGCGGTCCAGTTGTTCAAGGACTTCGCCGCGGCGCTGCCCAAGGCCAAGCTCTACGGGCCGGACGGCACGTGCGAGTCCGGTTTCATCAACAAAAGACTGGCATCCCGGCCAGCGTGGCGGAGCGCTACACGTGCACCTCCCCGACGCTGCCGAAGTCCGAGCTTCCGCCGCAGGGCCAGGAGTTCTTCACGGCCTACGCCCAGAAATTCGGCAACACCGCACCCGATCCGTACGCGATCTATGGCTACGAGTCGATGCAACTGGCGCTCGACGCGATCCAGCGCTCCGAGACGGGCGAGAAGGCCGACGTCCTCAAGGCGCTGTTCGCCACCAAGGACCGCGACAGCGCGCTCGGTACGTACTCGATCGACGAGAACGGCGACACGTCGCTGACCGAGATGGCGCTGAACGGGGTCGAGGACGGCCAGCTGACGTTCATCAAGGTCATCAAGGGCTCGGCACCGACCGCCGGCTGATCCAAGGAGCGTCTGCCGGGGTGGCGAATCGTCCACCCCGGCGTTCAGCGGCGGCGTGGCGTGTCTGAGAGGGGAAACGAGGAAACATGACGGGCGTACCCGGCGAAGGGCTGGAGCGAGCCGCCGAGGGTTCGGCGGCCTTCCCGCACCTGTACTCGCCGTTGGAGCTGCGCGGGCAGGTGCTGCGCAACCGGATCGTGTCGACGCCGCACGCGGCCGGGTGGGGTCGTGACGGTCTGATCGATTCGCGCGAGGTGGACTACCACGTCCGCAAGGCGGCCGGTGGTTGCGCGCTGGTGATGACGTTCGGGTCGGCCTCGGTCGACCCGACCACGGCGGCGTCGTATGGCTCGATCTCCCTGTGGGACGAGCGCAACGAGCCGGCACTGCGGGCGCTGGCCGACGGCGTCCACGGCCACGGCGCGCGGTGCATGTCGCAGATGACGCACATGGGGCGGCGCGGCACGTCGACGCTGACCGGCATCCCGCTGCGCGCGCCCTCCGACCTTCCGGAGGGCGTCCACCTCGAGGTGCCGGTGCCGCTGGCCGCCTCCGAGATCCCGGCGATCGTGCAGCGCTTCGCGGACGCGGCGGCGCGCCTGGAGCGCTGCGGCTGGGACGGGTGCGAGGTGACCTCGTTCGGCGGGCACCTGATCGAGCAGTTCTTCGACCCCGCCATCAACACGCGCACGGACGAGTACGGCGGCAGCCTCGAGAACCGCACGCGCTTCGGCCGCGAGGTGCTGGACGCCGTGCGCGCTGCGGTGTCCGACGATTTCATCGTCGGCTTCCGGATGGCGCTCGATCAGTGCCTGACCGGCGGACTCGGCCCCGACGAGTTGATCGAAGTGGCGCGCAGTCTCGCGGCGAGCGGGGCGATCGACCTGTTCAGCGTGAGCGGCGGCACGGGCGCGACGAGGTTGGCGACCGCGTACTTCGTGCCCGGTGACGAGCTTCCCGGAGGGCGTCTACAACGAGCGCGCGCGGCGCTTCCGCGAGGCGGTCGGCGTTCCGGTCGTCGTCGCCGGCCGCAACGTCGAGCCGGCCATGGCCGACGCGTGCGTGGCCAGCGGCGTCGATCTCGTCGCGATGACGCGCGCGATCATCGCCGACCCCGACCTGCCCGCGAAGGCCCGCGCCGGCCGGGCCATGCGGCCGTGCATCGGCCTCAACGAGGGCTGCATCGGCCGCCTCTACACCGACCGGCCGATGTGGTGCTCGGTCAACCCGGCCATCCGCGAGCCCGAGCTCGGCGAACTGGTTCCGGCCGCGACGGCGGGGCGGGTCGTCGTCGTCGGGGGCGGGGTCGCCGGGCTGGAGGCGGCACGCGGTGCCGCGCTCCGCGGTCACGACGTCGTGCTCTTCGAGCGCCGCTCGCACGTCGGCGGACGGGCTCGCCTCGCGGGCGAGCGCCGCGGGCGGGAGCGCTGGGCTCGCTACATCGACTGGCTGCACGACGAGGCCGAAGGCGCCGGAGCCGAGCTCCGAACCGGTGTCGCGGCCAGCGCGCAGGAAGTGCTCGCAGAATCGCCGGATGCGGTGATCCTCGCGACGGGATCGCAGCTTCGGCCGGCCGCCGCGCCGCCCGGGCCGGTGCCCGTGCTCGATGTCGACGTGCTGCTCGAAAGCGGCGTCGGAGCGATCGAGCCGCAATCGGCGCTGGTGCTCGACGATGAAGGTGGCTTTCTGGCGCCGACCGCTGCGGAGCGACTCGTCGCGGAGGGCTTCAGCGTCGAGATCGCCACCACCCATCCGGTGGTCGGCGCGGAGATCGATCCGACGCAACAGCCGTTCGTGTTCCGCCGCCTCGCGCTCGCCGGCGTCGCCATGACGCCGCATCTGAGTGGCGTATCGAGCGATGCCGACGGCGTCACGCTGCGCAACATCTACACCGAGCGCGACGAGCGGCGCGAGGGCGTGGGCCTCGTGGTCATGGCCGGCTATCGCCGCGCCGTCGTCGACCTACGCGACGAGCTGACGGCGCTGCGGCCCGAGCTTCGCCTCATGGTCGCCGGCGACGCACTCGCACCGCGCACGCTGCTCGACGCAGTCGCCGAGGGCGCTCGCGCCGGGGCCGATGTGTAGTCGTTTCGGCCATGATGCACTATGAAATGTAATATTGCACGCCGGTGACGTTCGAGAACTTCGTCCGAGTCGAGAAGGTAAGCCTCCGAGAGCGTGTCGGGCAGATCCTCAGGTCGGCCATCATCCTCGGAGAGATGGAGCAGGGCGTCGTCTACTCGGCCCCCGCCCTGGCCGCGAGTTTCGGCGTCTCGGCGACGCCGGTGCGCGAGGCGATGATCGACCTCGTCCGCGACGGGCTCGTCGAGAGCGTGCCCAACAAGGGATTCCGGGTGACGGAGCTCGACGAGTCGGATCTCGACGATGTCCTCCAGCTGCGACTGCTCATCGAGCCCGCGGTGGTCGCGCAGGTGACGCCGATCGTCCCGGACGGTGACTTCGACGACTTGGTGCGGCGCGCCCAGGTGATCGTCGACTGCGCATCCCGAGGCGACCTCGTCCAGTACATGATCGCGGACCGGGACTTCCACATGCAGCTCCTCGGCTACGCACGCAACGAACGCTTGACGCGGTACGTCTCCGAACTTCGCGAGCACACCCGGCTGCTGGGCATCTCGGCGCTCTTTGAGCGTGGCGAGCTGGAGGGGATCGCCCGCGAGCACCTGGCCATCGTCGAGGCGATGAGACGTCGCGACAGCGACGAGGTCGAGCGGCTCATGCGCGCCCACATCAGCCAGGCCGGCGGACGGTGGGCGAAGCCGTAGCTGGCGGAACCCGCGCGCGACGCGGGTTCCTTGCATCGGGGCGCCCGGATTCGAACCGGGGACCTCACCGGGCCGGGCGGGGGTCGTTTCCTGCGCGGGCGCGCACAAGGTCGATGGGAGGTGCAAGCACTGGGCCGATGGTGCTGCATCGGGGCGCCCGGATTCGAACCGGGGACCTCACCGACCCGAACGGTGCGCGCTACCAGGCTGCGCCACGCCCCGAGGCGCAGAGCAGTCTAGCCGCCCGGCCCGCCGGTGATCCCCCCGAGCGCGCCGGTGACGCCCGCAGCGGTGTCGTCGACGGTCTGGGTGACGCCGCCGGCGACCTGGTCGACGGTGTCCGTCGTCTGGTCGACCGTCTGGGACACCGGGCCGCCGCCGGTGACGGTCTTGACCGTGTCGTCGACGGTCTGGGTCGTCTGCTTCACCGTGGTGTCGACGGTCTGGGTCGTCTGCTTGACCGTGGTGTCGACGGTCTCGGTCGTCTTGTCGACGGTCCGGTCGACCGCCGAGACGGTGTCCTTGACCGGCTCCGGACGCTTGGTCGCCGGGGCGTCGGCGGCCGCGGAGCGGTCGCGGGACTCCTCGGCCGGCGGCTCCTCCGGCGCACGGGAATCGGACTTCGACGCCGCCGGCGTCGGGTTCGGGTCTGCGGGCTGCACCGGTCCGCCGCCGCCCGACGTGGCACGGTCGGCGGCGGACGGTGAGCTGGACGCTGTGACGCGCCCGGAACTGCGGCGCTTGGGCTTGGTGTGAGCCCGCGAGCTGCTGCTCGTCGTGGACGACTTGTGGCCGGCGGCGACGGTCTCGACCCGCTTGGAGGGCGGCGCGCTGGCCACCCTGGCCGGCGGCGACTGGACCGCGGCGGAGGAGGACGGCGGCTGCGTCGCGACCTCGTGCACGCCCATGCCGGTGCCGACGCCGGCGAGCAGCACGGCGGCGCCGGCCGCGGCCTTGCTCCAGCCGCCCGCGGCGTGATCGGACCACAGCGGCAGGTGCGTGGCCCAGTTCGCGAAGCGGCCGGGCGACGGCGGCACCGACGGGTCGGCGTCCCCGCGGCCGAACTTCACGAACGCCGGGAAGGGCAGCAGCCCGGCGATCCGCTCGCGCACGGACGGGCGCGTGATGAGGCGCCGGTCGAGCCCGGCGGCGAGCGCCTCGCGACGGCAGCCCTTGCAGTGCGCGACGTGACGCGCGAGCCGGCGCCGGTCGCGCACGCCGAGCGACGATTCCGCGGCCACGGTGATGATCCCCTGGATCCGCTGACAGCGGGCGCCGGTGACGATCTCGCCGTACTCCTCGGTCAGGCGTCGGCGGGCGCGGAACAGCGTCGACTCGACGGCCGGCCGGCTCATCCCCAGCCGTTCGCCGATCTCCTGGTAGGAGTGTCCCTCGAGCTCGCGCAGGAGCAGGATCTCGTGATGCGTGTCGGACAGACCGCCGAACGCGCCCCAGAGGCTCTCGAGGTCCTCCTTGGCCGCGAAGGCCGCGTCGGGTGTGGGCTCGGGGCCGACGAGCTTGGAGGCATCGCCCGGCGCGAGCGCATCCTCGGCGTCGTAGGAGACCTCCTCGCCGCGCTTGGAGCGGCGGAACGCGTCGATGCAGCTGTTCTTGGCGATCTGGTAGAGCCAGGGCTTGAACGCCAGCGGCTGGTCGGTCGCGCGCATGCGCCGCAGCGCGGAGACGAACACTTCCTGCGTGATGTCCTCGGCGCGGCCGCTGTCTTTGACCATGCCGAGCACGTAGGCATGGATGCGTTGCTGGTAGCGCTGGTAGAGGACCTCGAAGGCGCGATCGTCGCCGCGGCGCACCGCCGCGACCAGGTCGGAGTCCGCCGGCTCCGACGCTCCACCCATTTCCCTACCCACGTCTGAAGAGTCCTTTCCCGCTGTCCTTGAACCGCATTCCGGGCCCTGAACCCGGACAATGTCCCTCTTGGCATCGCCCGAACCGTCTGACCTCAAACTTCGATGGCGCAGATAACGGACATCATCTCCACGCTCGACGAGCTCCTCTCACCCGCCGCGTTCCAGGACCTCGGGCCGAACGGGCTGCAGGTTCCGGGCACGGCGGAGATCACCCGGGTCATCACCGGCGTGAGCGCTCGGCGGGAGCTGTCCGAGCGCGCGGTCGAGCTCGGGGCGCAGCTCGTCCTGGTCCACCACGGGCTGTTCTGGGACTTCCACCCGACCGGCCTGACGCCGCTGCTGGCCGAGCGCCTGCGGCCGCTGTTCAAGCACGACATCAACCTCGCCGCCTACCACCTCCCGCTCGACGCCCACCCCGAGCTCGGCAACAACGCGATCCTCGCCCGCGAGCTCGGCTGCAGCGACCGGCAGCCGTTCGGCACCTACAACCAGGTCAAGATCGGGGTCCGCGGGCGCTTCGAAGGCGAAGGGCTGACGCCGGACGAGCTGCACGCGCGCGTGCACGAGGTGACCGGCCGCGAGCCGCTGCTGCTCGGGTCGGGGCCGCAGCGCATCCGCACGATCGGGATCGTCTCCGGCTCGGCCGCGGACTCGCTGACCGAAGCGGTCGAGCACGGCCTCGACGCGTTCCTGACGGGCGAGCCGCGCGAACACATCACGGCCGAGGCGGCGGAACACGGCGTCCACTTCGTCGCCGCCGGCCACTACGCCACTGAGACATTCGGCGTCAAAGCCCTAGGAGCGCTGCTGGCGGACCGTTTTGGAGTCGAACACGTCTTCGTCGATCTGCCCAACCCGGTCTGACCGAATGTTTAGGTCAGGTTGACCGAGTTGCCATTGTGGACATCCGGTGAAGGCGCTACCGTGACGGGTCACGTGGCAAACCTCACCAGGAGGATTCGTACTGATGGCAATCCATCTCACGCCCACGGAGCTCGCGCGCGAAGCCGGCATGGAGCGTCGCGAGGTCATCGAGAAGTGCATGCAACTGGGCGTGCCGATCTTCCAGGGCCGAATCGACAAGACGCTGTTCCTGGCGAACGTCGAGGAGCACTCCGCGCAGGTAGCGGCGGCGTGAGCTGCGGCGCGTAGCGCGCCGCCCCGGGTAGGATCGCTCCTCGGTAGTCCCGAGGAGGAGTGAGGAATGCAGGAGACGACGGCTGGATCGGCCCAGGGAACCGGGTCGGTCACGATCGCGGACATCGTGGGGCTGGCCGCCGAGCGCTATGGCGAGCGTCCGGCGGCTCGGTTCAAGCGCGGCGACGAGTGGCGCGAAGTGTCCTACACGGACCTCGCGGCGACGGTCTCGGAGATCGCCCGCGGGCTCATCGACCTCGGGCTCGAGCCCGGCGACCGCGTCGCCCTGCTGTGCACGACCCGCGTCGAGTGGACGTACGTGGACTTCGCGATCACGTCCGCGGGCGCGGTCGTGGTCCCGATCTACCCGACCAACTCGCCCGAGGAATGCGAGTGGGTCGTCAGCAACTCCGAGTCACGCTTCGTCGTGGCCGAGGACGCCACCCAGGTCGCGAAGATCCTCGCCGTCCGCGAGCGGCTGCCGAAGCTCGAGCAGATCGTCGCCATCGACGCCGCCGAGGGCGCGATCGCCCTCGACGACCTGCGCGAGCGCGGCCGCGCGCGCGACCCTCAGGAGATCGCCGAGCGCGTCGCGGCGGTCAAGCCCGAGGATCCGTACACGATCATCTACACGTCGGGGACGACCGGGCCGCCGAAGGGCTGCGTGCTCACGCACGGCAATTACCGCGACGTCACCCGCATGTGCGAGGAGTTCGACGTCATCGCGGCGGGCGAGCCCGTCTACCTCTACCTGCCGCTGGCGCACTCCTATGCGCTCCTGATCCAGTTGTTGTCCGTCGACCTCGGCGCGCCGCTCGCGTACTGGAGCGGCGATCCGCAGCAGATCGTGCCCGACCTGATGGCGACCAAGCCGGCCTACCTGCCGTCGGTCCCGCGCATCTTCGAGAAGATCTACACGCTCGTCACCTCCAACAACGACCCCGAGCAGATCGCCGCCGCGACGCAGCTGGGCCTGAAGGTCCGGCGCATGCTCCAGGACGGCCAGGAGGTCCCCGAGCAGCTCCAGGCCGCGTTCGACAAGGCCGACGCCGAGCTGTTCTCGAACGTCCGCAACATCTTCGGCGGCAACCTCAAGCAGGCGACCTCGGGCGCGGCGCCGATCTCGATCGAGATCCTCGAGTTCTTCTACGCCTGCGGCGCGCCCGTGCTCGAGGGCTACGGGATGACCGAGACCTCGACCGTCACCACCACCTCGACCGTCGCCGACCACCGGCTCGGGACCGTCGGGCGCCCGCTCCCCGGCGCCGAGGTCAAGATCGCCGACGACGGCGAGATCCTCATCCGCGGCCCGCACATCTTCAAGGGCTACTACGGCAGCGGCGACACGACCGCGTTCGGCGCCGTGACCGAGGACGGCTGGCTGCACACCGGCGACCTCGGCTCGCTCGACGACGACGGCTACCTCACCATCACGGGCCGCAAGAAGGACATCATGATCACCGCGGGCGGCAAGAACCTCACGCCCGCGAACCTGGAGAACGACCTCAAGCGCTCGCGCTGGATCTCACAGGCCGTCATGCACGCCGACCGGCGTCCGTACCCGGTCGTGCTGATCACGCTCGACCCCGAGGAGATCGTGCACTTCGCGCGCGAGCACGGCCTGCCCGAGGACGTCGGCGCGTTGCACACCGAGCCGAAGGTGGTCGAGCTGGTCCAGGGTGAGCTCGACCGGGTCAACACCAACTACGCGCGTGTGGAGCAGATCAAGCGCTTCTTCATCCTCGACCACGACCTCTCGCAGGAGACGGGCGAGCTGACGCCGACCCTGAAGGTCAAGCGCAACGTCGTCAACGACCTCTACGCCGAGGAGTTCGACAAGCTCTACGCGTCGGACTGACGCAGCAGCGCGCCGGTCGTCTGCTCGAGGATCCTCCGCCAGGCGCGAGTCTTCTCGCGCTCGGCGGAGAAGTGGCGGACGACCTTGCGCACGCGCGTGGCGGAGATCTCGATCCCGTGGCGGCGGCAGACCTCGCGCAGCTCGTCGTAGTCGTTGGCCAGCTTCAGCGTCACGGACTCGAAGCCGTGACGGGCGACGTCGACGCGCGAGGCGAAGTTGAGGATGTTCGTCTGGAACATCAGCTCGTCGTCGGGATCGGGCTCGATCAGGACGATGTCGACGCCCGGGTAGCGCTCCTTCCAGTGGCTGGCCATCTCGTGCAGGCGCTGGTAGGCGAGCAGCTTGAACGTCTGGTAGCCGATCTTCGGGAAGCCCATGTCCGTCACGCGCCGGGAGCGCGTCCCGAACAGCGTCGGGATCGTCTTCGAGAAGTCGTTGACGTAGGGCACGAGCGGGTTGACGACGACGATGAACTTCGCGCCGGCCTCGACGGCGATGTCGAGGTTCGTCGTCGAGACGATCCCGCCGTCGACCAGCTCGCGCTCGCGTACGCGATAGGGGGCGTAGATCATCGGCAGCGCCGTCGAGGCGCGGACGGCGGCGGAGATCGGGATGTCGTCCCAGCCTTCGGCGCCGAGCACGATCCGCTCGCAGGTGTCGAGATCGGTGGCGGCCAGGTAGAGCTCGCGCTCCAGCAGGCGGAAGTCGTCCGTCCGGCCCTCCGCGGCGAGCGCCCGGCGCACGTAGTCCTCGACGCCCTCGCCGGTGTAGACGCCCGACGGGAGCGCGTCGCCGAGCGCCAGCACGAGGTCGACCGCCGACAGCGACCCGAGCGAGGAGGCGACGCTGCGGGCGACGTTGACGGCGTGCAGCGGGAGCTTGAGCGCCATCAGCGCGAACTCGGTCTTGTTCAGGCGCAGCAGCATGTCGCGCCCGAGCGGCGGCAGCGCGGACGGCACCTGGTCGTTGACCGTGCGCATCATCTGCTCGGGCGTGACGCCGTTGGCCACGAGCGAGGCGATCAGCGAGCCGGCGCTCGTCCCGACGTAGATGTCGAACTGGTTGACGGACCGGTTCGAGGACAGCAGATCGAGCGCCCGCAGCGCGCCGATCTGGTAGACGCCGCCGGTGAAGCCGCCGCCGCCCAGCACCAGCGCGGTACGCGACAAACGGCGCCTGCGCCGCGCCGGGGCGTTCATCTCAACGACCTTGCCCATCCGGAGAACAGTCTAAGGTGCCCGCGACTTGAACCCTCAAGCGGGGTTCTGGACCTTCGTATGGCTCGCTTGCTCGTCCTCGTCACCCTGCTCGTCGCGCTCGTCCCGAGCGCCGCCGACGCCGCCGGCCCGGCCGCCACGAAACGCGCGCTGGCGCGCGAGCTGGCGCGCACGAGCCAGTACTCCGGCGCCTACGTCGTCGACCTCGGCTCGGGCGAGGAGATCTTCGCCGCCAAGGCCGATGTCGAGCGAATGCCGGCCTCGGTCGAGAAGCTCTACACGGCCGCCGGCGCGCTGCTGCGCCACGGGCCCGACGGACGGCTGACGACCACGGTGCTCTCGAACGGCCTGCCGGACGAGAGCGGGACGCTCACCGGCAACATCGTCCTGCACGGCGGCGGCGACCCGACGTTCGGCACGGTGGCCGTGCAGGAACTGGCGGGCCGGCTCGCCCAGGCCGGCCTCAAGCGCGTCACGGGCCGCGTGATCGGCGACGAGTCGGCGTTCGACGCCTTCCGCGGCGTCCCGTCGTCCGGCTTCAGGCTGACGAGCGAGGTCGGGCCGCTCAGCGCCCTCTCGTTCAACCACGGCCGCACCGGCCGCTGGCGGCCGTACTTCCAGGCCAGCCCGGCCCGCTTCGCCGCCCAGGCGTTCGAACGCGCGCTCGAGCACGAGGGCGTGGACGATCGCCGGCTCCGCGCGCGCCGGGGTCGCACCCACCGGCATGACGCCGCTGTCGGACTGGCAGTCGCCGCCGGTCTCGGCGATCGTGCGCCAGATGAACCAGCCGTCGGACAACTGGATCGCCGAGACGCTCAGCAAGGGCCTCGGGTCGCAGTTCGGCGGCGAGGGCTCGACGGCGGCGGGCGGCGCGGTCGTGCGCGAGGCGGTCCGTGACTTCGGGATCACGCCGACGGTCGTCGACGGCTCCGGGCTCTCGCGCGCGAACCGCACGACGCCGCGCGAGGTCGTCGGGCTGCTGCAGGGCATGGACCAGTCCGAGTCGGCCGCCGCGTTCGACGAGTCGCTGGCCGTGATCGGCCGCAACGGCACCGTCTCGCGCCGGATGCGCGGCACGCCGGCCCAGGATCGCTGCCACGCCAAGACCGGCACGCTGCGCGACGTCTCGGCGCTGGCCGGCTTCTGCACCACGACCGGCGGCGAGCGCGTCGCCTTCGCGTTTCTGATGAACCGCGTCTACCCCGCCTCGGCGCGGGCCGTGCAGGACCGGATGACGGTCGCCGTCGCGCGCTACGACGCGCCCTGAGGCCCGTCCTGCCAGCGCTTCTTGGCGCGCTCGATCGACTCGAGCGCCTCCTCGCGCGGGTACCAGCCGTCGACGCGGACGACCTTCCACTCGGGCGTCTTGTAGATCGAGAAGAAGTGCGAGATCTCGTCGCGGAGCGTCATCGGCAGGTCGTCGAGGTGCTCGATGTGGCTCCAGTTCGGGTCGGTGAACGGGACGCAGAGGATCTTGTTGTCCTCGGCCTTCTCGTCGCGCATCCGGAACAGCGCGACCGGCTTGACCTCGATCAGGCAGCCGGGGAACGTCGGCTCGGAGACGACGATCATCGCGTCCAGCGGGTCGCCGTCGGCGGCCAGCGTCTCGCGGAAGAACCCGTAGTCGGTCGGATAGCCGAGCGAGGAGAACAGCAGCCGGTCGAGCTTGATCGCCCCGAGCTCCTCGTCCCATTCGTACTTGTTGGACGAGCCCTTGGGGATCTCGACGACGGCGACGAGCGGTGGGTCGGACACCGCGCGCAATCTATCTTGTGCGGCCGTGGAAGGTCACATCGTGGCGCGCGCTAGCACCCGCATCCTCTAGCAATGCGACGAGACCGGGCTCGTCGAGCACGGGCACGCCGAGCCGCTCGGCCTTCTCGAGCTTCGACCCCGGCGAGGCGCCCGCCACGACGTAGCTCGTCTTCTTCGAGACGCTGCCCGTGACCTTGCCGCCGGCGCGCGTGATCCGCTCGGTCGCCTGCTCGCGGGTCAGGTCCGGCAGCGTGCCGGTCAGCACGAAGGTCTGGCCGGCCAGCGGACCCTCGCCGGGCGGTGGACCCTCCTCCTCGAGCCGCAGGATCCCGCGCAGATCGTCGATCAGGGGGCGCAGCGCGTCGAGCTGGGAGTGGATCAGCCGGGCGACGATCGGCCCGATCCCGGGCGTCTCGGCGATCTGCTCGGGCGTCGCTTCGAGCAGCGCGTCGGCCGTGCGGAACTGCTGGGCGAGGCTGCGGCCCGTCACGTACCCGACGCCTTCGATCCCGATCGCGAACAGCACGATGCCCGAACGGCTGCGCGGCGACTCGCTTCGATCGAGCGCGAGGAGCCGGTCGACGCTGACCTGGCCGTAGCCCTCGATCTCGAGCAGGCGCTCGCCCTTCGAGCCGGTAGAAGTCGGCCACGCTGCGGACGAGCCCGAGCCGCTGGAGCGTCGCGACCTGCTTCTCCCCCAGCCCGTCGATGTCCATGATTTGAGCGAAGCTGGTCAGCAGCTGCCAGCGGCGCTCGGGGCAGTCGCGGTTCGGGCAGCGGGTGAAGACCGAGCCCTCAGCCTTGACCGTCGGCGTGTCGCAGAACGGGCAGCGCTCCGGCGGGCGCGGCGGCGGCGAGCGGTCCGGCCGCTCGGCGGCGTGCGGGGCGGGTGAGATCACCTGCGGGATCACGTCGCCGGCGCGCAGGACGATCACCTCGTCACCGGGGCGGACGTCCTTGCGTGCGAGGTCCTCCTCGTTGTGCAGCGTCGCGGCCTTGACCGTCACGCCGCCGACGTGCACCGGCTCGAGCGCCGCGAACGGGTGCAGGTCGCCGAACTTGCCGACGTTCCAGTTGATCGCGTTCAGCCGCGTGACCGCGGTCGTGGGCGGGAACTTCCAGGCGATCGCCCAGCGCGGGTCGCGGCCGACGACCCCGAGCCGTCGTCTGCAGCTCGATGTCGTCGACCTTGACCACGACGCCGTCGATCTCGAAGTCGAGCGCGCCGCGGCGCTGCTGCCAGTGCAGGCACTGGGCGACGACCTCGTCCTCGCTGGCGAGCTTCTTCACGTCGCCGTTGACGCGGAAGCCGTGCTCGCGCAGCCACGTCAGCGCCTCCCAGTGGCTCGTGAAGCGCAGCCCCTCGGTGACGCCGATCGCGTAGCACCACATCGACAGCGGCCGCTCGGCGGCGAGCGCCGGGTCGAGCTGGCGGATCGTGCCCGCGGCGCTGTTGCGCGGGTTCATGAAGGTGCTACAGGCCCGCCTCGCGCGCGGCGCTCGTTGAGCGCGGCGAAGTCCGGCAGCGACATGTAGACCTCGCCGCGGACCTCGAGCAGCGCCGGCGCGTCGTCGATCCGCAGCGGGATCGCGCCGATCGTGCGCAGGTTGTGGGTGACGTCCTCGCCGACGACGCCGTTGCCGCGCGTCGCGCCGCGCTCGAGCACGCCGTCGCGGTAGACGAGCGAGATCGCCAGCCCGTCGATCTTCGGCTCGGCCACGAACTCGAACGCCGGATCCTCGATCCCTTCGCGCGCCAGGTGGTTGCGCATGCGGTCGACCCAGGCGCGCAGCTCCGCCTCGCTGCGCGCGTTGGCCAGCGACAGCATCGGCTGCAGGTGCGTGACTTTCTCGAGCTTGCCGACCGGCTCCCCGCCGACGCGCTGGGTCGGCGAGTCCGGCGTCAGCAGCTCCGGGTGCTCGCGCTCGAGCGCGCGCAGCTCGTCGAGCAGCGCGTCGTAGGCGTCGTCGCCGATCTCCGGGTCGTCGAGGACGTAGTAGCGGTGGCCGTGGTGGACGAGCTGCTCGCGCAGCTCCGCCGCCCGCTCGGCCGGGGTCATGCCTTCCCCAGCAGTCGCGCGAGGTCGTACTCCCGCAGGCCCTCCATGCCGTGCTCGGCGGTCAGGTCGAAGTGCAGCGGCGTGACCGCGATCCGGCCGGCCGAGACGGCCGCGAGGTCGGTGCCCGGCTCGTCGTCGTGGACCGGCGAGTCGCCGTAGACGCGGAAGAGCCGGCGGCCGCCGACGTCCTCCTCGATCAGCTCGAGCTGATCCTGGTAGATGCGCTTGCCGAGCCGGGCGACCTCGACGCCGGCGACGTCGCCACCGGGAGCGTTGATGTTGAGCAGCGTCCCGGCCGGCAGCGGGACGTCGTCGAGGCGGTCGACGACCTGGGCCGTGAAGGCGGCGGCGTGCTCGAAGTCGAACAGGTTGCCGAGCCGGAAGTCCATCTCGCGGTGCGTCGACTGCTGGGAGACGGCGATTCCCGGAATGCCGAGCACGACGCCCTCGAGCGCGGCCGCCACCGTTCCCGAGTAGGTGATGTCGTCGCCCAGGTTGGAGCCGTGATTGATGCCGGAGACGATCAGGTCGGGCTCGAAGTCCTCGATCAGCCCGAGGCTCGCGAGCCGCACGCAGTCCACCGGCGTGCCGTCGCAGGCGTAGCCGACGGTGCCGTCGTCGAACGGGACCTCGGCGACCCACAGCGGGCGCCGGAACGTGATCGAGCGCGCGGTCGCCGAGCGGTTGTCGTCGGGCGCGATCACCGCGAGCTCGATGTCGTCGAGCGCGACGAGCGCGCGCCGCAGGGCCTGCAGGCCCTCGGCGTCGATCCCGTCGTCGTTGGTCAAGAGCACCCGCAGCACGGCGACGACTCTACTGACGTCCAGGGTCGCGCCCCGCCGCTGGGCCGATGGTGCCGCGATGGCACGCGAACGTCGGTGGCCGTGTGCCGTACTGCTCGCGCTGGGGGTGTCCGCGCTGCTGCTGGGTGCGCTCGCGCTGTACGCCCAGCACGCCGTGCTCGACCGGCGCGCGTTCGCGGACCGCGCGAGTGCCACGTTGCGCCAGGACGAGGTCCGGGACGAGATCGCGGCGCGGATCGCCACGCGCGAGATCGAGGAGATCCCGGAGCTCGCCGCGCGCCGCCCGGTGCTCGAAGCCGCCGTGCGCGACTACATGCTCGGCCCGCGCTTCGAGGCCGAGTTCCACGCCGGCGCCGGCGCGCTGCACGAGGCGCTCTTCGATGACGCTTCACGCGCGACGCCGCTGCGGCTCCCGGGGGCCGGCGCCGAGCTGCGGGCGGCCGTGGGCGAGCAATCGCCGGCGGCGGCGCGGATGCTTCCGGCCGCCGATCCGGTGCTGCTGCGGCTGGGCGGCGGTCGGCTCGAGACCGCGCTGCGGCGGGCCGCGCCGGTCGGACGCGCGCTCGCGCCGCTGGCACCGCTGGCACTGCTGTTCGGGCTGGTCGCGCTCGCGGCGGCGGCCTGGCGCGCGCCGACCCTGCGGCTCGGGTTGCGGCGCGCCGCGTTCGGGGTCGCGCTGGCCGGGGGCGCGCTCGTGGCGATGACGTCGATCGGCCGCGCCGTGGTGCTCTCGACCTTCGATACCAGCCACGGCGATGCCGTGGTGCGGACGATCTGGAGCGCGTTCCTGAGCGACCTCCGCTGGTGGGGGCTGGCCGCCGGGGCGCTGGGGATCGTCGCCGCGGCCGTGTTCGAGCCTGGACTGCCGGGCGCATGGCGCCACGCGCTCACGCACGTCATGACGCCGCGCGGCGGCGCCGCGCGGCTGGCCCGGGCGGCGGGTCTGGTCGTGCTCGCCGCGCTGCTGCTGTGGCGGCCCGAGGTGCCGCTCGCGATCGCGGTGGTCGCGCTCGCCGGGCTGCTGGCGTTCAGCGGGGCGGCCGAGATGGTCCGCCTGGCTCAGCGGTCGCTCCGTAGCTGACCGACGTGAGGTAGAGGCCGTGCGCCGGCGCGGTGTTCCCGGCGGCGCTGCGAGGGGCGCCCTCGAGCAGGCGCTCGAAGTCGTCGCGACGGCCCTGGGCGACCTCGAGCATCGTGCCGACGAGGATGCGGTTCATGGCGCGCATGAACGAATCGGCCTCGATCTCGAAGGTGAGGATGTCGCCGTCGCGGCGTCCAGCTCGCGCGGTGGACGTCGCGGGTGAAGCGCCGGTGGTAGGTCTCGGTGGGCGTGAAGGCCGTGAAGTCGTGGGTTCCGACCAACGCGGACGCGCAGGCCTGCAGCGCGTCCAGGTCGATCGCGTGCGGCCACCACAGCGCGCGGCCGCGCTCGAAGGCGGACGGCTGGCGGCGGGCGAGCACGCGGTAGCGGTAGGTGCGGCTGGTGGCGTCGTGGCGGGCGGAGAAGCCGTCCGGCGCCGTCCTCGGCGCGCAGCACGACGATCTCGCGCGGCAGCACGGCGTTGACGCTGCGCAGGTTCGGCAGCGGGCCCTCGTAGGAGATCACCTGACCGAGCGCGTGCACGCCGCGGTCGGTCCGGCCGGCCACGGTGAGCTCCACCGGCGTGCGCAGGACCGTCTGCAGCGCCTTAACGACTTCGGCGGCCACGGTCCGCCGGCCGGGCTGTTCAGCCCAGCCCGCGAACGGGCCGCCGTCGTACTCCAGAATCAGCTTTGTGCTCAGTGCCTAAGGCCGGATGATCGGGGTGGGGCGGAGGGGATGTCCCGCCTTACACAAGCTCGAGGTAGACCATTTCCGTCGCGTCGGACGAACGCGGGCCGAGCTTCAGGATCCGCGTGTAGCCGCCCGGGCGCTCGGTGTAGCGCGGCGCGATCTCCTCGAAGAGCTTGTAGATCACGCCCTTGTCCGGATGCTGGAGGATCGAGGTCGCCTGCCGGCGCGCGTGCAGGTCGCCCTTGCGCGCCAGCGTGATCAGCTTCTCGAGCTCCGGCTTGACCGCCTTGGCCTTGGCCTCGGTGGTCTTGATCCGCTCGTGGTCGATGACCTCGATGCAGAGGTTGGCCAGCAGCGCCTTGCGGTGCGCGGCGTCGCGGCTGAGCTTGTGACGCGTTTTCTGATGGCGCATGTCTATTAAGGTCGGATGATCGGGGTGGGGCGGAGGGGATGTCCCGCCTTCATCAGTCCGTCCGCAGCGTAAGCCCTCGCTGCGAGAGGGTCTCGATGACCTCGTCGATCGACTTCTTGCCGAAGTTCGGGATCGCGGCGAGCTCGCCCTCGGACTTCGACACGAGGTCGCCGACCGTCTGGATGCCGGCGCGCTTGAGGCAGTTGTACGAGCGGACGCCGAGCTCGAGCTCCTCGATCAGGATGTCGTCCATCGGGCCGCCGCCGCGCTGGCCGCCCTGCGGGAGCATCGCGCCGCCGGGGCCGCCGCCGTTGTCGAGCTGGAGGCTCGGGCCCTGGCGAAGGTCCTCGATGCGGTCCTCGTCGGTGAAGATCGACAGGCTCGAGATCAGGATCTCGGCGGCCTCGCGGAGCGCGGCCTGCGGGTCGATCGAGCCGTCGGTCTCGATGTCCAGCGTCAGCTTGTCGAAGTCCGTGCGCTGGCCGACGCGGGCCTGCTCGACCGAGTAGGCGACGCGGCGGACGGGCGAGAAGATCGAGTCGATCGGGATCACGCCGATCGGCTGGTCGGCCGACTTGTTCTCCTCCGCCGGGCGGTAGCCGCGGCCGCGACCGATCGTCAGGTAGAGCTCGAGCTTGGTCTTCTTGTCGAGCGTGGCGATGTGCGCGTCCGGGTTGAGGATCTCGACGCCGCTCGGCAGGTCGATGTCACGCGCGGTGATCTCGCCCGGGCCGGTGACGACGAGCGGGGCCTCGACCTCGGTCGCGTCCGAGTGCATCCGGCACACGATGCCCTTGAGGTTGAGGACGATGTCGGTCACGTCCTCGGTCACGCCCTTGATCGTCGAGAACTCGTGCGCGACCCCCTCGATCCGGACAGAGGTGACCGCGGCGCCCGCAAGGCTGGCGAGCAGCACGCGGCGCAGCGAGTTCCCGAACGTGTAGCCGAAGCCGCGGTCGAGCGGCTCCACCACGAACTGCCCGCGGTTGTCTTCAACCGATTCGGACGTGATCCGGGGGATCTGGAAGTCGAGCATCAGGGTCCTAACGTCGTTCTCGTGTGGGGAGGCAAGCTCTGGCGGCGCCGGCTGCGCGGCCAGAGGGGTGGGGAGAGATGGCGGGTTACTTCGAGTAGAGCTCCACGATGAGCTGTTCCTGCACCGGCGCGGCGATCTCCGCGCGCTCGGGCCGGCGCAACACCTTCGCGGTCAGCTGGTCGTGGTCGGCCTGCAGCCAGGCCGGTACCTGGGCGACGAGCTCGGTCGCGTCGCGGATCACGTTCTCGGCGTCGGAGCCGGGCTTGAACGTGATCACGTCGTTCTCGCGGACCTGATAGCTCGGGATGTCCACGCGACGGCCGTTGATCGCCCAGTGGCCGTGGCGGATGAGCTGGCGGGCCTGGCGGCGGGAAGCGGCGAATCCGAGGCGCACGAGCACGTTGTCGAAGCGGCACTCGAGGATCCGCAGCAGGTTCTCGCCGGTGATCCCGGACTGCCGTGACGCCTTCTCGTAGTAATTGCGGAACTGCTTCTCGAGCACGCCGTAGTAGCGCCGGGCCTTCTGCTTCTCACGCAGCTGGACGCGGTACTCGGACTGCTTCTGGCGCCCGCGGCCGTGGTCGCCGGGCGGGTAGGAACGGCGCTCGACGCCGCACTTGTCGGTCAGGCAGCGCTCGCCCTTGAGGAACAGCTTCTGTCCCTCGCGGCGGCACTGCTTGCACTGGGGAGATGTATCGCGTGCCATGAAGTGTCGTCTTGCTGGTTAGACCCGGCGCCGCTTACGAGGGCGGCAGCCGTTGTGTGCCTGCGGAGTGACGTCCTTGACGCCCGTGACCTCGAGCCCCGCCGCCTGCAGGCTGCGGATCGCGGTCTCGCGGCCCGAGCCCGGGCCCTTGACGAAGACCTCGACCTTCTGCATGCCCTGCTCGATGCCCTTGCGGGCCGCGGCGTCGGCCGTCACCTGCGCGGCGAACGGCGTCGACTTGCGCGAGCCCTTGAAGCCGGCGCCGCCGGCGGACTCCCAGGCGATCACGTTGCCCTCGCGGTCGGTGAGCGCGACGATCGTGTTGTTGAAGGACGTCTTGATGTGCGCCTGGCCGATCGGAATGTTCTTCTTGACCTTGCGGCGGCCACGCTGGGGGCGACGAGGAGCCGGCATTACTTCTTACCTGCCTTCTTCTTGCCCGCCACCTGCATGCGCTTGGGGCCCTTGCGCGTGCGAGCGTTCGTCTTCGTGTTCTGACCGCGCACGGGCAGGCCGCGCCGGTGGCGCATGCCGCGGTAGCACCCGATCTCCATCAGCCGCTTGATGTTCTGGCTGCGCTCGCGACGCAGATCGCCCTCGACGACGTAGTCGCGGTCGATGATGTCGCGGAGCTTTGCGACCTCGTCGTCGGTGAGGTCGCGGACCTTGCGGTCCGGCTCGATCCCGAGCTCGGCGAGAATCTCGTTGGAAACGGGGCGGCCGATCCCGTAGATGTAGGTCAGGCCGATCTCCACGCGCTTGTTGAGGGGAATGTTGATCCCTGCGATGCGAGCCATGACCGCCTTACCCCTGACGCTGCTTATGCCGGGGGTTCTGGCAGATCACGAGCACCCGACCGTGGCGGCGGATGATCTTGCACTTTTCACACATCGGCTTCACCGACGGTCGTACCTTCATGATCCCTTTCGGCTGATGATCCAGACGGGGTGGCTCTGGCGGCCGGGCCGGCCACCGCTACCATGCCCCCGGAGCGGTCACACGCAGAAGCCTCCCGGCTCCGAGCGCGACAGAGCAGGATAGCAAAGGCTTCCCTGCCGCCGGTGCCCATGCTAAGGCCCTGCAATCGCCCTGAATCAGCGGGGTTCAGTGGACCGCTCGGAGGCCCATATTGACGCTGCGCCGAGTGTTCCGAGCGAGCGTTTGCGCGCCAACTCTCGCAGCCGCGGGTAGTCGCTCATCGTGCTCGCCGCCGCCGCGGTCGCCCTCACCGCCCTGACGCCCGTCGTCGTCCACGACGCCCAGGAGCGCTCGCCGCTGAGCGCGGTGGCCGGCCCGCCCGCGGCGTACGGCCGGGCCGTGCCGGCGCCGGGCGGCGGGAGCTGGCTGCAGTACTGGCTCTATTACGCCTACCAGGACCAGGATCGAGGCGTGCTGCGCTCGGGTCGGCACGAGGGCGACTGGGAGCTCGTGCAGTTCCGGGTCGACGCGGCCGGGCGGGCGCTCGAAGCCGTCTACGCCCAGCACTCGGGGGCGGAGCGCTGCACCCGCTTCGAGCGCCGCGGCGGCCGGCCCGTCGTCTACGCCGCGAAGGGCTCGCACGCGTCGTACTTCCGCGCCGGCGTACGCGATCGGCTGTGGCCCGACCCCAACGACGAGGCCGACGGCGAGGGTGCCGCGGTCGCACCGCGGCTGGTCGAGATCACGCGCTCGTCACCGGCGTTCATGCGGCGCGCCTCGCCCTGGGGCGACTCCCGCGCGCGCTGGTGGGTGCCACCCGAGCAGGACTCGCCGCTCGGGCCGGCCTTCCAGCCCTCCCGCTGGGACCCGGCGGCCTTCGCCGCCTCCGCCCGGGACTGTCAGGCGGACATGCGACGAGGTCGGCGAGTGCGACGGGCCGGAGACGGCGCTGACCGCGGCGGCGATCCTCGCCCCGCTCGCGCTGTTCGCCGCGCTCTGGCGCCGCCGCCGGAGGTAGGGCACACACCGCGCCCCGGGCGTTCCGGCGGGCCCCCGCCGCTGCCGCGTGGCCGCGTCAATGGCTGGGGGTGATGAACAAGCGGTGCCTCTCGCGCAACGTTTGTTCATCACCCCCTCTGTCTTGCGCGCCGCCGCTCCGGCCGGGAGACTCTGCCGCGTGCTGCGGCGACTGGCTCTGGCGACGGTCCTTGTGCTGCTGGCTGCTCCGGGCGCGGCCCGCGGCGACACGCTGTCGGCCAGCGCCGACAGCCCGCGCGATCCCGCGCTGCCCGCGGGCCAGGACATCGAGCGGGCGGTGATGACGTTCGACGACGAGGCGGGGACCTGGAGCGTGCGGCTGACGACCTACGGCGAGGCCGGCGACGCCGACTGGTCCGCGATCAACGCCACACTTTTCGACCCCCCGGCCGCCGGTGCGCCCTGCGGCGGACGTGCCGATGACTCGATCGCGGTGATGCGCGCGAGCACCCGCCCGGGCGACAGCACGATCGTCGGATCGATCAATCCGACGATCGCGATCCGGCGCGCCCAGGCCGTTTCGCGCGATGACGACGGCACGCTGCTGCTGACCGATTCCGCGCTCGTGGGGAAGCGGCCCGGCTGTGCGACCGTGAACCTGAGCCGCAACCGCGTGCTCGACAGCGTGACGCTGGCGCTCACCGCGCCGACCCCCGGCGCGCCGCCCGCGCCCGGCGCCACCGACACGCCGTCGGCGGACGACCCGCCGACGCCGCGCTTCACCCACGCCGACGCGCGCCTGACCGCGAGCCGCGGCGGGTTGGTCACGGTCGCCCTCCAACCATTCGGCAGGGCGGTCACCGGCAGCGTCACGCTCGGCCCCACCAGCGGCGCCGGGCTGGCCTACGGGACCGCGACCTACCGCGCGCGGGCGGGCGACCCGGTGCTCCTGCGCGTGCGCCTGACCGCCGCCGCGCGCCGCGCGCTCACGCGGGCGCGCCGGCTGTCGGTCCGCATCACGGCCACGGCACGCGCCGGCGACCGGACGCTCACCCGCACGACCCGCGCGACGATTCGACCGGCGTAGGGCGCGAAGCTCAGCTCACGCCGCCGCGGCGGGCTGCGCCTCGGGGTGGTGCCAGGGCGTGAGGATGCGAGGGCCGGCGGCCGTGATCGCGATCGTGAACTCGAAGTGCGCGGCCAGCGAGCCGTCCTGGGAGTAGATCGCCCAGCCGTCGTCGCCCATGCGGACCATGTGGCGGCCGGCGTTGACCATCGGCTCGACGGCCAACACCATGCCCTCCTCCAGCGGCGTGCCCTTGCCGGCGGCGCCGTAGTTGGGGACCTGCGGCTCCTCGTGCATGTTGCGCCCGATGCCGTGGCCCACGAGCGACTTGACGATCGAGAGGCCCGCGGACTCGACGTGGCGCTGGACGGCGTTCGAGACGTCGCCGAGCCGGTTGCCCGCGCGGCACGCCTCGACGGCCTCGAACAGCGCGCCCTCGGTGACGTCGAGCAGCTTGGCGGCGACCGGCGAGATCTCCCCGACCGCGAACGTGCGGGCGGCGTCGGCCACCCAGCCGTCCTTCACCACGCCGATGTCGACCGAGATGATGTCGCCGCGGCTGAGCTTGAAGCGCCCCGGGATGCCGTGGACGACCATGTCGTTCGGCGACGCGCAGATCGATCCCGGGAAGCCCTTGTAGCCCTTGAACGCCGGCGTGGCGCCCTGCGAGCGGATGAACTTCTCGGCCGCCTGGTCGAGGTCCAACGTCGTGACACCGGGGCGGATCTTCGCCGCCAGCAGATCCATGGTCCGCACCAAGATCTCGCCCGCGGCCGCCATCTGGTCGATCTCGGCCGGGGACTTCTTGATGATCACAGCCGTTCCTCCAGCCGCAGCGTCGCGAGCGTCGCGCGGATGTGGTCGTGCACCTCGGTCTTGTCGCGGGTCCCGTCGAAACGCCGCAGCAGGCCGCGCTCGTCGTAGTAGTCCTTGAGCGGCTCGGTCATCTTGTGGTACGTCGCCAGCCGCTTGCGCACCGTGTCGGGCTCGTCGTCCTTGCGCCGGGTCAGCGGCTTGCCGTCCTGGTCGCACACGTTCTCGTGCTTGGGCGGGTCGAACTCGACGTGGTAGAGATGCCCGTTCGAGCACTGACGACGACCGCTCAGCCGCTGCAGGACGACCTCGTCCGGTGCGTCGATCGAGAGCGCCGCGGTCAACCGCCGGCCGAGCTTCTCGAGCTCCTCGCCCAGCGCGTCGGCCTGGCCGACCGTGCGCGGGAACCCGTCCAGGAGAAAGCCGTCGTCGCCCTCTTCCTCGACCTTGTCCAGGATCATTGCGATCACGAGCTCGTCGGGCACGAGATCGCCGTTGTCCATGTACTCCTTGGCCTTCAGGCCGAGCTCGGTCTCGGCCTCCTTGTGCTCGCGCAGCAGGTCGCCGGTGCCGATGTACGGGAGCCCGAAGTCCTCGCGCAACCGCGCGGCCTGGGTGCCCTTGCCGGCCCCGGGCGGGCCGAGGAGAATCAGGTTGAGTTCAGACATTACTTAAGGAAACCTTCGTAATTGCGCATCATCAGCTGCGCCTCGAGCTGTTTCATGGTGTCCAGCGCGACGCCGACGACGATCAACAGCGAAGTGCCGCCGAAGTAGAAGCTCGAGGGCGCGTTGGTCGAGGCGATGATGATGGTCGGCAGCGCCGCCACGGCCGCCAGGTACAGCGCTCCCGGGAATGTCAGGCGGGCGAGGATGCGGTCCAGGAACTCGGCCGTCGGCCGGCCTGGCCTCACGCCCGGGATGAAGCCGCCGTACTTCTTCAGGTTGTCGGCCTGGTCCACCGGGTTGAAGGTCACCGCGGTGTAGAAGTAGGTGAAGATGATGATCATCAGCGTCTCGCCGACGACGTAGGCCCAGCCGCCCGGGTTGAAGAACGTCGCGAGCCCTTCGAGGCCGGGTACGAGCTGGCCGATCGTGGGCGGGAAGGCCATGATCGAGGCGGCGAAGATGACCGGGATCACGCCCGCCATGTTCACGCGCAGCGGCAGGTAGGTCTGGCCGCCGGAGCTCATCCGGCGCCCGATCACGCGCTTGGCGTACTGGATCGGGATCCGCCGCTGGCCCTCCTGGATGAACACCACCGCGGCGACGACGCCGAGCGCCAGGAACGGCATGATGATCTTGAACACCGGGTCGGGGTTCGTCCACCACGTGTTCACGCCGCCCGGCAGCCCGACCACGATCGAGGCGAAGATCATCAGCGAGATGCCGTTGCCGATGCCGCGCTGCGTGATCAGCTCGCCCATCCACATGACGAGGATCGAGCCCGCGGTGAAGCACAGCACGACCAGGATCACCGTGCCGGCGTTGAAGTTCTCGAACACCGGCGCGCCGCCGGCCGAGCCCTGCGAGCGGAACAGGAACGTGTAGCCGACGGCCTGCGCCGCGGCCAGGCCGACCGTCAGGTAGCGCGTGTACTGCGTGATCCGCGCCTGCCCGACCTCGCCTTCCTTCTGGAGCTTCTCCAGCGCGGGCGAGACGACCACCAGCAGCTGCAGGATGATCGAGGCCGTGATGTACGGCATGATCCCGAGCGCGAACACCGACATTCGCGAGAGCCCGCCGCCCGTGAACGTGTTCAGCAGGTTCAGGACGCCGTCCGCGTAGTTGCTCTGGATCTGTTCGACGGCCTCGGTGTTGATGCCCGGCACCGGGATGAAGGACCCGAGCCGGTACAGCGCCAGCACGCCGGCCGTGAACAGCAGCTTCTTGCGGATCTCCGCGACCCTGAACGCACTGAAGATCGTGGAGATCACGACGTGGTTAGTCCTCGATGAGCTGGCAGGTCCCGCCCGCGCCCTCGATCGCCGAGCGGGCGCTCGCCGAGTACTTGTGCGCGTGGACGGTGAACTTCTTCGTCAGCTCGCCGCGGCCGAGGATCTTGACCGGGACGTCGCGCTGCTTCGCGAGGCCCGCGCTGCGCAGCTCGCTCCAGGCCGATCGACGCGCCGTCGTCGAAGCGCGCCTCGAGGTCGTCGAGGTTCACGTGCTGCGTATGCGTCCGGAACATCTCGAACGGCATCGACATCTTCTTGTTCGGGCCGCGCAGCTTGCGCATCCGCATGTGGAGCGGGTTCTGGCCGCCCTCGAAGCGGGCGCGCTGCTTGGCGCCGGCGCGCGAGTTGTAGCCCTTGTGGCCGCGCCCGGACGGTCTTGCCGTGGCCGGAGCCGTGGCCGCGGCCGACGCGCTTGCGGTCCTTGCGCGAGCCGGGGGCGGGCTTGAGCGAGTGGAGCCCGACCTCCTCGGCGGCGAGCTCCTCGTTGACGGAATCCTGCTCGCTCACGAACTCTTCTCCTCGACCACGACGAGGTGGCGGACGGCGTGGACCATGCCGCGCAGCGGCTCGGAGTCCGGCCGCTCGACCGACTTGCCGATGCCGCGCAGGCCGAGCGAGCGCAGCGTGTCGCGCTGGCGCGAGTTCGTCCCGTTCGCGGACTTGACCTGGGTGATCAGCAGCGTGCTCATGCCGGCGTCGGCTCCTCGGCGACCGGGTCGGCCACGGGCTCGGAGGAGTCGCCGTTCTCGACCACCGGCGGCTGGGCGGGCGGGGCCAATCCAAGCACCTTGTCCACCGACAGGCCGCGCAGCGCCGCGACCTCTTCGGGCTTGCGCAGGTCCTGCAGGCCGGCGATCGTCGCCTTGACCAGGTTGATCGGGTTCTGCGAGCCCAGCGACTTCGACAGGATGTCGTGGATCCCGGCGAGCTCGAGCACCGCGCGCACGCCGCCGCCGGCGATCACGCCGGTACCGGGGGACGCGGGCTTGAGGAAGACCCGGCCGGACCCGAACACACCCGTCGTCTGATGGGTGATCGTCGAGCCGTGGCGCGGGACGCGGAAGAGGTTCTTCTTCGCGCGCTCGACGCCCTTCTGGATCGCGAGCGGGACCTCGTTGGCCTTGCCGTAGCCGACACCGACGACGCCGTTCTCGTCGCCGACGACGACCAGCGCGGTGAACGAGAAGCGCCGGCCGCCCTTGACGACCTTGGCGACGCGGTTGATCTCGACGACGCGTTCCTGGAGGTCGAAGCCGGAGGCTGAGATGGATCGATCGGGGGCTGCCATGGAGTCCTTCGAGGGTCAGCTGCATCCTTAGAAGATCAGGCCGCCCTCGCGGGCGCCCTCGGCCAGGGCCTTCACGCGGCCGTGGAACTGGTATCCGCCGCGGTCGAAGACGGCGGTATCGACGCCCGCGGCCTTGGCCCGCGAGGCCAGCAGCTTGCCGGCCTCGGTCGCCTGCTCCATCGGCTTGAGCGAGCGCAGCTCGCCCTCGGTCCACTGGACCGAAGCCAGCGTGCGGCCGGCGTCGTCGTCGATGAGCTGGGCGAACACGCCGCGGTTGGAGCGGAAGACGGAGATGCGCGGGCGCTCGGCGCTGCCGTGCACCTTCGAGCGCACGCGACGGCGGCGCCGCAGGCGCCGCGCGGGCTGGGTGAGAACGGTCATGCGCGCTTACCGACCTTCCGGGCGACGTACTCGCCCTGGTAGCGGATGCCCTTGCCCTTGTAGGGCTCCGGCGGCCGCTGCTTGCGGATGATCGCCGCGATCTCGCCGACAACCTGCTTGGAGTTGCCCTTGACGATGATGCGCGTCGGCTGGGGCACCTCGAACTCGATGCCCTCCGGCGCCTTGATCGGCACCGCGTGCGAGTAGCCCAGGGCCAGCTCGAGGTCGCGGCCCTTCAGCTGCGCCCGGTAGCCCACGCCCTGGATCTCGAGTGTCTTGGTGAAGCCGGTCGTCACGCCCTCGACCATGTTCGCGACCAGCGAGCGCGTCAGCCCGTGCAGGGCGCGGTGCTCGGCGCGATCGGTCGGGCGCTTGACCAGCAGCTGGCCGTCCTCCTGCACGACCTCGATCGCGCGGTTCTTGCGCTCCTCGAGGTTGCCCCGCGGCCCGTTCACGCGCACGACCTCGGGCTCGATCGTGACGGTCACGGTCGAGGGGACGGGGATGGGCTTCTTACCGATGCGGGACATTGCGGACTACCAGACCTCGGCGACGACCTCGCCCCCGACGCCCGCCGCGCGGGCCTCGTGGCCGGTCATGACGCCGTGCGAGGTGGACAGGATGGTGGTGCCCATGCCGCCGAGGACCTTCGGGATGTGCTTCGAATCCACGTAGGTCCGCCGGCCGGGACGGGACACCCGGCGCAGGCCGGAGATCACCGAAGTGCGGTTCTCAGTGTACTTGAGCCGGATCAGGATCTTGTCGGCCGCGGAGCCGGGCCGGCCCGGGGCCTCGTCGAAGCCCTCGATGTAGCCCTGCTCGGTCAGGATCCGCGCCATCTCGCGCTTGAGCCGGCTGGAGGGGATCTCCACCGTCTCGTGCGCGGCCATGATGCCGTTGCGGATCCGGGTCAGGAAATCGGCGATCGGGTCGGTCATCGACATGCTGCGATCACCAACTCGACTTGGTCATGCCGGGGATGAAGCCCTGGTGCGCCAGCTGGCGCAGGCACAGGCGGCAGAGCCCGAACTTGCGATACACCGCGCGCGGACGGCCGCAGCGACGACAGCGCGACTGCGCACGCGTCTTGTACTTCGGCGTCCGGTTCGCGGCGACGATCTTGGATGTCTTAGCCATTCGAGAAGTTCTCTCTTGTCTATGCGGCGACGGGCTCGCCGGTGGTGAGGCTCTCGTACTCCTTCGGGCGCCCGTCGCGCGCGAAGGGCATGCCGAGGGCATCGAGCAGGGTGAAGGCTTCGCGGTCGGTCGCGGCGCTCGTCGTGATCGCCACGTCGAGCCCACGGACCTGATCGACCTGGTCGTAGTCGATCTCCGGGAAGATGACCTGCTCGCGGATGCCGAGGTTGTAGTTGCCGCGCCCGTCGAACGACTTCGGGTTCAGGCCCCGGAAGTCGCGCAGGCGCGGGATCGCGACCGACGTCAGGCGGTCGATGAACTCATACGCGCGGACGTCGCGCAGCGTGACGGTCAGGCCGACCGGCATGCCCTCACGCAGCTTGAACGCCGCGACCGACTTGCGCGCGCGCCGGATGTTCGGCTTCTGGCCGGCGATGTCGGCCAGCTGCTGCTGGGCCGCCTCGAGCATCTTCGAGTCCTGCTTGGCCTCGCCCACGCCCATGTTGAGCGTGACCTTGACCAGGCGCGGCGCCTGCATCGGCGTGGAGTATCCGAACTTCGCCACCAGGGCGTCGCGGATCTCCTCGTTGTAACGGTCCTTGAGTCGTGCCATCAGTCGAGCTCCGCTCCGGAGCGGCGGGTCACGCGCACGCGCTTGCCCTGCTCGTTCGTCGTATAGCCGACGCGCGTCGGCTTATGGTCGGATGGGTCCACGATCGCCACGTTGGAGATGTGGATCGGGCCTTCCTTCTCGATCACCCCGACCTGCAGGTTGGGGCGGCCGGGCACGGGGCGCTGGTGGCGCTTGACCATGTTCAGGCCTTCGACGAAGACCCGGTCGTTCGCCGGCTCCACGCGCAGGACCTTGCCGGTCTTGCCCTTGTCCTTGCCCGAGATCACGATCACGTTGTCGTCGGTGCGAATCCTGGCCATGCCTAGAGCACCTCCGGGGCGAGCGAGACGATCTTCATGAACCCGCCGTCGCGCAACTCGCGCGCCACCGGGCCGAAGATGCGCGTGCCACGCGGGTTGTTCTGGGCGTCGATGATCACGGCGGCGTTCTCGTCGAAGGCGATGTAGGTGCCGTCCTCGCGCCCGAACTCCTTCTTCGTGCGCACGACGACCGCCTTGACGACGTCGCCCTTCTTGACCGTCCCGTTCGGGTTGGCCTGCTTGACCGTGGCCACGATGATGTCCCCCACGCCCGCGTAGCGACGGCGCGAGCCGCCCATCACGCGGATCGTGAGGATCTCGCGCGCGCCGGTGTTGTCGGCGACGCGCAGCCGGGTCTCGTTCTGGATCATCGCGCCCGCTCCAGCACTTCGAGCAGCCGCCAGCGCTTGCTGCGCGACATCGGCCGGCACTCCTGGACGCGCACGGTGTCGCCCGCGTGGGCGTCGTTGCGCTCGTCGTGGACGTGCAGGGTGATCGAGCTGCGCAGGATCTTGTGGTAGCGCTTGTGCCGGCGCGCGATGTCCACGCGCACGACCACGGTCTTGTCCGCCTTGTCGGAGACGACGATGCCCTGGCGCACCTTCGGCTTGCCCGGCCCGTGCTCGGCGCCCTGCTGCTCATCGACGGCCGGCGCGGCGGCACGTGCCTCGGCGCGCTTGACCTTCTGCTTGGCGCGGTAGGCGCGGCGCTGGCGCGCGTTGCGCTCGCGGTGCGCGGCGCGCTCGGCCAGGCGCTCCTCGAGCGTGCGCGGCCCGGAGGACGGCTTGGCCTTCGCGGCCCGCGCGGCGGCGTTGCGCTCCTTGCGCGTCCCGGTCTCGGTCGCGGTCGTGGCGGTGGTGGTGGCCTCAGCCGACGAGTCGCCCGCTTCCGGGGCGGCCACAGCTTCGACCTCCTCGTTGGTCTCAGGGGTCGCTTCGGGAGTTTCAGCCATCGTTCTTCTCAGTCGGGTCGACGCCGCGCTGGCGCGCGACGGTCAGGGCACGGGCGAGATCGCGCTTGGCGGTGCGCATGCCGGCCGTGTTCTCCAGCTCGCCTGTGGCGTGCTGGAGACGCAGGCCGAACAGCTCGCGCCGCTGGGTGGCGATGTGGTCGCGCAGCCCCTTGTCGTTCAGGTCGCGCAGCTCGGAGGACTTCATCACTGACCGTCCTCGCGCAGCACGAACTTGGTCTTCACCGGCAGCTTATGACCGGCCAGGCGCATGGCCTCGCGGGCGAGCGGCTCCGGCACGCCGGAGAGCTCGAACATCACGCGGCCCGGCTTGACGACGGCCACCCAGCCCTCCGGGTTGCCCTTGCCGGAGCCCATGCGGGTCTCGGCCGGCTTCTTGGTGTAGGCCTTGTCCGGGAAGACGTTGATCCAGACCTTGCCGCCACGCTTGATCTTGCGGGTCATCGCGATACGGGCGGCCTCGATCTGGCGGTTCGTCAGCCAGCCGGCCTCGAGGGCCTTCAGGCCGTAGTCGCCGAATGCGACGGTCTGCTGACCGCGCGAGAGACCATGCCGCCGCCCGCGATGCACCTTGCGGAACTTGACGCGCTTGGGGGAGAGCATTACCGGCTGATCCCCCCGCTGAGATCGGGACGTCCACCGCCACGGCCTCCGCCGCCACGGCCACCGCCGCCTCCGCCGCCGCGGCCACCGCCGCCGCCGCCGAAGCCGCCGCCACGGCCACCACCGCCGCCGCCGCCGCCGAAGCCACCGCCGCCACGGCCACCGCCGCCTTGGCCGCCACGGCCGCCGCCGCCGCCCTGGCCGCCGCGACCGCCGCCGCCCCCCTGGCCACCGCGCCCACGGCCACCGCCGCCGCGCCCGTCGCCGCGCCCGCGGCCGTCACGGCCGCGACCGCCACGGCGGTCGTCGTCGCCCTGCTGGGGGCCACCGGCGGGCTCGTCGAGCGACGTGAGGTCCTGCCCGGCGTAGCCGGCGGGCATGATCTCGCCCTTGTTGATCCAGCACTTGACGCCGATGCGGCCGAACGTCGTGCGGGCCTCGTAGAAGCCGTAGTCGATGTCGGCGCGCAGCGTGTGCAGCGGCACGCGGCCGTCGGAGTAGGACTCCGAGCGGGCCATCTCGGCGCCGCCCAGGCGGCCGCCGACCTGGATCTTGCAGCCCTTGGCGCCCGAGCGCATGGCGCTCGTGAGCGCGCGCTTCATCGCGCGCCGGAAGGCGACGCGGTTCTGCAGCTGCTCGGCGATCGACTGCGCGACGAGCTTGGCGTCGAGCTCGGGGCGCTTGATCTCGAGGATGTTGACCTTGATGGCCTTGCCGGTCATCCGGTGCAGGTCACGCCGCAGCGCGTCCACCTCGGAGCCCGACTTGCCGATCACGATGCCCGGGCGGGCGGTGTGGATGTTGACTTCCACCTCGGCCGCGTCCTTGCGGATCGTGATGTCTGAGAGGCCGGCGTGCGCGAGCTTGTTCGTGATGTGATCACGAATCCGGACGTCCTCGATCAGGAAGTCCGAGAAGTTGCGCTCAGAGAACCAGTTCGACTTCCAGTCGTGGATGTAGCCCACGCGCATGGCCTCGGGATGAACCTTCTGACCCATGAGGTCTAGGACTCCTTCGGGGTGAGCGTGATGGACAGGTGCGAGGTGCGCTTGCGGATCCGCGTGGCGCGGCCCATGGCGCGTGGCCGGTAGCGCTTGAGCGTCGGCCCCTCATCGGCGTGGACGTTGTAGATCTTCAGGTCTTCGCCGACCAACTCGTGGTTGTGCTCGGCGTTGGCGACCGCGGACTCGAGCAGCTTGCTCCAGGCCTTGGCGGCGTCACGGGTGGTGAACGCGAGGATGGCGCGCGCCTCCTCGACGTCCTTGCCGCGGATGTGGTCGCACACGAGCCGCGCCTTGCGCGCGGACGTGCGCACGTACTTGGCCTGCGCGGAGACCTTGAGGCCGACCGGGACGGGCTCGGGCTCCTCGGTCTGGCGGCGGCTGCGCACGCGCCGGGCGGACTTCTGCGCCTCGTCGGCGGCCTCCTCGGCCTGGTCGGCGGCCTGCTCGGCCTCGCGCGCCTTGCGCGAGCGCTCACGCTTGGGCTTCTTCGTCGCGTCGACGGCGGCGGCCTCGGCCTTCTCGGCCAGCTCCTCGGCCTCGGCGGCGGCGCCCTCGGCGGTCTCGGTGCCCGCCTCTGCCGCGGCCGCGACGGCCTCGTCGGCCGCAGCGGCAGCCCGCGCGGCCTCGGCGTCGGCGCGCTCCTGCTGATCGGCGGGCTCGGCCGGCTCGTCGTCGGCGGCGGCCACGACCTCGTCGTCGGCCACGGCCGCGTCGTCGTCAGCCGGTCGCCGGCCGAGCGGCTCCTCGTCGCCGGCGGCGGCGAGCGCGTCGGCGGCGCCCTTGTCGACGCCGGTGGTCTCGGCCGCGGTGCCTTCGGCGGAGGGCGTGCCGCCCTCGCTGACCGCGGGCTCGGGCTGCGCGGGAGTCTCCTCCGGCGTGGCCTTGGCCGCGGCCGCGTCCTCGGCGATCTTCGCCTCGTCGGGCTTGCCCTGCTGCGGGTTCTCAGGCTTGTCGGGCGTCATCGCACCTTGCCCTTGGAGTCATGGCCGCGGTAGGTCCGCGTCGGCGCGAACTCGCCGAGCTTGTGGCCCACCATCGACTCCGAGACGAACACCGGGACGTGCTTGCGCCCGTCGTGGACGGCGATCGTGTGCCCGACGAACTCGGGGAAGATCGTCGACGCGCGCGACCAGGTACGGATCATCTGCCGGGAGTTCGAGGAGTTCATGGCCTCGATCCGAGCGAAGAGACGATCCTCGACCCACGGCCCCTTCTTTGAGGAACGGCTCATCAGCGGCCACCCTTCTTGCCGCGGCGACGGCCGCGGACGATGTAACGGTCGGACTGCTTGCCCTTCTTGCGGGTGCGGTAGCCGATCGTCGGCACGCCCCAGGGCGTCTGCGGATGGTTGCCCAGCGGCGTGGCGCCCTCGCCGCCGCCGTGCGGATGGTCGACCGGGTTCATGGCCGTGCCGCGCGTCTGCGGGCGCACGCCCATGTGCCGCTTGCGGCCGGCCTTGCCGACGGTGACGTTCTGATGGTCGGAGTTGCCGACCACGCCGACGGTCGCGCGGCAGGCGGACTCGACCATGCGCATCTCGCCCGAGGGCAGGCGCAGCGTGGCGTAGGCGCCCTCCTTGGCCATCAGCTGCACGCCGGTGCCCGCGGAGCGGGCGAGCTGGGCGCCGCGGCCGGGCTTGAGCTCGACGTTGTGCACGAGCGTGCCGACCGGCATCGAGGCCAGCGGCATCGCGTTGCCGACCTGGATGTCGGCACCGGCGCCCGAGATCACCGTCATCCCGACCCGCAGGCGGTTCGGGGCGATGATGTAGGCCTTCGTGCCGTCGATGTAGTGCAGCAGCGCGATGTACGCCGTGCGGTTCGGGTCGTACTCGATCGCGGCGACCTTCGCCGGGACCAAGTCCTTGGTGCGCTTGAAGTCGATCTTGCGGTACAGGCGCTTGGCCCCGCCGCCGCGGTGGCGCGCCGTCTTGCGGCCGAGCGCGTTGCGCCCGCCGGACTTCTTGAGGCCTTCGGTGAGGCTCTTCTCCGGCTCGGTCTTGGTGATCTCCTGGTAGTCCGGGAACGTGATGAACCGGCGACCGGGAGAGGTGGGCTTGGGCTTGCGAATCGGCATGGCTTAGAGATCCGCCTCGAGGCCTTGGAAGATCGGGATGGTCTCGCCGGGACGCACCTGCACGACGGCCTTCTTCCACGCCCGGGTGCGGCCGGCGGTGAGGCCGCGGCGCTTGGGCTTGGAGGGGACCTTGGAGGTGCGGACCTCGACGACGTGCACGTCGAACAGCGCCTCGACGGCCTGCTTGATCTGCGTCTTGTGCGCCTTGTCGTGCACGCGGAACGTGTACTTGTCGGCGGTCGCCAGGACGTAGCTCTTCTCGGAGACGACCGGGCGGATGATCACTTGGCTGTGTTCCATCAGGCCTTCGCCTCCTTGCGGGCGCGCGCCGTGAGGTTCTCGAGCGCGGCCTGCGAGAGCACGAGCGTGACCGCGCGCACGAGGTCGGCCACGCCGACGTCGTCGACGTGCAGCACGTGCACGTGCGCGAGGTTGCGGAACGACTTGGCCG
Source organism: uncultured Solirubrobacteraceae bacterium (assembly GCA_963755275.1). GTDB lineage: Bacteria > Actinomycetota > Thermoleophilia > Solirubrobacterales > Solirubrobacteraceae > Solirubrobacter. Next base: position 190,016 of record CAVWJU010000028.1, on the reverse strand, counting down.
CGGCCAGCTCGTCGTCGCCCAACGCGACCAGCACCGCACCGCCGCGGTGCGGCTGCAGCAGCTCGGCGGCCTTGGCCGTGCTCGGCGCGTCGAAGCCGGCGGCGTCGACCACGTGGATCGTGCCCCGCTCGGCGTGGACCGAGAGCGCGGAGCGCAGCGCGGCGCGGCGCGCCTTGCGGTTGACCTTGACGACGTAGGAGCGCGGGCTGGGCCCGAACACCGTGCCGCCGCCGGTCCAGATCGGGGAGCGGCTCGTGCCGGCGCGGGCGCGGCCGGTGCCCTTCTGGCGCCACGGCTTGGCGCCGCCGCCGCGGACCATGCCGCGGGTCTTGGTGGCGTGCGTGCCGCGACGGCGCGCGGCCAGCTCGGCCACGACGACCTCGTGCACGAGCGGGCCGTTGAACGGCTGCTCGAAGACGTCGGCGTCGAGGGTCACGTTCGCGCCCCCGCCCAGAGTCGGAGCGTCAGGCATCCGTACGCACCTCCACGGTGTCGCCCTTGGAGCCCGGAACCGAGCCGCGGACGAGCATCAGGTTGCGGTCGGGCATCAGCTCGACGATCGTCAGGCCCTTCTGGGTGACCCGCTTGCCGCCCATGCGGCCGGGGCCCTTGATGCCCTTGAACACGCGCGAAGGCGTGGCCGAGGCGCCGATCGAGCCCGGGGCGCGCACGTTGTGCGAGCCATGGGCCTTCGGGCCCGACTTGAAGTTGTGGCGCTTGATCGTGCCCTGGAAGCCCTTGCCCTTGCCGGTGCCGGCGACCTTGACCGTCTGGCCGACCTCGAAGGCCTCCACCGTCACGGTGTCGCCGACGACCAGCTCGCCGGCCTCGTCGCGGAACTCGACGAGCTGTCTTCAGCGGCGGCGCGTCCACCTTCTTGAGGTGGCCGAGCAGCGGCTTGTTCAGGGCTTTCTCGCGCACGGCACCGAACCCGAGCTGAACAGCTTCATAGCCGTCGGCCTCGCTGGTGCGGATCGCCGTGACCGGGCAGGGGCCGGCCTCGAGCACCGTCACGCGCTCGACACGACCGTCGTCGAGGAAGCGCTGGGTCATTCCCAGCTTCTTGGCGAGGATGGCGGGCATTAAGGTCGGATGATCGGGGTGGGGTGGAGGGGATGCATGCCGTGAATCAGTTAAAGGCGAGTCGGATCTCGATGTCGACGCCGGCGGGAAGATGGTCGAGCCGCTGGAGCGAGTCGACGGTCTTCGGGGTCGGCTGATGGATGTCGATCAGGCGCTTGTGCGTCCGGATCTCGAAGTGCTCCTGGGAGTCCTTGTCCTTGAAGGGGGACTTCACCACGGCGTACACGTTCTTCTCCGTCGGCAGAGGCACCGGGCCAGAGACGGTGGCGCCGGTCCGCGTCGCGGTCTCGACGATCTCCTTGGCCGCGGTCTCGATGGCCGACGAGTCGTACGCCTTGAGACGGATGCGGATCTTGTTCTGGGCTATGGCCACGTTCTGTCCGGTACTTGGAGTGAAATCTGATGCTGGGTGTTTTCGCGTTGCGCGCAACGAGGGCGGCCCCCGGGCTCCGGGGCCCGCCCTCAATAGGTCGTATCTGTCGACTTCCTGCTCCGCCGCGGTCTGGCCTAAGCAAAGTCAGGCCGGATGATCGGGGTGGGGCGGTGGGGATGTCCCCGCCTTACTTACTGAATGATCTCCGTGACTACGCCGGAGCCCACGGTGCGGCCACCCTCGCGGATGGCGAAGCGCAGGCCGGCGTCCATGGCGATCGGCTGGATCAGCTCGACCTCCATCTGGATGTTGTCGCCCGGCATGACCATCTCCGTGCCCGAGGGCAGGTTGGCGACGCCGGTCACATCCGTCGTGCGGAAGTAGAACTGCGGCCGGTACCCGTTGAAGAACGGAGTGTGGCGGCCGCCCTCTTCCTTCTTGAGGACGTACACCTCGGCCATGAACTTGGTGTGCGGGGTGATCGAGTTCGGCTTGCAGAGGACCTGGCCGCGCTCGATCTCCTCGCGCTTGATGCCGCGGAGCAGGCAGCCGACGTTGTCGCCCGCGCGCCCCTCGTCGAGGATCTTGCGGAACATCTCGACGCCGGTGACGACGGTCGAGCCGACTTCCTTGTGGATGCCGACGATCTGGACCGTGTCGCCCGTGTTGACGATGCCCTGCTCGATGCGGCCCGTCGCCACCGTGCCGCGACCCGTGATCGAGAAGACGTCCTCGACCGGCATCAGGAACGGCTTGTCCAGCTCGCGCTCGGGCTCCGGGATGTAGCTGTCCAGCTGCCCGGCGAGCTCGATGATCTTCTCGACGTACTCCTCCTCGCCGTCCAGCGCCTTCAGCGCCGAGCCGATCACGAAGGGGATGTCGTCGCCCGGGAACTCGTACTCGTTGAGCAGGTCGCGGACCTCGACCTCGACGAGCTCCAGGAGCTCCTCGTCGTCGACCATGTCGGCCTTGTTGAGGAACACGACGATGTACGGCACGCCCACCTGACGGGCGAGCAGGATGTGCTCGCGCGTCTGCGGCATCGGGCCGTCGGCCGCCGAGACCACGAGGATCGCGCCGTCCATCTGGGCCGCGCCCGTGATCATGTTCTTCACGTAGTCCGCGTGACCCGGGCAGTCGACGTGGGCGTAGTGACGGTTCTCCGTCTCGTACTCCACGTGCGAGGTGGCGATGGTGATGCCGCGAGCCTTCTCCTCGGGAGCGTTGTCGATCTCATCGAAGGACCGCGCCTGCCCGCCGTACTTCTCGGATAGGACCTTGGTGATCGCAGCGGTCAGCGTCGTCTTGCCGTGGTCGATATGACCGATCGTGCCGACGTTGACGTGCGGCTTGTCCCGCTGGAACTTCTCCTTCGCCACTTTCTTTTCGCTCCTGTGATTTAGAAATCTGTTCTGAGGCGAACCCGTCAAGACTACCGCGTCTATGCGGGAACCGGCTCTCCGGTGCGACCCTCGACCACCTTCTCGGCGATGTTGGGCGGCACCTCCTCGTACTTGTCGAACTGCATGGTGTAGGTGGCCCGGCCCTGGGTCATCGAGCGCACGTCGGTCGCGTAGCCGAACATCTCGCTCAGCGGCACGTGCGCGGTCACGACCTGGGCGTTGCCGCGCGGCTCCATGCCGTGGACGCGGCCGCGACGGCGGTTGAGATCGCCGATCACGTCGCCCATGTAATCCTCGGGCGTCACGACCTCGACGGCGAAGATCGGCTCGAGCAGGACCGGCTTGGCCCGCCTGGCCGCCTCCTTGAACGCCAGCGAGCCGGCGATCTTGAACGCGATCTCCGAGGAGTCCGTGTCGTGGTACTTGCCGTCGACGAGGGTGACGCGGACGTCGACCATCGGGTAGCCGGCGCGCACGCCGTTGCTCAACGACTCCTCGACGCCCTTCTCGATCGCCGGGATGAACTCGGTCGGAACCGAGCCGCCCTTGATCTTGTTGACGAAGTCGAAGCCCTCGCCGGGCGCCGGCTCGATGTCGATGTAGACGATGCCGTACTGGCCCGAGCCGCCGGTCTGGCGGACGTGCCGGCCCTCGACCTTGGTCGCCGTCCCACGCACGGTCTCGCGATAGGAGACCTGCGGGCGGCCGACGTTGGCGTCGACCTTGAACTCGCGCATCATGCGGTCGACCAGCACCTCGAGGTGCAGCTCGCCCATGCCCGAGATCTCGGTCTGGCCCGATTCCTCGTTGGTGCGGACCTGGAACGTCGGGTCCTCCTCGGCGAGGCGGCCGAGGGCGACCGACATCTTCTCCTGGTCGGACTTCGTCTTGGGCTCGATCGCGACCGAGATCACCGGGTCGTCGAACGTGATCGCCTCGAGCTTGATCGGCTTGTCGGGCGCCGCGAGCGTGTCGCCCGTGACGACCTGCTTGATGCCGACCGCGGCGGCGATGTCGCCCGCGTAGACCTCGGTGACGTCCTCGCGCTCGTTGGCGTGCATCATCAGGATGCGGCCGATGCGCTCGGTCCGGCCCGTGCTCACGTTGAGCACGCGCGAGCCGGCGTCGAGCTTGCCCGAGTAGACGCGGAAGTAGGTGAGCTTGCCGACGTAGGGGTCGGCCATGATCTTGAACGCCAGCGCGCTGAACGGCTCGGAGTCGTCAGCCTTGCGGATGACCTCGCGATCCTCGCCGCCCTTGACCGGCTCGAGGCCCACCATCGGCGGCACGTCGAGCGGTGAGGGCAGGTAGGCGATGACGGCATCCAGCAACGGCTGGACGCCCTTGTTCTTGAACGAGGAGCCGCACAGGACCGGCGTGATCTGGCTGGAGAGCGTCGCCTTGCGGATCGCCTCGACCAGCCGCGGCGCCGGGATCTCCTGCTCCTCGAGGATCAGCTCCACGAGGTCGTCGTCGTAGTGCGAGACCTCCTCGAGCAGGTGCTCGCGCGCCAGCGTGGCGTCGTCGAGCAGCTCGCCCGGGATGTCCGTCACCGTGACGTCCTTGCCCAGGTCGTCGTTGTAGACGACCGCCTTCATGGCGACCAGGTCGATGATGCCCTTGAAGTCTCCCTCGGCGCCGATCGGCAGCTGGATCGGGACGGGGTGCGCGCCCAGGCGGTCGATCATCGTCTGCACGCCACGCTCGAAGTCGGCGCCGATGCGGTCCATCTTGTTGATGTAGGCGATGCGCGGGACCTGGTACTTGTCCGCCTGGCGCCAGACCGTCTCGGACTGTGGCTCTACGCCGGCGACGGAGTCGAACAGCGCGACTGCACCGTCGAGCACGCGCAGCGAGCGCTCGACCTCGACCGTGAAGTCCACGTGGCCGGGCGTGTCGATGATGTTGATGCGGTGATCGGCCCACTCGCAGGTGGTCGCGGCCGACGTGATCGTGATGCCGCGCTCCTGCTCCTGCTCCATCCAGTCCATCGTCGCGGCGCCCTCGTGAACCTCGCCCATCTTGTGGGAGCTACCGGTGTAGTAGAGGATGCGCTCGGTCGTCGTCGTCTTGCCCGCATCGATGTGGGCCATGATCCCGATGTTCCGGGTCTTCTCGAGCGTGAACTTGCGCGGCATGGGAGGTTCTCTTCTCTGTGTGCGGTCTTCCTGCGACTGGCGCCCCGACAGTGGGCAAAGAAACGGGCCCTTCCGGGCCCGAGTCGTTCACATGCTGCGAGGCCCTTTCGCGGGTGGGCTATGTCTCGCGTGACTCCATGTGAAGGACCGGGTGCCGCGCGCGGAGGTTTCCGCTCTGCGGCCGGCAAGGAAATATAGCAGCGGACGCGGGCCGGGTCGCGTCCGGTAAAACCCCGCTCCGATGGCCATAGAACTCAACTCCGACATGGGCGAGGCGTTCGGGATCTATGACTTCGGAGCCGACGAGGCGCTGATGGAGCATGTCGACCTCGCGAACGTCGCCTGTGGCTTCCACGGCGGCGATCCGGTCGTGCTGCAGCGGACCGTGCGACTGGCCTCCGAGCACGGCGTGCGAGTCGGCGCGCACCCCTCGTACCCGGACCTGGCGGGCTTCGGCCGGCGGGCGATGACGATGGAGCGCGCAGAGCTCGCGGCGACGCTGATCTACCAGGTCGGGGCGCTGCGCGGCTTCGTCGACGCCGAGGGGATGGCGCTCTCGCACCTGAAGCCGCACGGGGCGCTCTACGGCGCTGCCGCGCGCGACCGGTCGGTCGCCGAGGCGGTCGCCGACGCGGCCGCGGTGTTCGGCCTGCCGGTGATGGGGATGGCCGGCACGCTCCACGAAACGGTCTACACCGAGCGCGGCCTGGAGTTCTGGGCCGAGTACTACGCCGACCTGGACTACGACGACGACGGCGGGCTGATCATCACCCGCAAGCACGTCGCCTACGACCCGGCGGTGGCCGCGGAGCGGGTCGCGCGTGTGGTGGGTGAGGGCGTGGCGGTGTCAGCCGATCGGCAAGGAGATCCCGATGCGGGCCGACACGGTGTGTGTGCATTCGGACACGCCGGGGGCGGCGGAACTGGCAGCGGCGGTGGCGGAGGTGCTCGATGGCGCGGACTGAGGTTGTCTCACCGGTACCGGGGACGTTCTTCCGGCGCCCGGACCCCGACAGCGACCCGTTCTTCTCGGACGGCGACACGGTCTCGGCGGGCGACGTGATCGGGCTCGTGGAGATCATGAAGAACTTCCAGGACGTCGAGGCCGAGGTGGACGGCACGCTCGTCGAGTTCCTGGTGGGCAACGAGGACGCCGTCCAGGCCGGGCAGGCCGTCGCGGTGATCGACGACGGGTCGTGAAGGTCCTGGTCGCGAACCGCGGCGAGATCGCGGTTCGGATCATCCGGGCCTGCCGCGACCTCGGGTTCGAGTCCGTCGCGATCTACACCGACGCGGACGCGGGCGCGCCGCACGTACGGCTGGCCGACGAGGCGGTGTCGCTGGGCGCGCCGAAGGCCTACCTCGACGGCGAGGCGGTGCTCGAGGCGGCGCGCGGGTGCGACGCGCTGCACCCCGGCTACGGCTTCCACGCCGAGTCGGCGTCCTTCGCGCGCGCGTGTGAAGACGGCCGGGCTGCAGTGGATCGGGCCCAAGCCCGAGCACATCGAGCTGATGGGCGACAAGGCGGCGGCGCGGGCGGCGGCCGCGGACGCCGGCGTGCCGGTCGTGCCCGGCTCCGACGGGGCGGTCGTGGACGTCGAGGCCGCGGTCGCTGCGGCGGTCGAGTACCCGGTGGCCGTCAAGGCGGCGGCGGGCGGCGGCGGGCGCGGGATCCGGATCGCCTCCGACGAGGCCTCGCTGCGCAAGGCGTTCACCGCCGCGGCGCGCGAGGCGGGCGGCGCGTTCGGCGACGACCGGGTGTACGTCGAGCGCTTCGTCGAGCAGGCGCGGCACATCGAGGTCCAGGTCTTCGGCGACGTGTCGCTCGGGGAGCGCGAGTGCTCGCTGCAGCGGCGGCGTCAGAAGGTCGTCGAGGAGGCGCCGGCGCCGACCTACGACGCGTCGTCGCTGTGCTCGGCGGCAGCGTCGCTGGCGGGCTCGATCGGCTACCGCGGGGCGGGGACGCTCGAGTTCCTGGTCGACGACGAGACCGGCGACTACTTCTTCATCGAGATGAACACGCGGATCCAGGTCGAGCACCCGGTGACGGAGCTCGTCACCGGCGTCGATCTGGTCGCGGCCCAGCTCACGGGCTCGCTGCCCGCGTTCGAGCCGCGCGGGTGTGCTTTGGAATTGCGGCTGAACGCCGAGGACCCGGCGAAGAAGTTCCTGCCGTCCCCGGGCGTGGTCAGCGACGTGCGCTGGCCCTCCGGTCCGTGGGTGCGTGTCGACACGTGGCTCGAGCCGGGCGTCGAGGTGCCGCCGTTCTATGACTCGCTGCTGGCGAAGCTGATCGTCTGGGGGCCGGATCGGCCGTCGTGCCTGGCGCGGGCGCGGCGCGCGCTGCGCGAGCTGCACGTCGAGGGCGTCCAGACGACAGCGCCGATGCTCGCGTCGCTGCTGGACGAGGACTGGTTCATCCGTGGCGACTTCCACACGACGACGTTGGAGGCGTGGCTGTCATGAGTCGCTACAGCTGGGGCGCCGACGAGCACCTGTTCGTCGAGCTCGCCGAGGAGATGAGCCTGCAGGCGAACTTCCGCGCGATGGCGATCGCGACCAAGCTGCGCGAGCGCCGGCCGGACGGGCTGCTCGACATCTGCCCGGCGAACGCGTCCTACCAGGTGCGCTTCGATCCGGACCGGCTCAAGCCCGCGGACGTCGAATCGCTGTGCGTGGACATCGAGATCGAGGTCGGCGACGCGCACGGCTTCTCGCTCGAGACCCGGGTGGTCGAGGTGCCGGTGCTCTACGACGACCCGTGGACCAACGAGACCCTGATGAAGTTCCGCGACCGCCATCAGGAGCCCGACTCGACCGACCTCGAGTACGCCGCGAAGATCAACGGCTTCTCGGGCAAGGACGAGTTCATCGCCGCGCACGCGGGCGCGCCGTGGTTCGCCTCGATGGTCGGCTTCGTGGCCGGGCTGCCGTTCCTCTATCAGATGGTCCCGCGCTCGCGGCAGCTCGAGGTGCCGAAGTACGTGCGCCCGCGGACGGACACGCCGGCGCTGACGATCGGGCACGGCGGCTGCTTCGGCTGCATCTACTCCGTGCGTGGCGCGGGCGGCTACCAGATGTTCGGGATCACGCCGATCGAGATCTACGACCCGGCGGCGGGCGAGGTCTTCTTCAAGGCCGGCGACATCGTGCGCTTCCGCGCCATCTCGCGCGACGAGTACGACACGTTGCGGGAGGAGCAGCCCGACCTGCGGACGGGGGACGTGACGTTCAGCCTCGTCGACTTCGAGGCCGACTCGGACGCCTACAACGCCAAGCTGCTGGAGGTGCTCGGATGATCTCCGTGGTCAAGCCCGGGCTGTCGACGACCGTGCAGGACTCCGGGCGTGTGGGCTACTACGACGTCGGGATCCCGCCCTCGGGCGCGCTCGATCTGTTCTCGCTGACGGCCGCGAACCTGCTGGTCGGCAACGACGAGGGTGCCGCCGGGCTCGAGATCGCCTACATGGGGCCGGTGCTGGAGTTCGGCGAGGCGGCCGTCGTCGCGGTGGCGGGGGCCGAGCTGACGCCGCGCGTGGACGGCGACGAGCGGCCGCTGTGGGAGGCGTTCGAGGTCCCGGCGGGTGCCACGTTGAGCTTCGCTCACCTGCGCGGCGGCGCCCGCGCGTACGTGGCGGTCGCGGGCGGGATCGACGTCCCGGAGCTGCTCGGCTCGCGCTCGACGTACGCGCTCGGGTCCCTCGGCGGGTTCGAGGGCCGCCCGCTGGCGGCGGGCGACACGCTGCCGGTCGGCGCGCCCGGGCGCGCGTCGCGCTCGTCGGTCCCGGAGGAGCTGCGGCCGGCGTTCGCGGGTGAGCTCGAGATCCGCGTCGTGATGGGCCTCTACGACCACCTGCTGACCGACGACGGGCGGCGCACGTTCGCCGAGACGACGTGGACGCTGACCCCGACCGCCGATCGCGTCGGCTTCCGCTACAAGGGCGAAAAGCTCGAGATGCTCGAGCGCGAGCAGCCGTTCGGGGCGGGCTCTGATCCCTCGAACATCGTCGACGCGCCGTATCCGATCGGCTCGATCCAGGTCCCGGGCGGGGTCGAACCGATCATCCTGCACCGCGATGCGGTCTCCGGCGGCGGCTACGCGATGATCGCGACGGTGATCTCGGCGGACATGGACACCGTCGCGCAGTCCGCTCCGGGCGCCAAGACGCGCTTCGTCGCCGTCGACCTCGAGGCCGCGCTCGAGGCGCGCGCCGAGCGCAACCGCCGCCTGCAGTCCTTGCGGGAAGCGCTCGCGTGAACGTGCGCCGGGGCGCCACGGCGCCGCCGCTCGTGGCGGGCTTGACCGGCTGGTGCGCGCGGCACTCTCGCGGTGCGCGCCGCTCGGGGCGCATCGTCGGTCCGGACGGTCGCAGCCGAGTCGTCTCCACCTCTTGAGGGGGCGTGTGAACGACGGTTCATCCCCTATGAACTTTCGTTACACACCCCTCCCGTCGCGCGACGTGACGGTGACCGTCGACGGCGCGACGTCGACCCGAGCCGCCTGCGCCCCCGCCGGCAGCGCCGGCCCACCGAGCAACTCCTCGACCGCCGCGCGCGGCGTCCGGCGCGTCCCGATTCGGGTTCGCGGACGGTTGTCGGTCCGGGTCGTCGATCCGGACGGTCGCAGCCGCGTCGTCTCCACGCTGGCGGCTACGAGTTCACGCGAGAGCGGTCGTGATGTTGAGCGCGCGGCCGTCCGGGCGGCGTCGCGGGCGTATCGTCGCCCGCATGCTGCTCGCCGAGCCTGCCTACACCGTCCCGCCGCCCGGCTCCGCCGGGCCCGTCGTCGTGGAGGGTGCGCGATGACGGCGTTCGCCGCCCTGCACCGCAAGGGCGCGCCGCTCGTGCTCCCGAACGCCTGGGACCACGCCTCCGCCGCCGCGCTCGCCGCCGCCGGGTTCCCGGCCGTCGGCACGACCAGCCTCGGCGTCGCCGCAGCGCTCGGCCTGCCCGACGGCGCGGCCGCGACCGCGGACGCGACGGTCGAGCTCGTCCAGCGCCTGGCCCACCTCCCCGTCCACATCACCGCCGACATCGAGAACGGCTTCAGCACCGATCCGCGCCAGGTCGCCGAGTACGTCGCGCGGCTCGGCCCCGTGGCCGGCGTCAACCTCGAGGACCAGCTCGTCGAGCCCAAGCTCCACGCCGCGGTGCTGGCCGCCGTCACCGGCGGCGACACGTTCATCAACGCCCGCATCGACACGTACTGGCTCGGCCGCCCGTCGCTCGACGAGACGCTCGAGCGCGCCAAGGCCTACATCGCCGCCGGCGCGGACGGCATCTTCGTCCCCGGCGTCAAGGACGAGCGCGAGATCGCCGCCCTCGCCGACGCGATACCCGTCCCTCTGAACGTGCTCTTCGGCGCGATCGGAGTCCCCCGCCTCGCCGAGCTCGGCGTTGCCCGGATCAGCACCGGCTCGCTCCTCTACCGCGTCGCGCTCGGCGCCGCGACCGCGACGGCAGCCGCCGTACGAGACGGCGGCCGCGACTTCGACGCCCCGTCCTACGCGGCGGTGGACGCGCTGTCGATCGTGAGCACGAGCTTGCCGCGGACGTGACCCGTCTCGAGCTCGGCCATCGCGTCAGCGGCGTCCTCGAGTCCGAACGTGGCGGCGATGTGCGGGCGCAGGCCGCCCTCCTCCACGAGCGGGGTGATGTGCTCGCCGAGGTCGTAGCCCGAGGGGCGGACGAAGATGTAGCCCGTCTCGCAGTGCTCGCGCTTCTCCGGCGGGGTGGCGATCGAGACGAGCCGGCCGCCCTGGCGCAAGGCGGCGAAGGCCTGCTCCTGCGCTTCGCCGCCGAAGAGGTCGAACGCCGCGTCGGCGCCGCCCTCGTGGTTGAGCGCCCGCACCTGGGCCGCGACGTCGCCGTTGTAATCGACGGGCTCCGCGCCCAGCGACGCGGATGAAGTCATGGCTGGCCGGCGAGCCGGACGCGATCACGCGGGCGCCGCGCGCGAGCGCGAGCTGGACCGCGATGTGGCCGACGCCGCCCGCTCCGCCGGTCAGGTACAGGTCTCGCCGCCGCGCAGCCCGAGCATCTCCAGCGACTGGTGCGCGACGAGCGACGCCAGCGGCAGCGCCGCGGCCTGCTCGAACGAGAGCTCGCCGGGCATGTGGGCGAGGAAGCCCTCGGGCACCGTCGTGAACTCGGCGTAGGTGCCGTACTGCAGGTCCTGGCGGCGGCAGTAGCCGTAGACGGCGTCGCCGGGCCTGAACCACGTGACCGCCGGGCCGACCTTCTCGACCACGCCCGCGGCGTCCCAGCCGAGGATGACCGGGAAGTGATACGGGAAGCCGCCGGCGAGCTTGCCCTCGCGGATCTTGTAGTCGACCGGGTTCAGCGATGCCGCGCGCACACGCACGAGGACGCCGTCGGGCGCCACCGGCGGCGGCTCGACGTCGACGAGCTCGAGCGCCTCGCGCCCGCCCCACGCGTTGACCGCGATCGCCCGCATAGTCGAGCAGTATCCACGCTTCGCCGCGGGCAAACCCGCGCGACGCTGCGGGCTACCAGCGGTAGTGCGCGAAGGCCTTGTTGGCCTGCGCCATGCGGAAGATGTCGTCCTTGCGCTTGTAGGCGCCGCCCTGCTGGGACTGCGCGTCGAGCAGCTCGTTGGCCAGGCGCTGCGCCATCGACTTCTCGCGGCGGTTGCGCGAGAACTCGACCAGCCAGCGCACGGCGAGCGTGCGGGCGCGCGGCGCGGGCACCTCGACCGGGACCTGGTAGGTCGCGCCGCCGACACGGCGGGAGCGGACCTCGAGCACCGGCGTCAGCGACTTGATCGAGATCTCGAGCGCCTCGACCGGGTCCTTGCCCGTGCGCTCGGAGAGGATCGCCAGCGCGTCATAGACGATGCGCTCGGCGGTCGACTTCTTGCCGTCCAGCATCACCTTGTTGATGACCTGCTGGACGAGCTTGGAACGGTGGACGGGGTCCGGATCGATCGTCCGGCGTCCTGCGGCTGCGCGGCGGGGCATAAACCTACTTGGCCTTGACTCCGTACTGGGAACGGGCCTTCTTGCGATCCGAGACGCCGGCGGCATCGAGCGTGCCGCGGACGACCTTGTAGCGCACGCCCGGAAGGTCCTTGACGCGGCCACCGCGCACGAGCACGACCGAGTGCTCCTGCAGGTTGTGGCCCTCGCCGGGGATGTACACCGTGACCTCCATCGAGTTCGTCAGGCGCACGCGGGCCACCTTGCGCAGAGCCGAGTTCGGCTTCTTGGGCGTGGTGGTGTAGACGCGTGTGCAGACCCCGCGACGCTGCGGAGCGGCCACCTTCTTCTTGCGGCCCTTGCCGGACTTCAAGCCAGGGGTGGCGAGCTTCTTCGTCTTCGGGTTGCGGCCCTTGCGGACCAGCTGGGACGTCGTTGGCATACGGCGCAGAAGGGTAGCAGCGCGCAGGCCGCCGCCCGCGGAGCGTCAGGTTCTCGATTCGAGCACGCGCATCGCCGCGTTGTGGCCCGGGATCCCGGAGACGCCACCGCCGCGACGAGCGCCCGCGCCGCAGATCAGCACGTTGTCGTGGGCGGTCTCGACGCCCCACGTGCCGACCTCGGCCTCGTCCTCGGCGAACGGCCACATCAGGTCGCGGTGGAAGATGTTGCCGCCGGGCAGGCCGAGCTCGGCCTCGAGCTCGAGCGGCGTGCGCGCCTCCAGGCAAGGCTCGCCCGACGGCGCGGTCCACAGGCAGTCCTCGATCGGCTCGGCGAGCACGCTGTTGAGCGACCGCAGCGTGGACTCGATCGCCTCCGCCTTGGCCTCCTCGTGACGGCCGGCGAACACGCGCGGGGGCATGTGCAGGACGAAGCACGTCAGCGTCTGCGCCCCGGCCTCGCGCAGCTCCGGGCTGAGGATCGACGGATCGGTCAGCGAGTGGCAGTAGATCTCGCAGGGCGCCAGCTCCGGCACCTGGCCGGCGTGCGCCTGCTCATAGGCCAGGGCGAGCTGGGACGCCGATTCGTTGACGTGGAACGTGCCCGCGAACGCCTCCATGGGGTCGACGGACGGATCGCGCAGCCGCGGCAGGCGCTCGAGCAGCAGATTGAGCTTGAGCTGGGCGCCCTCCGGCGGCGGCTCCGGAGCGCGCTCGCCCAGCAGCCGCGCCAGCACCGCGGGCGCGACGCCGGCCAGCACGTGCCGTGCGCTCACCGCGCCGCCCTCGAAGCGGACCTCGGCGCCGACGCCGTCGGTCTCGATCGCCGTCACCTCGCACCCGAGCCGCAGCTCGGCGCCTGCCGCCCAGGCGATCCCCGCCAGCGACTCGGTCAGCGCGCCCATGCCGCCGACCGGCACGTCCCAGTCGCCCGTGCCGTTGCCGATCACGTGATAGAGGAAGCAGCGGTTCTGGCGCAGCAAGCGGTCGTCGAGCCCGGCGAACGTCCCGATCAGCGCGTCGGTGGCGATGATCCCGCGCTCGAAGTCGTCCTCGAAGGAGCGCGAGAGCAGCTCGCCCAGCGGCCGCTCGACCAGCGCCTCCCAGGCGGCGTCGTCGCCGACACGCGCACGCAGGTCGTCGCGCGACATCAGCGGTTGGGTGAGCGTGGGAAAGACCGCTTCGGCCACGCGCGCGGTCATGGCCTGGAAGTCCGCCCAGTTGGCGTGCGGGGGCGCGCCGGCGCGGATCAGCAGCCCGCTGCCGTCCGGGCGCGGCGAGTAGCTCGACACCGAGCGCCGGCGCAGCTCGGTCGTCAGCCCGAGCTCGTCGCGGATCGAGCGCGGCAGCAGCGAGACCAGGTACGAGTAGCGCGACAGGCGCGCTTCGACGCCCGGCCACGGCCGCGCGGAGACGGCCGCGCCGCCGACGTGGTCGTGGCGCTCGAGCACGAGCACGGAGCGGCCCGCGCGCGCGAGGTAGGCCGCGGCGACGAGCCCGTTGTGGCCGCCGCCGACGATGACCGCGTCAAAAGGTGTTTCGCCCTCCGTCCTCGCAAGCTCGGACCTCGTACGACGTTACCGCGCCGCGGCGCTCAGCGTCTCGAACAGCTCCGCGTACGGCTGCCCGGTCGCCTCCGCCACCGGCTGGTAGGTGACCTTGCCGTCGACGACGTTGACGCCCCTGGCCAGCCCCGGGTTCTCGCGCGCGGCCTGCGCGACGCCCTCGTCGGCCACTTGCAGCACGTACGGCAGCGTGGCGTTGGTCAGCGCGCGCGTCGAGGTCACCGGCACGGCGCCGGGCATGTTGGCCACGCAGTAGTGCAGGACGCCGTCGACCTCGTAGACGGGGTCGGAGTGCGTCGTCGGGCGCGACGTCTCAAAGCAGCCGCCCTGGTCGATCGAGACGTCCACGAGCACCGCCTGGCGCTTCATCAGCGAGAGCTGCTCGCGGCGGATCACGTACGGCGCCTTCGCGCCGTGGACGAGCACGGCGCCGATCACCAGGTCGGCCTCCGGCAGACGCTGCTCGATGTCGAGCGTCGACGCGTAACAGGTGTCGGCGCGGCCCCCGAAGGCGATGTCGAGCTCGCGCAGGCGGTCGATGTTGCGGTCGTAGACGTAGACCGTGGCCTCCATCCCGAGCGCGATGAACGCCGCGTTCATCCCCACCACGCCGCCGCCGATGATCATCACCTTGGCGGCCGCCACGCCCGGCACGCCGCCGAGCAGGATGCCGCGCCCGCCGAGCGGCTTCTCGAGCATGAACGCGCCCGCCTGGGTGGCGATCTTGCCCGCGACCTCGCTCATCGGCGCCAGCAGCGGCAGCCGCCCGCGCGCGTCCTCGACGGTCTCATAGGCCACGCAGGTCGCGCCCGACTCGACCAGCCCGCGCGTCAGCTCGGGATCGGGCGCCAGGTGCAGGTAGGTGAAGAGCGTGTGGCGCGGCTCGAGCATCGCCACTTCGACGGCCTGCGGCTCCTTGACCTTGACGACCATGTCCGCCTCGGCGAACACGGCCGCGGCATCGCCCAAGATCCGCGCGCCTTGCGAGGTGTACTCCTCGTCGGCGATCGCCGAGCCCTCGCCCGCGCCCTCTTGGATCACCACCTCGTGGCCGTGCTCGACCAGCTCGCGCACTCCGGCCGGTGTCAGCGCGACGCGGTACTCGTCCGTCTTGATCTCGGTGGGGACGCCGACCTTCATCTAGTTCCTTTCGGTGATGTACCGTCGTCCGGCTTCGGCTTCGGGTGACGAAACGAGCTCCCTGCCTCGCAGCGCGAGCCAGAAATCGATTCGGTCACGGGCATTGTCCAGCGAGCGCCCCGTCAGCTCCTCCACGCGGCGGATCCGGTAGCGCAGCGTGTGACGGTGGCAGAAGAGCGCCTTCGCCGCACGCTCCCACTGTCCGTTGCACTCGATGAAGGTCTCCAGCGAGCGCATCAGCTCGCCGCCGTAGGCGCCCTCGGAGTCCTCGATCGGGGCCAGGATCGAGTCGCAGAACAGCCGCAGCGCGTCGTCGTCCTGCAGCGAGAGCAGCAGTTGGAAGGAGCCGAGGTCGCGGTAGGTCGCGAGCTTGAGCTCGCCGTGTGAGCCGTTGAGCGTCAGCTCGCGCGCCTCGAGCGCGCAGCGCGCCTCGTGGAAGCCGCGCCGTAGCTCGCCGGGCGCGACGGCCCGCCCGGCGCCGGCCGGCAGCGGCTCGCCGGCGATCCGCGCGACGCGGGCGTGCAGGCGCTCCGCGAGCGCGAACAGCTCGTCGTCGCCGGCCGCCGGCAGCAGCGCGCACAGAAAGCTCCCCGCCGGCGCGACGAGCCCGCCGCCGGTCTCCTCGCGCACGGCGTGCGCGAGCTCCTCCTCGACCGCGGCGCGGGCGGCGCGCGAGGGGGCGAGCACGAGCGCGCCGGCGCGCTCGCGCAGCCCGAACGGCTCGAGCCGGCGTGCGAGCTCGGCCCCGGTCAGGTCGCCCGAGACGAGGGCGCTCATCACGTCGCCGGCCAACCGGCGCTCGGTGTCGTCGACGACGCGCCGGCGCAACAGCTCGAGCGCGACGATCGTGACCGCCTGGTGCAGCGTGAGCCGGTCGAGCTCGGTCAGCGGGCCCGCGTCGCGGGCCGCGATCAGCCACGCCTCGGGCGCCGGGGCCTCGCCGCGGCCGATGTGCGCCCCGCGCGCGACCGGCAGGGCCAGCGCGCCCGCAGGAAGCGCGGAGGGGACGAAGCTGCGCCGCCCGCCGGCGCGGATGCGCTCGCGCAGCTCGGAGGCGAGCGCCGCGAGCTTCGCGTCGCCGCGGCTCGCCAGCAGGTCGCCGCGGCCGTCGAAGATCAGGGCCGGGCCGCCGATCGTCGCCGCCAGCTCGCTCGCAACGCCCTCAAGGCCGCGCTCGGAGAGCACGACGCGCTCGAGCCGCTCGTGCGCGGACAGGGCGCGCCGGAGCACCGAGTACTGCTCGTTGACGAGGTGCGAGAAGGCCTTCTCGGTGATCGCGATGAACGGCACCTCGTAGGGCACCTCGAACAACGGAAAGCCGTGCTCGGCCGCGGCGTCGCACAGCGCGCCGGGGACCTCGGCGTGCGAGAAGCCGGTGCCGAAGCCGAGCCCGGTCAGCCCGTGCTCGACGAGCCGGCCGATGTACGCGCGCTCGTCGTCGAGCCCGAGCCCGGTCGTGAGCAGCAGCTCACCGCCCGACAGCCACGGCGTCGGGTCCGCGAGCTCTGAGATGTGCACCCAGCGCACCGCGCGGTCGAGGCCCGCCTCTCCGGCGACGACCTCGAGTTCCAGTTCGCGGAGCAGATCCCGCAGCGGCAGCATGCCGTTGCGAGCCTAGCGCCGCGAGGCGGCCGTGGGGTCAGGCGTTGGCGGCGGCGGCGCGAATCGGCGGCGGCGTGACGAGCGCGGCGACGACGACGAGCACGAAGGCGAAGGCCTGGACGATGATGCCGAGGGCGTCCGAGGGCATCGGGTCGCCGAAGACGATGATGCCGCCCAGGATGCAGGAGACGTTGGCCGCGGTCGAGGTGGCGGCGATGACCGGGACGGCCTCACCTGCCTGCAGGCCGCGGGCCGAGGTGTAGAAGGCGACGACGGAGGCGAAGAGCGTGATCGCCAGCCACGGCGAGGAGATGACGGCGCCGATGCCGTCGGCACCGGTCAGGGCCTTGATCGCGATGTCCGAGACGCCGAACAGGACGCCGGCGGCGGCACCGAGCATCACGCCGTGATGGTGGTCGGGCATCCCGAGGTGTTTGCCGCCGATCAACAGCGCGCCGATCGCGAGCATCGCGCCCTCGAAGGCGATCATGCCGACGAGCGAGTAGGCCGAGTGCTCGTCCTTGACGGCGGGCAGCGTGATGACCAGCAGGACCAGGCCCAGGGCGGTCATGCCGACGCCGATCCACTGGCGCAGGCCGACCTGGAAGCCGAACAGCCGCTCGGCCATGACGGCCATGATCACGACGCCGGTGGAGAGCACGGCCTGGACCACGCTGAGCGGCGCGAAGGCGAGCGCGGCGACGTGGAACAGGAACGCGCCGGCGGCGATCGCCATGCCGATCGCGAACCACTTGCACGAGTACAGGTTCAGGGCCGTGCGGAACGGATGGCGGATATCCACCGTGGCCGCTTGGTTGGCGCCCTTGTGCTTATAGAGAAAGCCCAGCTGCGTGGCGAACGCGCAGGTTAACGCCAGCAGAATGCCCAGATTCAGCGACACGTGTCCTCGTACGTCAGTTCGGCAGAGATTCCTCGCCAGTCGCCCTTTTGAGCGACCTCCCCGGCGATTCCTTCTCTACATCGGTCCCCGGCCCGCGACCCTTGAGCGCGGATCGCGCCAGCCTAGCGATACATATGAAGATTCCCTCAAGACGACCTGCCAAACTCTCTAGATGACGGTGCGACTGGTTGTCCTCATCGCGCTTGCGGGATTGGTCTTCGCCGTCGGCCCCCGGCAGTCCTCCGCAGCGTCCGTCCTCGGCGGCACGGTCGAGTACTCGAAATCCGGCGGGATCGCGGGAATCAGCGAGTCGATGCGCATCGACCGCAACGGCCGCGGCACGATCGGCCGCGCGTCGTTCAAGCTGTCGGACCGCACGGCGCGCAGCCTCGCGAGCGCACTCCGCCGAGCCGATCTCGCCCGGGTGAAAAGCCCGAAGCGCGCCGGCTGCTGCGACATGTTCGAGTACTCGATCCGCTACCGCTCGCACCGCGTGCGCTGGGACGACGGCAGCGCGGAGCGCCTTCCCGAGCGCGTGCTCGACCTGGAGTCGCTGCTGGCCGAGCTCTATGAGCGCTACAGCTGAGCGAGCCGCTGGCAGACTGGAGTGATGCCGGCCCGAACACTCGTGACCCTCGCCGCCGTCGCGCTCCTCTCGCTGACCGGCTGCGGTGGTGACGATCCGTCTTCGAGCAGCCTCAGCGGCCCGCTCGAGTACGAGCGCGGCGGTGGGATCGCCGGCGAGGCCGAGAAGCTGATCGTCCGCCCGGACGCCACGGGTTCGTTCGAACGGCAGCGCGGGCTCGACCAGGAGGCCAAGGACGTCAAGCTCACCGCGTCCGAGCGCGACGAGCTCGCGGGGCTGGTCGAGGACTCGGACTTCGCGACGGTCCAGTCCGTCAAGTCCGAGCCGATGCCCGACGCCTACGAGTACGCCATCAGCTACGGCGACCACGAGGTGACCTGGCAGGCCGACGATACGCCCGAGGGCCTGGAAGACCTGCAGGCCAAGCTTGCCGACCTGGCCGAGAAATACGGCTAGCGCGGCGCTTCCCAGGTCCCATCGAGCCCGACCGCGGCGAACGCCTCGTTGACCCCGCGGTACTGCGGACGAGTCGCGCCCGTAGCGGTCCTCGGCGGCCTGCAGCGACGCGGTGCGGAAGTCCTCGAAGCCCGAGTCGGACTCCAGGTGCTCGGTCAGCGCGGTGTAGACGATGTGCTGTGCGGCGTCGCGGCCGATCGAGTCGACCATGTTCACGTAGGCGCGGTTCGGGATGCCGCTGTTGGTGTGCACGCCGCCGTGGTCGGCGTCCGTGTCGAGGTAATCGTTGACGTGACCGGGTTGGCCGTGGGCTTTGGGGTCGGCCATGTTGCGGATCGCGCCGCCGGGCAGGTCCTCGCCGATCTCCCAGTCGTCCGGGTCGAGGTTGGAGCCGAAGATGTCCGACATCGACTCGTTCAGCGCGCCCGACTCGCCCTCGTAGACGAGCCCGGCCGAGCGCTCGGTGATCGCGTGCGTGACCTCGTGCGCGGTCACGTCCAGCGGCGCCGCGTAGCCGTCGCCGAACACCATCTGGCGCCGGTTCGGGTCCCAATAGGCGTTGCGGAACGGCTTGTCGGGGTTGCGCCGGTAGTCGATCGTGGCGATCAGCGGCGCGCCGTTGTCGTCGTAGGAGTCGCGGCCGAAGTTGTCCATGTAGTAGTCGTAGATGCGCCCGAAGTTGTCGTGCGCGGCGTCGGCCTCGGGGTCGCCGGTCGGCCCGTCGCCGTTGACGCGGACCCGCTCGCCCGGGACGTCGCTGCCGTCGTTGGCGTCGAAGACCTGTCGGTCGCCGTGCTGGTTCTCGTAGTCGCGGACCTGCGGGCGGACGGCCTCGCGGGCGTGTGCGCCGCAGTCCGAGCCGCCACCGATCTCGCACACCAGCTCCGAGACCCGGCGGGCGATGTCGATGCCGATCGCCGACGACGCGATCGCCGCGATGACCACCGAGACCACGAGCAGGACGCCCAGGTACTCCGCGGCCGTCTGACCGGCGTTTCGAGCCAGGAAGCGCATGGGACCATGACGCTGCCGTGA
Source organism: uncultured Solirubrobacteraceae bacterium (assembly GCA_963755275.1). Classification (GTDB taxonomy): domain Bacteria; phylum Actinomycetota; class Thermoleophilia; order Solirubrobacterales; family Solirubrobacteraceae; genus Solirubrobacter. Next base: position 170,356 of record CAVWJU010000028.1, on the reverse strand, counting down.
ACGGCACGCCCCGGCAAGAGTCTCCGGACCCCACTTCGCCCGGGACCGGTCCCAGGACCGTCCCGCTGCTGCTGGTCGACGTCGACGGCGTGCTGTCGCTCTACGGCGGCTCGCGCGCCGAGCCCGGCACGCTCGTCGGCACGCAGGTCGACGGCATCCCGCACCTGCTCTCGCGCCGCGCGGCCGACGTGCTGCGCGCGCTCGCCGCCGTCGTTCGAGTGTGTCTGGTGCACGGGCTGGGAGGACCGCGCGGACACGCATCTGCCCCACCTGCTGGACCTCCCGCGCGGCTGGCCGTACATCCGCTTCCCGGACGTCCCCGAGCCGGCCGCGCACTGGAAGCTCGCCGGGATCGACGCCTACGCCGGCCCGGAGCGCCCGCTGGCGTGGATCGACGACTCCCACGACGCCGCCTGCCGCGACTGGGCGCAGCGACGATCGGGCCCGACGCTGCTGGTGAGCGTCGAGCCCGACCTCGGCCTGCTCCCGCAGCACGCGGACGTGCTGCGGGAATGGGCTATGGGTTCGTCGTGGACAGGGTGAACGTCAGCGTCTTGCCGTAGCTGCCCGTCCGCAGCGGCTCGTTCGCGCCGATCGACTGCCTGAACTGGATCGGCACGGCCTCGCCGGACGTCGGGCCGCCCCAGAACCGGACGCCGGCCGGCATCGTCTGGTAGGCGCCGGCGCTGTTTCTGACCTGCAGCTCCTGCGCCAGCGCGTGGGAGCCGTTGACCAGCTTGTTCGTGTGGAACGAGCTCGGGTCGAGCACGATCAGCGCCGCGTCACCGGCCGTCGACGTGACCGTCGCCGTCGTCGTCGCGAAATAGTCGCGCGCGACGCCCGGCGTGAACGCCCCGAAGGCCGCCCCCGCGCCCAGCGTCAGCGACAGCGTCGGCGGGACCGTTCCGCCCACGGTGCCCTCCGGCCCGATCAGCACCCGCTGGGTCTGCACCGCGGACTGGTTGCCCTTGATGTCGACCGCCATCCACTTGATGTCGTGGATGCCGAGGCGGGTGATCTGCAGCACCTCGCCGATGCCGCGCGCCCGCTGGGCGTTGTACGTCGGCGAGGCCGTGGTCGGCGTCGAGCCGTCGGTCGTGTAGTGGATCACCGCCGCTTCGTCGAGCCACTTGAAGCGGAAGTTCACCGGCGGCGCCGTGGCCCGGTCGGTGTCGATCTCGATCGCCGTGTTCGGCGGCGTCGTGTCCATCGCGTAGTCGTAGGCGGACTCGACCATGCCGAAGTTGCCGTTGGCGAACTCCATCGCCTGGTCGCGGCCCTCGTTGATCAGGTTCTCGTTGCAGACGCCCGTGGCGCCGCCCGTCCCGACTCCGCTGAAGCAGGGCTGGAAGCCCGTGATGATCCGCTCCGTGCCGGATGTCGTCGAGGTGAAGCGGTCCGCCCCGGTCTCGAACGAGTAGGAGATGATCCCCTTGCGGTACCACTGGTCGTCGGCCGAGTTGCCGGCCGCCGAGTAGAGCACGTCGGCGATCGGGCCCGTGCGCTCGGGCAGGATCACCGTGTTGCGATGCTCCTTGATGCGCGTGAGGATCTTCTCTCCGGCCTGGAAGAAGTACTGCTCGATGCCGATGTTCGGCGCCGGTGCGGTCGTGCGCTGGCCGTCGTTGCGGTAGGAGCCCGGCGACCACATGAAGTAGCCGCCGTAGGAATGGATGTTGTTGGCGAACTTGATGTTCGGGAACGTGTCCGCGACCCACTTCTCGTTCTTGATCTCCGGCTCGGAGTACTCCGCCGGGCCGGCGAAGGTGTCGACTGGTGCAGCTCGACGAGGCGCCGGCGTAGCCGTCGAACAGCGTGTACTCGCCGTTGTTGCGGTTGAGGTCGACGCCCCAGGCGTTGCGGGCGGCCGGGTCGGAGGCGCCATTGACGGGGCAGTGGTTGGTCATGTTGCGCCGCTGCGCGTTGAAGTCGTACATCGAGTAGTGGCCGCCGTCCGGGTTGACGTTGGCCAGGACGAAGATCTCGACCTCGTCGAGCAGCTTCTTGGTCTGCGGGTCCGTGGCGTAGTTGCGCACGAGCCGCTCGGCGGTCTCGACGCAGGTCAGGCCCGTCGTCCACTCGCGAGCGTGCTGCTGGCAGTAGAGGAAGACGCCGACCTTCGAGCCGTCACGGACGGAGCCGATCCGGTACACGCGCTGCTGGAACGGACCGCGCTGGACGTGCGCCGGAGCGTTGAGGAAGTCGTCCAGGTTCACCTTGGCGCGGACCTGTACGACGCCGGCGCCGGCGCTGCCGCGATACGTCATGGCGCTCACCAGCGCCGCGGCCGCGGGGCTGGCGTTGATCGCGGCGACGACCTGCGCGGCCGTGCTCGTGAGCGCGCCCGTGTCGCTCGTCGCCAGGTTGACGACGATGTCCTTGCCCGTCACCGCGACGCTCAGTGGAGCGTTGTTTGCGCCGGGGTTCCTGAACTCGGCGGTGACCTCGTCGCCGCCGGTGTGGCCCCACTCGTTCGCGGTCAGCACGACCGCGGAGGCTGCTGCCTGCGCGGAGGTGACGAGCACCGGCTGGAGCCTGAACGTGAAGTCGCCGAGGGCGCCCTGGAAGCCCGAGACCTCGAAGGTGTACGTGCCGGCCGTGGTCAGCGTCCGGTTGATGACCTCCGGGCTCGTCCCGGTGTCGACCGTCTGCAGGGTGGTGCCGGCGGGGTCCTTGATGGCCAGGATGAGGTCGGTCGAGCCGGACGGGATCCCGTCCACGGTCGCGAGGACGGTCTGCCCGGCGGCGGCGGTGAACGGGATGCTGGCGACCGGCTGCGCGGCCGTGATCTCGCCCGTGGTGTCGATCACCGCGGGGCCGATGGTGGCAGGCGGAGCGACGCCGATCCCGTTCGTCCCGTACATGATCGCCTGCGACTTGCGCTGGTAGCCGTTCGTGAGGTTCGGGAGGTTGACCGGCGTGACCAGGTTCGGGAACTGCGCGGCCAGCGCGTCGAGCTGGGCGCGGTTCTCGGTCGGGTCCTGGTAGCGGTTGAAGAAGCCCTTCTGGTAGCCCGCGACGTTCGGCGGCAGCGTCGTGCCGAGCCACTCCGTGACCGGGAAGGTGTCGACGGCACCGGAGCTGGCGGCCACGCGGACCGTCATCTGGGAGGCCGGGATCGCGGCCTGCTCAGGCGTCAGCCGGACCAGCTGGCGGTGGTACAGGTACTCGTCGGGCGTCGGTGTCGCCGTCGATGAAGCGGCCCATGTTGGCGGCGCTCGCCGAAGACGCCGTCGGCACCGGCGAACGAGAGCGCCAGCGTCGGGCCGGTGAAGGCGGTGTTGGCAGCCCGCGACCCGGACGGTCGCCTTGTTGTGCGCCTCGACGTAGAGGAACGTGCCGGCGTAGTTGGTGAACTTGTTGGCGCGCTGGATCACGGTCTCGCCCGGCAGCGGCACGACGGACTGGCCCTCGAGCTTGGCGCCGCCCTGCGGCAGGCCGTTCTCGGCCAGGTCGCCGGCGAGCTTCTCCTGCGCCGCCGTCGCCTCGCGCTCCTCGTTGACCGCGGCGCGCGTGCGGGCGTCCTCGATCGTGCGCCCGATCTGGTAGCCGGCGGCGCGTCAGCGCCGCGCGCTCGGCCGGGTCGGCGTCGATGTTGAGCACGATCCGGCCGTCGTCCTCGACGCGCTTGTACTCGGCGAGGTCGTACGACTGCGCCAGCTTGTCGACGTCGGCCTGGCTCGGGACGTAGACCTCGACCAGCGCGGTGTCGGAGCCCGGCAGCGTGTCGTCCGCGAACGCCGTCCCGCCCGCGCCCAGCAGCAGCGCGGCGGTTGCCACGACCGTCAACGGTCGCCTTCGAAGCATGAACCCCTCCTAGATAAGCCCTCTCGCCGCCTCCCCTGGCGGCATATGGGCCGTATCTGACCAGATCCGAAGCGCTGGTGCACGCTCCGGGGCGTGGAGGTTCCTCCACGCGGTCAGAACTCGTGCTGGCGTACCACCCCGTTGACCAGCGCCACCGCGGCGAGCCGCGCGCGCTTCTGGTTCTGCGGCAGCTCGTCGAGCCCGAAGCGCTCGAACAGGATCCGCAGATGCGCCTTGACGGCGTCGACGGAGAGGTGGACCTCGTCGGCGATGTCCTTGTTCGTGGCCGGCGTCGCGTAGGCCGAGTCCTTCAACGGCCGGCAGAGCGCGACCAGCACCCTGCGCTGGCCCTCGCTGAGCGGGATCGTGCCGCGGCCGATCGCGATCGCGGCCGTCGACTCGGCCTCCGCGTCGGCCGGGGCGCGGAAGAGCACGGGCGTCTCGCCGAAGACGAGCCGGTCGCCCTCGCACAGCCGGCGGCGGCCGTTGACGCGCTCGCCGTTGACGTAGGTGCCGTTGCGCGAGAGCCCGTCGTCGACGACGATCCAGTCGCTGCCGACCGGCTCGAGCTGGGCGTGCAGGCGCGAGACCTCGGTGTCCCACGACAGCGCGACGTCGCGCTCCGCGCGGCGCCCGATGGTCAGCGGCTCGCCCTCGAGGAAGACGATCACCTGCGCTCCCTCGCCGTCGCGGTAGAGCAGGAACGGCCCGCCGCGGCGCTCGGCGTCGAGGCGGGCCTTGACCTCGGCGGGCGTGGACATCTCGCCCGCGACGATACCGACGACCGTAACGCAGCCCCAAGGTTTCACCAATCAGCGCCCGGCAGACTTCGGCTGGATGAGGGTAGGACTCATCGCGGGCGCGCTGATGGCGCTCGCCGTGACGGAACCGGCCTTCGGGCAAGCAGCGGTTCCGTGCACCAACATCGGCAGCGGCAGGTACGAGTGCAGCTGGTACCGGCCGGGGAACGGCATCACCGGCGGGTCGCTCGTGGCCGTCGGCACCACCACCGTCGGCTACCTGCACCAGGGCCGCAACTGGATCGTGTGCCAGCAGCAGGGCGGCGACATGCGCAACGCCGAGGGCTACCGCAACCACTGGTTCGGCTGGACGCTGGCCGACAACAACCGCTGGGGCTGGGCCAGCGCGCTCGACGCGGCCGGCGGTGCCAACTACGGCGCCTTCGGCGGCGGGACGCCGAACTGCAACGGCGCCCACGGCGCGCCGCCGAGCTACAACGGCGTCTGGGGCTCGCCCCCGCCGCCGTCGCCCCCGCCGCCCGGCACGCCGGCGCCGGCCCCGACCGCGACGCCCGGTCCCGGCGGTGGCGGTGCACCGGGAGTCGACGCCGACCAGGACAACGCCTCGCCGCCGCGGACTGCGACGACATGAACTCGCGCGTCTACCCGGGTGCGCCCGAGGTCCTCGACGACGGCCTCGACCAGGACTGCAACGGCGCCGACGCCGCCGGCCGGCGTGAGCGCGCGTCGTCGCGTTCGAGCGGCGACAGCGCTGGCCGTTCGACCACGTTCGTGGACAGCCTGCGCGTGACCGAGGCGCCGGTGGGCGCCGACGTGACCGTCACGTGCACCGGCAAGCGCAAGAACTGCCCGAAAGCCACGGGTGTTCACGACCAGCGCCAAGGGCAGCGTGTCGCTGACGAAGATGTTCCGCAAGCGCCTGCGGGTCGGCGCCGTCGTGACCGTGTCCGTCACCGCCGCCAACACCGTCGGGCGCGTCAAGCAGTACACGCTGCGGCGCGGGAAGCCGCGCAGCAAGACGCTTTGCCTCGTGCCCGGCGCCGCCGCGCCGGCCCGCTGCTGACCTGAAACGGCGAAGGGCCCCGGAGCGGGGCCCTTCGCGGCGGTCAGGTGGGACGAGTCCCTAGCGGTCGTCGTCGCCGCCGAGGTCGGCGCCGATGTCGTCGAACGAGCCGCCCGCCGGGCCGAAGCCGGCGTTGATCTCGTCCAGCTCGGTGGTGTCGAAGGCCGGGCCGAAGCCCTGCAGGCCGTCGTCGTCGCCGAGAGCCCGAGCTCGGCGGCGAGGTCGTCGCCCTCGAGCAGGCCGACGTCGTCGATGCCGCGGGGCAGCGGCTCCGACGGCTCGATCTCGATCGAGCGGTAGCGCTTGAGCCCCGTGGCGGCCGGGATCAGCTTGCCGATGATCACGTTCTCCTTCAGGCCCGCGAGGCGGTCGATCTTGCCCTCGAGCGCCGCGTCGGTGAGGACCTTCGTCGTCTCCTGGAAGGAGGCCGCCGAGAGGAAGGAGTCCGTGGCCAGCGAGGCCTTGGTGATGCCGAGGATGATCTCGGCGTGCTGCGCCGGCTCGCCGCCCGCGGCGATCACCTTGTCGTTGATCCGCTTGAACTCGTGGCGGTCGACGAACTGGCCCGGCAGCAGGTCCGAGTCGCCCTTCTGCTCCACGCGCACCTTCTTGAGCATCTGGCGCACGATCAGCTCGATGTGCTTGTCGTGGATGTCCACGCCTTGGGACTTGTAGACCTCCTGGACTTCCTTGACCAGGTAGACCTCGGTGTCGGTGCGGCCGCGCAGGTCGAGCAGCTCGTGCGGGTACAGCGAGCCCTCGTTGAGCTGCCGGCCGGCCTCGATCACCTCGCCCTCGGCGACGTGCAGGCGCGTGCGGCGCGGGAACGGATAGCGGTGCTCCTCGCCGGCCTCGTCGGTGACGACGATCGTGCGGGCCTTGTCCGTGTCCTCCACGGAGACCACGCCGCTGACCTCGGCGATCTTCGCCAGGCCCTTCGGCTTGCGCGCCTCGAACAGCTCCACGACGCGCGGCAGGCCGTGCGTGATGTCCGCGCCGGCGACGCCGCCGGTGTGGAACGTCCGCATCGTCAGCTGCGTGCCCGGCTCGCCGATCGACTGCGCGGCGACGATGCCGACCGCGTCGCCGATCATCGCCGTCTTGCCGGTCGCCAGCGCGCGGCCGTAGCACTTCTGGCACACGCCGACGGTCGCCTCGCACTTGAGCACGGAGCGGACCGGGATCTTGATCCCGGCGCCGTTGGCGTCGGCCGCCTGCTGGTTGGCCGCCACGATCGCCGCGAACGTCTCGAGCGAGATCTCCTCGCCCTTGGCCACGATCGTGGTCTTGCCGTCCTTGACGTCGGCGGCCGCGACGCGGCCGACGAGCATGCCCTCCGGCTCACCGGTGGCCTTGAACAGCGGCGTCTCGAGGAACTCCGTGGTGCCGCAGTCCTCGATCCGGATGATCACGTCCTGCGCGACGTCCACGAGCCGGCGGGTCAGGTAGCCCGAGTCCGCCGTGCGCAGCGCCGTGTCGGCGAGGCCCTTGCGGGCGCCGTGGGTGGAGGTGAAGTACTCGATCACGTCGAGGCCTTCCATGAAGTTCGCCTTCACGGGCCGCTCGATGATCTCGCCCTTCGGGTTGGCCATCAGGCCGCGCATGCCGGCGAGCTGGCGGATCTGCTTGAACGAGCCGCGGGCGCCGGACGAGGCCATCATGTAGATGGAGTTCAGCTGGTCGGTCTTCTCGATGTTGGCGATCATCGCGTCGGCGACCTCGTCGGTCGCCGCGTTCCACTTGTCGGTGACCGCCAGGTGGCGCTCCTCCTGCGTGATCAGGCCGTCCTCGTACTGCTCCTGCAGGGCGGCCACCTCCTGCTCGTAGCGGCCCAGGATCTCGGCCTTGGCGGGCGGCACGACCACGTCGTTCTTGGAGATCGTGATGCCGGCCTGGGTGGCGTAGCGGAAGCCGAGGTCCTTGAACGCGTCCAGGACCTGCGAGATCGCGCTCGCGCCGAAGGCCTGCACGAGGTCGTCGACGAACTGCGTCGTGTCGCGCTTGCGCAGGGACTTGTTGATGAACGTGTAGGCGGAACGGTCGAAGTCCTCGCCCATCGTCTCCTCGAGCGCGCGCTCGATCTTGTCGTTGAAGATGATCCGCCCGACCGTGGTGGTGACGTGGCCGCCGCCGACCCACTCGGGGCGGTACTGCGCGATGTCGTGCAGCTCGACGATGTTGTGCTCGTACGCCAGCTCGGCCTCCTGGGCCGTGCGGAACACGTGCACCTTGGGCTCGTACGTCGCCGGGTCGATCGTCGCTCAGCTCCTCCGCCTCGAGCCCGTAGGTCAGGTAGTAGGTGCCGAGGATCATGTCCTGCGTCGGCGTCGCCAGCGGCGCGCCGTGGGCCGGCGAGAGGATGTTGTTCGACGAGAGCATCAGCACGCGCGCCTCGGCCTGGGCCTCGGCCGACAGCGGCAGGTGGACCGCCATCTGGTCGCCGTCGAAGTCCGCGTTGAACGCGTGACAGACGAGCGGGTGGACCTGGATCGCCTTGCCCTCGACCAGCACCGGCTCGAAGGCCTGGATGCCCAGGCGGTGCAGCGTCGGCGCGCGGTTGAGCAGCACCGGGTGCTCGTGGATGACCTCCTCGAGCACGTCCCAGACCTCCGGGATCATCGAGTCGACCATCTTCTTGGCCGCCTTGATGTTCTGGACGGCCTTGCGCTCGACGAGCCGGGCCATGATGAACGGCTTGAACAGCTCGAGCGCCATCAGCTTCGGCAGGCCGCACTGGTGCAGGCGCAGCGACGGGCCGGCCACGATCACCGAGCGGCCCGAGTAGTCGACGCGCTTGCCCAGCAGGTTCTGGCGGAAGCGGCCCTGCTTGCCCTTGAGCATGTCGCTCAGGGACTTCAGGGCGCGGTTGCCCGGGCCCGTGACGGGCCGGCCGCGGCGGCCGTTGTCGAACAGCGCGTCGACGGCCTCCTGCAGCATCCGCTTCTCGTTGTTGACGATGATCTCCGGCGCGCCGAGGTCGAGCAGGCGCTTGAGCCGGTTGTTGCGGTTGATGACGCGGCGGTAGAGGTCGTTGAGGTCTGAGGTCGCGAAGCGGCCGCCGTCGAGCTGGACCATCGGGCGCAGCTCCGGCGGGATCACCGGGACGGCCTCGAGGATCATCATCTCCGGCTTGTTGCCGGAGTGCAGGAAGGCCGAGACGACCTTCAGGCGCTTGACGGCGCGCTGCTGCTTCTGGCCCTTGGCCGTGCGCACCTGGTCCTCGAGCTCGTCGCGCTCGGCGTCGAGGTCGACCTGCTCGAGCAGGTCGCGGACCGCCTCGGCGCCCATGCCGCCGCGGAAGTACTCGCCCCAGCCGTACGGCGAGCCGAAGCGCTCCTTGAGCTCACGGAACAGCGTCTCGTCGTTGACGACCTGCTTGGGCGTCATGTCCTGGAACAGATCCCAGACCTGGCGCAGACGCTCCATCGCGTCCTCGATGTAGGCCTCGGTGTCCGCGCGGTCGGCCTCGAGGGCCTTGCGCATGTCCTTGACGTGCTTGGTGCGCTCGTCGTCCTCGAGCTTCTTGACGTTGAGGTCGAGGTGGTCGGCCCAGAGGTGGTCCTCCTCGGAGAAGCCGGCCTGCGAGCCCGTGCGCAGGTACTCGTCGCGGCGCTCGAGCGACTCGTCGATCTCCTGCAGGCGCAGGTTCTTCTCGGCGGCGTACTCGTCGAGCGACTCGTTGACCTTGCCGGCCAGCTCGTCGAGGTCGGCGGCGCGCGCGTCCTCGTCCACCCACGTGACCATCGAGGCCGCGAAGTAGAGGACCTTCTCGAGCTCCTTGGGCGCCATGTCGAGCAGGTAGCCGATGCGGCTCGGGACGCCCTTGAAGAACCAGATGTGGCTCACGGGGGCGGCCAGGTCGATGTGGCCCATGCGCTCACGGCGCACCTTGGACCGCGTGACCTCCACGCCGCAGCGCTCGCAGACGATGCCCTTGTAGCGGACGCGCTTGTACTTGCCGCAGTAGCACTCCCAGTCCTTGGTCGGACCGAAGATGCGCTCGCAGAACAGGCCGTCCTTCTCGGGCTTGAGCGTGCGGTAGTTGATCGTCTCGGGCTTCGTCACCTCGCCGGAGCTCCAGCTCCGGATCTGCTTCGAGGACGCGAGACCGATCTCGATGGCGTCGAAATTGTTGATGTCGATCACTTACTCGGTCTCCTCACCGTCAGTGGGGGCGGCGGCGGTCTCGATGTAGCCCGCGTCCGTCGCCTCGTCGTCGTCGGTCTGGCCCTCTTCGCCCTCGTTGATCTCGAGGGCTTCGCGTCTCGTCGGCGGCCTGGCCGTCGGTGGCGCGCACGCCCGAGAGGTCGATGCCGAGCTCCTCGGCGGCGCGCAGCAGGTCGTCGTCCTCGTCGCCCATCTCGGCGCGCGCCCCGTCGTCGGAGACGACGTTGACGTCGAGCGCCAGCGACTGCATCTCCTTCAGCAGCACCTTGAAGGACTCGGGGATCGACGGCTCGGCGATGTTCTCGCCCTTGACGATCGCCTCGTAGGCCTTCACGCGCCCGACGGTGTCGTCGGACTTGATCGTGAGCATCTCCTGCAGCGTGTACGCGGCGCCGTAGGCCTCGAGCGCCCACACCTCCATCTCGCCGAAGCGCTGGCCGCCGAACTGCGCCTTGCCGCCCAGCGGCTGCTGGGTGACGAGCGAGTACGGGCCGGTCGAGCGCGCGTGGATCTTGTCGTCGACGAGGTGGAGCAGCTTCAGGATGTACATGTAGCCGACGGTCACCTGCTTCTCGAACGGCTCGCCGGTGCGGCCGTTGAAGAGCTGGAGCTTGCCGCTGGCCTTCTCGCCCGCGCGGCGCTTCTCGTCGATGTCCATGCGGATCGCGCCCGTGTGCTCCTTCTGCCACTGCACGAGCGCGTGGTCGACGTCCTCGACCGTCGCGCCGTCGAACACCGGGGTGGCGACGTAGACGCGGCCGTTGTCCTCGAACTCGTGCGCGTTCTTGTAGGCCTCGGTGCCGTCGTCGTACCAGCCCTGGGCCGCGGCCCACCCGAGGTGGGTCTCGAGGATCTGGCCGATGTTCATGCGGCTCGGCACGCCGAGCGGGTTGAGGATCACGTCCACGGGCGTGCCGTCCTCGAGGAACGGCATGTCCTCCTCGGGCACGATCTTGGAGATCACGCCCTTGTTGCCGTGGCGGCCGGCGAGCTTGTCGCCCTCGGCGATCTTGCGCTTCTTGGCCACGAACACGCGCACGAGGTCGTTGACGCCCGGCGACAGGTCGTCGCCGGCGGCGCGGCTGAAGGTCTTGACGTCGATCACGACGCCGCCCTCGCCGTGCGGCACCTTCAGGCGCGTGTCGCGGACCTCGCGCGCCTTCTCCTTGAAGATCGCGCGGATCAGCTTCTCCTCGGCGGTCAGCTCGGTCTCGCCCTTCGGCGTGACCTTGCCCACCAGCAGGTCGCCGGACTGGACCTCGGCGCCGATGCGGACGATGCCGCGGTCGTCGAGGTTGCGCAGCGACTCCTCGGAGCGGTTCGGGATGTCGCGCGTGATCTCCTCGTCGCCGAGCTTGGTCGTGCGGGCGTCGATCTCGTACTCCTCGATGTGGATCGAGGTGAGCTCGTCGTCCTTGACCAGGCGGCGGCTGAGGATGATCGCGTCCTCGAAGTTGTAGCCCTCCCAGGACATGAAGGCGACCATCAGGTTCTTGCCCAGCGCCATCTCGCCCTTGTCGGAGCTCGAGCCGTCGGCCAGCAGGTGCGCCCGCGGCGACCGTCTGGCCGGCCTTCACGCACGGCTTCTGGTGGATCAGCGTGCCCTGGTTGGAGCGCATGAACTTCTGCAGGTCGTACTCGTCACGGGCGCCGTCGTCGGTGATGACGACGATGCCGCGTGGCGTCGACGAAGTCGACCGTGCCGGCGTTGCGTCGCCAGCAGCAGGTCGCCCGTGTCGTGCGCCGCGCGGAGCTCCATGCCGGTGCCGACCAGCGGCGCGTCGGTCTTGAGCAGCGGCACGGCCTGGCGCTGCATGTTCGAGCCCATCAGCGCGCGGTTGGCGTCGTCGTGCTCGAGGAACGGGATCATCGCCGTCGCGACGGACCAGACCTGCTCCGGCGAGACGTCGATCAGGTCGACCTCGTCGGGCGCGACGTAGACGTACTGGCCGGCCTGCGTGCGGCACAGGATGCTGTCGCCGGTCAGCTTGTTCTTCTCGTCGAGCGGCTCGTTGGCCTGCGCGATCAGCTGCTCCTGCTCCTTGGTCGCGTCCAGGTGGACGATCTCGTCCGTGACCACGCCGTCCTTGACGACGCGGTAGGGCGTGGTGACGAAGCCGTACTCGGAGACCTGGGCGTAGCTCGACAGCGAGCCGATCAGGCCGATGTTCGGGCCCTCCGGCGTCTCGATCGGGCACATGCGGCCGTAATGGGTCGGGTGGACGTCGCGCACCTCGATCGGCGCGCGCTCGCGCGTGAGGCCGCCGGCGCCGAGGGAGTTCAGGCGGCGTCGGTGCGTCAGGCCGGAGAGCGAGTTCGTCTGGTCCATGAACTGGCTGAGCTGCGAGGAGCCGAAGAACTCCTTCAGCGCGGCCACGACCGGGCGGATGTTGATGATCGTCTGCGGCGTGATCGTGTCCGCGTCCTCGGTGGTGAGGCGCTCGCGGACGACGCGCTCCATCCGGTAGAGGCCGATCCGGAAGGCCTCCTGGATCAGCTCGCCGACCGTGCGCAGGCGGCGGTTGCCGAAGTGCTCGTACTCGTCCAGGTGCTCCTCGACGGCCTCGCGCGGGCGGCTGAGCGCCTCCGCGGCGTAGTCCTTGAGGTCCTCGTCGAGCTCCTCGGAGATGCCGAGGATCGTGGGCAGGCGGACGAGCTCGCGCACCAGCGCGAGGATGTCGTCGTGCGTGAGCGTGCGGACGTCGAGGTCGATGTCCAGGCCCAGGCGCGAGTTGAGCTTGTAGCGGCCGACGCGCGTGAGGTCGTAGCGCTTGGGGTCGAAGAAGAGCTGGTTGAGCAGCGCGCGCGCGTTGTCCACGCTCGGCGGCTCGCCCGGGCGCTGCTTCTTGAACAGCTCGATCAGCGCGCCCTCCTCCGAGCGCGTGACCTCGGTGTCGGCGTCGATCGTGTTGCGGATGTAGAGGCTGTCGTCGAAGAGCTTGAGGATCTCTTCGTCGGTGCTGTAGCCCATCGCGCGCAGCAGCACCGTGACCGGCAGCTTGCGCTTGCGGTCGATGCGGACGTAGACGCGGCCCTTCTTGTCGATCTCGAGCTCGAGCCACGAGCCGCGGGCCGGCATCAGGTTCGCGACGAAGACCTGCTTCTCCGGATCCTTGGGCTCCATCAGGTAGGCGCCCGGGGAGCGGACGAGCTGCGTGACGACGACGCGCTCGGTGCCGTTGATGATGAACGTGCCGCGATCGGTCATCCACGGGAAGTCGCCCATGAACACCGACTGCTCGCGGATCTCGCCCGTCTCGCGGTTGATGAAGCCGACCGTGACGGTCAGCGGCCGCGCGTACGTGAGGTCCTTCTCGCGGCACTCGTCGAGCGAGGCGACCGGCTGGTCGAACGTGAACTCGCCGAACTGCACGGCGAGGTTGCCGGTGTAGTCCTCGATCGGGGAGATGTCGTCGATCGTCTCCCGCAACCCACCGCCTTCCGGATCAACCAGCCAGGCGAAGGACTTCTTCTGGATGTCGATCAGGTTCGGGACATCGATCGACTTGTCGAGGCGCGCGAACGTACGGCGCGTGCGGGGAGCATCAACAGAAGCCAAGACGGCGACTCCTCGGGGAGGTCGGGGTGGAGCGGGCGGAGGTGCGCGAATCGTGCCGAAGGCATACGGGCGCGACCAGCCAAGATAGCACAGGGGGAGGCGGACCCCCCGGCGAGGGGCGCTCGACGCTCACGGACCCCGTCCGGCCCGGCTCCCGTATGTGGCGGGAAGGGCGCTGTGGACGGCTACGACTATCGGTCGAGTGGCCCCAGGATAGCGGTGGGGTCAAGAAAACTAAAACCGTCTCACGGGTCGTCATCCCCGACGCGCGATCACGCCGGCCGCGCGCTCGAGCAGGGTCGTGGCTGCGGCGACCGGACCCTTGTCGGCCCACACGTCGTGGAAGCTGTAGCGATAGAGCTGCGCGAGGGCGACGATCTCGGCCCCCGACAGCTTGCGGGCGCGGCGCGGGACCCAGCCGGGCGATGATCGTGTCGATCGCCTAGGTGACCCGGCTCCAGCGGTACTCCTCGCGCACCTGCGCCAGGTTCTCGAGCACGGCTCGGCGCCTGGGCTCGTCGTCGACCAGTTCGACGATCGCCGCGGCCAGACGCCTCCGGGTCTTCGAACTCGACGGTCCGGCCGAGATCGCGTTGCAGGATCACGTCGGCCATCGAGTCGCCCTTGGTGGCCACGACCGGCAAGCCGGTCCAGAAGTAGTCGAGCACCCGGGTCCGGAACGAGAAGCGCGTCTCCAGGTGGTCGAAGTGCGTCGAGACCCCGACGTCGGCCTCGAGGAAGTGGTTCTGGCGTTCCTCGTAGGGCACCCAGCCGTGGTTGAAGAAGACCGCCTCGTCGAGCAGCTCGAGCTCGGTCGCCAGGGCGATCGCCCGGCGCATCATCTCCATCTCGGGGACGTTGGCGTTCGGGTGCTTGAGGCCCATGAACACGAGCTTGATGTCGTCGCGCCGCTCGCTCAGCAGCTTGACCGCGCGGATCAGGGTCAGCGGGTCGAACCAGTTCCAGATCCCGCCGCCCCACAGCAGGACCTTGTCGCTCTCGCGCAGGCCGAGCCGCTGCCGGAACCCCGGACCCGTGACCCGGGGCTCGCCGTCCTGGGTCCCGAACGGCACGACGTCGACCAGCGTGCGCAGCGACACGTCCTCGCGGTAGGCGTCGGGGGTGATGCGCCCGAGCGCCAGCAAGGCGCCCAGCCACAGGTCACGCTGCTTCTCGCTCGCGCAGATGACCGCGTCGGCGACCAGCAGCGCCGCCTTGAGCTCGACGTGCATCCGGCGGATCCGCTCGCGCTGGAACTCCTCCGACTCACCCGAGAGGATCTCCAGCGCCTCGATCAGCGACGGGTCGTAGGCGTCGAGGATCACTCGCACGCGTTCGCGCCGCGCCACGTGGGCCATCGCGGCCGAGACCCGCTGGGTGATGACGACGTCGAAGTCGCCCATGAAGCCGGCCACGCGCCGGTCGCCATACGTGACCAGCGTGAACCGGTCGCTCGTGACGTCGGGGTGGTTGGGCGCCGCCAGCGTCACGTCGTGCCGCTCCGACAACGCGCCGGCCAGCTCCCAGTAGCGGATCCCGGGGCCCGCCATGCTGGTGCCGATCACGTCCTCGGAAACGAGCAGGATGTCAGCCACGTCCTGGCACGGCGTACCCACCCGGGACCGGAGCCATCCGGGCGGTCTCAACGAGCGCTCGAGAGAAAGAGCAGCCGCGGCGAGTCCGTCGCGCGCAGGTCGACGACGACCCGGTCGCCCGTGCCCTGGCTGATCCGCACGGGCTCGAAGCGGCCCGTCAGCGGGTCGTACAGCGCCGCGCGGGCGAGCTCGGCCCCTCTGAGCGTCAGCCGATACGGCTCGGCCGGCGTCTCGCGCCGGACATCCCGGCTCATCACATAGACCCCGACGACCCAGTCGCGATCGTCGAGCCCGAAACGGCAGCGCGGCCAGCACGTCGCGGTCGTACAGCCGCGGGTGAGCGGCCGTGCCATCGCCCTCGAACTGCGTGCGCCCGGCGACGTCGGCCACGGACTCCACGCGCAGCGGAGCGGCCCGCGGGCGCGCACGCGCGTCGACGAGTGCGTTGGACAGCCGGCCCACGGCGGAGAGCGGCGCGCCGGCGTTCCCGCGACCGCCCGTCGACAGAAAGCCCGGCGCCGCAAGGCCGTAGTCGTTGCCCGTGGCCGCGTAGAAGTCGATCGCGGTGACACCGGCGTGGACGTAGGCGATCAGCGTGCGCAGCAGCCCCTTGGCCCGCGCGTGCGCGAGCTCGGTTCGCGCGCGGGAACCGTCCGGGCCCGGACGCGTCGCATCCAGCGAGGGCGCGACGAGGTTGAACTCGGTCAACCACATCTCCGGCGCGGCGCCGCCGGCGGGCGCCGTCGTGCGCCCATGCGCCACGCCGGCGATCTCGGTGGTCTCGGGCGCGAGATCGCGAACGAGCGTCTCCGTCTGGATCGCGTTGAGCCAGTACTCGGGGAAGTAGGACGCATAGCGCGGCACGAAGGCCGCCTCCTGCGCACGGCCGGTCGCGTCCAGCAGGCGCTGGTCGGCGTGCTGCACCGAGGCTTCGGGGAAGCGCTTCTCCTGCACGTACGGGTGCTTGCTGAGTGCGGTCAGGCCGCGAGGGCTGGTCGAGCCGGCGGCGAACGGCGTCTGCCCGGCGAATCCGTCGGCGATCCCGACGGGACCCACGCGGTTGCCCGGGTCGCGCAGCCACGCCACGGTGCGGGCCAGGATCGCCTGGTTGGTGTCGCCCGCGGCGTCCGGCAGCGTGTCGGAGTAGCGGCCGGCGTCGAGGAAGTCCGCGCCGAAGCTGAGCTCGTTCCAGATCTCGACGTCGAAGTCCCAGTCGCCGAGCGTGTCGCGGGCGAAGCGCGTGATCACGCCGACGTAGTCCAGCCAGCCGCGCAGCGTGGCCTCGAAGGCGGGATTGGCCGCGCCGCCGGCGAGTTGCGGGCGCTGGAACGGGCCGTAGCGCAAGGTCGTCACCGCTTGCGGACCGGCCGCGAGCGCCTGTGGGAGCGGACGCGACAGCGTCGCGGTCCCCGCGGCGTCGACCGCGACGATCAGCACGTCCGGCCGGCGGTCGGAGCCGAGCGCGTCGAAGCCCGTCAGCCCGGGCTGTACGCGAGCACCGGGCTCGAGACGGACCGTGCGCGCCCCGGCCGGCGCCGGTTCGCGCACTTGCAGCGCATCGTGGCGCGCAGGGCCGGGCTCAGCATGGTTCGCGTTGAGCAGGATCAACGGCCGGATGCCGGCGTCGGAGAGCGCGAGCAGCAGGCGACGCGCTCGCTGCGGATCGACGAGCCGGCGCGGATCGTCGTAGCGCAGGCTGTTCCAGCCGAACTCCACGCGGGCCCGGCGCACGCCGCGCGCCGCGAGCGCTCTGGCCGCGGCCGGCGCGGCGCCGGCGTCGACGTTGAAGTTGACGCCCACCGCCGCCGCGATCCGCGCGGCGGGCGGCGTGTCCGACCACGCGCGCCAAGGTTGCAGCCAGTGCGATCGAGCGCCGAACGGCAGGCCGGTCAGCTGCGCACGATCGACCGGCGGCACGCTGGACGGCGTGTAGCGCGCATCCTCGGCGGGCGGCGCGCAGACCTTGCGGTCCGGCTCGAGCGACCGCGACGCGGTTCGGGCGCCACCGCGGATCACGAGCGTCAGCCGGACGCAGCTGTCGGCCGCCGCTCGCCCGGTCGGCGTCAGCGGCAGCGTGGTCACCGCGCCGGCGCGCGCTCGGGTCCGGACGCTGATCGGGATCCGCCAGGCTCCGCCGGAGGCGCTCAGGTACGCACGCACGGACGCGCGCGCCGGGAGGCGCACGCGCGCACCGTCGCGGCGCAGCTCGGTCTGCGAGCGCGTGAGGATCTGGAGCTCCCCGGCGTCGCCATCCGCCGAGGTCAGAAGCAGGACGCCGGCGCCGAGGATCGCGACGACGGCGAGCGCGGATCCGAGGGTCCTCGCCGAACGCATGGGGAGACCCCACGGCACCGGTTCACGGTACCGCGCCATTGCGCCGCTACTGTGACTGGCGTGATCGCCGGCCCGCCGGCATCCGCGCTGTTATGGCCGCCACCAACTCGAACGCCTCTGGGGCCGCGGATCTCGGCGATGTGATCGGCGTCCTGCGGCGGCGCTTCGCCGTGATCGTGCTCACGTGCGCGCTCGCCGCCGGCGCCTCCGTCGTGTACTCGTCACGCCAGCCCGACGAGTACCAAGCCACGGCGACGCTGCTGTTCCGGGACTCCAACGTCAGCCAGCTCGTCACGGGCGTCGCGACGGGCACGCCGGGGACGCCGGAGCGCAATGCCGCGACGAACCTCGGCTTGATCTCGCTCAACACGGTCGCCGAGCGCACCGCACGACGGCTCGGCGGCGACTGGACCGACACCACGGTGGCCACCAGCGTCGTCTCCGCCGCCAACGGCCAGTCCGACCTCGTCGGGGTGACGGCCACGGCCGGGACGCCGGAGGAGGCCGCCCGCGTGGCGAACACGTACGCCGACACGTTCGTGGACCTGCGGCGCGCTGCCGCGCGCAACCAGATCGAGAACGCCCGGCGCTCGGTGCTCGAGGAGCTCGACAACCGGCGGCTCCCCAGTTCCCGCCGGCGGCAGCTGACCCGCGACGCCGACCAGTTGCGCCTGCTCGCGTCCGTGCAGGACGGCTCCGTGACGGTCGCGCAGGCCGCGACCGAGCCCACCTCGCCTTCGGCGCCGAAGCCGATGCAGGCCGGCATCCTCGGCGCGCTGATCGGCTTGCTGATCGGCACGGCGCTCGCGTTCCTGCTCGAGCAGTTCGACCGCCGGCTCCGGCGCCCGCGGGATGCCGAGCGCGCGTTCGGACTGCCCGTTCTGGCCTCGATCGGCCGCAGCGGCGCCCAGCGTCCCCAGCTCGACCCGGCCGGGCTCCCGCCCGCCGACGCCAGCGCGTTCCAGCGTCTGCGCGCCAGCCTCCCCTACCTGCGCCCCGGCACCGAGCTGCGCACGGTGGCCGTGACGGCGGCCGAAGCCGACAGCGGCAAGAGCGCGGTCGCCGCCCACCTCGCCGCCGCCGCCGCGACATCGCAGGTCCGGACGTTGCTGATCGAGGCGGACACGCGCGACTGGAGGCTGCGCGACCTGCTCGCCACGAACACGAAGGGAGCGCTGCTGCCGGCGGTGCTCGACGGCGACCGGCTCAGCCTGGAGGCGTCCGTCACCCGTGTCCCGCTCAACGGGGACCCCGCGCACGGCTTCGATGCCCTGTTGGCCGGATCGGAGCCGTCCGCCGCCGAGACGCTGCTCGATTCGCCGCGCATGCGCACGCTCCTGGACGAGGCACGCGAGCGCTATGACCTCGTGATCCTCGACGCGCCGCTGGTCGAACACGTCACTGACGCCGTCTCGCTCCTGCGCAACGCCGATGGCGTCGTCATCGTCGCCCGCCTCGGCCGCGACTCCAAGGACCGCGCCGAGCAGCTGGCCGGCGTGCTGGAGCACCTCGAGGTCCGTCCCCTCGGGGTGGTGACGACGTTCGGCCGCCGTCGCCACGGCGCCCGGGAGAGCGGTGGCGACTGACCGCCGCTCGGTCACCATCGTCGCACCGGTGGTCGCCGCCGACGAGGGCGGGATGGAGCAGGTGATGTGCCGCGTGGCCGGCGGGCTGGCCGAGCGAGGCTTCGCGGTCACCGTCATCGCCTACATCTGCCGGCTGCCGCCCAGCCCCGGGCTGCGCGTCGTCAGGGTCCCCGGGCCCCGCCGCCCGGCGTCGGTGTCGTTCCCGTGGTTCGCGCTGGCCGCGACGATCGCGGAGCGCCGCTACGGACGCGGACGGCTGGTCACGCAGGGCGCGGTCGTGCCCTTCACGGCGGACGTGGTGTGCGCCCACTTCTCTCACCACGCCTTCTTCGAGCAGCGCACCTCCCGGCGGCGGCGCGACACGCTGGCCTACCGCCTCAACGAGCGGGCGGACCGCTGGATGAACCTGGCCGCGGAGCGCTGGGTCTATCGCCGGGCCGGCGAGGTGATCGCCGTCTCCCCCGGCCTCGCGGACGACCTGCGGCGCTTCTTCCCTTCCCTGGCCGAGAAGGTGCGCGTCATCCCGAACGGCGTGGACCTTGACGAGTTCCGGCCCGATCCCGAGGCCCGAGCGCGCGTGCGCGGGCAGCTCGGCGTCGCCGCTGCGCCCCTGGCCGTCTTCATGGGCGGTGACTGGAAGCGCAAAGGGCTCGACCTCGCGCTCGAGGCCGTGGCCCAGTCGCCGCCCTGGCAGCTGCTGGTGGTGGGAGACGGTGATCGAGCGGGCTTCCAAGCCCGTGCCGAAGCCCTCAGAGCAGGCGCACGGGTGCATTTCGTCGGGCGCCAAGTCCGGCCGGCGCCCTATCTCGCCGCCGCCGATGCGTTCGTCTTCCCGTCGGGCTATGAGCCGTTCGGGCTCGCGATGCTCGAAGCGGCCGCCAGCGGGCTGCCGCTGATCGTCACCCGTACCGAGGGCAGTGACGAGCTGGTCCGCCACGGCGAGAACGGCTTCGTCGTCTCGCGTGAGCCGGCCGCGATCGCCGCGGTCCTCGCGGACCTCGGCCGTGACGCGTCCCGGCGCGCGCGCATCGGCGCGCGGGCACGGGAGCTGGCGCTGCCGTACGCCTGGTCGCGGGTGACCGAGGCCTACGCGGAGGTGCTGGCTTGAGGCCCGTGCTCGTCGGCTCCCCGCGCTCGGCCTTCGGCGACGCGCGCTACGCGGCCGCGCTCGCGGCCGTTGTACCGGCGGCCGCGATCGCGTGGGTGATCGTCGAGCGGCCGAACCAGCTGCGGCTGCTGATCGCCGTCTCGTTCATCGCGATGATGCTCGCGGTCGCCGTCCGCCGCCCCGCCGCCGCCGCGTTCCTGACGCTGGCGGCGCTCCCGTTCGAGGCGCTGATCCGGCGCCTGCTGATCTCGCAGGCGGGCTGGGGCGGCAACGACCCGCTGATCCTCATCGGCCCGGTCGTCTCGATCGCGCTCTTCGCGAGCCTTTTCCTGGCGCGCCGGCGTCCGCTCGTCACCGATGCGCTGTCGGGGTTCGTGCTCGTCTTCATCGGGCTCGCCGTCCTGGGCGTCCTGAACCCGGCGGGACGCGGGATCGCAGTCGAGCTCGGCGGCGTGCTGTTCATCGCCGCGCCGCTGTTGTGGTTCTTCCTGGGACGGGAGCTCGGCAGCCCGCTGCTGGTGCGCCGGCTGCTGGTGATGATGGTCGGGATCGCGCTCGTGGTCTCGGCCTACGGGCTGTGGCAGACCCAGGTCGACCTGCCCGACTGGGACGAAACCTGGGTGCACCTCACCACGAGCCCGTCGTACCGGTCGCTCAACGTCGGGCGGGCGCTGCGTCCGTTCTCCACGTTCTCGAGCAACCAGGAGTACGCGCTCTGGATCGCCGGGGCGCTCAGCGTCGCCGTCGCCGGCGCCCTGCACGGCCGCGCCGCGCTGATCCTGGCCGCGCCCGTCCTGGCCACCGCGGTGCTGTTCGCGTCCGTCCGCAGCGCGCTGGTGCTGGCCGTGCTCGCGATCACCGTCGTGCTCGGGCTGCGCACCCGCCGGCTGCCGTTGGCGGCGGCGATCGTGGTGGTCGGGATCGGGGTGGCCTTCGCGGGCTTGCAGTTCTACGGCTCGGTCGCCAGCCAGGCGGCCGCCGCGTCGGGCAACCCTCTGATCGCGCGCCAGGTCGGTGGCCTCGTCAATCCGCTCGATCCCCGTCATTCGACGCTGCTCCTGCACGTGGACCTCGTCGTGGCCGGCCTGCGCGCCGGCGTCACGAGCCCGCTGGGCGCCGGCCCGGGTGCGACGAACCTGGCCGTGGCGCGGCTCGGCGGCGACCCCACCGTCGGCAGCACGGAGATCGACGTGTCGAACGCCTTCGTGTCGCTCGGCTTGCTCGGCGGCCTGACGTTCCTGGGCATCCTCGTGCTCGGCTTCATCGCCGTCGTCAGGCGCTATCTCGCCGGCGAGGCGCTGGCCCTACCCGTGCTGGCCCTGCTGGTGGTGTGCCTGGGCCAGTGGCTCACGGGCGGCCTCTATGCCCTGATGCCCTTGCTCTGGTTCCTGCTCGGGTGGGCCAGCGGGCCACCGAGGCGGGCGACCGAGACGTGAACATCCTGATCGTCAACCACACGGCGATCATGAGCGGCGCCGAGGCGACCACGCTCGAGCTGCTCCGGGAGCGCCAGCAGGACGTGCGCTACCTGTGGGCCTCGCCGGCCGGGCCGCTCGCCGACGCCGCGCGCGAGCTCGGCGCGGAGCACATCCCACTGCGCGGGACGACGGGAAGCCTGCGGCTCGATCCCCGCGACACGCCGATCGCCGTCGCCGAGCTCGGGCAGATGGGCCTCGCGCTGCGGCGCGCGACGGCGCGTCACCGCGTGCATCTCGTGCACGCGGTGTCGATGCGCGCGGGGATCGTGGCCGCCATCTGCCGGCGTCTCGGCGGGCCGCCGTTCGTCGTCTACCAGCACGACGTCGCCCCTCCGGGCCGGGTCGGCCAGGCGATCCGGGCGCTCGTGGACCCGGCCGCCGGCCGCTTGATCGGCTGCTCGGACCACATCCTGCAGAGCCTGCGCCGCGAGGGCTACCGGACGCCGGGCGAAGTGCTGTTCGAGCCGGTCGACGTCGAGGCGTTCGCGAGCCCGAATGGATCCACGGCTGCGATCCGCGCGGAGTTGGCGCCGGGTCCGGGACCGGTGATCGCCGAGATCGCCCAGATCACGCCGTGGAAGGGCCAGGACACCGCCATCCGGGCCCTGGCCGAAGTGCGCCGGACGCACCCCCATGCGCGCCTGGTCATGGTCGGCGACATCAAGTTCGCCGCCCGCGCCACGCGCTTCGACAATCACGCCTACCTGGCCGGCCTCCGGCAGCTGATCGCGGAGCTCGAACTCGAGGACGCCGTCGTCTTCGCCGGCCAGCGGCCGAACATCCCCGCGATCATGCGCGCCGTCGACATGCTCCTGCTGCCCTCGTGGGAAGAGCCGTTCGGGCGCGTCGTGGTCGAGGGCATGGCCGCCGGGCGTCCCGTGATCGCGACGTCGGTGGGTGGACCGGCGCAGACGATCACGGACGGGCTCGACGGCCTGCTCGCGCCGCCCAAGGACCCGCAGGCCTGGGCTGCGGCCATCAACCGGCTGCTCGACGACCCGGAGCTGGCCCGCCGGATCGGGGAGAACGCCCGCGCGGCGGCGGAGCGCTTCAGCGTGGCGCGCTTCTATCCCGCCATCCGCGCCGCTCATCTCGCGGCGTTGTAGCCGGGCGCTGCCCCGGGGGAAAGAGCGCCGGGGCGATGTCGTCGAGCCGGACGGCGCGTTCGCGCCGCAGACGGTGGTCGACGCGGATCGTCGCCGGGCGGACCGGGGACCGGCGGCCGCGCGCGCCGGCAGCGGCCCTCAACCCGCGAACGATCCCGCGGAGCATCGATCGCGGCCTCCCGGCATGGAGTCCGAGCCGCAGACCGTTGACGATCCGGTACGCGACGTGAGGCAGAACCCACCGGGCCGGCGCGTTCAGCCACACGTGCAGGATCTCGTTGCGCCGTCCGTAGACGTCGATCTGCTCGAGATCGCGCTTCGGCGACTCGTGGTGCAGGATGGGCTGCGCGGCCCGGCCCAGCCGGACCCACCAGCCGGCGTCGAGCAGGCGCAGGCAGAAGTCGAGCTCCTCGCCCTGGCGGACGAAGTCGCCGCGGTAGCCGCCGAGCGCCAGGAACAGGTCGCGGCGGAGCGCGTGCGCCGTTCCCACGTACACCGACGTGACCCACACGGCGTCGCCGTCCGGAGCGCGGGGCGCCTGCCGGCCGTCCTTGTTGACGTCGAGATGCGGGATCGCGACCGCGCCGATCGCCGGCGCGTCGAGGTCGCACAGCGTCTGCTCCACGGTGTCGGGAGCGACGAACTCGGCGTCGTCGTCGATCGAGACGATCACGGGGGCGTCGACCAGCTCGGCCGCCCGGTTGCGCGCCACGATCAGCCCGAGCGCGCGCGGCTCGCGGTGCACCCGCACCGCCGGGAACTCGTCGCGAACCATCTCGGCCGTGCCGTCGCTGGAACCGTCGTCGAAGACGAGGATCTCGATGTCGCCCGTCTGCCGGAGCGCGGACGCCAGCGCGCGCCGCAGCTCCTCGCGCCGGTTGTGCGTCGTGATCACGATCGCCGCGCGGGCGCTCAGCTTCCGGCCCTCCCGGTGAGCAGGTCCTCGAGCGCGTCGGCCGCTGCGGAAACGCCGAAGTGGCGCCGCGCGCCCTCGAACCCGACCGCGGCGAGCTGCGCGCGCCGCTGCGGGTCCCGTCGGAGCTCGGCGAGCGCAGCGGCCAGCGCGGCGACGTCACCCTCGGGGACCACGATCCCGCCCCCGGCGGTCCGGATCACCCACCCGATCTCGCCGGACTCGTAGCCCACGACGGGCCGGCCGCAGAGCATCGCCTCGACCACGACGCGCCCGAACTGCTCTGCCCACGTCCGCGTGGTGCGCGACGGGACCGCGAGCACGTCCATCTCGGCGTAGCCCTCGTCGCGGACCCGCTCGTTCGGGAATCCGCCGGCGGATCTCGATCGTCGCGTTGTCCAGCTGCGCCGCCTCGAGCTGCTCGCGCACCGGCCCGTCCCCGACGACCAGCAGCCGCACCGGGCCGTCGAGCCGCCGCACCGCCGCGAGCAGGTCGGTGATGCCCTTCTCGGGCACGAGCCGCCCGGCGAAGCCGACCGTGAACACTGGATCGCCCACGCGCTCCACCGGCGTCCAGTCCGGGACGGTGTGCGGGACGACGTGCATCGCGCCCTTCGCCCCCCAGGCGCGATTCACCCGCAGCGCGGTCGGCGAGCGCGCCGCGATCCAACTCGCGCGCGGCAGCAGCCAGCGGCGGATGACCTTCGCCGGCCACGGGAACGGCCGATCCAGGTTCTCGTCCGCCTGCAGGCCGAACGGGATCGCCAGGTGGTGCAGGACCGCACCCCACTGCAGCGCCGGGATCGCGAACGGCTCCTGCTCGATGAACGCGATGCCCGGCCGGAGCTCACGGATGACGCGGTGCACGTTCGTGAGATAGAAGTGGCGCTGCGGCTCCCCGGCGACGGCCACCGGCACGAACCGCATGCGCCCCTCGAGGCCTTCGAGCGCGCGGGTCGCGTAGCCGTCGGGGTGGTAGTGGTCCTTCCAGCGGTCCGGCATCACGCCGACGACGTCCCAGCCGCGGTGCAGGAGCTCGAGATAGACCGCCTGGTTGGAAGGAACGACATTGGGATGACTGACCACGAGCAGTCGTCGACTGGTGCCGCTCACGCCGCGCCACCCTACCGCGGGCCGCGCGGGCTCCCGCTGGGTACGTTGACCGGATGGCCCGCTACTCCAAGCTGCTCGATTACGTCGTCTCGCCCGGCCGCCTGCTGCAGGCGGCGATCAAGGCGGACGCGCCGTTCGAGCGCCGGCTGACCTGGGACGCCCATCCCTATCCGCAGTACGCCTACGGGCTCAGCCACGCGGCCCGCCAGGCCAAGCGGCTCGGCGTTCCCGCGATCGCGGCCGTCGAGTTCGGCGTCGCGGGCGGCAACGGCTTGGTGGCGCTCGAGCAGCACGCGCGCGACGTGACGGAGCTCACCGGAGTCGAGATCGCGGTGTTCGGCCTCGACTCGGGCGGCGGGCTGCCGCCCGCGACCAGCAACCGGGACCTGCCGTACCTCTGGCGGGCGGGGCAGTTCGAGATGGATCTGGACGCGCTCCGCGCGCGCCTGCGGTCCGCGCGGCTGCTGCTCGGCGACGTCTCCGACACCGTGCCGGAGCTGATCGAGGCCGTCGAGCAGACGCCGGTCGGCTTCGTCGGCTTCGACCTCGACTACTACACGTCGACCGTTGCCGCGCTGAAGCTCTTCGACGCTCCCGACGCCTGCCTGCTGCCTCGGGTCATGTGCTACTTCGACGACCTGATCGGCGCCGACGACGAGTTGCACAGCGAGTTCGCCGGCGAGCACCTGGCGATCAACGAGTTCAACGCCGCCCACGACACGCGCAAGCTCGGGCTGATCACCGGGCTGCGCTGGAAGCGCCGGATCCCGAGCTGGTGGAACGACTCGAGCTACGTCCTGCACTGCTTCGAGCACCCGCTCTACAGCCGCTACATCGGCCTCGAGGACTGGCAGATCCCGCTCAAACCGGCCGGATGACCACCCTTCCGCGCGTCACCGTCGTCATCCTCGCCTACAAGCGCCTCGAACGGCTGCGGGAGACGCTCCAGCGCACGCTCGAGTCGGGCTACCCGGCGCAGGCGCTCGAGGTCATCGTCGTCGACAACGCCTCGGAGAACGGGACGCCGGAGATGGTCGCGGACGAGTTCCCGAGCGCGAAGGTCATCGTCCTGGGCGAGAACGTCGGAGCCAGCGGCTGGAACGCCGGCCTGACGGCGGGCACGGGCCGCTGGACGCTGATGCTCGACGACGACGGCCACCTGGCCGGCGACGACCTGGCGCGCGCGGTGGCGGCGGCCGAGGAGCACCGCGCCGACCTCGTCACCTTCCGCTCGCGCAGCGGCTATGACCCCGACTTCTACTTCGACGCGGAGTACCCGACGGGGCTCCTCAGCTTCTGGGGCACCGCCGCGCTCCTGAGCCGCAGGGCGATCGAAGAGACGGGCGGCTTCGATCCCAACATCTTCCTCTGGGCCAACGAGCTCGAGCTGACCATGCGCGTGCTCGACGCCGGCCTGCGGCACCTGCACGTGCCCGACATCGCCGCGGTGCACATGAAGCCGCCGCCGCTCGAGGGCCGCAAGCTCGACGTCCCGGTCTACCGGATCAATCAGCGCAACCTGGCCTACGTGGCCGCCCGTGCGCTGCGCTGGCGCGATCTCGTGCCCGTGCAGATCAATCGGGTGCTGCGCGTGCTGCTCGACGGGCGGGTGCTCGATCGCGGAGCGCTGACGGCGCTCCCGGAGCTGGCGCGGGGAACGCTCGCGGGGCTGCGGGCCCGCCGCCCTCTGCGGCCGGAGGTGTCGGCGCTGTACCGGCGCAACTTCCCCGAGTTCGCCTCGCCGCTGCTGTTCATGCGCGGGCCGGTGGCACGCGTGCGCGCGCTCGGCGACCCCGGGCGCGCCCAGCGCGACCGGCTCGCCCGCGTCGAGCGCGTCTACGCCGGCCGGCGGCGCTACTTCCCGTCCGAGCGCGCCGTCCTGTCGCTCTGACACGCGTGGATACCATCGCCCGCATGAAGGCCTCCGAGCCTACGGTCGCGCCCGCCGTCGTCCCGCCGACCCGGACCGGTGCGCTGCCGCGCGTGACGCTCGCGGTGCTGGCCTACAACCGCCGCGATGCCGTGCGGCACACGCTGCAGCGGATGCTCGAGGACCTCGAGTATCCGCGCGACCGCCTCGAGCCGATCGTCGTCGACAACGCCTCCAGCGACGGCACGGCCGAGATGCTCGCGCAGGAGTTCCCCGACGTGCGGGTGATCCGCTCGCGAGCGCAACGTCGGCGCGAGCGCGTGGAACCGGGCATTCGCCGCCGGGACCGGCGACTGGACCCTGATCCTCGACGACGACTGCCATCTCGAGGGCGACGATCTCGCTCGCGCCGTCACGGCCGCCGAGGCCAACCGCGCCGACCTCGTCTCCTTCCGCGTGCGCAGCGGTATCGAGCGCGACTACTTCTTCGACGAGGAGTACACGACCGGTCTCCTGAGCTACTGGGGCTGCGCGGCCCTGCTCAGCCGGCGCGCGGTCACGCGCATCGGCGGCTATGACCCGAACATCTTCATCTGGGGCAACGAGCTCGAGCTGACGATGCGGCTGCTCGACGACGGCCTGCGCCACCTGACCCTGCCATCGGTGATCGCCGTGCACATGAAAGGGCCGCGCGTCGCCCGCTCCTACCAGGAGTGGGGCTACCGGATGCATCACCGGCACATGGCGTATGTCAGCGCGCGCTTCCTGCGCTGGCGCGACCTGGTCCCGGTGGCGGGCCATCGCCTGCTGCAGGTCGCGATCGACGTCTTCGCGCTCGACCGGCGCGCCGTGACCGCGCTGCCCTCGATCGCCGCCGGCTTCGTCGCCGGGCTGCGGGCGCGCCGCCCGGCGCGCCCGGCGCTGTCCTCGCTCTACCGCGAGACGTTCCCGGATTTCGGCTCGCCGCTGTCGACCCTCCGCGGCCCGCTGGAGCGGCTGCGCGCCCGGCGCGCGCCCGAGCGGGCCGAGCACGACCGGCGGCTCCGTCAGGAACGGTTCTTCGCCGCTCGTCGCCGCTACTTCCCGACCGACGCCGCCGTGCTCGAGCTGTGATGGACGCGGCGGCTGAAGACCAGCGCCGCGCCCAGCGCCACCGCCTCGACCGTCACGAGCGTCCATGCGGTGCCTTTCGCGCCGTGCGTCGAGATCAGGTACAGGCCGAGCGCGATGTCCACGACCGCGGCCGTGACCACGACGGCGACCGACTCGCGATCGAAGCCGTACGCGATCAACTCGAGCTGGACGATGCCGGCGGCCAGCGCGGACAGCGGAAGCATCAAGGCCAGGATCTGCAGGATGAGGATCGCCGGCTCGAACTCGTCCCCGTAGAGGAACAGCACGATCGGCTCCGCGAACACCACCAGCGCCAGCGCGGTGGTGGTCGACAGGGCGAACAGCAGCGCGAGCGCCAAGCGCGTGAGCCGGCGCGCCCGCGCGTGCTCCCCGCGCGCGACCAGGCTGGCGACGCGCGGGTAGACGGCGGTCAGGATCGGCGTCAGCAGGCGAGGCGTCGCGCGCACGACCTTCTCCGCGGTCGAGTAGTAGGCCGTCTGAACCGTCGTGCTGAGGATGCCGAGGAAGACCACGTTGGCGGTCGTGTAGAGGGTGACCGCCGTGCCGCCGATGAACAGCCGCCAGCTCTCCCCCAGCGCCCAGCGCACGTCCGCGACGGTCGTGCGCAGCCACGGGACGCGGCGGTAGAGCAGCACGAGTGACGTGGCCGTCACGGCCAGCGTCCCGGCCGCCCATAGCGCCAGCACGATCCACCCGTCCCCAGGGCCGCGCACCAGCAGGATCGTCAGCGCCGCGGCGACGACGCGGTTGATCACCTCGAGCGCCGAGACCAGCCGCATCCGCTCGATGCCGACGAAGTACCACCCGGGGCTGAAGCCCTGAAAGAGCGCGGTCAGCAGCGCCAGCGCGAGGTACTCCGGCTGCTCGCGGAAGATCGGGATGGCGAACAGGCAGATCAGGCCGGCCAGGACCGCGAGCCCGGAGAGCGCGAGCTTGGCGCCCTGGATCGCGGCGACCGTGCGCGCCAGCCGCTCCGGATCGTCGCGGGTGCGCGCCACGGCGCGCGTGCCCGAGGCGCTGAAGCCGAACTCGATCAGCAGCAGGAGGATCCACGAGAACGACTGGCTGAACACGACGATGCCGAGTTCGCCGCGCACCGAGCCGGCGGGCGATCCACGGCAACGTGACCAACGGCAGGACCGAGATCGCGAACTGCACGACGTAGATCGCGAAGGCGTTCTGGCTGATCGGGTGGCGCAGCGCCTGCAGCAGGCGGCGCGCGCGTGCGTCGCCGCTCACGGACCGGGCGCGGCGAGGATGCGGTCGAACGCGCCGAGGGTCTTGAACGGGTGCGCGAACCAGCCGCCGGCCCGCTTGAGCGCGAGCAGCTCGGCCAGCGACACCTCCGGCTCGTAGCGGACGTGCCCGTACAGGCGGGCCGGGATCTCCGCCACGCCGAAGCCCAGGTGATAGAGGATCGTCGGCACGTACAGCTCGCCGTAGACCACGGGCCGCTCGCCGATCGACACGTACGCCTCGAGTGCCGGACGGGAGAGCCAGAAGCCGTCGCCGAGCGTCCCGAACATGCGCGTCGGATCGTCGCGGACAGAGTGCGCGCGCAGATGGGCGAGCAGCGCCTCGTCGCGGCGGTAGCGCGTGTAGTGGTGCCAGTTGGTCGCGGTCCGCTCCACGCACGTCTTCCCCAGCAAGCCCGCCCCGGTGCGCTGCGCCAGCTCGGCCAGCGGCGCCTCGAAGTCGGCGCGCAGCACGACGTGGTCCCACTCGAAGAGGTAGACCGAGCGGATGCCGGGGTCGTCGCGCACGAACGCCTCGTGGACGGCCGCGAGCGTGCGATCGTAGGACTGATGGGTGCGCGGGGGCCCGCGCAGGGTCTCGTCGTCGACGAACACCTTGTCGGCGAACGCGACCCGCTCGTAGTCGTCGGCGCGACCGCCGTGGGCGACCACGAAGCGCGCGTCCGGGGCGACGGCCTGCAGGTAGCGCACGTTGGCCCCGATCGCGCCGGCGTCCTGGTGGGTGAGCAGGACGTTGAGCTGCGTCACGCCGGACCCGCGCGACGGACGCAGCGCTCGGCCTCGACGTGCCGGAACGCCAGCTCGTTCATCGTGGCCCAGTCGACGCGCACGAGCGCGGATTCGGCACCCAGCAGCTTCACGCCGCCGCGCCAGGGGACCGGCAGGACCCGGAAGAGCTCGTTCCCACACGCTTCGCAGCGGACCGGTCGCCCCGAAGCGAGGGCCATCCGCTTGAGCTGGCGTCGCGCCCGGTCAGCCGGCACGGCGAGGCCAGACCACTGCATTCGATCCACTATACGGAGCGACCGCGCCGCTACTCTTGCGCCGTGGTCAGCCGCGGGGGGCGCGTTCCGATGACTTGCGCGATCGTCGTGACCTTCAATCGCCGGGACCTGCTGGCGGAGTGCCTGCAGGCGCTGGCGGAGCAGACGCTGGCCGTCGACGAGATCATCGTCGTGGACAACGCGAGCACCGACGGCACCGCGGAGATGGTGCGCGAGCGCTTCCCCCAGGCCCGGCTCGAGGCGCTCACGGAGAACCGCGGCGGCGCCGGCGGGTTCCACCACGGCCTCGGGCTCGCCCACGAGCTCGGCCACGAGTGGCTGTGGCTGATGGACGACGACACGATCCCGGCGCCGGGCGCGCTGGCGGCGCTGCACGACGGGATCGGCCGGGCGCCGACGCGGCCCGCGATGGTCTCCAGCCAGGTGCAGTGGACCGACGGGACGCTGCATCCCATGAACTATCCGCACCCGCGCTGGCGTTCCCCGGCCGACCTGGTCGAGGCGGCGGATCACGGGCTGGTGCTGATCCGCTCCAACACGTTCGTCTCGCTGCTCGTGGCGCGCGAGACCGTCGATCGCTGGGGCCTTCCGCAGGCGGAGTACTTCATCTGGGACGAGGACACGGAGTACACGACCCGGGCGCTGCGCCACTGGCGCGGGCTACCTCGTTCCGGAGAGCGTCGTGGTCCACAAGACCCAGCGGCCGTACACGGCGATCGAGGACACCAGCGGGCGCTTCTACTACCACGTCCGGAACACGCTGCTGCTGTTGCGCGGCAGCGCCTTCGCCCCGGCCGAGCGGCTCGCGTTCGCCCGGCTCTACCTCAGCTCGCTCAAGCGCTACCTGCCGCGCAACCGGTGGAGCCCGGAGGCGCTGCGGCTCGTCGGCCGCGGCGTGCTGCACGGGCTGGGCGGCCCCGTCCGGTGAGCGCGGTGACCACGATCGTCGTGGGCGCCCCTTCGGAGGCGACGCTGCAGGCGCTGGGCGGCCAGACGCATCCGGTCGACCCCGGCTTCGCCGGCGACCTCGCCGGTGCGCTCGCGCTCGGCGCCGCCGGCGGCTGGTTGTGGCTGCTCGGGCCGGGCGGTCGAGCCGCACCCGCACGCGCTCGAGCACCTGCTCGCCGTCGCCGAGGGCGCGGGCGAGCTGCCGCGCGCGCCGCTGCTCACGAGCCGGCCGGTCGACGGGCGCGGAGGCCTCGTCGAGGCCGCCTTGCCGCGCGGCGACGAGGCCGGCACGGAGCGGTTGCTGGCGTCCGTCCGCCACGGGCTCGTCCCGATCCGGCAGGCGCCGCTGACGTCGCTGCTCGTCGACGCGGCCGCCGCGCGCGCGGTGGCGGCGCCCGACCCCGATCGCTTCGGGGCGTTCGCCGTCCGGGCGTGGACGGGGAGGCTGCTCGCCGAGGAGCCGGGATACCTCGTGCTGGCCAGCCACGTTCGCGTGCCGTCGCCGCCGCGCCCGGCCGTCAGCGCGCTGCCGGCGCTCGCACGATTGCGGCGAGAGCGGCTGCTGACCCGCGGGGAGGCGGTCCGGATCGCCGCCCGGACCCTGCGGCGCGGGAGCGAGCGACGGCCCAGCCGAACCTCGCGCCGGGACGGCTGAGCATGCGACTGCCGCTGTTCGTGTCGGTCGCGGGCCGCTGGATCGGGCATGAGCCGGGGCGGCGCGCCGGCCTGCGTCTCGCGCTCATCACGCTGGCGCTGTGGGCACGTGGCCGCGGGCTGCCCCTCGGCGGCAGGCCGTTCGTCGCGCGGGTGACCGCGCCGAACGGTACGCCCGCCACGCTGCGCCTGTGGGACTACATCGACATGCTCGTGGCCAAGGAGATCTTCCTCGACCAGGACTACCGGGTCCCGGCGGGTCGCGAGGTCTCGACGATCGCCGACCTCGGGGCCAACACCGGCATCGCCGTGCGGTTCTTCGCGGCGCTGTACCCGTCCGCGCGGATCGTGGCCGCGGAGCCCGATCCCGGCAACGCGGCGCGCCTGCGCGCCAACGTCCGCGGACTGCACGGCGTCGAGGTCGCGGAAGTGGCCGTCGCGCCCGAGCGCGGCACGGCGCCGTTCTTCGTGGCCGCCGAGGGCTGGGCGTCCTCGCTGACCGAGCAGGCGTCGCAGCCGGCGGGTCGAGGTGTCGTGTGTGAGGCTCGCGGACCTCCTGGACGGCGCGAAGGTGGACCTGCTCAAGGTGGACATCGAGGGCGCCGAGTGGCCGTTGCTGGAGGCGGGAGACCTGCAGGCGGCGAGCGACTGCATCGTCGGCGAGGCGCACTTCGACGGCTACGGCGAGCACGACCTCCTGCGGCTGCTGGACGGCTTCGACGTCACGGTCCACGGCCGGCACGGGCCGACCGCGCGCTTCACCGCGATCCGCCGGGCCTAGACTCCGGTCGATGTCAGCCGCCCGGGGGGTCCGGCGAGCGATCGGCCGCGTCCTGCCGGAACGCCAGAAGCAGGCGCTCCTGCGCCAGGAGCGCCGCCTCTGGGCGAGCCGTCCGGGCGCGCTCGACGCGCTGGCGAAGTACTACGGGACCGACAAGTCGACCTGGTCGCACAGCTACACGCCGCTCTACGCCCGCCATCTCGGGCCTCGGCGAAAGGCCGTCCGGTCCGTGCTCGAGATCGGCGTGGGCGGGACGAGTTCGGTCAGCGACTACGAGTCGCTCGCGGGCGGCCAGTCCCTGCGCATGTGGTGCCGCTACTTCCCGAAGGCGACGATCGTCGGCGTCGACATCCATCCGAAGGCGATCGCCGAAGCGCGGATCCGCTTCGAGCAGGGCGATCAGTCCGACCCGGAGTTCCTCGAGCGGCTGGCGCGGACGCTACGGCCCGTTCGACGTCGTGATCGACGACGGCAGCCACATCGGCCGCCACACGATCGCCACCTTCGAAGGGCTGTGGCCGGCCGTCAGGCCGGGAGGCTTCTACGTCATCGAGGACATCGGGACGTCGTATCACCCGTTCTGGGAGGGTGGCCCGCCCGGCACGCCGGACACCGCGGTCCAACTGCTCAAGCGGCAGCTCGACGAGACCGTCCTGCACCTGGAGCAGGGCTACCGGCCGAGCATCGCCGCGATGCACGTCTACACCGAGATCGCGTTCCTCCAGCGCGTGGGCTAACCGTCCTCGGCGAGGATGAGCCGCGGCGAGTCGGTCAGCGGCAGCTCGATCACGATCTCCTCCGCGGCACGCGAGACGACCGTCACCGGCACCGGCTCGCCCGTGAGCGGATCGCTCGCCGTCAGCCGCGCGTCCGGGTGCAGGCCGCCGAGCGCGAGCCGGAAGGTCGCCGCGGGCAGGTCCCAGCGCGTGACTGTCCTCGCGCGGTGCCGTCGGCCGGTGCAGCTGCGCGACGTCGCGCGTCATCACGTACGCGCCGATCGCGAAGCGCCGGTCCGAGAGCTGGAACGGCAGCACGGCGACGACGTCGCGGTCGTAGAGCGGCGGGTGCCCGGCGCCGTCGCCCGCGAACTGCACGTGGTCGTGGCGGTCGGCGACTTCGTGCAGGGTCAGCGAGCGCGGGGTGGTGAGCGGCTGCGAGGTCGCGAACGGCGCGGTCATGCGCCCGAGCGCGTCGAGCGTCGCGCCGTCGTCACCGAGCAGCCCGTAGACCTCGCCGCGAGCGGCGTACAGATGCAGCGCGCTCACGCCCTTGTTGACGTGCGCGAGCAGCGTCCGCAGCACGCCCTTGGTCAGGATGTGGCGCTTGGCGGCCGACGGTGAGCTCGGCCTGCGGGAGCCGCTCGTCGGCCAGGTCGAGGCCGGTCTCGGTCACCCACAGCTGCGGCGGCGCGCCGCCGGCGGGGCGGGTGTGGCGGCCGTGCGGCGTCCCGTACACGAACGTGGTGGCGGGCGCGAGGTCGCGCACCAGCGTCTCGGTCTGCAGGCCGCTGAGCCAGTACTCGGGGAAGAACGCGCGCATCCGCGGCGTCCAGGCCGTCGGGTGGCCGTCGGGCCCGACCGCGGTCGTGTTGTGTCTGGAGGTCCTCCGGATAGTCGCGCACCGGCGGATACGGGTGCTTGTCGATCGCGGTCACCCCGGCGGGCTCGGTGGCGCCGGACGGCCACGGCAGCTCGCTGGCGAAGCCGTCGCCGATCCCGATGCCCGCGACGCCGTTCGCGCGGATCACGCAGGAACGCGACCGTGCGCTCGAGGATCGCGCGCGGGACGTCGCCGTCGCCGCGCAGCGCCTCCGGCACAGGGTCGTAGTAGCGGCCGGCGTCGAGGAAGTCCGAGCCGAAGCTGAGCTCGTTCCAGATCTCGACGTCGAAGGCGTCACCGCCCAGCACCTCGCGCGCCCGGCGGGTGATCGCGCCGGCGTACTGCAGCCATCCGGCCAGCGTGTCCTCGAACGCCGGGTTCGGGCTGCCGTCGGCGCGCCGCGGCGGCGCGAACGGGGCAAAGCGCAGGGTCGCGCCGGGGTAGATGCCGGCGGCGAGATCGCGAGGCAGCGGCTTGGAGAGCGTCGCGGTCCCGTCCGGCGCCGACGGCGGTGACGAGCACGTCCGCGGCCTTGTAGGACCCGTCGAGCGCATTGAACCCGGTGCGCCCGGGCACGACCGAGGCAGCGTCCAGGCGGACGCTGCGGGCAGCCGGCGTGGGCCGGCTCGGCCAGCCGCAGCGGGATGGTGGATGACCGGTCCGGGCGCGCCGTGATGGGCGTTGAGCAGCAGCAGCGGGCGGATGCCGTTGCGAGCGAGGGCGCCGAGGATCGCGTCGACCTTGCCCGGGTCCGCGAGCTGCGCCGGGTCGTCGTAGCGCATCGAGTCCCAGCCGAACTCGACCCGCGCGCGCCGCACGCCGGCCGCGGCCAGCTGCCGCGCTGCCCGATCGGCGTCCTCGCGGCCCACGTTGAAGTTGACGCCGACGGCGTCGCGCAGGACGCTGCCCGGCACCGTGTCCAGGTAGGCCCGCCACGGCTGCAGCCAGAACGAGCGCGCGCCGAACGGCATCAGCTCGTGCTGGGCGTTCAGGATCGGCGGGCGCAGCGTGCTCCACGGCGCGGGGGCGGCCGGCTCCGCAGCCGCTGGGACCTCGGCGCTCGTCGGCGCCTGCGACCGCTCGCGGGCGCCGCGCTGTGAAGCCTCGGCCGCGCCCGCCGTCGCGGCGGCGGAGCTCGTGGGCGAGCCGCGACGCCTCGCCGGCGCCCGCGGTGGTCGCGACCGCGGCGCTCGCGGCCGACGCCCTCCGGTCCCGCGGACGGCCTTCGTCGCCCCCCGGTAGCGCACGTGCGTGACCGCGGCGGCGCGGGCGAGCGACAGGCGCAGGGTCTCCGGCCGCGGGCCGCGGCGGACCGCCCTGACGCCGACGCGGCGCGTGCCGGCGCGCACGTCGAACGCGCGCGCTGGAACGCCGGAGTGGCGGATCGCGGCCGACCAGCGAAGCATCAGCGCGCTCGTCCCGGCGTGCTCGACGGCCACCAGCGACGGACGCTTCGCCCCCTCGGCAGCGGGCGCCGCGAGCAGCAGTGCGCAGGCAGCGCCGACGACGCCGATGTTCAGCCGGAGGACGAGCACGTGATCGGCGTCCGGCTGGAAGTTCGAGCGCTCCAACGCGGCCTGCGGACGCGTTCTGGACGCTATCCGAAACGTACGCGGGCGTCCACGTCCGCGTGGGAACCTCGGGCGTCCGCTAGGCGACCAGGCGATCGACCGCTTGCAGCAGGTTGTTCTGGAAGACCTCGGTCGAGAACCGCTCGGCGTTGCGCCGGATCGCGTCCGAGTCGAACCAGCCGACGTCCCGCCGCAGGGTCTTGGCCAGTGCATCGACGTCGTCCGGCGGCACGAGCCAGCCGGTCTCGCCCGGCACGACGGTCTCCTGCGCGCCGCCCGCGTCGGCGGCGATCACCGGCCGGCCGGCGGCTTGCGCCTCGACCGCGGCGATCCCGAACTCCTCGACGCTGGGCACGACGATCGCGTCGCTTGAGGCGTACAGGTCCTGCAGCTCCTCGTCCCCCACGCGCCCGAGGAACTGCGCCGAGCGCTGGAAGCGGCGGCGCAGCCGCGGCAGCTCCGGGCCTTCGCCGACGACGCGGATCCGCCGCCCGGCCAGCTCGGCGGCCTCGAGCGCCAGCTCGGCGCGCTTGTGCCGCGTGAGCTCGCCGACGAACAGCAGGTCCTCGCCGCCGGCGGACGGGACGAAGCGCACGACGTCCACCGGCGGGTGCACGATCGGCGCGTCGCGCCCCCAGTAGCGCCGGATTCGCTCCTGCGTGATGCGCGAGTTGGCGATCAGGCCCGTGAGCCGCCGCGCCGCGCGGCGGTCGAAGCGCCGGTGGCGGCGCAGCGCGAGCGACAGCGCCGGCCGCAGCGGCGCGGGCGGCTCGGCCAGCGCGACGCCGATGTCGTGCCAGGCGTAGCGGAACGGCGAGTGGCAGTAGCAGACGTGGGCGGCGCCCGGCGCCGCGCGCATGCCGTGCGCGAACGCGCTGCTCGAGGACGACGAGCAGCTCGTGCTCGTCGAGCCGCATCCGGCGCACCGCGGCGGGGTACAGCGGCAGCAGCCGCCGGAAGTTGTGCTGGCCGGCGCCGAGGCGCTGGAGCCCCGAGGTGACGATCCGGCGGTCGGCGAAGCGGCCATGCGTGCCGCGCTCGTCGTAGAGCAGCGTGTGGATCGGCGCCTGCGGCCAGATCTCCGCCATCGCGGCGAACGTCCGCTCCGCGCCGCGCATGACCAGCAGGTAGTCGTGGGCGAGCGCGACGCCGGGCATCAGGCGGCCACGGCGAGGTCGAGCCGGTCGGCGAGCCGCGCGAACGTGCTCAGCGCCTGGCCCGTGACCTGGTCCATGTTCAGGTACTGGTAGCGGGCGAGGCGCCCGACGAAGGTCACGCCGGGCTCGGCCGCCGCCAGCGCCTCGTAGCGCTTGTAGAGCGACCTTCGTGTCGTCGCTCGGGATCGGGTAGTAGGGATCGCCCTCGTCGCGCGGGTACTCGACGATCAGCGTCGAGGCGGGCAGCCGCTGGCCGGTGAGGTGGCGGAACTCCGTCGTGCGCGTGTACGGGACCTCCGCGCCCGGCTCGTTGATCGTCGCCGACGGGCTGGACGAGCCCGCCGTCCGGGGTCGCCTCGGTGCGCAGCGCGAACTCCAGCGAGCGGTACGGCAGCTCGCCGTAGCAGCGGTCGAAGTAGCGGTCGATCGGCCCGGTGAAGACGACGTGCCGGCAGCGCAGCTCGTCGCGCACGGCGAAGAAGTCGGTCGACGAGCCGCACCTCGATCCGCGGGTGGTCGACCATCCGCGCGAACATCGCCGTGAAGCCCTCCGCCGGCATCTTCTGGAAGCTGTCGGTGAAGTAGCGGTCGTCGGTGTTCGTGCGCGTCGGGATGCGCGACGCGACCGACGCGTGCAGCTGCGACGGATCGCGGTTCCACTGCTTGAGCGTGTAGCCGCGGAAGAACTTCTCGTAGAGGTCGCGGCCGACCTTCGAGACCACCGCGTCCTCGCTGGTGCGGATGAAGTCGATCGGCTCGGCCGCTCGTCGTAGAAGGCCTGCACCTGCTCGTCGGTCTGCAGGTCCAGCCCGTAGAGCGCGTTGACCGTCGTGCGGTTGATCGGGATGGGGACCAGCTGCCCTTCGACCCAGGCCCGCACGCGGTGTTCGTACGGCCGCCAGTCCGTGAAGCGCGACAGGTAGTAGACGACCTTGCCCGCGTTGGTGTGGAAGATGTGCGGGCCGTACTTGTGCACCAGCACGCCGTGCTCGTCGACGTAGTCGTAGGCGTTGCCGGCGATGTGGTCGCGCTGGTCGATCAGCAGCACGCGCAGGCCGCCGGCGACCGCCAGGCGCTCGGCGAGGATGCTGCCCGCGAAGCCGGCGCCGACCACCAGCACGTCCGCGTCGAGCCGTGCCATCGCCTCACATCCCCCTGGCCCGCAGCACGTACGGGACCGTCCGCAGCAGGATCTTCACGTCGCCCCACAGCGACCAGTTGGCGACGTAGAGGTAGTCGATCTTCACCATCTCGTGCGAGCGGGATCCGCGCCGAGCCGAGGATCTGCCAGTGGCCCGGTCATGCCCGGGCGTCAGGTGCAGCCGGCGCCGGTGCCAGCCCTCGACCTTGCGGTCCTCGTCGACGACCAGCGGGCGCGGGCCGACGAGGCTCATCTCGCCGCGCAGCACGTTGCAGCAGCTGCGGCAGCTCGTCGAGCGAGGTGCGGCGCAGCAGCCGCCCGACGCGGGTGATGCGCGGGTCGTCGGCGATCTTGAACAGCCCGTCGGCCTCGTTGCGGTCGAGCAGCCGCGGCCTTCAGCGCGTCGGCGCCGTCGACCATCGTGCGGAACTTGAGCATCTCGAAGCGCCGGCCGTCGCGGCCGACGCGCGTCTGGCGGAACAGCACCGGGCCGCGCGACTCGAGCTTGATCGCGAGCGCGATCGCGAGCAGCAGCGGCGCGAGCGCCAGCATCAGCAGCGTCGCCCCGCACCAGTCGAGCGCGCGCTTGAGGAGCCGCGAGGAGCGCGTCAGCCCGAAGCGGCGCAGCCCGAGCACGGTCATCCCGTCGACGTCGTCGAACTCGACCGAGCGTGCCGACGACCTCGAACACGCGCGGCAGCAGCGAGATCTTCGCGCCCAGCGCCTTCGTGCGCTGGACCGCGTCGAGGACGGCGTCGCCGTCCGGCGCGCGCGGAGCGAGGATCACGCGGTGGACTTCCTCGGCCTGGATCGCGTGCTCGATCCGCGGCAGGACCGACACCAGGTCGTGCTCGGCGTCGAGCTCGACGTGCTCGACGATCACCGCGCTGACGCTGGAGCGTTCGGCGAGCCGGCTCGAGAGGCGGTCGCCCGTGGCGCTGTCGGCGACGAGCAGGCAGCGCTCCACGGGCGTCGTCCGGCGGGCGATCTCGCGCGCCAGCAGCCGCCCGCCGACGCCGGCCACCAGGAGCAGGACCCACAGCCCGAGCGCCTGGGTGCGGCCGAGCGTGCCGTCGAGCAACACCGGCGCCAGCAGCCACGTCAGCAGCGTGTACGCGGTCGTCAGCTGGACGAGCGCGGGCACGTCGTCGAGCGTCGTCTTGTGCAGCAGCAGCTCGTCGCGGTCATAGAGGCCGATGGCCTTCGAGACTCCGATCGCGAGCGGGATGAACAGCGCCGCGAGCGGTCGCAGCGCGTCTTCGCCCACGACGGTGACGCCGACCACGAGCGCGAGGCGCGGCCGCGGCGGCATCGGCCACGCACCAGCGAGCGGCGGAAGCGACGGTCGCGCGCCAGCAGCGCCGGCGCGCCCGCGGTCTCGTAGATCGAGCGCGACGGGCCGCGCAGGAAGCGCCGCGTGGAACGCGGCGTGTACGAGGTCTCCTCGCTGTGAGCCGGTTCGGGAAAGCGCAGAAGTGACAAGAGGCGTGTCGGGGAAACCGCATGCCGCGGCCCACCCGTGCTCGGTGTCGCCGTCGGCCGTCGTCGAGTTCAGCCGGAAACCTCGAGGCGACACCCCTGTCGCACCACCCCCTCCGACCGCGCGCTTCAGACGATCATGTCCGGCGCGCGCTCAGGTGCAAGATTCCGCAGTTCCGACCGCAAAGCTACCGACCGCCGGTCCAAACACCGCCCGACGGTCGATCAAAAGCTCCGAAATCTGACCTCGAGCGTCACTCAACCGTCACATGTTCGTGTCCCTTAAATGACAAAGGGCGCGCCGGCCGGCGCGCCCCTTGTGCTTTCCGCTCGGTAAGCGGGTTCTACTTGATCTCGACGGAGCCGCCGGCCTCTTCGATCTCGGCCTTGAGCTTCTCGGCCTCCTCCTTGTCGATGCCCTCCTTGACGGGCTTGGGGGCCTCGTCGACGAGCGCCTTGGCCTCCTTGAGGCCGAGGCCGGTGGCAGCGCGGACGACCTTGATGACCTGGATCTTCTTGTCGCCGGGGCCGGTCAGGACGACGTCGAACGCCGTCTGCTCCTCGGCCTCTTCGCCGGCGCCGTCGCCGCCGCCCTGCGGGCCGGCGACCGGCGCGGCGACCGCCGCGGCCGAGACGCCGAACTCCTCCTCGAGCGCCTTGATGCGCTCGGAGAGCTCGAGAACGGAGATCGACTTGAGCTCGTCGATCCACTCCTGGGTGCTGGTAGCCATGTCTTATTCCTCCGTGGGAGTCTCAGTGGGGGCGCCGCCGGCCTTCTGGTCGGCGACGGCCTGCAGTGTGCGGGCGAGCCCGCCGATGAGGTTGCCGAGCGCGGCGGCGAGGCCGGTGAGCGGCGAGGCGACGATGCCGACGAGGCGCGCGTTGAGCACGTCGCGGCTGGGGAGCTGGGCGATCGCGTCGACGTCGGCGGGCGTCAGCGGCGCGCCGTTCATCCAGCCGCCCTTGAACTCCAGCAGCGTGTTGCCGGTGCCGCGGCGGAAGTCGCGCAGCGCCTTGGCGGCCGCGGCGGCGTCGCCGCGCACGAACGTCATCGCCGTCGGGCCGTCGAGCAGCTCCTTGAGGCCCTCGGCGCCGGCCTGGTCGGCCGCGCGCTCGGACAGCGTGTTCTTGACCACGCGGAACGTGGCGTCGGCCGCGCGCAGCGTCGTGCGCAGCTCGGCGGCCTGCGGCACCGAGATGCCGCGGTAGTCGACCGCGAAGACGGCCTCGGAGTCGGTGATCTGCCCGGCCACCTCGTCGATGACCTGAGCCTTCTGCTCTCGGTTCAAGCGATTCCTCCTATCCCGGTCTTATGGTCGCCGGAGTCTCTGGAAGAGGCTGTTCGCGCGCTAAGCGGCGGAAGCAGCCTCCGTCTCGATCAAGTCCTTGGTACGCGACGGGTCGACCTTGATGCCGGGGCCCTGGGTCGACGCGAGCGTGATGGTGCGGATGTACTTGCCCTTGGCCGCGGACGGCTTGGCGCGGATCAGCTCTTCGATGATCGCCTGGTAGTTGTCGAGCAGGTGCTCGTCCGGGAACGAGGTCTTGCCGACGATCATGTGGACGATCGCCGTGCGGTCGGTGCGGTACTCGACCTTGCCGGCCTTGGACTCCTCGACGGCCTTCGCGACGTCCATCGTCACGGTCCCGACCTTCGGGTTGGGCATCTTGCCCTGCGGGCCCAGGATGCGGCCGAGCCGGCCGACGATCGGCATCATGTCCGGCGTCGCGATCGCGACGTCGAAGTCCGTGTAGCCCTCCTGGACGCGGGTGGCCAGGTCCTCGGCGCCGACGACGTCCGCGCCGGCCTCCTCGGCCTCGCGCGCCTTGTCGCCCTTGGCGAAGACGGCGATCGTGACCTCCTTGCCGAGCCCGTGCGGCAGCGCGATCGTGCCGCGCAGCTGCTCGTCGGCGTGACGGACGTTGAGGCCGGTGCGGATGTGCACCTCGACCGACTCGTCGAACTTGACGCGCTTGGTCTCCTTCATCAGGCGCACGGCCTCATGCGGCGTGTACTCGCGCGTGCGGTCGACCTTCGTCTTGGCCTCGACGTAGCTCTTGCCGTGCTTGGCCATTACGCAACCACCTCCACACCCATCGAACGAGCCGTGCCGGCGATGATCTTGGCCGCCTGGTCGACGTCGTGGGCATTCAGGTCGGCGAGCTTCTTCTCGGCGATCGCGCGAACCTGCTCCGAGGTGATCGTGCCGACCTTGGTGCGGTTCGGCTCACCGGAGCCCTTGTCGATGCCGATGGCCTGGCGGATCAGCACCGCGGCCGGCGGCGTCTTGGTGATGAACGTGAACGAGCGATCCTCGTAGACCGTGATGACGACGGGGATCGTGACCCCCATGTCGTTGGAGGTCTGGGCGTTGAACGCCTTCACGAACTCCATGATGTTGATGCCGTGCTGGCCCAGCGCGGGGCCGACGGGCGGCGCCGGCGACGCCTGGCCGCCCGGCGCCTGCAGCTTGATGGTTGTCAGAACCTTCTTGGCCATATCTAGATTTTCTTCACCTGGTCGTAGCCGACCTCGACGGGGGTCTCGCGGCCGAAGATGGATACCAGCACCTTCAGCTTGGAGGCGTCCTCATTGATCTCGGAGATCTCGCCCGAGAAGTCCGACAGCGGGCCGGAGATCACCTTCACGGATTCGCCGATCGAGAACTGAGCCCTGCTCGGGACCTTCTGCGCGACCTCGCGGTGCAGCAGACGGTCGACCTCGGCCTGGGTCAGCGGGATCGGCTCGTTGGAGGCGCCGACGAACCCGGTGACGCCGGGCGTGCCCTTGACGACCTGCCAGGAGTCCTCGTTGAGGTCCATGTTCACCAGCACGTAGCCGGGCATGGTCCGCTTCTCGACGGAGATCTTCTGGTTGTCCTTCATCTCCTGGACCGTCTCGGTCGGGACGACGACCTGGCGCACGGCGCGCGTCTGGTTCAGGGATGAGACACGGTGCTCAAGGTTCTGCTTGACCTTGTTCTCGTGACCGGAATAGGTGTTGATGACGTACCAGCGAAACATTGGAGTGCCTAAGTTCGGGGAGGCCTACAGGATGGCCTGGATGATGGGATTCCAGATCGCGTCGAGCAGCCCGAGGTAGGCGCCCGCGACCACGACGAACCCGAGCGTCACCGCCGTGCCCTGGCCGACCTGACGCCGGTCGGGCCACTGGACGCGGCGCAGCTCGGCGTAGGAGGCGCGAAGGAAGTCGATGGCGCGGCCGAACAGCCCCTTGCGCGGGTGTGCCGGCTCGTTCGAGTGGTGACGCTCCCGCTCCTCCACGGGGGCGTCGGGCTCACCGTCTCGGGACCTGCTTGGAGAGCTGGACCTCATTGCCGGCGCGGCCGGCGGCCGCCTGGCGCGCCCGGCGTGCCTCGCGCTCGGCCCGCGGGCGCCGGCGTCGCCGCCCGGGCTCCTCGGGCTCGGACTCAGCCCGGCGTCGGGCTCGGAGCCTCGAGTTCGGCGTCGGGCTCGGACGCCTCGAGTTCGGCGTCGGGCTCGGGCGCGGGACCGCGTTCGGCGAGGTGGGCCTCGGTCACGGCGGGCTCGGCCTGTCCGAGCGGGTCCGGCGGGTCTCCGCCGCCGAAGTCGCGCTCGAAATCGTCGTCGCGGACGCGGTCGGCGCCGAGGTCGGCGTCGCTCTCTTCTCCACGGCGTGGACGATCGTCGGCCATCGCTCGGTGCCTAGCGGGTCTCGCGATGCCCGGTATGACGGCGGCACCACTTGCAGTACTTGCGCAGCGTGATGCGATCCGGGTTGTTGCGCTTGGACTTCTTGGTCTGGTAGTTCCGGCGCTTGCACTCCTCACAGGCGAGGGTCACAGCGATCCGGACGTCTCCGCGGGCCATGGAAGGCGTGCTCCGAGAGTCGTGGGTTCGTGGATGCGCCGGGCGGCAAAGGAAAACCCCGCACCGGCGCGAGGTCGGCAAGGAAGGATAGCGCTTGGCCACGCCCTCCTGAAGGCCGGTCGCGTACCCTCGCCCGATGGTCGTCAAGATCAACGCGATCGAGGTCGCCGAGGGCCGCGGGCCCGAGCTCGAGGAACGCTTCGCCAAGCGCGCGGCGGAGGTCGAG
Organism: uncultured Solirubrobacteraceae bacterium; assembly: GCA_963755275.1. Lineage (GTDB taxonomy): Bacteria > Actinomycetota > Thermoleophilia > Solirubrobacterales > Solirubrobacteraceae > Solirubrobacter. The sequence goes on along the minus strand of CAVWJU010000028.1, from coordinate 127,094 downwards.
GGGATGCCCGGTTTCCTCGGCTTCGAACTGCTGCGCCCGGCCAAGGGCGAGACCCGCTACTTCGTCTACACGCGCTGGGAGAGCGAAGAGGACTTCCGCGCCTGGGTGGAGTCGTCCGCCTTCACGCGCGGGCACGCGCAGGCCGCGCGCGACAGCAAGGGCACCGTCGCCCACGGCTCGTCGCTGATGGAGTTCGAGGTCGTGCAGGCCGTCGCCCCGCGCGCCTAGCGCCGCCGCAGGCCGCTCGGATCGGTCGTCACACCGCCGCGGCGCTCGCGGCCTCCTCGCGCGTCAGCGGCGTCTTGCCCCAGCGGGTCCGCTGCGCGTAGTCGATCAGGTGCGGGAAGTAGTCGGTCAGGTGCGGGCACTTGATCCCCGCCGCGCCGAGCAACTCGCGCGCGTGCGAGTCGTCGAAGACCATGTCCATGTCGAAGTACGGGAAGTAGACCGCGGCCTGGTCGTCGGCGTGGGAGGAGCCCGTTCCGGTCGAGCCGGGCGCGACGACGGGCGGGCGCTCCTTGCCGAACGCCGACGCCGTCATGCCGACGAGCTCGTCGACGGTGCAGGCCTCGGCGCCCGACACCAGGTTCACGACGCCCGTCGCGGACGTGTCCTCGAGCAGGAACACCAGCGCGTCGGCCACGTAGTCCACCGGCACGACGTCGACCAGCGCCTCCGGCCGCGCCGGGATTTCGGCGAACAGGCCGCGCGAGAACGCGCGGATCGGCCAGTAGAGCACGTTGAAGGCCGGCGTCCAGCCGGAGCCCGACTCGCCCATCACGATCGACGGCCGCGCGATCACCGGGTCGAGGTCGGAGGCCTCGGTGACGACGTGCTCGGCCTCCCACTTGGTCTGCTCGTAGGTGTTGCGGAACTCCTGGCCGGTGTCGAGCTGGTCCTCGCCGAACGTGCCGGCCGTGATCCCGGCGACGTACGCCGTCGAGACGTGGATGAAGCGGTCCAGGCGCCCGGCGTGCTTGGCCTCGCGGGCGAAGCTGATGATCTCGCGCGTGCCCTCGACGTTGATCTGGCGCGCCTCGTCCAGCGGCAGGTCGAACGTGATCGAGGCGGCGCAGTGCATGACCGCACCCACCTCCGAGGCGACCGCCGCGCGTGTGGCGGGGTCCATGCCCAGGCCCGGCGAGGTGACGTCGCCGGCGACGGCGCGCGCCCGCCCGCGGTACGGCGACGGGTCGGGCCAGAGCTTGGCCAGCGACGCCCTCGCAGGCGCTCCTGGGCGGCCGCGTCGTCGCCCGCGCGCACGAGCGCGACCACGTCGCGGTCGCCCTTCTCGAGCAGCCGCGCCATGACCTCCATGCCGAGGAAGCCCGTCGCGCCCGTCAGGAAGACCGGCGGTTTCACGCCTCGACCTCCTCGCGGACCGGCGTGAGCGCCGTGCCCATCGCGTGGAAGCCGCCGTCGACGTGGATGACCTCGGCGGTGATCGCGCGCGCGGCGTCGCTCAACAGGAAGTTGATCGTCGAGGCCACGGGCGCCGTGTCCTCGACGTCCCAGCCCAGCGGCGCCTGGCGCTGCCAGGCGTCGGCGAGGTCGCCGAAGCCGGGGATGCCGCGCGCGGCGAGCGTGCCGAGCGGGCCGGCCGACACCAGGTTCACGCGCACCTTGCGCGGGCCGAGGTCGCGCGCCAGGTAGCGCGAAGTGGCCTCCAGCGCGGCCTTGGCCACGCCCATCCAGTCATAGACCGGCCAGGCGACGGTCGCGTCGAAGTCGAGCCCGACGATCGCCGCGCCCTCCTCCGGGTACAGGTCGGCGAGCCCGACCGCGAGCGCCTTGAGCGAGTAGGCCGACGTCTGGAAGGCCATCGTGGCGCTCTCCGGCGGCGTGTTGAGGAAGTTGCCGCCGAGCGCGTCCTCGGGGGCGAAGGCGATCGCGTGCAGGACGCCGTCGACGCGGCCCCAGCGCTCGCGCAGGTCGTCGGCGACGGCCTCGATGTCCTCGGGCTTGTTGACGTCGAGCTCGAGCACGTCGGGGACGGGGTCGAGCTTGGTCGCCGAGCGGTCGGTCATGCGCTTGGCGCGGCCGAAGCCGGTCAGCACGATCTCCGCGCCCGCGGCCTGGGCCTGCTTGGCGACCTCGTACGCGATCGACTCGCGGTTGATGACTCCTGTGATCAGGAGCTTCTTGCCTTGCAGGTCACTCACAGCGGGTTCAAACCTCCAGGGGGTCGAGCCCTGGGACCCGCCGGCGGGCGGGTCCCAGGCAAATGTCAGGCGGCCTCCAGGGCCAGGACGACGTTGTGGCCGCCGAACCCGAACGCATTCGAGATCGCGAGCGGCGGCTTGTCGCCGATGTCCAGCGGCTGCGCCTCGTTGGGCACGTAGTTGAGATCCATGCCCTCCTCCTGCTCTTCGTAGTTGAGCGTCGGAGGCGCCATCCGGTCGCGCAGCGCAAGCACCGTCGCGACCGCTTCCACGGCCCCCGCGGCACCGAGCAGGTGCCCGATCGAGGACTTCGTGGACGAGACCTTCACGTCCGCGGCGTGGTCGCCCAGCGCCGCCTTGATCGCGCGCGTCTCGGCGCGGTCGTTGAGCGGCGTCGACGTGCCGTGCGCGTTGACGTAGACGACGTCCTCGGGCGAGCGCGCCGGCGTCCTCGAGCGCGCGCAGGATCGCCTTCGTCGCGCCCGCGCCGTTCTTCTCCGGCGCGGTCATGTGGTTGGCGTCCGACGTCGCGCCGAAGCCGCGCACGTAGCCGAGGATCTTGGCCCCGCGCTCGCGCGCCTTCTCCTCGTCCTCGAGGATCAGGATCGCGGCGCCCTCGCCCATGACGAAACCGTCACGGCGGGCGTCGAAGGGGCGCGAGATGCCGGTGTCCGAGAGCGCGTCGAGGGCGGCGAACGCGGCCCACGACAGCGGCGTCAGCGCCGCCTCGGAGCCGCCGGTGACGACCGCGTCGGCGTCGCCGGCCTGGATCAGGCGGGCGGAGATGCCGATCGCGTGCGCGCCTGCCGAGCAGGCCGAGACCGTGCCGAACGAGTTGCCGTGCAGGCCGTAGCGCAGGGACAGCGTGCCGGACGCGGCGTTGCTCATCATCAGCGGCACGGACAGCGGCGGGACCTTCTTCGGCCCCGACTCGATCAGCAGCTCCTTGCCGCGCTCGAGCGTCCCGATGCCGCCGATGCCGGTCCCGATCACGCAGCCGATCCGGTCGGAGTCGTACGGCTTCTCGCCCTTGACCTCCCAGCCGGCCTCGGCGAACGCTTCGTCGCCGGCGACGATCGAGAACTGCGAGAAGCGATCGGCGCGGCGTGCCTCTTTGATCGAGAGGAAATCGGTGGGATCGAACTCCGACGCGGCGCCCTTGCCGTCCTCGATCCCGCTCTGGCCCGCGAGCCAGCGCTCATAGAGGGTGCGGGCGCCGATCCCCAGCGGAGATACGGCACCCATCCCCGTGATGACGACGCTGCGGCTCATGAACCCCGCTGCACCACCAGGTCGATCGCGTCGCCGACGGTCTTGATCTTGCCGACGTCGTCGCCCTTGAGCGCTACGCCGTACTCGTCCTCGATGATCTGCGAGAGCTCCGCGAGGTCGAGCGAGTCGACGTCGAGATCCTCGAACGTGGCATCACGCGTGATCTGCGACTCGTCGACGCCGAACTGCGGCAGCGCCTCGTAGACGGTCTTCTGGACGTTCTCCTCGGTGATGGCGGTAGCCATGTGCGGTCTCCTTGTGGATTGGACGAACTAAGGTCGGATGATCGGGGTCGGAGCGGAGGGCCTTCAATTAGGCGGACATGCCGCCGTCGACGTACAAGGTGGTGCCGGTGACGTACCCGGCGTCGTCGGAGGCCAGGAAGCGCACGGCGGCGGCGACCTCCTCCGGGGTGCCCTGACGGCGGGCCGGGATCGCCTTGACGATCTCGTCCGTCGCCAGCTCGGCCGTCATGTCGGTGGAGATGAAGCCGGGAGCGACCGCGTTGACGGTCACCCCACGCCGCGCGACCTCGGCGGCGATCGTCTTGGTCATGCCGATCAGGCCGGCCTTGGCCGCGGCGTAGTTGGACTGCCCGGCGTTGGCCCGCGGGCCGACGACCGAGGCGATGTTCACGACCCGCCCGTAGCGGGCCTTGATCATCCCGCGCAGCGCGTCGCGCGTGAGCCGGAACGCGGGTGTCAGGTTGGTCCCGATCACCACGTCCCAGTCCTCGTCGGAGAGCTGGAGGGCGATGTTGTCGCGCGCGACCCCGGCGTTGTTGACGAGCCCCAGCACCGGGCCGCCGAGTTCATCCTCGGCCTGCTTGAGCAGCGCCTTCGGGTCGCCGTTGGTCACGTCGGCCTGGATCGCCTTGGCGGTGCCGCCCGCCTCCTCGATGGCCTTCACGACCGCCTCCGCGCCATCGGGGTCGGAGCGGTAGTTGACCGCGACGTTCCAGCCGTCGGCGGCCAGCGACTTCGCGATCGCCGAGCCGATGCCCTTGGACGCGCCCGTGACGAGCGCGGTTGCGTTCTCGGGCCTCGAGCTCATGGTCCGCTCCACTCCATCACGCCGGCGCCCCACGTGAAGCCCGCGCCGATCGCGGCGATCAGGACCTTGTGGCCGGGGCGCAGCCGGCCGTCCTCGCGCGACAGGCTGAGCGTCAGCGGGATCGAGGCCGCGGACGTGTTGCCGAGCTGGGCGATGTAGTCGGCGACCTTGGCGGGGTCGAGCTCGAGCCGCTCGCCGACCGCCTTGATGATGCGCGAGTTGGCCTGGTGGTAGACGAACAGGTCGATGTCGTCGAGCTCGATCCCGGCCGCCGCGGTGGCGAAGATCGTCGACTCGCTGAGGCGCTTGACCGCGATCTTGAACGTCGAGATGCCGTCCATCCGGATCCACGGATCCTCGGGCGTGGCCACGATCGTGTCGCCGAGACTGCCATCGGCGGTCAGGTCGATCGGGCCGATGCCGGTGCCCGAACTCGGTCGGGCCGAGCACGACCGCGCCCGCGCCGTCGCCGAACAGCATCCCGGTCTTCTTGTCGTCGAAGTCCGTGATGCGGGTCAGCTTCTCGGCGCCGATCAAGAGGATCCGTTCCGCCCGGCCGACCTCGATCATCGCCGCGGCCTGCGCGAGCCCGGCCAGGAAGCCGGTGCAGGCGGCGCCGATGTCGAACGCGGCGGCACGCTCGGCGCCGATCGCGTGGGCGACGCGCGGCGCGCAGTTGGGCGTGATCTCGTCGGCGCTCATCGTCGCCACGATCACGTAGTCGATATCGATCGCGTCGGTGCCCGCGTCCTGCAGCGCGCGCCGCGCGGCGAACACGGCCAGGTCGGTCGTGCCCTCGTTGGCGGCGGCGCGGCGGCGGGCGTGGATGCCCGTGCGCTTGACGATCCAGTGATCGTCGACGCCGATGCGCTCGGCGATGTGGCCGTTGGGCACGATCTCGGTCGGCAGGTAGTGGCCGAGGCCGAGGATCGTGGCGGTGCGCGGCGGGGCCGGGCGATCCGCGAGACGTGCCGCCTCGCGGGCGATCTGCTGCAGCTCCGGCGGGAGCACGGCGCTAGGCATGGACAAGTCCTTCGGCAGGGGTTTCGAACGGCACGCCCTTGAGGATTCGCTTCCCCATGCGGGAGAGCACCTTGCCGGGGCCGACCTCGAAGAAGGCCGGCGCTCCGGCCTCGTGCATGGCGATCACGGTCTCGCGCCAGCGCACCGGCTTGACCATCGCGTCGGCGAGCTCGTTGCGCACGTCGACGAACGGCGCGGCGCTCGCGCACGAGAAGACCGTGAAGCTGGGCTCGGAGACCTCGACCTCGTGCAGCGCGTCGTTGTAGGGGTCGGTGGCGTGGTCCATCAGCGGCGAGTGGAAGGCGCCGGCGACGTTGAGCTCGATCACGCGGATGCCGCGCTCGGCGGCGATCTCCTCGGTCTTCGCGAGCGCGTCGAGCGCGCCGGAGAGCACGACCTGGCCGGGTGCGTTGTCGTTGGCGACGGTGACGCCGCCGGCTTCGGCGACCTCGCGCGCGTCCTCGAGGCTGGCGCCGACGAGCGCGAGCATCGAGCCGTTGTGGGCCTCGTCCATCAGGCGACCGCGCAGGACGACGAGCTCGAGCGCGTCGTGGCGGTCGAGCACGCCGGCGGCGACGAGCGCGGCCAGCTCGCCGAGCGAGTGACCGGCGCCGGCGCTGGGTTGCAGACCGAGCGCGTCCCATCCGACCACGGAGGCGCAGAAGATGGCGGGCTGTGCGAAGCGGGTGGACTCCTCCACGCGGGCGAAGGGATCCTCGCCGACGAGCTCAATGACTTGCTCAAGCAGCTCGGGCGCGCGCTGGGCGACCAGATCGCGCATCTCAGGGGTATGACTCCCCTGGCCCGGGAAGAGCGCCGCGGGTTGTTTTGCGTTGCTCACACCTGCACCATCACCCAGTCGTTGCCACCGTCACACCCTGGTTTCCGCGCTACCCCCTTGATGGGGGGTGGGGAACCCCCCGGTTATGAAATGAGGCCGAGACGCTGGGCCTTCTGCACCGCTTCGGCCCGGTTGCGGACCCCGAGCTTGCGGTACAGCGAGGACGTGTGTTCCTTGACGGTGTGCGGGCTCAGGAAGAGCCGGCCGGCGATCTCGCGGTTGGTCGCGCCGCTCGCGACGGCCTCGAGTACCTCGCGCTCGCGTTCGGACAGCGGCGGCCCCGCGGGCGACTCGTGCGGCTTGAACACGGTCATGCCGAGGCCGACCATGCGGACCGCGCCGGCGATGTCGGCGGCCGGCCAGTCCTTGGAGATGAAGCCGGAGGCGCCGGCCGCGCGCGCCGCGTTCGGGCTGATGCGCCCGGCGCCGGAGATCAGCAGGACGTTCAGGCGCGGCGACAGCGCGAGCAGCTGCTGGCAGATCTCGGCGCCCGACTCCTGGCCGACGAACAGGTCGACGAGCGCGACGTGCGGGTCGTAGCGGCGCGCGAGCGCGAGCGCCTCCTGCGTGTTGCGCGCCGACAGCGTGCGCTCCACCCACGGCTGCTCGCCGAGCATCATCCGCAGGCCCCAGTGCACGACCTCGTGGTCGTCGACGACGAGGACCCGCAGCTTGCGGTCGCTCGAGCCGGTCGCGATCCGGCTCGGGTTGAGGTCAGGCCCGGTCAAGCGGCACCGCCAGCCGCACGCGCCAGGTGCCCGGCGCGCGCTCGCCGAACTCGACGATCCCGCCGACCTGGAGCGCCTCGAGCGCGGCCAGCTTGAGGCCCATGCCGCTCTGGCGCACCTTGCTGCGCACGCCGTCGTTGACGATGTCGAGCACCAGCGTGTCGCCGTCCTTGACCTCCAGCGAGACCTCGACCTTGGTCGGCCCGGCGTGCTTGTGCGCGTTGCGGACGGCCTCGGCCAGCACGGACTGCGCGAGCGGCTCGAGCTCGGCCGGGACGCGGACGCGCTCGGAGCCGGGCCGCAGCGTGAGGTGCAGGTCGCGGTGCTCGCGGCGCAGCCGCTCGATCTCCTCGAGCAGCGTGGTCTGCGTCTCGGGCGAGCTGCGGCCGAGCGGCCGCTGCAGCGCGCGCCGCAGGTCGAACAGCGCCGCCTGCAGCTCGGCGCCGATGCGCTGGCGCGCCGCGGGCGAGAGCTCGGCCATGCTGCTGAACACGAGCTGGATGCCGAACAGGCGCTGGATGACCGACTCGTGGACCTCGCGCGCGAGGTCCATGCGTTCCTGCAGCTGGCGGGCCTGGGCCTGCTTGTTGGTGGCCTGGCGGGCGAAGGCGGCGAGCGCGGCGGTCTTGCCGAGCGTCCACAGCAGGTGCCGCTCGGCGTCCCGCAGCGGCGGGCGGTCCGGCCCGCGGTCGGAGAGGATCACGCCCAGCCAGCGGCCGGCGGCGGCCATCGGCGTGCACACGAGCGTGGACTCGCGGATCAGGGTCTTGTACTCCTCCGGGACGCCCTCGACCATCGCGCTCGAGAGCTCCATCACGCGGTCCTCGATCAGGCTCTCGCGCGCGACCGGCACGGTCTCGACCGTCACCTGCGCGTCGGCGAAGAGATCGAGCGGGATGCCGAAGCTGCCCGCCGCGCGGACGCGCCGCCGTGCGCCGTCGTAGCGGAAGATCACCGCGCGGTCCATGTCGGCGAGCCGGCATGTGGCCTCGCACAGGCGGCTGTAGAAGGCGTCGCTGGACGGGTCCGACTCGACGCGCGAGAGCAGCTCGACGAACGTCTCGAGCGCGTCGATCGAGACCGTCGGCTCGCTGGGCACGGTGTGACGCTCCATCCTCGCGGTGAACGCTACTCGTCCAGCAGGCGGGTGGCGCCCGCCAGCGCGACGACGCGGCGGACCGCGGCCGAGGCGTGCTTGACCGAGAACGTCCAGCCGTTGCCGTCGGCCGCCCGGCGCGCGTCGATCAGCGTCGTCAGGCCGGTCGAGTCCATGAACGTGACCTCGGTCAGATCGAGCTCGACGGCGTGGTTGTACCGGCGCAGCCGCTCCAGCATCGCGACCAGCTCGGGCGCGGTCGCGATGTCGAGCTCGCCATGGACCACGAGCAGGCGGTCGCCACTGAGGTCGGCGACCTCCGTGACCTTCCAGCTCGATCGACCCTTCGTGCTCGTGGCCGGGACGCTAGCGCAGACGCGCCTCATCGGCGCCGCAGCACGAACCAGACGGTTGTTCCGCCATTCGTCTCGACGCCCCAGCGGTCGGCCAGCCGGCCGACGAGAAAGAGGCCGAAGCCACCGGGCTCGTCGACCCTGCCCAACCGCGGCGCCGGCGTGAAGCCGCGCCCGCGGTCTGAGACCTCGACGCGGACCTCGCCGTTCCAGCGCACGCGCAGCTCGACCGGCCGGCCGTTGCCGCCGTGCCGGACGGCGTTCGTGACCAGCTCGGAGACGAGCAGCCGGAGCGTCTCGGTCGTGCCGTCCGCGAGCACGGGATCGAGCGCGTCGCACACCCTCGTGCGCGCCTCCGCCACCGAGTCCGCCTCGGGCGCAAGCGTCAGGTCCAGCGTCCCGTGTTCGTGCATCTCCGAGACGGCTGCCCGGGTGATGAGAGCCGGAAACGGCCCGGTTCAGCGTCCTGACCCGGGCCGTCGGCGGTCAGGGCAGCGGCCAGGTGTGCACCGGCTCGTTGGAGTGCATGAGCTCGCGGTAGCGGACGGTCATCTCGCGCAGGGCGTCGGCGCGGTCGAGGCGGTCGTAGAGGCGGTGGAAGGTCGCCGCCTGCCAGGAGGCGCCGTTGACCCCCTCGACGCAGCGGCGCTCGACGATCTCGAGCAGGCGGTCGGCGTCGCCCGCGTCCACGCCCCAGCGCGCGAGCCCGTCGCGGGCCATCGGCAGCAGCCGGCGCAGGACGAGCTCGGTCGCCGGTGCCTCGCCCACGCCCGGCCAGTACAGCCGCGCGTCGATGCCGTCGCGCGCGCCGTTGTAGAAGTTCTCGCACGCGGCCTGGAAGGACATCGCCGTCCAGACCGGGCGGTCGTCCTCGACCAGCACGCGCACCAGCCCGTAGTAGAAGGCGGCGTTGGCGAGCGTGTCGACGATCGTCGGCCCGGCGGGCAGCACGCGATTCTCGACGCGCAGGTGCGGGCGGCCGCGGGAGATGTCGTAGATCGGGCGGTTCCAGCGGTAGATCGTGCCGTTGTGGAGCCGCAGCTCCTGCAGCCGCGGGGCCCCGCCGCTCTCGAGCACGGCGATCGGGTCCTCGTCCTCGACGACCGGCAGCAGCGAGGGGAAGTAGCGCACGTTCTCCTCGAACAGGTCGAAGATCGACGTGATCCAGCGCTCGCCGAACCACACCCGCGGGCGCACGCCCTGGGCCTTGAGCTCCTCCGGCCGCGTGTCGGTCGTCTGCTCGAAGAGCGCGATCCGCGTCTCGCGCCACAGCTCGCGCCCGAAGAAGAACGGCGAGTTGGCGCCGATCGCCATCTGCAGGCCGGCGATCGCCTGGGCCGCGTTCCAGTGCGCGCCGAACCGCGCCGGGTCGATCATCTGATGCAGCTGCACGCTCGTGCACGCCGCCTCGGGCGCGATCGTGTCGGACATGATCGCGAGCCGCTCGACGCCGCCGATGTTGATCTCCAGGTCCTCCCCGCGCGCGGCGAAGATCTGCTCGTTGAGCAGCTTGTAGCGCGGGTTCGCCGACAGCGCGGACCCGTTCAGCAGCTCCTGCGTCAGCGTCGGCAGGATCCCGATGATCATCATGTGCGCGTGGGCCTGCTCGGCCTTTTGCTCGGCCTCGTTGAGATCGCGCCGGACCGTCTCCTCGAGCTCGGAGAACACCGTTCCCTCGAGCTTGCGCGGCGGGATGTTGATCTCGATGTTGAACTGCGCGAGCTCGGTCTGGAAGTCGTCGTCGGCGATCAGCTCCAGCACGTGCTGGTTGGCCATCGCCGGGTCGCCGGTCTCCTCGGTCAGGTTGAGCTCGATCTCGAGCCCGATCGAACGCCGGTCCGGGTCAAAGCGCGACTCGGACAGCATGCGGGCGAAGACGTCGAGGCACAGCTTGACCTTCTCGCGGTAGTGCTGGCGTTGCTCGCGGCTGAAGGTGGTGTCGGCGACTTCATCGCCCATGGGTCTTCCTTCCGGCGGGAAGAGCGCAGTCTTTCATCAACTGGCCGCGGGCGGCTCAGCGGATCCCTTCGGCGCTGAGACGGATCACGTCCTCGGCGTCCTTGGAGGTGACGAAGTGCGGGCCGGTGGCGATCAGCTCGCCCTCGCCGGGGAAGACGCCGAAGTCCGCCCGCTCGGCCAGCAGCGTCACCGGCAGAAAGCCCTGCAGGTACGGCTGCTGGTCGACCGCGAACAGCATCTTGCCGTCGCGCACGGCGGTCAGCACCTCGGGCGAGAGGTCGAAGGTGGCGAGCGTGACGCGCTGGCCGCTGGCCCGCACGGCATCCATCGCGGGCACGGCGCCGGCCGGGACCGAGCGTGAGGATGCCGTCGTAGGTGTCGCTCGCGAGCGCCTCGGCCATCCGCCGCTGCGACACGCGCGCGTCCTGCAGCGGGACCGGCAGCGAGCGCGCCGTGCCGCCGTGCTTGGCCAGGCCGTCGGCGAAGCCGCGGCAGCGCTGGTCGAGCCCGACGTTGCCGTTCTCCTGGTTGACGCACAGGGCGCGCTTGACACCCGCGCGCGCCATCCGCTCGCCGGCCCCGACGCCCGCGCGGTACTCGGGCTGGCCGACGTGCGCGAGCACGCCGAGCTTGCGGAACTCGTCGCTGCCGGAGTTGATCGTGACGACCGGGATGCCGGCCCGGACGGCGGCCTTGATCGACGGCGAGAGCGCGGTCGCGTCGGGCAGCGAGACGACCAGCCCGTCCGGCCGGTCGGCGACCGCCTGGTCGATGTAGCGGCGCATGCGCTCGATCGAGAAGCGGTCCGGTGCGCGGTAGGAGACTTCGACGCCGGTCTGGCGCCGGGCCTCGGCGATCCCGCGCTTGACGACGTTCCAGAACGAGTCCGACGCCTGGCCGTGGGTGATGAACACGAGCCGCGCGGTGGCGATCCGCACGCCGCCGCGGGTCTGGCGGTCGGGGTTGTCGCGCGGCGTCATGATCGCGTCGCCGCGGACGACGATGTCGCGCTCGCGCACCTCGGTCGTCTTGCCGCAGCCGGCGAGCAGGACGAGCAGCGACAGCAGGAGCCAGCGCTTCATGTGCGCGTCGCCTCGGCCACGAGCGAGCCGGTCTCGATCGGGATGTGGGCCTCGAGCCGCGTCCCGCCGCCGGGCGGGCTCGTGACCTCGAGCCGCCCGTCGAGCACCGCGAGGCGGTCCATCAGCCCGCGCAGCCCGGTGCCGCCCTCGATCTCGCGCCGCCCTTGCCGTCGTCGGCCACGATCACGACCACCTCGCCGTCGTCGCGGCTGACATGGACGCTCGCGTTGCGCGTCTCGGCGTAGCGCACCACGTTGGTCAGGCCCTCGGCGACGACGAAGTAGGTCGCGGCCTCGACCGGCGCGGGCAGGCGCTCGTCGAGCTCGACCACGGCCTCGACGTCGAGCGGCGCCCGCGCGACCAGCGCCTCGACCGCGGCGCCGACGCCGCGCTCGGACAGGAACGCGGGATGGATCCCGCGCGCGAACTCGCGCAGCTCGGCGAGCGCGACCGCGAGCTTCTCGCCGATCTGGTCGACCGTCGACGCCAGGCCCGAGTCGGCCAGCCGCGCCTTCAGCATCCGCAGGTCGAGCGCGAGGCTGACGAGCTGCTGCTGCGCGCCGTCGTGCAGGTCGCGCTCGATCCGGCGGCGGGCGTCGTCGGCGGCCTCGACGATCCGCAGCCGCGAGACCCGCAGCTCCTCGACGCGGGCGCGCAGCTCGGCCTTCAGGCGCTCGTTGTCGATCGCCAGCGCGGCAGCGCTCGCGGCCGCGGTGACGAGCTCGGGCGTGGCGTCGAGCTCGGCGTCGTGCACGATCGCCGCCAGCCGCACGCCGCCGCGGTCGACCGCCGTCCAGGCCCGCCCGGAACCGGGGTCGGGCATCGTCACGGGCCGGCCGGCGTCGTCGACGAAGATCTCGCGCTCGGGCAGCCAGTAGGCGATGTTCAGCGAGCGGTCGCCGAGCCGCTCGGCGAGCAGCTCACGCACGGGGCCGCCCTCGGGGACGCGCGAGCGCAGCAACCGCCGCGCCAGCGAGCACAGCGCCGCGCCGACGCCCTCGAGCACCGCGATCGAGACGACCGCGGCGGGCAGCGCGAGCAGGCAGAGCGCGATCCCGACCGCCGGTCCCAGCGCCCACGGTCCGACGAGCTGGCCGTCGCCGCCCGCGAGCCCGCTCAGCCCGAGGCCCACGAGGAGACCGCAAGCAGGACCGGCAGACCTGCCACCAGCAACCCGGCCAGCGCGACGGGCAGCTTCAGCAGCAGCATCGCCAGCACGCGCCAGAAGGCGGAGCGGCCGAACTCCTCGCGCAGCCCACGGCCGCGCGGGGCCGGGCGCGGGACCGGCGGCAGGTGCGTCTCCAGCAGACGGTTCGCCTGCCGGCGCTCGCCCTCCGCGAGCCGCCACGTCAGCCGCGCCGTGCCGCGCAGCAGCGGCAGGCCGATCCAGAGCGGGACGAGCAGCACGCCGAGCACGAGTCCGCCGCCCACGATGAGCAGGTAGGTCAGTCCCTGGCCGAGCCCGACGACCAGGTACAGCAGCGCCCGGCGGGCGGCGCGCAGGTGCGGGGCGAAGTCGAGCGCGGCGGTCATGAGGCCTCGACGCTGACGTCGCCGCTGGTGCTGAGCGCCTGGACCTGGAACGGCGCGTCGTCGGAGTCGGTCAGCCCGCGGACACGCACGCTGCCGGACTCGCTCTGGGCGTCGACCTGGTAGCGGCCGGACGGCACGACGGCGCGCACGTCGCCGCTGCGCGAGCGCAGCTCGAGCCGGTCGGGCGAGCACTCGCTGACCGCGCTGACGTCGCCCGTGTCCGAGGTGCCGCGCAGCAGGAAGCCGCAGAAGCCGGTGGCGGAGATCGGACCCGAGCCGGTCGTGACCTGGACCGACGCGCGCACGCCGGAGACGCGCACCGAGCCGCTCGACGTCTCGACCTCGATCGGCACGTTGTCGGGCACGGTCAGCCGGTAGGACGCGCGGCAGGAGCCGAGCACCTGGTCCGGGCAGCGCGAGACGATCTTGAGCGTGCCGGCGGAGACGGTGCGCTGCTCCTCCGACGGCGCCCCGTAGGCGAACTCGTCGACCCGGCGGACCTCGACGGCCGCGCCCCCGCCATCGATCTCCACGTCGGCGTCAGCCGAGGTCGAGCTGGATCGCCCGACAGCTCGCCGAGCACGCGGTAGGTGGTCGTGCGCGTCTCGCGCGTGGCCGCCCACCAGATCGCGAGCGTCACCGCGACCGCGAGCAGGACCACCCCACAGGCCGTGACCAGCCACCACCACGCCGCCATGCGCGGCGGAGCGCTGTGCTGTTCCTCGGGTGGCGCCTGCACCGGCGCATCCTCCGTGATGCTCACGCGCGTACCGTAGTCGCCATCGAGGTGTGGCTGACCACACCATCGCTCACATGCTCGCCGTATCCGGCAACGGCCACCCGGGTGAAAGTATCCCTGTCGTTCCCGAACGGATAACGACCAGGCCCAAGGAAGGGCCCCTTCTCTCCTCGCACCGGTCCCAGGGCGCCCTCTTCTCCCCCCGACGTTCGCCGGCCGGCAAGCATTTAGGGCCGTCGCGTCTGACCAGCGCGGCGGCTCAGTCCTCTTAAGGGCCGTCCTTATGAGAACGCAAGGTTGCCTCAAGGTGTCGCCAAGGTTCGCCCGTCAGGATAGACCGCGTTCCCTCCGCTCCGGCCCCGGGCAGTTCCTCTCTCCCCGACGTCTGCTGGCCGTTCGAGCTTCAGGGCCGCCGCGCCTGACCAGCGCGGCGGCCCACCCTCCCTCCTCCTTACGGCTGGCCCCCGGCCAGGACACAAGGTTGCCCCAAGGCGACCGCAAGGTCGCGCTGGGACCATGGGTCGCGCAATGACTCCCCCGCTCGACTACATCGACTGCAGCCTCCCGCACGAGGCGATGACGCTGGCCGAGTACCGCCGCACCCGCGTGAAGCACCCCGCTCCGCGGACCCGTCTGCGCCGCCTGCTGGCGCGCTGACACAGGCGCTCTCGCGACCGTTCTCCCGCGCGCGCTTTGCGCCCGGAAGTAGAGTCGCTCCATGAGCGAGCCGACGAAGTTCGTCCTGGGCGAGGACGCCATCCCGACGCACTGGGTCAACCTGCTCCCGGACCTTCCCGGCGAGCCGCTGCCGCCGCTGAACCCGCAGACCGGCGCAGCCCGCCGGGCCCGACGACCTGACGCCGATCTTCCCGATGGGGCTGATCATGCAGGAGGTCTCGCCGGAGCCGGAGGTCGCGATCCCGGACGCGGTGCGCGACGCCTACCGGCTGTGGCGGCCGACGCCGCTGTACCGCGCGCGCCGCCTGGAGGCCGACCTCGGCACGCCGGCGAAGATCTTCTACAAGTACGAGGGCGTCTCGCCCGCCGGCTCGCACAAGCCGAACTCGGCCGTCCCGCAGGCCTACGAGAACGCGCAGGCCGGGATCAAGAAGCTCGTCACCGAGACCGGCGCCGGCCAGTGGGGCTCGTCGCTGGCGTTCGCCTGCTCGCTGTTCGGGCTCGAGTGCGAGGTCTTCATGGTCGGCTCGAGCTACGACCAGAAGCCCTACCGGCGCTCGATGATGCAGACCTGGGGCGCGACCGTGCACCGCTCGCCGTCGGAGCGCACGCAGTCCGGCCGCGCGCAGGCCTCGCACCCGACGGGCTCGCTGGGGATCGCGATCTCCGAGGCCGTCGAGATCGCGGCCCAGAACGAGGACACCAACTACGCGCTCGGCTCGGTCCTCAACCACGTGCTGCTGCACCAGACCGTGATCGGCCAGGAGGCGATGGCGCAGCTCGAGCTCGCCGACGCCGTCCCGGACGTGATCGTCGGCTGCGTCGGCGGCGGCTCGAACTTCGCCGGGCTGACCTTCCCGTTCCTGCGCGGCACGCTGCGCGGCGAGAACCAGATCCGCTACGTCGCCGCCGAGCCCGCGGCCTGCCCGACGCTGACCCGCGGCGTCTACGCCTACGACTTCGGCGACACCGTCGGGCTGACGCCGCTGATGCCGATGTACACGCTCGGCCACGACTTCGTCCCGCCGCCCGTGCACGCCGGCGGCCTGCGCTACCACGGCGACTCGCCGATGATCTGCGGGCTGGTCAAGGCCGGCGCGGTCGAGGCCCGCGCCTACCGCCAGAACGAGACCTTCGAGGCCGCCGTGCGCTTCGCGCGCACCGAGGGCATCATCCCCGCGCCCGAGCCCGCGCACGCGATCCGCGCCGTGATCGAGGAGGCCGAGGCGGCCAAGCAGGCGGGCGAGGAGCGCACGATCCTGTTCGGCCTCTGCGGCCACGGCCACTTCGACCTCGCCGCCTACGACGCCTATCTGGCGCGGCGACGCTTGAGGACCCCGAGTTCTCGGAGGAGGATCTCCAGTCGGCGCTCGACGCGCTGCCGGCGGACACGCCGGCGATCGCCTGACTCCAGGAGGAGACGCATGCGGCAGGACATCGAGTTCGACGCCGAGGGCACGACGCTGCGGGGGTGGTTGTACGTCCCCGAGTCCGCGACGGCCCGGCGCCGACGATCGTGATGTGCCACGGCTTCAGCGCGGTCAAGGAGCTGTTCCTCGACGCGTTCGCCGAGGTGTTCTGCGACGCCGGCTTCGCCGTGCTCGTCTACGACAACCGCAACCTCGGCGCGTCGCGACGGCGAGCCGCGGCAGGAGATCGACCCGTGGGCGCAGGTGCGCGACTACCGCCACGCGATCACGTACGCGGGCACGCGCGAGGAGGTCGACCGCGACCGGATCGGGATCTGGGGCTCGAGCTACAGCGGCGCGCACGTGCTCGTCGTGGGCGCGATCGACCGGCGCGTGAAGTGCGTCGTGGCCCAGGTGCCGCTGATCAGCGGCCACGAGAACGCGCGCCGGCTCGTCCGCGCCGACCTGATCGCGCCGACGCAGCAGATGTTCGACGCCGACCGCGAGGCCCGCTACCGCGGCGAAGCGCCGGCGATGATCCCGGTCGTCGCCCCCGAGGGCGAGCCGTGCGCGCTGCCGACCGGCGACTCCTACGAGTGGTTCACCACCAGCGGCGCCGAGCGCGCGCCGTCGCTGGATCAACGAGTGCACGCTGCGCAGCGTCGAGATGTTCTGGGAGTACGAGCCCGGCACCTACCTGCCGTGGATCTCGCCCACGCCGCTGCTGATGGTCGTCGCCGCGGGCGACCACCTGACGGTCTCCGACCTGGCGATCGGCGCGTTCGAGCGCGCGCGCGAGCCGAAGCGGCTCGAGATCCTGCCCGGCGGGCACTTCGACGCCTACATCGCGGACTTCGAGCGCTCCAGCGGGGCGGCGCGCGACTGGTTCGCGCAGCACCTGATGGCGGAGACGCTCGCGCCGGTCTAAGACGGCGACGAGCTGGGCCGTGTGCCGTTCGGCGCGGCCCGCACCGTCCGCGGGACGGCGCGGCCGTGCGGGCCCGGCGGGGCCCATCAGCGTGAAGTGGGCGGCGATCCGCGTGCCGGCTGCCGGCGCGGCTGATCTCGACGCGGTCGGCGAGATCGGCGATCAGCGGCATGCCGAGGCCGACGCCCGGGCTGTCGGTGCGCGGGCGCAGGCCGAGGCCGTCGTCGGCGACCGCGATCTCGACGCCGTCGTCGTCGAGCGCGGCGGACACGTGCACGCAGCCGGGCCGCTCGCGGTCGCGGTACGCGTGCAGGACGGCGTTCGTCACCGCCTCGGAGACGACCACGCCGATCGCGTCGCGGTCGACCGCGATCCCCCTCAGCGCGTGCGAGCACGGCGCGTCGCGCGCGCGGCACGCTCTGGGGTTCGGCGGGGAGATTCACGTCCAGCAGGTTGGTCTCCACACCTTTCGTATGCCCCGCGTCCGAGCGCTTACACCCGCGCGTCAGGAGTCGAACCGAGCCCTCAGCCGGTCGAGGAACGCCGCCTGGGCGGGGTTGATGCGCTCACGCGCCACGTCGAGCGCGAACCACTCGGCCCGGTCGATTTCTGGGAACTCGCGCGTGCGCCCGGATCGCGGCGGCCACTCGAGCTCGAAGCGTGTTCGAGCGGACGGCGGCGGCGTCGAGGTCGCCTTCGAGCGCCCAGGCCTGCACGACCTTGCCCGATTTCTGACGCACGGTCCCGAGGTCGTCGAGCTCGCCCTCCGACGGCCGCGTGCCGGTCTCCTCCTCGAACTCGCGCAGCGCGCAGGCCTGCGCGTCCTCGGCGTCGTCGTGCTCGCCCTTGGGGATCGACCACGCGCCGACGTCCTTCTTGGCCCAGAACGGCCCGCCGGGATGCACGAGCAGCACCTCGAGCTCGGGCGTGCGGCGGTAGAGCAGGATGCCGGCGCTGCGCTTGGCGGCCATCGCCACGTATGGTGACGGCCATGGGCCTGCAGGAGGAGCTGATCGCCGCGCTCGCCCCGGACCGGGTCGTCACCGGCGACGACGAGCGCCGCCGCCACGGCACGCGACGAGGGCTGGCACGCCCCCGCCGCGCCGGACGTCGTCGTCTACCCGCACAGCACCGAGGAGGCGGCCGCGGTCGTGCGGATCTGCCGCGACCACGGGACGCCGATCGTGCCGTTCGGCGCGGGCACGTCGCTCGAAGGCCACGTCGCCGCGTTGCTGGGCGGCGTCTCGGTCGACATGTCGCAGATGAACGCGATCTTGCGGCTCTCGGTCGAGGACATGGACGTGACCGTCCAGGCCGGCGTGACGCGCCGGCAGCTCGACGCCAAGCTGCGCCCGGAGGGCGTGTTCTTCTCCGTCGACCCGGGCGCCGACGCGACGATCGGCGGGATGGTGGCCACCGGCGCCTCGGGGACGACGAGCGTCCGCTACGGCACGATGCGCGAGAACGTGCTCAGCCTGACCGTCGTGACCGCCGACGGCGAGATCGTGCGCACGCGCTCGCGGGCGCGCAAGTCCTCGCGCCGGCTACGACCTCACGCGGCTGTTCATCGGCAGCGAGGGCACGCTCGGGCTGATCACCGAGATCACGCTGCGGATCCAGCCGACGCCCGAGGCGATGACCGCGGCCACGGCCGCGTTCCCGACCGCTCGACGCCGCCGTCGACACCGTGATCGACGTGCTCGCGCACGCGATCCCGGTCGCCCGCATCGAGTTGATGGACGATGTCCAGGTCGACGCCGTCAACCGCCACTTCGAGCTCGACCTGAAGGTCGCGCCCACGCTCTTCCTGGAGTTCCACGGCACGCCGGACGACACGCGGGCGCAGGCCGCCGAGGTCGGCGAGATCGCGGAGGACCACGGCGTCCACGGCTTCGCGTGGGCGGCCAACGAGTCGGAGCGGCGCGCGCTGTGGCACGCCCGCCACGGCGCCTACGAGGCCGCCCGCGCCCTGCGCCCCGGCTCGCACGGCTTCACCACGGACGCGTGCGTGCCGATCTCGCGGCTCGCGGAGACGATCGCCGAGACGAAGAAGGACGTCGACGCCTCCGGCCTGATCGCCCCGATCGTCGGCCACGTCGGCGACGGCAACTTCCACCTCGGGATCCTCGTCGACCCCGACGATCAGGAGGAGCTCGACCGCGCGATCGCGCTCAACGACCGGCTCGTCCGGCGCGCGATCGCCGCCGACGGGACCTGCACCGGCGAGCACGGCGTCGGCTACGGCAAGAGCAAGTTCCTCGAGCTCGAGCACGGTCCGGCCGCCCTGGCGATGATGCGCGCGATCAAGTCAGCATTGGATCCGAATGGCCTGTTCAATCCGGGAAAGGTCGCGAGCCGGATTCAGGAGTGATACAAATCGGTCTCGGCCCGCACCGGGGCCTGAGAGGAGCGTGTCGACGTGTGCCTGGCCATCCCCGGCCAGATCGTGGAAATCGTCGACGAGTCCAATCGACTCGCCAAGGTTGACGTGGCCGGTGTCCGGCGCACGGTCAACATCGGCCTCTTCGACGACATCGGGCCCGGGGACTGGGTCCTGATCCACGTCGGGTTCGCGATCTCCGTGATCGACGAGGCAGGAGGCGCGCGCCACGCGCGAGCTGCTCGAGGCGATGGGCGCCGAGTACGAGCAGGAGCTCAGCGAGCTGCGGGAGAGCGTGATCGAGTGAGCTGCGGCGACGAGCACTGCATCACGTGCGGCGACGAGGGGACGCCGATGCGGGTGCTGCGCGTGCGCGACGACGCGCTCGCGCTGTGCGAGGACGCCGAGGGCGCCCACCACACCGTCGAGCTCGCATTGGTGAGCGCCGGGCCCGGCGACGAGGTGCTGGTCCACGCCGGCGTGGCGCTGGTGACGCTGTGAAGTTCGTCGACGAGTTCCGCGACGCCGACCTCGGCCAGGTGCTGGCGGGCGAGATCCTGGCGAGCGTCGAGCCCGGCCGCCACTACAAGGTGATGGAGGTCTGCGGCGGCCACACGCACTCGATCTACAAGTACGGCGTCGACGATCTGCTGCCGGCCAACGTCGAGCTCGTCCACGGCCCGGGCTGCCCGGTGTGCGTGATCCCGATGGGGCGCGTCGACGACGGCATCGCGGTCGCGCACGAGCCGGGCGTGATCTTCACCTGCTTCGGCGACATGATGCGCGTGCCCGGCGCGCGCGGGACGCTGCTCGAGGCCAAGGCCCAGGGCGCCGACGTGCGGATGGTCTACTCGCCGCTCGACGCGCTGCGGATCGCGCGCTCGAACCCGGACCGCGAGGTCGTGTTCTTCGCGATCGGCTTCGAGACGACCGCGCCGTCGACGGCGCTCACGCTCAAGCGGGCCAAGGCCGAGGGCCTGAAGAACTTCAGCTGCATGTGCAGCCACGTGACGATCGTGCCGCCGCTGCGCGCGCTGCTGGACTCGCCCGACCTGCGGCTCGACGGCTTCATCGGCCCCGGCCACGTCTCGACCGTGGTCGGCGCCCGGCCGTTCGAGTTCATCCCCGCGGCCTACGGCAAGCCGGTCGTGATCGCGGGCTTCGAGCCGCTGGACATCCTGCAGGCGATCCAGATGATCCTGGCGCCAGCTGCGCGAGGGCCGCTGCGAGGTCGAGAACCAGTACAAGCGCGTCGTCCCCTACGAGGGCAACCAGCGCGCGCTCGAGGTGATGGCCGAGGTGTTCGCGCTGCGCGCGCACTTCGAGTGGCGCGGGCTGGGCTTCATCTCGCACTCGGGCCTGAAGCTCTCCGACGCCTACGCCGACTACGACGCCGAGCTGCGCTTCAGCGTGCCCGGCATCCGCGTCGCCGACCCGAAGGCCTGCCAGTGCGGCGAGGTGCTCAAGGGCGTGATCAAGCCGTGGGAGTGCAAGGTGTTCGGCACCGCGTGCACGCCGGAGCGGCCGATCGGGACGTGCATGGTGAGCTCCGAGGGCGCCTGCGCCGCCTATTACAACTTCGGCCGGTTCGCTCGGGAGCGCGAAGTGGTGTAGGTGTCCTCGGTCTCGGAACGGGAGCAGCGAATCCTGGGGATCATCGAGACCGCCCGGGCCAAGCGCGCGAAGTTCCGCGACGAGCAGATCACGATGGCCCACGGCGCCGGCGGCAAGGCCACGCGCAAGCTCGTCGAGGGCCTGCTGGCGCCGGCGTTCGGGATCGAGACGCTCGACGACGCCGCCGCTGATCGGCGAGCTCGCGCATCACCACCGACGCGTTCGTGGTCAAGCCGCTGCGCTTCCCGGGCGGGTCGATCGGCGAGCTCGCGGTCAACGGCACGGTCAACGACCTGGCGATGGGCGGCGCGCGGCCGGAAGCCCTGACCTTGTCGCTGATCCTCGAAGAAGGCCTGTCGTCGGACGTGCTGCGGGCCGAGGTCGACGCGATCGCGCGCGCCGCCGAGGTCGCCGGCGTGCGCATCGTCGGCGGCGACACGAAGGTCGTCGAGCGCGGCCATGCCGACGGCATGTACGTCACGACCACCGGGCTCGGCCGCCGCGACCCGCGCGCTGCCTTCGCGCCCGCCCGGCCGGGTGACCGGATCCTGCTCTCGGGCGCGGTCGGCGAGCACGGCACCGCGATCATGCTCGCGCGCGGCGAGTTCGAGCTCGACGCCGACATCGTCTCCGACACCCGCTCGCCTGTGGCCTGCGGTCGACGCGTTGCTCGGTCCGGGCGTCCGCGTCCTGCGCGACGCCACCCGCGGCGGCGTCGCCTCGGTGCTCAACGAGCTCGCGCGTGACGCGCAGGTGGCGATGCTCGTGGAGGAGGCCGCGGTGCCGGTCGCGCCCGCCGTCGCCGGCGCCTGCGAGCTGCTCGGGATCGATCCGATGTACGTCGCCAACGAGGGCAAGTTCGTGGCGCTGGTCGCGCCCGACGACGCGCCGGCCGCGCTCGACGCGCTGCGCGGTTTCGACCCGCAGGCGGCCGACATCGGCGAGGTCCGCACCGAGCCGCCCGGCATGGTCCTGGTCAAGACGAGCTTCGGCGGCAAGCGGGTGATGGACGAGCTGGTCGGCGACCCGCTGCCGAGGATCTGCTGATGCACGAGCTCTCGATCGCCGACGCCATCGTGCGGATCGCGCTCGCCCACGCGGGCGAGGCGAAGATCGAGAGCGTGGAGGTCAAGGTCGGGCACCTGCGCCAGGTGGTGCCCGACGCGCTCGCGTTCGCGTTCACCCTCGTCAGCGAGGGCACGCGCGCGGAGGGCGCGGAGCTGGTCATGGAAGTCGTCCCGGCCGCCGGCGTCTGCCGGATCTGCGGGACCGAAAGTGAATTGCCGGGCTTCCCGCTCGCCTGCGCGGCGTGCGGAAGCCTGGAAGTGGAGCTCGTGCGCGGCGAGGAGCTGCTCGTCGACGCACTGACGATGGAAGGAGTGCCCAGTGGCCGGAGTTGAGGAAGTCGACATCCTCTGGATCTCGGAGGGCATGAGCTGCGACGGTGACTCGGTCTCGATCACGGCGGCCGGTCAGCCGGGGATCGAGGACGTGCTGCTGGGCGCGATCCCGGGCCTGCCGAAGGTCAACCTCCACAACAAGGTGCTCTCGCCGACGCTGGGCGGCGAGGAGTTCCTGACGCCGTTCCGCGCGGCGGCGCGCGGCGAGGCCGCGCTGCCGTTCGTGCTCGTGATCGAGGGCTCGATCCCCAACGAGCAGATCAACGGCGACGGCTACTGGACGTCGTTCGGCAACGACGAGGCGACGGGCGAGCCGCTGACGCTCAACTGGTGGATCGACCAGCTCGCGCCGAAGGCCTGGGGCGTGGTCGCGATCGGCACCTGCGCGACCTACGGCGGCATCCACGCCATGGCCGGCAACCCGACCGGGTGCATGGGTCTCGCCGACTACCTCGGCTGGGACTTCCGCTCCGCCGGCGGGCTGCCGATCGTCAACGTCCCCGGCTGCCCGGTGCAGCCCGAGAACTTCATGGAGACGCTCGTCTGGCTGCTCTACCAGGCCGCGGACCTGGCGCCCGTGATCCCGCTCGACGAGCAGCTGCGCCCGACCTGGATCTTCGGCAAGACCGTCCACGAGGGCTGCGACCGCGCGGGCTACTACGAGCAGGGCGACTTCGCCCACGACTACAACTCGCCCAAGTGCCTGGTGAAGGTCGGCTGCTGGGGGCCGGTGGTCAACTGCAACGTCCCCAAGCGCGGCTGGATGGCGGGGATCGGCGGCTGCCCGAACGTCGGCGGCATCTGCATCGGCTGCACGATGCCCGGCTTCCCCGACAAGTTCATGCCGTTCATGGACGCGCCGCCCGGCGGCGGCGTGTCGTCGAACACGATCAATGTCTACGGCAAGGTCGTGCGGCGGCTGCGGTCGGTCACCAACAAGACGGTCAACAAGGAGCCGAAGTGGCGCCACAACAAGCCTGAGCTGACGACGGGCTACGACCCGCGCTGGGGGAACTGACATGGCCGCGACACGAGAGCCGATCAAGCCCGAGGCCGGCCGCATCGTCGACATGGCGTGGGATCCGATCACGCGCATCGTCGGCAACCTCGGCATCTACACCAAGATCGACTTCGAGCGCCGCGAGGTCGTCAGCTGCAAGGCGACGTCGTCGCTGTTCCGCGGCTACAGCGTGTTCATGAAGGGCAAGGACCCGCGCGACGCGCACTTCATCACGAGCCGCATCTGCGGCATCTGCGGCGACAACCACGCGGTCTGCTCGTGCTACGCGCAGCAGATGGCCTACGGCGTCAAGCCGCCGCCGCTGGCCGAGTGGATCGTCAACCTCGGCGAGGCCGCGGAGTACATCTTCGACCACATCATCTTCCAGGACAACCTGGTGTTCGTGGACTTCTGCGAGCAGATGGTGCGCGCCACCAACCCGAGCGTGATGGACAAGGCCGAGAACACGGCCGCGCCCGGGATGGACACGCACGGCTACAAGACGATCGCCGACATCATGCGCTCGTACAACCCGTTCGTCGGGGAGACGTACCGCGAGGCGCTGCACATGAGCCGGATCGGGCGCGAGATGATCTGCCTGATGGAGGGGCGCCACGTGCACCCGTCCACGATCTACCCCGGCGGTGTCGGGACGGTGGCCACGCCGACGCTGCTGACGGACTACCTGAGCCGGCTGCTGCGCTGCCTGGACTTCATCAAGAAGGCCGTCGCGATGAACGACGACGTCTTCGACTTCTTCTACCAGGCGCTGCCGGGCTACGAGGAGGTCGGCCGCCGGCGGGTCCTGCTGGCCTGCTGGGGCGCGTTCAACAACCCCGACCACGTCGACTACACGTACCGGAACATGGACGACTGGGGGAACGAGATGTTCGTGACCCCGGGCATCATCGTCGACGGCGAGCTCGTGACCACGAACCTCGTCGACATCAACCTCGGCATCCGGATCCTGCTCGGCTCCTCCTACTACCAGGACTGGGTGGGCGAGGAGGTCTTCGTCCCCACCGACCCGCTCGGCAACCCGGTCGACAAGCGCCACCCGTGGAACCAGACGACGATCCCCGAAGCCGCAGAAGCGCGACCTCGACGGCGGCAACTACTCGTGGGTGATGAGCCCGCGCTGGTACGACAAGCGCACCGGCGACAACCTGGCGATGGACACCGGCGGCGGCGCGCTCGCGCGGCTGTGGGCGACGGCGCTGGCCGACAAGGTCCACACGCCCTACGTCAACGCGACCGGCTCGAGCGTGCAGATCAAGCTGCCCAAGACGCCGGACACGCCCGAGGTCGACCTCGAGTGGAAGATCCCGCAGTGGTCGAACGCGATCGAGCGCGACCGGGCGCGGATCTACTTCGTCGCCTACGCGGCGGGCATGGCGCTGCACTTCCTCGACCAGGCGTTCGACGAGATCCGGGCCGGGCGCACGAAGACGTTCGAGCACTTCGACGTCCCGGACGACGCGATCGGCTGCGGCTTCCACGAGGCCGTGCGCGGCGTGCTCTCGCACCACATGGTGATCCGCGACGGCAAGATCGCCAACTACCACCCGTACCCGCCGACGCCGTGGAACGGCTCGCCGACGGACTCCTACGGCACGCCCGGCCCGTACGAGGACGCGTGCAACGGGATGCCGATCTTCGAGGAGGCCGACGAGGAGAACTTCCGCGGCATCGACATCATGCGCGCGGTCCGCTCGTTCGACCCGTGCCTGCCGTGCGGCGTGCACATGTACCTGGGCAACGGGCAAGCACGATCAAGCAGGTGCACTCGCCGATGTTCGGGGAGCACGGGTGATCGCCGAGAGGTCGACGCGCTGCTCGACCGCGTCGAGACCTTCCCGCCGGCGCAGCGCGAGGTCGCGACCGAGCTCGTGCAGGCGCTGCTGGACATGTACGGCGAAGGGCCTGGCGCGGATCGTCGCGCGCTGCGACGTGCCGGTCGAGGACGAGCTGGTCGCGCACCTGCTGCTGCTGCACGGGCTTGCATCCGGTGCCGGTGCGCGACCGGGTGCTGGGTGCGCTGGACGAGGTGCGGCCGTACCTGGTCGCCCACGGCGGCGGCGTCGAGCTGCTGGACGTGTCCGACGGCGTCGTGCAGCTGCGGCTCGAGGGCGCCTGCAACGGCTGCCCGTCCTCGGCGCTGACGCTGCAGCGTCGGCGGTCGAGGACGCGATCGCGCGCGCGGCGCCCGACGTCGAGCGGATCGAGGCCGAGGGTGCGACCGCGCCCTCGGACGCTGCTGCAGATCGAGATCGCATGCCCGGTGCCACAGGCGGGCTGATGCGCCTCGCGCAGCGCGCGACGGTCGAGCGCGAGGCGGCGCTCGAGCACTGCGAGCTGTGCGGCGCGCCGATCGCCCGACGAGCACCGGCACGTGCTCGAGCTCGCCACGCGCGACGTGAAGTGCGCGTGCCGGCCGTGCGGGCTGCTGTTCGAGCGCGCGGAGCGCATGAAGCTGATCCCGACCGACGTCTATCGCGTCGACGACCTCCCGGACCTGGCGTGGGAGGAGCTGCGGCTGCCGGTCGACATCGCGTTCTTCTTCCGCACCGGCGGTGAGCTGAAGGCCTACTACCCGAGCCCGATGGGGCCGACGGAGTCGCTGCTGGCGGTGGACATCGCGGTCGAGCTCGCCGACGACGTCGAGGCCCTGCTGGTCAACCGCGTGCGCGGCGCGCGCCGGCAGTGGATCGTGCCGATCGACGTCTGCTACGCGCTCGTCGGGCTGATCCGCACGCGCTGGCGCGGGTTCACCGGCGGCGCCGACGTGTGGCGCGAGCTGGACACATTCTTCGATGGGCTCGACCGGCGCAGCCGGAAAGGGAGATGATCGTGCCGAAGCAGACACGACCCGACGCACGTGAAGGGCATCAAGTCGGGCAACTCGACCGGCAACTACGAGCGCCAGACCGGGCACAAGCCCGACGGCACCTCGACCGCCGAGCGCTCGACCGGCGTCAACGCGAAGGGCGCCGGGCCGATCGACCCGCGGATGCCGAACCTGTCGCCGGCTTGATCGAGCTGGCGTTCTCCGTCGAGGGAGCCGCGCGCGTCGAGTACGCGGCGGTGCCGACGCTGCGCTTCGCGCTGCGGGTCGCGTCGGAGACGCCGGTGCGCTCGGTGCTGCTCGACGTGCAGATCCAGATCGCGGCGCGCCGGCGCGGCTACGACGCGGCCGCGCACGATCGGCTGTTCGAGCTCTTCGGGCCGGTCGCGGACTGGGGCACGACGCTGCGAACGCTCCTGTGGACGCGCACGACGCTGGTCGTCCCGGCGTTCACCGGCTCGACGGTCGTGGACCTCGACGTACCGTGCTCGTACGACCTCGAGGTCGCCGCCTCGCGCTACCTGGACGCGCTGACCGACGGCGTCGTGCCGCTCGAGTTCCTGTTCAGCGGCAGCGTGTTCTACACCGAGGACGGCGCGCTGCAGACGACGCGGCTGTCGTGGGAGAGCGAGGCCTCCTACGCGCTGCCGGTGGCGGTGTGGAAGGAGACGATGGAGCGCTACTTCCGCGGCACGGCGTGGGTGCGGCTGCGCAAGGAGAGCTTCGACCGGCTGTCGGCCTACAAGTCGCGCAACGCGCTGGCGACCTGGGACGACGCGCTGGAGGCGCTCGGGCTGTGAGCGACCTGCACGCGCTCGCCGACGCCGTCATGTACGAGGGCTACATGCTCTGGCCGTACCGGCGCAGCGCGTTGAAGAACCAGCGCCGCTGGACGTTCGGCGGCGTCTTCCCGCCCGCCTGGAGCGCGCTGCATCCCGACGACGCGGACATGATGCGCACGCAGGTGCTGCTCGAGAGCGACCCGCACGACGTCGAGGTGACCGTCCGCTTCCTGCAGGTCGTCGGGGACGAAGGCGTCGAGCGCGTGGTCGGGCCGGGGCCGTTCGCGTTCGGGCCGCTCGCCGGCGTCGTCGACGTCGCGATCGAGGGACCGCGTCTGAGCGTCACGATCCGCAACACGACGCCGGTGGGCGGGCGAGGACGCGCGAGGACGGCGCTGCGGCACGCGCTGTGCTCGACGCACACGCTGCTGGTCGGCGGGCGCTTCGTCTCGGCCACCGAGGCCGACGGGTGCGAGAACGTGGGCACCTGGCCCGTGCTGGTGGGCGACGACGCGATGCTGTCGTCGCCGATCATCCTCGAGGACCACCCGCGGATCGCGCCCGAGTCGCCCGGCGACCTCTTCGACGGCGGCGAGATCGACGGGCTGCTGGCGCTCAACATCCTCGCGCTGCTCGGACTGGGAGAAGGACGAGATGCGCGACGACCCGCGCACGCGGGAGATCCTGGAACGCACCGAGAACCTGACCGAGGAGCAGCTGTGGACGCTGTCGGGATACCGGTTGGAACGCGGGTGAAGCTGCGCCCGCGCGCGGGCGGGGACGTCTTCGACCTCGCTCTCGCGGGTCGCGACCGCGGTCGTCGACGTGGTCGAGCGCGACATGGAGGGGCGCGTGCACGTCGGCGTGCTCGTCGACGACGACCCGGGGCGCGACCTCGGCGAGCGCGGGCACCGGTTCTTCTTCTCGCCTGTCGGAGGTCGAGCCGCTGCGCGTGCTGGTGGCGGGGATCGGCAACGTGTTCCTCGGCGACGACGCGTTCGGGTGTCGCGCTCGCCGGGCGGGTCGCGTTCGACGGCGTCGACGTCGTCGACTTCGGCATCCGCGGGATGGACCTCGCGTACGCGCTCGCCGACTACGACGTGGTCGATCCTCCTGGACGCGACTGCCGCGCGGCGGCGCGCCAGGGACGCTGTACGTGCTCGAGCCGGACCTCGACGAGCTGCCGCTCGAAGTCGATGCGCACGCGATGGACCCGGTCAAGGTGCTGGCGCTGGCGAAGACGCTCGGCGGGACGCTGCCGCGGACGCTCGTGCTCGGGTGCGAGCCGGCCGGCGGTGGACGAGTTCGCCGAGCTGTCTGCGACCCGGTGCAGGCGGCGCTGGACGAGGCCGAGCGGATGCTCGCTTCGCTGCTGGACGATGTGCTGACGGAAAGGAGCCAGGATGAGGAACGCGATCATCGTCGTCGGAGGGCTGGTCGCCGTCGCGGCGGCGGCCATGGCCGCGATGGGGCCCGAGATCCGCCGCTACCTCAAGGTGCGGTCGATGTAGATGCACCGGGTGCGGGTGAGGATCGTCGAGGACGCGCTCGACGCCAACAACACGATCGCGCGGGCCAACCGCGACGACTTCGACCGCCACGGGGTGACCGTGGCGAACCTGATGGGCGCGCCCGGGGCGGGCAAGACGGCGCTGCTCGAGCGCGTGCTCGGGGGACTCGGCGGCGTGCGCGCCGGGGTGCTCGAGGGCGACGTCCAGGGTTCGCTGGATGCCGACCGGCTGGCCTCGCTGCACGTGCCCGTGACCCAGTTGCAGACCAGCGTCGGCTTCGGCGGCGAGTGCCACCTGGACGCGAACATGGTGCGCTCGGCGCTGCCGTCGATCCCGCTCGAGTCGATCGACCTGCTCGTGATCGAGAACGTCGGCAACCTCGTCTGCCCGGCGGAGTTCCGCGTCGGCGAGGACGCGCGCGTGATGGTCGCCTCGGTCACCGAGGGCGAGGACAAGCCGCTCAAGTACCCGCTGATGTTCCGCGCCTGCGAGCTGGTGGTGCTGAACAAGATCGACCTGCTGCCGTACGTGGACTTCGACGTGGAGAAGTGGGCGGCCGGGCTTGGAGGCCGTGCACCCGGGGGTGGCGACGCTGCTGATGAGCGCGCGCACCGGCGAGGGCGTGGACGCGTTCCGCGACTGGCTCGCCGCGCTGCCCGAGCGCCGCCTGGTGGAGGCGTGACGGAGGAGCGCACGCGCGCCAACAGCGCGTTCTTCGAGGCCGAGTCGGCGCGGCTGGCCTCGCTGTGCGACGAGATGGCGCAGCGCTTTCTGCGCGGCGGGCGGCTGCTGGCGTGTCGGCGAGGAGTCCGACGCGCGCCACGTCGCGGTCGAGTTCGTCCACCCGGTGATCGTCGGCAAGCGGGCGCTGCCGGCGCTGGCGCTGCCGCGCTCGAGGCGCTGGCGCTCGAGTCCGAGGCGGACGACATCGTGGTCGCCTTCGAGGGCGGGTCGGTCACGGTCGCGGGCGAGGTCTTCACGCCGCCGACCGACGACCCGTTCATCGCGCCAGGAGCTGATCGAGACGCTCTACCACGTGCTCTGGGAGCTCGTGCACGTGTTCCTCGAGCACCGCGACCGGTCGGCGGTCGGGGCGGGCGCGGCGGGCTTCCTGTATCCGTTCCTGCGACGAGCGGCACCTGCCGATCTGGACGCCGTGCGCGAGGACGTGCGGCGCTCGATCGAGCTCAAGGCGGTGGAGATCGGGGCGCTGCGCGAGCAGACGCTGGCGGAGAACGCGGCGGTGCTCGCCGCGGCGGCGGCGTCGCTGGGCGCGCGCGTGCTGGCGCTTGGGCAACGGTGGCTCGGCGACCGACGCGATGGACGTCGTGGCCGACCTGCGGGCGCGCGGGCGGCGCGCTCTGGACCTGACCGACGACCCCGCGGTGCTGACCGCGATCGCCAACGACATCGGGGTCGAGGCGATCTTCGCCCGCCAGGTGATCGCGCACGGGCGGCGCCGGGGACACGCTGCTGACGCTGTCGACCTCGGGGTCGTCGGCGAACGTGATCGCGGCTTTGGTCGAGGCGCGGCGGCGCGGGCTGGGGACGATCGCGATCGTCGGCTACGACGGCGGGCGGATCGCCGCCGAGGCGCTCGCCGACCACGTCGTGATCGTGCGCTCGGAGCACATCCCGCGGATCCAGGAGGCGCAGGCGAGCGCGTACCACCGGCTCGTGGAGCTCGCCGTTGAGGGTCCGCGCGCGGGTGACCGGCGTCGTCCAGGGCGTCGGGTTCCGGCCCTTCGTCTACGGGCTCGCGTCGACCTGCGGGCTGTCGGGGTTCGTGCTCAACGACGCCGAGGGCGTGCTGGTCGAGGTCGAGGGCGCGGCCGTCGAGGCGTTCGTGGAGCGGCTGCGTTCGGAGGCGCCGCCGCTCGCGCACGTCGAGTCGGTGTCGTGCGTCGCGGTGCCGGACATCGGCGAAGCCGGCTTCGTGATCCGCCCGAGCCCGCGCAACGGCCGCCCGGACGCGCCGATCTCGCCCGACGTCGCGACCTGCGACGCCTGCCTGGCCGAGCTGTTCGACCCCTCCGACCGCCGCTACCGCTACCCGTTCATCAACTGCACCGACTGCGGCCCGCGCTTCACGATCGTCACCGGCGTCCCGTACGACCGCCCGTGGACGACGATGGCCGGCGTTCACGATGTGCCCGGCCTGCCAGGCCGAGTACGACGACCCGCGCGACCGCCGCTTCCACGCCCAGCCGAACGCCTGCCCGGAGTGCGGCCCGCGCGCGACTCGTGCGTGGCGAGCGCCCGCCGCGCCTCCGACCGCGACCTCGCCGCCGCCCGACGCGGTCGCCGCGGCCGCCCAGGCGCTGCTCGGCGGCGCGATCGTCGCGGTCAAGGGCGTCGGCGGGTTCCACCTCGCCTGCCGCGCCGACGACGAGGCCGTCGTCGCGCGGCTGCGCGCCCGCAAGCACCGCGAGGACCGGCCGTTCGCGCTCATGGTCCGCGACCTCGCGACCGCGGCGACCCTCGTCGACGGGTCGCCGCGATCGCTCAGCCGATCGCGCGACGCCCGCGCCGATCGTCATCGCGCCGCGCCGGCGCGGACGCGCGCGTCGCCGCCGTCGGTCGCGCCGCGCTCGCGCGACCTCGGCGTGATGCTCCCGTACTCGCCGCTGCACCACCTGCTGCTCGCCGACGTCGGCGTGCCGCTCGTGATGACCAGCGGCAACGTGTCCGACGAGCCGATCGCGTACGAGGACGACGACGCGCTGGAGCGGCTCGCGCGGGATCGCCGACCTGTTCCTGCTGCACGACCGGCCGATCCACACGCGGGTCGACGACTCGGTCGTGCGCGGCGGGCGGATCGTGCGCCGCTCGCGCGGCTACGTCCCGGCCGACGTTCGCCGGTCGCCGCCGCGCCGCCGCTGCTCGCGGTCGGCGCCGAGCTCAAGAACACGTTCGCGCTCGCCCGCGACGGCCGCGCGTGGGTCTCCACCACATCGGCGACCTGCGCAACTACGAGACCCTGCGCTCCTTCACCGACGGGGATCGAGCACTTCCAGCGGCTGTTCGCGGTCGACGCCCGAGCTCGTCGCGCACGACCTGCATCCCGAGTACCTCTCGACCAAGCACGCGCTCGAGCTCGAGCCTGCCGGCGGTCGGCGTCCAGCACCACCACGCCCACCTCGCCGCGGCGCTGGCCGAGCACGGCGAGCCGCGCGGCGGCGGGCGCGATCTACGACGGCACCGGCTACGGCACCGACGGCACGGTCTGGGGCGGCGAGCTGCTGCGCGGCGACCTGACCGCGTTCGAGCGCATCGGCCACCTGTGGCCGGTCCGCATGCCCGGCGGCGAGGCCGCGATCCGCGAGCCCTGGCGGATGGCCTGCGCGTGGCTGGCTGAGATCGGCCACGACGCCCGTGCCGGGCATCGATCCGGACCGCTGGGACCAGGTCGCCGCCCTCGCCCGCTCCGGCCTCGCCTCGCCGGTGACCACGAGCATGGGCCGCCTGTTCGACGCCGTCGCCGCGATCCTCGGCGTGCGCCACACGGTGACCTACGAGGGCCAGGCCGCGGTCGAGCTCGAGGCGCTCGCCGACCGCAACGAGACCGCCGCGTACCCGCTCGACGTGTCGACGCCGTCGCAGCCGGCGCGCCGTCGACGCCGCGCCGCCGCGCCTCGACGCGCGGCCGCGTCGCCGCGATCGCGCGCGCCGCCGCGCGCGCCACCGCGCTCGTCTCGACGCCCGCCCCACCATCGCGGCCGTCGTGCACGACCTCGCGCGCGGCGTCCCCCTCCCGCGCATCGCCGCGCGCTTCCACAACGCCGTCGCGCGCCGCCACCGCCGAAGCGCTCAGGACGAGCCCGTCGTCGTCCTCTCCGGCGGCGTCTTCCAGAACGAGCTGCTGCTCGCCGCACGCGCGAGCGCCTGCTCCCGCGCGCGCTCGTCCCCGAGCGCCTGCCGGTCAACGACGGCGGCATCGCCTACGGGCAGGCGGCGATCGCCGGCGGCGTCCTACGACCACTGACCGATGGCGGATGCGACCGCCGCGGCGCGTAACGTAGGGCGCCGCATGGCCGCTGCCGACAGCACCGCCTTCCGCGCGCTCTCCGACGTCGTGCTCGCGATCGCCTCCGAGCACGAGGTCGCGCCGGTGCTGCAGCGGCTCGTGCACTCCGCGCGCGAGCTGAGCGGCGCGCGCTACGCCGCGCTCGGCATCCCGGACGGCGAGGGCGCGTTCGAGAGCTTCATCACGTCCGGGATGAGCGACGAGCTGATCGAGGCGATGGGGCCGCTGCCGCGCACGCACGGGATGCTCGGCGCGATGCTGGACTCGGCCGAGCCGCACCGGACCGACGACATCACCGCCGACCCGCGCTTCCGCGGCTGGTGGCCGCGCGCGCACCCGCAGATGCGCTCGTTCCTGGGCGTGCCGATCGTCGCCCGCGGGACCGTGATCGGCGCGCTGTACCTGACCGAGAAGGAGGACGGCTCGACGTTCTCGCTCGACGACCAGAAGGCTGATCGAGCTGCTGGCCGCGCACGCCGCGATCGCGATCGAGAACGCGCGGCTGCACGAGCGCAGCCGCGAGCTGAGCATCGTCGAGGAGCGCAACCGGCTCGCGCGCGAGCTGCACGACTCCGTCACCCAGCGGCTGTTCGGCGTCGCGCTGGCCGCCGAGTCGGCCTCGACCCTGCTCGAGCGCGACCGCGACGGGCGCGGCCGCGGAGCTGCGGCGCGTGTCAGAGCTCGCCCGCGGCGCGATGGAGGAGCTGCGCGCGGTCGTCTTCGAGCTGCGGCCGGCGTCGCTGGAGGCCGAAGGGCTGGCGACCGTCCTGCGCAAGCACGTCGAGGTGCTGCGGCGCGTGTCCGGCCAGCAGATCGAGCTCTTGCGTCTGCGACGTCCCGCGGCTCGACGCCGGGCCCGGCGACGCAGGTGCTGCGGATCGCCCAGGAGGCGCTCGGCAACGCGGTCCGGCACGCCGGCGCCGAGCGGATCGACGTGCTGCTGCAGCGGCGAGGACCGCAGCTGATCCTGCACGGTCACCGACGACGGCTGCGGCTTCGACCCCGAAGGCCCGGAGGTGCGCGGCCAGCGGCTCGGGCTGACCTCGATGGAGGAGCGCGCGACCGAGCTCGGCGGCACGCTCGACGGTGACCTCGACGCTCGGCGAGCGGCACCACGGTCCGGCTGGAGCTTCCCGCGTGATCCGCGTCCTGCTCGCCGACGACCACGCCGTCGTGCGCCAGGGCCTGCGCACGTTCCTCGACCTCCAGGACGACATCGAGGTCGTCGCCGAGGCCGACGACGGCGAGGCCGCGGTCGACGCCGCCGCGCGCACGAAGCCGGACGTGATCCTGCTCGACCTCGTGATGCCGCGGCTGGACGGCGTCGGCGCGCTCAAGCGCCTGCGCGAGGCGGGCTCGCGCGCGCGCGTGATCGTGCTCACGAGCTTCGGCGACGACGACAAGCTGTTCGCGGCGCTGCGCGCGGGCGCCGCCGGCTACCTGCTCAAGGACGTCCAGCCGCCCGAGCTCGTGCGCGCGATCCGCTCCGCCCACGACGGCAACGCCCCGCTCTCACCGACGATCGCCACCCGCGTCGTCGAGGAGATCGCCCAGGGCGGCGGCGCGCCCGCCGAGGTCGACGACCTCACCCCGCGCGAGCGCGACGTCCTGATCCTGATCGCCCGCGGCCGCTCCAACAAGGTGATCGCGCTCGAGCTCGGCGTGGCCGAGAAGACGGTCAAGACCCACGTCTCGCACATCCTCGGCAAGCTCGGCCTCACCGACCGCACCCAGGCCGCCCTCTACGCCGTCCGCCACGGCCTCGTCTGACGCGGTCCTAGGCCCAATTCCCGATGGGAAGCGGGCGGTCGCGGGCGTAGCTTCGATGGCATGCAGACCGCCATCGTCACCGGCGCCTCCCGCGGCCTCGGACTCGCCCTGGCCCGCGCCCTCGCCGAGCGAGGGTGGCGGCTCGTCATCGACGCCCGCGAGGCCGGCCCGCTGCAACGACGCCGCCGACGAGCTCGCCCAGCTCACCGACGTCGCCGCGCTCGCGGGCGACGTCGCCGACCCCGAGCACCGCGCCGACGCTGATCGCCGCCGCGGGACGAGCGCATCGACCTGCTCGTCAACAACGCGTCGGTGCTCGGGCCGAGCCCGCAGCCGGCGCTCGCCGACTACCCGCTCGACACGCTCGAGCACGTCTACCGCGTCAACGTGCTCGCGCCGCTGGCGCTGATCCAGCTCGCGCTGCCGCGGCTGCGGAATCCGCGCGGATCGTCAACGTCACCTCCGACGCCGCGGTCGAGGCCTACGAGGGCTGGGGCGGCTACGGCTCGGCGAAGGCCGCGCTCGACCACCTGAGCGCGATCCTCGCCGTCGAGCGCCCCGACGCTGCGCGTCTACGCCGTCGACCCCGGCGACATGAACACGCGCATGCACCAGGAGGCCTTCCCCGGCGAGGACATCTCCGACCGCCCCGACCCCGAGGCCAGCGTCCCCGGCCTGCTCGCGCTGATCGAGGGCGATCGTCCCGAGCGGCCGCTACCAGGCGCGGGAGCTGGTCCCGGCGTGACCGCGCTCGTCGTTCGACCTCCCCGCCCGCCTCGAGGCCGCGGCGCCGCCCGCCGTCCGCGACGAGGTCCGGCTGATGGTCGCCGCGCCCGGCCGCCCGCTCGTCCACACGCGCTTCCTCGACCTCGCCGACCACCTCGCAGCCCGGCGACCTGCTGGTCGTCAACGCCTCGGCGACGCTCCCCGCCGCGCTCCCCGCGACCCGCGCCGACGGCACCACGATCGACCTGCACCTCTCGACGCCCGACCCCGGCCACGAGGATCGCCACGTCGTCGAGCTGCGCCGCGACGGCCGCCGCGGCGCGCGACGCGACGACCGAGACGCTCACGCTCCCCGGCGGCGGCCGCGCGCACCTGCTCGCGCCCTACCTCTCGCCCGGCCGCCTCTGGATCGCGCAGCTCGACCTCCCCACCGACCTCAACACCTACCTGGCCGCCCACGGCGCCCCGATCCGCTACGCCCACGAACCCGACGCCGCGGCCGCTCGAGGACCACCAGACGATCTTCGCCACCGTGCCCGGCAGCGCCGAGATGCCGAGCGCCGGCCGCCCGTTCACCAAGCGCGCGCTCACGCGCCTGCGCGAGCGCGGCGATCAGCGTCCAGCGGATCGTGCTCCACACCGGCGTCAGCTCGCAGGAGCGCGGCGAGCGCCCGTACCCCGAGCGCTACGCGGTCTCCCAGCACACCGCCGCCCGCGTCAACGCCACGCGCCGAGCCGGCCCCGGGTGATCGCCGTCGGCACGACCGTCGTGCGCGCGCTCGAGACCGCCGCGGACGACGACGGCACGGTCCACGCCGCCAAAGGCTGGACGAACCTGACCGTCACGCCCGAGCGCGGCGTCCGCGCCGTCGACGGCCTGCTGACCGGCTGGCACGAGCCCGAGGCCAGCCACCTGCTGATGCTCGAGGCCTTCGCCGGCCGCAAGCTGCTCGAGCGCTCCTACGCCGCCGCGCTCGAGCACGGCTACCGCTGGCACGAGTTCGGCGATCTGCACCTGCTGATGCGCTGACGCCCATAGACTGGGCCCATGCGGGGCCTCGAGGAGCGCCTCCGGCTCGCCCTGGAAGGGACGGAGACCGGCTTCTGGGAATGGTTCGTCGACCACCGACGTCGATCGAGTGGTCCGAGAACATGGGCCCGCTGTACGGCCTCCCGCGCGGGACCCAGCCGGCCGGCATGGAGGACTTCCTCGACCGCATCGTCCATCCCGAGGACCGCGAGGACGCTGACGCGCGGCCGTCGCGGCGGCGCTCGAGCACGGCACGCCGTACGAGCTCGACCTGCGCGTCGTCCTGCCCGACCGCGGCCTGCGCTGGCTGCACGCCCGCGCCCGCGCGGTCGCGGGCCCGACGGCGGCATCGAGCGCATCACCGGGCTGCTGAGCGACGTCACCGAGCGCCGTCAGCGCGAGGAGGCGCTCGCGTTCCTGGACGCCGCCAGCCAGGTGCTCGCCGCCTCGCTGGACCCCGTCGAGACGCTCGAGGAGGTCGCCCGGCTCGCCGTCCCGCGGCTCGCCGACTGGTGCGCCGTCCAGCTCGTCGCGAGCGACGGGAGCGGCACGAGCAGGTCGCGGTCGCCCACGTCGACCCCGAGAAGGTCCGCTGGGCGCAAGCGAGCTGCAGGAGCGCTACCCGCCCGATCCGGACTCGCCGACCGGCGCGCCCGCGGTGATCCGCAACGGCCGCTCGGAGCTCTACCCCGTGATCGACAGCGCGCTGCTCGAGGCCGCCGCGCTCGACGAGGAGCAGATCCAGCTCGTGCGCGACCTGCGCATGCACTCGGTCATGGTCGTCCCGCTGACGGCCCGCGGCGCGCACGCTCGGCGCGATCACGTTCGTGTGGGCCGAGTCCGGGCGCCAGTACTCGACGCGCGAGCTCGAGCTCGCCGAGGAGCTCGGCCGGCGCGCCGGGCTGGCGCTCGACCACGCCCGCCTGTACGCGCGCGAGCACGCCACCGCGGAGACGCTGCAGCGCGCGCTGCTGCCGGCCACGCTGCCCGAGCTGCCCGGCTACGAGCTCGTCGTGCGCTACGTCCCCAGCGACACGCGCGACCACGCCGGCGGCGACTGGTACGACGCCTTCCAGCTGCCCGACGGGCGCTTCGGGATCGTGATCGGCGACGTCGGCGGGCGCGGGATGGAGGCCGCCGCGACGATGGGCCAGCTCCGCAACGCGCTGCGCGCCTACGCCATCAAGGCGTCCGGCCCGGCCGCGGTGCTCGACGACCTGCACGCGCTCGTCGCCGCCTCCGCGGGCACGATCACGTTCGCCACCGTCGTCTACGTCGTGATCGACGCGCACCAGCGGCGAGTGCGAGCTGGCCAGCGCCGGGCACCTGCCCGGCGCTGATCGCCGGCCAGCGGCTACGTCGACGCGCCGCGCGGCCCGCCGCTCGGGTTCAGCGGCGCCGCGCCCTGCCGCCGAAGGCCGCTTCACGCTGGCGCCCGGCGACGACGCTGTGGCTGTTCACCGACGGCCTGGTCGAGTCCCGCCGCCGCCCGCTCGACACCGGCCTGCGCGCGCTCGAGGCAGCGGCCGCCGACGCCACCGGCAGCCTCGACGAGATCGCCGACCGGCTGCTCGAGCGAGCTGCCGCCGTCGCGCGACGACGACATCGCGCTGCTCGGCCTACGCCGCCTGGGCGAGGTGCTCTAGCGCCTGGCGCAGCACGCGCGAGACGTGCATCTGCGAGATCCCGATCCGCTCGGCGATCTCGCGCTGGACGAGGTCCTCGACGAACCGCAGCCGCAGGATCTCGCGCTCGCGCGCCGTCAGATCGCCGGCCAGCTGCTCGATCCAGAGCGCGTCCTCGACGCGCGCGATCGCGGCGTCGTTGCGCCCGAGCACGTCCGACAGATCGCCGTCCTCGCGCTGCACCGGCGCGTCGAGCGAGGCCATCCGCGACGCGTTGTCGGCCAGCCGCGCCTCGGTCACGTCCTCGACGTTCATGCCGCAGTGCTCGGCGACCTCGGCCGCGCTCGGATAGCGCCCGAACTGCTGGCGCAGCGCCTCGGTCGCCTTCTCGACGCGCGCGATCGACTCCTGCACGCCGCGCGACATGTGGATCGCCCACGTGCGGTCGCGGAAGTGACGCTTGAGCTCGCCGAGGATCGTCGGCACGGCGTAGGAGGTGAACGCGATCCCGCGATCGGGGTCGAAGCGGTCGACGGCCTTGACGAGACCGAGGTTCGCGACCTGGCAGAGGTCGTCGAACGGCTCGCGCGCGTGGCGGTACTGGACCGCGAGCGAGCGTGCCAGGGGCATGTGGCGCTCGATCAGCAGGTCGCGCGCGGCACGGTCACCTGCTCTGGCGCGGAGCCAAAGATCCCTCATCGCTCGGCGAGCCTACGCCTCCTTCGGTCGGTGATCAAGGCCCGCGTCAGCCATGAGACGGTGAGGTCAGGCCTCGTGTCCAGGATCGATCCTCTTGGCGCGGTGGAACGTGAATTCTGCCCCGTCGCCGGAGGAGCCGGCGAGCGGCTCGAGCAGGAACGCGTCGTGATCGCCCGCGTCCCAGCGCGCCAGGACGCGGCCGACGAACCAGTTCGCGCAGCGGTCGAGGATCGGGACGCCGCTCGGGGCCCTCGTGCCAGTCGCAGCGCGCGAACTTGTCCGTCTGGTCGCCGGTCTCGCCGCCGAACAGCTCGGCCAGATCCTCCGCGTCGGCGGGCACGGCGTGGACGCCGAGCGCCGTCGCGTCGCGCCCGAGGCGGTACGTGCGGTTGTTGTGCGAGAGGCAGGCGACGAAGCGCGGCGGGTCGATGCTGGCCTGCGTGGTGAAGCCGACCAGGCATCCGAGCGGCTCGTCGCCGGCGCGGGCGGTGACGATGAACATCGGGTACTCGAGGTCCCCGACCATGCCCTCGAAGGCGTTCATCAACACGACACGGTACGCGTGGCGCGCTCGCGCTGCCACGCGGCGGCGCCGCTACGGTCATGCCCGCATGAAGCTCCTCGCCCTGGTGTTGGCCGTGCTGGCCGTGGCCGGCTGCGGCTCCTCCGGCGAGCAGCCGGTGACGGTCGCGCTCGACTTCGTGCCGAACCCCGTGCACGCGCCGATCTACCTGGCCGGCGACGCGGTGGAGATCCGCAAGCCCGGCACGGGACCCGACTCGCTCAAGCTCGTCACCAGCGGGACGGTCGAGCTGGGCGTGCTCGACATCCACGACCTCGCGATCGCGCGCGAGGCCGGCAGCGACCTGGTGGCCGTGGGCGCGCTGATCGGCAAGCCGCTGGCGGCGCTGATCGCCCAGCCCGACGTGGCCCGCCCGCGCGAGCTCGAGGGCCGCACCGTCGGCGTCTCCGGGCTGCCCTCGGACCCCGCGTTCGTGAAGGCGATCGTGTCCTACGACGGCGGCGACGTGTCGAAGGTCGACGAGGTCACGATCGGCTTCAACGCGGTCTCGCGGCTGCTGACCGAGCGCGTCGACGCCGCGCCCGCGTTCTGGAACGCCGAGGGCGTGGCGCTCGAGCAGCGCGGGCTGGACGCGCGCGAGTTCCGCGTCGAGGACTACGGCGCGCCGCCCTACCCGGAGCTCGTGCTGGTCACGTCGCGGGCGACGCTCGACGCCGAGCGCGAGCGGATCAGCGAGGCGCTGGACGCGATCGCGGCCGGGATCGACGCCACCCGGTCGCGACCGGACGAGGCGGTCGAGACGATCGCGCGCGCGGCCGAGACCGACGACACGACGCTGGTGCGCGCACAGCTCGACGCCGTGCTGCCGGTGTTCGCGGACGGCCTGGAGCTCGACCGCGAGGTGCTCGAGCAGTGGGCCGACTTCGACGTCCGCATCGGGCTCGTCGACGAGCGTCCCGACGTCGGCCGCGCGTTCGACTTCACGCTGCGCGCGGTAGTGCGGGGCGCCCGAACCCTGTCACGGTCCGGGCGGCCTCCGATCTCAGGTGGTGGCCTAACGGCCGCCAGGCTTCAGAGCCGTGAAATGGCGAGCCCGTAGGCTCGCCGCCAGTTCCGTATTGCTACGTGTCCGGCGGATCAACCATTGACTGCGGCAAGCATGGCGCACGACCGGCGCTCACGCAACCCGGATTGTCAGCGGCAGCACGGCCAGCACGACGGTGCCGATCCCGGGCGGCGACTCGACCGCGAGCCGGCCCGCCGAGCGCCTCGACGCGGTCGGCGAGCCCGCGCAGGCCGGTGCCGTTGCCCGCGGCGGGGTCGGCGCCGCCACGGCCGTCGTCGGCGATCTCGACGCGCAGCTCGCCGTCGTCGGTCGCTCATCCGCACGCGCAGCTCGCTGGCCTCGGCGTGCTTGACCGCGTTGGTCAGGCTCTCGGCGACGACGAAGTAGACGGCGGCCTCGACCGGCTCGGCGAGCCGCTCCTCCGGCACGCCCTCGACGCTGACCGGCAGCGGCGCGCGCGAGGCGAGCGTCTCCAGCGCCGGCGCCAGGCCGCGGTCGGCGAGCACGGCCGGATGCAGGCCGCGCGCGAGCTCGCGCAGCTCGGCGAGCGCCTGCTCGAGCTCCTCGCGCGGCGCCGCGCAGCATCGTGACCGCCGCGTCACGGGTCGCCGAGCCGCTTCTCCAGCACCCGCAGCTGCACGGCGAGCGCGACCAGCCGCTGCTGCGCGCCGTCGTGCAGGTTGCGCTCGAGCCGCCGGCGCTCGGTCACGCCGGCCTCGAGGATCCGGACCGAGAGCGCGTTGAGCTCGGCGCGCGCCTCCGCGCTCTCCAGCGCGAGCGCGACGAGCTCGGCGAAGCCCGCCAGGCGGTGCTCGGCGTCGGAGCCGAGCGCGTCGACGGTCGAGGCCACGAGCACGAGGCCCCAGGTCCGCCCGCCGGCGACGATCGGCGCGGCGACCGCGGAGCGGAAGCCGTTCTCGCGCATCAGCTCGGCGGCGTGGCCGCGGACGTCGCCGTAGTCCTCGATCCGCGCCGGCCGGCCGGTGCGGGCGACGATCGCGGTCAGCCCGTCGCTGTCGGCCAGCGGCACCGAGGTGCCGACGACGAAGCCGCCCGGGTCGTCCTCGTCGGCCCAGCGGCCGACCGTCCACGCGCTGCTCGCCCTCGTAGCGGATCGTCGCCGCCGAGCGCGCGTGCAGCAGCCGCCCGGCCTCCTCGGCGACGGCCTGGAAGACCGCTTCGGGCTCGGGCGCGGAGGCGACGAGCGTCGCGACCCGCCGCAGCGCCGACTGCTCGTCGGCCAGCAGCGCCAGCGCCTCGTGCGCGCCCGCGTCGAGCACCATCCCGACGAGGTTGTCCTCGAGCACGAACAGCGTGCCGGAGATCGGCATCCGGCGCTCGCCGCCGATCCGCACGCGTCGCGGCGCGCCGGACGCCGGCCAGCATCGCCCGGACCTCGGTCGCCAGCGCGTCGTCCTCGAGCACCCGCCCGGCCTGCACGCCCGTGGTCATCGTGAACGCGGTGTTGGCGTACGACGGCGCGCAGGTTGGCGTCGAAGCAGCCGACCGCGGCGGGCGTCGCGTCGAGCAGCCCGCGCAGCGCCGAGGGGGCCAGGGTGTCGCCTCATCTGGCGATAGACGCTAGTGACTGACGGAAGCGGATCGTGTGCCCCCGACGAAGATACGGGGGCACACGCCGGGTCGGCAGACGCTCGCCAAACCGTCCTCGCGGTCAAGGTCTGCGACACTGTTCGTCGGGACTAGAGATCGACGACGCCGAGGTCGGGGCGGCGCTCGCGCAGCGCGTCGGTGATCACGCGGCGATGGCAGCCCGCGGGCTCGGCCTCGAGGCACAGCAGCGCCGTCGCGCGGAGCGTGCTCGAGCTCGTCGCGCGAGGTCGTCGAGCGCGTGCGGCGCGTGCTCCTCGACGTGCGCGCGATAGGCCGCCGCG
Organism: uncultured Solirubrobacteraceae bacterium; assembly: GCA_963755275.1. Classification (GTDB taxonomy): domain Bacteria; phylum Actinomycetota; class Thermoleophilia; order Solirubrobacterales; family Solirubrobacteraceae; genus Solirubrobacter. The sequence continues at coordinate 85,348 of CAVWJU010000028.1, read as the reverse complement.
GCCTCGGCGATGCGGCCCGGCGTGGAACAGCCAGCGCAGGTCGGCGGGCGTGCCGAGCTCGCGCCGGTGCTCGTAGGCGATGCCGTGGTCGCCGAGCAGCTGCGCCGAGCCGCGTCTTCGACATCCCCGGCCGGCGCGACTGCGGGCGGAAGCGCACGTCGATCACGCGCTGCGACGCCCGCGGCCTCGAGCTCGGCGACGAGCTCCGGCGGGAGCAGCTTCTCGTAGCCGATCGTCCAGACGGTGGGCATGCGGCCGCAGGCTAGCTTGCAGGATCAGCGCGGCCGGCGCGGCTAGCGTGAGCGGCCGCCGCCCGCTGCGCGGCGCCTCGCCATGCCCCGATCGCCATGCTCCTCATCGCCGTCCTCGCCGCCCTCGTCGCGGCCGCGCCCGCGGGCGGGCAGAGCGAGGGCACGCTGCGCGACCGGATCGGCTCCGGCAAGGCGCGCGAGCGCTCGCTGGCGAGCTCCGCCGCCCGGCTCGGGCAGCTCGAGCGCAAGGTCGCGCGCGAGGTCGCCGTGCTCGAGGGCCGGCTCGCCGACGCGCAGACCGAGCTCGACACCGCCGACGCGCAAGCCTCGCCGTCCACCGCAGGCCGGCTCGTCGAGGCGCGCAAGCGCGTGAACCGGCTGCGCGAGCGGCTCGCGCGAGGTGCGCGAGAAGCTCAGCCGGGCTGCTGCGCGAGCGCTACATGGGCGACCGCCCGGACTTCGTCACCGTCGTCCTGCACGCCGACGGCTTCCCGCAGCTGCTCGAGACGCTGACGCTTCGTGCGCCGCGTCGAGCGCGCCGACACGCGGCTGCTCGGCGCTCGTGCGCGCCGCGCGCACGGACGCCGACCGCGAGCGCACGCGCTACACCGCGCTGGCCAAGCGCCGCGAGCGCGAGGCCAGCGCCGTGCGCGCCCGGCGCGACGCGCTCGCCGGCATCACCGCGGGCCTGCGCGAGCGGCGCGAGCTCGCTGCGCCGCGCCCACGCGGCCCGGCTCGCCGCGCTCGGCCGCGCCCGCGCGGGCCGCCGCAGCGCCGAGCGCGAGCTGCAGCCGCCTGCTCGCCGCGCGCGCCCGCGCGGCCGATGTCCCGGCCGGGCCCGGGCGGCCCGTGGGCGATCCCGTGGGCGATCGTGCAGTGCGAGTCCGGCGGCCAGAACGTGCCGCCCAACTACGCCGGCGCCTCGGGCTACTACCAGTTCATGCAGGCCACCTGGAAGGGCCTGGGCGGCTCGACCCCGCACGCCTACCAGGCGTCCAAGGCCGAGCAGGACCGGCTCGCGGCGCGGCTGTGGGCGGGCGGCGCGGGCGCGCACAACTGGGTCTGCGCGAGCCTCGTCGACGAGGTCTGAGGCTCGCCGGACTGGGCCGCGCGCTGCTGGACGAGATCCCGGTCGGCCACCTCGGCTTCCACGACGAGGACGGCACCCGCGCGTGCAGCCGTCACGTTCGCGCGCGTCGGCGCGATCGTGAGCGCGATCGACCTCAAGCCCAAGCGCGGACGCCCGCGCGCATCGAGCGGCTGCGCGCGACCCGCGCGCGCGCTCACCGTCGACCGCTACGACGCCGACTGGACGAAGCTCGCCTGGGTCCAGGTGCTGGGCACGGCGCGATCGAGCCGATCGACGAGCGGCGCTTCCGCCCTCAGCACCGCTATCCGGCCTATCGCGACAGCCGCCGCCCGGGCCGCTCATCCGACTCTCACCGACCGGGTTCTCAGTGGCGCGCCAGCGGTTAGGCTCGACGATGCGCCTTTCCGTCCTGCTCGCCACGCCGTCCTCCTGCTCACGCCGGCGCCGCGCTCGCCCAGGACGAGGAAGTCGACCGCTGCGAGCCGCGCAAGCAGGGCGAGCAGTGCGGCGAGGGCAACGGCCGCCAGACGGCCGGCGGCGGCAACACCGGCAACGTCTCCCACAAGGGCTGGCCGAAGATCACCGGCATCCTGTGGAAGGTGCTCGACTCGCGCGACCACCAGCGCACCGGCACCGAGGACAACGACGAGCTGCTCGGCCACCACGGCGACGACAAGGTCGTCGGCCTCGACGGCAAGGACGTCCTGTGGGGCGACTGGGAGCTCGCGGGCAACGGCACCAAGCAGTCCGACGTCCTGCGCGGCGGCAACGACAACGACTTCCTCTATCCCAGCCACGGCAAGAACCTGATGTACGGCGGCGACGGGAACGACCGCATCATCGCCTACTACGGCCACGGCCTGATCGACTGCGGGCCGGGCAACGGGGACTACGCGCAGACGCGCTGGCAGAGCAACGCCTACAAGGTCCGCAACTGCGAGCACATCCGCCACTTCTGCGCGTTCGGCTCAAAGCCCAACGGCGACTGCAAGAAGCCCGGCGAGAGCGCGCTCGCCGTGCTCAGCCGTCAGGCGAGCCCAGCGCGCCTTGTTGACCTTCTTGGACGCCTGGTAGTCCTTCAGCGCCGCGGCGGAGTCGACGTCCCCGAGCGTCGGGTGCCAGGGGATCAGCGGCTCCGCCAGCTCGACGCCGAAGCGCTTGGACAGCACCGAGCCGAGCGCCTTGATCTTCATCGTGCCGAAGCCCGGCAGCGCCGGCGAGGTTGTCGCGCAGCTCCTCGGCGTCGTGCGCGCGTCGGTCCAGACGCGCGCGGCGTCGCCGTCGTAGCGCTCGACCACGTGCACGGCCAGCTCGTGCACGCGCGTGGCCATCGCGCCCGGGAAGCGATGGATCGCGGGCCGCTCGCGGAAGATCGGGTCGAGGTCGGCGGCGGCGACCGCGGCCGGGTCGAGCGTGCCGAGCCGCTCGCGCAGCACGTAGGGCCCCATGAACGCCTTCTGCACCGGCACCTGCTGGTCGAGCGCGAACCCGACGAGCAGCGCGAACGGGTCCTCGACCAGCAGCTCGGTCGGCGTCCTCGTTGCCGGTGAAGTGCAGCCGGTCGGTCACGGCGCGAGCTCCGGCGGCAGCGCCTTCGGCCCGTCGGGATACAGGAAGGCGAGCGTCTCCTCGCGACATCTCGAGCGTGTTCGCCGCCTCGTTCGGCGCGCCGAAGACGAGCCACAGCGCGTCCTCCTCGGTGTCGTTGAACACCTGCCGCACGCTGTCGGGCTGGACGAGCAGCGCGGACATGCGCGGCAGCTCGAGCAGGTCGTCGTCGATCGCGGATCCGCCCCGTCGCCCTCGAGCACGACGTAGAGCTCGACGGTCATCGGAGTGGCGGTGCTTGGTCGAGGCCTGGCCCGGGCCGCAGCCGCCAGAAGCGCGCGCCCAGTGTCGGTCGCGCCGAGCTGCTTGGCCGAGGTCGGTGTTGAGGACGCCCATCTGGTTCGACGGCCGCCAGAACGCCTCGCCGGCGGGCAGGACGGAGTAGCTCACGCGCGGAGCGTAACCGCCTCGTCCCAGGCGCGCTGAGGGCCTGCACGAGCACTTCGGGCGGCTGCGCGCCCGAGACGCCGAGCCGGCGGTCGAGCACGAAGAACGGCACGCCCTGGATCCCGAGCTGCGAGGCCAGCAGCTCGTCCTCGCGCACGTCGTCGGCGAAGCGGTCGCTCGCGAGCACGTCGCGCGCCTCGTCCGCATCGACGCCCGACCTCGGCCACAGCCGGACCAGCGTCTCGGGGTCGGCGATCGCCTCGCCCTCGGTGAAGTAGCGCGCGCATCAGCCGCTCCTTCGCGGCGGCCTGGTGGCCGTAGGTCGCGGCCAGGTGGATCAGGCGGTGGGCGTCGAACGTGTTGCCGCCGCGCGAGCGGTCGAAGCGGAACTCGAGCCCTTCGGCGGCCGCCCGCTCGGTCATCTCGGCGTGCAGCTCTGCGGCGCGCTCGACGCTCATCCCGTACTTCGCGGCCAGCCGCTCGGCCGCGCTGCCCTCGCACGTGCACGGGCGCCTCCGGGTCGAGCTCGAAGCTGCGCCACAGGACCGTCACCTCGTCGGCGTGCTCGAAGCGCTCGAGCGCCGCCTCGAAGCGCCGCTTGCCGATGTAGCACCACGGGCAGACGACGTCGGACCAGATCTCGACCGAAATCGGCATCGCCCTAGGGTAGATCGGCGCTCATGGCGATGTCGTGCTCAGCGTGAACGTGAGCGTCCTCGAGTAGGTGCCGGTGCGCAGCGCGTCGGTGGCGCCGATGGGCTGCCTGAACGTGACCGTCACGAGGTCGTTGGAGACCGGTCCCGTCCACGCCGCCTTCGACAACGACACCTGCAGCGGCGACGGCAGCGCGTACGCGCCGTTCGTCAGGTGGCCGGGCTCGGAGACCGAGAGCGCGGCGTCAGCCGCGGTCGAGATGACGTTCGCGGTCGTCGTCGCCGTGTAGGTCCGGGCCACGCCGGGCGTGAACGCGCCGAAGGTGGCGTTCGGACCGAGCGTCAGCGCCAGCGTCGGCGGCACCGTGCCGCCGACGTCGCCGGCGACCGCGGTCTCGTCGGGCCCGAACGGGACGTCGCCGAGCAGGTCGCCGGGATGGCAGTGGTGCGGCGAATAGAACGTCGAGCCTGCGACGCAACGGAACATGCTCGGGTTCGTCCAGCTCGGGGCGAGCCGGACGTTCGTGGCCTGCTCGAACGCGTAGCCCGCGTGCAGCAGCCCCGCCTCGTCCTCGGCCTTCGCCACGAACGTCACGCCGATCGGGTTGCGCCCGGCGTTGCCGGTGCCGTAGCCGGCGGGCACGGTCAGCACGGGGTAGCCGGCGCGGTCGGCGATGCCGACGAGCGGGTTGCCGCTCGGCACCATGATCACGTCGGTGTCGGCCAGCAGCGCGTCGATCAGCGCGGCGTTGGACGCCTTGCCCGCGGCCAGGTCGGCCTCGAACGCCGAGCGGTCCGCGCCCAGCGCGCCCAGCAGCTCGCCCTGCTGGTACTTGAGCCCCTCGACCGGGTTCGCGGCGTTGTAGTCGACGATCGCCTGCAACGAGCGCCGCGCCGCCGGACGTGCGGCCAGATACGCGTTGAGGTCGGTCTCGAACGAGCGCGAGACGATGCTCGGCGGGTTCGGGTCCGGCGTGCCGACGGTCTTGGTCACGGTCGTCGCCCCGGTCCTGGTGACCGCGGCGATCGCCGCCGGGTACGGCGCGTTCGCCGACTCCACGACGCCGATCCGCTTGCCCGCGAGCGAGGTCGTGAGCCCGCCGGCGTAGCTGTTGCCGGTCAGCGCCTCGAGCGCGGTCGCGGCGTCGGTCACCGTGCGCGTGAGCGGGCCCGGCGCGTCCTGCGACTTCGGCCACCGGCAGGACGCCGTCCGAGGACACCAGGCCGACGGACGGCTTGAGGCCGACGACGCCGGCGACGCCGGCCGGCGCGATCAGCTGCGCGCGTGTCGGTCGAGGTCTCGAGGCCGATCGCCAGCGCGGCCAGGCCGGCGGCGGTCGACGCCGCGCTGCCGGCCGAGGAGCCGGCCACGGTCTTGTCCGTGTCGGAGGGCAGCAGCACCTGGCCGCCGAGCGACGAGTAGCCCTCGGGCAGGTTGGCGTCGAAGAGCCCGTTGAGCTCGGTGACGTTGGTCTTGCCGAGGATGATCGCGCCGGCCGCCTTGAGCTTGGCCACGAGCGCGGCGTCGGCGTCCGGCCGCGAGTTCTGCAGCGCGATCGAGCCGCCCGTCGTCGGGAGGCCCTGCGCGTCGATCGTGTCGTCGAGCAGCACGGGCAGGCCGTGCAGCGGCCCGCGCGCGCCGCTGGTCGCGCGCTCGCGGTCGAGCGTCTGCGCCTCGCTGACCGCGTGCGGGTTGAGCGCCCGCACGGCCTGCAGCGCCGGGCCCTCGGCGTTCGTCAGCGCGATCCGCGTCAGGTACGCCTTGACCAGCGTCTCGGAGCTCAGCGTCCCCGCCGTCAGCCGCTCCTGCAGCGCCTTCGCCGACTCGGTCTCGAGCGAGAACGGCAGCGTGGTCGGCGTGCCGCCGGCGAGCTCGAGCGCCGACGTGGAGTCCGGGTTGCACGAGCCGCGCTCGCGCGTACGGCGGCGCCGGGACCGTCTTGGCGCAGCGGTACATGCTCGGGTTGACCTCGGACACCGGCTTGCGCTTCTTGGTCGCCTGCTCGATCACGTACGCGACGCCGATCAGGTCGCGCTCCTTGTAGGCGTTGGCGTGGACCGAGACGTTGAGCGTCCGCCGCCGGATCGCGTCGTAGCCCATCGGGATCGCCAGCTGCGGGTAGCCCGCGCGCGGGCCCTGGCTGACGGTGCCGAGGATCGCGATGAAGTCGTCCGACGGGTCGCCGGGCGTGTCGTTGGTCATCATCCGGTCGATCCCGCGGTGGGCGAGGATCTTGCCCTGCAGCAGGTCGTTGCGGTAGGCGATCGACGCCGGCGACAGCGGGCTGATGTCGATCGCGAAGGCGGCGGCGTGCGTGCCGTTGCCGAACTTCAGCGCCTCGTGCTCGTTGGCCTGGTTGTCGGCGATCTCCTCGCCCAGCGAGTTGATCGGCGCGTCCGGTCCGAGGTGCGCGTAGTAGTGGTCGATGTCGCGGTGGGCCTCGTAGGCCAGCACGCCGGCCGGGAACCCGGTCTCGGTGATCACCGGGCGCTCGACGAGGATCGCGCCCGCGGCCTCGAGCGCCGCCTTGGCCTCGTTGACCTGATCCGTGGTGCCGTTCCAGCCGATCCGCTTGCCGCGCACGAAGTCCGGGTCGAGCGCCGACATGTAGTTGGGGACGGTCGGCGGGAGCGGCGGGATGATGTCGGCGTCGTTGATGCCGGGACCCCAGATTCCGCGGTAGTAGTCGGCGTTGTGCGGGTCATAGCCGGCGATCGACTGCAGCGTCATCGCCGCGTTGGCCACCGTGCGGTCCATCGGCCCGGCCGTGTCCTGCGAGGCCGAGATCGGCGCGATCCCGTAGCCGGGGACGAGCCCGACCGTCGGCCGCAGGCCGACGATGCCGTTGGCGTTGGACGGGCTGATGATCGAGCCCGACGTCTCGGTGCCGACGATCAGCATCGACAGCGCGGCCGCGGAGGCCGCGCCGGAGCCCGAGGAGGAGCCGCTGACGTTCTGGTCGGCGTCGATCGCGTTGAGGACCTGGCCGGTCAGGTTGGCGAAGCCCGACGGCTGGCTACCGAAGTAGTTGGCGTACTCGGACAGGCCGAGCTTGCCGAGGATCACGACGCCGTTCTCGCGCAGCTTGGAGGCGACGCCGGAGTCGATCGCCGGGAAGGAGTTGCGCAGCGAGAAGTTGCCCGCCGACGTGTACATGCCCTTGACGTCGATCAGGTCCTTGAGCAGGACCGGGAGCCCGTGCGCAGGCCCGCGCACCCGCCCCTCGCGGCGCTCCTTGTCGAGCAGCGCGGCGTCCCGGATCGCATCCTGGTTGAGCTGCGTGACCGCGTTCAGGCCCGGCCCGCGCTTGTTGAGCGCCGCGATCCGCGCGATGTAGGCGCGCGTGAGCTCGACCGACGTGAGCTCGCCGGCGTCCATCATGCGGACGGCGGTCGGGCCGTCGAGCGTCTCCAGATTGAGCTCCGCGGCGTGCGCCGGCGCCGAGACGGCGGCGACGAGCGCGCAGGCGAGTGCCGCGACCCGCGCGATCCTCATTGACTTCCCCCTCCGTTGCGAGTGCGTGACGCTACCCCCGTGCCCGGCCCGCGCACATTGGACCAGCGGTCGAATCCTCCTTCGACCTGCGGTAGCTTGCAAGCGCAATGGACGTCCTGCGTCGTGCCTATGACGCGTTCAACGCTCGCGACATCGAGGCCGCGCTGGCGCTCATGCACGACGACGTCGACTGGCCGAACGGGATGGAGGGCGGCCGCGAGCTCGGCAAGGACGCGGTGCGGGCCTACTGGACGCGCCAGTTCACGATGATCGACTCGCACGTCGAGCCGGTGGGCTTCACCGAGGCCGCGGACGGCCGCGTCGCCGTCGCCGTCCAGCAGACGGTCCGAGACCTCGACGGCAAGGTCCTCTCCGAGGGCCTCGTGACCCACGTGTACACGCTGCGCGACGGGCTCGTCGCGCGCATGGACATCGTCAGCCGGATGTGAGGTGGCGCACCAGGAACTCGGTCTGGCGCGTCACGGCCCGCTCGAACCACTCGCCGGTGTAGATGTCGAAGTGGCCGATCGGGTAGTGCGCGACCTCGCCCTGCGGCGCCGCCTGCGCGACCTGGTCGGCGGCCTGCGCGTCGACCAGCGAGTCGTGGTCGCAGACGCAGAGCAGCAGCGGGCAGGTGATCTGCGCGGCCTTCGTGCCGGGGCGGTAGAGCCCGACCTTGAGCACGATCCGCGCGGTGACGGCGTTGACCCACGTCGAGTCCGGTGGCGTCAGCGACGCGAAGCCGTCGACGGCGTCGGGAGCGGTCATGACCGCGAGCTCGCCGGGGCGGCCGACCGCTTTCACGAGCCGCGGCGCACGCCCGAGCCGCGAGCCGAGCTCGTCCTGCAGCCCGACCCTGCCGAGCTTGAGCGCGGTCGGCTTCGGCATCTTGAGCGCGGCCTTCCGGCCGTCGGTCATCGGGCACTGCACGACGGCCGCCGCGACGCGCGAGGACTCGGCCGCGATCGTCAGCGCGTGACCGCCGCCGAACGAGGAGCCGAACAGCCCGACGCGCTCGATCCCTCGCAGCGCGCCGGCGTAGGCGAGCGCGGTGCGCCAGTCGTCGAGCTGGCGGCCGATGTCGAGCAGCTGGCGCGGCTCGCCGCCGCTCGCGCCGAAGTGGCGGTAGTCGAACAGCAGCGCGGCCAGGCCGGCCTCGGCGAAGCGCTCGGCGTAGGCCGGCAGGCGCTGGTCGCGCACCGCCGACAGGCCGTGGCCGAGCACGACGCAGCCGGTCGCGCCCTCGGGGTGGTAGAGCCAGGCGGCGATGTCACGCGGGAGCGTGACGTCGGTTCTCAGGTCGGAAGCCACGATGCAGGGAACACCTCCCGGATGCGGCCGGGATAGTCGGGGACGAGAGTGCGGGCGAAGCGGCCCGCCGGACGTGCGTCGACGTACTCGCGCAGCTGGTCGAAGTTCAGCATCAGCCGCACGGAGGGGGCGACCTGGAAGTCGACGGCGTTCGGGCGCTCGCCGCCGATCACGCCCTCGGCGAGCAGCGCGTCGACGCGGTCGAGCTGGCCCGGGAGCGCCTCGACGCAGGCCTTCGCGGTGTCGTCCGGCCGCCGCATCTGGAGCCCGACGACCGGCTGCATGACCGGGAGCGCCTTGCGCACGGCGCCCTCCGGGATGCCCAGCAACGGGCCGGCGAGGAAGCTCGAGACCGTGTCCGGGTCCTTGCCGACCGCCCAGCGGGCAAGCTGGCGCACGCCGTCCTGGAGCGCGGAGTCGGCCCACGCCTCCGCGCCCTCGTCGGCGGGGAACAGCGGCGGGTCGGGCTTGATCGTCTCGAGCGCGCGGGCGATCTTCATCGTGCCCGAGACGCGGTGGCCGTCGATCGTCATCACCGGCACGGTCGAGCCGCGGTAGCGCAGCAGCGGCAGCATCAGCTTGTGCGTCATGTTCGGGAGGTCGAGCCGCGTGAAGTCGATGCCCTTGTAGCGCAGCATCAGCTCGGCGCTGAGGACCGGGTGCGAGCCGATGACGCCGACGAGCTTGGCCCGCATCAGTCCACCAGCGCCTGATAGACGAGCTGGCGCAGCTGCGAGCGCAGCGGGTAGGTCGAGGACGGCACGAGCTGCGTGAAGAACTGGGCCGTGATGCGCTCGGCCGGATCGACCCAGAACGCGGTGCTGGCCAGCCCGCCCCAGGCGAGCTCGCCTTTGGAGGCGGCGGTCTTGGTGCCCGCCGGATCGAGCACGACCGAGAAGCCGAGCCCGAAGCCCATGCCGTCGTTCTGGATCTCGGAGATCGTGGGCCGCGCGATCGCCTTCAGCTCGGCCCCGCCGGGCAGGTGGTTGCGACCCATGAGGCGCAGCGTACGGGTCCCGAGCAGCGGCGCGCCACCACGTACCAGCATGCTCGTGAAGCGGTGGTAGTCGGCCGCGCTCGAGATCAGCCCGCCGCCGCCGGAGAGGAACACGGGCTTCTCGCAGCGCCGCCGGGCCGAGCGTCTCGTTGCGCACGAGCCCGGCGTCATAGAGCGCGGCGAGCCGGTCCGGGTCGGCCTCCCCGAACGACGTGTCGGTCATCCCGAGCGGCTCGAAGATGCGCTGGGCGAGGAACGCGTCGAGCGTCTGCCCGGACAGCACCTCGACGACGCGGCCGAGGACGTCGGTCGAGACGCGAGTAGTTGAACTCGGTGCCGGGCTCGAACAGCAGCGGCAGGCGCGGCCCAGGCGTCGGTGCCGGCGGCCAGGTCCATGCCCGCGCGGCGCGCCGAACTCGAACCCGTGCGCGCGGTAGATCCCGTCGAGCGGGTCGGCGTAGTGGAACCCGTACGTCAGGCCCGAGGTGTGGGTCAGCAGGTGCCACATGCGCACCGGCTCGCGCGCCGGCACGGTGACCGGCTTGTTCTGGCTCCCGCCGGCCCACACGCGCGCGTCCTTGAACGCCGGGATGAACCACTCCACCGGGTCCTTGAGCTCGAACGCGCCCTCCTCCCACAGCAGCATCGCCGCCACCGAGGTGATCGGCTTGGTCATCGAGTAGATCCGCCACAGCGTGTCCTCGCGCACCGGCTTGTTGGCCTCCACGTCGGCCAGCCCGCCGCGGGCGACGTGGACGATCCGGCCGTCGCGGGCGATCACGGCGAGGAAGCCCGCCAGCTTGCCGTCGTCCACGTAGCGGGCGTAGTGACGGTCGATGCGCTGCAAGCGCAGCGCGTCGAAGCCGGCCTCGGCCGGGTCGATCTCGACATTCATGGCGCCAGATCCTTCCAAGCTTTCGCCAACCGGGTTCTGGTCGGATGCCGCGACCCCGTGATGAGGAGATCCTGGATGCGCGCTTTGTTCTTGGCCCTGGCTGCTCTGCTGGCACTCCCCGTCGCGGCCGCGCAGGCGCAGGTGATCCGGCTCCCGCCGGGCGTCGTGCTCGAGGCGCCGTCGGTCGTCGCGGTCGGCGACTCCGCGATCTCGGGCGAGGCCGGCCGCTGGGCGGGCAACACGAACCAGGCGTCCTCGAAGACCGACGCGCTCGGGCCGACCGCGTACCACGACGTGCCCGGCGCCGAGTCGATCCCCGGCTGCCACAAGTCCAAGGCGGCCGAGGTCCACATCGGCGACGGCGTCAAGAGCGTCAACCTGGCCTGCTCGGGCGCGCGCACCTACTCGCGCGTCAGCGACGGCAAGTTCAAGCCGGGCATCGACTTCTACAACTCCGGCGGTCAGAAGGGCCAGGCGCTGGCGCTGCAGGAGTACGCGCCAGACGCACAAGAACATCAAGGCCGTCGTCGTGCTGATCGGGGCCAACGACTACGGCTTCGCCGAGATCCTCGAGACCTGCGTCGTCAACTGGCTCACCTCACCGTCGTGGTGGAAGAACTACTGCCAGGACGACGCGAACCTGGTGCAGATGTTCTCGGCCGCGAACATCGCGACCCAGACCCAGCGCGTGCGCGGCGCGTTCGAGAACGTCAAGCAGGCGATGGCGAACGCGGGCTACACCGACGAGTCCAAGTACGAGATCCTCGCCCAGACCTACTCCGCGCCGCTGCCGACCTCGAGCAAGATGCGCTACCCGGAGACCGGCTTCACGCGCCAGACGATCGGCGGCTGCGGCGCCTGGAACAGCGACATCAACTGGGCGCGCAACACCGTCGTTGAGACGCTCAACAGCACCGTCAAGAACGCCGTCGCCGGCATGCCGAACGTGCAGCTGCTCGACATGGTCGGCGCGCTCTACGGGCGCCGCCTGTGCGAGAACACCGTCGGGCTGCTCGAAGAGAAGGGCGTCGCGACCTGGCAGAGCGCGGACGCGGTGGACAAGACCGAGTGGGTGCACCAGATCCGCACGCTGACCACGGTCTTCCCGCCCTACCAGCTGCAGGAGGACGGGCACCCGAACTACTGGGGCCAGCTCGCGCTGCGCAACTGCTTCCGCCAGGCCTACAACGGCGGCTCGGCGACCGGCGGGTACTGCACGCGCGGCACGGGGCTGAACGCCAAGGGTGAGCCGAACATGGCGCTGGGTTAGACCTCGAGCGGCGCCCCCGACCCAACGCTCGCCGCGCCCCTCGGGCTGAACGCGAAGGCCCGAACGATCCCGGCCTGCTGCTCCTGCACCTTGTACGGCGCGCACACGTAGAACGCGCCGCGCAGGGGCAGCCGGCCGAGCCCGATCGCCTGCTCGGTCCAGGTCATGCCGTGCTTGAGGCCGGCGACGTGGCCGGCCTGCGGGTCCTCGGCGGCGCCGAAGCTGGGCGCGTCGGTGGCCACGTGGGCGACCCCGCGATTCGAGAGCAGCTCGGTCGCCTCGGGCGCGAGCACGACCCAGGCCGGCTCGGACTTGTCGATCAGCGGCTTCCACAGCATGCGATCCTTGAAGCGGTTGCCGTCGGGGAAGCGCTTGTAGTAGCGGTCCGTGTAGCCGCTGAACAGGACCGGGACCTCGCCGCTTGCGATGCGGCCGAAGCGCGCCTCCCAGCGCTCGATCCAGGCGGCCGAGATCTGGGCGCTCTTGCCCTTGGCCGTGTTGGCGGCGAGCAGCGCGCGGACGTCGAGCACGACGGCCGGGCCCATCAGCGCCTGCAGCGGGTAGCGGTCGCCGGTGCGGCGGCCGACAGCGCGGCCCGGGCTGCCCGGGACGCTCGTGCCGGGCGGCGGGATGAAGTGCGGCGGGAAGTCGATCTGGGTGCCGGTGTGCTCGGTCAGCTGGTACGCGTTGACCGCGGCGATGCCCGGCTTGACGCCGCCGCTGACCCCGTTCGGGCCGCGCCGGCGCTTGAACCAGGAGAGCGGGACGACCTTGAACTGGGGCTGGTCGGGGAACGCGACCGGGTACTCCTCGCCGGTCGTCACCGAGAGGTCGAGCACTTCCCAGGCGCCGCCCGCGAGCGCGCCACCGATCACCGCCGCGGGGGTGCTCGTGGACTGTGCCTGCGCGGTGCGCCCCTTCCCGAAGGCGAGGCCCGCGCCGCCGAACAGCCCGGCCGCCAGGGCCGAGCGCCGAGTCATCGTGCGCATGCCTGTCAACTACCCATAGGCTGCACCGCCATGCGGCGACTGCTCGCGATCCTCCTGTTCGCGGTGCTGTGCGCGCCCGCGGAGGCGTCGACGCTGCGCGTCGGGTCGCTCACGCTGCACTCGTGCGAGCGAGCGTTCTGCGGGACGCTCTCGCGGCCGCTCGATCCCGGCGCGGCCGACCGGGCGGCGGATCGACATCGCCTTCCGCTTCTATCCGGCTTCGCGCCGCGCGAACGGGCCGCCGCTGGTCGCGGTCGAAGGCGGCCCGGGCTACCCCTCGACGGGCAGCCGGGTCGAGTTCCGCGGGATCTTCGGGCCGCTGCTGCGCTCGCGCGACCTGCTGCTCGTGGACAACCGCGGCACGGGTGATTCGGCGCTGATCGACTGCCCGAGCGTGCAGGCGCTTCACGGGGCGCACGTCGGGGAGCGCGTTCGCTCGCCGCGCGGGGCGCTGCGGGCGACTGCTCGAGCGGCGGTTCGGGCGCGGGGCCTCCGCGCTGTTCGCCACCGCCTACGCGGCCGACGACCTCGCCGCGGTGCTGCGCGCGCTGCGGCTGCGCTCGATCGACCTCTACGGCGACTCCTACGGCACGTACTTCGTGCAGGACTTCATCGCGCGCCATCCGTCGGTCCTGCACTCGGTCGTGCTCGACTCCTCGTATCCGCGACGCGGGACGGACCCGTGGTACGCATCGTCGGGCGACCGCCGCCCGGACGGCGCTCGAGACCGTGTCGGCGGGCTCGGTGGAGCGGCTGGGCGCGCTGCTGAAGCGCGTCCGGGTCGCGCCGTTGACCGGCCGGACACGCGACGCGGACGGGCGCGTCGTGGCGGTCCGGGTCGACACGCGCGTGCTCGCCGACCTCGTGCAGGACTCGGCGTCCGACCCGGTCACGCTGCGCGAGCTCGACGCCTCCGTGACCGCCGCCCTCGCCGGCGATGACGTGCCGCTGCTGCGGCTGGCCGGCGCAGTCGGACACCTGGAACCACACGCCGACCGACGCGGAGTACTTCTCGCGCGGCGCGTACCTGGCGGTCAACTGCACCGACCTGCCGCAGCTCTTCGACCGCGACGCGTCGCCGCTGCGACGCGCGCGCAGCTCGCGACGGCGTCGCCGCCCGCGGGCGCGTTCGCGCCGTTCACCGGCGCCGAGTGGCTGACGGTCAGCGGCTTCTCGCAGCCCTACGACGTCTGCCTCGACTGGCCGGCGCCGGTGCGGCGCCCGCCGCGGCTGCCGTCGGTCGAGGTGCCGGTGCCGATCCTGATCGTCGGCGGCGACCTCGATTCGCTGACGCCGCTGCTCGACGCGCCGGTGTTCGGGCCGCGGCTGGGCTCCGACGTGCGGATCGTCACGCTGCCCAACACGGTCCACGTCACCTCGCAGGGCGGCGACTTCCTGGCCGAAGGGATGCGCTGCGCGCGCTGGGTGATCCGCAGCTTCGTGCGCGGCGCGCTGGACGACGCCTGCGCGGCCACGATCCCGGCCCTGCACGTGCCGTCCTACCCGGCGACGCTCGCGGCGGCGACGCCCGCGACGCTCGTCTCGGGCGCGGACCCGGGCGAGAGCGCGCGGCGGGCGGCGACGGTCGCGCGCACAGGCGTTCGCGGACGCGGTCTTCCGGCGCTACTACTCGGGCGTCGACGCCGGGCCGGGCCTGCGCGGCGGCACGTTCACGGCCAAGGGCGACACGTATCACGCTGCGCGGCATCCGCTTCGTCGCCGACGCGAGCGTCGACGGCACGGGGACGTGGCTGGCGTCTTCACGGTGCCGCCAGCGCCACCTTGACCGTCGCCGGCGTGACGGTGAACGTAAGCTGGACGCAGCGCACGCCGCTCGCGACGGCTCGGATCGGCGGCGCGCTGATGACGCTGCCCGCCCCCTGATGGACACCTTCCTGGCCATCGTCTCCAAGCGCGAGGTCCGCTCCTACGACGACCGGCCGCTGCCCGACGACGCCGTGCGCCGGATCCTCGAGGCCGGCCGCCTGGCGGGAAGCTCGCGCAACCGCCAGCAGCGGCGCTTCGTCGTGCTGCGCGATCGCGAGCGCGGTCGCCGCGGCCGTGTTCGAGCCGGCGAACGTGCGCGGCGCCGCGCTGCTCGTCGCGATCGTCGTCGCCGGCGCGGGCCCGCTCGGGCTCGACGCCGGCCGCGCCGCCCAGAACATGATGCTCGCCGCGCACAACGAGGGCATCGGCTCGTGTCCGAATGGGACGTCCGACGCCGACGCGATGGCCGCCGCCGTCGGCGTGAGCGAGGGCGAGCAGGTCGCGACGTCCTCTCGTTCGGCTATCCCGAGGTCCGCGCGACCCGGAGCGCCGCTCGGCCGAGCAGTGGATCGAGCGCGCCGACCGCAAGCCGTTCGACGACGTCGTCTCCGAGCGCTGAGGCGATCAGTTCCGCGACGTGGCCGGCGGCGGCGTCGGGGACCGCGGCGAAGCTGATCAGCAGGCCCGGACGGGCCGGGCGCGACGCGGTGCGGCGTGATGCCGTCGACGATCACGCCGGCGGCTCGCGCAGGCGGCGACCAGCGCCGGCTCGTCGGCGCCCGGGATGTGGACGGCGATGTGCAGGCCGGCGGCGGCGCCGCAGAAGGTCGCGCCGGGAAGCGCGCTCGATGAGCGCGTCGATCAGCGCGTCGCGGCGGCGGCGGTAGGCGCGGCCGCTGCGGCGCAGGTGGCGGTCGTAGGCGCCGCGGGTGATGAAGTCGGCGAGCGCGAGCTGCTCGAGCGCGGGCAGGCCGTGGTCGAGGACTCGCGCGGCGCTGAGCAGCGCGCTCGCGCCAGCGCGGCGGCGCGATCAGCCACCCCAGCCGCAGCGCGGGCGCGAGCGTCTTCGAGACCGAGCCGACGTGCGCGACGAGGTCCGGCCGCAGCCCCTGGAGCGCGCCGATCGGGGCGCGGTCGTAGCGGTACTCGGCGTCGTAGTCGTCCTCGATGATCAGGACGTCGTGCTCGGCGGCCCAGCGCGAGCAGCGCGCCCGCCGCTCGGCGCTCAGCACCGCGCCGGTCGGGAACTGGTGGGCGGGCGTGAGCAGCACCGCGCGCGCGTCGTCGGGCAGCTCGTCGACGACGATGCCGTCCTCGTCGACGCGCATCGGGACCGGCTCGAGCCCGCGCTTGGCGAACAGCCCGCGGATGCCCTCGTGCCCCGGGTCCTCGACCGCGAGCCTGACCGGCCCGAGCGCCTCGGCGACGTCACGAACGCCTGCCCGGCGCCCGCGCACAGGATCACGTCCTCGGCGCGCGCGACGGTCCCGCGCACGCGCCCGCGGTACGCGGCGACGACCTCGCGCAGCGCGATCGCGCCCGCGATCGGCGGATAGTCGAGCTCGGCGACCCCGGCCGCCGCGCACGGCCGCGCTCGACGACCGGACCCAGTCCGCGCGCGGGAAGCGCGCGAGGTCGGGCCGCCCGGGCCGCAGGTCGTAGCGGACGGAGCGGCCGGCGCCGCCGGGCGATCGCCGCCGGGACCGCGCATCCGCGCGCTCGCGCCCGCGCTGCCGCCGCGCATCAGCCGCCGCGCCGCGCACCGCCGTCGCGCCTCGCCGCGGCGCGCAGCCCGCGCGGCGCGACCGCCGCGCGCGCCGGCGCGCGCCGCCGCCGCCCTCGCCGTCCGCCGTCGCCGCGACGCCCGCCGCCGCCCCGCGGCCGCTCGCGGCCGCCGCCACCCGCGGGCGCGAGCGCGGCGCGACGACGAGCCAGCCCTCCGCGGCCAGCTGCACGTAGGCGTCGCTCACGACCCCGCGCGAGACGCCGAGGTCGGCGGCCAGGACGCGTGAGGCCGGCAGGCGCTCGCCGGCGACCAACCGCCCGGAGCGGATCGCCGCGCGCAACTGGTCCTCGACCTGCCGCTGCAGCGGCCCGCCACCGCGCGCGACGCCGACGAGCAGCTCGAGCGTGCTGGCCTGGTTTTCAGGCATCGATCTGGACCTTACACCCAGGCCAGATCGCACCTAGCGTGTCCGCACCATGCGATTCACGGCCTGGCTCGGCGGCGCGACGGCCGACGATCGTCGTCGGCGCGTCGTTCCCGATCAGCGAAGCGCTCGTCGACTACCCGTACGCGACCGGGCAGATGATCCGCTACGCTGGCCGGCGCGCTGATCCTGACCGTCGCTGCTCAAGGGCCGGCTCGGGAAGCCCACGCCGAAGGAGTTCGCGCTCCTGCTCGCGCTGGTCGCCGCCGTCGGCATGGTCGGCTTCAACCTCGCCATGCTCGGCGCGGTCGAGCGGATCGGCGCGACCAACGCCGGCGTGGTGATCGGCGCCGCGCCCGGTCCTGCTCGCGCTCACCGGCACGCGCGATCCGCCGCCTGCTCGCACGCCGCCGCTGGTCGTCGTCGCCGGCGCCGCGATCGTCAACGGCACCGACGACGCATCAGCGCGCTCGGCCCCTGCTCGCGCTCGACCGCGCTCGCCGCCGAGGTCGGCTTCACGCTGCTCGCCGCGCCGCTGCTCCCGCGGCTCGGCCCGATGCGCGTCGCCGCCTGGGCGGCCTGGCTCGCGACCGCGCAGCTGCTCGTCCTCAGCGCCGGGCGACATCCCCACGCCCACCACCGCAACAGGCCGCCGCGATCGCCTACCTCGCGATGATCACGACCGCGCTCGCGTTCGTGCTCTGGTTCGGCGCCGTCCAGCGCCTCGGCGCCGACAAGGCCGGCCTGCTGGTCGGCCTGATGCCGGTCGCCGCCGTCGCCGTCGACGCCGTCCTCAACGGCCGAGCGCCGTCCACCGGCGGATCTCGCGGGGACGGCGCTCGTGGCCATCGGCGTCGCGTTCGGGGCTACGCCTGCGAGGGCGAAGGCTCGGCCTCGTGGCGGAACTCGGGCAGCCAGTGCAGCTTCGACGGCAGGTACCAGTTCCACTTGCCGAGCAGCTTCATCGTCGCCGGCAACAGCACTGCCCGCACGATCGTCGCATCGATGAGGATCGCGACCGCGAGCCCGACGCCCATCTGCTTGAAGTCGATGAACGACAGCGTCGCGAAGATCCCGAACACGGCGACCATCACGATCGCGGCCGAGGTCACCGTCGAGGCCGTGGCCTTGATCGAGTGAGCGACCGCGTCCTCGGTCTTCATGCCGCGGTCCACCGCTTCCTTGACCCGGCTCAGGATGAACACGTGGTAGTCCATCGAGAGCCCGAACAGGATCACGAACAGGAAGATCGGCAGCCAGGCGACCACGCCGCCGTTGGACTCGAAGCCGAGCAGCCCTTCGAGGTGCCCGTCCTGGAAGACCCAGGTCAGCACGCCGTAGGCGGCCGCCACCGACAGCAGGTTCAGCACGATCGCCTTGATCGGGATCACGATCGAGCGGAACGTGACCAGCAGCAGCAGGAACGCGAGCGTCAGGACGAAGCCGACGACCAGCGGGGCGCGCCCCTTGAGGAAGTCGACGTAGTCCTTGGTCTCGGCGGTCATGCCCATCACGTAGGCCTGCTTGACGCCGTCGGCCTGCGCGACGGTCTGCGCCACGAGCCCGTCGCGCAGGTCCGCCAGGCCGGCGTTCGAGACCTCGTCGTTGCCGTTGCCCTTGATCGGGATCGAGATCTGGGCGACCTGCTTGTCCGCCGACACGTTGACGTCGACCGGGCCGTTGAAGTAGCCCGTGGCGATCGCCTTGGACTCCAGCTCCTTCACAGCCGAAGCCACCGACGGCGACGTCACGTCCGTGCCCGCGATCGTGACGATCGCCGGGATCTGCCCACCCGGGAAGGCAGCGTCGATCTTGTCGTAGACCTGCATGACCTCGAGGTCACGCGGCAGGTCGTCGGTGCCCGAGAGCACGCCGCGCATCCCGGTGGCCGGGAACGCCAGCACGAGCAGGACGAGCGTGGCCAGCACGGCCGAGATCAGCGGACGCCGCAGCACCCGGTCCAGCACCGCGTTCCACAGCCGGCTCTCGCCACCCTGGCGGCGCAGCCGGTGCAGGAACGGGATCCGGCCCTTCTCGACCTTGTCGCCGAGCACCGACAGGACCGCCGGGACGACCGTCACGGAGCCGATCATGGCCACCAGCACGACCGTGATCGCGCCGATCCCGAGCGCCGTGAACGTCTGGTCGCCGGCCAGGAACATGCCGGCCATGGCCACGATCACGGTCAGGCCGGAGATCAGCACCGCGCGCCCGGAGGTCGCGGCGGCGATGTGGATCGCGTCGCGGTGGCCGACCCCGCGTGCCCGTTCCTCGCGCTCGCGGCGCAGGTAGAAGAGCGTGTAGTCGACGCCCACGGCAAGACCGACGAGCAGGATGATCGAGGCCGTGTTCTCGCCCAGCGGCACGATCTGCGACGGCAGCGCGACGAGCCCGAGCGCCGCCATCACGGCCGACAGGCCGAGCAGCAGCGGCACACCGGCGGCCACCAGCGCGCCGAACGCGAACACCAGGATCACGAGCGTGATCGGCAGCGACAGCGTCTCGGCCTTCTTGAAGTCGTCCTCGAAGGCCTTCGACAGCGCCTTCGACGCGCTGGCCGCGCCGAACTCGCCGACGTAGACGTCCGGGTTGGCCCGAGCCACGGAGCGCGTGGCGTTCAGCACCGCGCCGACCGACTCCTCGGCCTGCGACGTGTCACCGCGCAGCTTGAAGTCGACGAGCACGGAGCGCCCGTCCTCGGAGATCTGGTTGGAATTGCCCTTGGCGTAGGGCGACTCGACGTCGTAGACGCCCGGCTGCTTGGCGACCGCGGCCACCGTGTCGTCGACCGCGGCGCGCACCGCCGGATCAGAAGTGCTGCGGCCCTGGACGATGACGCTCTCGACGTTCTCGGTCGGGTAGTGGTCGTCGACGAGCTCGTGCGCCCTGCCCGAGTCACCGACGTAGGTCTGCTCGTCCTCGGGCGCCTTGATGCCCAGCGCGCCACCGATGATGAACGAGACGATCACGAACGCGAGCCAGCCGAAGATGGCCTTCTTGCGATGCTGCGCGCTCCAACGGCCCATGCGGCCGGCGAGGTTCTTCTCTTGCACTTTGAAAACAGCTCCTGGGGAGGAAAAAGCTCCACCGAAGTCTGCGGCGCAACGCCCGCCGCACCGTGGGGTGAGCCCGCCTCTTGCCCCAGCGTCTCCCCCGCACCCGGGGTACGGGCAGCCGCACGTTGTGCGAATCCCCAATCCGGTCCAGCCAACGTTGGACAGCGGTCCGATGACGCAGCGCTCCCCCGCACGCGAAGCTTCCCGTGGTCAAGCGACGGGGAGAGAAGTTCCTTGAACATCGGTATCGGGCTCGCGCTGCTGTGCGCGGCCATCACGCAGCTCGGGTTCCTGTGCAAGCACCGCGGCGCCTCGGTGGCGCCGCGCGTCGAGCTGCGCGCGCCGCTTCGCAGCGCCCGCGACCTGTTCCGCAGCCGCTGGTTCGCGATCGGCATGGCGATCGCCGCCGGCGCCTGGATCCTGCACGTGGCCGCGCTCGCCATGGCCCCGCTGTCGGTCGTCCAGGTCGCGCTCTCGACCGGCGTCGTGATGCTCGCCGTGCTCGCCGAGCGCTTGTTCGGCTGCCAGGTCGGCTCGCGCCAGTGGGCGGGCGTGATCATGACCGCCACCGGCCTGACGCTGCTCGTGCTCACGCTCCCGCGCACCGGCGGCGACCACTCGGCCTTCGCCGTGCCCGCGCTGATCGCCTTCCAGGCCGGCATGCTCGCGCTCGGCGTGCTGCTGATCGCCGCGCCCAAGCTCGGCACCCCCGCGCACCATCACGGCGCCGTGCTCGGCGCCGCCGCGGGCACGCTGTTCGGCGTCTCCGACGTCGCCCTGAAGGCGCTCACGAGCGCCGGCGGCGTGCTCGAGCTGCTGACCTCCCCGTGGCTGCCGGTCGCCGCGCTGGCCTCCGTGCTCGCCTTCCTCGCCTCGGCCCGCGGCTTCCAGGAGGGCGACGCCGTCCCGGTCATCGCCTGCACCAGCACCGCGGCCAACATCACCGTGATCACCGGCGGGATCGTGGTCTTCGGCGACGCGCTCGCCGGCGGCGTCCTGCTGGGAGTCCAGATCCTCGCCTTCGCGCTCGTCGCCGTCGCCGCGCTGGTCACGCCTCACGGGCGTCCCGTCACCGCGTAGAGCTCCGCGGCCATGGCCGCGGTCGTGGTCGGCAGCCTGGTCGCGCAGATCGAGGATGAGCTCGACGCGGTCGTGGACACGCATCGGCGACCGCATCCGCGACGAGATCCCGGACTTCCGGCGGCTGCCGAAGGCGACGCTGGCCCGCGCGGTGCGCGGCAACGTGTCGCGCGCGCTGGCGGCGCTGCGGGACCTGCGCGACCCGACCGCGGACGAGCTCGAGAGCGCCGCCGCCGTCGGGCGCGAGCGCGCCGAGCAGGGCCTGACCGTCGACGCCGTCCTGCACGCCTACCGGATCTCGATCACCGGCGTGTGGTCGCGCTTCGGCGAGCTGGCGCGCGAGCAGGGCGCCGACGTCGCGACCGTGCTGGCGTTCTCCGAGACGCTGTGGCGCTGGGCCGACGCGGTCATGGACGTCGTCGGCGCCGCCCACCGCGAGGTCGAGCTCGAGCAGGCCCGCGAGGAGCAGCAGCGCCGCGACGCCTTCGTGTTCGCGCTGCTGACCGGCACGCTCGACCCGGTCGAGCTGCGGCGCGAGAGCGGCACCTTCGGGCTCGACCCGGAGCGCGAGTACTTCCCGTTCCGCGCCCGCGGGCGCTTCAAGCCCGGCGGGATGTGGATCACGCTCGACCACGACACCGCCGGGATCGCGACCGAGCGGCCGAGCACAACCGGCGACGTCACCGTCGGCTACGCCGCGGCCGCCCAGCTGGAGCTGCTCCCGCCGGCTTCGCGCACGCCAGCCGCGCGCTCCAGACCGCGCTCGCGTTCGGCCAGACCGGCGCCTTCTCGCTCGCCGACCTCTCGATCCGCCCCGCGATCCTCGCCGACGAAGCGCTCGGCGACGCCTTCGCCGAGCGCCACCTGGCACCGATCGCGGGCCTGGGGATGGAGCTCGAGGACACGCTGCGGACCTACCTCGACCTCGGGATGCGGATCGAGGACACCGCCAAGACGCTGCACGTCCACGCCAACACGCTGCGCCACCGCCTGCGCCGCTTCGAGCAGGCGACGGGCGCGAACCTGCGCGACCCGCGCGTCGTCGTCGAGCTCTGGTGGGCGCTCGAGCGCCGCCGCCTCAAAGGGGACTGAGCCGGTTCAGCGGAACAGCGCGTCGACGTAGTCGGCGCCGATCCCGACCGCGTCGTAGTGCGCGCGGGCGAGCTCGATGTAGTCGAAGACGTCGAACGTGCCGGCGTTGTCGCCGTTCTCGTCGAGCCAGATCAGCGGGCCGGTGACGTTGAAGTGGACCTTCATCGGCTCGTCGTGCTCATGCGCGACGAGCGTGTGCGCCTCACCCGGCGCCTCGTAGACGAAGTCGCCCGCGGTCGCCACCCAGTCGTGCTCCAGGTAGCCCCACTTGCCGGAGATCGTGTAGGCGAAGACCTGCTGCGGGTGGTAGTGACGATTCACCAGGCCGGGGCCCTTGGCGTAGAGGATGTCGCACCAGCGGTTCTGCGTGGGCGAGATCCACAGCGGCCGCGAGCCGACGGTCTCGGTGAACGGGACGTAGTAGCGCTCGTCCTCGGTCGGCGCGTCGGACAGGTAGACCTCCGGCCGCGCGTCGGCTTTGAAGACGTTGGTGATCGGCTTGAGGTCGCGCCAGAACTCGGTCGCCATGACAGCTCCCCGGGGTTGAGATGGTGGGACACATGGGTCTTCCCCACCTGGTCGGGATCAACCACCTCGAGATCGGGTCGCGACCCCATTGATCGGGGCCCAGGAATCTGCGTAGGCTTGCGCCAAGGGGGCATGGACAAAGACGACGATCTTGAGGCGCTCCTGCTGAGCCCGGGCAGCGCGGCGGCTCCCGCGCTCCAGGACCGGCTGGGCCGCCGCGAGGCGGCGTTGCGCGCCGTGCTCGAGGGCCTGCCCGAGGCGACCGTCGCCGCCGGCCGCGACGGGCGGATCGTGTTCGCCAACGCGCACGCCGAGGCGCTGTTCGGCTACGAGCACGACGAGCTGCTCGGGCAGCCGGTCCAGACGCTGTGGCCGGAGCGCCTGCGCGAGCGCTACACGCGCAACATGGAGCTGTACTTCGAGACCGCCCACCCGCTGCGGTTCACGACCCGCGCGGACGGCCTGCGCCGCGACGGCTCGGAGTTCGTCGGCGAGATGAGCTGGGGGATCGTGCAGACCCAGGCCGGGCCGGTGCTGCTCGCGATCGGGCGCGACATGACCGCGTACCGCGAGGCGCTGGACAAGGTCAAGCGCCAATCGCGCCAGGTCGCCGCCGTCGCCGCGCTCGGCGAGCGCGCGCTGGCGGGCGCGGACGTGGCCGACCTGGCCGAGGAGGCGGTCGAGTCGCTGCGCGAGACGCTGCCGCTGACCGGCGCATTCGTCGTCCGCGACGGTGAGACGCTGGCCGCGGCCGGGCCCGCCGCCGGTGGCGCGGCGCTGCGCTTCGAGATCCGCACCGGCGAGGAGGTCTTCGGCGAGGTCGGCGTCGTCGCCGAGCAACCGCTCAACGACGACCAGGAGAACTTCCTGCGCGGGATCGCGAACGTGCTGGCGATCGCCATGGGCCGGCTGCGCGGCGAGGAGCAGATGCGCCACGAGGCGCTCCACGACCCGCTGACCGGGCTGGCGAACCGGGCGCTGTGCCGCGAACGGCTGATCCACGCGCTGGCGCGCAGCGGGCGCGAGTCGGGCTCGGCCTGCGTGCTGTTCATCGACCTCGACGCGTTCAAGGCGGTCAACGACCTCTACGGCCACGCCGCCGGCGACGCGCTGCTGATCGCGCTCGCGCGGCGGCTCGTGCACACCGTCCGCCCGGCCGACACCGTCGCGCGCCTCGGCGGCGACGAGTTCGTGGTCGTCTGCGAAGCCATCGACGCGCGGACCGCGATCGCGCTCGGCACCCGCCTGGCGGAGGCGATCAACGAGCCGCTGGAGATCGACGGCGTCGAGCACCGGCTGTCGGCCTCGATCGGGATCGCGCTCGGAGCCACCGGGCGCCAGGACCCCGATGCGCTGCTGGCCGACGCCGACGCCGCGGCCTACCGGGCGAAGGCCGAGGGGCGCGGGCGCGTCGAGGTCTTCGACCGGCGCCTGCGCGCGCATGCGCGCGAGCGGCTGCGGACGGCGGAGGCGCTCGAGCGCGCCCTGTCGGAGGGTCAGTTGCGGCTCGCCTACCAGCCGATCGTCTCCTTGCTGCGACGGATCGGTCGTCGGACGGGAGGCGCTGTTGCGCTGGGACTCGCCCGGCGGCGTGATGTCGGCGCCGGCGGACTTCCTCGGCGGTCGCCGAGGAGTCGGCGCTGATCGTGGAGATCGGGGCGTGGACGCTGATGCAGGCCTGCCACGAGACCGCCGCCGAGTTCGGCGTCGCGCCGGACGGGCCGGTGGTCGCACGTGAACCTGTCCTCGCGGCAGCTCGCCCAGCCCGACCTGCCGGAGCTGGTGGCCGATGCCCTGCGCTCGAGCGGGCTCCCGGCTCGGCGCCTGCGGCTCGAGCTCAAGGAGGCGGTGCTCGCCGGCGCGCCGCGGAGCACCCTGGCCGAGCTGCGCGAGGCCGGCGTCGGGCTCGCGCTCGACGACTTCGGCACGGGCTACTCGTCGCTGCGCGACCTGCCGATCACCGCCGTCAAGATCGACCGCTCGTTCGTGGCCGAGCTGGGACGCTCCGAGGACTGCACGGCGATCGTCTCCGCGATCCTGTCGCTGTCGCACGCGCTGGGGATCGACGCGATCGCCGAGGGCGTCGAACGCGACGAGCAGGCGGAGCGGCTGCGCGAGCTCGGCTGCACGCTCGCGCAGGGCTTTCTGTTCGGCGCCCCCGGATAACCTCCGCACGGTGACCACCTTCGAAGAGCTCGACGCCCTGTCGTCCCAGGAGCTGCACGACCGCGCGGTCAAGCGCGCGGAGCACCGGCTCGACGTGAAGTTCTTCTGGCGGCTGATGTCGGAGGGCACCGCCGCCGACGCCGCCGAGGGTGACCTGGAGCGCGGCGAGGAGCAGACCGCGCACTGGAGCCGCCAGGTGCTCGAGGTGCTGCGCCACGACGAGGCCGCGCTCGACGCGCGCCGCCCGATCTACATCGACTACCTGCTTAAACACGAGGGATAGCGCGCATTGGGCCGTCCGGGGGGTTGCGGGGGAATCTCCGTTGACCCGGGCGGCGGCGCCGGAGAGCCTGGTCGGCGATGGAGCTGATCCGCGAAATCCCCGACACCTCCCAGGCCGCTGCGTTCGACGGCGAGCCGATGGTGCAGAGCTTCCGTGTCCGCGGCCGCAAGGGCCGCGTCTGGATCACTACCGCCGAGGCGCTCTCGGTGCCCGCATTCGGGCGACCGTGGGTGCAGGCGCAGCTCGCCGCGCAGCGCGAGGCGCTGGGCACACGCGCGTTCAACCGCGCGCTCGCCGCCGGCATCCGCCTGCGCGCCGGCGCCGGCGAAGCGCTGCCGCTCGCGGCCTGACCGGGCGGCGTTCTACGATCGCGGACCGGATGGATCCGGTCCTGCGCACGCTGCTGCTCGAACGCCTGGCCGCCGGCGACCTCGACGACGAGGCGCGGCGCGTGATCGAGGTCGCCTGCGACGCGGGTGCGCCGCCCCGCGGCGACGCCGCGCCGCCGGTGTGGCTGCGCTCGGTCACGGTCGAGGGCTTCCGCGGGATCGGCGCGCCGGCGACGCTGCCGCTCGAGCCGAGCCCCGGCCTGACCGTCGTCGTCGGCCGCAACGGCAGCGGCAAGTCGTCGTTCGCCGAGGGCCTCGAGCTGCTGATGACCGGCCGGCTCAAGCGCTGGGAGAAGCGCCCGAAGGCCTGGACGGAGACCTGGCAGTGCCTGCATCACTCAGGGCCGACGCGGATCTCGGCCGAGCTGGTGCTCGAAGGCTCTGGCCGGACCGTCGCGCTGACGCAGGAGTGGCCGCACGGCGCGAGCTACGACGCCGGCCCCGCGCAGCACCCGTGCTCGCCGAGTACGGCTGGGACCGCGACCTCGCGAGCTTCCGGCCGTTCCTGTCCTACGCCGAGCTGGCGACGATGTTCGACACGCTGTCCTCGCTGTACGAGGCGCTGACGCCGGTGCTCGGGCTCGCGGACGTCGACGAGCTGTCCGGGCGGCTCGGCGGCGCGCGGCTGGCCTACGACAACCAGCGCAAGGCGGTGGCGCAGGCACGCGAGGCGCTGGCGGCGCGGCTGGACCCCGACGACGAGCACGCGGCGCTGGTCGCCGCGGCCCTGAACGCGCGCCGGCCGGACCTGGACGCGATCGCGCAGCTGCTCGAGGACGCGCCCGACTACAGCGGCGACACCGCGACGCTGCGCCGGCTGGCCGGGCTCGCACGTGCCGGCCGACGACGAGATCCGCGCCGCGTTCACGGCGCTGCGCACCGCCGAGCGGGCCGTCAAGGACGCGGCCAGGACCGACGCCCAGCGCGCGACCCGGACCGCCGCGCTGCTGCGCCAGGCGCTCGCGATCCGCGACCCCGAGCGCCTGACCGACGACTGCCCGGTCTGCGGCACCGCCGACGTGCTCGACGAGGCGTGGGCGCGCGGCCGCGGCCGCGCAGGCCGCCGAGCTGGACGCGCAGGCGCACGCGCTGACGAGCGCCGAACGCGCGCTCGCCGCCGCCCGCCGGCGCGTCGAGACCCTGCTCGACGCCACCGCCCGCGCCGCGCCGGCGCTCGCGCGCGGCGTCGGACTGGAAGCGGACGACGTGGTCGCCGGCACGCGCGACGAGCTGCTCGCCGCCGCGCGGGCGCTGCGCGCGCTCGCCGCGCGCGCCGGTGCCGAGCTCGACCGGCGCGGCGCCGCCTGGCAGGAGCTGTCGGTGCACGTCGCGAGCTGGCTCGAGAGCGCGCGCGAGGTCGAGGCCCGCGCGGGCACGCTGAAGGCGCTCAAGGACGCCGAGAAGTGGGTCAAGGGCGCGGCCGAGGCGCTGCGGGCGGAGCGCTTCGCGCCGATCTCCGAGCGCGCGATCGCCAACTGGCGCGAGCTGCGGCAGGGCTCGAGCGTCGACCTGCACGACATCACGCTCAAGAAGGCGGGCCGCAGCGGCCGCGCCGACTTCGACGTGCGCGCCGACGGCGAGGGCGCCAACGCGCTCGGGGTGATGTCCCAGGGCGAGCTGCTCGCGCTCTCGGTCAGCGTCTTCCTGCCGCGCGCGGCGCTCGACGAGTCGCCGTTCCGCTTCGCGGTCATCGACGACCCGGTGCAGGCCATGGACCCGGCCAAGGTCGACGGCCTCGCGCGCGTCCTGCACCGCGCCGCGCGGACGCGCCAGATCGTCGTCTTCACCCACGACGACCGCCTGCCCGAGGCGATCCGGCGGTTGCGGCTGGACGCGACGATGCTGCACGTCGACCGCCGCGCGCAGTCGACGGTCGACGTCCAGGTCAGCCGCAGCCCGGTCCAGCGCTACCTCGACGGCGCGCGCGGCTACGCCAAGCCGGACCGGCTGCCGCCGGAGGTCCAGGCGCGCGTGGTGCCGATGTTCTGCCGCAGCGCGGTCGAGGCCGCCGCGGCCAACATCGTCCGCCGCCGCGCCGCCGAGCACGGCACGCAGCCTCGACGAGGCCGACGAGCAGCTCGAGGAGGCGCGCACGCTGCGCGAGACGCTCGCGCTCGTCCTGTTCGGCGAGGCCGGCCGCCAGGGCGAGGTCGCGAACGAGCTGCGCAAGCGCTACGGCGGGCCGACGGCGGCGCTCGTGGCCGAGCTCAACCGCGGCTCGCACGGCGCCGAGCTCGACCCGTCGACGCTCAAGCGGCTGCCCGACAGCACGCGGGACTTCATCCACGCGCTGATGGCATGAACGTCGCCTCCGTGCTCGACGAGGCCGAGCGCCAGCTCGACGAGTTCGACCCGGCGACCTCCGGCGCCTGGCCGCACGCCGCCGCGGTCCTGATCCGGCAGTCGCTCGAGTCCACGCTGAACTCGTTCTGGATCGCCCGCGCCCCCGGCATGCAGGAGACCAACTGGCGCGACCGCTGGCAGTGCCTGCCGGCGTACCTCGGCGACCGGCCCGAGGCGCGCGCGGCCGACTTCGCCTGGACCGCGCTCTCGCAGGCCTGCCACCACCGCGCCTACGAGGTCGGGCTCACGCTCGAGGAGCTGCGCGCTCACCTGGCGACGGCGCGCGCGTTCCTCGCGGCCGTCCGCGCGGCGCTTCGTCGCTGCGGCTGTTCCGGACGCGCAACCAGCATGACCGCGAGCGCCGCCAGCAGCACGATGAACGGATCGATCGCGCGTCCGGTAGCGCGGCGTCTCGACCACCAGGAAGACGACGCTCAGGTACATCAGCAGCGGGATCGACCACAGCCACAGCGGCGCCGCGCGCGCCCGCTGCGTGAACGCGCCGATCACGGCCAGGACCGCGAAGACCCAGAAGCACAGCACGCCCGCGATCGCGGGCTTGCGCGTCGCGCTGATCGTCGCCGCGGTGTGGATCGACCAGTCCAGGCCGGCCAGGTCGAGCATCCGGCGCGTCGTCCAGTAGCCGACGGTCAGCACGTATCCCGGGTGCGCCTTGATGAACTCGAGCGAGGCGTCGCGCAGCTCGCGCTCGAGCTGCGGCTCGGGGATGCTGCGGACGCGGTTGAAGATCGGGCGGTAGTCGTCGACGCGCTTCAGCGTCCGCCACGAGGCCGGGTTCTGCTTGTCCGCCATCGCCTCGCTGTTGTAGGTGCCCGCCAGCGCGGAGCCGAGCTGCGTCGAGACCGGCACGAAGGCGTCGAGGACGCGGTAGTTGCGGATCGTCCACGGCGCGACCGTCAGCACCGCGGCGAGCACGAGCGCGACCGGCGGCCCGAAGCCGCGCGGGCGCTTCCAGACCGCGAACGCGAGCGGCGCGAGCAGGATGATCGCGTTCGCGCGGCCGAGGATCGCCAGCCCGGTCAGCACCCCGGCCAGCAGCACCCACGGGTAGGCCCGCGAGTGCAGGACGCACGGCGATCGCGCCGAGCAGGCAGAGCACGAACAGCGGCTCGGACATCACGGACTGCCCGACGAGGATCAGCGGCACGTAGATCGCGCCGAGCGCGAGCGCGACAGTGCGACGTTCTCCGCCCCCAGAGCTGGAACGCGATCAGCCCGATCAGCGCGACGATCCCGGTCCCGACGAGCGCGTTGGCCAGCCGCGCGGCCTCGACCCGCTCGGCCTTGTCCTCGACGCCGACGAGCTCGTAGACGCCGGCGAGGAAGATCGGGAAGGCGGGCGGCCGGAACGCGGTCTCGCGCCCGTAGGAGGTCGCGAAGCCCTCGCCCTGGGCGATCGAGACCGCGTGGTGGTCGTAGTCGAGCGCGTCGTGGATCAGCTGGTAGTCCGGGGTCGCCAGCACGAAGACCACGCGGATGACCAGCGCGGCGCGCGATCAGCGCTGCGGCGGTGCGATCCATGCAGCGGGCCGGCGCAGCAGCGCCCAGCGGCGATCGAGCTTGAACCGCGCCAGCACGAGCAGCGTCTTGAAGGCGTAGCGCAGGCTCGTCACGAAGTCGACCGACGAGGCCTCGTGGAAGTAGCGCGTCGGGATCGGGATCTCGCGCACGCGCGCCCCGCGGG
Organism: uncultured Solirubrobacteraceae bacterium; assembly: GCA_963755275.1. Taxonomy (GTDB): domain Bacteria; phylum Actinomycetota; class Thermoleophilia; order Solirubrobacterales; family Solirubrobacteraceae; genus Solirubrobacter. The sequence continues at coordinate 55,842 of CAVWJU010000028.1, read as the reverse complement.
CGAGCATCTGGGCGAAGATCTCCTGGTCGAAGACGAAGTCGTCGGAGTTGCGCAGGAACGGGATCGAGCGCAGGAAATCGGCGCTGAACGCGCGGTAGCCCGTGTGGTACTCGGAGAAGCGCACGCCGAAGGCGCGGTTCTCGATCCCCGTCAGCAGCCGGTTGCCGAGCCACTTCCAGCGCGGCATCCCGCCCGCGATCGCGCGGTCGTCGAGCAGCCGCGAGCCGATCACGACGTCGGCCTCGCCGGCCAGGATCGGCGCCGCCATCTCGGCCACCAGGCCCGGGTCGTACTGGTTGTCGGCGTGGACCATGACCACGACCTCGGCGCCGTCCTTGCAGCGTCCGCACGTAGCCCGTCTTCTGCGACGCGCCGTAGCCGCGGTTCGCGGGATGGCGGAGCACCTCGAGGCCGTGGTGGACGGCGACGTTCGCGGTCTCGTCCGGCGACGCGTCGTCGATCAGCAGCGCGCGGTCGGCGGCGTCGACCGGCATCTCGTTGACGACGTCGGGGATCGTGCGCACGGCCTTGTAGGCCGGCAGCACGACCTGCACCGGCGCGCGCCCGTTGGTGCTGTGCAGCAGCGGCTCGGCGGGGAACCGCACCTCGGTGCGATGGGCGAGGATCACGCGCTCGTCGCCGAGCGAGAGGCTGAGCGAGAACGGCGGAAGCCGGTCCGCGGCCTTGCCCAGCGGGCCGGACGCCGGCCCGAGCCGCTCGGCGAGCCCGCCGACCCAGCGCTTGGCCGCGAACGTGCGCACGAACGGGACGTCGGCGGAGATCACGAGCCCGCTGGCCGAGATCAGCTCGCGCAGCGTCTTGCGCGGGAGCAGCACGGTGTGCGCCGGGCAGGTAGCCCCACCAGCGCGCGCCCGCGAGCCGCGCGGTCGAGCGACGACGGGTCGGGCGTGACGACGCACAGCACGCCGCCGGGCTTGAGCAGCTCGCGCGCAGCGGTCGATCGCGTCGACCGGGTCGTCGAGGTGCTCGAGCACGTCGGCCAGCACGACCGCGTCGAAGTGGCCGGGCGAGTCGCCGTTGCCGGCCTCGCGTGAAGCCCTCGAGCGGGACCTCGCGCACGTCGAGGCCCAGCGTCTCGCGCGCATGACGCGCCGCCTCGCGGGAGAGCTCGAGGCCGACGGTGTCGTAGCCGCGGCGGCGGGCCTCGTCGAGCAGCAGGCCGTGGCCGCAGCCGATGTCGAGCAGCCGCCCGCCCGGCACGTGGGGCGCGATCAGGTCGAGCAGGCGGTTCGCCGTCGCCCGCCGGCCGGTCTCCTCGGACAGGTACGCGTCGTCGCGCATGTCGCGGTAGAGGTCGTGCAGCTCGGCGCCCTGCGGGCAGCACGGGCTGCTGGACGGTGCCGCACTCGCGGCACGCGAGCAGGTCGCCGTGATGGCCGACCGCGTGGGCGGACGGGGACAGCGCCGCGGCGGTGACCGGGGCGCCGTTGCCGTTCGACCTTCAGCTCGAGCGCGCCAGAGCAGATACGGCAGACCGCCATGCGGCCGGGGAAACTAGCAACCGAGGACACGTGGGCGGTGATGTACCCACGGCCGCGCGGCCTCTATCTGTGCCGCAAGCGTAAGCAACAACCCTTCATCGTGCGGCCGGCCGACGAGCTGGACGGCGAGCGGGAGGCCGTCGGCGGAGAAGCCCGCGGGCACCGAGGCGGCGGGCTGGCCGGTCGAGTTCCAGAGCACGTCGAACGGCACCCAGCCGCTTTCCCACAGGTAGGTGACGGTCGGCGCCGCGGCCCTCCATGATCTGCGCCGGGACGGCCGGCGCGGACATCATCGGCATCAGCAGCACGTCGTGGTCGTCCCACAGGCGGCCGACGCGCTCGGCGATCTGCTGCTCGGCCTTGAGCAGGCGATCGACCGCGCGGTCGGAGATCAGCGCGCCCGGGCGGGCGATGTGGCGCGTGCGGCGCTCGAGCCGCTGCGGGCGCTCGATCTCCTGCACGAAGTCGCGGATGCCGCGGAACATCAGGCCGACGATCACCGGCACGTCGCGCGGCCCGAAGTCGATCTCGCGCTCGACGACTTCGTGGCCGAGGTCCTCCAGCAGCGCCCGCGTGTCGCGCAGCGCCGTGGTCATCTCGGCGGTCAGGTTCCCGCGCGTCAGCGGCGGGAACGCCTCCGAGTAGGCGATCTTCAGCGGCCGCTCCGGCGGGCGCTCGATGCCCGGGGCGAGCACGTCGAGCATCAGCACGGTGTCCTGCACCGAGCGCGTCAGTGCCCCGAAGCAGATCCAGTGGCTCCGGTCGGCATCGTGCGGCGTCCGCGGGACGCGCCCGCTCTGCGGCTTGAGGCCGAACAGGCCGCAGCAGGCGGCCGGGATCCGGATCGACCCGGCGCCGTCCGCGGCCAGCGCCGCGGGCACGAGCCCGGCGGCCACCGCGGCCGCCGAGCCGCCGCTCGAGCCGCCCGGCGTGCGGTCCGTGTCCCACGGGTTGCGGGTCACGCCCCACGTGATCGACTCCGTGAACGGCCACAGGCCGAGCTCGGGCATCGTCGTCTTGCCGATGACGATCGCGCCCGCCGCGCGCAGCCGGCGGACGACCTCGGAGTCCCGCGGCGCGCGCTGGGTGATCGCCCCGGTGCCGCGGCTCGTGATCTCGCCGCCGATGTCCATCTCGTCCTTGACCGCGATCGGGACGCCCGCAGCGGACCGGCCGGCGGGCGCTCGGCCTCCTCGAGCGCCTGCTCCGCGTAGACGGCGCCGAACGCGTTCAGCTCGGGATCGAAGCGCTCGATCCGCTGAAGCGCCAGCTCGACCAGCTCGCGCGCGGAGACCTCGCCGTCGCGGACGAGCTGCGCCTGGCGGGCGAGACCGGCGAACGCGAGGTCGTCGGAGGACAAGCCGCTAGGCGAGCGCGTCGCGCGCGTTGAACACGTCGTCGGTGGCGATCACGACCTTGTTGCCCCCGAGCGCGGTGTAGGCGAGCTCGACGTTGACGTTCGCGTCCGCGAGCGAGCGCAGCACGTCGACCAGCCCGCCCGAGTCGAGGTCGACGACGAGCACCTCGCGCAGGTCGGCGACGGCGATCTTCGCCTGCTTGAGCGCCTGCTTGGCGGCGGCGACGTCGCCGTCGTCGATCACCGCGTGCACGTATCCGCGTCCCTCGCCGGTGAACGCGGCGATGCCGCGCAGATGCACGCCCGCACCGACCAGCACCTCGCCCACCCGAGCGAGCTCGCCGGGCTGGTCCCGCAAGACGACCGTCAGATCGGTCGGCATCGCCGACAGATCATGCCACCCGGCGTCAGAAGATGCGGTCGAAGCGGCGCGCGAAGACGGCCGTGGGCAGCGACCCGCTGCCGATCCCGACCGAGTCGCCGTACGCGTGCTCGATCTCGAAGTCGACCGACGTCCAGCCCTGGTTGCGGACCCGGACGACCACGGCACGCGGCGACGAGCCCGGCGAGACCGGGTGGCGCCCCGTCCAGACGGTGCCGTCCGGGACGTGCATCAGGCGAACTCGGGCTGCCGGCGCCGCGCGTCGCGGACGGCGGCGTACGCGAACGGGTGATGAAAGACGTCCAGCGGCCGCTCGTCGCGGCCCGACCTCGACCTCGAACCCCTCACCGGTCTTGCTGTCGTGCAGCGAGACGGACACGCGATCGGTCGCCGAATCCCAGAGAAGTCGGACGTCAAGCCCGTCGTTGCGACGGTGGTCGAGCTCGTGAACGGTGGTGGTGGAGGGGGTCATTGCCGGGTCCTGGTCGACATTGGTGTCTGAGTAGAAGAGTCTCGGTTTCGGGTTTCTCGCCCCAGGGGGCTCACTCTCCTTTGACGCGCGGCAGGCCCTTGTATTCCGGTCGAGCCAGCCGTACCGGGATAACCTCCCTCGCCGTGGAGCGGCCGTTCGTTGATCTCGGGTTCGCGCGCGTCGACACGGACCGCGAGGCGCGCCAAGGCGCGCCCGAGGCGATCTTCGCCGAGGGCAAGACGCCGGAGGAGGTCGCGGGGATCGCTCGCGCGCTGCTCGAGAGCGGCGCCGGGAGCGTGCTCGTGACGCGTGCCGACGCGGACGCCCGGGCGGCGCTGCGCGAGGTGGCGCCGGACGCCGAGGAGGACGAGCGGGCGCGGCTGGCGTGGGTGGCGCGCGACGTGCCGAGCGTCAGCGGACTGGTGACGATCGTGTCGGGCGGGACGTCGGACGAGCCGTCGGTGCGCGAGGCCCAGGTCCGGGCCGAGCTGCTCGGCACCGAGGTGGTCGTCCACCGCGACGCGGGCGTGGCCGGCCTGCACCGGCTGGAGCCGGCGCTCGAGGACCTGCGGCGGGCGGACTGCGTGATCGTGGTCGCCGGCTGGGACGCGGCGCTGGCCTCGGTGGTCGGCGGACTGGTCGCGGCGCCGGTGATCGGGGTGCCGACCAGCACGGGCTACGGCGCCACGTTCGGCGGGGTCAGCGCGCTGCTGTCGATGCTGACGTCGTGCGCCGCGGGCGTGGCGGTCGTGAACATCGACGACGGCTTCGGCGCGGGCACGATCGCGGCGCGGATCGCGAGGCGGTCGGCGTGATCGCTTGCGTCAACGGTCTCGGCGCGGGCACGATCGCGGCGCGGATCGCGAGGCGATCGGCGTGATCGCCTACCTCGACTGCATCGGCGGCGTCGCGGGCGACATGCTGCTCGGCGCGCTGCTCGACGCGGGCGCGACCGTCGACCTCGAGCCGCTCGGCGTCGAAGGGCTGCGCGTCGAAACCGGCACGGCCGAGCGGCACGGGATCAGCGCCACGACTGCGAACGTCGTCGGTGCGCCGTCGCAGCCGCACCGGCACTGGGCCTCGATCCGCGACCAGATCGACGCGGCCGACCTGCCCGAGCGGGCGCGCGCCCGCGCACAGGCGGCGTTCGAGAAGCTCGCCGTCGCCGAAGGACGGATCCACGGGATCGCGCCCGAGCAGGTGCACTTCCACGAGGTCGGCGCCGTCGACGCGCTCGGCGAGGTCGTCGGCGTCGCGCTCGCGCTCGAGAGCCTCGGGATCGACCGCGTCGTGTGCTCGCCGCTGCCGATGGGACGCGGGTTCGTCGACGCCGCCCACGGCCGCCTGCCGCTGCCGGCGCCCGCGACCGTGAGCCTGCTCGAAGGCGCGCCGGTCTACGGCGTCGAGATCGAGAAGGAGCTGGTGACGCCGACCGGCGCGGCGCTCGTGGCCTCGCTCGCCGACGACTGGGGCCCGATCCCCCGCATGACCATCACCCGATCGGGCTACGGCGCCGGCACAAGAGACCTTGACGCGCTCCCGAACGTCGTGCGCGTGATCCTCGGCACCGACGTCCACAGCGCCGCCGTCTCGCTGATCGAGGCCAACCTCGACGACCTGCTGCCCGAGCTCGCGCCCGACGCCGCCGCGGCCTGCTTCGCGGCGGGCGCGCTCGACGTCTGGACCGCGCCCGTGCAGATGAAGCGCGGGCGCCCCGGCTTCGTCATGTCGGCGCTGGCACGGCCGCACGACGAGCGCGCGGTGGCCGCAGCGCTGCTGCGCGAGACGAGCACGCTCGGCGTGCGGATCGCGCACCTCGACCGGATCGAGCTCGAGCGCGAGAGCTTCACGGTCGAGGTCAACGGGGAGCCCGTGCGCATCAAGGTCGGCCGCCTCGACGGCAAGATCGTCAACCTCGCCCCCGAGCACGCCGACTGCGAGCGCGCCGCGCGCATCAGCGGCGAGCCGGTGAAGACGACCTGGGCCCGCGCGCTCGCCGCCGCGCACGAGGTGCACGCATGATCGCTCCCCATGATCGCCTCGCACGAGGTGCACGTGATCGCCGCGCTCGAAGCGCGCATCGCCGAGCTCGGCAGCGCCGTCGTCGCGTTCTCGGGCGGCGTCGACTCGTCCGTCGTCGCCGCGCTCGCCCACCGCGCGCTCGGAAAGCAAGCGCTCGCGGTCACCGCGGTCTCGCCCGCCGTCGCCACCGGCGAGCTCGACGGCGCCAAGCGCGTGGCCGAGCACATCGGGATCGCGCACGAGATCGTCCGCACCGACGAGCTCGCGCGGGCCGGCTACCGCGCCAACGGCCCCGACCGCTGCTACTTCTGCAAGTCCGAGCTCTACGACGTGCTCGCGCAACTGGCGCACACCCGCGGGTTCAACGCGCTGCTCAGCGGCGCCAACCAGGACGACCAGGGCGACTGGCGCCCCGGCCTCAGAGCGGCGGCCGAGCACGGCGTCGTCCACCCGCTGCACGACGTCGACGAAAGCTCGAGGTGCGCGAGCATAGCCCGGGCGCTCGACCTGCCGAGCGCCGAGAAGCCCGCCACCCCCTGCCTGGCGTCACGGATCCCGTATGGCACGGCCGTCGACCCGGAGACGCTCGCCCGCATCGACCACGCCGAGCGCAACGTGAAGGCGCTCGGCTTCCCGGTGCTCAGGGTCCGCCACCACGGCATCATGGGCCGGCTCGAAGTGGCCGCGCACGACCTGCAACGAGCACTCGACAACGAGCACGCCATCACCGCGGCGATCAAGCGCGCCGGCTACCGCCACGCCGTGATCGACCGCGAGCCCTTCCGCTCGGGCCGCCTCAACGCGGCGCTAGTGCGTCCCGCAGCATCGCGGTGAGCGCGTCGGCGAAGCGCGTGCGCGCCTCCGGCGTCATCGGATCGATGCCCGAGAGCCGCGCGCGGAAGCCCGCGTCCGAGAAGTAGGTCGAGACCGCCCCATAGACGAGCTGCAGCAGCTCGACCGGGTCGTGCTCGCGCAGCCGCCCGGCCGCGACCTCGTCGTCCAGGAACGCCACCGCGCGCTCGAGAAAGGGCCGCATGTGCTCGGCCATCGCGTCCTCGAGCCGCCCGCCGCCCTCGATCGCCTCGCGCCGCCAGATCACGACGAAGTCGGCCTGGGTGGCGAAGAACTCCATGCCCGCCGCCACCAGCGCGGCCACGCGCTCGAACCCGCCCGGAGCGATCGAGACCGCGCGCGAGGTCATCGCCGCCCAGTCGAGCATCGCCTGCTCGATCACGGCGGCGTACAGCCGCTCCTTGGAACCGAAGTGGTAGAGCAGCGTCGGATGCGTCAACCCCGCTCGCTCGGCGATGTCCTGCAGGCGGGCGGCATAGCCGTGCTGAGCGAACTCACCGCGCGCCGCATCCAGGATGCGGTCGGTCGACGCCATCTACTGACACGTTAGTAGAGTGCCCGGCTCTGACCGAGGTCGAGGTACCCAGCGTGTTGTTGAAGGAACGGCTCGCCGGCAAGGCGCTGCTGTTGACCGGCGCCTCCGGGTTCGTGGGCAAGGCCATCCTGGCCCAGATCGTCCGCGAGCTGCCGGACACGAGCGTCACCGTCCTGCTGCGCGGTGACGCGCGTCAGCGGCTGCAGAACGAGATCCTGACCAGCGACCCGTTCGAGGGCCTCGACGGCAGCGCCGTGCTGGCCGTCAGCGGCGACCTCGGCGACGAGGGCATGGAAGGCGTGGCCGACATCGACGTCGTCATCCACTGCGCCGCCTCCGTCTCGTTCGAGCAGACGATGGACGAGGCGCTCGAGCTCAACGGCAAGGGCCCGGCGCGGCTGCTCGAGGCGTTGCGCAAGGCCGGCAGCGACCCCTACTTCGTCCACGTCTCCACGGCCTACGCGGCCGGCATGCGAACCGGCCTGGTGCTCGAGAAGCCGTCCGGCACGGCGCCGTCGGAGCCGTGGCTCGACCTCAATGCCGAGCTCGACGCCGCCCGCGCGTGGCGCCGCGACATCGAGGCCGAGAGCCGCCTGCCGCTGCACCAGCACCGCTTCGTCAAGCAGGCCCAGCGCGACGTCGGCCCCGCCGGCGGCCCCGCCACCGGCACGCGCGCGGAGATCATGCGCTACGAGTGGGTCCGCGACCAGCTCGTCGAGCGCGGCCGCGAGCGCGCCCGCGCGCTCGGCTGGAGCGACACCTACGGCCTGAGCAAGGCGATGGGCGAGCGCACGCTCATCCAAGCCAACCCGAAGCGCCTGACGATCGTGCGCCCCGCGATCGTCGAGTCCGCGCTGCACACGCCCTATCCGGGCTGGATGGAGTCGCTGAAGGTCGCCGACCCGATCCTGCTCGGCTACGGCGCCGGCCTGATCCCCGGGCGCTTCGCCGCCAACAGCTCGATCCGGATGGACCTCGTCCCGGTCGACTTCGTCGCCAACGCCTGCCTGGTGGCGGCGGCCACCCCGCCCGAGAAGATCCGCACGCTCAACGTCTCCACCGGCATGCGCAACCCGTTCACGATCGGCGACATGGCGGTCATCACGACGCGCTACTTCCGCGAGCGCCCGCTGCCGGACGAGGACGGGCTGCCGGTCGACGTACCGGAGTGGCGGCTGACGAGCCGGGCGGAGATCATGGGCGCGCTCAACCGCGCGGACGCGCTGCTGAGCAAGGGTCGCGAGCTCGTGGACCGCCTGCCGCTCCCGCGCTCGGACGACGTCGAGCTGCGCCTGCACAAGGACCAGCGCAAGGTCGACCGGCTGCGGCGCCTGAACGAGATCTACTGGCCCTACGGTGCGCTCGACTGCGTCTTCGACGACCGCAACGCGCGCGAGCTGCTCGACGCGCTGCACCCCGACGACCGCGAGCCGTTCGGGTTCGACGTCGACGAGATCGACTGGGACCACTACCTCGGCGAGGTCCACCTGCCGGCGCTGCGGGCGATCACGGTCCCGCCCGCGCCCGGCCCGAAGAAGACGCGCTCGCCGGGCCGCCGGCCGGCCCCGGAGGGTCCGCCCGCGCTGGCGATCTTCGACGTCGAGGGCGTCGTGCTCGACTCCACGGTCGCGCACTTCTACGCCTGGCTGCGCACGCGCGACATGCCCGAGTTCGACAAGCTCGTGTGGACCGCCGGCGTCGCCGCCCGCGTGCCCGGCTGGATCATGGAGGACCGCCGCTCGCGCACGGCGTTCAACCGCAGCTTCTACCGCCTCTACAAGGACCTGCCGGCGCGCGAGCTGCGCGCGCAGGCCAAGGCCGCGCTGCCGGACTTCATCCAGCCCCGGATCCAGCACGAGGCGATCCGGCGGATCCGCGAGCACAAGCGCCGTGGCGACCGCGTGATCCTGATCACGGGCGCGCTCGACTTCCTCGTCGAGTCGCTCGCGCACCTCGGCGACGAGCTGATCGCCGCGCGGCTGGTGGAGCGCGTCGGCCGCTTCACGGGCGAGCTCGAGCAGCCGCCGCTGACCGCCGACGGCCGCGCCAGCCTCGCCGCCCGCCTGGCCGCCGACCACCACGTCGACCTCGGCGACTGCCACGCCTACGGCGACAGCCTGGCCGACCTCCCGATGCTCGAGCTGGTCGGGCACCCGCACGCCGATCAACCCGGACTTCCGGCTCAGCCGCGAGGCGCGCCGGCGCCGCTGGCCGGTCGAGACGTGGGGCACCGAGCGGGCCGCGGTATGAAGGCGCTGACCTACACGCCGAGCCTGGTCAAGTACGCGGCCGCGCGCGCCAACTTGCCCGGCGCGGGAGCGCTGCAGCTGCAGGAGATCCGCCCGCCGCGCGCGCCCGGTCCCGGCTGGCTGCCGGTGCGCCCGCGCCTGACCGGCATCTGCGGCTCCGACCTCGCGCTGCTGTCGGGCAAGGCCAGCCTGCACCTGGCCACGCTGACCAGCACCCCGTTCGTCCCCGGCCACGAGATCGTGGGCGAGATCGGCGCCGGGCCGCGGCGCGGCGAGCGCGTCGTCGTGCAACCGGCGCTGGGATGCGCCGTGCGCGGCCTCAGCCCGCCGTGCGCCGAATGCGCGCAGGGGCTGGTCGCGCTCTGCCGCCACACCACCGACGGCGTCTTGAGCGCCGGCCTGCAGACCGGCTTCTGCCGCGACAGCGGCGGCGGCTGGAGCGAGGGCCTGGTCGCGCACGAGTCGCAGCTGTACCGCGTGCCGGACGACCTCGGCGACGAGGACGCGGTGCTCGTCGAGCCGCTGGCCTGCGCGCTGCACGCGGCGCGGATCGCCGACGTCCAGCCCGGCGACAACGTCGCGATCATCGGCGCGGGCACGATCGGGCTGCTCACGCTCGCCGCGGTCCGGGACGCCGCGCCGAGCGCGACGCTGATCTGCGTCGCCAAGCATCCCGGCCAGCAGACCGCGGCGCGGCGCTTCGGCGCCGATGACGTCTGCGCGCCAGATCGCATCTACATCGAGGGCGCGCGAATCACGCATTCACGCAGATTGGTCGGTCATCAGGGCCGCGAGGTGTTGCTTGGCGGCTTCGACCGTGTACTTGACTGTGTGGGGAGCGGAGCGAGCCTCGAACAGGCCACCACGTTGACCCGTGCGCGCGGTCGCGTGGTGCTCGTCGGCATGCCCGGCGAGCTCAAGGCCGACCTCGCCGCGGCCTGGCTGCGGGAGCTGCAGATCCAGAGCGCCTACGGCTACGAGCACGACTTCCCGGCGGCGCTCGAGTTCGCCAAGACCCTGCGTCCCGGGCGGCTGATCGACCGCGGCTGGCCGCTGCGCGCACACAAGAAGGCGATCGAGCACGCGCCCAAGGCGGCGCGTTCCGGCCGCGCCAAGACCGTGTTCGAGGTAGCCGCGTGAGCATCGCCCCGACCCGCATGATCGAGCGCTCCAAGCGCCGCCAGGCGTCCGCCGAGCGCGAGGCCTGCGTCGTCGAGGTCCACGAGCACTCGCCGCCGACGCTGTTCCATTCCGGCGAGTCGTTCCGGCTCGAGCGGCTGCCGGTCGGCAGCCGGATCGTCTACCCGCCGCCGCCGCTGAAGGGCCTGATCGACGTCGACGCGGCGATCGCCGCCGCGCTCGACTCGCCGCTGGGCATGGACCCGCTCGACTCGCTGCTGAGCCCGGGCATGAAGCTCACGATCGCCTTCGACGACATCAGCCTGCCGCTGCCGCCGATGAAGACGCCCGACATCCGCGGCCGCGTGATCGAGCACGTGCTCGAGCGCGCCTACCGCGCCGGCGTCGAGGACATCCACCTGATCGCCGCGCTCGCGCTGCACCGGCGGATGACCCCGGCCGAGCTCAAGCGCGCCGTCGGCCCGCGCGTGTTCGACGAGTTCTTCCCCGACCGGCTCTACAACCACGACGCCGAGGACTCCGAGAACATCGCCGACCTCGGCCAGACACAACACGGCGAAGCCGTCGAGCTGTCCAAGCGCGCCGCCGAGTCCGACCTGCTGATCTACGTCAACGTCAACATCGTCACGATGGACGGCGGCCACAAGTCGGTCGCGGTCGGCCTCGGCACGTACAACAGCGTCAAGGCCCACCACAACGTCCACGCGCTGCGCCATTCGCGGTCGTTCATGGACCCGTCGAAGTCCGAGCTGCACCACTCCACCAACCGCCAGGGCGACGTCGTGGAGGCCGCGGTCCCGACCTTCCACATCGAGACGACGCTCAACAACGACATGTACGACGGTCCGCTGGCGTTCCTGGCCAAGCCCGAGGCGCGCTGGACGCCGCGCGACCAGGCGACGTTCGCCGCGCTCAAGCGCACGACCGACCGCATGAGCCCGAAGCTCCGGCGCTCCGTCTTCCACAAGAGCTCCTCGCCGTTCGCGGTCACCGGCGTGACCGCCGGCGCCGTCGGCCCGGTGCACGAGGTCACGCTCGAGCACTGCGCCGCCCAGCAGGCCGTCGGCGTCCGCGGCCAGGCCGACATCGTGACCGCCGGGCTGCCCTACCTCGGCCCGTACAACGTCAACTCGATCCTCAACCCCGTGCTCGTCATGTGCATGGGGCTCGGCTACTTCTTCAACCTCTACCACGGCGTCCCGCTCGTGCGCGAGGGCGGCGTGATGATCTTCACGCACCCGGTGGCGCGCGAGTTCCACCCGGTGCACCACCCGAGCTACGTGGACTTCTACGAGGAGGTGCTGGCCGAGACGACCGACCCGGCCGAGATCGAGCAGCGCTTCGAGAAGAGCTACGCCGAGGACGACTGGTACCGGCACCTGTACCGCACGAGCTACGCCTACCACGGCGTGCACCCGTTCTACATGTGGTACTGGGGCGCGCACGCGCTGCAGTACCTGGGCGACGTGATCTTCGTCGGCGGCGACCCGGAGGCCTGCCGGCGGCTCGGCTTCCGCCGCGCCGACACGATGCGCGACGCGCTGGAGATGGCCGAGCAGGTCGTCGGCCGCGACCCGTCGCTGACGCACTTCCACTGCCCGCCGGTGTTCTACGCGCAGGTCGAGGCGTGAGCGGCGAGGCGGCCTCGACGTGAGGTTCGCCTCCGGCGGACGCCGCCTCGAGAAGCTCGCCGGGGCGAACGCGACCCGCCGCGAATCCACGCCGCGCCGCTGGCGCACGGTCACGGTCGGCCAGGACCCGTGGGGCGAGCGCAGCGTCGAGGACATGCCGTGGCTGCGCGAGCGCAAGCCCGCCCTGCTGCGCGAGGTGGCCCAGCAGACGCTGCTCTTCCCGGCGACGCGGCTCGTCGCCCAGCCGACCGTGATCGGCGCCGCCGACCTGATCCACGCGCCCCAGCCCGCGATCCTCGCGCCCAACCACGAGAGCGACATCGACACGCCGCTCGTGCTGCTCGCGCTGCCCGCACGCCTGGCGGTCGCGGACCGTGGTCGGCGCGGCCAGCGACCGCTTCTACCGCAAGCGCGGCTTCGCGATGGCGAGCGGCTTCTGGATCAACACCTTCCCGTTCGACCGCGGCGGCGGCCAGCGCCGCGGCCTGGCGGCGGCGGCCGCCCATCTGCGCGACGGCCGCAACGTGCTGCTGTTCCCGCAGGGCACGCGCGGCGCCGGCCCCGAGGGCTACCGCGCCGGCGTCGCCGAGCTCGCGCTGACCGCCGGCGCGCCGATCATCCCGATCCACATCGAGGGCACCGCGCTCGTGATGCCCAAGGGCCGCGGCCTCAACCGCCGCGCGCAAACCCGCGTCACGTTCGCCCGCCCGCTGCACCCGCGCCCCGGCGAGACCCCGGACGAGCTCACCCACCGCCTGCACGACGCGATCGAATCCTGAACACTAGGATGCGGTCATGATCGACCGCGCCCCCTTCGGCGCGACCGGACACGAGTCCAGCCGCGTGATCTTCGGTGCCGCGGCGCTCGGCGACGTCTCCAAGGCCGACGCCGACCGCGCCCTCGAGCTGCTGCTCGAGCACGGCATCAACCACATCGACGTCGCCGCCAGCTACGGCGATGCGGAGCTGCGCATCGCCAACTGGCTGAACGAGCACGAGTTCTTCGTCGCCACCAAGACCGAGGAGCGGACCTACGCCGCCGCGCGCGAGCAGATCCGCCGCTCGCTCGACCGGCTCGGCGTCGACCACGTCGACTCGATCCAGCTCCACAACCTCGTCGACGTGATCGAGTGGGACATCGCGCTCAGCGCGGGCGGCGCGCTCGAGGCCTGCCTGGAGGCCCGCGACGAGGGCCTGGTGCGCTTCATCGGCGTCACCGGGCACGGCCTCTCGGTGCCGAAGATGCACCAGCGCAGCCTCGCGCGCCACGACTTCGACTCCGTGCTGTGCCCGTACAACTGGGTCCAGATGCAGGACCCGCGCTACGCCGAGACCTTCGACGGCCTCGCGGCGATGTGCCAGGAGCGCAACGTCGCGCTGCAGACGATCAAGAGCCTCGCCTACAAGCCGTGGGAGGGCCGCGAGCAGACGGCCGCGACGTGGTACGAGCCGCTCACCGACCAGGACGACATCGACCTGGCCGTGAACTGGGTGCTCGGCAACGAGCAGGCCTTCCTGCTGACGACGGGCGACGTGGCCGTGCTGCCGAAGCTGCTCGACGCCGCCGAGCGCGCCGGCGAGCGCCCGTCCGACGAGGAGATGGCCCGGCTGGACTTCGCGCCGCTGTTCACGTAGCGGCGGCGCGCTCGCGCAGCCAGCCGCCGAGCGCGGTGGCCGTCATCGGGCGGCCGAGGAAGAAGCCCTGGGCCTCGTCGCACTGCAGGCCCGCGAGCGTGTCCCACGCCTCGGACGTCTCGACGCCCTCGGCCACGACCAGCATGCCGAGCCGGCGGCCGAGATCGACCGTGGCGTGCACGATCGCGGCGTCGCGCTCGTCCTCGGCCAGCCGCATCACGAACTGGCGGTCGATCTTGAGCTCGTCGAGGTCGAGCTGGCGCAGATGCCCGAGCGAGACGTGGCCGGCCCCGAAGTCGTCGAGCGCGGTCGCGACCCCGATCTGGCGCAGGCTCGCCAGCACTTCGAGCGTGCGCTCGGGATCGGCCATCACGACGTCTTCTGAGACCTCCAGCCGCAGGCACGCGGGCGGGAACCGGCGCCGCTGCAGCAGCTGGTCGACGTCGGTCGGCAGCCCGAGGTCGAGCAGGTCGGCGGGCCCGAGGTTGACCGCCACGGACAGGTCGAAGCCGTCGCTGCGGCGCTCGCCGATCTCCTCCAGCGCGCGGTCGAGCACGAACGCGGTCAGCGAGCGGCCGAGCCCCGAATGGTCGGCGAGCGGCAGGAAATCGGCGGGCATCAGCATGCCGCGGCGCGGATGCACCCAGCGCACGAGCGCCTCGACGCCGCGCACCGCGCCGGTCGCGATCTCGGCCTTGGGCTGGTAGTGCAGGATGAACTCGCCGCCCGCGAGCCCGTCGCGCAGCTCGCCCAGCAGCTCGAGCCGGCGGCGGCTGTGGTGGTCGCGCGCGGGCAGGTAGACCTCGTGGCCGGTGCGCGTGCGCTTGGCCTCGTACATCGCGACGTCCGCGCGCTGGAGCAGGCCGAGCGCGTCCTTGGAGTGCTCGGGGTAGAGCGCGATCCCGATGCTGGCGTCGATGTGCACGCGGATCCCGCCGACGCCGAACGAGCGCTCGAGCGCCGCGCGCAGCCGCAGGCCGGTGGCGCTCGCGCTCGCCTCGTCGCCCGGCTGCAGCACGACCGCGAACTCGTCGCCGCCGAGCCGCGAGAGCGAGTCGCCCTCGCGCAGCGCCGCCTGCAGGCGCGGGCCGATCTGGCGCAGGACCTCGTCGCCGGCGTGATGGCCGAGCGTGTCGTTGAGCTCCTTGAAGCCGTCGAGGTCGATCAGCAGCAGCGCGACCTCCTCCTCGCTGTCGCGGATCGCGTCCTCCAGCCGGGCCAGCAGGTGACGGCGGTTTCCGAGCCCGGTCAGGTCGTCGGTGACCGCGTGGCGCTCGCTGGCCCGCAGGCGGTCGACGACCGTGAGCCCCGCGCGGGCCATGCCGGTCAGCACGGTGACCGTCGCCAGGGCGGCCGCGACGGGCGGGAGGCTGACGAACTGGCCGACCACGAGCAGCGTCAAAGCGGTCGCGGCGTAGCCGAGGATGGCCACGAGCACGACCGGGCTGAACTCGGGCGCGGGCCCGGGGTCGGGCTCGCGCAGCCACGTCGCGGCGGCGACCGGGACGGCGGCCAGGACCGGCAGCTCGCCGAGCGCGATCAGCCCCAGCAGGGCGAGGCCCAGCGCCGTCGTCACGCGCCAGCGCGCGAGCCCGAGCGTTCCCGCGACGCCCGCCGCGGCGAGATTGGCCGGCAGCTCCGCGCCCGTCGTGACGGCCAGCGCGCCGACCGCGCAGGCGCCCATCACGCAGTCCAGCCACGAGAGCGCGAGCGGGCGCCCGAGCCGACCCACGACCATCGTCCCGGCGCCCGCGATCGCCAGCCCGCAGGCGATCGAGCGCAGCGCGTCACCGGCGCCGAACTGCTCGGCGGCGGCGCAGGCCAGCGCGGCCGCGAACAGCGCGGCGGCCACCTGGGGGCGGCGGCGCAGGACGGCAGAGGCAGCGCACGCGAGGCTGCCGCAGACGAGTAGCGCACCGGCGACCTCGACGACCATCGCCGTTATCCAAGCAGCCTCGGCGCGGATCGGCCAACCGACCGGATTGCGGCCCTCACGGCCGGAGCATCTCGAACAGCTCGGTGACGACCGTGTAGTCGCCCCGGTAGCCGCAGCGGGCGATCGGTTTCATGGCCGCGGTGTCGACCCGGCCGTCGACGATGTAGCGCTCGTCGACGTGGACGCCGACGACCTGGCCGAAGGTGACGATGTTCGCGGCCGCCTCGCCCTCGACGTCGGTGAGCTCGACGCGCCGGGCGACGCGGCACTCGAACGCGACCGGCGCCGCGGCCACCCGCGGCGGCGCGACCAGCTTCGACGGCGCCATCTCGAGCCCGGCGAGCTCGAACTCGCTCTGCCCGCGCGGCACCGCCGCGGAGGTCAGGTTCATCTGCTCGCGCAGGTCGTAGGTGGCGAGGTTCCACACGAACTCGCCGCCGGAGTCCGCGAACGTCGCCGAGTCCTTCGGCCCGTCGCTCGAGAACATCACCATCGGCGGGCGGTCGCAGACGGCGTTGAAGTAGCTGTAGGGCGCGAGGTTGATCTCGCCGTCCGGCCCGACCGTCGACACCCACCCGATCGGCCGCGGCGTGACGAAGGCCTTGAACGGGTCGTGCGGCAGCAGATCGCGGTCGCGGCTATCGGGTTCGTAGAAGACCATCGGCATACTTTCGTCCGTGGGAGAGCGGCGGCGGAGCTGGCGCAGCGAGATCGCGCTCGAGTGCGTGCTCCACCGGCGCACGGGCAAGATGATCGACGCTCGCACGGTCGAGATCGGGCCGGGCGGCATGCGCGTGCACACCAACCGCCCGCTCGGCATCGACGAGGTGCTCGAGTTCGAGTTCCCCGCGCGCGCGCGCGATCGACGGCCGCGCCCGCGTCCTGCGCGAGCACGGCTACCGGATCTACGCGCTGCGCTTCGAGAAGCTCGGCGACGAGGCCCGCGCTGAGATCGCGGAGCTGGCGGCGCCCCGCGATCCGGCCAAGCCCTAGCCTCGTCGCGCTCGAGCACGACGATCGGGATCTCGCGGTCGGTCTTGCCCTGGTAGTCGTCGTAGGCCGGCCACTCGGCGGTCATCGTCTTCCACATCTCCGCCTTCTCCTCCGGCGTCGCGATCCGCGCGCGCGCCTTGAAGCGGTCGTCCCAGACCTGCACCTCGGCCTCGCTGTCGGCCTGGAGGTTGACGAACCACGCCGGCGGCTGGTCCTTGCCGCCGTTGGAGGCGACGATCAGGTAGTCGTCGCCGTGCGTCCCGTAGATCAGCGGCAGCTCGCGCGGCTCGCCGCTCTTGCGGCCCGTGGTCGTCAGCAGCAGCGTCTGCGTGCCCTGCCAGTCGTGGCCGACCTGGCCACCGGTTTCCTTGTAGCGCTTGGTGTGTTCCCGTCCGAACAGCATGTTCTTGACGCTACCCGGTTCACGTCCTCCCGATCAGGTTGCGGACCTCGCGCAGCGCGACCGGCAGCGTCGTGAGGTCGAACGTCCCGCCCGCGCGGATCTCGCCCAGGATCTCGAGCGCGCGCTCGACCGCCGCCGAGCTGGCCGCACGCCAGGCCTCGAGGCTCCCGTGGCGCAGCGCGTCGGTCGTGAGGTCCGCGTGCAGGCTGAAGAGGTCGTCGCGCAGCGCCGCGCGCGCCATCGCCGACCAGCGCGTGTCGCGCGGCAGCAGCGCGATCCGGTCGCGCAGCCAGTGCAGGTGCAGCTCGCCGCCGATCTGGAAGTGCAGCCGCGCGACCTCCTCGACCGAGTGCTCGGTGGCGTTGGAGACCTCGACGATGTCGAGCGCCGAGAACAGCGCGCCCTGCGCCGCGACGCGGCCCGCGAGCGATTCGGGCACGCCCGCCTCGACCAGCCGCCCGACGCGCTCGCGCCAGTGCTCCTGCTCGGACTCCACCAGCACGTCCGGCAGCAGATCCGCGACCGCCACCGCGCCCTCGCCGTAGCGCTCGCGCTCGGCGGCGATGTCCAGCGGCCGCGGCCGCGAGCGCAGCAGCCAGCGCGTCGAGCGCTCGACCATGCGCCGCGACGACAGCAGCATCTCGTACTGGGTCTCGGCCGGCACGGCGCCGTCGAGCGCTTCGACGTCCTCCCACAGCGAGCGCACGGCGAACACGTCGCGCGCGACCACCGACGCGCGCGCGATGTCCTCCGGCGCCGCGCCCGTGTCCTCGCCCAGGCGGAACACGAACGTCGTCCCGGCGCGGTCGATCAGATCGTTGGTCACGCGCGTGGCGACGATCTCGCGCTTCAGGCGGTGGCGGCGCATGACGTCGCCGAAGCGCTCCGGCAGCGGCGGCGGGAAGTAGAGGTCGAGCTCGCCGTCGAGCGCCGGGTCCTCGGGCAGGTCGGACTCCAGCAGCGCGGCGTAGAGCGTGATCTTGCTGTAGGCCAGCACGACCGCCAGCTCGGGTTGGGTCAGCCCGAGCCCTGCGGTGCGCCGCTCGGCGACCGTCTCGACGTCCGGCAGCGCCTCGAGCGCGCGATCGAGCCGCCCCGCGGCCTCGAGGTCGCGCATCAGGCGGTCGTGCACGTCGAGCATCGCGGGCGCCTGGAAGCGCGCCAGGCTGAGCGACTGCGTCTGCGTGTAGGAGCCGCGCAGCACGCGCTCGGCGACCGCGTCGGTCATCTCCGCCAGCAGCGCGTTGCGCTGCTTGGCGGTCATGTCGCCCTCGGCCACGACCGTGTCGAGCAGGACCTTGATGTTGACCTCGTGGTCGGAGCAGTTGACGCCGCCGGCGTTGTCGATCGCGTCGGTGTTGACCTTCCCGCCCGCGAGCGCGAACTCGATCCGCCCGCGCTGGGTGAAGCCGAGGTTGCCGCCCTCGCCGACGACCTTCGCGCGCAGCTCGGAGCCGTTCACGCGCAGCGCGTCGTTGGCCTTGTCGCCGACGTCGGCGTGGGTCTCGGTCTTGGCCTTGACGTAGGTGCCGATGCCGCCGTTCCACAGCAGGTCGACGGGCGCGCGCAGGATCGCCGCCATCAGCTCGCTCGGCGGCAGCGACTCGGCCTCGACGTCCAAGACCTCGCGCACCTGCGCCGACAGCGGGATCGACTTCGCGGTGCGCGGCGAAGACGCCGCCGCCCTCGCTGATCAGCGACGTCCTCGTAGTCCGCCCATGAAGAGCGCGGCAGCTCGAACAGCCGTTGGCGCTCGGCGTGCGACGCCGCCGTGTCGGGGTCCGGGTCCAGGAAGATGTGGCGGTGGTCGAAGGCGGCCACGAGCCGGATGTGCTCGGACAGCAGCATGCCGTTGCCGAACACGTCGCCGCTCATGTCGCCGATGCCGGCGACGGTGAAGTCCTCGCGTCTGGACGTCGACGCCGAGCTCGCGGAAGTGGCGTTGCACCGACACCCAGGCCGAGCGCGCCGTGATCCCCATCGCCTTGTGGTCGTAGCCGACCGAGCCGCCTGAGGCGAACGCGTCGCCGAGCCAGAAGCCGTAGCTCTGGGCGACGCCGTTGGCGATGTCCGAGAAGGTCGCCGTGCCCTTGTCGGCAGCCACGACCAGGTATGGGTCGTCGCCGTCGTGGCGCACGACGCCCGGCGGCGGCACGACCTCGCCGGTCGCCGCATAGGTGTCGGTGATGTCCAGCAGCGAGCTGATGAAGGTCGTGTAACACGCGACGACCTCGTCGCCCGCGCGCTTGACCACGAACCCGCCCTTGGCGCCGACCGGCACGATCAGCGCGTTCTTGACCATCTGCGCCTTCATCAGGCCGAGGATCTCGGTGCGGAAGTCCTCGCGCCGATCGCTCCAGCGCAGCCCGCCGCGGGCGACCGACCCGCCGCGCAGGTGCACGCCCTCGACCCGCGGCGAGTGCATGAAGATCTCGAAGCGCGGCCGCGGCAGCGGGCACAGCGGGATCTGCGTCGGGTCGAGCTTGAACGACACGTAGGGCTTGTCGAGGTAGTAGTTCGTGCGCAGCATCGCGCGCACGACGCTGGCGAAGCCGCGCAGGATGCGGTCCTCGTCGAGGCTGTCGACGGCGTCGATCTCGGCCTCGATCTCGGCCGCGCAGGTTTCGGCGCGATTGCGGTCGCCTTCGGGGTCGAAGCGGGCGTGGAAGAGCGCGACGAGCGCGCGCGCGACCTCGGTGTGGGCCAGCAGCGTGCGCTCCATGTAGCCGTCGCTGAACGGGATCCCGACCTGGCGCAGGTAGCGCGCGACGGCCCGCACCATCGTCACCTCGCGCCAGTCCAGCGAGGCGCCGATGATCAGCCCGTTGAAGCCGTCGAGCTCGGCGTCCCCCTGCCAGATCCGCGCGAAGCCCTCGTGGAAGCGATCGCGGATCGTGTCGACGTCGACCTCGCCGCCGGCCAGCAGCCCGAAGTCGTAGATCCACACCGCCTCCGCGTCGCTCGGCGAGATCCTGTACGGCCGCTCGTCGCTGACGGTCAGGCCCAGGCTCTCGAACATCGGCAGCACGTCGGAGAGCGAGACCCGCTCGCCGCGCCGGTAGAGCTTGCAGCGCAGCACCTCGGGCGCCGCTTCGAGCGGCCGGTAGAGGCTGATGTCGAGCGCCTGCTCGCCTTCCAGCGCCTCGATCCGCTGCACGTCGGCGATCGCCGAGCGCGGGTGCAGGTCCTCGCGGTAGGCGGCGGGGAAGGCGGAGCCGTAGCGGCGGAAGAGCGCCGTCCCGGTTTCCTCGCCCTCCTCCTCCAACAGCACGGTCTGCAGCTCGTCGTCCCAGCTGCGGGTGGCCTCGACGATCCGCGCCTCGAGCTCGGCGACGTCGAATGGCGGCAGCTGGCCCGGTGAGATGTGCAGCGTGTAGTGGATGCGCACCAGCACCCACTCGGTCAGGCGCAGCCCCCAGTCGACGGTCTCGGCGCCGAACGCCTCCCTCAGCAGCGCGCCGATCTTCTCGCGGTTGGCGGTGTTGAAGCGGTCGCGCGGGAGGTAGACGAGGCAGGAGACGAAGCGCTCGTAGCGGTCGGTGCGCGCAAAGAGCTTGACGCGTTGGCGCTCGCCGAGCTCGAGGATCGCGCGCGCGGTGTCGTAGAGCTCGTCGATCGAGATCTGGAACAGCTCGTCGCGCGGGTAGCTGTCGATGACCTCGACCAGCGACTTGTGGTCGTGGCTGCCGCGCGCGAAGCCCGCGCGCTCGACGACGGCGTCGACCTTGCGCCGCAGCACGGGGATGTTGGACGGGACCTCGCGGTAGGCGGCGGTCGTGTAGAGCCCGAGGAAGCGGCGCTCGCCGACGACGGTTCCGCCGTCGTCGAAGCGCTTGATCCCGATGTAGTCCATGTAGCCCGGCCGGTGGATCGTCGAGCGCGAGTTGGCCTTGCTGAGCACGAGCGGCACCGGCTCGCGCGCGAGCGCCCGGACGTGGGGCGGCAGCTTGGCGAACGCGCTCGACACCTCGCCCGACCCGCCGCGCATGATCCCCAGGCCCGAGCCCGGGACGCTGCGCAGCTCCTCGCCGTCGAACGCGTACTCGCGGTAGCCGAGGAACGTGAAGTGATGTTCGGCCAGCCAGGCCAGCAGCGCGCGCGCCTCCTCGGCCTCGGCGGGGTCGACGCTCGCCGGCGGCGGCTCTCTGACCACGGCCTCCATCTGCTCGCGCATGTCCTGCCAGTCGTCGACCGCCGCGCGCACCTGCGCGAGCACGCCGCGCAGCGCGTCCTCGAGCTCGTCGAGCCCGTCGCGCCGGCGGTCGACCTCGATGTGCATGTAGGACTCGTGGCCGACGACCGGGTGCACGAGCACGTGGATGCCGGTCTCGCGGCGGCTCAGCTCCATGCTCACCGAGTCGACGATGAACGGCATGTCATCGCTGACGATGTCGACCGCGGTGTGCGGCGACTGCCACCCGTGCTGCTCGAACGTCGGGTTGTAGGCGCGGATGCGCACCTCTCCCGGCTCGCGCCCGCGGCCGAACGTCCAGTGCGACAGCGCGGCGCCGTAGAGGTCGACGGGCTCACGGCCGCGCAGATCATCCGCGGGCGCTCCGCGGTAGTAGGCGCGGACGAACGCCTCGGCCTCGGCAATCTCCTCCGGCGCGACCCGCTCACGCACCCGCTCGCACACCGACTCGATGAGCTCGGCTTCGATGTCCCGCGTACCGGTAGCCATGTGCCGGACGCTACGCCCGGCACCGGCCGTTTTCAAACGCGGCGGGTTACTGGCGCTTGAGCAGTCGGATGAGGCGCTTCACGGGTCCGAGCACCACGGCCCGCATGACGATCGTCCCGTCAGCGGTCCGGGTGGGGATGAGCTCGATCCTGGGCATCGCCGTAGCGTGACGGCGCGGCCTGAAGGAGAGCTCAAGCGTTGTGCTTCGTGACGAATCTGCACCGTCTTCGTCACGTGTCTGTGTCCGACGCGCTGATTCGCCCGGGACGCGCGGTACGGTCGGCGGCGATGATCGACGGCGACCCGGGCACGGCGTTCTCGGACGAGGTGGTGGTCCGGCGGCTGCGCTTCACCAGCGAGGACTCGGGCTTCGCGGTCATCGACGCCGACCGCGGCGGCGACGATGTCGTGCTGGTCGGGACGATCGCGCACCTCGAGGAGCGCGAGCGGGTGCGGATCGAGGGCATCTGGCAGGACGACAGGCGCTTCGGGATGCAGGTCAAGGTGCGGCTCGCGGCGCCGGTCGCGCCGTCGGGCGAGGAAGCGCTGATCGCCTACCTGAAGCGCGTCAAGCACATCGGCGGCGGGCGCGCGGCACGGCTGCGTCGAGCGCTACGGGGACGGCGTGCTGGAGACGATCGACGCCGATCCCGCGGGCGCGTTCCGCGCTGTCGGGTTGAACCCGAAGCGGGTCAACGAGGCGATCCGCTCGTGGAACGGCCTGCGCTCCACGCGCGCGCTGCACCTGCTGCTCGCGCCGCACGGGCTGGCGTGGCTCGTGCCGCGGATCGCGGCCGAGTACGGCGACGGCGCGAACGACGTCGTCAAGAGCCGGCCGTACGAGCTGACGAGCGTCTTCGGCGTCGGCTTCGCCGATCGCGGACACGATCGCGCGGGCGGCGGGCATCCCGCGCGACTCGGTCGGTCGCACGCGGGCGGCGGTGATCCACGTGCTGACCGAGGCCGAGCGCGCCGGCTCGACCTGCCTGCCGGTCGCCGGAGCTGGCGGCGCGCGCCGCGGATCTGCTCGGCGGCCCGGGCGCCGGACGCGGCGCTGCTGCAGGACGATGTACGACGCCGACCAGCTCGTGCTCGAGCCCGGCGACGGCGTCGTCTGGGCCTACCGCCCGCCGACCGCGGCGCTGGAGGCCGAGCTGGCCGAGACGGTGCGGCGGCTCGCGCGCGCCGAGCCGACGCTCGCCCGCCCGCGCCGCCCGGTGCCGCGGCGCCGTCCGCGACCCGCGGCGCGACGCCGCCCGCCACCCCGAGCGCGACGCCGCCCGCCACCCCCGCGACGCCGCGCCGCCCCCGCGACGCCGCCCGCCACCCCCACGACGCCGCCCGCCACCCCGGCGCGACGCCGCCCGCCACCCCCGCGACGCCGCCCGCCACCCCCGTCGCGGCGCCGCCCGCTGCCTCCGAGCTCGTCCCGGCGCCCGAGCAGTGGGCGGCCGTGAAGGCCGCGTTCGGCGCGCGGCTCTCGATCGTCACCGGCGGCCCCGGCACCGGCAAGACGGCGACGATCCGGCTGATCTGCGCCGCGGCCAAGGCAGCAGCGCGCCTCGATCGCGCTCGTCGCGCCGACCGGCCGCGCCGCCCGCCGGATGGCGGAGTCGACCGGGCATGGACGCGATCACGATCCACTCCGCGCTGGGCTGGATCCCGGGCCAGGGCCCGACCAAGGACGAGATCGAAGCCGACCTGCTGGTCGTCGACGAGACCTCGATGGCCAACCTCGAGCTGCTCGTCACGCTGCTGCGGGCGGTCGGCCCCGAGATGCACGTCGTGCTCGTCGGCGACGCCGACCAGCTCGCGCCGGTCGGCGCCGGCAAGCCGTTCGCGGAGCTCGTCGAGAGCGCGCGCGGTGCCCGTCGCCGAGCTCACGCACATCTTCCGCCAGGCCGCGGGCAGCATGATCGTGCGCGGCGCGCACGCGGTGAAGCGCGGCGAGCCGCCGTCGTTCGAGGCCACGCGAAGGGCCTGCGGCGCGACCTCTTCCTGATCGAGCGCGACGACCCGCGCGACGCGCTCGACGAGATCGCCTCGCTCGTCACGCGCGGCTCCCGCAGCACTACGACGTCGACCCGCTGACCGACATCCAGGTCTTCGCGCCGGTCTACAAGGGCGCGCTCGGGATCGACGCGATCAACACGCGCCTGCGGCACGAGCTCAACTCGCGCGGCGAGCAGATCCTCGGCGGGCGGCTGCGGATCGGCGACAAGCTGATGCTCTCCGGCCGCAACCTGCACGACGCTCGGGCTGATGAACGGCACGATGCTGCGGCTGCTCGAGCACCGCGACGAGAAGCTGATGGTGTCCGCCGACGGCATGCTGGTCGAGCTGCCCGAGGAGGAGGCGCCGCGCCTGCAGCTCGCCTACGCGTGCTCGATCCACAAGGGCCAGGGGATCGAGCTGCCGGTGGCGATCGTGATCGCGCATCCGGCCGCGGGCCCGTACTTCCTGCGCCGCGAGATGCTCTACACGGCGATGACGCGCGCGAAGGTGGCGACGCTGGTGGTCGGCCAGCGCGACGTCGTCGCCCGCGCGGCGGCGACGCCGGACACGTCCAGACGCTTCTCACGCTCGGGGTTAGGCTTGCGGCTGCGTGACGGTACGTGTCCGCCTCGGCGCCGGGCTCGCGCGCCTCTCGGCCGCGCCGTTCATCGCCGTCGAGGTGGACGAGGGCGCCACCGTCGGCGATCTCTTCGCCCGGCTCGCTCGAGACGAGCCGGACCTCGCTCCCGCGCTGCGCTCGGTGCTGCCGGTCGTGGCCGGAGAGCACGTGACCCGCGACCAGGTCCTGGCCGATCGCCAGGAGGTCGCCCTGCTGCTGCCGGTCTCCGGCGGCTGAAAGGACTGGCGATATGGCGATCCAGGACCAGCGACCACCCGCCGCACCGTGGTGGTCGACACCTTCACCGACGGCCTGCTCGGCCCGGACGTCGCGATGGCCGGGCCGGTCGCCGACGGCGGCCACATCGTGTGGAACTCGACGCCCGGCTGCTGGGGGCCGATGATCACGCCCGCGATCCGCGGCGGCCACGAGGTCTGCACGCCGGTCTTCGTCGAGGGCGCCGAGGTCGGCGACGCGATCGCGATCCGCATCAAGGACATCGCGGTCAC
This sequence comes from uncultured Solirubrobacteraceae bacterium, assembly GCA_963755275.1. Lineage (GTDB taxonomy): Bacteria > Actinomycetota > Thermoleophilia > Solirubrobacterales > Solirubrobacteraceae > Solirubrobacter. Next base: position 30,929 of record CAVWJU010000028.1, on the reverse strand, counting down.
CTCGCACGCGACCTCGTCGGGCAACGACCAGGCGATGGAGGGCCGCTTCAACGGCGATCCGTACTGCGCGGCCGTCTGTCCGGGCTGCGGCGCCGGAGTGGCCGGAGACGCGCGTCGACGGCATCGGCGAGACCGCGATCCGCTGCGCCGCCTGCGGCGCCGACGCGACCCCGTTCACGTTCACCAACGGCTACACGGTCGCGTTCGACGGCCAGCTCGGCGTCACGGTCGACGGCGCGCGCGCGGAGGAGTACGCGCGCAACGCCGCGCAGGCCGCCGCGCTGCCCGACAACTCGGTCCAGAACCCGATCCTGACCTTCGCGCCGCACGACATCGTCGGGCTCGTCACGCGCATGCGGCCGTTCCTCGGCCAGCTCGGCACCTCGCCGTCGACGACGATGCCCGACTCGCACAACGCCGGCGACTTCGGCGCGTTCCTGGTCGGCGCGCCGCACAAGTTCGCGCTCGACGCGCAGGAGCTGCAGCAGCACAAGACCGACGGCCACCTCGACATCGACGCCGTCCGCGCCGGCGCGACGCTGATCTGCCCGGTCAAGGTGCCCGGCGGCGGCGTCTACCTCGGCGACATGCACGCGATGCAGGGCGACGGCGAGATCGCCGGCCACACCGCGGACGTCGCCGGGACGGTCACGCTGCAGGTCGAGGTCGTCAAGGGCCTCGGGATCGACGGGCCGGTGCTGTTCCCGCTCGCCGAGGACCTCCCGTTCCTGGCCGGCCGCTGACCGCCGCCGAGCGCGCCCGCGCCTCGGTGCTGGCCGCGCGCGAGGGCGTCGGCGCGATCGAGGAGTCGCTGCCGGTGTCCGTGATCGGCACGGGCCCGGACCTGAACTCCGCCACCGACAACGGGCTCGCGCGCGCCGCCGAGCTGCTGGGCATGACGCGTGCCGGAGGTCATGAACCGCGCGACGATCGCCGGCGCGATCGAGATCGGCCGCGCCCCGGGCGTCGTGCAGGTCACGTTCCGGGCGCCGGCCGACGCGCTCGGCCCGCTTGCGCCGCTACGCAGAGGAGCTGTATGCCTGAACGGACGCGCCCGGGACCCCGAGCTGGGTCGACCTCACCACGCCCGACGTCGACGCCGCCGAGCGCTTCTACGGCGAGCTGTTCGGCTGGGAGACGATGTCGCCGGGCACGCCGGAGGAGACCGGCGGCTACAAGTTCTTCCTCTGCGACGGCAAGCGGGTCGCGGGCGTCAGCCCGCTGATGCAGGAGGGCCAGCCCGTCGTCTGGTCGACCTACTTCGCCACCGACGACGTCGACGCGCTCGCCGCCCGCGTCGCGCGAGTTCGGCGGCAGCGCGTTGTTCGAGCCGATGGACGTCATGGACGCGGGGCGCATGGGCTTCTTCACGCACCCCGCCGGCGGGCGCGTTCGGCGCCTGGCAGGCGGGCTCCCACACGGGCGCGGAGCTCGTCAACGAGCCGGTCAGCCTGGCCTGGAACACGCTGATCACGCCCGACCCGGAGGACGCCATCGCGTTCCTCGAGGCGGTCATCGCCGCTGCGCGCCTCGACCGAGGACATCGGCGGCGACGACTACGTGATCCTGCACGCTCGGCGAGCAGCGGCGTCGCGGGCGTGATGGGCCCGCCGCCCGGGATGCCCGACGGCGTGCCGGCGTTCTGGGACGTCTCGTTCGCCGTCGAGGACGCCGACGCGACCGTCGCCAAGGCGCTGGAGCTCGGCGGCGAGGTGCGGCTGGAGCCGATGGACATGCCGGGCGTCGGGCGGATCGCGACGGTCACCGACCCCTGGGGCGCGTCCTTCGGCGTCGCCTCGCTGAGCGGCTAAGAGGGGCTGCAGGGGCGCGGGCTCGGTTGCCACGCGCCCTCCGCGCTCGCCATTGATCGCGGCGGGTGGGCGCGGTGGGTCGTCACGGTCGGAGGGTGTGGCGCGAAACCGTCGCTATGCGTCAATCACGCTCCACACCCCCACCGATGCGCCAACTCGACCGCGCGGTCGTGCGCGTACCCCCGTTCCCAGGTGTGCAGTTGCGGTCGAACGCTCAGCGACTGCGAGGACGGCGCAAGAGCCGCCGGAGGAGACCCGGGCCAGGCGGCTCAACCTCCTCGCGCAGGGGTAGCCGGCCGGCTTGCCGCTCGGCAAGCACGCAGGCGGTGTGCGCGTGGCGCCGGCGCCGCGCGTCGCCCTCGGGCATCACCAGCACGTGCTCGCTCAACGCCGGCAGCAACTCGCTGCAGAACGGGCAGCGGTAGGTCGCGGGCTTGAGGTTCTGCGCCGCGCGGACCGTCCACCATCGAGGCGCTTCCGACACAGCGGTCAGTGTGTCGGCTCGACCAGCGCCCCACCGGGTCACGCGCCCGCACCGCCGACGCCCGCACCGCGCAAGGGTGCAGCCCGCGCCGCGGACTCCGCGCGCGGCGGCTCAGTGGTTGCGCAGGGCCTTGACGAGCTCGCTCTTCTTCATCTTCGACCGGCCCTTGATGCCGATCTTCTTCGCGCGCTTCTGCGAGGTCCTCCTTGTTCCAGTCGTCGTAGGAGCCGGACTTGCCGCCCTTCTTGCCGGTCGAGGACCGGCTCGACTTGGCGCTGGCGTTCGCGATCCGCGCCGCCTTCTCCTTGCTCTCGCCCTTGTCGCGCAGGGCCTCGTACTGCTTCTTGTCCTTGACGCTCGGACCTGGACTCTTCTGCGGTGACATGGTCCGGTCTCTACCCATCACCCGCCGCCGTTCTACCTCGCGATCGGGACCACCTCAGACGGGCTCGCCGACGCCACCGCTCGACGTCCCGGCGCGTGCGGGCGCCGACCCGTGAGGATCCGCACGCGACGCGCGGCATTCGCTTCAGCGCCAGCCCGCCGACGCCCTCGCCGCCCACCGGGTCCTCGGCCGGCGGGCCGAGCGCAGCGATCCGCTCGCGCGCGGCATCGTCGGCCTCGCGCAGGAGGTCGTAGTCCTCCTGCCCTCGCGGGTACGCGCCGACGACGCGGAAGGCGTCGTCGGCGCGCGCGCGCCGGTGTCCGGTCCCGGCGGGCAGCACGAGCACGTCGCCCGTGGCCACCTCGAACGCCTCGCCCTGCGGGCCGCCGAGCTCGAGCGTCGCGCTCGCCGGAGATCACGGCCAGCACCTCGTGCGAGGTCGAGTGGAAGTGATGGAAGTCGAAGACGCCGTTGACCCAGGAGCCGCCCCAGCCGTGCGCGGCGAACAGCGCCGCGCGTCGCTCACATCGACGCCGCGGTACAGCAGCACCGCGAATCGCGGGTGGTTCGGGATCACGTCGCCCGGCGGCGCGTTCCATGTCTCGAGCCGCATCGCGACCTCGCCGTCAGCCGTCGTCAGCTCGCCCGGTCCAGACCGCGAACGCCGCGTCCTGCGGATCGCCGAGCACCGCGATCGTGCCCTGCCACATCCGCATCGGGCCGTTGAAGACCTGCCCGCCGAGGCCGCGACCTCGGTCACGAGCCGCTCGACGTCCTCGTGGCCGAAGTACGGCATCCAGTTCGGCGGCGTCGAGCCCATGCGCGGGTCGAGCGGCATCATCCCGCCGTTCTCGCGCTCGCCGTTGCTGATCACGCGGTAGCCGTTGGCGCCCTCGACCTCCTCGGTCGTCCAGCCGAACAGGTCGCCGTAGAAGCTGCGCCGACTGTGCCGGGTCGGGCGTGATCAGGTCGTTCCAGGTCATCGCGCCCGGGCGTGTTGACCAGCGACGCGCCGATGTGGGTCTTCGGCTCCCACAGACACAGCGCCGCGCCGACGGGATCGATGATCACCGCCATCCGCCCGACGTCCATGACGTCGAACGCCTCCGCCGCGACCGTCGCGCCGAGCTCCGCCGCGCGCGCCGCCGTCGCGTCGGCCGACTCGACCGTCACGTAGCAGTTCCAGTGCGGCGGCTGCGTCGGACCCGAACAACGCCGCGACGTCCTTGCCGTCGCGCAGCGCCGTCGAGTAGACCGACCCGTCGGGGATCGGGTTGTCGCGGTACTCCCAGCCGAACACGCTCGTGTAGAAGGCCTTCGCCGAGTCGGCGTCACTCGTTGCCAGCTCGGCCCAGGAGAATGTCCCGGGCGGATAGCTCGTTCGCTCGCCCATGCGACGATCCTACGCGCGATGCCCGAGACCTACACCGACGCGCCACTGCTCGGCGACGACTTCGACCGCGCGCTGCTGCTGGCCACGAGCCACCACCGCCGACAGCTGCGCAAGGGCACCGAGACGCCCTACGTCTCGCACCTGCTCGCCGTCGCCTCGCTCGTGCTGGAGATGGGCGGGAGCGAGACCGAGGCGATCGGCGCGCTCCTGCACGACGCCGTCGAGGACGGCGGCGGACCGCCGATGCTCGCCCGCATCCGCGAGGAGTTCGGCGCCGACGCCGCGCGCATCGTCGACGCCAACTCCGACACCGACGTCGAGCCGAAGCCGCCGTGGCTGGAGCGCAAGCAGGACTACATCGCCGCGATCGCGCACAAGCAGCCCGACGAGCTGCGCGTCTCGCTCGCCGACAAGCTCCACAACGCGCGCGCGATCCTGCTCGACTTCCGCACGCACGGCGACGAGCTCTGGAACCGCTTCCGGGCCGGCGAAGGCGAGTCGGTCCGCTGGTACTACCGCTCGCTCTACGAGGCCTTCGCCGCCCGCCGTGACGACGCTCGGCGAGCGCGCGATCCCGGTGCTCGACGAGCTCGGCCGCACGGTCGCCGAGATCGACCGCCTCGCGGCGGCCGGCGTGAGCCGCTCAGGCGCGCGTCGGGCTCCTCGAGCTCCGGGCGCCGAGCGGCCGCCGATGCTGTCCTTGAACTCACGGAGGCCCTGGCCGAGGCTGCGGCCGGCGGCCGGGCAGGCGCTTCGGGCCGAGTACGAGCAGCGCGATGACGGCGACGATCGCCAGTTCCATGGGTCCGATGCTGGGCATGGTCGCAAGCATCGTTGCTCAGCTGGGTGTTCGTAGTGTGTTTCCTGTGAAGCGCCTGAGCGATGTCCGCGAGCAACGCGCGCACCGCGTCCGGATCGCGCGGCGGCGGGAGCGTGCGCTCCCAGTCCCTGAACGCCTCCTCGAGCGCCGCGAGCGGCGTGACCTCCGCATAGTGCCCGGGTGACCGGTAGGCGAACGCTCGGCCGTCGACGCCGAGGTGCAGGTACCGCCGCGTGGCGATGCTCTTGTAGGCGTGCACCTCGAGCCCGTCATCGAGCTCGAGCTCGTGCATCCACATGAAGCAGCCGACGACGTCGAGGCCGACGAGCGCGATCAGTGGCTCCCACTCCGGCCGCTCGCACTGCACCAGCGCTCCGCCAGCACGTCACGCCGACGACTCCGGGGCCGGCGAGCGATGGCGTTCGAGCAGCGCCCGGACCGCGTCGGGATCGCGCGGCCGCGGGCGCGCGTCCTCCCAGCCCGCGAACGCCGCCTCCAGCGCGGCCGGCGTCGCGAGCTCCTCGTAGCGGTCGTCCTCGCGGTAGACGAACGCCCGGCCGTCCGTCGCCAGCAGGAGAAACCGGTGGTGGCGATGTTCCGGTACGCGTGGAGCGCGGCTCCGTCGTCGAGCTCGACCGCGAACTTCCACGCGAAGCAGCCGACGACCTCGCGGCCGACGAGCGCCGTCAGCGGCTCCCAGGCGGGCCGCATGCTCCTCGTGATCTGTCCCGTGTGCATGGCCGGCAGCATCGGTCCGGCGGCTGCGACGGAACAAGACGTATTCGTGCCGAAACTGCACCAACTTTCGCACACAATCGTCACGCGGCGCTGCGACACTTCCCGGACGATGTCCGCCCGTCGTTTCCGGCCGCGATCCCGCGTCGCGCTCTTCCTTGCGGCTCAGGGCCGCTGCGTGTCCTGCGGCACCGCCCTTGCAACCCGGCTGGCATGGCGACCACGTGACACCGTTCAGCGCCGGCGGCCCGACGGTCCCCGCCAACGGCCAAGCGCTCTGTCCTCGCTGCAACCGGGAAAAGGGCGTCCGGTCGGCGTGACCGTCGCGCCGCGCGCCTGGCAGGCCGAGTTCCTCGCTCATTACGCCGCGCATCCGCGGCCGGACTACCTCCTCGTCGCGACCCCGGGCGCCGGCAAGACTCTCGCCGCCTGCCAGGCGCTGCGCGCCTCCGGCCTCGGACAAGCCGTCGTCGTCTGTCCGACCACGGCCCTGCGTGCCCAATGGGCGGACGCTGCAGACCGCGTCGGCCTCCACCTCGACCCTCGCTGGCGCAACGCCGACGGCGCCTGGCGGGCGGACGTCGACGGCGTCGTCGTCACGTATCAGCAGGTCGCTTCGGCGCCCGACTTGTTCGCCCACCACCTCGCTCGGCCGACGTTCGTGATCCTCGACGAGATCCATCACGCCGGCGAATCGGCCACCTGGGGCACCGCGCTGCGGTCGGCCTTCGAAGGCGCCGACGCAACCGGCTCGCCTTGTCCGGCACGCCGTTCCGTTCCGACGCCCGGGCGATCCCGTTCGTGCGCTACGACGACGAGCGCCGCTGCGCCCCCGACTTCGTCTACGGCTACGGCGCCGCCGTGAGCGACGGCGTCTGCCGCCCGCTGGCTTTCCGGCTGCTGGACGCGACGTTGCGCTGGCGCGTCGACGCGCAGGAGACGATCGCGGCCTTCGCGGACGAGCTCGACCCGGTCGACGATGCCCGGCGCCTGCGCACGGCGATCGACCCTTCGACGCCGCTGCTGCCGCGGATGCTGCGCGACGCCGATGCCCTGCTGGTCAAGGCCCGCGCGGTGATCCCGGACGCCGCCGGGCTCGTGCTCTGCGACGATCGCGCCCACGCCCGTGCGACCGCCGCGCTGCTGCGGACGATCGCCGGCGAGAAGCCGGTCGTGGTGGTCAGCGACGAGCCGCAGGCGCACTCCCGCATCGACCGCTTCGCGCGCGCGGGACACGACGCCGCACGCTGGCTGGTCGCGGTCAACATGGTCAGCGAGGGGGTCGACGTGCCGAGGCTGGTCCTCGCCGCCTATGCCACCGTCAAGCGCACCGACCTCTTCTTCCGCCAGGCCGTCGGTCGCGTCGTTCGCCGGCGTCCCGGCGACCCCGACGACCTCGTGGCCACCGTCTTCCTGCCCGCCGATCCAGCCCTGACGGGCTGCGCCGAGCGGGTCGAGGTCGAGTTGCGCCAGCAGGTGAGCGATGACGTCGGCGCCGCCTTCGACGTCGAGCCGCCGCCGGGCGTCGGGCGGCGCGCGGACTTCCAGCCGCTCGACGCCCACGTCGAGCCCGGCGGGATGATCGTGGCCGGGGTGCACTACGCGAGCGCCGAGGTCGACGCCGCCCGCGCCTGCTGCCGCGAGCTCGGTCAGTCCGAGCGCGCGCTGCGCTCCGTGCTCGAGTTCATCCGTCGTGAGCGCGTGGGCGCACCTGCGCCGCAGCCTCGGCGCCGGTCCCGGCGCACCGCCGCGTCGAGGCGAAACGGCAGGCGCTCGACCGGCTCGCGCGCCGCTGGGCGAAGCTCCGGCGCGAGATCGATCCGCAGTACACCTGGCCGAAGGCGCAGGCGCGCGTCAACCGCGCGATGGGCGTCGTCGAAGCGCGCCGAGCCGGCGAGCCGCAGCTCGACGCGGGCCTCGCCTTCCTGCGCGCCGAACTCGCGAAGCTCGCTCAGAGCTACCCGGAGCAGGCCGAGCGGCTGCGGATCCCTGGCAGCATCGAGGGCATCGATGCGCGGCTAGGGATGAAGCACCGGCGAGCGGTGACGCGGCACGCCGTCCTGATCAGGCCTTCGCGCTCAACGTCTCGAGCGCGGCGTTGAACGTCTCGCTCGGCCGCATCACCGCGTCGGTCTTCTCGCGATCGACGAAGTAGTAGCCACCCAGATCGACCGACGCGCCTTGCACCTCGTTGAGCTCAGTCACGATCTTCTCCTCGTCCGCCGCCAGCCGCTCGGCCAGCGGCGCGAACGCCTCGCCGAGCTCGGGGTCGGCCGCGAGCGCCTGCGCCCAGTACAGCGCGAGGTAGAAGTGCGAGCCGCGGTTGTCGAGCTCGTTCACGCGGCGCGACGGCGACTTGCCGTTCTCGAGCAGCTTGCCCGTCGCCTCGTCGAGCGTCCGGCCCAGGATCGCCGCGCGCGGGTTGTCGGTCGCGTCGGCGAGCTTCTCGAGCGACACCGCCAGCGCGAGGAACTCGCCGAGCGAGTCCCAGCGCAGATGGTTCTCGCGCACGAGCTGCTGGACGTGCTTGGGCGCCGAGCCGCCGGCGCCGGTCTCGAACAGCCCGCCGCCGTTCATCAGCGGCACGATCGAGAGCATCTTCGCGCTCGTGCCGAGCTCGAGGATCGGGAACAGGTCGGTCAGGTAGTCGCGCAGCACGTTGCCGGTGACGCTGATCGTGTCCTCCCCGCGCGCCGCGCGCTCGAGCGTGAACCGCGTCGCCTCGCGCGACGGGCAGGATCTCGATCTGCAGCCCGTCGGTGTCGTGCTCGGGCAGGTACGCGTGGACCTTCTTGAGCACCTCGGCGTCGTGCGCGCGCGACTCGTCGAGCCAGAACACCGCGGGGGCACCGGTCGCCCGGGCGCGCTCGACCGCGAGCCGGACCCAGTCGCGCACGGGCGCGTCCTTGGTCTGGCAGGCGCGCCAGATGTCGCCGGCCTCGACGTCGTGCTCGAGCAGCGTCGTCGCCGGAGGAGTCGACGACGCGGACCTTGCCGGCGGCCGCGATCTCGAACGTCTTGTCGTGCGAGCCGTACTCCTCGGCCTTCTGCGCCATCAGCCCGACGTTCGGCGTCGTGCCCATCGTCGTCGGGTCGAAGGCGCCGTTCTCGCGGCAGAAGTCGATCGTCTCGGCGTAGAGCGCCGCGTACGAGGAGTCCGGGATCACGGCCTTGGCGTCCTGCTGCTCCCCGGCGGCGTTCCACATCTGGCCGCGACGTGCGGATCATGGCCGGCATCGACGCGTCGATGATCACGTCGCTGGGCACGTGCAGGTTGGTGATGCCGCGGTCGGAGTCGACCATCGCCAGAGCGGGGCCGGTCTCGTAGGTCTCGGCCGATCGCGGCCTCGATCGCCTCCTGCTCGGGCGAGCCCTCGATCGCGGACAGGACGCTCGCGAGGCCGTTGTTCGGGTTCGCGCCGGCGAGCGCGTCGTGGTGCTCGGTGAAGACGCCGGCGAAGAACGCGCGCACGGCGTGGCCGAAGATGATCGGGTCCGAGACCTTCATCATCGTCGCCTTCATGTGCAGGGAGAACAGGACGCCCTGCTCCTTGGCGTCGGCGATCTGCTCGGCCAGGAAGGCGTCCAGCGCGGCGCGCCGCATGACCGCCGCGTCGACGATCTCGCCCGCGCAGCACCGGGATCGAGGCCTTGAGCACGGTCGCGGCGCCGTCGGCGGCGACGTACTCGATCCGCAGCTCGTCGTCGTGCTCGAGCGTCACCGAGCGCTCGGTCGAGCGGAAGTCGCCGTCGGACATCGTCGAGACGTGCGACTTGGAGTCCTTCGACCACGCGCCCATCGAGTGCGGATGCGACCTTGCGCGAACGACTTCACCGACGCGGGCGCGCGGCGGTCGGAGTTGCCCTCGCGCAGGACCGGGTTGACCGCCGAGCCCTTGACCCGGTCGTAGGCCTCGCGCGCGGCGCTGCTCGTCGTCCGTGCGCGGGTCGTCCGGGTAGTCCGGGCACGTCGTAGCCGGCCGTCCTGGAGCTCCTTGATCGCCGACTTCAGCTGCGGGATCGAGGCGCTGATGTTCGGCAGCTTGATGATGTTGGCCTCGGGCGTCTTGGCCAGCTCGCCGAGCTCGGCGAGCGCGTCGGCGACGCGCTGCTCGTCGGTCAGCCGGTCGGGGAACTGGGCCAGGATGCGGCCCGCGAGCGAGATGTCGCGCAGCTCGATGTCGATGCCCGCCTGGCCCGCGAAGGCCTCGATGATCGGCAGGAACGAGTGCGTGGCCAGCGCCGGCGCCTCGTCCGTGTAGGTGTAGATGAGCTTCATCAGCCTGCCCCGGAAGTCGTGATCGCGTGGCCGCGGAGGGTATCGGCGATACTGGTGCGGCGATGGCCTACGCCCCGCCCGCCCGTCATCTGCTGCGCGCCAAGGACCTCGCCGACGCCCGCTACGCCGAGCAGCTGGACGTCGACGACATGGCGGCGGCCGCCGGCCTCTCGCGCGCGCACTTCTCGCGCGAGTTCCGCCGCGCGTTCGGCGAGACGCCCGCACGTCTACCTGCTCACGCGCCGGCTGGAGCGCGCCGCGGCGCTGCTGCGGACGACCGACCGCTCGATCGCCGACATCTGCTTCTCCGTCGGCCTGTAGAGCGTCGGCTCGTTCACGACCAGCTTCACGCGCATGTTCGGCAAGTCGCCCGCGGCCTACCGCGCGTCGTTCCCGCCCGCGGTCTCGCAGGTCGTCGTGCCGTCGTGCGTGGTGCGCGCCTACGGGCGCCCGCAGCACCGCGTCGCCGACCGCTGACGAGCTCAGCACGATTCGAGAAGACGGGCCCGGGGGCGCGCCGAATAGCGTGCCGCCCATGATCAAGATCGCGAACGCCCAGCTGTGGGTCCACGACCAGGACGAGGCGCTCGCCTTCTACACCGAGAAGCTCGGCATGGAGGTCCGCGCCGACGTCACGATGGCCGAGCTCGGCGACTTCCGCTGGCTGACGGTCAGCCCGGACGGGCCAGGAGGACGTGACGATCGTGCCTGATGGCGATCCCGGGCGACGCCCGTCTTCGACGACGGAGACCGCCCGCGCGATCCGCGAGCTGACGGCCAAGGGCGCCGCCGGCACCGTCTTCCTCACCACCGACGACGTCCGCAGGGACTACGAGCAGCTCAAGGCCCGCGGGGTCGAGTTCGTCGACCCGCCCGAGGAGCGCCCGTACGGCATCGACTGCGGGTTCCGCGACCCGTCCGGCAACCACTTCCGGCTCACGCAGGTCACCGAGATCTGATGCTCAGAACGTGAAGGCGTCCTCGCGCGAGATCCAGAAGCCCCTGGCGCGGCCGCCGTCGCGCGGCACGATCGAGCACTGCAGGCCCTGGCGGTAGGACGCGCACTCGAACGGGCCGAGGTCGTAGGCCCAGCCGTAGCGCATCGTCCGCCAGCCGCCCCAGACCGGGCGATAGCGGGTCTCGTAGGGACGTGCCTGGGTCGAGATGCGCATCGTGCGACCCGGGCTGTCGGCGCTGCACGTCAGGCTCCAGCCCGGGCCGCCGTAGCCGCGAGCGACGCAGTTGATGTTCCCGCTCGGCGTGTGGGCGCGCACGACACTCGCCGAAGCCGGGCTTGCGGCGATCAACAGGGCGGCGGAGGCGGCGATGGAAGCGATGATCTTCATGGCGGCAGCTTCCGGCGCGCTCGCCCGTTCGTGAATGGCCCGGCCGGGGGGACCGCATCCCCCGGTACGCTGCGGGCGGATGACGTCCGCGATGCCCCGGCCCGGCGATCGCGTCGGTCCCTATCTCCTGCTCGAGGTGGCCGGCGAGGGCGGGATGGGCGTCGTCTACCGGGCGGCGGACACCCTGCTGCACGACCGTGTCGTCGCGGTCAAGGTGATGACCGCCCACCTCTCCGCGGAGTCCGCCTACCGGGCCGCGTTCCTCCGCGAGGGCGAGGTCGCGGCCGAGGTCAGTCACCCGCACGTCGTCCCGGTGCACGCCGCGGGCGAGGAGGGCGGGCTGCTGTATCTCGCCATGGCCTGGATCGACGGGCCCGACCTGCGCCGGCTCGCGACCGCCGGTGGGCTTTCCGCCGCCCGCATCGTCTCCCTGGTCTCGCAGGTCGCACGCGCGCTCGACGCGCTTCACGACGCGGGCATCGTGCACGGCGACGTCAAGCCGTCCAACGTGCTCGTGCACCGCGAGGACCACGCCTATCTGGTCGACTTCGGGGTCGCGCGCCGGAGCGCGTTCGCCGATCCGACCACCGGTGACCTGCTCGGCGGGACGCCCGCCTTCGCGGCACCGGAGACCGCCCGCGGCCTGCCTGACCCTGCCAGCGATCAGTACTCCCTGGGGTGTGACCTTCGAGCTGCTGACGGGCCTGCGGCCCTTCGGCACCGGCGATCCGCAGGTGCTCGAGTCGCGCCACGCGAACTCGCCGCGCCCGCGGGTGTCGGACGTGACGCCCGAGCTGGCGTCCTTCGACGACGTCGTGGCGCGTGCGATGGCGCGCGACCCGGCCGAGCGCTACCCGTCGGGCGCCGCCTTCGCGCGGGCACTGGCGGGCGCCGAGCGTGCTGTGCAGGAACCAGCCACGCTCATCATGCCGCCGTTGCCCACCGCGACCCAAACCCCACGACACGCCGCCGGGCGCGCGGCCCGCGCGCCCGAATCCCCGCGACCGGCCGAGCCCTCGGCCCGCCCGGGCGAGTCTCAGCGCCCCGCCGTTTCGCCCTCGTCGCGCGCAGCCGACGCCTCGCGGTACCCCGCCGAGTCCTCGCCCAGCGGCACCGCAGCCCCACGGCCGCCCGGCGAGCCCTCGTCCCGCGCCGCCGCAGCCTCGCCGCAGACGCCGCGCCCCGCCGCGCGCCGGCGCGGGCGTCTCGCGGTCGCGGTCGTCGCGCTCGCGGCCGCGGCGGCCGCCGGCATCGCCGCGGTCTCGATCGCGACGCGCGGCGACGATCGCACCGAGCGTCAGCGGGCGGCCGACGAGCGCGTGCGTCGCACGGCTGCTCGCGCACTACGCCGACGCGCTCGACCGCGGCGACTTCGACCTGCTGGCCCGGACGGTCTCAGCGCGCGTCGTGCGTCAGGGTTCCGATGGCGTCCAGGGCGACTGCGTGACCGACCGCGGCTCACCCGCCGCGCTCAGCCGCTGGCAGTCGCAGCTCGACGAGATCGACCGCTACAAGCTCAGCGACGAGCGGCTCAAACTCGACGGCGAGCGCGCGCAAGTGGCCGCGCGCTATGCGATCAACGGGCTCAAGCCCGCGCCGATCAGCTTCGAGGCCCGGCTCGACGACGGGGTCTGGCGGCTGACGCGCGTCGTCACTGCGTCCTGCTGACCATCCCGAACCGGATCGCCCGCTGCGCCAGCTCGGCCCGCTTTGCGCTCGGCGCCACGTGCTCGAGCCCGAAGCGCTCGTACAGGTCCTTCAAATGCGACTTGACGGTCTCGGGCGAGAGCACGAGCGCGGCAGCGATCTCGGCGTTGCCCGCCGGCGCGGCCGCGCCGTCGCACTATCGGCCGCACGAAGGCGTCGAGCACCGCCTGCTGGGCGGCGGTGATCGCCGGCGCGGCCGTCCCGGTGACGGTGACGGTCGGGTCGATCTGCGAGGACGAGGCGGCGGAGTACTCGAGCACGGTGTGGCCGATCCGGACGCGCGTCGCCGCCTTCAGGCGTCGCCGGCCATCCAGGCGCTGCACCGTCGACCCACGTCCCGTTGCGCGAGAGCCCGCGATCCTCGACCACCCACCCGTCGCCGAGCCGGACCAGCTCGAGATGCGTCCGCGACACGCCCGGGTCGTCGTCGATCACGAGATCGCAATCGTCGGCGCGGCCGATCGTCAGACGATCGTCGCTGGCCTCGAGCACGAAGGCCTCGGTATGCCCGTCCTCGCGCGTCCGGTGCAGCAACGGCAGGCCGACGCGCTGCTGCTCGACCAGCAGCTTCAGCCCTGAGGCGGTCGTCGGCGTGTCGGACAACCGGCGGATCACGTCGGGGGAGTATGTCCCCCGGGCGGGCGATGGGCGCCGGCGCCCGCCGCTGGAAGACTGGCCGCATGAAGTTCCTGACCGTCCTGCTCCTCGCCATCGTGCTCGCCGGCTGCGGCGAGGAACCGCTGCGCACGTCGCGCGCCGGCGGCGATCCCGGCACGCGTCCCGCCCCGACGGCAACGCCCGTCGGCACGTCCTTCCGCACCCCGTCGGGGCGCTTCGCCTGCGCGACGCTCGACGGCACGCTCGTGTGCGACGTGCGCCCGCAACCCGGCGACCAGGGTTTCCCGAAGCCGAACGTCCCGATGGATGCGATCTGCGAGCGCGAAGCCTCGGGCGAATGGGGCAACGGCGTCTCACTCGCCACGAGCGGGAGCGCGAAGCCGAACTGCTCGACCGGCGTCAACGTCGTCGACGAGTCGCCCCCGGTGCTGGCCTACGGCGCGAGCTGGACGCGTGACGGCTTCACCTGCCGCTCCACCCGCGCGGGCCTCACCTGCCGCCGCGGCGATCACGGCTTCTTCGTCAACCGTGACGTGATCGACGTGCATTGAGCACGATTCGAGAAGACACCTCTGCCAGGTCGTCCGTAGCTTGCATCGGGACAGATCCACTCCCCAAGGAGGCCACCCCGATGCACAAGCTCGCCACCACGCAGATCTGGGTCCACGACCAGGAAGAGGCGCTCGAGTTCTACACCGAGAAGCTCGGCATGCGCGTCCGCGCCGACGTCTCGCTGTCGGAGCTGCCCGGCTTTCGCTGGGTGACGGTCAGCCCTCCCGGCCAGCCCGAAATCTCGATCGTCCTGATGGCGATCCCGGGCGAGCCGATCATCGACGCCGAGTCCGGCGCCAGCCTGCGCGACCTGCTGGCCAAGGGCTATGTGGGCACGCTCTTCCTGACCACGCCCGACGTCCACGCCGAGTACGAGGAGCTCAAGGCCCGCGGCGTCGAGTTCAACGAGCCGCCGACCGAGCAGCCGTGGGGCGTCGACACGTCGTTCCGCGACCCGTCCGGCAACAACATCCGCCTCGCGCAGCTCGCCGAGGTTCCCGCGAGCGTCTGATGTGCCTCTACGGCCCGCCCCACCTGGCGCGGGACTCAATCGACACGGCGGACGGCATCACCGACCCGGCTCCCGGCGACGACCGGGACGATCTCGAAATCGGCGAGGTCCTCCCATTCGGCGACCCACGCCTGCAAGAGCGTCACGTCGTCGCACTCCATCAGCTGGAAACAGCGAGTTAGATCCGCCGTCACCCAGCTCGACACGAACTCCAGGCCCTCCGGCATCCGGCGCCCGTCCCGCTCGAACCGCTCGTAGATCGGGCGGGCGCCGCCGCGGAAGCGCTCGATCACCATGAACTGCATGGGGGCGAATTCTCGCGGGCCTGTCCTCTAGAGGTCATGACACCGCTCGCCCAACTGGTCACCGCGCTCCTCGAATCGTCCGAGCCCATCGCGCAGGTCGTCGACGATCTCGCGCCGCTCGACCCCCGGCCGCTGATCACCTCGCTGCTGCTCCCGACCGAATCGCTGTTCGAGCCGCAGGACCTCCTCGTCGCGACCGCGGTGCTCGAGGCCGTCACGCCGAGAATCCACGAGATCTCGATGCTGCTGGACGAACCCGTGGCCGAGACGGCCTAGGAACGATTGGGCCGAGGCCTCGGGCGCATCTAGGTCCTGAGCCTCTGTTGCGGAGCCCGCGGATTCCATACCGTCGAGCGGGTGCTGACCGGTCAGCGCGGACAGACCGCCACGGAGCTCCTGGGTGTCCTGCTCGTGGGTCTCAGTCGCATCATCGCGGTGATCGATCGCGAACGACGCCTCGGTGCGGTATACCGGGTAGATGTCGATGGCCGTCGATGCGAGCCGCGAGGAACGCCCCGTCGCCGGAGGCCGGATCGCGCTCACGATCGTCGCCCTGGTCCTGAACGGCATCGTCATCGTGCTGTCGGGCTCCGAGTCGGTGCTCGACGTGCTGCTGATCGTCGCGATCGGAATCCTGCCGGCGTTGCTGTTCGCGTTCAAGAGCTACGAGACCACGTTCCGCCGCATCGCCGCCGCCATCGCGGTGGGGTACGTCGCGCTGGCGGTCGTCTTCATCTATCCGATCGGGTTCATCCCGGCCGCACTCTGCCTGCTGATCGCGGCGCTCGCGCCCGCTCGCCGCTGGCAGTCGTCAGCCGCGGGCGGCGGAGGAGGCTCGGCAGACGCGACCGCCTGCCCGAACTCCGAGCACGCCTCGTTGCGGCACTCCCAGTCGTGCGGCGGACCGCCGAGCGCCTGGCTCGCGGGCTGGCCGCACGTCGGACACAGCGGCGGGATCACGGGATCCGATGCTACGCCGCTCACCCGAGCAGCGCACGCACCTGTCGGCGCACCGCCGGGCGCGGACTCGATGTCCTCCTCGCCGGAGCAACACGCGCTACGCCGCAGACCGTCGAGCGCGGCGACCACGAGCCGGACGTCCGATCCGGGCTCCGTCTCAAGTGACCGACGAGCGCGAGCTCGTCTGCACGCTGCACGAGGAGATGCGGATGACGATCCGCGTGCGGCGCTACTAGGAAGGCGTCCAGCCGGGCCCGCGGAGCAGCACCTGCGGCCTTGGTCCTGAGCCCTCGCGCGCGGCGCACGTCGCGCGCGAGCGCGACGTACTCGTGGAACGCGACCCGCACCGGGTTGAAGGTCGTCAGCTGCGTCGTCAGCCCGTAGCGGACGCGCTCGTCCTCCGGCTCCCAGGTCCCGAACAGCCGGTCCCAGATGATCAGGATCCCGCCGTAGTTCTTGTCCAGGTACTGGTGGTTCATGCCGTGGTGGACGCGGTGGTGCGACGGCGTGTTGAAGATCCGCTCGACCCACCGCGGCAGCCGCTTGATGCGCTCGGTGTGGATCCAGAACTGGTAGATCAGCGACCAGGCCTGGGCGAGCAGCACCATCCAGACCGGGAAGCCGAGCAGCGGCAGCGGCAGCCAGAACGGGAAGTAGGTCATCGGCACCCATGTCTGGCGCAGCGCGGTCGAGAGGTTGAAGTGCTGCGAGGAGTGGTGGACGACGTGGCTGGCCCAGAAGAACCGGCACTCGTGCGAGACGCGGTGAAACCAGTAGTAGGCGAGGTCGTCGGCGAAGAACAGCGCGATCCAGGTCAGCGGGTTGTGCGGGTCGAGCCGCAGCGGGGTGAGCTCGTAGAGCGCCGCGTAGACCGCGACGACGACGAGCTTCCAGCCGACGTTGACGACCACGTTGCCGATCCCCATCGCCAGCGACGTGCCGGTGTCGCGCAGGTCGTAGCCGAGCTCGTCGTCGTGGTCGAGGTGGCGGTAGGCGGCGTACTCCGCGATCAGCAGCAGGACGAAGAACGGGATCGCGTAGTAGAGGACCTCAGCCATGCGGGATCGAGCGGTCGAGGAGGTCGCGGGCCCGCTTGTGCGCCTTGTCGGCGTTCTGCTGGGTGATCGCGGTGACGAGCTTGCGGATCGCGTCCGCGTCTTGGAGCTCGGCTTCGACCGCGTCGGCCTTGACCGAGGCCACCCGCTGGCGCAGCGAGCGTCGTCAGCGCGAGCCGATAGGCGATGTTGTCGGCGCCGCCGACGATCAGGTCCCACAGCACCTCGTAGTGCGCGTTGCGGGCTTCGAGGTCGTCGATCGCGGCGAGCTGCTCGAAGCGGGCGGTCAACTGCGTTCTCAGCGCCGCGTCGGCCCGCGTGCGCGCACAGGCGCGCGGCGTCGGCGCCGATGCTCGCGCGCATCTCCATCGCCGCGCGCGGGACGTGCAGCGCTTCCGGCGCGTCGCCGTCGGACAGATCGAGCAGCAGCTCGAGCCCGCCGTGCCGGCGCCAGTCGCGCACGCGGGTCGCGCCGCCCTGGCTGATCGAGACCAGACCGGCCTGCTGGAGGCGCTTGAGCGCCTCGCGCACCGCGTGTCGATTGGTCTCGAACTGCTCGCTCAGGCGGCGCTCGGACGGGAGCGCGTCGCCCGGCTCGAAGTGGCCGCCGAGGATCTCGGCGCGGAGCCGGGCGTGGATCTGGCTCGAGAGCGTGGCGCTGGTTGGACCAGTCACTACGACTGGTTGTACCAGATCAGGAGCCCTTGTTCGACCCGATCGGCGCCGTGAACGAGCCCTTGTCGGTGCCGATCGGCGGCGTGAACGACGGCGCCTGGTGCAGGCCGATCAGGATCGCGATGATTCCCTGCTGGCCGCCCTGCGCGGTGAACGGGCCGTCGACGACGAACCCCTGCGGGCTCTGGGCGTGGGCCGGCGCGGCGGCGGCGAGCCCGGCGGCGATGACGGCGGCGGTGGCGAGGGAGCGCTTGATTCGGGTCATGACGGGAGAGACCCGCGGCGCCCGCGCCGAGGTTGGTCGCTTAGAAATCTGGCGCGTCGGCGCTACATTGACGGCTGCGCGCCCAGCTCGCGCGAGGTCGACGAGATCCTGCGGTCGGCCGGCCGCGCGTTTCATCTCGATCAGGTCGCTCGCGCGAGCAGACGCGGATGCGACGGCCGGTCAGCGTCGTCTCCACCGCACCGCGCGCGAGGTGTTCGAACGCCAGTTCGCCCGGAATGCCGGGAACCCACTGCATGATGTCGAGGCGCCCAAGGCGGGTCATCAGCACGAAGTTGCCGCCCTCGGCGAGTTGTCCCGGATCGAGCGGATCGTAGGGGAACTCCGACGAGTCGAAGTCGCCGAGCCCGTGGTGCTGCGCAGCGATCGAGCGCAACACAGCCGCCAGTCGCGCGAGGTTCGACGCCTCCGGCGACGGCACGATGTCGACGTCCTTCGTCGCGCGGGGGTAGCCATGAGCTCCGACCGCCAGTCCGCCGATGAGCACGTACTCCACGCCTCCATCGGCCAACGCGGCGATCAGTTCATCCGGGGCGAACATCGCGACCGAGGTTCTCGCCCAGCTCGGACGCGATGCGGCTGAGGCGCACCGCCTCCTCCAGGAGAGCGGACATCGATCGCTCCGAGTCCTGCCGCCAATCCTCTGCGCGGGCCGGCACGAGCATGACGACACGGCCAGGTCCCGACCGCGCGCCGCTGCACTCTGCTTCTCCCGGCCTGGAATGACGGTCTGATCGTCGGCGTCGGTCACACGCCGGGCGAGCGGCCGTGAGTCAGCACACGACTCGCGGCCCGCACTCAGGGCCTGGCTCGACGAACGCCGACGGCTCCCGCGACCGAGCCGCCCGGCAGACGCGGGCGCGCGTCAGGCGGCCTTGGCGCGACGCTTGCGCTCAGCTGCTGTGGCGACGGATCCAGTCGGCGATCTGCGGCCGGGCGACCTTGGAGGCCTCGCGGCCGACGATCAGGCCGATGTGGCCGGACTTGAGTTGCAAGGCGGTCGCGTCACGTGAGCCGACGAGGTCGGTGAGCGGCACCGAGGAGGCGGCGGGCACGATCGTGTCCTGCTCGCAGTAGACGTTCAGGAACGGCCGGCGGATGTCCTTCAACCGAACCGAATCCCGCCCGAACGGGATCGTGCCCGTGAGCAGCGCGTTGTCGCGGATCAGGACGTCGACGGTCTGGCGGAAGCATCGCGCCGGGGAACGGCACCTGGTCGCGCGCCCAGCGGTTGATCGCGAGGTAACCCTCGAGCCAGTCGTCGTTCCAGAGGTTCTCCCACAACGTGACGGCCTGGACGATTTGGTCGGTGGGCTTGATGGCCTGAAAGCCCTCGTCCATCGCCGACGACGGAACCAGTCCGGTGTCGTCGATCACGTCGGAGGGATCGAGGCGTCCGGCGAGGAACATCTTGCTCATGAAGCCCATCTCGCGGTAGTCGCACGGGCGTCGTGAGCGTGACGAGGTTGCGGATCGGCAGATCGGAGCGGGCGGCGGTCGTCAAGCAGGGCCAAGACCCCGGCGAAGCAGTAGCCGACGAGCGTGACCTCGTCGGCGTCCGCCGCCTCGCACGCGGCGCCGATCGCGGCCGGGATGTAGCCGTCGGCGTAGGTCTCAAGCGTGTTCTCGGCGTCGGCGGGATCGGCCGGCTCCCAGTCGAGCAGGAAGACGTCGAAGCCCTCCTCGCTCAGGAATCGGACCAGGCTGTTGCTCGGCAGCAGGTCGAGGATGTAGCTGCGGCTGACGAGGCTGTGGACGATCAGGATCGGCACCGGGTTGCGGACGTCGCCCGGGCGGTAGCGCCACAGCCGCGCCTTGTCGCGCCGCCAGACGAGGTCGCGCGGGGTCTGGCCGACGGCCGGGTCCTTCATGCCGGCGAGGTGCGCGAAACCGTTGCGGGTGCGAAGGATCTGGCGCGAGAGCAGTGAGGGCGCCATCAGCGCTCCTCCACGCGCGCGCCGCAACTCGCGCAGCTCACGCTCCAAAGACGCGACCTGGTTGACGACCCGCTGCGAGGTCGCCGCGGGTCGGCATTCCCCAGACGCGCAGCCACGCGCTCGCGGCCGACTCGACCTCACGCGCCGCGCGGCGCTGGAGCTTGAACGTGAACGCGAGCGCGTCCATGAACGAGTCGGTCTGGACCCAGGATTCCGCCGCGGCGGAGATCGGGCGCTCGACGGCGTCGAACGCCGCCCGCCACGGAAGCGAGGTTCCCGCCATCTGGTCAAGCTACCCGCGCGAGCGAAAGTGCCAACCGATCAGCCGATGGCCTTCTCGCGGCCCGCCCACTCCTGTTCGCGCAGCACGACCTTCTGCACCTTGCCCGTCGAGGTCCGCGGCAGCTCGCAGAACTCGACCACCGCAGGGCACTTGTAACGGGCGAGGTGCTCGCGGCAGAACGCGATCAGGTCCTCCTCGCTGACCTCGTCGGCGCCGCTCTTGAGCTCGACGAACGCCTTCGGCCGCTCACCCCACTTCTCGTCGGGGATTGCGACGATCGCCGCCTCGTTGACCGACGGGTGCTTGGCGAGCGCCTGCTCGACCTCGATGCTCGAGATGTTCTCGCCGCCGGAGATGATCACGTCCTTGGCGCGGTCGCGCAGCTCGACGTAGCCGTCGGGGTGCCAGACCGCGAGGTCGCCCGAGCGGAACCAGCCATCCCTGAAGGCCTCCTCGGTGGCCTCGGGATTGTTGTGGTAGCCGTCCATCACGCTGTTGCCGCGCAGCAGGATCTCGCCCATCGTCTCGCCGTCGCGCGGGACGTCGTTGAAGTCGTCGTCGACCACGCGGACGAGGTCCGAGCCGTTGTAGGTGACGCCCTGGCGCGAGAGCAGCCGCGCCTGCTCCTCGATGTCCAGCTCATCCCACTGCGGCTGCCAGCTGCAGCCCATGATCGGACCGTAGGTCTCGGTCAGGCCGTAGAGGTGGATCGGGTGCAGGTTCAGTTCGCGCATGCGCTTGAGCAGCGTCGGTGACGGCGGGGAGCCGCCCGTCGGCACGGTGACGCGCTGCTCGAGCGGGTGCGCGCTGTCATGGTTGACGATGCTGTTGTGAATCGTCGGCGCGCCGCTGTAGTGCGTGACGCCCTCGTCCTCGAACAGCTTCCAGATCCGCTCCGGTTCGACCTTTCGCAGGCAGACGTGCGTGGCCCCCGCGGCGGTCACTCCCCACGTCAGGCACCAGCCCGAGCAGTGGAACATGGGCAGGGTCCAGAGGTGGACCGAGTCGTAGGTCAGGCCGGTCTCGTGCGCCACGCCGTGCGCGCGCAGATAGGCGCCGCGATGCGTGTAGACCGCGCCCTTGGAGCGGCCCGTCGTGCCCGACGTGTAGTTGATCGCGATCGGCTCGTTCTCGTCCTCGAGTCGATACGAGGGCGGGTCGGCCGAGCCCTTGGCGACGAACGCCTCGTAGGGGTCGTCGTCCTCGCCGCTGTCCTCGACCACGATCGTCTCGACGTCGATGTCATCGACCAGCGACTTCAGCTGCGCATCGACGAAGAGCAAGCGTGAATCCGAGTCGTCGAGGATGTAGGAGATCTCCTCGGCATTGAGCCGGGTGTTCAGCGCCACGATCACGGCGCCGGCCAGCGGGATGGCGTAGTGGGCCTCGAGCAGCGCCGGGATGTTGGGGCACAGCACGGCCACGCGGTCGTGGCGCTCGATGCCGTGGTCGCGGAGCGCGTTCGCGAACCGGTTGCAGCGCTCGTTGAGCTCTGCGTAGGTGTACCGGCGGTCGCCGTGCACGACCGCCGGCCGCTCGGCGAGCGTCACCGCGCAGCGGCGCAGGAAGTTCAGCGGCGAGAGCTCGAGCCTGGACTGTGTCATGTACTCCCCTCCCTAGTGGACGGAGGCGGCTTCGGCACCGAGCCCGGTCTCGGACCGGACGTACAGCTCGTGGTACTCGCGCTCGTTGCCGCGCTCGCTGCTCAGGACCGTACCCAGCCAGCAGCCGAGGAACCCGATCGGGATCGAGAAGATGGCCGGGTTCGCGAGCCCGAACGAGCCGAGCGGCGAGCCCTCGCTGTCGGGGCCGGGCCAGACCGCCGGGCTGAGGATGATCAGCGTCAGCGAGGCCACCAGGCCGCTGATCACGCCCACGACCGCGCCGGTCGTGTTGAAGCGCGGCCAGAACAGCGCGAACAGCAGCGCCGGCAGGTTCGCGCTCGCGGCGATGCAGAACGCCAGGCCGACGAGCACCGAGACGTTGAAGCCGGCGCCGCCCGCGATCGCGATCACGATCGAGAGCACGCCGATCCCCAGCCGCCGCCACCTTGGCCACCATGACCTCCTCGTGCTCGGACTCGTGGCCCTTGCGGATCACGTTCGACCACAGGTCGTGGGCCACGGCGCCGGAGGCCGAGATCACGAGCCCGGCCACCACCGCGAGGATCGTCGCCAGCGCGACCGCCGCGACGATGGCCAGGAAGAGCTCACCGCCGGTCGACCCGTCACCGCCGCCGAGGTGCTCGGCCAGCACCGGGATCGCCAGGTTGCCGGCCTTGCCCGCCGCCTCCTCGCCGCCCGTGCCGAGGATCGCGCGCGCGCCGACGCCGATGATCATGACCATCACGAAGAAGCTGCCGATCAGGAACACGGCCCAGCCGACCGAGCTGCGCGCCGCGCGCGCGTCGGGCACCGTGAAGAAGCGCATGAGGATGTGCGGCAGGCCCGCGGTGCCGAGCAGGAACGCGAGCCCGAACGAGATCAGCTCGAGCTTGGAGGAGAACTGCAGCCCGGGCTGCAGGTAGGCGCCGCCCTCCGGATGCTGCTCGCTCGCGCGCGAGAACATGTCCGAGAGGTTGAAGCCGAACTCGGCCAGGACGAACACCGTCAGGACGACGCCCGCCGTCATCAGCAGGCCCGCCTTGATGATCTGCACCCAGGTCGTGGCGAGCATGCCGCCGAAGATGACGTAGGCGAGCATGAAGGTGCCGACGGCGATCACCGCGGGCGTGAAGGCGACGCCGGTCAGCGCCTGGATCAGCACCCCGCCGCCGACCATCTGCGCGACGAGGTAGACGGACGCCACGGCGAGCGTGCCGAGCGCCGCGGCCATCCGCGCCGGCCGCTCGCGCAGCCGGAAGGACAGGACGTCGGCGAGCGTGTACTTGCCGGCGTTGCGCATCCGCTCGGCGAGGAACAGCAGCACCACGAGGAACGAGACGATCGCGGCCGCGAGGCCGACGAAGGCGTCGACGCCGAACATGAAGATCAGGCCGGCGAAGCCGAGGAAGGTCGAGGCCGACATGTAGTCGCCGGCCACCGCCCAGCCGTTCTGGAAGCCGGAGATGCCACGGCCGGCGGCCCAGAACTCCGAGGCGGTCGCCGTGCGCTTGCTCGCCCAGTAGGTGATGACGAGCGTGATCGCCAGGACGAGGCCGAAGACGGCCAGCGGGAGGACCTGCAGCTCTGCGGCGATCAGGGTCATGTCTGCCTCTTCGCGAACCGCGCGTTGTCACGGTCGAGCGCAGCGGCCGCCTCGTCGGCGGCCTGGCGGACCCACGGCTCCCACTCGCGATCCGCCTTGCGCAGGTAGAGCCACGTCACGACCCAGGTCATCACCACCTGGCCGACCGCCAGCAGCCACCCCACGGGAAGCCCGGCGACGCGGGTGCCCATGAAGCCGGACGCGAACGCCGCCAGCAGCAAGTAGGTCCCGAAGATCGCCCCGGAGACGATCGCCGCCGGAACGATGAACCGGCGCTTGCGCTGCACCAGCTCGCGAAACGCGGGCGACGCCTCGATCGCGCGCCAGTCGAAGGTCGCAGGCGAACCTGCCGGAGGAGACTCGACGTCTCTCCCGGTTGAGCTGGTCATCGGGACTCCCCTTCGGTCAGACAGAACCGGTTTCACCGGGACTTCCCCGTCCGGAAGCGTTCAAACGTGCCAAGTCAGGGCTCCCACTGACGGGGCCTCCGCGCGCCGGAGCGGTCTGGCAGGATGCCAGCGCAATCCACGGGAGGAGTCGCCGAGATGGCCGACGAGCAGGCGATCCGGACGCGGGTCGATGAGCTGATCGCCGAGATGACCACGGCCGAGAAGGCCGGGCAGCTGACGCAGTACTTCTACTTCGGCTCCGAGCGGGAGATCTCGATCGGCGTCGCAGCAGGGGACGACCGCGGGGCCGTCGGCGAAGGTCGAGGCGGCGCTCGGGCGAGGCGAGGCCGGCTCGCTGCTGTTCGTCACCGATCCGGCGGAGTTCAACCGCCTCCAGCGGCTCGCGGTCGAAGGCCATCGGCTCGGCATCCCCGTGCTGTTCGGCTTCGACGTCATCCACGGGTTCCGCACGATCCTGCCGGTGCCGATCGCGTTGGCCGCCTCCTGGGACCCGGGGACGATCGAGCGCGGCCAGGCCGTCGCGGCGCGTGAGGCGCGGGCGGCGGGCATCCACTGGACGTTCGCGCCGATGGTCGACATCGCCCGCGATCCGCGCTGGGGGCGCATGATCGAAGGCGCCGGAGAGGACCCGTTCCTCGGCGCCGCCGTCGCGGCCGCCCAGGTCCGCGGCTTCCAGGGCGGGGAGGCCGGCGAGCACGTGATCGCCGGTCCCAAGCACTTCGCCGGCTATGGCGCCGCGCTCGGCGGGCGCGACTACGACGAGGTCGAGCTCTCCGACTCCGCGCTCTGGAACGTCTACCTCCCGCCGTTCGCCGCGGCGCTCGAGGCCGGCGCGGGCAACGTGATGACGGCCTACATGGACCTCAACGGCATCCCCGCGAGCGGCAACCGCTGGCTGTTCACCGAGGTCCTGCGCGAGACGTGGGGCTTCGAGGGCTTCGTCGTCAGCGACGCCAACGCCGTGCGCAACCTCGTCACGCACGGCTTCGCGCGCGACCTGCCGGATGCCGCGGCGCGCGCCCTGAACGCGGGCTGCGACATGGAGATGGCGATCGTCGATCCGGCCTACGTGCACCTGCCCGAGGCGGCGGGTGAGCGAGGAGACGCTCGACGCGAGCGTGCGGCGTGTGCTCGAGGCCAAGCTCCGCATGGGGCTGTTCGACGATCCCTACGTCGACGAGGAGCGGGCGCGCGAGGTGCTCGCCGATCCGGCCCACCGGGAGGTGGCCCGGATCGCCGCCGAGCGCTCGGCGGTGCTGCTGCGCAACGAGGGCTCGGTGCTGCCGCTCGACGCTTCGGGCTCGATCGCCGTGATCGGCCCGCTGGCCGACTCGCGCCGCGACACGCTCGGGCCGTGGTGCTTCGACTACGACGTGACCGAGACCGTGACGGTGCTCGACGGGATCCGGAGCCGCGCGGAGCGGGTCGAGTACGCGCCGGGCGTGCGCCCGGCGCAGCGCGTCTTCCCCTCGATGTTCGACATGTTCGGCGACAACGCGCCGGAGGATCCCGAGGGGTTCGACGACGAAGCCGAGCTGGCACGCGCGGTCGAGGTCGCGCGCGCGGCCGACGTCGCGGTCGTCGTCGCCGGCGAGTGGCAGAACATGATCGGCGAGGCGGCGTCGCGGTCGTCGCTGGAGCTCCCCGGGCGCCAGCTCGAGCTGCTGCAGGCCGTGGTCGAGACCGGCACGCCCGTCGTGCTGCTGGTCATGAACGGGCGCCCGCTCGACCTGCGCTGGGCGGCCGAGCACGTGCCCGGCGATCCTCGACATCTGGTATCCGGGGACGCAGGGCGGCGCGGCGGTCGCCAACCTGCTCTTCGGTGACGTCTCGCCGGGCGGCAAGCTGCCGTTCAGCTGGCCGCGGACGGTCGGCCAGGTGCCGATGGTGTACTCGCACACGATCTCGCACGAGCCCGAGAAGCAGCAGCCAGCGCTACTGGGACGAGGAGAGCACGCCGCTGTTCCCGTTCGGCCACGGGCTGAGCTACTCGCGGTTCGAGTACGGCGAGCCGACCGTCGATCGGGCGAGCATCGCCGCCGGCGAGACCGTGACCGTCTCGGTCGATGTGACCAACGCGGGCGCGCGCGACGCGGACGAGGTGGTGCAGCTCTACATCCACCAGCGCCACGGGTCCGCGTCACGGCCGGTGCGCGAGCTCAAGGGCTTCGAGCGGATCGCGCTCGCGGCCGGGGAGTCGCGCACGGTCCAGTTCGCGCTCGGCCCGGCCGAGCTGCGCTACTGGAACGCCGCCGCGCGCGACTGGGTGATCGACGCCTCGACCTTCGACGTCTGGGTCGGCGGCGACTCGACAGCGGACGCGCGCGACCACGTTCGAGGTGACCACGGACTGAATTCGCGTCAAAGGGCCTGTTCGACCTGCGCGGCGTTGCGTGACTCGACGAAGATGATCACGCGGTCGCCCGCGCGCAGGATGTCGGTCCCGTGCGGGAAGATCGCCGAGCCGTCGCGCACGACGGCGCCGATCAGCGAGCCGGTGGCGGGAAGATCCTTGAACGCCGTGTCGACGAGGTCGGACTGCGGGCGCACGGTGATGTCGAGGACCTCGAAGCGGTCGTCGTCGAGCATCGCGACCTGGCGGCAGCGCGGATCGTGGGCGAAGCGCACCATCTCCTCGGCCGCGACCTGACGGGGGTTGATCGAGACGTCGACCCCGCCGCTCTCGTAGACGTCCGCCGACACCGGGTTGCGCGTGAGCGCGATCGTGAGGCGCACGCCGTGGCGCTTGGCCAGCACCGCGCCGTAGAGGTTGCGGGCGTCGTCGGCCATGCAGAACACGCAGGCGCTCCAGCGCCCGATCCGCTCGTGGGCGAGGAAGTCGGGATCGAACGCGCTGGCGTGGAAGACCGGGATGTCGGGGAGCGACTTGGCGACGTCACGCGCGCGCTCGGGATTCGCCGTCGACCAGCCGCACGCGGATGCCTCGCGTGCTGAGCACGCCGGCGATCGTCGCGCCCATGCGCCCGGCGCCGAAGATCACGATGTCGTCGATCTCGCGCTCGCCCTTGGCGATCAGGCCGCTCCATTCGCGGGCCGAGGTGGGCGAGGCGATCACGATGATGCGGTCGCCGGGCATGATCGCCTCCTCGCCGCGAGGCAGGATCATGCGCTCGCCGCGCACGATGCCGACCACCTTCGAGTTGGCCGGGATCGCGGCGCGGCGCAGCGGCCGGCCGATCAGCGCGTCGTTGAACGAGCGCGGCGGCACGTCGAACTCGACGATCTGCACCTCGCCCTCGGCGAACACGTCCGTCTGCCGGGCCGCCGGGATCCCGATCATGGCCGAGATCGCGTTGGCGGTCTCGACCTCGGAGGAGACCATGAAGTCGACATCGAGCTCGCGCTCGGCCCACGCCTCGAGATAAGCGGCGCTGCTGGCGAGCACGACCGCCTGCGCGGACGACAGCCGCTTGACCAGCATCGCGCAGATCAGGTTGACCTCTTCGCGGTCGCTGCACGCGATCACCAGGTCGGCCGACGCCACGCCGGCCTGGCGCAGGACACCACGCATCGTGCCGTCGCCCGGGCACGGTGCGGACGTCGTAGCGCTCGCGCACCAACGCCAGGCATTCGTTGTCGATGTCGACGACGACGAGGTCGTGATCGGCGTGCAGTGCGCCGATCAGCGCGCGGCCGACATGCCCGGCGCCCACCACGACGATCCTCATAGGGCGCAGCGTACGCCATGATGCCGGTCGCGATGGAGGCCACGACCTCACGTCGGCGGACCGCACCGCGAAGCGTCGGCGTCGACGTCTCGGGCGCGCTCAACCTGGTGGGCTGGCTCATCAAGTACCTCGCGCCTGCCTTCCTCGTCCCGACCGCGATCGCGATCGGCTACGGCGAGCCGGTATGGCCGTTCCTCGTCGGGGGCGCGATCACGCTCGCCGCCGGCCTCGTGTGCGAGCGGCTGACCGAGGGACGGGAGACGCATCGGCGCGCGCGAGGGCTACCTGGTGGTCGCGCTGATCTGGCTGTTGATCGCGGTCTTCGGCGCGATTCCGTATCTGCTCGCCGAGCCGCAGCTCGCACGGCCGGTGGACGCGCTCTTCGAGTCGATGTCCGGCTTCTCGACCACGGGCTCGAGCGTGCTGATCGACGTCGAGAGCCTGTCGCGCTCGATGGCGATGTGGCGGCAGTTCTCGACCTGGATCGGGGGCGTCGGCATCATCGTGCTGTTCCTGGCCGTGCTGCCGCGGCTGCGCATCGGCGGCCGCCAGGCGCTCTTCCGCAGCGAGTCGGCGGGCCCCGAGATCGGCCTCGCCGACACGATCCGCGACAGCGCCCGCCGCTTCGTCGTGCTCTACGTGGGGATCACCGTGCTCGCGATCCTCGTGCTCGCGATCATGGGCTGGTCCGGCGTCGACCCGCACATGGATCTGTTCCGTGCCGTCGGCATCTCGTTCGCCACGATCGCCACGGCCGGCTTCTCGACCGAGGCGCGCTCGATCGAGCCGTTCGCTCCCGCCACGCAGTGGGCGATCACGTTCTTCATGGTCGTCGCGGGCACGAACTTCGCGCTGCTGTTCGCGGCGATCGTCCGCCGCACCGTGCGGCCGTTCGGACGCGACGACGAGTTCCGCGTGTACCTCGTGATCCTCGCGATCGCGTCCGGCATCGTCACGCTCGAGCTGATCACCGAGGACATCTTCAGCGGCGAGGCCGCGGTGCGACACGCCGTCTTCAACGTGACGACGATGATGACCACCACGGGCTTCGCCAGCGCGGACTTCAACGAGTGGACGTCGCTGACGACGCTGGTGCTGTTCGGCGTGATCATGATCAGCGCCTCCGCGGGCTCGACGAGCGGTTCGATCAAGCTCGTGCGCCACGTCGTGATCGCGAAGATGCTGTGGCGCGAGCTCGACCAGACGCTGCATCCCCACCGCGTCGCACCGCTGCGCGTCAACCGGCGCGTCGTCGACGAACGCGCGCTGCGCGCGATCATCGTGTTCGTCTTCCTCTATCTCGGCGTGCTGCTGATGGGGGCGCTCGTGGTCCTGATCGACTCTTCGCTGCGCGGGCGTCGATCTGACCGCGTTCGGCTCCCTTGCGGCTGCGGCCTCGACGCTGGGTGGCGTCGGCCCCGGCACCGGTTTCGCCGGGCCGATGGGGACGTTCGAGCCGTTCACCGACTTCTCGACCATCGTCTTCACCGCGCTGATGTACCTGGGCCGGCTCGAGATCATCCCCGTCCTCGTGCTCTTCACCCGCAGCCACTGGGAAGCGTGACACGGGGGGCCACCCCCCGAGGTAAGTACGGCTACCCCGCAGGAATGGGCGAGGCAGCCTGCCTTAAGTTCGGCTAATGCGCAGACTTGCCGCCTGGTGCCATGACCGGCGCCGCACCGTCATCGGTATTTGGGTCGCCGCCTTCTTCGCCCTGGCGATCGCGTGGGGCGCCGCGGCGGGAGAGTTCATCAACAACTTCAACCTGCCCGGCACCGAGTCGCAGCGGGCCTACGACCTGCTGAAGGAGAAGTTCCCGCAGCAGTCCGGCGACACGGCCAACGTCGTCTTCGCGGTCGAGAACGGCGGTGTGCTGGACGCCGGCAATCGCGACGAGATCGAGGCGGTTCGCGCGGCGATCAAGAAGTCGCCCGAGGTGCTCGCGGTCGGCGATCCGTTCGCCGAGGGCGCGCCGGTCTCGCGCGACGGCACGATCACGTTCGCCCAGATCCAGTTCCGCGGATCGCCTGGTGACGTCCAGCCCGCGGCGGTCAAGACGATGGCCGAGGAGACGCTCGCGCTCGACGGCAAGGGCGACGTCCAGGTGGCGCTCGGCGGCGACATCATCCACTGGTCGACGGCCGAGACCGGCGGCGCCGGGGAGATCTTCGGCCTCCTGGTGGCGGCGCTGGTGCTGTTCCTGACCCTGGGCGTCGTCGCGATGGGGCTGCCGCTGCTCAACGCGCTGTTCGCGATGGTCGTGAGCCTCGGGCTGATGGCCGTGCTCGGGACCCGTGTGCTCGACGTGGTCGACTGGACGCCGCAGCTGGCGGCGATGATCGGCATCGGCGTCGGCATCGACTACGCGCTGCTGATCCTCAACCGCTTCCGCCTCGAGCGGGCCGCCGGGAAGGACACGCGCGAGGCGACGATGGTCTCGATCAACACGTCCGGCCGCGCCGTCCTGTTCGCGGGCGTCGTCGTGGTGATCGCGATGCTCGGCATGCTGCTGCTCGGGATCTCGTTCCTCTACGGTCCCGCGATCGGCGCCGCGCTCTCGGTGCTGGCGACGATGATCGCCTCGCTGACGCTGATGCCGGCGATCCTCGGTACCCGGATCGGGCGGCGCATCAAGCCCGCGAAGGCTCACAATGCCGACGAGGAGACCGGGTTCTCCGCGCGCTGGAGCCACTTCGTCGAGCGCCGGCCGCTGCCGGTGGCGATCCTCGCGCTCGCCGTGCTGATCGCGCTCGCCTGGCCGGCGACGCACATGCGGCTCGCGACCAGCGACGCCAGCACGTACAAGTCCGACGACACCGCGCGGATCGCCTACGACCTGCTCAAGGAAGGCTTCGGCGCCGGTTTCAACGCTCCGCTGCTGCTCGCGGTCGAGCTCCCGCAGGCCGGCGACCAGGCGGCGCTGCAGAAGATCAGCGCCGCGCTGAGCCAACAGGAAGGGATCGCGCAGGTCCTGCCGCCGCAGCTCAACGAGTCCGGCGACACCGCGACGATGATCGCCTACCCGACGACGACACCGCAGGACGAGGTCACCGACGAGACGGTCCGGACGGCGCGTGACACCACGCTGCCCCCGGTCGCCGCGGAGACCGGCGCGCGGGTGTCGATCGGCGGCACGACGGCGAGCAACCTCGACTTCTCCCAGACGATCCGGGACAAGCTCCCGCTGTTCATGGGCGTCGTGGTCGGGCTCTCGCTGCTGCTGCTGGCGATCGTCTTCCGCTCGCTGCTGATCCCGGTCAAGGCTGGCGTCTTCAACCTGCTCTCGATCGCGGGCGCGTTCGGCGTCGTGACGCTGATCTTCCAGGACGGCAACCTCGCGGGCCTGTTCGGCGACGCGACCGGGCCGATCGAGTCCTTCCTGCCGATCATGGTCTTCGCCGTCGTGTTCGGGCTCTCGATGGACTACGAGGTGTTCCTCGTCTCGCGCATGCACGAGGAATGGACGCACACGCGCGACGCGAA
>CAVWJU010000027.1:0-59539 GCA_963755275.1 uncultured Solirubrobacteraceae bacterium | reverse complement strand
GCATTCGGGCCGCGCGCGCAGCATCTCGATCATCGCGATCACCTGCGGCCAAACGGGATGAGCCAGGACGAGGGCTCGGTGATTTGTTACCGCAGCCTGCCACGTGTCCCGCCGGACAACGTTGGAAGAGAGGTAGCACGGCTGCAGTCGGATCTGGCGCAGCGCCGTCTCGAAGCCGCGGTACACGGTGGCCGTCGCGTCCTTCGGGAAGAACGCGGGCTCGTCCAGGACGTAACGTCGCGATAGATCGGGGGCGACGTTGAGCTTCTTGACCGAGATCCCGGCCGCATCCGCGTGCGTGCTGGCTAGGTCGATGATATGGGCGACGGAGCCCTCAATCGCAGTGTCGTCCGAGCCAAACAGCCAGCACCATGGCCCACTGGCCATTTCGACAGACCTCAGAATGTTGCTCGTTAGCCCTAGATCCTCGACGTTGCGCGAGTAGCGCAGAGTCAGACCGGGCCGCCTGGCGAACTTCCGAACCATCTCGGCGGTACCGTCGCGTGACGCGTTGTCACTGACGCATATCTCGACGGACGCGGCCTCGGTGGGCAACTGGTCGACCAGAGAGGTGAGGGCGGCGTGCAGCTGATCCCGGCGACCGTGATGGGTCGGGATGCAGACGGAGAGTTGCGTGGCGGTCGATGTGGGCGGCGACACGGGACCGTAGAATGCCCGTCCGATGAGCGGTCTGCAGGCCGAGCACGTCGAGCGTGGCATCCTCACACGGCAACGGGAGTCGGCGCCGGACGTCAACCTGCCGAAGAGGCTGGGCGCGGATCTACCGGAACCCACGGGTTGCCCGCCTGATCGCGAAGCAGTTCGCACGCGTGTTCTGGGCCAACCCCGAGCGCACGATGTTCGCGGCTGACTGGCTCGGCACTCAGGCGGTGAAGTATCCGACCGACATGTGGGTCTATCAGGAGCTGGTTTGGGCCCAGAAGCCCGAACTCATCATCGAGACCGGAACGCTGAGAGGCGGCTCCGCGCGGTTCTTCGGCTCTCTTCTCGACCTGATTGGCCACGGCCGGATCGTTTCCATCGATGTCGGCGATTTTGGCGCGCCGGTGCACCCGCGCGTGACCTATCTCGTGGGCAGTTCGGTGTCCGAGGAAATCCTCGCGGAGGTTCGACAGCTCGCCGAGGGATGAGAGCGAGTCTTCGTGATTCTCGACTCCGATCACTCCCGGGACCACGCGCTCGCCGAGTTGCGCCTTTACTCCGGCTTCGACCCTGTGGGGGTATCTGATCGTCGAGGACACCAACGTCAACGGGCACCCGGTCCCGTCGGACTTCGGCCCTGGCCCGTTCGAAGCGGTTCAAGCCTTCCTGGCCGAGAACCATGACTTCGTGGCGGATCCCGCCTGCGAGAAGTTCTTCCCACCGCGAACACCGGCGGCTTTCTGCGCCGGGTTCGATGAAGCCTGACGCCGCCAAACCGAACTGTTGCCACAATGGTCGCCGATGGGCTTCTTCGCCGCACCTTCACGCCGCGCGAGTTCCGCTACGTCGCGTACGCGGCGCTCGCGGTCTGCACGCTGATCGTCTTCACCGGCGCGGCCGTGCGGCTGACCGGCTCCGGCCTCGGCTGCCCGGACTGGCCGCGCTGCGACGGCACGAGCCTGACGCCCGAGCTGCAGCACGCACGGGCTGATCGAGTTCGGCAACCGCGTGATGACGAGCGTCGTCGCGATCCCGTGCCTGCTCGCGGTGTGGATGGCGTGGCGGCGGCGGCCGTTCCGGCGCGACCTGCTGCTGATCGCGCTGCTGCTGCCGCTCGGCGTGGCCGCGCAGGCGGTCTGGGGCGGCTTCACGGTGATCTACGACCTGGCGCCGGGCTGGGTGATCATGCACTTCCTGCTCTCGATGCTGCTGCTCGTGGCGTGCGTCGCGCTCGTCTGGCGGGCGACGTTCGAGCCGGGCGAGCGGCCGCGCGAGCACCGACCGGCTCGAGCACGTGGGCGGTGCGGCTGCTGCTCCTGCCCGGGCTTCGCGACGCTGACCGGCGGCACGATCGCGACCGCGGCCGGGCCCGCACGCGGGCGGCGAGGGCACCGGCGACGTGGTCGAGCGGATCACGTGGCACGGGCGCGGAGACGCTCGACTGGGCGATCCAGCGCCACGCGCACGACGGCGACGTTCCTCGGGCTGGCGTGCGTCGGCGTCTGGTTCCTCGTGCGCTGGCGGCGACGCGACGCGGCGACGCAGAACGCGATGACCGCGGTCTGCGTCCTGCTGGCCTGCCAGGGCTTCGTCGGCGCGACGCAGTACGCGCTCGAGCTGCCGGCCGAGATC
Organism: uncultured Solirubrobacteraceae bacterium; assembly: GCA_963755275.1. Classification (GTDB taxonomy): domain Bacteria; phylum Actinomycetota; class Thermoleophilia; order Solirubrobacterales; family Solirubrobacteraceae; genus Solirubrobacter. The sequence goes on along the minus strand of CAVWJU010000027.1, from coordinate 57,244 downwards.
GTCTGGTTCCACGTCGTGCTGAGCGCGCTGACGTGGATCGCGCTGCTGTGGCGCCGCCGCCGCGGCCGGCTCGGCGTCCGGGAGCCGGCGCCGCCGCCGACGAGCCTGCGCTGCGCGCGAGCTCGCTCGCAGCTAGCGCTGACCTCGCGCAGCGTCCCGTGTGGACGTCGTAGACGAAGCCGCGCACGGAGTCCTTGTTCGGGATGAACGGGCTGGCCTTGATGCGGCCGATCGAGCTGCGGACGTCGTCGTCGAGGTCGGTGAAGGACTCGGGCGACCACGTCGGCTTGATCCCGGTCTCCTTCTGCAGGTCGCCGCGGAAGCCGTCGTCGGTGAAGGTCAGCATCCCGCAGTCGGTGTGGTGGATGAGGACGATCTCGCTCGTGCCGAGCAGGCGCTGGGAGATCGCCAGCGAGCGGATCTCGTCGTCGGTGACGACGCCGCCGGCGTTGCGGATGACGTGCGCGTCGCCGATCTGGAGGCCGAGCAGGGCGTGGACGTCCAGGCGCGCGTCCATGCAGGCCACGACGGCGACCTTCTTCGCGGGCGGCAGCGGCAGGTCGCCCTTGTCGAAGCGCTCGGCGTAGGCCTCGTTGTTGCGCAGCAGGTCGTCGGTCACGCTCATGCGCGGCAAAATACCCGAAACGCGGTCGAGTTACCGATCAGCGCGCGCGCCTAGACTCCGCGGGCACATGCCCGAGCTGATCGAGTCCCCGTCGCGCGTCGAGGCGGCGGGACCAAGCCGAAGCTGATCGACGAGTACGCCGGTCGCGTCAACAACGGCGAGACGCGCGTGAGCGTGGCGCACATGCGCTCCCCCGCGGGCTGGGTGGAGCCGGGCCAGCGGCCGGAGTTCGACGAGTACACGCTCGTGCTCAACGGCGCGATCGAGGTCGAGCACGAGGGCGGCGACGCTGGTCGGTCGCGCGCCGGCCAGGCCGTGCTCACCCGCGCCGGCGAGTGGATCCGCTACTCGACGCCCGAGGGCGCCGAGTACGTCGCGGTCTGCCTGCCCGCGTTCTCGCCCGACACCGTCCATCGCGACGAGTCGTGAAACCGGGCGCGATCGGCGTCGTCGTCCACCCGCGGCGCGACAGCGCCGAGATGATCGAGTGCGTCGTGCGCTGGGCGCGACGGGCCACGGCAAGGAGGTGCGCGGGCTCGAGGAGGCGCGCGACCTGATGCCGGCCGCGCGTGCGGACCGTGCCGGAGGACGAGCTGGCGGTCGGCGCCGGGCTGGTGATCGGGCCTCGGCGGCGACGGCACGATCCTGCGCGCGCTCAAGCTCGCCACCGAGCACGAGGTGCCGGTGCTGGGCGTCAACCTCGGCCGGCTCGCGTTCCTGGCCGAGGTCAACCTCGACGAGCTGCCCGACGCGCTGGACCGGATCGACCGCGACGAGCACTGGATCGAGGAGCGGGCGGTGATGACCGTCGCCGGCACCTGCTTCCCGATGCACGTTCAGCGCGTTCAACGACTCCGCGCTCTCGCGCGTCCCGGGCAACGGGCCGGCGGCGCTGGCGGTCGAGGTCGAGGGCGAGGTCTTCGCGCGCTACACCGCCGACGCGCTGGTGATCGCGACGCCGACCGGCTCGACCGCGTACTCGTTCGCGGCCGGCGGGCCGATCGTCTCGCCGCGCCACCGCGGCCTGCTGGTCACGCCGGTCGCGCCGCACGCGGCGTTCGACCGCGCCGTGCTTCCTGCACCCGGACGAGGACCTGCGCGTGCACGTGCTCGACCGCTCGGCGCCGCTGCTGCTGGAGGCCGACGGCCAGCGCGTGGCCGAGCTGCGCGCCGGGCGACTGCATCGAGTTCACGATCTCCGACGCGCCCGGCGCGGATCCTGCGCCTGCAGCCGCAGGGCTTCTACGAGCGCGCGCGGCGCAAGCTGCAGCTCACGGACTCCTCCGAGCTCGCGCCGCGGTGAACCGGCGCGGGCGCGAGCGGCGCGGGCGGCCGGTGCCGACGCCCGTCGAGCGCCGCACCGACGCACGCGCTGGCCGAGGTCGTCGCCGACCCGCACCGCCCGTCGTCGCGGCACGCTGCTGCTCGACGGGCGCGAGGCGGGGCAGGTCGACCTCGCCGACCCGCGCCGGCTGGCCTTCGCCTACATGCGGCGGATCGCGGACCTGATCGACGCGTTCCGGCCGCCGGCGAGCGGCGATCGACGTGCTGCACGTCGGCGGCGGCGCGTGCGCGCTGCCGCGCTACGTCGACGGCGACGCGGCCGCGCTCGCGGCAGATCGTGTGCGAGCTCGACCCGGGCGTCGTCGCGCTGGCGCGCGAGCACCTCGGGCTGCGGGCGTCCCCGCGGCTGCGGGTCAAGGTCGGCGACGCGGCGGAGCTGATCCGGCGCGGCCCGACGCAGTCGGCCGATCTCGTGATCGGCGACGCGTTCGACGGGCCGCACGTGCCCGCGCAGCTCTCGACGCGCGGCGTTCGTCGGCGCAGGTGCGGCGCGTGCTGCGGCCCGTCCGGGCGTCTACGCGCTGAACGTGATCGACGTGCCGCCGCTGGAGGAGGTCGCGCGCGCACGACGCGCTGATCCGCGCGGTGTTCGAGCACGTCGCGTGGGTCGCGCCGCCGGGCGTCCTGCGCGGCCGCGCGCCGGGAAACGTGGTCCTGCTTCGCCTCGGCGGTGCCGCTGCCGCTGGCGGCGCTGCGGCGGGCGGCGACGGCCGCCGTGCCGCGCGAGCAGGTGGCGCCCGCAGCGTCGGATCGATCACCGCACGCCAGAAGCAGCTCGCCCTCGTCGGCGGCGATCATGGGCTCGTTCGTCGCGGGGCTCGACGCGACGGTCGTCAACGTCGCGCTGCCCGCGATCCGGGACGACCTCGGCGGCGGGCTCGCCGGCCAGCAGTGGGTCTCCAACGCGTACCTGCTGACGCTCGGCTCGCTGATCCTGGTCGCCGGGCTCGCTGGGCGATCTCTACGGCGAGCGGCGCGTGTTCTCGATCGGCGTCGGCGGGTTCGGCGTCGTCTCGGTGGTCTGCGCGCTCGCGCCGACGATCGAGGTGCTGGTCGCCGGCCGCGCGCTGCAGGGCGTGTTCGGCGCGCTGCTGACGCCGAGCGCGCTGGCGGTGATCATCGCCGCCTTCCCGCCGGACGAGCGCGGCGCGCGCGATCGGCTCGTGGACCGCGTGGTCGGGGATCGCGATGGTGATCGGGCCGCTCGCGGGCGGCTGGCTCGTCGACGCCGTCTCGTGGCGCTGGATCTTCGCCATCAACGTGCCGTTCGTGCTGGTCACGCTCGTGCTGGTCGCGATCGCCGTGCCGAAGGCGCCCGGCCGCCGCGAGCGTGCGCCTCGACTGGCTCGGCGCCGTGCTGACCGACGTTCGGCCTGGCCGGGCCGGTGCTCGCGCTGATCCGCCAGCCCGAGGCGGCTGGGGCAGCCCGCAGGTGTGGGCCGTCGGCTCGGCGGGATCGCGCTGCTCGGCGCTGTTCGTCGTGCACGAGCGCCGCACGGCCGCAGCCGATGCTGCCGCTCGAGCTGTTCGCGCGCCGCAACTTCCCGTTCGGCAACCTGCAGACGTTCGCCATGTACGGCGGGCTCGGCGCGATGTTCTTCTTCCTGACGCTGTTCCTGCAGCAGGTCGCGGGCTACGACGCGCTCGAGGCCGGGATCGCGACGATCCCGACGACGCTCGTGATGTTCACCCTGTCGCAAGCGCGCCGGGCGGCTCGCCGACCGCTTCGGGCCGCGGCTGTTCATGGGCTGCGGGCCGCTGCGTGAGCGCGGTCGGCATCGCGCTGATGCTGCGCCTGGACGCAGACATCGACTACTGGACCGAGCTCTTCCCGGCGCTGCTGCTGTTCTCGCTCGGCCTGGTCGCCACCGTGACGCCGCTGACCGCGACCGTGCTCGCCGACGCCGACGAGCACAACGCGGGCATCGCCTCGGGCGTCAACAACGCGATCGCCCGCGTCGCCGGCCTGCTGTGCGTCGCCGCGATCGGCGCGGTCGTCTCCGCCGTCTACGCCGAACGAGCTCGGCGGGCAGGCCGCGGGCGAGACGCTCGAGGTGATCCCCGGCGTGCCGGAGTCGGTCACGGCCTCGGTCAGCGCGTTCCACGTCGGCATGGGCGTGTGCGCGGCGCTGGTGGCGCTCGGCGGCGTGCTCGGCCTCGTCGGCATCCGCAACCCGCGCCGCGAGGTCCGCTGCGAGGACTGCGCGGCGGGCGCGCTCTCGATCGGCGAGCCCGCGCCCGCCACCCGCTAGTACCCGTCCGGGTGCGCCTGGTGCCAGGCCCAGGCGTCGCGGATCATGTCCTCGAGCGAGCGCGAGGGCGTCCAGCCGAGCTCCGAGCGCGCCAGATCGGTGGCCGCGACCAGGCGCGGCGGATCGCCCGGCCGGCGCGGCTGCTCGCGGACCGGGATCTCGCGCCCGGTGACCGCGCGCGCGGTCTCGATCACCTCGCGCACCGAGAACCCGGTGCCGGCGCCGAGGTTGTAGATCGCGTGGCGTCCTTCAACCGTGGCGTCGAGCGCCAGCAGGTGCGCGCGGGCGAGGTCCTCGACGTGGATGTAGTCGCGCACCGCGGTCCCGTCCGGTCGTCGGGTAGTCGGTGCCGAGGATCGAGACGTGCGGCGTCGACGCCGGCGGCCGCGCGCAGCACGAGCGGGATCAGGTGCGTCTCCGGCTCGTGGTCCTCGCCGAGCGGGCCGGACGCGCCGGCGACGTTGAAGTAGCGCAGCGAGATCGCGCCGAGGCCGTGGGCGCGCGCCTCGTCGGCCAGCATCCGATCCACGGCGAGCTTGGAGTTCCCGTAGGCGTTGACCGGCGACGGCGGCTCGTCCTCGGCGATCGGGACGCGCTCCGGCTCGCCGTAGGTCGCGCACGTCGAGGAGAAGACGAGCCGGCGCACGCCGGCCGCGCGCATCGCGTCGAGCAGGTTCAGCGTGGCGACGACGTTGCCGCGGTAGTAGCGCTCGGGATGCGCGACGGACTCGGCGACGAGCGCGAGCGCGGCGAAGTGCAGGACGCCGTCGAAGCCCGCCGCAAGCGACTCGCTGCGTGGCCGCAGGGTCGAGCAGGTCGACCTGCTCGAACCGCGCGCCCTCCGGCACCGCCGAGCGGTGGCCGCGGTAGAGCGAATCGAGCACGGTGACCTCGTCGCCGCGGTCCAGCAGGTGCCGGGCGACGATCGAGCCGATGTAGCCGGCACCGCCGGTGACGAGGAGTCGCACGGGCGGCGACTCTAGCCTGCCTCGTAGTGGTCGCCGGACCTCGGCCGCGCTCAGCGCGCGGTCGTAGACGGCGACCTCATCCGCGCGTCCCGTCGCGAACTGGCCGGCCGAGGACCCGTTGCGCATCACGTGCCACGGCATCAGCGGCGCCCCCGCACCGGCCCCGCTCCCGCTGTGCAGCAACGCGCCGTCGAGGTAGAACGCGACCGCGCCGCCGTCCTTCGTGGCCACGAGGTGGTGCCAGCCGTCGCGCAGCGAGGCGACGGTGCGGCTCGTGATGAAGTTCGTGCCGCCGAGCCGGTAGGTCAGGCGGCCGCCGCTGTCGAAGGCCAGGATCCAGCCGACGCCGGCGACCGACGTGTCGTCGCGCATGACCGCCACCCCGCCGCGCCAGTCGAACCAGCCCTCGAGCGTCCCGGAGCCGCCGAGCGCCCGCGTCGCCGCCGTGACCTCGCCACCGTCGAACCCCACCGATGTGTCCGGATCGCCGGACAGCGCGCCCGGCTCGCCGAGAAGCACGCCGGCCGGCGAGAACGCGCCTGCGAAGGCCCCGGTCTCGTCCACCGCCGTCGTCCCCTCGTGCTCGCCGAGGCGCCAGTACGAGACGAGTCCCGGCGTCGCGAGCACCGCGGCGCGGTAGGCGGACGTCGCCGGCACAGCAGCGACGAAGGTCCGGTCGGCGCCGACCGTCGTGCCGGTCGCATTGCCGGCGACGAGCCGGTAGTGGTACGTGGCGCCGGCGACCAGCCCGCTCACCACGGCCTGGACTCCGCGCGACGCGTCCGTCGGGTCGGCGATCTCCTCCTCCGGTGTGCTGTTCCCGTACTCGGCGGTCAAGCCGTAGTCGAAGCGATACCTCGTCGGCTGGTTGTGCGGGTTGACGGTGCCCTTGAGCGTGGCCGCGTCCGCGTCGACCGTGGCCGGCCCGGTGGAGACGTCGGGCGCCCGGAACGCGCCGACCATCACCTCCGCCACGAACTCGTCGGTCGCGCCCCGATCATCGGTCACGGTCAGGACGGGGAAGTACACCCCCGGCTGCTCGTAGCGGTGACGGACCTGGGCGCCCGTGCCCGAGGTTCCGTCGCCGAAGTCCCAGGCGAAGGCCACACCGCCGACCGAGGCGCGAGCGTCGAACGCGACCTCCTGCGGCGCGGGCCCGCTGCGCGGCGACGCCTCGGCGTCGGCGATCGGCGGCGCGTGGCCGCCCGTCAGCAGCAGCGTCGTGATCGACGTGCGGTAGTCGATGTAGCTGGCGTAGACGCCGCGCATCCAGGCGACGCTGAGATCGCTCGAGAACGGGCGCAGCCCGCGCGGGGAGACCGGCCGGACGTTCTTGACGCCCGACTGCGCGGTGACCGGCTTCGACGTCCACGTCGCGCCGCCGTCCGCGGTCGTCCAGGTCTCGATCTCGTAGTTGTCCTCGACCGGCCGCGACAGGTAGACCGTCGACGGGTCCTCGTGGTCGAGCGTCAGGCCGCCGCTGTAGAACGGCTCCCTGCCGTCGTCCGAGATCGAGCCGCCCGCCGCGGTCAGCTCGTGCACGACCCACTCGCTCCCCGTCCAGCGCGCGTACATGTAGCGGTGGTCGGAGGTGGCGGCGAAGGAGGCGAAGACGATCACCGGGCGGCCGTCGCCGTCGATCGCGACGTCGTGCACCCAGGCCTTGCGGCCCGTGTCGTAGACGCGGTCGGCCTGCTGCGGGGTGATCGCGGTGCCGAGCGGGCCGATGCGGGTGCCGTCGGCGCGCCAGAGCGCGCCGTCGCGGTATGCGGCGTAGTGGATGTTGACGTCCGCGGCCTCGTTCGGGTGGGCGTTGGTGAACGCGAAATGGATCGTGTCCTCGCCGTCCGAGTCGACCTTCACGTACGGACGGCCGGGCGCGGAGATCAGCGTGCGCGCGGGGCTCCAGGCGTCGCTCGCGTCGGCCTGGGTCGCGTACGTCGGGTTGAAGTTCCCGCCGCGCCAGAACAGGTACGTCGTGGCCTCGGCGGCGAGATGCACCGGGTTCGGATACGTGTAGCCCCACGATCCCGGCGTGTTCGAGGGCATCGTCCGCGGCGCGATCCCAGCTCGTGACGTCATACGGGCGCAGCGTGCTGCGGTAGGACATGGTCGTCCCGCCGTGGGCCGAGTAGAAGACGCGCAGCCGGCCGTCGGGGAGGACCTGCAGCGCCGGGTTGGCGTGGTCGTCGCGCTCGACGGCCGGGGCGACGAGCGCCGTCGTGCGCGACCGCGTCGCGTGGTCGTAGGCGGACACCTTGACGTCGCCGTCGCGCGCGACCCAGCCGATGAACGTGCGGCCCTGGACGTGCAGCGCGCGCGGATCGGCGAACCACGACCATGCGCCGTCGCCCAGGCTGACCTCGGCGCGGACGACCATCCACTCGACGGTAGCGGGCTCGCTGACGTTGCCGGCCGGATCGCGCGCGCGGACCTCGAAGCGGTGCGGGCCTTCGGCGAGCCCTTCGGCCGTGTACGGGCTCGTGCAGGGCGTGAAGACGCCGGTATCCACCCGGCATTCGAAGTCCGGCTCCGGCCCGGAGAACTCGAAGCGGGCGACCGACGCGGCGCTGAGATCGGGCGGGCGGGCGCCGATCACCGGCGCGGGCGGGGCCGTCGTGTCGACGGTCAGCGTGGTCGAGAGGCAGTTGTTGCGCTCGTCGCTCTCGCGCACGTCGCGGCCGGCGTCGGCGCAGGCGCGGAGCGTGTACCGACCGTCAGCAAGCGACGCAGGGACCCGCACCGCGCCGGAACTCGACGCGCCTGGCCGCAGCGCGGGCACCCGGCGCGTGCCGAGGACGGACCGGCCCAGCGTGTAGCGGGTCAGCGACGCGCCGGCCCGTCGGCGCCCGCGGTTCTCGACGCGGTCAGCGATCCGCTCGCCCGGCACGACGTACGCCGGCGGCGCGGCCATCCGAGCCACCACGAGGTCCGGCCGCGCCGGCGCCGCGAGCCCGACAGCGGCTCCGACGAGAACCCAGCTCCCGAGCAGCAGCACTCCGTGACGAGTCTCCACCCGTCGAGCCGCGCCGGCAACCGGCCTGTCCGCGCACGGACCTCAGTGCCGGAGCACGGGCGTCTCGGTCGCCGCCGTGGCGCTCACGATCTTCTCCTGCGTCGGGTCCGGCTCGCCGATGTCGATGTCCTTGGTCTCGTGCGAGAACAGGAACGCGATCAGCGAGATGACCGCCAGGCCGGCGAAGAACGTCGGCCACCAGCCACGGCGCGCCGCCGCCCGCGTCGAGCAGGGCGACGGAGATCAGCGGCGAGAAGCCGGCCAGCGCCGCGCCCAGCTCGCGCGAGGTGGCGAAGCCCGTGTAGCGCACGCGCGCGCCGAACAGCTCGGCGTAGAACGCGGGCTGGACGGCGATCATCGGCGCCCAGCCGACGACGGCGGCGACGATCAGCGCGACCCAGACGAGCGCCGGCTGACCCGTCTGCACGAGCGCGAAGAACGGGAACGCCCACAGCCCGGTGAAGATCACCCCGAAGAGGTTGAGCGGCCGGCGACCGATGCGGTCCGACAGCGCGCCGAGCAGCGGCTGCGTGACGATCACGAGCAGGCCGTAGGTGACGACCGCGCCGAGCACGACGCCCTTCGACATGCCGAGCTCGTCGACCGCGTAGGCCACCGTGAAGGTCGCGAACATGTACGCCGCCGCGGTGTCGCAGATGTGCGCGCCGATGCCGACCAGCACGCTGCGCGGGTAGCGCTTGAAGGCCTCGACGAGCGGCAGCTTGACGACGGTCTGCCGGCGCTGGACCTCCTTGAACACCGGCGACTCCTCGACGCGCAGGCGGACCCACAGCGCCACCGCGATCAGCACGAACCCGGCCAGGAACGGGACCCGCCAGCCCCAGGCGTTGAGCTGGTCGTCGGGCAGCAGCGCGACCAGCAGGAAGGCGAGCGTGCCGAACACGAGGCCGATCTGGACGCCGGTCTGGGCGAACGAGCAGTAGAAGCCGCGGCGCTCCTTGGGCGCGTGCTCGGCCAGCAGCGTCGAGGCGCCGCCGAACTCCGCGCCGGCCCCGAGGCCCTGCAGCACGCGCAGCGCGACGAGCATGATCGGCGCCCACATGCCGATGCTGGCGTAGGTCGGCAGCAACCCGATCGCGCCGGTCGAGAGGCCCATCACGAGCGTCGTGATGATCAGCGTCTCGCGGCGTCCGATGCGGTCGCCGAGGTGGCCGAACAGCATCCCGCCGAACGGCCGCGCGACGAACCCGACGCCGAACGTGGCGAAGGCGATCAGCGTGCCCGAGCCCGACGCGGGATCGAAGAACAGGTCGCCGAAGACCAGCGCGGCGGCCGTGCCGTAGATGAAGAAGTCGTACCACTCCAGCGCCGTGCCGACGGTCGCGCCGGCGACCACGCGCCGCAGCGACCGCGCGTCCGTGGTGGGTTTCGGTGGCTGACCTTCCCGAACGAACCGGCTCATGCTCGTGCTCCTCCCGAGAGCCCGTATTGAAATACGGGTTCCCGGAGCGCCAGACGTCAAACGCCGATCAGGTCCTCGAAGATCCGCGTGACGACCATCGGCTCGACCGGGTCGATCAGGGAGGCGGCGATCGAGCGCTGGTCGGGCCAGGCGTGCATCCGCGCGCCCGTCGCCGCAGCGTCGTACGACGTCCGCCGCAACGACGGCACACCGTCCTCGACCCACAGCCAGCGCGCGGCGCCGTCGCCCTCGTAGGGCAGCCCGACGCTGCCGGCGTTGACGAAGCGGGTCGAGCCGACGACGCGGTCGTCCTGCTGGTGCGTGTGGCCGGCGACGACGACGCCGGCCTCGACGCCGCCCAGCACCTCCGCCCAGCGCTCGGGCGACGAGATGCGGGTGACGAACTCGTCGTCGCGGCGCGGGGTGGCGTGGCAGTAGAGGACACCGTCGATCTCCAGCGTCAGCGGCAGCGCACCGAGCGCGAGCGCGTCCGTATCGCCGAGCTCGGCGGCGGAGAGCTTGGCCGTGATCCCCGCGAGGTCGTCGTCGGCGGGCGTCGGACCGTCGACGGCCTCGGCCACCTCGCGCTCGCCGTTGCCGCGGATCCACATGGCATCCAGCGAGCGCAGCCGGTCGATCGTCGCGCGCGCGAACGGCCCGGGGACGGCGTCGCCGCCGATCAGGACCACGTCCGGCGCCGGCGCGGCGGCCAGCACGGCCTCGAGCGCGTCGATGTTGCCGTGGATGTCGTACAGCGCGAGCACCCGCACGGCCGGGATCCTATGGCCGCGTGGATTTCTCACAAGGCAGCGCATAGGATCGGCCGACCCGATGGAACCCGACCACGCCGCTCCCGAGCACGAGCCAGCACAGCCGACTCTCGCGCCCGAGCGCGTGCTCGGCCTCGGCGCACCGACCGCCCACGCGCGCGTGCTCGCGCTCCAGCGCACCGCGGGCAACCAGGCGGTCACGCGCTGGCTGGCGCGCGAGGGCACGGCGACCGCGCCCGCCGGCTCGGGCGCCGCCCCGGCCGCGGCGCCGCCGGCCCTGCCGCGGGTGGACTTCGTCTTCCTGATGGGCGACGAGACCTCCGACGTCTTCTACAAGAACGCCCACACGTTCTTCAAAGGCGCGTTTCCGAAGGCGACGATCGTGATCGACGTCCGCAGCCTGTCGGGGATCATGAAGACGATCGGCGCGCAGGCGAACCCGATCGGCAAGCTCGTGATCGTCTCGCACGCGCACGAGTCGGGCTCGCTGCAGTTCAAGATCGACGAGAACGATCCCGACAACCGGCTCGACTTCAGCGAGCTCAAGAAGGCCAACGCGGACAGCACGCTGCCGACGGTCGACGCCAAGAAGGTCGACGCCTCGACGGAGATCATCATCCGCGGCTGCAACATCGGCCGCTCCAAGCGCATGCTCAACGAGCTCGACACGGCCTTCGGCGGCGCGGCCAAGGTGTCGGCGCCGACGCACGAGCAGGGCTACGGCCCGGACACGAGCGCGGGCGCGGGCGGCGCGACGGCGCCGTTCACCGAGAAGATGTCGGGCTACTTCGTCGAGGAGCCGGGCGTCCCCAAGACGCCCCGCTCCGACGCCGCGCTGCAGCCGCTGTTCGAGGCCCAGTACCCGTTCGTGGAGAAGAAGGAGTGGCCGAAGCTGCTCAAGCAGAAGAAGACGATCTCCGACCGCCACCCGTACGAGCTGGAAGCGACCCTGCCGGCCGACGCGGGGGCGCTCGCGGCGTTCAAGCCCACGCTGGACAAGTTGTTTCCGCCCGGCGAGGGCTGGACGGCGAAGTTCAAGGGCCACACGAAGTCCGGCAACAAGCACACCTACAACTTCCAGATGGACCGGATCAACAACGGCACGCCCGAGAAGGTCGACCAGCCGATCGACCAGGACGAGCCGACGCAGGCCGAGCTCGAGGCGATGGCCCAGGCCGACCTCTCACGGCCCGAGGCCTACAGCTTCACGAAGATCTCGAGCAAGGCCGCCGGGACCGGTGCCGGCGTCAAGGTGTTCTCGATCCACGCCGAGCGCTCGGAGTGGATCGTCAAGCACGTCCCGATCAAGGACAAGGGCAAGGAGATCGACCCCGCCCCCGGCTCGGACAAGAAGTGGTGGGGCGAGTCCGACGCCACGCCGCCCTAAGAGCACATGACGAAGCGGCGTGACACGGTCTTGTGGCGCAGCTTCTTCTCGCCCGCGCGGCGGAAGTAGACGCGCGCGTACACGCGGCCGCGCTGGCCGGCCGGGCGGTGCATGCGCAGGCGCACGACGTACGGGCGCTTGCGGTCGGTGCGGCGCGGGCCGTTGCGGACGAAGAACACGATCCGCTGCGACCCGCGGCGCCGGGCGGTCGCCGCGGCGGCGGACCTTCACGCTCACGCGCAGCAGCCCGCCGGGCGGCGTGCAGCGCAGGCCCGCGGTGAGCGAGACGCTGCCGTCTGAGACCGGCGCGCTCGGCGCGGGGCCGGGCGGCACGGGCGCGGGCGCGGCGGGGGTGGCGGGTGCGAGCGTCAGGTACGAGAGCCCGTTCCAGCCCGAGCCGATCGGTTCGCCGCTGCCGGTGACCCAGCCGCTCGCGCCGTTGCCGCGGTAGAGCAGCAGCGTGCCGTCGGCGGCGCGAGCCAGGACGTCGGGCTTGCCGTCGCCGCTGAAGTCGCCGCCGGAAGCGAGCCCGGTGAAGCCGGCCCAGCCGCCGCCGACCTGCTCGGCCGTGCCCGTCGCCCAGCCGCCGGCGCCGTTGCCGCGGTACATGAGCAAGGCGCCGGCTGCGTCGACGGCGAGGACGTCCGGCTTGCCGTCGCCGCTGAAGTCGCCGCCGGGGATGATCGCGCTGAAGCCCTGCCAGCCGGCGCCGATCGGCTCGCCCGCCCCGGTCAGCCAGCCGCCGTCGCCGTCGCCGCGGTACATCAGCAGCGTCCCGTCGGGTTGGCGGGCGAGCACGTCGGGGTGGCCGTCGCCGCTGAAGTCGCCGGGCGCGAGCAGCGCCGTGAAGCCGCCCCAGCCCGCGCCGACCGGCTGGCCGACGCCGGTCGCCCACGTCCCGGCGCCGTTGCCGCGGTACATCAGCAGGCGCCCGTCGGCGTCACGCACGAGCAGGTCCGGCTTGCCGTCGCCGCTGAAGTCGCCGGGCGCCAGCAGCGCGCTGAAGCCCGCCCAGCCGCTCCCGATCGCCTGCGGCACGCCCGGCATCCAGCCGCCGGCGCCGTTGCCGGCGTAGAGCAGCAGCCGGCCGTCGGGGTGGATGGTGAGGATGTCGCCGGGCCCGTCGCCGTTCCAGTCGGCGGCGGCGGGAGCGGCGAACGTCAGCGTGGCCGCGAGCGTGAGGAGCAGTCTGCGCACGCGTCCACGGTAGTCACGCCGTGGCCAGGAGTTCCTCGGTCGGCGCTTCGCCGGCTTCCACCTTCGCGTCGCGGGCGAGCTCCCCGGCGCGCCGGAGGTCGACCGCGGTCGAGCGGATCTGGGCGAGCACCTCGGTCGGGCCCTCGGTGGCGAGCGAGCCGGCGCGCAGCGCGTGGCCGCGGACCTCGTCGGCGCGCTCGGGCTGCTCGTAGGCGCCGGCCAGCGTCCAGACCGCCGCGCCCAGCTCCGAGACGGCGTTCGGCAGCGTCTCCGGGACGGGCTCGCCCGCGCGCAGCGCCCGCACCGAATGGCGTGCGAGCACGCGCGTGTCGCGGATCGCGAAGTCGACCTGGGCGAAGCTCGCGGCGTAGCGGTCGAGGTCGGCGAGCGCCGCCCGCCGCCGCGGCGACAGCCGCGCGGTCTCGCGCCCGGTCTCCAGCGCCTCGCCGAACTCGTGCACGAGCGGGTCGAGCCCGCGGGCCTCGGCCAGCGCCTCGCGCGCGAGCTCCGCGTCGCCGCGGGTCAGCGCCGTCGACAGCCGCTCGAGCGCGGCGCCGAGGCCGGCGAACACGTTCTGCGCCGCGCGCCCGACGTGCAGCGCCGGGTCGGGCGGGAAGACGAGCGCCGACACGGCCAGCGCGACGCCGCCGCCGATCAGGCCCTCGAAGATCCGGTTGAGCGTGAAGGAGATGTCGCTCGACGTGGGGTCGAGCGAGACCAGCAGGATCGCCGACACCGCCGCCTCGGCGGTCAGCAGCTCACCGCCGCGCAACAGCACGGCGGCGGTCATGGCGAGCACGACCATCAGCCCGATCTGCGGCGCGCCGGCGCCGATCAGCGCCACGATCGCCGAGGCCACGCAGATCCCGAGCACGACGCCGCGCCACGAGCTGGATCGACTTCGAGCCGCGCTGCCCGTACGACGCGCCGAGGCAGATCACCGCGGCGATCGAGGCGAACGACGGCCGCCCGTCGGGCAGCAGCAGGACCGCCGCGTACCACGCGGCGGTCGCCGCGATCGCGGTCTGGAGGATCGGCCACAGCCGTCCACGCAAGTGGTTCATGACCCTTGGGATAGCGGCTCGGCCGATGTGTGCGGGTTACGTGACAAATGCGGCGAGGGCCGGCGCGTGACGCGCCGGCCCTCGGTCCGCTCCTCCCAACGACGGCGGGCTACCAACCGCCGCCGAGGCCTGGGGTCTCGGGCTGCTGCTCCTGCTGGGGCGCCTGCTGCTGCTGGGTCGTCGCGGTCGTCTCCGGCCGCTCGCCGAGCTTGATCGTCAGCGTCTTCTTGGCGCCGTCGCGGGTGACCTCGACCTGGACCGAGTCGCCGGGCTTGTGCTCGTCGACCAGCGCGGAGAGGGCGCTCGAGTCGTCGACGGACTTGCCGCCGAGCGAGGTGATGACGTCGCCGGCCGAGAGGCCGCCGTCGGCCGCCGGGCCGTCGCTCGTGAGCTGCTGCGACCTGGTCGCGCCGGCGCCCGACGCGTCGGAGGTCGAGACGCCGAGGTAGGCGTGCGTGGCCTTGCCGTCGGCCTTCAGCTGGGCGATCACGCTCTTGACCGTGTTGGCCGGGATCGCGAAGCCGATGCCGACGTTGCCGGCCGTGCCGCTCGAGCTCGTGTTCGGGGACTCGATCTGCGAGTTGACGCCGATCACCTGGCCCTGCGCGTTGAACAGCGGGCCGCCCGAGTTGCCGGGGTTGATCGCGGCGTCGGTCTGGATGACGTCATCGATCGAGAAGCCGTTGGGCGAGGAGATCTCGCGCTGCAGGGCGGACACGACGCCGGTGGTGAGCGTGCGGTCGAGGCCGAACGGGTTGCCGATGGCGTACGCCGGGTCGCCGACCTCGACCGTGCCGGAGTCGGCCGAGCGCGAGCGGCTTGAGGTTCGAGGCTGAGACCTTCAGGAGCGCGAGGTCGGTCGAGGCGTCCTGGCCGACGAGCTTGGCGTCGAGCGCCTTGCCGTCGCCGATCTTGGCCTTGATCTGGTTCGCGCCGTCGACGACGTGGGCGTTGGTGACGATGTAGCCGTCGGCGGAGACGACGAAGCCCGAGCCGGTGCCCGACCCGGTCGAGATGTACGCCACCGAGTCCTTGGCGGACTGGTAGACGTCGTGCGGGCTCATGGTGCCCGTCGTCGTCGAGGACGTGGTGTTGGCGACGGTGCGGGTCTGAGTAATCGTGCGGACGGTGGGGGAGTCGTCGTGAAGCGCGGTGGTAGCGACGGCGCCCGCGCCACCGCCGATCACCGCGGCTGCGGCGAGGGGGAGGAGCGGCTTGATGACGTTCATGCGGACAGCTTCGACGCGGTCGCTGAGCGCTCCCTACGCCGCCGCTCAGCGTCTCATGATGCCTGTATAAGAACCTCGTATATGCCGCTGACCCAGTACTACGTGGCCGCGAGCCTGGACGGCTACATCGCCGAGGAAGACGGCGGTTTGCAGTGGCTTTTCGACGCCGCGGGCGATCCCAACGTCGACGAGGACATCGGCTACCTGGAGTTCTTCCGGCACGTGAGCGCGCTCGCCGTCGGCGCCTCGACCTACGAGTTCATGGCCGCCCACGACCGCCCGTGGGACTATCCCGGCCGGCCGACCTGGGTCTTCACGCACCGCAGCGACCTGCCGGTGCCCGAGGGCGCGGACGTGCGCTTCGTCGAGGGCTCGCCGTCCGACCACATCGCGCAGATGCGGGCCGGCGACGGGAACCTGTGGGTCGTGGGCGGCGGCCAGCTCGCCAGCCAGTTCGCCGACGAGGGCCTGCTCGACGAGCTGATCGTCGCCTACGTCCCGGTCGTGCTCGGGCGCGGCATCCCGCTGTTCGCGCGCGCGATCCCGGGCACGCTGGAGCTCACGGGCTCCGAGCGGCTGCCGGACGGCATGGTCTCGAACACCTACCGGCTGAGGACGCCCTCGAGGTGAGATCACGCGCCCAGCCAGCAGGTCGACTCCGCCCCGCGAAAATGTGACGCGTCGCACACTCAAGTTCCTTCGGCGAGGTGCCGATACGCGTGAAGGATGCGCCGCTGCCTGCCCGCCCTCACCGCCGTCATCGTGCTCGCCGTGCCCGCGGTCGCGCGTGCGGACGAGGGCGACATCATCGTCCAGCGCGCGCCGGGGCTGGACAGCAGCGAGCGCGCCGAGCTGCGCAAGAACGCCGGCGTCAAGTTCGTCGACACGCTGTCGCTCGATCACACGGAGTTGGTCGAGCCGACCCGCGGCAAAGACCTCGTCAAGGCGCTCGCCGCGCTGCGCGCCGACCGCCACGTCGGCACGCCGAGCTCGACCAGACGGTATGGCTCACGAACGTCTCGAGCACCTTCAGCTGGTCCTCGTCCTGGAGCCTCAACAACTCCAGGGACACCGACATCGACGCGCCGGAGGCCTGGGACAAGAGCGAGGGCTCCGGCGTGACCGTCGCGGTCGTGGACACCGGCATCAACGCGACCCATGCCGACCTCAAGGACCACATCAGCCCGCGGCTGGGACTTCGTCGACAACGACGCGGTCCCGGAGGACGACGACGGGCACGGCTCGCACGTGGCGGGCACGATCGCCGCCGACGCCGCGAACGAGGCGGGCGCGGTCGGCGTCGCGCCGTCGGCCAAGGTCATGGCGCTGCGGGTGCTCGGCAACGAGGGCGAGGGCGTCATGAGCGGCGTCATCGCCGCCTTCGACTACGCCGGCGACCACGGCGTCCGGATCGTCAACGCCTCGATCGGTGGCGCCAGCGACTCGCAGATCCTCCGGAACGTCGATCGCCGAGCATCCGAACACGCTCTACGTCGTCGCCGCCGGCAACAACGGCACGAGCGCCGACGGCACCGTTCCCCTGCGCGCTCCCACAGGCCAACGTCGTCTGCGTGGGCGCCACCGACAGGACGACCAGCGGGCGTCCTTCTCCAACTACGGCGGCTCGGTCGACCTGTTCGCGCCCGGCGTCGAGATCCTGCTCCGCCTCGAACGCGCTCGGTCGACGGCGTACGAGACGATGAGCGGCACCTCGATGGCCGCGCCGCACGTCGCCGGTGCGGCGGCCGCCGCCCTGGCCGCCCGGCCCGACGCGTCGACGTCGTTCCTGCGCTACTCGCTGCTGTCCTCGGTCGATCGCCAAGCCGCAGCTCAGCGGCCTCTCGGTCTCGGGCGGGCGCCTGAACGAGAACGGCACGGTCGAACGCGATCCTGGGCCCGGATCCGACTCGCCGCCGCCGCCGCCGCCGCGGCGACGCCGACCCCGACGCCGCGCGCCCGCCGCGACTCCGGCGCCCCCCGTCGTCACGCCGGCTCCGCAGCCCGTCGCGCCGGCGATCACCGCGCTCAAGGTGCGCGGCTCGCTGCGCACGAAGACGAGCAAGCTGAAGGTCTCTTCCACGCTCACCGCCGCGACCACGATCAAGTTCTCGGTCAAGCGCCGTGGCAGCAAGGCGAGGCTCGCCAGCTGGTCCCGCGGCGGTCGCGCGGGTGCCAACACCGTCACGCTCACGCGCAAGCTGCCGAACAAGCGCACGCTCAAGCGTGGCACGTACACGCTCACGGCGGCCGCCGGCGCGACCGCCAAGAGCGCGACGATTCGCGTCCCGTAGCGGCGCTACCGGCCCGCGTTCCTCGTACGCAGCTCCCTGCCATGGTGTAAACCTGATTTAGATATGCCACAATCATCGGCGTGGCCGATCTAACTCGACGTCGTCTGATCGCCGGCGGCGCTCCGCTCTTAGGCGCCGCCGCGCTGCTCCACGCTTCGAAGGCCGGCGGCCACGCGCTGCAGCACAACGGGCACGCCGGCCACGACAGCGGCCATGCGAACTTCCGCAACAACGTCGCCGTCGATCACGCCGCCAACGGCTTCGACCCGCACGAGCTCGTGCGCGACTTCGACTGGGGCACGACGCGCCGGCTGCCCAACGGCCGCGTCGTGCGCGAGTGGGAGCTGATCGCGCAGGACAAGGAGATCGAGGTCATGCCGGGCGTGAAGTTCGCCGCCTGGACCTACAACGGGCGGATCCCCGGGCCGACGCTGCGCGCCCGCGAGGGCGAGCTGCTGCGGATCACGTTCGCCAACGGCTCCGCGCACCCGCACACGATCCACTTCCACGGCATCCACCCGGCCGAGATGGACGGCGTGCCCGGGATCGGCGCCGGGCAGATCGAGCCGGGCGGGCGCACGGTCTACGAGTTCGAGGCGCTGCCGGCCGGCCTGCACCTCTACCACTGCCACATCCGGCCGCTGGCCGAGCACATCGCCAAGGGCCTCTACGGCGCGTTCATCATCGACCCCAAGGACGGTCGCGAGGACGCGGACGAGATGGTGATGGTCATGAACGGGTTCGACACGAACTTCGACCGCGCCAACGAGGTCTACGCCGCCAACACGATCGGCTTCGCCTACATGGACCGGCCGCTCACGACCAAGGTCGGCGAGCTCGTGCGGATCTACCTGGTCAACGTGCTCGAGTACGACCTGATCAACTCGTTCCACCTGCACGGGAACTTGTTCGACTACTACCCGACGGGCACGTCGAAGACCCCGTCGGAGCTGACCGACACGGTGATGCTCTGCCAGGGCCAGCGCGGGATCCTCGAGTGGCGCTTCCCGTATCCCGGCAAGTACATGTTCCACGCGCACCAGTCCGAGTTCACCGAGCTCGGCTGGCAAGGCATCTTCGAGGTCACCTGATGGGCACCGCGACGCGGGCGGTGCGCGTGCCGGCCTGGGTCCTCGGGCTCGTCCCGCTGCTGCTGATCGCGGGCGGGATCGCGCTCTTCGTGGCGCTCGGCGCGCCCGGGCTGGGCGAGCGGCGCGGGCCGCCGGCGGAGGAGCTGGCGGTCGAGCGCACGGTGCTCGAACCGGGCGTGATCGAGCTGACGGTGCGCAACGACGGGCCCGACGCGGTGACGATCGCCCAGGCCGTGGTCAACGACGGCTACGCGCAGTTCACCGGGGCGGACTCGCCGATCGGGCGGCTCGAGACCGCCACCGTGCGCGTCCAGCAGCCGTGGATCGAGGGCGAGGCCTACGAGGTCGCGCTCGTCACCTCCTCGGGCGGGACGATCGTGCACGAGATCCCGGTCGCGGTCGAGACCCCGGACGCCGACGCCGGCTTCTTCGGCCTGATGGCGCTGCTGGGGGTCTACGTCGGCGTGATCCCGGTGGCGCTCGGGATGCTGTGGCTGCCGTGGCTGCGGCGCGTCCCGCCGGAATGGCTGCGCTTGCTGATGGCGCTGACCGTCGGGCTGCTGGCGTTCCTGGCCGTCGACGCCACGCTGGAAGGGCTCGAACTGGCCGGCGAGGGCTCGCAGGCGTTCGGCGGCGCCGCGCTGGTGTTCGTGGGTGCGGCCGTGGCGTACCTCGTCCTGGCCGGCGTGTCGGCGTGGCTCAGCCGGAAGGCGGCCGCGGCCTCGGGGGCGTCGCTGGCCGTGTTGATCGCGATCGGGATCGGCTTGCACAATCTCGGCGAGGGCGTGGCCATCGGTGCGGCGTATTCCGCGGGGGCGCTGGCCTTGGGCGCGTTCCTGGTCGTCGGCTTCGCCATTCACAACACGACGGAGGGCCTCGCGATCGTGGCGCCGATGGCGCGCGGGAAGGCCACGCTGGGCCGGCTCGTGATGCTCGGACTGATCGCCGGAGCGCCGGCGGTGCTTGGCGCGTGGATCGGCGCGGGCGCCTACAACGCGTCGATGGCCGCGTTCCTGTTCGGCTTCGGGGCCGGCGCGATCGTGCAGGTGATCGTCACGCTGGCGCCGTCGGTGCGCGACGACGAGGGGCGGTTGCTGTATCCGGCCGCCGTCGCGGGCATCCTGGGGGGCATGGCGCTGATGTTCGGAACCGGCCTGCTGGTGGCCGCGTAGATGGCCGCGACGGAACGGCAACGGCCCTCGGTGGCGATCGAGGACTACGCCAAGGCGATCTACGCGCTGGCGCGCCAGGGCGACGGGACCGTGTCCACGAACGCCCTGGCCGAGCGGCTCGGCGTCACGCCGGCGTCGGTGTCGGCGATGGTCAAGAAGCTCGACGAGCGCGGACTGGTCGAGCACATCCGCTATCGCGGCGTCGCGCTCACCGACGGCGGGCGAGCGCGTGGCGCTCGAGGTCATGCGCCACCACCGGCTGCTCGAGACCTACCTGGCCGAGCACCTCGGCGTGCCGTGGGACCGGGTGCACGAGGAGGCCGAGGCGCTCGAGCACGTGCTGTCCGAGTACCTCGAGGCGCGGATCGCCGCCAAGCTCGGCAATCCCACGCGCGACCCGCACGGCGACCCGATCCCGAGCGCCTCGCTGGAGATCGAGGAGGACGACAGCATGCGGTTGTCGGACCTCGACGCCGGCGCCCGCGGCCGCTTCGTCCGCGTCTCGGATACCGATCCGGCGATGCTGCGCTACCTCGACGAGCGCGGCGTGGCGCTCGGCGACGAGCTCGAAGTGCTCGAGCGCCAGCCGTTCGACGGGCCGCTGACGGTCCGCTTCGGCGACCGCCTGCACGTGCTGGGCGGGACGCTGGCGCGCGCAATGCGCGTCGAGCGCTCCGCCTGACCTCGTTGTAGAGCTACCACCACTGGTTCGCCCTTACCCTAGGGGGGTATAGTCGTCGGCACGCAGTAATACCCCTAGGTAGTATCTTCCGACGAAGTGAAGGACGCTCCCATGACATTGACTTATCGCGTTGACGGCATGAGCTGCGAGCACTGCAGGATCGCGGTGACCGGCGAGGTCGGCGAGCGTCGCCGGCGTTTCGGCGGTCGACGTCGACCTCGACACCAAGCTCGTGCGCGTGACCGGCGTCGGCATCGACGACGGCGCGGTGGTCGCGGCGATCGACGAGGCCGGCTACGACGCGGTGCGGGCGTGAACGCGCCGCTCAAGCTCGCGGGCTTCGCCGCCGTGCTCGCGCTCGTGTTCGGCGTCGCCACCGTCGCCGGCGGCGCCGTCGGCCCGGACCGCGCGGACGATGCCGCCGAGCGCGCCGAAACCGGCGGACATGGCGAGGACGCGGCGGCCCGCGAGCCGGCTCACGGCGATGACGACGACGCGGCGGCCGGCGGGGCGGAGCCCGGCCACGGGTCGGCGGCCGGCGGCGCGGAACCCGCGCACTCCGGCGACGATGACGCCACTGCCGGCCACTCCGGTGCGGCCGACCCCATTCGCGGCCTCGCGGTCGTCGACGACGGCCTGCGGCTCGCGCTGGACGACACGGATCTCCCGCGCGGACGCGCGGCGACGCTGCGCTTCACGATCCGCGAGGGCGAAGGCGCCGTGCGCGACTTCGAGGTCGAGCACGAGAAGCGGATGCATCTGATCGTCGTCCGCCGCGACGGCACGGGCTTCCAGCACCTGCACCCGGAGCTGGCCGCCGACGGCACGTGGAGCACGCCGATCACGCTGCGCGAGGCCGGCGCCTACCGCGTCTTCGCCGACTTCAAGCGCGACGGCGAGGCGCACACGCTCGCGGCCGACCTGACCGTCGACGGCGACGCCGATTACCGTCCGCTCCCGGCCCGGGCCGACGCCGATACCACCGATGGGTATGCGGTGAAGCTCGCGCAGGACGGCTCGACCCTCGGCTTCACGATCACCAAGGACGGCCGCCGGATCGAGACCGAGCCCTACCTCGGCGCCGGCGGTCACCTCGTCGCGCTGCGCGAGGGCGATCTCGCCTACCTGCACGTGCACCCGTCCGGCGCGGGCGTCGAGTTCGAGACCGAGCTCGATCCGGCCTCGCGTTACCGGCTCTACCTCCAGTTCAAGCACGAGGGCCGGATTCACACGGCGGAGTTCACGCGATGAGCGCGCAGATCGAACTCCCGATCACCGGCATGACGTGCGCTTCGTGCGCGAACCGCATCGAGCGTCGCCTCAACAAGCTCGAGGGCGTGCACGCGCAGCGTCAACTACGCCACCGAGAAGGCGACCGTCGACTACGACCCGGCGGCGGTCGGCCCTGAAGCGCTGATCGGTGCTGTCGAGGCCGCGGGCTATCAGGCCGTGCTGCCGGCCGAGGCCCCCGAGGAGATCGACGAGACCAAGCCGCTGCGCCAGCGGCTGATCGTCTCCGCGCTGCTCTCGCTGCCGGTGTTGCTCGTGTCGATGATCCCGGCGCTGCAGTTCGACAACTGGCAGTGGCTGGCGCTGAACCTGGCCACGCCGGTCGTGTTGTGGGGCGCCTGGCCGTTCCACCGGGCGGCGTGGGCGAACCTGCGTCACGGCACGGCGACGATGGACACGCTGGTCAGCCTCGGCGTGCTCACCGCGTGGCTGTGGTCGCTGTACGCGCTGATCTTCGGCGACGCCGGAATGGCCGGCATGCGGATGTCGTTCGACCTCATCCCCGAGCAGGGCGCGGGCGCGGACGAGATCTACCTCGAGACCGCGGCGGTCGTGACCACGTTCATCCTCGCCGGCCGCTACTTCGAGGCGCGCGCCAAGCGCCGCGCCGGTGCCGCGCTGACGGCGCTGCTCGAGCTCGGGGCCAAGGAGGTCTCGCTGGTCGACGGCCGCGTCGTTCCGATCGAGCAGCTCGCGGTCGGCGACCGCTTCGTCGTCCGCCCGGGCGAGAAGGTCGCCACCGACGGCGTCGTCGAGGAAGGCCGCTCGGCCGTCGACATGTCGATGCTGACCGGCGAGCCGGTGCCGGTCGAGGTCGAGCCGGGCGACGAGGTCGCGGGCGCGACGGTCAACGCCGGCGGGCGGCTCGTGGTGCGCGCGACGAAGGTCGGCGCCGACACCGCGCTGGCCCAGATCGCCCGGCTCGTGACCGCCGCGCAGTCCGGCAAGGCGCCGGTGCAGCGGCTCGCCGACCGCGTCTCGGGCGTCTTCGTCCCGATCGTGATCGCGATCGCGGTCGCGACGCTCGGCTTCTGGCTCGGGACCGGCGAGAGCGCGACGTTTGCGTTCACGGCCGCGGTCGCCGTGCTGATCATCGCCTGCCCGTGCGCGCTCGGCCTCGCGACGCCGGTCGCGCTGCTGGTCGGCACCGGCCGCGGCGCCCAGCTCGGGCTGCTGATCAAGGGCCCGGAGGTGCTCGAGTCCACCCGCCGCGTCGACACGATCGTGCTCGACAAGACCGGCACCGTGACGACGGGCAAGATGACGCTGGTCGACGTGATCGGCGGACGATCGCGACGAGGCGCTGGCGCTCGTCGGGTCGCTCGAGTTCTTCTCCGAGCATCCGATCGCCCGCGCGATCGCAAGCGCCGCCGGCGAGCCGCGCGCGGTCGAGGAGTTCGTCAACCGCGAAGGGCTCGGCGTCGAGGGCGTCGTCGACGGCCGCGCCGTGATCGCCGGACGGCCCGCGCTCTTCGACGCGCTGCCGGAGCGGCTCGACGCCGCCCGCCGCGACGCGGAGGCGCTGGGGCGGACGGCGGTCATCGGCGGCTGGGACGGCGAGCCGCGGGCGGTCTTCGTCGTCGCCGACACGGTCAAGCCGAGCTCGGCCGAGGCCGTGGCGCGGCTGCGCGAGCTCGGCCTGCGCCCGGTCCTGCTGACCGGCGACAACGAGACGACGGCGCGCGCCGTCGCGGCCGAGGTCGGGATCGACGAGGTGATCGCCGAGGTCCTGCCGTCCGAGAAGGCCGACGTGGTGCGGCGGCTGCAGTCCGAAGGCCGCGTGGTGGCGATGGTCGGCGACGGCGTCAACGACGCGCCGGCGCTCGCCCAGGCCGACCTCGGGCTGGCGATCGGCACCGGCACCGACGTCGCGATCGAGGCCTCCGACCTCACGCTCGTCTCCGGCGACCTGCGGGCCGCGGCCAGCGCGATCCGGCTCAGCCGCGCGACGCTGCGCACGATCAAGCAGAACCTGGCGTGGGCGTTCGGCTACAACGTCGCCGCGATCCCGCTCGCCGCCGTCGGCCTGCTCAACCCGGTGATCGCGGGCGCCGCGATGGCGCTCTCGAGCCTGTCGGTGGTCGGCAACGCGCTGCGTCTGCGGCGCTTCCACGGTTAGGGTTCACGGCATGTCCGATTCCTTCGTGACCGGCGTCGACTTCGTCGCGCTGCAGACCCGTGACCATGCCGCCGCCGCCAAGTTCTACGGCGAGACCCTCGGCCTGCCGTTCGTCAAGCAGTGGGGCAAGATGCCCGCGCTCGGAGTACCAGGCGGGCAACCTCACGCTCGCCGTCATGCAGTCGGATGCGTTCGGGCTCGAGTTCGCGCCCAGCAGCGCGATGGTCGCGCTGCAGGTCGACGACGTCGGCGCGGTGCGCGAGCGGCTCGAGGCCGAGGGCATCGAGTTCCGCGGCGACATCCTCGACTCGGGCGTCTGCCACCAGGCGTTCTTCGCCGACCCGGACGGCAACCTGCTGGCCCTGCACCACCGCTACGCGCCCAAGGACGCGCGGCCCGGCTAGCCGACCCGCTCGGTCCCGCTGTAGACGTTGACCGTGCCGCCGCGGGCGAAGCCGGCCAGCGTCATGCCGCGGTCCTGCGCGAGTGAGACGGCCAGCGAGGTGGGCGCGCCGACGCCGACGAGGATCGGCGCTCCCGCCACCGCGGCCTTCTGCACGAGCTCGAACGACAGCCGGCCGCTCACGCACAGCACGAACGCGTGCAGCGGCAGCAGCCCGTCGGTCAGCGCGCGGCCGACGACCTTGTCCATCGCGTTGTGGCGGCCGACGTCCTCGCGCACGAGGAGCAGCTCGCCCGTGGGCGTGAACAACCCGTGGCGTGCAGGCCGCCCGTGCGGGCGAAGCCGGGCTGGTGCAGCCGTTCCGGCAGGTCGGCGAGCAGCGCACGGTCGATCGACGGGCCGGGCGGGAGCTCGGGCGCGTGGACGGCGACCTCCTCGAGCGCGCCCTTCCCGCACACCCCGCACGAGGACGTGGTGTAGAACGAGCGCGCGGCCGGATCGCGCACCAGCGGGCCGGTGACCTCGATCGTGTTGACCGCGAAGTCCGCGGTCGGCCCGGCCGGCCGCGGCTCGGTGATCAGGCCCTCGCCGTAGAGGAAGCCGAGCGCGAGCTCCTCGTCGTTGCCGGGCGTGCGCATCGTCACCGCGAGCGGCCGGCCGTCGACGCGGATCTCGAGCGGCTCCTCGATCGCCACCTCGTCGAGCACGCCGTCGTGCTCGCACCGGACGCGTCAGTTCATGCACCCGGCCAGATGTAGCAGGGGCCGCCCCGGAGGGCGGCCCCGTCACGGTCCTAGTAGACCGGCAGCAGGCAGAGACCGCCGGTGGTCGGGTCCGGCTTGAACTGCGAGGCCATCCTGGCCAGGAAGCGCCGCTGGTTCGCCGACGGCGCCGGCGCCGACACCTCCTTGCCCGCGGCTCTGGCCGCCGTGGCGCCCGCCGTCAGGCGCAGGATGTCCACGCCGCGTGTGCGATCGGCGGTGTAGATGTAGCCGTTGCGCATGTAGGAGGCCCAGACGATGCCGTCGTCGGGCCGCCAGTAGGCGAACTGCGTCGGGTTCTCCGGGTCGGAGATGTCCAGGAACCGCGTGCCCTCGCCGTACCACGCGTAGGCGACCGTGCTGCCGTCCACGTCGAAGTAGTGGGCCGAGCAGAAGTTCGCCAGCGGGTTGTACGGGCCGCCGATCGGCCGCGAACCTTCCTTCTCGAAGGGGCTCCACTTGCCGACGACCTGCAGGCGGAACGGGTTGGCCGGCGTCGAGCGCCAAGCGTCGCCGTCGTAGGAGCCGTCCAGCGAGGCGATCGTGAACTGACCGCGCTTGCTGCAGGCCTCCTCGGCCGGCCCGAAGTCCTCCTCCGTGGCCAGCAGCAGCTCGCCGCGGCGGTACCGGCGGTCGCCGTCCGGCGCGTTGCGGCCGATCGGGCGCTCCGCGTTGTGCTCGAAGCCGCCGGTCGTGTCGCCCACGACCGCCTCGGGCAGGCCGCCGCCGGCGTAAGGCACGGGCTCGAGCGGCGTCGCTCGCTTGTAGCGCTCGTCGACGGGGTCGTAGTGCCAGCCCTGCGTCCAGTAGCCGCGCGTGCCGCCGTCGCCCGACACCCACGCGACGCCGGAGTCGTCGACCTGCACGTCATGCGAGTAGGCGGTGACGCCGTCCTTGCGGAACAGGTCCACGGGCTCCATCGGGAAGGCGCGCGGCCGGCTCGGATTCGTCAGGTCGGTGACGATGATCGGCCGTCCCGTCCAGCCCAGCTCGGTCTGCTGACGCGTGGTCGCGGCCGGGCCGCCGGTCCACAGCCAGCGGCAGTCGTTGATGCACGTCGTGGTGTGGCCCGTCGGCAGCTGCTGGAAGCTCAGAAGCCGCAGTGCCTCGGGGTCGCGGGCGTCGACGACGTAGACGCCGGCGATGTTGGTCGCGCCGTTCGGGTCGGCCTCGCCCGGCTCGCGCGTCGTCGAGCCCTTGTAGGCGCGCGGGTCGCGCGAGAGCAGGACGAGCTTGCGGTCCTGGTCGACGTCCATGTCCTCGTTCTGCCAGAACGTCGACGGCGGGTTGGAGCCGAAATCGACGTCCGGGTCGCCTTCGAGCTTGAGCCGCTCGGCCGAGAGCTCGTCGAGCAGCTTCGGGTTCGCCGGGTCGTCGAGCGAGTAGGCCTTCAGGCCGAAGCGGCCCGTGACCAGCATCACTTCGCGCGGGCCGCGGCCGCGGTACTCGAGGAAGTTGATCGCCGTCGCGTCCTTGGCCTCGGTGATCGTTTTCACGCGCTCGACGTTCTTCGACGCGCCCGGCACCGTCGGCGCCTGGCCGGCCGCCGGTGCCGCGAACACAAGCGACGCGCCGAGCGCGCCTAAAGCCAGCCCTCTACCTCTCACGGATGCCCTCCACAATCCGGGGATTTGTTGGCCGGAAAGCTATCGCGATCGCTCTCATCCAGGATTCAGGTGGCGAGACCTGGCGCGCAAGCGGCCGAGCGCCGGAGACTTCGCGGCGCACCGGGCGGTCGGTCGATCGAAGATCGCCCAGCGCTGAGGGAACGTTTAGACAGCTCCTATCGAACCCTTCTGTGGGCTGTGGGGAACGGCTAAGCACCGCCCGCCATAACCCCTGGCCGATGATGAAGACACTGGGAAGACTGACCGCCGTGTGCGCGGTCCTCGCGCTCGCGGGCGCGACGGTTATCGCCTTCAACGACGCCGATGCCCAGGAGCAGGCGTCGCAGCTCAAGGCCCCGCGTTCCAGCAGCCAGGGCCTCGTGCTCGGCGCCGGCGACGGAGCGCAGCCCGAGACGATGGAGCAGTTCCTCACGGCTGTCACCAAGGACGTCGACAGCTACTGGACCAAGGTCTTCGAGTCCTCCGGCGTGGATGAGCCGCGCGTCAGCTACGCCTGGATCCCGTCGGGTCAGACGGCCCAGAGCGCCTGCGGTGCCGACGCGATGGGCGACAGCGCCGCCGCCTACTGCCCGGGCGACGACACGATCTACATCAGCGAGAAGTTCGCGACCGACATCTACAACGGCGCGCTCGACCAGGCCCTCCCCGGCAGCTCGCAGGGCTTCGGCCGCACGGCCGGCGACTTCGCGGTCGCCTACATCGTCGCGCACGAGTACGGGCACCAGATCCAGCACGAGCTCGGCCTCTTCGACCAGTACGGGCAGCAGGTTCCGACGAGCGCCTTCGAGCTCCAGGCCGACTGCTATGCCGGCACCTGGGCCAACAGCGCCTATCAGGAGAACCGCCTCGAGGACGGCGACGTCCAGGAGGCGCTCGACGCCGCGCTGGCCGTCGGGCGACTTCAACTCCTCCGATCCCGGCCACCACGGCACGCCCGAGCAGCGCGCCGAGGCCTGGAACGCCGGCTTCGAGTCCGGCGACCCGTCGGCCTGCAGTCAGTTCCTGAGCGCCTGACGAGTCCCGCCGCGCGGCCCGAGTCCCGAAAGCTCGAAGCCCGCGCCTTCGGCGTTCCGCCCCGGACGGGTCACGGGATGCCGAGCGGCACGAATTCCTCCGCCGGCTGCTTGACCCGCATATAGCCGGCGTCCACCAACTCTTTGATGCCCGCGTCGATCTCGGCGGTGGCCAACGCGCTGAACGCGGCGATCGAGTCGGGGTCCGAGGCGTTGCCGATGTGCTTGATCGCGTCGTCGATCATCTGCGCGCCGACCTTCGTTGGCCGCGGCGTGAGCGCCCACACCTGCCCGGACAAGCCGGAGTAGTCGGGCTCGCTCGTGGCGGCAGCCGCGGTCTTGAGGTTCTGATCCGCAAGCTGCGCAGCCTCGTTGGCGATCCGCAGCGTCTCCGGGCTCAGCGCCAGCGTCGCGTCGCCGGACAGCCGCCATGGCTTATCGCCGCGTTCGTTGGTCACTTCGACGCCGCCGCCGGGCTTCTTGACGGCGTCGTCGAGATGGTCGTGGATCGTACGCGCAAACGCGTTGAAGAATTTGTCCGGGTCCTTCTTGGCGAACTGCCACAGGAACTCCGAGAAGCGCGTGACCGTCACGTCTCCCCAGTCGACCAGCTTGAGCTCCATCCCGCGCAGCTGGCTGCCGGCCCTCGAGTCGCCGAGCACCTTCGCGGCCACCGCTTTCGTGAAGGCGTTCTCCTTGAACAGCAGACCCGTGGTCGGAGCAGCCTCCCAGCGCTCGCGCGCGAACTGCGTTACGAGCGGCTTATTGATCAGATGGCCGGCGGAGAACGCGTCGGTCAAGAAGTGCGACCCGAACGCATTGATGGTGCGCGCCGTGTTCGATACCGCGCGGTTGTTGAAGCGGCCATCGAACCAGGCCTGGAACAGCGCCTGCCGGTGGATCTCATACCAGCGCGCCTTGTGGTTCGCGCCGACGAGGCCGGTCTCGCCCGGCGGCGGGGCGAAGTGCGCACGGTTCTGCGCGGCAAGCGTCAGGTAGCGGTCATGGGTCGCCGTTGCCACTCGTCGGTCGAGACCGGCTTGGCCCCCGGCTTGCCCGTCCGCGCGTCCCGATCGCGCCGGATCAGATCGCGCAGCTTCGTCAGCTCGGCGGGATCGGCCGCCACCATCTCGCCCGGCGAGTCGTAGAAGTCGCCCATGGCGTTGACCTCGCCCTGGGTCATCTCGATGCCGTTGACGGTCACGGTCCCCGGTCCGCCGATCTGGGCGTGCTCCCCGGCCTCGTAACGCGCCAGCCGCCTTTGCTGCACGAGCGCCGTCACGGCCTGATTGCCCGCCATGCGCTGCATCCGCAGCAGCGAAGACGCCGGGGAGGCCTGTGGCGGGGGTGCGGCCTGCGCTGCGAGGGGAGCGGCCTGCGACGGAAGCGCCGGCCCGGGGCGATCTTCGGCCGGGGCGTCCTTGCCGGCGTCTGCGACGGCGCGTCTCACGGTCGGCCGATCGTAACCGCGGCGGGCGCCCATTGCGAGTGCTGCTTCGTGCACACCGGGAACGCGCCTGCGCCGGGTCGCCCGTGCTTCACAGCCGCGGCAGGGCCGGCGTGGCCGGCCCTCCGGGCAGCTCGCACCGAGATGTCTCGATGCGTGTCGACGGATCAGCCGCAGCCGGTGTTGTTGCCGCAGCTCGAGCACGTGTAGCACGAGCCCGTGCGCTGCATCATCCCGCCGCACTGCTGGCAGGCCGGGCCGAGGTCCAGGCCGAGCATGCGCGCCGGGACGACCGGCGGGGAGTCCGTCAGCGCGGCCGCGGGCGGCCGGGGAGCGGGCGCCGGCGCCTTGGTGCCGCCGTTGCCGATGGTCGGGCCGGCCGAGCCGCCGGACGCGGCGGAGACGGCGTCCTCGCCGATCTTGCGCGCCCGGACCTCGGGCGTGAGGATGCCGAGCTCTTCCTGGGTGTCGGCGTCCAGGAAGCGCGAGGCCAGCCAGCGCATGATGTAGTCCGGCATCGACTTCGCGAACGGGATCTCCGGGTTGGTGGTGATCCCCTCGGGCTCGAAGCGCATGTAGGCGAACTTGCGCACCAAGGTCTCGAGCGGGACGCCGTACTGGAGCGAGATCGAGATCGCGGTGGCGAACGAGTTCATCATGCCGCGCAGCGTCGAGCCTTCCTTGCCGATGTCGGTCAGGAAGATCTCGCCGACGGTGCCGTCGTCGTACATGCCGGCCGTGATGTAGCCCTCGTGGCCGCCGAGCGAGAACTTGTGCGTGAGCGAATTGCGCTCGCGCGGCATGCGCTTGCGCAGCGGCTCGTCCTCGCGGACCACGGCCTTGGCGATGGCCTTCTCGACCGCGGCGGTGACCAGCGCGTCGACCTCGGACTGGGTGAAGATCTCCTCGCCCGCCTCGAGCGCGGCGGAGGCCTTGACGTCGAGCTCCTGCTGCGCGTCGGTGCGCAGCGCCTGGGCGGTCTTCGAGCCGTCGCGGTAGATCGCCAGCGCCTTGACGCCGAGCCGCCAGGCCTCGATGTAGGCCTCCGCGATGTCCTCGACCGTCGCCGTCTGCGGCAGGTTGACGGTCTTCGAGATCGCGCCCGGACAGGAACGGCTGGACCGCGCCCATCATCTTGATGTGGCCGGCGTGCGAGATCGCGCGCTCGCCGACCGCGACGTCGAACACCGACAGGTGCTCGGCCGACAGGCCGGGCGCGCCGACGATCGTGCCGTGCTCGGCGACGTAGGCCTCGATCTGGGCGACCTCGGCCTCGCCGTAGCCGAGCGTGCGCAGCGCCATCGGCACCGTGCGGTTGGCGATCACCATCGTGCCGCCGCCGACGAGCTCCTTGTACTTCACGAGCGAGAAGTCGGGCTCGATGCCGGTCGTGTCGCAGTCCATCAGGAACGAGATCGTCCCCGTGGGGGCGAGCACCGAGGCCTGCGCGTTGCGGTAGCCGTAGAGCTCGCCGAGCGCGACGGCCTCGTTCCACGTCTCGCGCGCGGCCGCCAGCAGCGGCGCGTCCGCCACCGCGTCGTCCGGCACGGCGTACGACGCGTCGCGGTGCATCCGCATCACGTTGTTGTGCGCCTCGCGGTTCTCGCCGTAGCGGTCGTACGGCCCCATCGCCGCCGCGATCTTGGCCGACTGCGCGTACGCGCGGCCGGTCATCAGCGCCGTGATCGCCGCCGCCGCGCCGCGACCCTCGTCGGAGTCGTAGGCGAAGCCGTTGGCCATCAGGTACGCGCCGAGGTTGGCGTAGCCGAGCCCGAGCTGACGGAACGCGCGCGCGTTCTCGCCGATCTCCTTCGTCGGGTAGCTCGACGGCGAGACGATGATCTCCTGCGCGAGCAGGACGATGTCGACCGTGTGCTGGAAGGACTCGACGTCGAACGAGCCGTCCGGCCGGCGGAACTTCATCAGGTTCAGCGAGGCCAGGTTGCACGCCGAGTCGTCGACGTGCATGTACTCCGAGCACGGGTTCGAGGCGTTGATGCGGCCCGAGTTGGGCGACGTGTGCCACTGGTTGATCGTCGTGTCGTACTGGACGCCCGGGTCGGCGCAGCGCCAGGCGGCCTCGGCGATCTCGCGCATCAGCTCGCGGGCCTTGATCGGCTCGCCGATCGGCTCGCCGGTCGAGCGCGCGGTCAGGTGCCAATCGGCGTCGTCCTCGACGGCGTGCATGAACTCGTCCGTGACCCGCACGCTGTTGTTCGCGTTCTGGTACTGGATCGAGTGGAAGCCGTCGCCGTCGATCGACATGTCGAACCCGGCGTCACGCAGCGCGGCGGCCTTGTCCTCCTCCTTGGCCTTGCACCAGATGAACTCGCGGATGTCGGGATGGTCGATGTCGAGCACCACCATCTTGGCCGCGCGGCGCGTCTTGCCGCCCGACTTGATCGTGCCCGCCCAGGCGTCCGCCCCGCGCATGAACGAGACCGGGCCCGACGCCGTGCCGCCCTTGCTCAGCGGCTCCATCGAGCCGCGGATGTTCGAGAGGTTGATGCCCGAGCCTGAACCGCCGCGGAAGATCCGGCCCTCGCGCGTGTTCCAGTCGAGGATCGACTCCATCGTGTCCTCGACGCTCAAGATGAAGCAGGCCGAGCACTGCGGCGACTCCTCGAAGCCGACGTTGAACCAGACCGGCGAATTGAAGGCCGCGACCTGGTTGAGCAGGATGTGCGTCAGCTCGGCCTCGAACGCGTCACCGTCGTCCTCGGAGGCGAAGTAGCCGCGCTCACGACCCCAGTCGGCGATCGTGCCCGCGACGCGCGAGACCATCTGCTTGACCGAGCGCTCGCGGGTCGGCGACGAGAGCTGTCCGCGGAAGTACTTCTGGGCCACGATGTTGGTGGCGTTCTGCGACCACGACTTCGGGAACTCGACGTCCTCTTGGCGGAAGGAGCCGACCGCGGCCGTCCGCGTCTCCCACTCGACGGCGTCGAAGGGGTGGACGCCAGGCCGTGTGAACAGCCGCCGCACGGTCAGGGCCTCGGCCGGCCGAGCCGGGCTCTCAAGCGGTGTATGCGGCGTGATCTGCTCCATCGTCTGCTTCTCCCTTCAGCGTGCCGACCCCCGGCACGGACCTCAAATCTGCGGGCGGTCGACTATGCACCTCGCCTCGGACGGAACGGTGGGCCGGAGCTCGTCGCAGGAGAACGAATTTATCCTGCAAAACAATGTCTTATGCCTACCGGACATTGTAGACCGCGGCAGGCCCCGGCCGGGTGCGGCAGGCCGCACCCTCGGTGCTTTTCAGCGGCCGAGCTTGAGCCAGTCCGAGAAGTCGGCCCAGGTGCTGCGCGTGCGGAACAGCGCCTCGCTCCAGGCGTGTTTCACGCGCGGCGAGCGGTTCCCGAAGGCGGTCGCGGCGAGCGCCGCCGCGCCCAGTAGCGCGATGCCGACGATGATGCCCGGGACCAAGAGCTCGTCCGTCGACGAGCGGGTGACGACGACCGGCGTCGGGGTCGGGGTGGGCGTCACGGCGGCCGCGGGCGGCGGGACGGCCGGCGTGGCGACCGGCGGCTGGGCGGCGCCCGCCTCGGGGAGCGCGCCGCCCTCGGGCAGGGCGCCGTCTTCGGGCGGGAGCGAGCCGTCCTCGGGCGGCGGCAGCGCGCCGCCGTCGTCGCTGTCGCCGCTCGAGTCGTCCGGTTCGGGCAGCGTGCCCGCGTCCGGCGTCGGCGTCGGGTCGGGCAAGCTGTCGTCCGGCGTCGCGGTCGCTGTCGGCGTGGCCTGCGCGTCGTCGTCCTCAGCGCAGCGGTTGTTGTCGTGGCGCTGGATGCCGGCCTCGACCGCCTCGCGGAAGTCCGGGAAGTCACGGTCGAAGTCGGCCTCGATCGAGTCGAGCGCCTGCCGCAGTCCTTCGCGCGCGTGCTTGCACACGTCGATCACGCCGTCGCGACTGTAATCGCTGTAGATCGACTTGACCTCCTTGGACGCGTCCTCCGGCGGCTCGGCCGCGGTCCCGTCGTCCTGTGCGGCGGTCGCGGTCGGCGTCGGCGTCTGCGCGTTCGACGCAGCAGGAATGACGGCCAGAAGCGCCAGCGCGGCCAACAGGGCCGTGATCGGGCGCATGCACATGGGCGTCCCACTGTACCGTCGGTCTCGCGTGGAACTGCTCGCCTTCGCGTCCAAGGACGAGTTCGAGGCCTGGCTCGAGGAGCAGCACGCGACCGCCGACGGCGTCTGGGTCAAGGTCGCGAAGAAGGGCACGGGCATCCCTTCGGTTCATCCCCCCGAAGCCCTCGATGTTGCGCTCTGCTTCGGCTGGATCGACGGCCAGCGCAAGTCGATCGACGCGACGTTCTACATGCAGAAGTACACGCCGCGGCGGGCGCGCTCGAAGTGGTCGAAGATCAACGTCGAGAAGGCGGAAGGGCTGATCGCGAGCGGCGCGATGCGGCCTTCCGGGCTGGCCGAGGTCGAGCGCGCGAAGGCCGACGGGCGCTGGGACGCCGCCTACGACTCGCCGAGCCGGATCGCCGTGCCGCCCGATCTCCAGGCCGCGCTGGACGCGAGCGCGGCGGCGGCGGCGAGCTTCGCGGCGCTCAACTCGACCAACCGCTACGCGATCCTCTACCGCCTGCACGATGCGAAGCGGCCCGAGACGCGGGCGAAGCGGCTCGCGCAGTTCGTGGCGATGCTCGAGCGCGGCGAGACGCTGTACTAGGCTGCCGCCGCCATGCGCCTCCTCGTCACCGGCGGTGCCGGCTACATCGGATCGATCGTCGCCCAGCAGCTGCTCGCGCGCGGCGACGACGTGACCGTGCTCGACTCGCTCTACCGCGGCCATCGCGCGGCCGTGCCCGAGGGCGCGGGCTTCGTCGAGGTCGACCTGCTCGACGTCGACGCGCTGGGGCGCGCGCTCGACGGCGGCTACGACGGCGTCCTGCACTTCGCGGCGCTCTCGCTCGTGGCGGAGTCGGTCGAGTTCCCCGAGCGCTACTACCGCGGCAACGTCGTCGGCACGTTGAACTTGGTGGACGCGATGCGCGCCGCGGGCGTGGGGCGGCTCGTGTTCTCCTCGACGGCGGCGACCTACGGCGAGCCGGACGTCGACCTGATCACCGAGGATCAGCCCAACCGGCCGGTCAACACGTACGGGAACTCGAAGCTCGCGATCGACCGCATGCTGGCCGACGAGGCGCGGGCGCACGGGCTGGCGGCGGTCTCGCTGCGGTACTTCAACGTCGCCGGGGCGAGCGGTGCGCTGGGCGAGGACCACCACCCCGAGACGCACCTGATCCCTTTGGTCCTGCAGGCGGCCGCGGGCAAGCGCGAGAGCGTCGCGATCTTCGGCACCGACTACCCGACGCCCGACGGCACGGCGGTCCGCGACTACATCCACGTCGAGGACCTCGGTCGCGCGCACGTGCTGGCGCTCGAGAAGGCCGTCCCCGGGCGCCACGACATCTACAACCTCGGCAGCGCACGCGGCTATTCGGTGCGCGAGGTGATCGAGACCGCGCGGGCCGTCACGGGGCGCGAGATCGTCGCTGTTGAGCAGCCGCGCCGGCCCGGCGATCCGGCGCTGCTGGTGGCGGCGAACGCGCGTGCCCGCTCCGGGCTCGGGTGGGAGCCCGAGAAGTCGCTCGAGGACATGATCCGCGACGCCTGGACGTGGCACCAGGCGCACCCGGACGGCTACTGAGCCTCGAGCAGCTCCAGCAGCGAGTCGGCGTGCTTGGAGATGAAGGACGCGCCGATGCCCTTGATCTGCGAGCAGCTCCTGCTCTGAGCGGGGCCGTTGGCGGACGACTTCGCGCAGCGTCGCGTCGGTCGCGACCGTGTAGGCCGGCTTGCCGTCGGCGCGTTCGCGGCGCCAGGCCTTCAGGGGCGCCAGTTCGGCGTCGGAGACGGGCGGGCCGTCCTCTTGGACGGTCTTGAGCTTCTTCGGCGCGGCGGTGATCGGCGGCAGCCAGTCGGGCGGGTCGTGGACGTCGCAGCAGCGGCCCTGCGGCCGGCCGGGGGTCTGGTCGCCGAAGTGGTCGAGCAGCTGGCGCCGGCGGCAGCGGTCGCCGGTCGCGGCGTAGCGCTCGATCGAGCGGTAGGACTGCCAGCGGCGGTCGGTCGCGGCGCGGCACAGCTGGGCGACTTTGGTGCGGTCGAGCGTGCCGTCGGTGAGCTGGACGCGGACGCGCCCGCCGGCGCCGGGCGCGAGCGTCAGCGCTCCCGCTCGCTCGGCGACGGCGAGCCGGATCCGGTCGCGGTCGTCGCCGGCGTCGAGCTCCAGCTCGCCTTGTGCGTGCAGGCGGTTCACCAGCGACGCGACCTGCTCGACCGTCACCTCGGCCTCGCGGATGAAGCGGACGAGCCGCCCGAGGTCCGATCGCGACGCGAGCAGGACCGCCTTGGCCGGCGCGCCGTCGCGCCCCGCGCGTCCGGCCTCCTGGTAGTAGGCCTCGAGGCTGGACGGGAGCGCCCAGTGCCAGACCGAGCGCACGTCGGCCTTGTCCACGCCCATCCCGAACGCGTTGGTGGCGACGACGACGTCGGCCTCTCCGCGCATGAACGCGTCCTGCACGCGCGTGCGGGTCTCGGGGGGCAGGCCGGCGTGATAGGCGACCCCGTTGACGAGTTGCGCGATCTCCTCGGTCGACTTGCGCGTGCCGCAGTAGACGATCGCGGGGCGGTTCTCGGGCATGTTGAGGCCGGCGACGAGCGTGCCGCGCTTGCGGGCGACGCTGCCCTCGCCGTCGAACGGGAGGACGTCGAAGGAGAGGTTCGGGCGGTCGAAGCCGGAGCGGACCCGCTCGGGCGTCTCTGAGGCCGAGCCGGGCGACGATCTCCTCGGCGACCTTCGGCGTCGCGGTCGCGGTGCAGGCCATCGTGGGCGGGTGGCCGAGTTCCTTGATGATGGTCGCCAGGCGCAGGTAGTCCGGGCGGAAGTCGTGGCCCCACTCGGACACGCAGTGGGCCTCGTCGACGACGAACAGCGCGAGCTTGCGTTGTCGGATGGCGTTGCGGAACGTGGTGCGAGGCGAAGCGCTCGGGGGCGGCGAAGACGAGCTTCGCCTTCGCCTTTGCGGATGGCGTTCAATGCGGCCTGGTTGTCCTCGGTGGACGCGAGCATGACCGCGGGATGGCCGAGGTCGGTAAGCCGGGCGCACTGGTCGCGCATGAGGGCGATCAGGGGGGAGACGACGACGGTCAGGTCGTCGGTGGCGAGTGCCGGGAGCTGGTAGCAGAGGCTCTTGCCGCCGCCGGTGGGCATGACGACGAGCGCGTCGCGGCTGTCGAGGGCGGCCTGGACGGCTTCGCGCTGGCCGGGGCGGAAGGTGGTGAGGCCGAGCAGGGCGAGGAGGGACTCGGGGGTCGGCTGGTCTCCGGGTCGAGCGGACGAGGGGCGGGTCGCGTGGCGTTCAGCTCCGGCGGAGGCGGTCGGCGAAGCCGGTTCGAACTGCGCCGGTGAGGGGAGCGGTTGGTTGAGCGGTCCGTGGTCAGCTCGGGCGGGGGTGGTCGTCGGAGCGGAATCGAACAGCGCCGGTGAGGGGAGCGATTCGTCGGGCGGTCCGTGGTCAGCTCGGGCGGGAGCGGTCGGTGGAGCGGGTTCGAACTGCGCCGGTGAGGGGCGGCTGGTCGAGCGGTCCGTGGTCAGCTCGGGCGGGAGCGGTCGGCGGAGCGGGTTCGAACTGCGCCGGTGAGCGGAGCGGTCGATCGGGCGGTTCGTGTTCGGCTCGGGCCGGGTCTGTCGGCGTTGCCCCGTCGTCGGGCGGTCCTGCCGACTCCAGCGCGGACCAGTAGCCGTCGGGGTCGTCGGCCGCCTTGACGCGTTCGGCGGCGAGCTTCGCGAGTGGGGTCAGCGCGTCGCGCTCCTCGGGCGTGAGGTCTCGCCACTGAGAGCGCAGCTCGGCGAGCTGGCCGGCGGCGCCGTGCGGGGTCGGCGAATACGGCGGCGAGGAGGGCGAGGGCGTGGTTCACGTCAGGGCTTGGAGGGCTTGGGCGAGGACGGCGTCTGGAGTTTGGCCTGCGTCGAGGACGACGAAGCGGTCGGGCTCGGCCGCCGCCAGCTCGTCATAGGTCTGAGCCACGCGCGCGAAGAATTCGCCCCCCGCCTGTTCGAGCCGGTCGGCCTCGCGGTCGGCGATCCGCGCCAGGCCGGCCTCGGGTGCGATCCGCAGCAGCAACGTGCGGTCCGGCCGCAGGCCGCCGGTCCCGAACGCGTTCAGCGCACGGATCTCGTCGACGCCGAGCTCGCGCCCGCCGCCCTGGTAGGCGAGCGACGAGTCCACGAAGCGATCGAGCAGCACGGTCTCGCCCGCCTCGAGCAGCGGCCGCAGCCGCTCGGCCACGAGCTGCGCCCGCGCCGCCGCGTACAGCAGCGCCTCGGCGCGCGGGTGCGACGTCCAACCCGGGATCGGCGACGAGCGCCCGGATCCGCTCCGACAGCTCGACGCCTCCGGGCTCGCGCAGCACGATCGCGCCGAGTTCACGGGCCAGGCCCGCGATCAGCGTCGTCTTTCCGGCGCCGTCGAGGCCCTCGACCGTGATCAGCACACATTTGAGTCTGACAAGGCACAAAGTCGTAACGATTGCGTCTAGATCCGTTGCAGGCCCCGGGGCGAGACTGCGGGGGTGTGGAGCGAAATTGACGCAGAGCGACGGTTTGGCTCCACACCCCCCGATGTGGAGGTCGCCCGCATTGCCGCTCGCCAGCACGGGATCGTGACGATCGCGCAGCTGTACTCAGCCGGCTTGAACGAGAGCGCGGTCCGCTGCCGGGTCACACAGGGCCGCCTGTTCCGGATCTCGTCCGGCGTCTACGCCGTCGGCCACGACGGGCTCTCCCAGGAGGCCCGGTGGATGGTCGCGGTGTTCGCCGGTGGCCCGGGCGCCGTGCTGAGCCATCGCTCGGCGGCGATTCTGTGGAAGGTCTACCGCGCACTCGAGCTGAGGATTGACGTGCTGACCACGCATCGCCCCCGACCACGGCCCGCGATCGAGCTGCACAGGTGCCGCGAGCTCGATCCGTGCGACGTAACGACGCGACGCGGCATTCCGGTGACGACGGTCCCGCGCTTGCTCGTCGACCTGACCGACGTGATGGAGTCCGACGAATTGACGAACGTCATCGACGAGGCGGCGTATCGGAACCTGTTCGACCTTGCGGCGACGCTTGCGGCGATGGCGCGGGCCAACGGCCGCCATCGCCTCTCCGTGCTCGAGGAAGCGATCGACGCCTACGTGAACGGCAGCGCGGGCACGAAGAGCCGCTACGAGCGGGCCTTCCTCCGCCTCATCGAGGACGCCGGCATCGAGCAGCCGCTCGTGAACACGAAGGTGCTCGGCGAACAGGTCGACGTCCACTGGCCGGAGCGCCGACTGGTCGTCGAGATCGACGGGCCCGGCCACGCGCGCCCGACGCGCCGGCGCGACGACGCGCGCCGCGACCGCATCCTGACCGCCGCCGGCTGGACGGTCCTGCGGTTCACCGGCGAGGAAGTCGAGCAGCGGCCGCACGAGGTGATTCGGCGCCTACGCACGGGCGAGGCACGTCGAGCAGCGGCCGCACGAGGTCGTCCGCCGCCTGGCAGGGGCCTAGGATCATGAGCCGTGCTGGTCCTCGACGCCCATCCCCACGCCCGCGCGGTCCTTGGCGCCGCGCTCAAGGACGAGCCCGCACACGCCTACCTGCTCCACGGCCCGGCGGGCAGCGGCAAGCGGGAAGCGGCCCGGGCCTTCGCCGGCCGAGCTGCTGGCCCGGAACGCCAAGGACCCCGACAACGCCAAGCTCCGGGCACAGCACGGCGCGCACCCCGACCTGACGTGGGTCACCCCCTCCGGCGCCCACGAGATGCTGCGACGAGACGTCGCCGAGTCGGTCGTCTCCGCCGCGGCGCATACGCCGTTCGAGGCGCCCTACCGCGTCTTCGTGCTCGAGCGCGCGGACACGATGAACGACGAGGCCGCGAACGCGCTGCTGAAGACGCTCGAGGAACCGCCGTCCTACGCCGTTCTCATCCTCCTCACCGACAAGCTCACGCAGGTCCTGCCGACGATCGCCAGCCGCTGCCAGCCCGTGCGCTTCGACCCGCCGGCGCCCGGCCAGCTCGCGCAGACGCTGCAGTCGCCGCGGCGTCCCGCCCGAGACCGCCGAGGCCGCCGCGAAGCTGAGCCTCGGCGACGGCGAGAAGGCGCTCCAGCTCGCGCTCGGCGACGGGCCGGCGCTCCGACAAGCCGCCGAGGCGTTCGCCCGCGCGCCGCTCCACCACACCACGGGCGAGACGCGCCCCTGGCGAGCCGTCCTCGACCGCGCGCGCCAGCAGGGCGCGAAGGCCAAGGACGAGGTCGAGCAAGCGCTCAAGGAGGAGCTCTCCTACCTGCCCAAGAAGGAGCACAAGCGGCGCGAGACCGAGTTCACCGAGCGCGCCCGCCGGGCCGACCGCCGGGCCGCCACGCAAGCGCTCGACCACGCGCTCCAGCTCGCCGGCCTGTGGTACCGCGACCTCGCCTGTGTCGCCGCGGGCGCGCCCGAGCTCGCGTTCAACTCCGATCGAGCAGACGCCCTGAACGAAGACGCCGGCAAGGACCCGCGAGCACTGCGAACGGCGCAGGAGCTGGTCGACGACACCCGCGCACGGCTGATCCTCAACGTCAGCGAGGAGCTGGCGTGCGAGGCGCTCGCCTACCGCTTGGAGGAGGCGCTGTCGGCCTCCAGTTCCTCGAGCGCGTAGGCCTCGAGGTCCTCGTCCGGCTCGGGCCAGCACGGGTCCATCGCCTCGAGCGTCGCGCACACGATCCGCGCGACGACGAGCTTGCGGTACCACTTGTGGTCGGCCGGGACGACGTACCACGGCGCCCACGCCGTCGAGGTGAACCGCACGGCGTCGGCGTAGGCCTCCTGGTAGGCGTCCCAGTTGCGCCGCTCGCGCACGTCGTTGGCCGAGAACTTGTAGTGCTTGTCCTCGCGCTCCAGGCGCTCGCGGAAGCGGTCGAGCTGCGCGTCCTTGGAGATGTGCAGGAAGAACTTGACGATCACGATCCGCTCGCGCGCCAGGATCCGCTCGAAGTCGTTGATCGAGTCGTAGCGCGAGCGCCAGCGCTCCTCGTCGGTCAGGCCCTTGACGCGCACGACCAGCACGTCCTCGTAGTGCGAGCGGTTGAAGACGTGGATCATCCCCAGCGACGGGGCATCGGCGTGGTAGCGCCAGAGGAAGTCGTGCGCGGCCTCCTCGTCGGTCGGCTGCTTGAACGTGTAGACGCGCACGCCCTGCGGGTTCGAGCCGCTGAAGACGGCCTTGACCGTCGAGTCCTTGCCGGCGGCGTCGATGCCCTGCAGGACCACGAGCACGCCGCGCGTCTCCTCGGCGTACAGCCGCGCCTGCAGCTCGGCGATACGCTCGGCCAGCGAAGCCAGCTCGGCTTCCGCCTCCGCGCGCTCGACATCGGACGTATCGGAGGTGTCGTAGTCGTCGAGCGAGAAGTCCTCGTCGGGATCGACGCGGTAGCGCGCGAAGTCCGCGACCAGCGGGGCGACGGGATCGTCGGGCATATCCCAAGAACTACCCACTCGCACGGCATGTGAGCACCGTGCGAGCGGCGTGCGAGCGGCGCTGCCGATGCTGCGCGGCATGACTTACGCCATCGAAGCCCGGGGCCTGCGCAAGGCCTTCGGGGACACCCAGGCGCTGGACGGCGTCGATCTCGCCGCGCGGACCGGTTCCGTGCTCGGCGTGCTCGGCCCCAACGGCGCCGGAAAGACCACGGCGGTGCGGATCCTCGCGACGCTTGCTCAAGGCCGACGCGGGCACCGCGTTCGTCGCCGGCCACGACGTCGCGCGCGAGCCGGCCCGCGTGCGCGAGCAGATCGGGCTGACCGGCCAGTACGCCTCGGTCGACGAGCTGCTGACCGGCCGCCAGAACCTCGAGCTGATCGGCGCGCTGCTGGACCTCAAGCGCCGCGACGCCCGCGCGCGGGCGCAGGAACTGCTCGAGTGGTTCGACCTGACCGAGGCCGCCGACCGCCCCGCCCGCACCTACAGCGGCGGCATGCGGCGCCGGCTCGACCTCGCCGCCGGCCTCGTCGGGCGCCCCGCGATCGTCTTCCTCGACGAGCCGACCACCGGCCTCGACCCGGCCAAGCGCGACGACATGTGGGGCGTCGTGCGCAACCTCGTCGCCGACGGCGCGACCGTCCTGCTGACCACCCAGTACCTCGAGGAGGCCGACGCGCTGGCCGACGAGATCTCGGTCATCGACCACGGCCGCGTGATCGCGCACGACACGCCCGACGGGCTCAAGCACATCGTCGGCGGCCAGACGCTGAGCGTGCGCCCGGCCGACCCGGCGCGCCTCGAGGAGGTCGAGCTGATCGTCGCCGAGCTCTCCGGCGCCCGTCCCGACCATCCGGCGCGCGGCACGGTCAGCGTGCCGGTGAGCGGCGACGAGGCGCTGGGCGAGGCCGTCTACCGCCTCAACGAGGCCGGCATCGCCGTGACCGAGCTCGCGCTGCGGCTGCCGAGCCTCGACGAAGTGTTCTTCACCCTCACCAACCGAGAGGCGGTGTACGCATGACGCGGCTCGTCCGCCACAGCGCCGCGCTGGCCAAGCGCAACCTGATCGGCGTCTGGCGCAACCCCGAAGCGCTGATCGACGTCACGATCCAGCCGATCATCTTCATCCTGCTGTTCACGTACGTCTTCGGCGGCGCGATCGCCGGCGGCTCGCAGCACGACTACCTGCAGTTCCTGCTCCCCGGCATCCTGGCCCAGACGATCGCCTTCGCCGGCGTCGCGATCGGCGTCAACCTCAACTCCGACATCGAGAAGGGCGTCTTCGACCGCTTCCGCTCGCTGCCGATCTCGCGCGCCGCGCCGCTCGTCGGCGCCGTCCTCGGCGACGTCGTGCGCTACGTGCTGCTGTGCGTGATCACGCTCGGCTTCGGCTACGTGATCGGCTTCCGCGCCACCACGGACCCCGCGCAGGTGCTCGCCGCGTGCGTGCTCGGCGTCGCGTTCGCGCTCTGCCTGTGCTGGATCTCGGTCTACGTCGGGATGATCGCCCGCACGCCGGGCGCGGTCCAGGGGATCATGTTCCTGGCGATCTTCCCGCTCACGTTCGGCGCCAGCACGTTCGTGCCCGTCGACACGCTGCCGAGCTGGCTGCAGTGGTTCACGGACCTCAACCCGATGACCTACCTCGTCGACAGCCTGCGCGGGCTGCTGACCGGCGGCGTGGTGGCGACCGACCTGCTGTGGACGCTCGGCTGGATGGGCGCGCTGCTGGCGATCTTCGTGCCGCTGGCGCTACGCGCCTACGGACGACGGGCGTGACGCGAAGCCGGGCGAGCGCGGCGTCGCGGGTGAGCTCGCGGCCGCGCTCGTAGGCCGGCCCGTCGAGCACGGCCAGCAGCCGCGCGACCTCGGGGTTGGAGCGGTCCTCCGCGCCGCGCAGGACGGCCGCGGCGCCGAGCTGCTCGGCCGCGAGCTCGGGCCGGCCGGCGCGCAGCGAGTGCAGCGCGGCGACGGTCCCGACCATCGCGATGATCGGCATGTCGGCCGTCGCCACCGCCATCTCCGATGGCGGCGTCGAGCCGCGTCGCGGCGGCCTCGAGGTCGCCGTCCTCGATCGCCACGAGCGCCTCGAGCGCGCCGACGAAGGCGCCGGCATGGCCCTGGTCCCCCCGCTGCGGCCCGAGCCGGGCCAGCCGGTCCGCGGCCTCGGCGACCAGCTCGCGCAGCTCGTCGAAGTCGCCCGCGAGCCAGGCGATGCGGGCCAGCATCGCGCGGA
Organism: uncultured Solirubrobacteraceae bacterium; assembly: GCA_963755275.1. GTDB lineage: Bacteria > Actinomycetota > Thermoleophilia > Solirubrobacterales > Solirubrobacteraceae > Solirubrobacter. Next base: position 14,341 of record CAVWJU010000027.1, on the reverse strand, counting down.
TCAGCACGCTCTCGTCGCGGCGCAGGTCGGCGTCCTCCATGGCGCGCAGGCTCAGCTCGCGCGCGGCGGCGAAGTCCCCGCGCCGCAGCCGCACGTCGGCCAGGCGCAGCCACAGGATCGCGGTGCCGCTGGACTCGCGCAGCGCGTCGAGCCGCTCCGCGGCCTCGTCGAGCACGGTCTCGGCCTCGTCGAGGTCGTCCGCGACCATCAGCGCGCCGGCGAGCGACGAGAGCGTCACGCCGAGCGCCCACGAGTCGCCGAGCGCGCGGAACCCGTCGGCCGCGCGCTCGAGGTCGGCCCGCATGTGCGCCTGGTCGCCGTGGTTCTCGGCGAGCTGGGCGCGCATCAACAGCCCGCCCGCGCGGACCCACGGGTCGGGATGCTCGAGCGTCTCGGCCAGGCGCTGCTCGGCCAGCGCGTTCTCGCCCGCGAACACCGCGAGGATCGGCCGCGCGAGCGCCAGCAGCGGGCGGCCGTCGCCCTCGCGCTCGATCCGCTCGCCGAACTCGGCGACCGCCGCGTCGCGTCCGAGCCGTCGTCGCTCAGCGCCCGCAGCCCTTCGGCGATCAGCAGGTCGATCGGATCGGCCTCGCCCTCGACGTCATAGGCGAACTCGAGCCACGTCTTCGCCTCCTCCTGCGCGCCGACCAGCAGCCAGAACCACAGCAGCGAGACCGCCAGCCGCAGCGCCGCGCGGCGGTCGCCGGAGTCGCCGAGCCAGCGCAGGGCCGCGATCACGTCGTCGTAGGAGGCCTGCAGCCGCGCGTAGGACTCGCGCTGGCCGTGGCCGCGCAGCTCGGGCTCTGAGCGCTCGACCAGCTCGGCGAAGTAGCGCGCGTGGGCGGTGCGGGTCGCTTCGAGCTCGCCCGCCTCGTCGAGCTTCTCGAGCGCGTACTCGCGGATCGTCTCGAGCATGCGGTAGCGCGGGCCCGGCGACCACCTGGAGCAGCGAGCGGTCGGCGAGCGCGAACAGGCCCGTCGGGGTCGCCGGCCACGGCGGCGGCGCTCTCCTCGGTCGCGCCGGCGTTGAACACGCGCGAGGCGGCGGGCGAGCACGCGCTCGGGCTCCTCCAGCAGCTCCCAGCTCCAGTCGACGACGGCGCGCAGCGTGCGGTGGCGCGGGAGCGCCGTGCGGCTGCCGCCGGTCAGCAGGCGGAAGCGGTCGTCGAGGCGCGCGGCGAGCTGCTGCAGGTCCATCGTGCGCAGGCGGGCGGCGGCGAGCTCGATCGCCAGCGGCAGCCCGTCGAGGCGGCGGCAGATCTCCTCGATCGTCGGCTGGTCGGCGTCGAAGCCGGGCGAGGCGGAGCTCGCGCGGTCGACGAACAGCGTCACCGCGTCGTGCTTGAGCGGCGGGACCGGCACGAGGTTCTCGCCGGCGATCGCCAGCGGCTCGCGGCTGGTGGCGACGATCCGCAGCGCGGGGCAGTCGGCCAGCAGCCGGTCGGCGAGCTCGGCGGCGTCGGCGATCAGGTGCTCGCAGTTGTCCAGCAGCAGGATCGTCTCGCGGTCGGCGAGCGCGTCGAGCAGACGCTCGAGGCCGTCGCGCGGGAGCTGGCGCGCGCGGTCGAGCACGGCCGCGTCGCGCAGGCCGAGCGCCGCCAGCACGGCGGGGACGATCTCGACCGGCGCGGTCACGGGCGCGAGCTCGACCAGCCAGACGCCGTCGGCGACGCGGTCGACCCAGCGCGCGAGCGCCTCGCCGGCGAGCCGCGTCTTGCCGGCGCCGCCCGGGCCGACGAGCGTCACGAGCCGCGAGCTGATCGAGCAGCGCGTCGATGCGCTCGAGCTCCTCGTCGCGGCCGACGAAGCTCGTGACCGGGGCGCGCAGGTTGCTGCGCCGGCGCTTCGCCGGCTCGGCCTTGAGGACGGCGAGGTGGGCGGCCTGGAGCTCCGGGGACGGCGCCGGCGCCGAGCTCCTCTGCGAGCCGCGCGCGGATCCGCTCGTAGGCGGCGAGCGCGTCGGCCTGCCGGCCGGCGGCGTAGAGCGCGGCGATGTGGCGGGCGGCGAGCCGCTCGTGCAGCGGGTGCTCGGCGAGCGCGCTCTCGAGGTCGGCGACGAGGCTCGCTCCGTTGCCGAGCGCGAGCTCGGCCTCGGCGCGGTCGGCGAGCGCGGCCAGGCGTTGATCCTCGAGCGTCGCCGCGGCTGCGGCCAGCGTCGGCACGTCGGCCAGCGCCGGCCCGCGCCACAGCTCGAGCGCCTCGCGCAGCGTGGCCGCCGCCTGCTGCGGGTCGCCGGCGCTGAGTGCGGCGGCGCCGTCGAGCGCACGCCGCTCGAAGTCGAGCGCGTCGACCTGCGCGTCGTGGAGGCGGTAGCCGCCGGGTGCAGCGGCGACCGCGTCGCCGAGCGTGCGTCGCAGGCGTGAGATCAGCGACTGCAGCGCGTGCTGCTCGTCGGCGGGCAGCTCGTCATCCCACACCGCGTCGACCAGCGCGGCGGTCGTCACCGGCCGGCCGCCGGCGAGCGCGAGCCGCGCCAGCAGCGCCCGCAGGCGCGCGCCGGAGATCTCCACCGGGCGCCCGTCGCGCTCGATCTGGAGCGCACCAAGGATGCCGATGCGCACCATCGTCGCGAGTCTAGGCCGCTGCGAGGCGGCCGAGGTCGGGTTCCAGGCCGTAGAGCTCGAACCCCAGGAAGTGGTTGAAGCGGTCGTGCTCGGGCCCGTGGAAGTCGGTCGAGCCGGTGGTCAGCAGGCCGCGCGCGCGGGCCGCGGCGTACAGCTCGCGGGTCTGCGCCTCGGTGTGGGTGACGTAGAAGGCCTCGACGCCGTCGAGCCCGAAGCCGACGAACTCGTCCAGCGTCGGGAGTGCCTGCTCGACGTCCCAGTACGGATGCGCCCAGACGGCGAGCCCGCCGGCGGCGTGGATGACGTCGATCGCCTGGGCGACCGTGGGCCGCTCGCGCCGGACGTAGGTCGGCGTGCCGGGCACGAGGTAGGCGGTGAAGATCTCGTCGCGGGTGGTGATCCCCTGCTCGCGCAGGCGCGCGGCGTTGCGGGCGAGCAGGGCGTTCGCCAGGTGCGGGCGGCCGGGCGTCGGGTGGTCGGGGTCGTCGAGCTCGAAGCCGAGCTCGCGCAGCTTCTCCGCCATCGCCAGGATGCGGCGCACGCGGTCCTGCCGGAAGTCCTCGAGTGCGTCCAGCAGCGTGCTGTCGGTGTGGTCGAGGTCGTAGCCGAGGATGTGCAGATCCTCGTGGTCGCCGTGGACCGAGGAGAGCTCCGCCGCCGGCGTGAGATCGATGTTCTTAACGCGTGCCGCGTCGAGTGCCTCGGCGACGCCGCCGACCGAGTCGTGATCGGTCAGCGCGAGCAGCTTCACGCCTGCATCCGCGGCTCTCGCGACGACCTCGGCGGGGGCCAGCGCACCGTCCGAATAGGTCGAATGCGACTGCAGGTCGAACGGCGGCGCGGTTTGCTCGGCAGGCATGCGGGAACTCTTCCATGCGACCCCACTGAAGGAGGTATCCCATGACCACCGGCGCCATCATCGCCATTGTTGTCGTGGTGCTCATCGTCGTGGCGCTGCTCGCCTTGCTGCCGCGGATGCGCAAGAAGGCCGAGCTCCAGAAGCGCGAGCGCGAACTGCAGACACGGCGCGATCGTGCTGCCGAGGAGCAGCGGTCCGAGGCGACTGCACGTGAGCGCCAGGCGTCCGAGGCCGAACAGAGGGCCCGGATCGCGCAGCGCGAGGCCGAGGCCGAGCGCGCGAAGGCGAATCTTCACCAGGAGCGCGCGGGCCTGCACGAGAAGGGCATGGCCGACGACGAGCTGATCGACGACCACGAGCGCGACCGCTTCGCGCCCGTGCTCGACCGCGACCGCGACGGTGTCGACGATCGCACCGAGGGGCGCGGCGACCGTGACGCCGGCCACGATCGCGACGCCGACGGAGTCGACGATCGCACCGAGGCCCACGACCGCGACGCCGACGGCGTCGACGACCGTCGCGAGGCGTTGACGGACCGTCACGACCGTGACGGCGACGGCGTCGACGACCGCCGCGAGGCCGGTGGCGCGCAGGCGGCCAGCACATCTGAGGACTACGAGCGCGGCCGTCAGGACGAGCGGATCGAGCAGGACCGCCCGGCGCGGTAGGGCGTCAGAGGATGGGCGCTGCTGACTCCAGCAGCGCCCGCGCCTCCGCGCCGGTCAGCGGCGCGGAGACGTGGAAGCCCTGGGCGAACTCGCAGCCCAGCACCTGCAGGTAGTCGAGCTGCTCGCGCGTCTCGACGCCCTCGGCGATCACCTCGAGCCCGAGGTTGTGCGCCAGCGAGACGACGGCGCGCACGATCTCGAACGCGCCGGCGTCCTGGCCGATTCCGGTCACGAGCGCGGGCGAGACCTTGATCGCGTCGCCCGGGAAGCGGTGCAGCAGCCGCAGCGGCGACGCGCCGGTGCCGAAGTCGTCGATGTGCGTGTGCACGCCGAGCTGGTCGAGCGCCTGCTCGAGCACGAGCCGGATCGCGTCGTCCGCGCGCGGGCGGCACAGGTCCTGTTCGGACACCTCGAGCCGCAGCGCGCGGGGATCGAGGCCCGTCTCGTCGAGGGTCTGCCGCAGCATGCTCACGAAGTCGGGCTCGCCGAGCTGGCGCGCGCTGACGTTCACGCCGACGGTCAGCCCGGCGCCGTGCGGAAGCGCACGCCACGCCGCGAGCTGGTGCGCCGCGGTCGTGAGGAGCTGGCGGCCGAGCGGGACCGCGAGCCCGGTCTCCTCCGCGAGCGCCAGCACCTCCGCGAGATCAGCCCTGCGGCCAGCGGGCGAGCGCCTCGAAGCCGACGATCCGGCCCGTGGCGGCTTGCACGATCGGCTGGTAGCCGACCTCGAGCGAACCGCGTTCGATCGCGTCGTGCAGCTCGCGTTCGAGGCTCAGCCGGCGCACGACCTGCTCGTGCATCGCGGCGTCGAAGACCGTGTGGCGACCCTTGCCGTCGGCCTTGGCGCGGTACATGGCGACGTCGGCGTCGCGCATCACCTGCTCGGGAACGGACTGCGCAGTCGCGAGCGCGATCCCGATCGACGCGCCGATGAGCACCTCGCGCCCGTCGAGCAGGAACGGGTCGTGTAACGACTGCAGCACCCGCTCGGCGATCAGCGTCGCCTCGTGCGGATCGTAGACGTCGGCGAGCAGCAGCGTGAACTCGTCGCCGCTCAGCCTCGCCACCGAGTCGTTGGGCCGCAGCGCGGCTTCGAGCCTTCGAGCGACGGCCTTGAGCAGCTCGTCGCCGATGGCGTGACCGAGCGAGTCGTTGACGGCCTTGAAGCGGTCGAGGTCGAGGAACAGGACCGCGGCGCAGCACTCGGGGTGGTGGCGCTGGGCACGGCGGATCGACTGGTCGAGACGGTCGAGGAACAGCACGCGGTTCGGCAGGCCGGTGAGCGCGTCGTGGAGCGCGTCGTGCTGCAGCCGGCGCTCGGCCTCGTTGCGGTCGGTGACGTCGACGACGGTGCCGACGATGCGGGTCGCGCGCTGCTTGTCGTTCCGGACCGCGGCGGCGCGGACGAGATGCCAGCGGTAGGCGCCGTCGCGGTGCTCGATCCGGTGCTCGAACTCGAAGCGCTCACCCTCGGCGACGAACGCGTCGAGCGCCTGGGTCAGGGGCGCGCGCTCGTCCGGGTGCACGCGGCCGAGCCACTCGCCGCGCGTGCCGCCGATCTCGTGCTCGCGGTAGCCGAGCATGGTCGTCCAGCGCGGGGAGTAGAAGACGGCGTCGCGCTCGACGTCCCAGTCCCACAGGCCGGCATCGGCGCCGGTCAGCGCGAGCGAGTGGCGCTCCGCCGACTCGGCGAGACGTCGAAGAGCGCGCCGGTGCGTCAGCGCGTAGTGGATCGCGTGCTCGAGTCGGTCGCGCGAAAGCCCGGGGACGACCAGGAAGTCGGCGATCCCGGACGCGGCGGCGTGCTCGTCGGCCGCACGGTCGGCGTGGTGGCTGAGGACGATCACGGGCACGTCGGGTGCGCTGCGCACCAGCGCCTGGGCGACGTGCAGGCCGTCGGCGCCGGGCGGGTCGATCTCGCGATCGACGAGCACGACGTCGTGGCGGCGCTGTTCGAGGATTCCCTGCGCCTGCTCGCACGTCGTCACGTGCTCGATCGCGGCGCCCTTGAGCAGCGCGCGGACGGGCGCGTGACGGGCCTCGTCGGCCGATACGGCGAGCACGCGCATGGCGCTACGCGGCCTCCTGCATCGCGTGCGCCGGCGCGTGGCGCCAGCGTCGGCGTGCTTCGCCCGAGCGTAGCGCAGCAGCGTGAGCGCCGGCTCCCGACCGTGCGCACGTCGGTGGCGTTCGCGGCCTTCGAGCAGCGCGTCGCGCACCATCGCCCGGTAGCTGGGTCGGCGTCGGCGAGCAGGACCGTCGGCAGCGCGGGGACCCGCGCGTCGCTCACGTCCACCCCCCCCGGGGGCGGAGGACCATCCGTGGCCGCCGCATCAGACATCGACTCCTCGAACTACGCCCACGGGCATCCGGCCCCATGGGAGGTTGACGGGCTTCGACCTTAGGAGGGCCCGGCGAAGGCGGCAACGGGAGCCCGCCAAGTTCGGCGGATGTATGACCTGTCGTCCCTGGCCGGAGGCCGAGGCCGCGGGCCGGATTCCTCGACGTTCGAGGAGTTGCCGGCCGTCAAGCCGTGGCGACGACGAACGCCAGGAAGAAGCCGCCCGCGGTCGCGAACGAGTTCCACGGGCGGCCGTGCTCGAACGCCTCGGGCATGAGCGTGTCGGCCAGCGCCGCCAGCACCGCCCCGCCGGCGAACGCGAGGACGAACGCCAGCGTCTCGTCCGCGACCCCGCCGAGTGCGAGGCGACCGATGACGACCGCCGGTGCCAGAACGAGCGCCGTCAGGCACCACAGGCTGATCACGTATTGGCGCGAGCGGCCGGCGTCGCGCATCGCCCCCGCTCCGACCAGTGCCTCGGGGATGTTCGCCGCGAAGATCGCGACCAGCAGCGTCACGCTCGCCTCCTCGATCAGCGACACGCCGAGCGCCAGGTTCTCCGGCGCCCCGTCGAGCACCACGGCCGCCAGCAGCGAGAAGCCGACCGCACCGCCGCGTGCACCCTCTTCGACCTTCTCCCGCTGGTCGTCCTCAGCGTCGCCGACGTAGTTGTCGAGCAGCGTGTTCACGACCACGAAAGTCGCGGCGCCGACGATCAGACCGATCCCCGCACGCCCGATGCCACCGAGGTCGTACGCCTCCTGGAACAAGTCGAACGACAGCGCAGAGATCATCAGGCCGCTGGCGAACGCGAGCAGCACGCCCGTGAAGCGCTCGGGGGCCCGCCAGAACGCCCCGATCACGCCGCCGATGACGAGCGCGCTCGACGACAGGACGCCGAAGAGGATGGCCTGACCCACGCGGTTCGGTTCTCTACCCCAAGCCGGATTCCGATCACGCTCCGGCGTGCCATCGCTGACGCTGGTGGTGACTTCGCCCGGGCGCGCTACGGTAAGGACGCGGGCCAGGACTTGGTACGATTCTGAGCCTCGCAGCCGCAAGCAGAATCACCAGGTTTTGCAGGCAGTTCGCGGTTCTGTGCCGACGTAGCTCAGCTGGTAGAGCACTTCACTCGTAATGAAGGGGTCGCCGGTTCGAGTCCGGCCGTCGGCTCTCCCTCAGGACCCTTGCGATTGCAGGGGTTTCTCTCGTTCTGGGGGTCCCGTTTGTGAAGGGTTCAACCCCGATTCTGGGGGCGTTCTGGGGGCACAGCCCCCAGACGGAGCCCAGTCGGCGGACGACGACGGCGACTTACCGAGCCTCTCGCCGCCCCCGGCATCGGTACTCGAGGTAGCGACACGAGCTGGCGTCTGTCCGGCCTGTCGAGGCCCACCGCGTCGCTGCCGCAGAACGAGGAAGACCGGGTGCCCGCCCGGTCTCCGTCTGCGGCCTTCCGGCCACTCAGCGCCACCCGGTCGGGTGAGCGCCCACATATGCAAGTACCCGGAACTGTAGCCGCGCGCCGGACGGATCGCCAACCCCTTCATGAGGGGTGGTGTCGCCGTGCGCCTGAGGCCCTCGCCCGCGGCTGCTCGGGTCCTCTCCAGCTGTGCCGCGAGCGTCCGCTCGCTGGCGCAGTGCTTCCTGCTGCCGCGGCGCCTTCGGGCGTTGGCGGTGCCGCTGGACCGCACCTCCGCACCTCCTGCTCGACGGTCGTCGCGTCGCTGGTATCGGCCGGCGATCGAGCCGCTGCCGGCCGAGCCGGGGCGGCTGGTCGTGTGCGCGTTGCTCGGTCGGGCCCGCCGCGAGCGGGGGTGCGCGACGCCGGGTGATGATCGGTTGGAGACGCGCGCGTACGCGGTCAAGCGCTACCTGTTCCGGCTCGGTCACGCGCAGCGCTCGGCGCGGTTCGCGACGTCGATCGGGCAGCTGGTGGCGGGGTTGGCGCCGGTGATCGGCTGGGGTCCGGTCCCGCGCGATCGTGCTGAGCGGGCGCGGTTCGTGCGCGCGCATCGGCGCAGCGTGCAGCGCTGGCTGGACGACCTGCAGGCGGCCGGCCTGGTCGTCGCACGAGCCTGAGCGCGACGGGGACGGGGTGTGGTGGCGGACGCAGATCGTGCTGCTGGCGGCGCCGACGCCCGCGCCGCTCGAGCTCCAAGCGGCGCGGAGGCGCGCGCGTGGGTGGCACGGCGCGTGAGCGCGCGCGCCGGCGCCGCGGCCGTGTGGCGCCGAGCCTGGGCGGCATCCGCGGCCGCAGCGGCGTGCCGACGGCGCGCCGGCGGGCGCAGGTCGCGATCGATCGCCGGGTTGGCCGTGCACGAGGCGCGGCGGCGCGCAGCCGTCGAGGTCGCAGATCGCCCGCGCAGAGACGCTGCGCGGGGCTTGCAGAGATTTGACGCATCCCTTCGGGGCGCCTCCTACGTCGGCGCTCTCGTTGGTGTCCCCGAACGGTTCTCGGAGATCTGAGACGTCTCGGGGTGGTGCGTCAGCGGCCGTCTGCGTTCAGCGCGAACGGTGATGGAGCTCGAGAGCGGTTGTTGCTGAGACGGGCGCGCGCGGGCGCGCGGCGACGGTCCGGGCGGCGTCGGCGACGCCACCGCCGCGAACGGCGGGCACCGAGGAGATGGGGCCCGTTTCGCGCGAGGACTTCGACGCCCTGGTCACGCGTCGCCTCGCCGCGCGTCGAGCGAGCCGTCGCGGCCCGATCGGCGCTGCTGGAACCGCAGGTCGCTGCGCGCGTCGACGCGGTGGTGGCGTGGCCGGCGGGTCGAGCGGTGTCCGCTGGGTCGGTTGCGCGAGGCGTGGGTGGCGCAGCGCTACGGGCTGGCCAAGGTGGTGGAGTGCGGGACGCGCGCTGGCCGGCCCGGTGCGCCCGGGGCTCGCGGTGCTGGTGGGCCGCGCGATCGAGCTCTACGAGCGCACGCGGAGCAGCGGCCGCCGGGCTGGCCGGCGAGCGGCGCGGGCGCGCTGTGCGCGCTGGCCGGCCGCAGGGGCGCGGAGCGGTTCGCCGGCGACGTCGCGCGGCTGCTCGGGCTGGCCAAGGCGATGCGCGCGGTCGCGCTCGAGCACGACCGGGCGCGACTGGCGCGAGCCCGCGCGCGCGCCCAGGCGCGCCGCGCGCCGCCGGCGCGCGACTGCGTCTTCCGGCGACGGGCGCCGCGGGTCGAGACGGCCGAGGCGCGGCGCTGCCGGGTGCGCGACGCGGTCCTGCTCGGCGGGCGGCAACCCGGCGGAGTGGCCGAACGCCGAGCTCGCGCTCGCGCATCTGGCCATCACCCCGGCCGCCGACGAAGTGCGGCTGCTCGAGCCCGATCGCTGCGAGGAGCTCGACGGCATCGGCGCGCGCGCGACCCGCTACCGCGCCGAGCTCGCCCGCGGCGACTGGCAGCTCCCACACCCCGCAGCGGCAGCTGCGCCCGATCGTCATCCGACTCCCGAGGAGGGATCACCATGACCATGCACCGACCACGCCGCTCGCGTGCGCCACCGAAGCGCACGCGCCGCGCCAGCGCCGACGTCAACGGCCACGTGCTGCGAGCTGCCGTGGCTCCGGGCGCCTGCCGCGATCGGCGGTGCCGAGCACGCGCCGGTCGACGCTCGGCTGCGAGTTGCGCAGCTGCGTCGACGCGCATCCGCGCACCGGCGCGACGCGCGCCGGGATCGCGCAGCGTGTCCGGCGCAGTGCGCAGCCGCGTCGTGCGCCACCGCGCAGACGCGCAGCGCGCACGCGCACCTGAGCAGCTGCGCGCGTGCGCAGCTGCGCAGCTCGGGAGGGGTGGCGTGAGCGCCGTGGTGGTCGCGGTGCTCAACCGCAAGGGCGGCGCGGGCAAGACGTCGCTGACCAAGGATCTCGGGCTTCGCGCTCGCCGAGCGCGGCGTGCGGGTGCTGCAGGTCGGGCTCGATCCGCAGTCCTCGCTGGAGGTGCTGGCCGGGCTCGGGTTCGACACGCCGCCGGATCGCACGGTCAGCCGGCTGCTGATGCCGGAGGAGTTCGGCGACGCCGGCCCGCTCGACGCGCGTCGTGCACGAGACGCCGCTGGGGCACGTGGCTGGTGCCGGCCAGCAAGGCGCTGGCGATCGGCGGAGCGCGCGCTCGGCGAGCCCGGCCGCGGCGGCGCCAACCAGCGACTCAAGCGCGGCCTCGAGCGCCTCGACGTCGACGAGCGCTTCGACGCTGGTGCTTGATCGATTGCCCGCCCGGGATGACGCCGCTGACGATGAACGCGCTCGTCGCCGCCGACCGCGTGCTGGTGCCGACGCAGCTCGACTTCCTGTCGGTCGCCGGGCTGGCGGTGCTGACGGAGACCGTCGAGGAGGTCCGCGAGTACGACAACCCGGGCGCTGCGCTACCTCGGGATCGTCGGCACCCAGGCCGACGAGCGCACGCGGCACGCGCGCGAGATCCGCGCCCAGCTCGAGCAGCTGTTCGGCGCAGCACGCCGGCGGCGTGCTGTGCCGGACGCACGATCCGCCACAGCACCAAGGTCCGCGACGCGCACGCCGCCGGCCTGGCCGTCGGCCAGCTCGACCCGGCGCATCCGGTCAGCGCCGACTACCGCGCGCTCGCCGCCGAGCTCGCCGTCCGCGCCGGCCTGCGCGAGCCGATCGGAGGCGACGCGATGAGCGCGCCCAACGCGCCGACGCCGGCGCGCGGCGGTCGCGGGCCTGTTCGCGCGCGCACGGCGACCGGCGGGCTCGCCGCGCGCCGGGCCGAGGACGTCGCGCGAGTCGCGGGTGCGGGTTGGCCATCAGCCGGTGGCGCGGTTGCGCCAGGGCGTCGAGCTGACCGAGGACGAGGTCGCCTACCTGCGCGCGCTCTCGCGGCCGGGCCGCACCGGCCAGCCGCGGACGCTGGGCAGCAAGTTCGTCGCCACCGGCGTGCTCGCGGCCGCGATCGAGCTGCTGCGCGAGGTCGACGTCGACATGGACGGCGTCGAGGCCGGCGACCTGGCCGAGATGACCGCCCGCGCCCGCGGCGCTCAGCCGAGCCGCCGCACGCATGCAGCCCGAAGGGAAGGCCGAATGACCAACCGACCGTGAGCCGCGGCGGTCACGGGGCGAGCGGGCTACGCCAGCGCGAGCAGCAGCAGGAGCAGGCCGTTCATGGCCAGCAGCGCGCCGAGAAACAGCCACAGCACCGGCGCGACGGCGGCGCCCCTTCTCGACGCGGCTCACGCCCAGAAATACGCTCGGCGCGCGGCGATCATCGCGCCGCCGGCCAGCAGCAGCGCTGCGCCGAGCAGCAGTTGAACGACGGTCACCGTCGAAGCCTTCCCGGCCGCACGGTCGGTGATGCGGGCCGGCAGTGGACGTGCGTCTCGCAGTGACGAGGTCGCGACGGGTCGGTGGGCGCTATGCATTTCGCTATGCACTGGCGTGCATAGCGCCCGTCCGCTGATCCCTGTGTGTGGGGCGGTGTTGGTGGGGGGCCTGGATCCGACCCCTCCCGCCCTACGTCACTACGTGGACGGGTGCAGGAGGGGTCGGATCCAGTCCCCCCAAGAAGTGGTGGTGGAGGGATCAGCGGACGGGCGGAGGTGGTGCAGGGACAGAACAACAGAAGGACAGAGGGAGGAGAAGAACAACGACGAGCAACGGCAACGGCAACGGCCGAGGACACGAGGACGGAGAAGGAAAGCGGCGGAGGCGCGCAGCGGCGGGCGTGGCGGCGTGAGCGGGCAGCGGCGGGCTCGGCGGCGTGGCGGTGGTGTGCGGTGAGCGGGCGTGGCGGGAGGGCGCGCGGGCCGGGGCTGGCGGAGCTTCGAGGCGTTGCGGTGGCTGGCGCGGCTGGAGGTCGCGGGGGTTGAGCCGTTGGGTCTGGCGATGGGGTTCGGCGGCAGCGCGACGTACTCGCACGTGGCGCGGCTCGCGCGCGCGGGCCTGGTGGTGCGCGCGTTTGATCGCGGGCGGCAGCGTGGTCGCGATCACGGCCGCGGGGCGGCGGGCGATCGGCGCCGACCGCGGCGACGTGCGCGCCGGCGCGACGCACGGGTCCGGGCTGCGGCACGCGCGGGCGGTGTCGTGGGTGGCGGCGCTGTTGACGGTGCGCGAGCGCGAGTGGGTCAGCGAGCGCGAGCTGCGCGGCGCGAGGAGTGGGAGATCCCGGTGGTGTGGGCCGCGTAGCGCGGGCGGCATCGCCCGGACTCTGGGCGTGGTGATGCGGCGGTGCGCGGGTGGCGGTCGAGGTCGAGCTCTCGCACAAGTCGCCGCGGCGGCTGGCGGCGATCCTCGCCGGCTCACGAGCAGGCGATCACCGCCGGCCGGATCGCGGGCGGGCTGATCTACGTCTCCGACCGCGCGGACGTGCTGGCCGCGGTGCGCGCGCGGCGGAGCGGGTCGGGCTGCCGGAGCGGCGCTTTCGGACGCGGGCGCTGGCCGACGTGCAGGCCGAGGTCCGGCGTCTGACGATGAGCGGCGCGATCGCGCCGATCCGCAGAGACGCGGGCGTGGCGAACGGTGCTCGCGGGGCCGGTCGCGGGTGTATCGGAGCGTGGGCTCGGGCGTGACGGGGAGTGCGCGGCGGTGAGCGTGGTGTTGGTGGGGGCGCTGGCGGGAGCGTTCGTCGCGGGGTGGGCTGGGCGCGATGGGGGCGTGGTGGGTGCATCGGCGCACCCGCCTGTCGGCGTGGAATCTGTACCCGCTGGCGCCGCTGGGCCTCGCGGCGTGGCTGCGTCGCGCTCGCGACGCGTCGACTGATGCTGCTGCCGGTGGCCGCGGTCTGGCGGCGGGCGGTGTCGGCGGCGGCGGTCGCTGGCGCGGCGCTATCGGCTCGCGGCGCTCGGCGCGGGCGGTGAGCTGCGCGAGTTCGAGCGCGCCCGCGTCGCGGTGCTGGGCGCGCGCTCGCGGCGCGCCGGCGCGCACGGGCGGCCGCGCAGGGAGCGGACGCGGATCGCGGGGCAGGGCGAGCTGGTCCGTGAGCGCGCGTGGCCGCGGACGAGCCGTTCGTGCCGATGAGCGCCGACGGCGACGGGCGGCTGCCGCGCCGCGAGGGCCGGCACCTGCTGATCGTCGGCGCGACCGGTTCGGGCAAGACGGTCAGCGCGCGCCGCTGGCTGCTCGCGCGGATCCTCGCCGACGGGGTCGGCGGTGTTGGTCACCGACCCGAAGGGCGACCGCGGCCTGGAGGCGACCTGCGCGCGGCGGCGCGGCTGGTCGGGCGGCCGTTGGTGGTCTTGATCCGCGCGACCCGGCCGCGGATCGGTGGAACCCGCTGTGGAGCGAGGACACCGGCGCGGTCGTGAGCCGGCTGGTGGCGCCGATCGGCGCCGGCGAGGGCAACGCCCGCTACTACGCCGACCTGCTGCAGGTCCACCTCGGCACCGTCGCCGCGGGGCTGCGCGCGGCCGGGCTGTGGCCGGCGAACCTGCCGCTGCTGCTGGACGCCGCGCAGCTGCGGCCTACGACCAGCTTGCTCGCGCTCGTCCGCGAGCGCGCGGCGAGGCCGACGAGGACCTGGTGCGGCGGATGCGCGAGCATCGCGAGATCCTCGCCGGCGCCGAGGTCCGGCGCGATCTGACTCGGCGGCATCCTGCGCCTGCGCGTGGTCGCCGGCGAGACGTGGCGGACGCACGCTCACCCCCGACCCCGAGCGCGGGGCGGTGACGTTGCCGGCGGCGATGGCGGCGGGCGCGATCGTGCTGGTGCGGACCTGGGTCGACGATCTGCCCGACGAAGCGCGCGCGATCACCACGCTGTTCCTGGCCGACGCCGCGGCCGCCGCGCTGACGCTGCCCGGCCGGGACCGAGTGGGCGGCGCTGATCGACGAGTTCGGCGGCGTGCTCTCCTCCGGCGCCGGCGAGCGCGCGCTGGCGCTGATGCAGCGCGCCCGCTCGGCCGGCGGGCAGGTCGCGATGACCACGCAGAGCGTGACCGACTTAGCAATACGATGAGTCGAAGAACAGGGACAT
>CAVWJU010000026.1:0-165842 GCA_963755275.1 uncultured Solirubrobacteraceae bacterium | reverse complement strand
GACGCCTCATTGCGGTTGGAATACGAAACTCTCGATCGGGCTTGAGCGGGCTTGCGGTCTTCGCTCCGGTGCAGTCTCCCGCTTCGTTGGAAGGCGCGGCGGGCGCCCAGCCTGATGCCGAGAGGGCCGTGGTGTGCCCGGTGGGGTGCCCGGGATTCTTTTGGCGGTGCTAGGGGGAGTCGGGCACCCCGGTGGGGGGCGAGGAGATGTCGGCCGGTCGCGAGCGGCGAGGGGTTCTGGCGCTGAACCGGTGCGCGGCTGGGTCATGCCCGTGAGCCGGTCTCGTGTGGGAGCTGGAGCGTGCGGGATCGCGGGCTGTCAGCGTGGTGTGTCTGACTCGACGAGCGCGGTGATTCTGGTGGCCTCGGCGATCGGGTCGCCGCTCAGCGTGAGCGTGCCGCTTGCCTGCACGGCCGCGGGTCCGGCGAGCGCGACGCGGTAGCGGCGGGCGAGCTTGCGCAGCGGTGCCAGGAGCGGCTCGGCGGGTCCGCCGGCGACCGCGGCGAGGACGATGAGGCTGGGCCGCACTCGGCGGCTGGCGTCCTCGACGGTCTCGATCGGCGTGTCCGCGCCGAGGTAGACGATCCGCCAGCCGCGTGCGCGCAGCGCGAGCCCGAACGCGATCAGCCCGAGATCGTGCTGCTCGTCCGGCAGGCAGGCGAGCACCGCCACCGGGCCGAGTCCCCAGGCCCCAGCCGCGGGCGATGGCGAGCAGCCGGCCGCGCAGGACGCTGGAGGCGAAGTGTTCGTGCGCGATCGTGGCCTCGCCGCGTTCCCAGCGCGCCCCGAGCTCGCGCAGGTAGGGCAGGATCACCTCGGCGAGCAGCGTGTCGACGGTGACCGCGGCGAGCACCTGGTCGAGGATCGCTTGGGCGCGCGGTTCGTCGAACTGGTCCAGCGCGGCGGCGAGATGCTCGCGCATCGCCGCGGGCGAGAGGACGGCCGCGGGAGCGGCCTCGCTGGTGCCGGAGCGCAGCGCCAGAGCGGCCGCCTGGGCGGCGGCCAGTCCCTCGTCGAGGTGCCGGCGCATGACGCGGACGCGATCGAGGTCTTGCGGCGAGTAGAGGCGCAGCCCGCCGGCCGAGCGCGTCGGGCGCAGCAGGCCGTAGCGACGCTCCCACGCGCGCAGCAGCTCCGGGCTCACGCCGGAGCGCTTGCTCAGCTCGCCGATCCGCAGGACGCCGTCGTCGGACACACACGGAGTTATACAGAACTTAGACAAGACCTTGACAGATCCGCATCGGACCGCGTACCGTACAGCACCTGTACAGCACCTCTACAGACGATGTACGGAGAGCCGATCGCTGTGCGGCTTGAAGGACATCGTCCCGTCATCGGGCGGCCAACGCCGCCCCGCAGTCAAGGAGACTCGCAATGCGTTCATTCCGCAGCATCCTCGCCGTGTCCGCCGCCTCCGCCGTCGCGCTCGCCGCGGCCGGTCCGGCGTCCGCCGCCGTCCAGGCCGATCGTCACGCTCCCGCCGCCGAGAAGAACATCGTCGAGACCGCGGTCGCGGCCGGACAGTTCACGACCCTCGCTTCGCTCCTGGGGCAGGCCGGTCTCGCCGAGACCCTCTCGGGCACGAGCCGATTCACGGTCTTCGCCCCGACCGACGCGGCGTTCGCCAAGCTGCCCAAGGCGACGCTGGACGCGCTCGCCAAGGACAAGGCCAAGCTGCGCGCCGTGCTGCTCTACCACGTGGCCCAGGGCAAGCTGACCGCGTCCAAGGTGGTCAAGCGCAAGTCGATCAAGACGCTCAACGGCGACCGCGTCCAAGTCCGCGTCCGCGCCGGCAACGTGCACGTCGGCGGCGCCCGCGTCACCACGCCCGACGTCCTCGCCTCCAACGGCGTCATCCACGTCATCAACAAGGTCCTGATCCCCCGCTAGCACCGCCCCGCCGCCTCCGCGTCGCCCGGCCCGCCCGGGCGACAGGAGCACGCAAAGGCATCACCAACAACGACCAAGGAGCCGCCCGATGCCCGCTCGGCACGGCAACGTCCGCAATCGAGCGGCCCTGACAGACCAACCCCAGCGCCTCCCGCCGGAACTGATCCGGATAGGCAGGCCTCGTCTTCGGCATCGGTGTCCATCCTTACCGCGGCTTTCGCCGCAAGTCCTCAGGACTCCGCAATATCGGCTCTACTGATGCATCCGTGGGTCGAGTGAGCGCGAGGGAGGAGCGCACGCCGCTTGGCGCCTAGGGTTCCGGCTTCTTCACGGCTGGAATCCTGGGAAGGCGGTAGCGACGTGCGCGGCATCAGGGTATGGGGACGGCTGCTCGGTCTGCGGCGAGCCGTCGTTGAAGGCGTTCGGATCAGCGAGGGCGGTGAGCTGGTGGTGGCCGTGCGGCCGGACTGGCGAGAACGCGATCGCTGTGGTGTGTGCCGGTGGCGGTGCCCGGGTTATGACCGTGGTCACGGCCGGCGGCGTTGGCGGTCGCTGGACGTGGGGACGACGATCGTGTTCGTGGAAGCCCACGCGCCGCGTGTTCGCTGCCCGCAGCACGGGATCGTGGTCGCCGCGGTGCCGTGGGCCCGGCACGGCGCCGGGCATACCCGGCAGTTCGATGAGCAGGTGGCGTGGCTGGCGACGCAGTGCTCGAAGACCGCGATCACGCAGTTGATGCGGATCGCGTGGCGCACGGTCGGATCGATCATCACTCGCGTCTGGGCCGAGATCGACGCCGTGTTCGGTGATCGGCTCGACGGCGTGCGTCGGCTCGGGATCGATGAGATCGCCTACAAGCGCGGCTACCGCTATCTCACCGTCGTGGTCGACCATGACTCCGGGCGGCTGTTGTGGGCCGCGCCCGGCTGCGACCGGGCCACGCTACGGGCGTTCTTTGACGAGCTCGGCCGTGAGCGCAGCGCGCAGATCACCCACGTCTCAGCCGACCAGGCCGGCTGGATCGCCGACGTCGTCGCCGAACGCTGCCCCGACGCCGTGCAGTGCGCCGATCCGTTCCACGTGATCAAGTGGGCCACCGAAGCGCTCGACGAGGTCCGCCGCCAAGCCTGGAACGACGCTCGCCGCGGCGGGCCCACGATCAGCAAAGGCCGCGGCCGGCGCGACGCCGCCGGCGATGCCCGCCGCCTCAAGCACGCCCGCTACGCGCTCTGGAAGAACCCCGAGAACCTCACCGACCACCAGCACGACAAGCTCGCCTGGATCGCCAAGACCGACCCCCGGCTCTACCGCGCCTACCTGCTCAAAGAAGGCCTGCGCTACGTGTTCGCCGTCAAGGGCCAGGCCGGCACACACGCCCTCCAGCAATGGCTGTCCTGGGCCCGCCGCTGCCGCATCCCGGCCTTCGTGCATCTCGCCAACGCCTCACGACCGTCCGATCACGAATCCACGCCACGCTCGAGTACGGCCTCTCCAACGCCCTGATCGAATCGGTCAACACCAAGATCCGCCTGATCACCCGCGTCGCCTTCGGGTTCCGCTCCGCCACAGCCCTGATCGCGCTCGCGATGCTCAGCCTCGGCGGCCACAAACCCACCCTCCCAGGCCGACCCCACCCACAGATCGATCAGTAGAGCCGCAATACCGGGGGAATTCCATTGACGGCTGGCTCTACCACTACAACCATCACCGCCGACACTCAGCCATCGGGCGACAGCCACCCGTTACCCGCCTGAACAACCTGCTCAGGACTTACAGCTAGGTCAGCGATCTGGCTAACCGTGGACCGGGCGCCCGTGACACGCGGACCATCGGTCCGCACTTGCACTTCCCGCTGCATCGAGATCTGCTGCTTTTCAGTGCAGATATCCCCGCGGGCGCACCGCCAAACTCGTGTTGAGTACTTGACGACGGTACGGGTAGAGCATCTCAGGGCCCGGTATTCGCGGGTCGGTGGTTTACGGATTGGATGGAGCGTGCGCATGGATGGCAGTGGTCGGACCGGCATGAGCCGGAGGGTGCGGCTGCAGGCGGCGGCGCTCGCGATCGTGCTTGCTGCCGACGGTGTCATCGCCTACCTGCTCGGTGCGCCGGCGTGGCTTGCCGTCCTGTACATCGCCCTCGGCCTCGGTGTGGCCGCGCTCAGGCTCTGGTTCGGGGACCCGAAGGCCGAGCACGCGCCGGCCGCGGCTTCCGCGTCGGAGCGCGCGCCGGCGCCGGTGGTCGACGCGGAACTGCCGCCCGAGGCCGTGAACCGCGCGATCGGCTACGTCTGCGTTCCGAGCGTGTCGAACGGCGAGCTGCGCCAAGCAGAGCGAGGCGGTCACGGCGTACTGCGAGAGCCGAGGCCTGAGCCTGGCGTCAGTCGTGCACGACGTTGAGTCCGGCGGCCGCGAGCAGCGCCCGTCGCTGGCGTGGGCGCTCGAGCAGCTCGCCAACCAGGACGTCGAGACGCTCGTCGTCGCGCGACTGCGGGACCTCTCGTCGAACGTCGCCAATCTCGCGCCGCTCTTGAGCTGGTTCAACGAAGACGGCCGCCGGCTAATCGCCATCGACGTCGACGTCGACACTTCAACCAAGGCCGGGAGGCTCGCCGCCGACGCCATCGTCGGCGTCGGAGGCTGGGAGCATGAGCGGATCTCCGAGCGCACGCGGCGCGGCCTCGAGGCCGCCCGCTCGCGCGGCAACAGCCAGGGCCGGACCGCCGTCGCGGACATCCCCGAGCTGCAGGAGCGCATCGCCGGTATGCGCGAGCAGGGCATGACGCTGCAGGCGATCGCCGACGTCCTCAACGAAGAGGGCGTCCCGACGCTGCGCGGCGGCGCGATGTGGCGTCCCTCGAGCGTCCAGCGCGCCACCGGGTACCGGCGCCCGTCCTCCGGCGCACGCGGCATCGAGCTGCCGAAGCTGGTTCCGCCCGAGCGCTGACCGCGGCGTACGCCGCCGATGTGCACAAGCACCGGGCCGGTTTCGGCCCGAGCGCGCACGTCCGTCACGATCACGCGCGGCGGTGGCGATGATCTCCTCGGCACGACCAGCATCTACCTGCAAGGCATCGACACCGAGGAGATCATCGCCACCGTGCACGCCCGGCGAGCGCCGATGATGTCCGCCACCGCTGGACTCCAGCTCTGACCAACACCTGGAATCGGGTCGGAGCGCCGCCGGCCGTCCGCAATCCCTTCGCGTGAACGCTTGCTGTGACTCGGGAAGTGAGCGTTCACGACGCCTCGTCGCTGTTGCGAGACACGCCTCCGTCTCGTCCATGCCGGGCGTCCGAGTGACGACGGCCGAGACGCCTGCATCCGCAGAGTCAGGTGGTTGCAATCAGGTAGCGGACCTCTTCTCGAAGCCGCACGGTGCCTGTTTCGCTGACGCGAGGTTGAACGGCGTCACGCAACACTCGCGGACGACCTCCGCGCTGGTTGCGCGCCTTGCTGCGCGCCCGGGAGGTGCCGCAAGCATGCCGCGGGTCATGGTCTCAACGTCCGCATACTCCTCGACGTATCCGAGGTACGCGAGCTCGGTCGGCTGCAACCCGGCCTCGCCGGCGACGCCGCGGATCACCTCCTCCTCGTGGAGTGCCGGACGGCCTGGGGCCTTCGGTGCGGATTCCTGGACCGCGGGGGCCTCGCCCTCGACAAGCCGCCGCATCGCAGCGAACAGGCCGGTCGAATCGCAGCGCTCTGACCGGCCCCAGATCGTCAACGCGACGGTCCCGCCGGGGCGCGCGACTCGTCGCGCCTCACGCAACGCAGCGACCATGTCGGCCGCGAGGAAGAACGAGTGGACCCGGTGACGACGTCGAAGGAGTCGTCCGGCCAGGGGAGATGCTGCATCTCGCCGACCGCGAACTCACCGTCGGGCGTCCGCTCCCTGGCGATCTCGATGAACTCGTTGGTCGCGTCCAGCCCCGCCACCGTCGCGCCACGATCGCGGGCGATGCGGCAGAAAGCGGCCGGCGCCGCAGCCGACGTCCAGGAGCCGAGTCGATCCATCGATCGGCACGACGGCACGAAGCTGCACGCGAATGCGTCGCGCAATGAGAACCTCGATTACGAGCAGCTGGCGCGCGAGATCCTCGAGGAGGCCAAGGCGATCGACGCGGCCGAGGACGAGGTCTTTGGCGAGGCGCGCGGCGATGAGCTGCCGCCGGAGTTTTCGACCGCTCAGGGTCGCCGCGGCTGGTTGCGCGAGGCTCAGCAGCGCTTGGAGGCTGAGCGCGCGGCGAACCCGCAGCCGGTGCCGCGCAGCCGCCCGAGGCGCCTCCGCGAGGGCAAGCGGCGCCTGGACGAGGAGCTGTGGAGCGAGCTGCGCGCCAACCGGGCCTATGAGGCCTACCGGGCGCGCGGGCGGATGAAGGACGGGCGGCGTTTCGGGCGCCCACCGGACCCCTACCAGCCGCCGACCACGCCGGAAGGTCGCATCAACGTCACCGATCCGGACTCACGCGTCGTGAAGGGACTCAGGGGATTCATCCAGGGATACAACGCGCAGGCCGTCACCAACGAGCAGCGAGTCGTTCTGGCGGCCGAGGTGATGACCGCCGCGCCCGACTTCGGGCACTTGGAACCGATGCTCGAGGCCGCCCACCGCGAACTGCGGGCCGCCGGCGTCAGCGAGACACCCGGCGTGTTGCTCGCGGACGCCGGTTACTGGCATCAGCGCCAGATGGAACGGATCGTCGATCAGGGCATCCCGGTCTTGATTCCTCCGGACGCGAGCAAGCGCAGGGGCGCCCGGCCGGGCTGGGACGGCGGCCTCTATGCGTTCATGCGCCGCGTGCTGGCGACCGAGCACGGCGGCGGTCTGTACCGCCGACGCCAACCGATGATCGAGCCCGTCTTCGGCCAGACCAAGCACAACCGCGGCCTCGGTCGCTTCCACCGAAGAGGCCGCGCCGCCGTTCGGACGGAGTGGCGCCTGATCACGGCCACCCACAACCTGCTCAAGCTTCACCGCCACACGCTCGCGACCGCCTGAAGGCCGCGAGCGATCGCGGCCGCGTTCCGTCGCCCCGAACCTATCGCTGCGACTGGGCCGGCAGCGATCGCGGCCGCGTCCCGCCGCCCCGAACCTATCGCCGCGACTGGGCCCGGTCCATCCCGCCGGACATACGCGACAGCCTCGCCTGAACGCGCAAGCGGCTGCAGGCCGGCTCGAGCCTGCGAACGGGCTCCGGTCGCGGCGCGCAGACGCCATGGCGCGCCGGCGCCGAGACAACGGCCGGCATGTCCGGACGGTTGGCCGTCAGGCATAGCGCGCGCTGCCGCGCGCCGCCCGGCCGTAGCTCCGCAGCTGCCGTCGCCGTGGCGAGTTGACGACCATCGCGTTCGATTCACGCCTGCCGCGTGGAGACCGCTTGCCCGGCTCTCGAGCCGGGACCTCCGGCGCCGCACTTTGGTCGGCGCGGCCGACGACGCGATCCCCGCGGGAGCCCCCGGCTCCCTCGCTCGCCGCGCGGTCGCCGCGTGTCAGCGGTCGAGCAGATGATCGAAGCTGGCCTGCGCCGGGCCGGCGGGCGCCGGCCGTGGGTCGCCGCGCTGCTCCCAATGGCCGCGCAGCTCCGCCAGCCGGGCCGAACGCACCCGCACGGCCGCGTCCAGCGGCGCGATCACGAACCGGCCCAGGCGCTCGGTGCCGAGCACGCGGGCATGGAACGTCAGCCCGCGGGCGCACACGAGCACGATGTCGTCGGGCCGGATCGGAGCGGGCACGGCCCGCGCACCCTACAACCTGGCAGGCAACTCGCGGGCGGTTCGCAATTTGCGCCATGACAGCTCGTGCGCCACGCCGACCAAACCCCCACAAAGCTCGCCTTGACCGGCCGCCGATGACGCTCGACGCCGATGACATCGAGGCCGTCGCCGCCCGTGTGGTCGAGTTGCTGCATGAGCAGACCGAGCATCCGGCCCGGCTCGTCGACGCTGCGGCGCTCGCGCGGATCCTCGGCGTCGAGCGAGACTGGGTCTACGCTCGCGCCCGCGAGCTCGAGGCGATCCGCCTCGGCGATGGGCCGAGGGCGCCGCTGCGTTTCGATCTCCGCCGCGTGCGCGAGCTCCTTTCCACCGGCGGCGGGCGGCAGGCCCGCCCGGCCGAGCCGACGCCGCGGCGGCGTGGGCGCCCGCGAAAGAGCGCGCTGCCCCCCGGCGTAAAGCCCGTCCGGGCGAGGCCTTCCCGGTGAGCGACGACCCTGCGATGCTGCGGTCCTCCACTCACCACCATGGCCCGGGAAGTGTTGGCGCACCCCCGGACCCCCACACCGGAGGACCTAGCTCCGATGCAAGCTGTCAGACCAGGGCGGCGCCCGTGAGGCGCCGCACCGGCCATCTGAAACCGCCGAAGAAGCCCGGCGACCTGTTCGTCGTCGAGTTCTCGCTCCATGGCGAGCGCCACTACGTCTCGCTCGCGGACTCCGCCGCATGGGACGCCGAGCGCGCCGAACGTGAGCGCGCCTTCCTGATGGAGAAGGTCAACCGCGGCGAATGGAGCCCCGCACCGGGCCCACCGACGCCCGCCACGGCGCCCGCGGTCGCGCCGGCCTACGCGGATGTCGCCGCCGAGGCGCTCGCCCGGCAGGTCAAGCGACTCGAGGACCCGCACGGGCGCCGCGCGCGTGAGCTCGAGTACGAGCTCTCGATCGGGCTCGACATCCTCGGGCCGCTGCCGGTCGACCAGGTCGACGAGCGCGCGGTCGAGGACATGGTCGACGCCCTGATCGACACGCGCCTGGCGATCGAGCACGCGCGCGAGCTGCGGCGAGCCGCTGATGGAGTCCTACGTCGACGCGCGCACCGGAACGACCCATCGCCGACGCCGGCGCGGGCTGGCGAACTCGACGATCAACCGCGCGATCGGCGCGCACCAGCGCGTGCTCAGGTACGCGCACCGGCGGCGGCTGATCGACCGCCTGCCCGACCTTTCCGAGTGCCGCCAGAAGGCCCAGCGGCCACGGCGCTCCTACCTGCAGCCGGTCGAGATCGTCGCAGTGCTGGAGGCCGCGAGCGCGATCGAGGCCGACACGCGCGGCCTGGACTGGGAGAAGGTGCGCTACATCCGCGCCTCGCCGAAGTCCGCGGTCGCGCTCGCCCGTGAACTCAACGTCTCCGACGTGCTGGTGGGCCGGGTCCGACGCGGCCTGATCTGGACCGACGCGCCGGAGAAGCCCAACCGCAACGACGTCCCGCGCCGCGCGATCGTCGAGCAGCTGCTGCTGCTCGGCCTGCGGGTGTCGGAGCTGTGCGGTCTGCTCGGGCACGACGCCGATCTGGCGGCGCGGACCGTTCGCGTCCGCCGCGAGGTGACCAAGACCGACGCCGGCGAGCGCGCGATCCCGATGCTCCCCGCCGCGCGCGCGCGGCTGATCGACCACCGGGCACGCCGGCCGTATGGGCCCGGCGATCCGGTCTTCGCCACCCGCAACGGGACGCCCAACACGCCCAACAACGTCCTGCACCACCGTGCTCGCGCCGGTGCACGCGAAGGCCAACGAGCTGCTGGCGTTCAAGGGCTGCCGCCGATCGCGCATCTCACGCCGCACACCCTGCGGCGCACGTTCGCGTCGATCCTCGGCGTCTGCCGCGTCGACACGCGCCGCGCGGTGGCGCTGCTCGGCCACACCGACCCGCGGATGACGCTCGGCGTCTACGCCCAGCTGCTCAAGCTCGGACACGGCAACGTCGAGATCCTCGAACAGGTGATGGGCTGCACGCGCGACGAGGCCCGCGCGATCTTCGAATCCGAGGATCCGCGCGCGGGTCCAATTCCGACCCATTTCCGACCCACGGGAGAAACGTGCTCCCGCGGCTCGATCCGCCGTCGTCGCGGACGACGCGAAAAGCGCTCCTATGCAGGCCGTTCATCGAGAGCGGATGAAGGGACTCGAACCCTCGACCTTCTGCATGGCAAGCAGACGCTCTAGCCAACTGAGCTACATCCGCGCGAGTCGCCGAGTATAGCCGCGCCGATGGGAGGCGCGGGAGGGCCCCAGGTACAGTCAAAGGCATGGCGGACTCCCCAACACAGCGGCGACCTCGGACGCCGCTGCCGCGCCCGCAGGACGGGGGAGGGCCGCCCGACGAATCGGCAGGGACGGCCGCCGAGCCGGTTCCCCGGCCTGCCCGGCGGGCGCATGTTCTGGATCATCGTGCTCTCGCTGCTGGCCGTGAACTACCTCGGCGCGACGTTGCTGGCGTCGGGGCGCGAGCCGTCGGTGCGGATCCCGTACAACCCGGCCTTCCTCAAGCAGGTCGACGACGGCAACGTCGCGCGCGATCTCGACGCAGGGCGCGACGGTCGGCGGGGAGTTCAAGAAGGAGATCCGCTACCCGGACAGCAAGGCCGAGCCGACGAAGAACTTCGAGACCGAGATCCCGTCGTTCGAGCTCTACCAGGGCGCGAACCTGACGCAGCGGCTGATCGACAAGAACGTGGAGATCTCGGCGGAGCCGATCAACGACGGGCGCGGGTTCTTCACGAGCCTGCTGCTCGGGTTCGGGCCGGTGATCCTGCTCGTGTTCCTGTTCGTCTGGCTCTCGCGCCGCGCGTCGGGCGGGCAGATGGGCGCGCTGGGGGCGTTCGGGCGCTCGCGGGCGCGCCGCGTCGAGGGCGATCAGACGAAGGTCACGTTCAAGGACGTGGCCGGGATCGACGAGTCCAAGGTCGAGCTGGCCGAGGTCGTCGACTTCCTCAAGAACCCCGAGAAGTACCAGAAGCTCGGCGGCCGGATCCCGCGCGGCGTGCTGCTGGCGGGCCGTCCCGGCACCGGCAAGACGCTGCTGGCCCGAGCGGTCGCGGGCGAGGCGGGCGTGCCGTTCTTCTGCGTCAGCGCGTCGGAGTTCGTCGAGGCGATCGTCGGCATCGGCGCCTCGCGCGTGCGTGACCTCTTCAAGCAGGCCAAGGAAGTCCGCGCCGGCGATCATCTTCATCGACGAGCTCGACGCGATCGGCCGCAGCCGCTCCGCCGGCAACACGTTCGGCGGCGGCAACGACGAGCGTGAGCAGACGCTCAACCAGATCCTGACCGAGATGGACGGCTTCGAGCAGGGCGACACGGTGATCGTGGTGGGCGCGACCAACCGCGCCGAGATCCTCGACGCCGCGCTGCTGCGCCCCGGCCGCTTCGACCGCCGCGTGACCGTCCCGGCGCCCGACAAGGACGGCCGCCGCAAGATCCTCGAGCGTGCACACGCGCTCGCTGCCGCTGGACGACGACGTCGACCTCGACCACATCGCCGCGATCACGCCCGGCATGGTCGGCGCGGACATCGCGAACCTGGCCAACGAGGCCGCGCTGCTGGCCGCCCGGCGCGGCCACGAGAAGGTCACGGAGGCCGGACTTCACGGACTCGCTGGAGAAGATCGTGCTCGGCGCGCCGCGCGGGATCGTGCTCTCCGAGGAGGAGAAGCGCCGCACGGCCTACCACGAGGCCGGCCACGCGATCGTCGGCATGCTCACGCCGGGCGCCGATCCCGTGCGCAAGGTCTCGATCATCCCGCGCACGATGTCGCTCGGCGTGACGATCTCGAGCCCGGACTCCGAGCGCACCAACTACGACGTCGACTACCTGATCGGGCCGGATCCAGGTCGCGCTCGGCGGCCGGATCGCCGAGGAGATCGTGTACGGCTCGATCTCGGCCGGCGCGGAGTCCGACATCCAGCAGCTGACCGGGATCGCGCGCCAGATGGTCGGCCGCTGGGGCATGAGCCCGGAGATCGGCCCGATCGCGGTGATCCCGTCCGAGGCCCAGGGCCCGCTGCTGCCGGGCGTCAGCGAGGTCTCCGAATCCACGCAGGAGCTGATCGACCGCGAGGTGCGGCGGATCGTCGACGAGGCCTACGAGAACGTGATGCGGCTGCTGACCGAGCACCGCGACAAGCTCGACAGCCTGACCGCGAAGCTGCTCGAGCTCGAGACGCTCGACATGGACGACGCCTATGAGGCGGCCGGCGTCCCGGTCCCGCGCATCGAAACCGCCGAGGAACCGACGATCGTCTAACTCAGCGCCGCCCGGCCCAGCTGCACGCCGGTGCGCCCGTGCGCGAGCCGCTCGCGCGCGGCGTCGAGCAGCACGCCGTCGGGCGAGAGGTAGTCGCGCCACGAGCGCGTGGGGTGGTAGCCGATCAGCCGCGCCGCCTTCGCGCTCGAGATCCCGCCGGCGTCCTCGCGCTCGAGCTCGCCGACCGTCGACCTCCGCGCCGAAGTGGTGCGCGATCAGCTCCCGCAACGGCCGTCCGGTGCCGTTGTCGGGCGAGACGACGTACATCGCCTCGTGGCCTGTCCAGCGCGCTCTCGGCCGCCAGCCGCAGCGCGTGCGCGAGGTCGTAGACGTCGATGTAGCTCCAGAAGCTCTCGCTCGGCGGCGCGGCCGAACGGGTCGCGCAGCCACGGGCTCGAGCGAGCGCTCGTAGTTGCCCTCCCACTGCACCCATGAGGGCCGGATCGAGATCGCGCGCACGTCCGAGCGCGCGACGGCGGCGTCCATCAGCTGCTCGCCGAAGAGCTTCGCCAGCGCGTAGGGGTCCTGCGGCCGGGTCGGCGAGCGATTCGTCGATCGGCGCGGCCGGGGCATGGAACGGCCGCTCGGCGAAGGCCATGCCCGGCGACGGTCTCGCTCGAGACGTTGACGATCCGGTCGGCGCCCATGCGCACGCACGCCTCGACGACGTTGAACGTCGCCAGCAGGTTGTTGGCGAAGACCTTGTGCGGCGCGTTGCGGGTCGGCTCCGGCAGCGCCGCGCAATGGATGACGACGTCCTGGCCGCGCACGGCCGCGAACGCGTCGCCGGGGTCGGTCAGGTCGGCCTGGACGTAGTGCGCGCCGCGGTCGCCGCCCTCGTAGACCGGTGGCGCGAGATCGCAGCCCGTGACGTCATGCCCGGCTCCGATCAGGTCGTGGATCGTTGCTGCGCCGACTTTCCCGCGGGCGCCCGTGACCAGGATCTGCATCCCGGAACTGGTACCAGGTGCGGGCGACCCGCAGCCCGTAGGCCGTCGCGAGCACGAGCATCAGCGCCGTCAGCACAGGGATGTCGACGCTCGCCGCGGTCCGCGCCGTCTGCGCCGCCTCCGCACAGCCGGCCACGATGCACTCGTCCCCGGCGGCCCAGAACACGACCGCCACGAACTCCGCCGCGCACAGCGTGATCGCCACGCGGCTGAAGATCGGCGGCGCGTCGACGGTCGGGAAGAACAGGAAGGAGCCGAAGGAGAAGCAGCAGCGTGAGCGCGATCGTGAGCTCCACGCGCTCCATGGTGGCGCAACAGCCGATCCGGCGCATAGGCTGAACCTCGGCTTGGCGCGCTGCGTAGACCCTCGCGTCGGAAACGAATGGAGGATTCGAACGTGCGCAGGAACAAGATCGCCGCTGGAGCCGTCGTCGTCGCGGTCGGGGTAGGTGGCATCGCGAGCACGAGCTCCAGCGCCCGCCCGGCCGCCACCTACAACCTGTCGGCGAGCGGGACGTCGCTCAAGTTCAACAAGTCGACGGTCCGCGCCTCGGCCGGCCGCGTCACGCTGCGGCTGACGAACCAGTCGAGCCTCCCGCACAACGTCGGGATCAAGGGCAAGGGCACCGGCAAGACCGTCACGCGCAACGGCGTCTCGACCTACTCGGCGACGCTCCGCAAGGGGACCTACACCTTCTACTGCGGCGTCGGCCAGCACGAGAGCGCGGGGATGAAGGGCAAGCTGGTCGTCCGCTGAAAACCAGCGCGCTCAAGCTCTGGGAGTTTGAGCGCGCCATCCCGGCGGGCATCACTACTCACGTCTGCTAGATCGCCGCGGAGCTCCCGAGGAGCCCGCGCGGGAGGTGAGGGACGTTGGCTGAACGCGTCAGTACGCGCACGGGAACCGAGTCCGCCGAGGGCCGGTTCACGCGCGAGGGAGAAGAGCCGGTCTACGCGCCGGAGGTAAACAGCAAGTACCTCCCGCCGATGGAGTACGGCGACATGCCGGAGCCGTTGCCGCTGCGCAAGGTGCTCGGGCCGAGCGTGATCCTGGCCGGCCTGGGCGTCGGTTCCGGCGAGTACATCCTGTGGCCGTACATCAGCGCCAACGCCGGGATCGGCTACCTCTATCTGGCGGTCATCGGCGTCACGATCCAGTACTTCCTCAACATGGAGATCGAGCGCTACACGCTCGCGACGGGGGAGACCGCGATCGCCGGCTTCGCCCGCTCCTGGAAGCCGTGGGGCATCCTCTTCTGCTGCTTCGCGGTGGTCCCGAACGTGTGGCCCGGCTGGGGCACCGCGGGGGCGACGACGTTCACCTATCTGGTGGGAGGGAACCCGAGCACGATCGCGATCATCGTGCTGCTTGCCATCGGCACGGCGCTGACGGTCTCGCCACGCGTCTACAAGACGCTCGAGACCGCGGAGTTCTTCAAGGTCGGGCTGACGATCGTCTTCCTGGCGATCGCCGTCGTGGCCGCCATCGAGATGTCGGCCTGGGCCGACCTTCGCGACAACGTCGGGAACCTCGGCTCGCTGCCGACGGGTGACGTCGCGATCGCGACGCTGCTGGCCGGCCTGGTGTTCGCCGGCGCGGGCGGCGTGAACAACCTCGTGCAGTCCAACTGGATCCGCGAGAAGGGCTTCGGGATGGGCGAGTACATCCCGAAGATCGTCTCGCCGATCACCGGCGAGCCCGAGCCCGCCCCGACGACCGGCTCGATGATGCGCCAGGACGAGGAGAACCTCAAGCGCTGGCAGCGGCTGGTGGAAGGTCGCCAACAAGGAGCAGCTCGTCTCCTTCTGGGCGATCTGCGTCTGCTCGATCGTCATCTTCTCCGTGCTGGCCTACTCGACGGTGTACCAGCGGAACCTGTCCGACGCGGCCGACTTCGACTTCATCCAGGGCGAGGGCGAGGTCCTCAAGCAGGTCGTCGCGCCGTGGTTCGGGACGTTCTTCTGGATCTTCGGCTCGATCTCGCTCGTGCTCGTGGCGCTCGGCGTCGTCGACTACGTCGCGCGGCTCGTCGCCGACGTGCTCAAGACGCTGCACCTGCGCGACAACGAGCGCTGGAGCGAGTCCAAGATGTACGCGTCGATCGTGTGGATCATGTGCCTCGTCGGCTGCTGCGTGCTGCTGTCGGGCTTCGACCAGCCGCTCGTGCTGCTGGTGCTGTCGGCCTGCCTGAACGGCATCGTGATGTTCATCTACTCGATCCTGCTGATCAAGCTCAACCGAGGCGGGCTGCCGCCCGCGATCCGCGTCCGCGGGCTGCGCCTGGGCATGTTGATGGTCGCGGTCGCGTTCTACGGCTTCTTCGCCGGCTGGTACGTGATCGTCCAGATGGGGGAGCTCTTCTAAGTCATGGCGCGCAGGCTGTTCGCGCGTTTTGTGGTGTTCGTCGCCGCGTTCGCGGTGCTGTACCTGGCCGCGGCATTGCTGGGACTGTTGTGAACGTTCAGTGACCCACCGATTACGATCGGTGGGTCACGGCGATACGACGGGCGATGAACGATGTGTTGTTGTTTGTCGTCGTTGGGGCGGCGCTGGCGTTCGACTTCACGAACGGCTTTCACGACACCGCGAACGCGATGGCCACCACGATCGCGACGCGCGCGCTGCCGCCCAAGGCGGCACTCGGGCTGGCGGCGAGTCTGAACTTCGTCGGGGCCTTTCTCTCGATCAGCGTGGCGGCGACGATCGCCAAGGGGATCGTCGACCAGGGGTCGATCTCGCTGACGATCATCTTCGCCGGGTTGCTGGGCGCGATCGGGTTCAACCTGACGACCTGGTACTCTCGGCTTGCCGTCCTCGTCGAGCCACGCCTTGATCGGCGGCATGGTCGGCGCGATGGTGGCCGCGGTCGGCCTCGGCGGCGTCGAGTGGCAGGGGATCCTCTCCAGCGTGCTGATCCCGGGCGTGTTCGCTGTCGTGATCGCGGGCCTGGTGGCGGTCGTCGGGACGAAGCTCGCGTACGGGTTCCTGCGGCGGATCGGCAACGACACGGCGTCGCGGGGCTACCGCTTGGGCCAGATCGGCTCGGCGTCGCTGGTCTCGCTCGGGCACGGCACCAACGACGCGCAGAAGTCGATGGGGATCGTGGTGCTGGCGCTGATAGCCAACGGGAACATGTCGGCGGACAACTTCTCGGTGCCGATGTGGGTCAAGGTCTCGTGCGCGACGGCGATCGCGCTGGGCACGTTCATGGGCGGCTGGCGGATCATCGACACGCTGGGCAAGAAGGTCACCGGCGACATCACGCCGCCGCAGGGCTTCTCGGCCGAGGCGTCGGGCGCGACGCTGATCCTCGCGTCCTCGTACTTCGGCTACCCGCTCTCGACCACCCAGGTCGTCTCCGGCGCCGTCGTCGGCTCGGGCATCGGGCGCGGTGAGACCGACGTCAACTGGGGCATCGCGGGGCGCATGGGCATCGCCTGGGTGCTGACCGATCCCGGGCGCCGCGGCCGTCGCCGGCGCCGCCTACGGGCTCGTCTACCTGCTGGGCGACACGGCGGGGCCGATCGTCGTCGGCGCAGCGGCGCTGGCCGGATCGGCCGCGTTGTTCATCAAGACCCGCCGCGAGGACAAAGACGACGCAGAGCTGATGAACCTCAAGACGGCGGCGGTGCCGGCATGATCCTGTTCGGCGCACCGCTGGTGGAATGGAGTGAGCTGGGAAAGGTCGTCCTGGTCGGCTTCGCGGGCGGCGTCGGCCTGGTGCTCACCTGGGGCTTGCTCCTGATGGGGCTCGAACGCCTCCAGGAGGTCCGCTCGGGCGAGCGCGGCGGCTCGGGCGCGCTCGTGGCCTACGGCGGTATGGCGCTGTTCGGCGGCGTCTGCACGCTCGTCATGCTGCTGCTGGGGCTATGGGCGATCACGCAATAACCGAACGGCGCGCTGGCACAGACCCGCGTGCTGCGCTTCCTGCACCAGATCCATGAGCGCGAGCGGGCGGCCGTGCCCGAGATCCAGGCGCAGCTCGAGGCCGCTCCGTCGGGCGAGTACCGCGACGCGCTCGCCCGCCACCTCGCCGAGACGCGCGACCACATCCCGCTGCTCGACGACCGGCTTCGATCCTTGGGCTACGACGCCGGCGCTCTTGGCGGCCTGATCTCGCTGGTCCAGGCCGGGGTGGCGCGGGCCACCGCGCGCCGCCTGACCCCGCTCGATCTGCTGCGCCCGCACGACGCGCGCGATCGCGTGCTCGAACGGGCCCGCCATATGTCCGCCGTGCAGGCGTCGAATATCGCCGATTTCCACACGCTCGAGCGGCTCGCCGAAGCCGCCCAGGACGCCGAGACGCAGGCGCTCGCCGGGCGCCTGGGCGAGCAGGAGCAGGAGACGTTCAACCGGATCATGAAGAAGCTCCCCGCGCTGAGCGAGGCGCTCGCGCGCTGAAGCTCTGCGAGATACTGCACCGATGCTGCTGGTGTGCGGCGCCGGTGGAGAACTCGGTGGTCGTGTCGCTCGGCGGCTTGCGGCTCGGGGCGTCCCGCTTCGCGTGCTGCTCCGTGGCGACGTACCCGTCTACGCGGATGAAGTCGTGCGCGGGGACTTGCGCGACCCCGCGAGCCTCGACCGCTGCGTGCGCGGCGTGTCGACCGTGGTGACGACCGCGACCGCGATGGGCCGCGCGCT
The DNA here is from genome assembly GCA_963755275.1 of uncultured Solirubrobacteraceae bacterium. Lineage (GTDB taxonomy): Bacteria > Actinomycetota > Thermoleophilia > Solirubrobacterales > Solirubrobacteraceae > Solirubrobacter. Next base: position 148,343 of record CAVWJU010000026.1, on the reverse strand, counting down.
GGCCGGCGAGCGGCTCGACGTCCGCGCGGTCGACGGGCACGGCACGCTGACGCTGATCGAGGCGGCGGAGCGCGCGGGCGTGGAGCGATTCGTGTACGTCTCCTACGCCGGCTTGAGCGAGCAAGCCGCGCGCTCTTTCCCGCTGGCGGCGGCCAAGCGCGCGGTCGAGCGACGCCTGACGGCGTCCCCGATGCGGCACACGATCGTCCGCCCGGACGCGTTCCAGGAGCTCTGGCTGTCCGCGCGCAGCCAGTTCGACCACGAACGTGGGCGAGTGATCGTGTTCGGTCGCGGGGAGGCGCAGGCGCGCTACGTCGCCGTGGACGACGCGGCTGCCGCGGTCGCGCACTGGGCGCTCGCCGACGATCCGCCGGCCCTCGTCGAGTTCGGCGGTCCCGAGGCCGTCACGCGCCACCAGGCGATTGCAGTGTTCGAGGCGGCGAGCGGGCGCATGTTCCGCACGCATCACGTCCCGCGGGCGGCGCTGCGCGGCGGCATGCGCGTGCTGCGGCGGGCACGGCCGGAAGTCGCGTCGATCATGGGCCTCTCACTGTTCGCCGACCTCGAGGATGCGCGCTGGACCGATCAGCCGCTGCGCGCGCTCGGAATCCGGCCGCGCAGCGTCAGCGACTACGCGCAGCTCACGGCGGGTTCCGGTCCACTGCGATGAATTCCGCGGTCCGGACGGGTCTCAGTGTCCGGACCTGATGTCGCTGGAAAGGAACAAGGCCGCGATGAATCACCCGCCGACCGTGTCGCCGCAGGAGTGGGAGGCCGCCCGCCTGGAGCTGCTGGCGAAGGAGAAGGAGCACACCCGCGCGCGCGACGCGCTGGCCGCGCAGCGCCGCCGGATGCCGCGGATGGCGGTCGAGAAGGACTACCGCTTCGAGGGCCCGAACGGCCCGGCGAGATTGCTCGACCTGTTCGAGGGGCGACGCCAGCTGATCGTCTATCGCTTCTTCTACGAGCCGGGCGTGCACGGCTGGCCCGAGCGGGGCTGCGGTGGCTGCTCGTTCCTCGCCGACCAGGTCGCCCACCTCGCGCACCTCAATGCCCGCGACACGACGCTCGCGTTCGTGTCACGCGCGCCGCAGGGCGAGATCGCGTGCTGGCAGGCGAAGATGGGCTGGGAGCGGATCCCGTGGTACACGCTGACGGACGACTTCGACGCCGATTTCGGCGTTGACGAGTGGCACGGGACCAATGCGTTCCTGCGCGACGGCGAGCAGATCTGGCGCACCTACTTCATCAATAACCGCGGCGACGAGGCGATGGGCGGCACATGGGCCTACCTCGATCTGACCGCGCTCGGGCGCCAGGAAGAATGGGAGGACTCGCCGGAGGGCTATCCCCAGACGCCGCCCTACCAGTGGTGGAACTACCACGACCAGTACACCGGCTGAGAGGCGCCGACCGGAATCGAACCGGTGTAGACGGCTTTGCAGGCCGCTGCGTAGCCACTCCGCCACGGCGCCGGGGTGGGTGAGTGATCTTAGCCCCCGGATCCGGTTGCTAGGCTACGGCTTCTCCCGGGCGATTAGCTCAGCTGGGAGAGCGCCGCCTCGACAAGGCGGAGGTCACTGGTTCGAGCCCAGTATCGCCCATCGAAAGGCCTGCATTTGCAGGCCTTTTGTGGTTCGAGACCAATTCGATCCGCCCTTGTTCGGTGAAGCCTGCGCCTCTGGCTGCGGGCGAACTGCGCCGGCTCGCGGTGCTTCGGGGAAGGAGCGACGCGCACCTGCCGTGCCGCTGGCCGTTCATGGGGCGCGTTTGCAGGCGTTTTGTCGTTGGCCATAGACTCGGCCGCGTGCCGGGCCGGCTGCAGGAGCGAGAGAGCGCGCTGCAGGTCATCGTCGATGCGCTCGATGCGGCGGCCGGCGGCCAGGGCCGCGCGGTCGTGGTGAGCGGGGCGGCGGGGATCGGCAAGACGAGCCTGCTCGGCGTTGCCCGCGATACGGCGTGCGACCACAACTTCGTCGTCGCGAGCGCGCGCGGATCCGATCTGGAGACGGCGTACCCGTGGGGCGTCGTCCGGCAGTTGCTGGAGCCGCGGTTGCGAGGCATGTCGGCCGCCGTGCGCGGTCGGACGCTGGCCGGCGCCGCTGCGCTGGCGGGCCCTGTCGTGCTGCCGGACACCGCTCGCGCGGAGGTCGACGCCGAGTCGTTCGGCGTGCTTCACGGTCTCTACTGGCTCGTGGCCGGGCTTACGGCGCAGCGGCCGCACCTGCTCGTGGTCGATGATCTGCACTGGGCCGACGGCGCCTCGATCCGGTTCCTGGAGTTCCTCACCAACCGGCTCGATGATGTGCCGGTGGTGCTGCTGGCCGCCCGGCGCCCGGCGGACGCGTCGGCGGACGGCGCGCTCCGGGGGGCGCCGCTCGTCACGTCGATCGCGCTCGCACCGCTCTCGCCGACGGCGACGGCCGCTGTGCTCGCCGACCGTGGCGGCGCGCCCGTTTCCGACTCGTTCGTCCAGGCCTGCCACGACGCCACAGGCGGCAATCCGCTGCTGATCGAGCGGCTGGCGGAGGGGCTTCGCGAGCGCGGGGTCGACGACGCCGATGCGGTCGCGCGGCTCGGTCCCTACGTGGTCGCGGACACGGTTGGCGCGACGCTCGCGCGTCTGGGAGAGGGACCGCTGCGGCTCGCCGAGTCGGTGGCGGTGCTCGAGCGCGCGCCGCTGATCACGGTCGTGAAGCTGGCCGCGATCGACGCGCGCGAGGCGTCGGCGTTCGGCGAGCGACTGGCGCGTGCCGGGATCCTGCGCGACGCCCGCCCGCTCGAGTTCGAGCATGCCCTCGTGCGAGACGCGGTCATGAGCGGGCTACCAGCGGGAGAACGCGCACGACTGCACGCGGCCGCGGCACGGATTCTCGCTGACGCGGGCGCTGCGCCGGAATCGGTCGCCATGCACCTGCTCCACGCCGAGCCGCAAGGGGACACGGAGGTTGCCGGCACGCTGGCCGAGGCCGGCCGGCGTGCCCTTGCCTCCGGGGCGCTCGCGGAGGCTGTCGCCTGCCTGGCGCGCGCCGTCAGCGAGCCGCCGCCGCGTGAGGAGCGCTCGGCGCTGCTGCTCGACCTGGCGCGTGCCGAGCACGGGCTGGGCCGCCCGGAGTCGATCGACCGGGTGATCGAGGCATCCGATGCCGCGCTCGACGAGGTGCAGCAGGCGCGTGCTGCGCTCGCGTTGATGTGGGCGAGCGGCCCGGGGCGGCAGGATCCACGCGTGGCGCTCGCCATGGTCGACGCGGCGATCGCCGGCGTCGCCGGCCGGCACCGCGAACTCGAGCTCGAGTTGGAAGCGGTGCGTCTGATGGCCGCGTTCATGAGCACCGCGCTGATGGAGCATATGCTCGGTTCCGCTGAGCGGTTCGCGGGCCTGGAGGGCCGCACGGCGGGCGAGGCCGGGCTGCTGCTGCACGTGGCGCTTCACCGGTTCCTGCTCGGGCGCTCGGCCGCCGACGTCGCGGGACCGCTCGACAGGGCGGTGGGCGATCCCGAGATCGTCGCGGCGATCGGCCCGGAGTCGGCGTGGCTCTACTTCGTGCTGGGCGGGATGTACAAGGCCGACCGGCTCGATGCCTCAAACCGCACGGTGGCGATCGCGCTCGCCGAGGCACGGCGCCGTGGCTCGGCTCCTGGGTTCGGCGTGGCGTCGTTGTGGCGCGCGTGGATCACCCTCCGAACCGGGGCGGCCGCCGAGGCGGAGGCCGACGCCCGGGCGGCATACGAGTCGCTGCCGCTCGGCATGTGGCAGCACTTCCCCTGCGTGTCGTGCCTCGTCGAGGTGCTCGTCGAGCGCGGGGAGCTCGAAGAGGCGGAGGCGGTGCTCGCAGCGGCAGGCCCGATCGCTGCCGACGCCGGCGCCGCGTCCCTGCTCGATGCGCGCTCGATCCTCCGCGCCGCGCGCGGAGACGCGCAGGGCGCGCTGGCCGACCAGCTCGAATCCCGTGGGCGAAACGGAGACGCATCGCCTGACCCGTATTTCGACGGCTGGCTCCGTATCGCTCGCATGCTCCACAGGACCGGCGACGAGGCGGCGGCCGCGCGGGAGGCCGCCGCCGCGCTGGAGTGGGCGCGGGTCTGGGACACGCCCGGCCATGTCGGCCAGGCGCTGACGGTCTCGGGGCTGATCGTCGGCCGCGACGAGGGTCTCGCGCGGCTGCGCGAGGCGGTCTCGCTCCTCGAGCGTTCGCCGGCGCGCCGCGAGCTTGCTCGCTCGCTGGTCGAGCTCGGCGCCGCGCTGCGCCGCCGGGGCGAGCGGATGGCGGCCCGCGAGCCGCTGCGGCGTGCGCTCGACATCGCTACCGCAGGCGGCCTCGTCGCGATCGCGGAAGGCGCGCGCGAGGAGCTTCGGGTGACCGGAGCGAAGCTCCACCGACCCACGTCCTCCGGCCTCGGCTCGCTGACGCCGAGCGAACGGCGGATCGTGGACCTCGCGGCCGACGGCGCCAGCAACCCGGAGATCGCGCAAGCCCTCTTCGTGACGGTAAAGACCGTCGAGATGCACCTCGGCAACGCCTACCGCAAGCTCGACATCAGCTCGCGGCGCGAGCTGGCGCCGCTGTTGCGCACACCTCAACCCTAGGGAGCTGTCACCGGGAGCACCCCGTAGCGGTCCGAGGCGACCGGCGCGAGGATCGCTGCGACAACGCCCCCGCCACCGAGGTGCCCCATGTTCGCCCGCCTCACCGTTTACGAGAACGTCGACCTCGACCTGGCAGACCAGGTCAAGGAGTGGATGGACGGACTGGACGCCGACCCGTTCGGCGCGCTTCCCGGCTATCGCGGCTCCATGACGCTCGTCGATCGCGACAACGCGCGGCTGGTCGGCATCGGCTTCTACGCGAGCGCCGGCGACGCACAGGAGGCTGAGGCGCTGGTCGGCGCGCTGTACCAGCAGGCTCGCACCGAGGTCCCGGAAGCGATCCGGCCGGCGCTGGACAAGCTGCCGGAAAGCGTCGGCCTCTACGAGATCGTCCATCGCGACTGAGCGCGGACATGTGCCCTTGGTGCTTCCTCACTCCGGCCTGCCCATGTCGTCGCGGCCGCGAGCCCGCCGATATCGCGTCGCCGATCGCTAAGGCGATCGTCGCCGCGTCAAGGGGCTTGCGGCGGTTCGCAACCGAACGGCGCGGCCGCCGGTTCCGCGCGCACGACGTCCTTGCGACGGCGCCGGTCGGCCGCCGTGGTGACGGCTCAGTCGCCGAGGCGCTGAACGCCGTCGCCTCCGATCAGCGGGAGTGACCGGCGCGGGCCACGGCCGGCCCGCGTCACCTCCTTTCGGGCCGCAATCGGCCGCGTTGAAAGTCCCGCGCCGAAGAGGCGCGGGACTTTCGCGTTCGGTCAGCGGCGATCGTCGATCAGCCTGATCTTGCGCACGATGTCCTTCTGGCCGGCGATCTTCAGCCGGACCGTGTACCGCTCGTCCGACGCGGAACTTGCTCTTGGACGTCACGCGCGACTCGTAGCGCGTGTCCTCGCCGTGCATGCCGACCTTCTTGCAGCGCGGCCGGGCGCTTGCCGGGGGCCATCACGATCCGCGCGTCGAGCTTCCCGTCGGCGCCGACGGGAAGCTCGTCGGAGGCGAACTTGACGGTCGCGTGATGGCTGTCGACGAGGCGCAGCGAGATCGCGCCGCCGAGCTCGACGTCGGCGCTGGCGGTCGCCGGGACGAGCGCGGCGCCGACGAGCGCGGTGGTGAGGAGAGCGGGGATTCGGAACATGTCGGGGTCTCCTTGGAGCTTGGGGAGGAGGTGTCTCATCGGGATCAACGAGCGGCCGGGAGCGATGTGACGGACCTTCCGGCACTTTCGCGTTCGACCGGTTGTCAGACCCGCTTTGGCCCGCGGGTCCCGTGCGCCGACTTGCGGCCCATTGTTGGATGTGTGGATGGCGGGAGCACGGCTGGGGCCGAACCAGTACGGGAAGGCCGAGGTCCGGATCGTCAAGGTCACGCGCGACACACCCACGCACGAGATCGAGGACCTCAACGTCACGTCGCAGCTCCGCGGCGACTTCAGCGCGACGCATCTGACCGGGGACAACTCCCTGGTCGTCGCGACCGATACGCAGAAGAACACCATCTACGGGCTTGCCCGCGAGCACGGGATCGGCTCGCCCGAGGACTTCCTGCTGCTGCTCGGCAAGCACTTCACGAGCAGCTTCGATTGGGTGACGGGCGGGCGCTGGGCGGCCGATCGCCTACACGTGGGAGCGGATCGGAGGACACGATCACGCCTTCGTCCGCATCGGGCGGCGAGACGCGGACCGACGGTGCTGACGATCGGACGGCGACGAGGCCGTGATCGTCTCCGGGCTGAAGGACCTCGTCGTGCTGAAGTCGACCGGCTCCGAGTTCCACGGCTTCCCGCGTGACCGCTTCACGACGCTGGTGGAGACCGACGACCGGATCCTGGCCACCGCGGTGACCGCGACCTGGCGCTACACGACGACCGAGCTCGACTTCAACGCGCTCTACGCCGCGATCCGCGACCGGCTGCTGCGAGGTCTTCGCCGACGTCCACTCGCTCGCGCTCCAGCAGACGCTGTACGCGATCGGCGCGGCGGTCCTCGAGGACCACGAGGTGGTCGCCGAAGTCAGCCTGTCGATGCCCAACAAGCACCACTTCCTCGTCGATCTCGAGCCCTTCGGGCTCGACAACCCGAACGAGATCTTCTTCCCCGCCGACCGCCCGTACGGGCTGATCGAGGCCACGATCGAGCGTGCCGATGACTGACGAGCTGCAGACGACCCGCCCGGAGGACGAGCGCCTCCCCGTCCCGACGCTGTTCGGCTACGGCGTCCAGCACATCCTCTCGATGTTCGGCGGCGTGATCGCCGTCCCGATCATCGTCGGCAACGCGGCCGGCCTGACCGGCCCGCAGATCGGCACGCTGCTGGCCTGCGCGCTCTTCGTGAGCGGCGCCGCGACGCTGCTGCAGACGCTCGGGCTGCCGTACTTCGGCTCCCAGCTCCCGCTCGTGCAGGGGATCTCGTTCGCGTCGGTGGCGACGATGCTCTCGATCATCGGCGACGACGGGACGGGCGGCCTGCGCAACGTGCTCGGCGCGGTGATCGTCGCGGCGCTGATCGGCCTCGCGATCTCGCCGTTCTTCTCGCAGATCATCCGCTTCTTCCCGCCGGTCGTGACGGGCTCGATCATCACCGTGATCGGGCTCTCGCTGATGCCGGTCGCCGCGGGCTGGATCACGGGCCAGCCCGAGCTCGGCGGCGAGCCGAACCCGGCCTACCTGGACCCGGGCAACATCGGCCTCGCGTTCCTGACGCTGCGCGTTCGTCCTGATCCTGACGAAGGTCCCGACGCTCTCGCGGCTGTCGATCCTGCTCGGGCTGATCCTGGGCACGATCGTCGCGCTGATCGTCGGCAAGGCCAGCTTCGACGGCGTCGGCGACGCTTCGATCTTCGCGTTCCCGGAGCCGTTCGCGTTCGGCGGCCCGACGTTCGAGATCGGCGCGATCGTGTCGATGACGATCGTGATCCTGGTGATCATGGTCGAGACGACCGCCGACCTGCTCGCGGTCGGCGCGATCATCGGCACCAAGGTCAACCCGCGCCGCGTCGGCGACGGCCTGCGCGCGGACATGGCCGCCAGCGCGCTGGCGCCGCTCTTCAACTCGTTCCCGGCCACGGCGTTCGCGCAGAACGTCGGCCTCGTCGCGCTGACGGGCATCAAGAGCCGCTTCGTGGTCGCGGCCGGCGGCGCGATCCTGCTCGTGCTCGGGCTCTCGCCGCTGCTGGCCGCGATCGTGCGCGTGATCCCGCTGCCGGTGCTCGGCGGCGCCGGCATCGTGCTGTTCGGGATCGTGGCCGCGAGCGGCATCCGGACGCTGTCGCAGGTCAAGTACCGCGACAACAACAACCTCGTGATCGTCGCCGCCGCCGTCGGCTTCGGCCTGCTGCCGGTCGTCTCGCAGGAGTTCTGGAGCGAGTTCCCGGAGTGGTTCGTGACGATCTTCGACTCGGGGATCTCGTCCGCGAGCATCATGGCCGTCGTGCTGAACGTGTTCTTCAACATGTGGCTGGCGGGGACGCCGGAGGATCCGGGCTCGATGGCCGCCGGCCCGCCGATCTTCGTGCGCGAGGAGGAGATCGCCGCGGCCGAGTCGCACTAGCATCAGATGGCGTGCGCCGCCTCGTGCTCCTGCTCGCCGCCGGCCTCGCCCTGAGTGCCTGCGGCGAGACGCCGCGCCCTGCCACGGGCCCGCGCGTGAAGCTGGAGCTGGCCGAGCCGGACGACGGCGGCGCGGTGCGCGCCGACCGCGTCGAGGTGCGCGGGACGGTCACGCCCGCCGACAGCATCGTGCGCGTCGGCGGCGAGGACGCGCAGGTCAGCGGCGGTCAGTTCATCGCCCAGGTGGCGCTCGCACCCGGCGGGAACGTGATCGACGTCACGGCGACGGCGCCCGGCCGGCGCCCCGCGACCGACGCGCTGCGGATCGAGCGCGACATGCGCGTCGCCGTCCCACGCAATCGTCGGCCAGGACGTCGAGCAGGCCACTAAGGCGCTCGAGGCCGCCGGCCTGCGCGCCGAGGAGCTGCGCGGCGGCAGCTGGCTCGACCGCCTGCTGCCGGGTCAGATCATCGTCTGCTCGATCAGCCCGGAGCCCGGAGCGCTGGTCGAACGGGGCACGCGGATCGTGCTCCAGTCCGCGCGCGAGTGCTAACCAGGGCGGAACATGATCATCGTGATCCGCGGGCGCCCGCGCTCGTTGATCACGGTCCAGGTCATCGTCCCGTTCGTGGCGCCGACGCCCTGGTAGCGGACGCGATAGCGCGCCGTCGCCCGGCCTGAAGGGCCGCCCTCGGCCGACAGGTCCGAGAGCTCGAACGCGAGCGTCCGGTTGCGCGCGAACTGGCTCTTGTAGGCGGCCACGACCTGGTCGCGGCCGCGCTGGCGGTCGGTCGGGCTGACACGCTGGGCGTCGGAGGTCAGCAGGCGCGCGATGCGGGCCTCGTCCTCGTCGGCGTAGGCGGAGGCGAACGAGTTCGCCAGCCGCCGCACCTCGCCCTCGGAGACCGGCTCGCCCGGCGGCGGCGTGCCGGCCCCGCCGGGAACGACGGCGATCGCCAGCGCCGCGGCCGCGATCGCCACGACGCCGGAGACCCACGCCCACAGCCGGCGTGGCCGGCGCGCGCGGTAGGTGCGGATCGGCGCCGGCTCGTCCGGCGCGGGGGCCGGCGCCGGACCGGATGGCGGCGGCTCGATCGCCCCCGACCACAGGTTCCCGTCGCGGCGGATCGTCGGAGCGGCCGCGCCGCGCGCCACCGAGCGTTCCTCCTCGGTGACCGAGCGGCCCTCGGCCGCGGCCTCCACGGCGCGCCCGAAATCGCCGGCCGACGGGTAGCGGTCCTCGGGCGCCTTGGCCAGCGCCCGCACCAGCACGCGATCGAAGCCGGACGGGACGCCGCGCGTGTGCGACGGCCGCGGCGGCGTGTCGTGCAGGTGCGCGAGCATCGTCGCCGGCACCGTCTCGCGCAGGAACGGCGGCGCGCCGGTGAGCGCGGCGAACAGCACGCAGGCCAGCGCATAGACGTCCGCGCGTGCGTCGTTGGGCCCGGGGTGGAACTGCTCCGGGGCCATGTAGTCGACGGTTCCGAGGAAGTGCCCGGCGGTGGTCAGGTGCGTGTCGGCGCCCGCGAAGCGGGTCAGGCCGAAGTCGGCGAGGTAGGCGTGCTCGCCGCTGAGCAGGACGTTGGCGGGCTTGACGTCGCGGTGGACGAGCCCGGCGGCGTGGGCGGCGTCGAGCGCGCCCGCGACCTGGGTGACGATCGCCGCCGCCCGTTGCGGCTCGAGCCGGCCCTCGGCGCGCAGCAGCTTGTGCAGGTCGGTGCCCGCCACCCAGCGCATCACGAGGTACAGGCGGCCGTCCTCCTCGCCCGCCTCGTAGACCGGGATCACGTTCGGGTGGTCGATCGCCGCCGCCATCCGCGACTCGCGCTGGAAGCGCTCGCGGAAGCCGGCGTCGGCGGCGTGCTCGGGGGCGATCAATTTAAGCGCGACCGGACGTCCCAGCGACAGCTGGGTGGCGCGGTAGACGATGCCCATCCCGCCGCGGCCGGCCACGCTCTCGAGCCGGCAACCCGCGATATGAGCGCCCTCGAGGACGTCGGTCACCCCTCGATTGTGACGCGCGCCCGTAAGGTTTCCGCGATGCAGATCGACGCCGACCGGATCCGCGCGGAGCTCGAGCGGCTGGTGGCGATCCCGTCGATCGCGTTCCCCGGGTTCCCGCGCGAGCCGCTCGACGAGGCCGCCGCGCTGGTCGCGGAGCTGCTGCGCGACGCCGGCGCGCCGGACGTGACGATGGTCGACGTCCCGGGCGAGGCGCCCTCGGTGCTGGCCGACTTCCCGGGCCCGGGCCCAACCGTTCTGCTCTACGCTCACTACGACGTCCAGCCCGCGCCGCCCGCGGGCTGGGACACCGATCCGTTCGCGCCGGTGCTCAGGGATGGCCGCCTCTACGGCCGCGGCGCCGCCGACGACAAGTCCGGGATCGTCGCCCACCTCGCCGCGCTGCGCGCGTTCGGCGGCCGTCCGCCGGTTCAAGTGAAGGTGCTGGTCGAGGGCTCGGAGGAGAACGGGCGCCAGCGCCTGCTCGAGGTCGTCGAGCGCGACGACGAGCTGATGCGCGCCGACGTGATGGTGATCGCCGACGGCGGCAACTGGCGGCTGGGGGAGCCGACGCTGTGCGAGACGCTGCGCGGCCACGGCAAGCTCACGGTCACGCTGCGCACGCTCGACGGCGCGCTGCACAGCGGCCAGTTCGGCGGTGCCGCGCCCGACGCGCTGCTGGCGCTCGTGCAGCTGCTGGCCACGCTGCACGACTCGGCCGGCGCGGTGGCCGTGGAGGGGCTGCAGGACGGCGAGTGGGAGGGAGCGGAGCTGCCGGAGGCCGATTTCCGCCGCCAGGCCGGCGTGCTCGACGGCGGCGGGCTGGCCGGCACCGGCAGCGTGGCCGATCGCCTGTGGGCGCGCCACGCGATCTCCGTGCTCGGGCTCGACGCGCCCGCGGTCGAGGGCGCGGGCAACATCGTGATCCCGCAGGCGCGGGCCAAGGTCGCGGTTCGCGTCCCGCCCGGCGCCGACCCGGAGCGCTCGATGGCGGCCGTCCAGGCGCACCTCGAGGCGCACGTCCCGTGGGGCGCGCAGGTCTCGTTCGAGCTCGAGCCCGCCTCGACCCCGATCGCCCTGACCGGGGCGGATGCCGCCGAGCGGGCGTTGGAACAGGCGTTCGGGAAGCCGGTGGCCCGGATGGGCAGCGGCGGCTCGATCCCGCTCGTCGCCAAGCTGCGCGAGACCTATCCGGACGCGGCCTTCGTGCTGTGGGGCGCGCAGGACTCCGACCTGGCCCGGATCCACGCCGCCAACGAGTCCGTCAGCCTCGACGAGCTCTCAAAGCTCGCGCTGGCCGAGGCCCTGCTCCTGGCCGAGCTCGGGCACGGCTGAGCTCCACTTGGCCAGCAGGTCCTCGGGATCGGCGGCGAGCACCAGCTTCGCGCGCTGCTCCGGCAGGTGAAAGCCCTCCTCGACCGCGTGGTCGAGGAACGCCGCCAGCCCGTCGTAGTAGCCGACGGTGTTGAGCACGCCGAGCGGCTTGCCGTGCAGCCCGAGCTGCTCCCAGGTGAAGACCTCGATCAGCTCCTCGAGCGTGCCGATCCCGCCGGGCAGCGCGACGAAGCGCGTCCGAGAGCTCGGCCATCAGCGCCTTGCGCTGGTGCATCGTCTGCACGACGTGCAGCTCGGTCAGCCCCCGGTGGGCGATCTCGCGGTCGACGAGCTGCTGCGGGATCACGCCCACGACCTCCCCGCCCGCCGCCAGCGTGGCGTCCGCCAGCGCGCCCATCAGGCCGACCGACGCGCCGCCGTAGACGACGCGGATCCCGCGGCCGGCGAACGTCCGCGCCAGCTCGCTGGGTGGCGTCCAGGTAGACCGGGTCCGAGCCGAAGCTCGAGCCGCAGTACACGCAGACCGCTTCAAAGCGCCGCCGAGCAGCCGCTCGAGGTCGGACTCGTCGTTCCAGGCGCCGACCGAGACGCGCAGGTAGGGCCGGCCCGGGCAGGTCGCGGACGGCGACGCCGGCCTCGGCGAGCCGCTCGCGCGCGTGCCGCCGGCTCCGGGTACTCGAACGCGACCAGCGTGCTGCGCTCGCGCGGCGCGACCGTGTAGCCCGCGTCGGCCAGCGCGGCGGCGAAGCGCGTCGGCGAGGTCGGCGGCATGCTCGATCACGTCGTCGACGCCGGCTGCGACCAGCACCTGGAAGGCCGCCAGCGAGAACGCGACCGCCTCGCGTGGCGATCGGCGCGTCGAAGCGCCGCCCGCCCGCGCGGAACGTCGAGTCCAGCCCGCGCGTGGCGTCCTCGAAGGCGCTGTAGCCGGGCGCGATCGTGCGCACGCGCTCGCCGAACTCGGGCTGCACGTAGAGCAGCCCCGTCCCGTCGGCGCCGCACAGCCACTTCTGGCCCGCGGCGGCGTACGCCACGCAGCCGAGCGCCTGACGTCGACCGGCGACCGCGCCTGCGCCCTGGGCGCCGTCGAGGATCACCGGCACGGGGACGTCGGCCAGCTCCGCGGGCGCGACCTCGCCCGTGATCCAGTTCACGTGCGAGGCGGCGACGAGCGTCGTGCGTCGCGCGGACGGCGTCCGCGAGCTCGGCGAACGGCACCGCGCGCACCGTCGCGCCGCGGTGGCGGGCGGCGATCAGCGGCCCGAGCAGGCCCGGATGCTCGTTGTCGGAGGTGACGATCTCGTCACCCGGGCCGAGTCCATGCCCGCCAGCACGCAGCCGAGCCCGTAGCTCGTGCCGGTGGTGACCGCGACGTCGTCGAGCTCGCAGCCGAGCAGGTTGGCGTAGCCGGCGCGCAGGTCGTCCGTGCAGCTGCCGGCGGCGCTCGAAGTGCGGCCACAGGCGGCCCTCGCTCGATCTGCGTCGGCGAGCTCCGCCCGCGCCAGCTCGACGGCGGCGCGGGGGATCGGCCCGTCCGTGCCCGGCGTTCAGGTACGCGATCCGTTCGAGGACCGGGAACTCGTCGCGGAGCGCCATGGGGCGTGACCCTAGCGACCGCAGACCGGCCAGGGCGACGCGCCCTCGCGCGCGTACAGCAGCGCCGCGCGCTTGTCCTGCTCGGCCTCGCCGGCGGCGGCCGGATTGCCGCTCCCCCCGACGCTCTGCCAGGTGGAGAGCGTGAACTGGTACTTGCCGTAGAACCCGTTGCCGGTAGCCGCGTGGTGAGAAGCCGCGATCGCGGTAGCTTGCGAACCAGCCACCGTAGCGCGCAACCTGAAGGGACTGTGGCTCAGGTTGCGCGCCTCCTGGGCACAAGCGCGCAGGGTCAGGCTTGGGCGCCCTCGAGGACCGGGTCGATCGGCTCGGCGGCGCCGAGTGCGGCCTCGATCGCCTCGGCGGCCTCGAGGCAGGCCAGCTCCTGGAAGCGCGCGCCCATCACCTGCACGCCCGACCGGCAGCCCGCCGGCCTGGCCGGCGGGGACGGCGGCGGCGGGGAGGCCGAGCAGGTTCGCGGGCATGACCGGGCGCATCAGCCGCATCGTGGCGTGCGCCTGGGCCTCGTTCTCGACGTCCCAGCCGTGCGGGAACGGCGGCTGGGTCCAGATCGGGCTGAGGATCAGCGGGTACTCGAGCAGGAACTGCGTTCCAGGCGCGGGCGATCATCCGCCGCTCGACCAGTGTCGCGAACAGCCCGGCGGTGTCCTGCGCGGTCGTAGAGCTCGCCGACATAGTCCAGGAAGCGGATCGCATCGGGGCCCATGACCGCGCGCAGGAGCGCTTCCTGGGCGCGGATGTCGGTGAACAGGAAGCGGCCCCAGACGTCGAGCGCGAGCTCGTAGAGCGGCGGCTCGGCCTCGACGACCTCATAGCCCGCGTCGGCCAGCGCGTCGCCCGCGCGCCGCACGGCGGCGGCGATCTCCGGGTGCGTGTCGCCGCCGGGCGGCTCGGCCACCAGCGCCACGCGGCGCGAGACCCGGCGCGCGGCAGGTCGAGCAGGACGGGCACCGACTCGGGGTCGCGCGGGTGCGCCCGGACACGATCGAGAGCCCGAGCCGGACGTCGCTCACGCGCCGCGCCATCACGCCCTCGACCGCCATCAGCTGCATGCCCGGCCCCATGTCCTCGGGCGGGATCACGGTCGCGTGCGGGACGCGGCCGGGCGTCGGCTTGATCGAGGCGATCCCGCAGCAGTGCGCGGGGTTGCGCAGCGAGCCGCCGACGTCGTTGCCGAGCCCGAGCGGCGACATCCCGGACGCCAGCGCCGACCGCCTCGCCGCCGCTCGAGCCGCCCGCGGTCACGCCCGGGTCCCACGGGTTGCGCGTCAGCCCGCGCAGCGAGGAGTCGGTGTGCACGCGCAGCCCGAGGTCGGGCAGGTTGGTGCGCGCCGATCGGGATCGCGCCCGCGGCCCGCAGGCGCTCGACCTGACGGGCGCGTCGACCGGCGCGATGGCCTCGGCCAGCGCCGGCACGCCGGAGGTCGTCGGCGTGCCGGCGAGGTCGATGTTCTCCTTGACCGTCACCGGCACGCCGTGCAGCGGGCCGCTGCGACGTCGAGGCGTCCGCGGCGTCGGCCGCCGGCGCGCCTCGTCGGCGAGCACCAGCGTGACCGCGTTGAGGTGGCCGTTGACGGCCTCGATCCGCTCCAGGTGCGCGTCGACGACCTCGCGCGAGGACACCGCGCGGCTCGCGATCAGCTCGGCCAGCTCCCCGGCGCCGCGGCGCCACAGCTCCTCGGACAACGCTTCCTCCTCGAACGTTCGCTCAGACCGGGACCGTACAGGGCGCGGTTGAGCTACCGTCTCGGCCCGATGGGCCGCCGTATCGCCGTCCTCCTGCTCGTGGTCGCCGGCGCGGCACTCGTCCCCGCCGGCTCGGCGTCGGCGTACCGGCTGCAGCATCACCGCTGGTTCGCCAAGACGCTCACCTACTACGACGCGACCAACCAGTACGGCGCCGAGATCCAGGCCGCCGTCGCCGTGCTCAACAGCACCGGGGCGCGGGTGCGGATCAGGTCCGCCTCGCGCAGCAAGGCGCGCGTGCGGGTCCAGGTCCGGCGCAGCCTGCGCTCGGCCGGCGAGGCGCGCTACCGAGTGTCGCGCAGGACCGTCCGCCGCGCCACGATCACGATGCGCCCGGATCTCGCGGCCAGGTTCAACTCGCCCGTGGCAGCGCAGGCGGGCATCACCGCGGCGATCGCCCACGAGTTCGCCCACGTGCTCGGGCTCGATCACGAGAACCGGCGCTGCGCGACGATGAACAGCAGCCTGTGGGCGCACTGCGCACGGCCGCCCGAAGCGTGGCAGTACCGCTGCCGGATCCTGGAGGACGACGACGTCCGCGGGCTCGTGCGCCGCCTGGGCGGCCGTGCACTTCCCGTCGGACCCGAGTTGTGCCCGGCCGAGCCCGAGCCCATCGCACCGGCGGGCGTCACCGCCACGCCCGACCCGCTGACCGGCGCCGTGAAGATCGCGTGGACCGACGGCGCCGTCCCCGTCACACGCGCGGAGGTCCAGCGCCGAGCGGGCGCCTGCCCGGTCGGCCGCGCCGACCCGGCGGCGACGCTGCTGGCCCGGATCGAGACGGCGCCCGGGCGCCCGAACGCGATCGACGATCTTCCGCCGGCGCCGGGCGTCTACTGCTACGCGGTGCTCGCCACCGGCCCGCTCGGGCGCCCGGGGGCGCTCGCCACGGTCACGCTGAACTACCTCGGCTTCGCGCCGACGGCGATCTTCGACGGGGTCTTCGAGACGACGCGGCGCGTGCGGTTCACCGACGCCTCGAGCGATCGCGACGGCACGGTCGTCGCCTGGAGCTGGAACTTCGGCGACGGCACGACCTCGACCGTGCGCCATCCGGTCAAGACGTTCGCGGGCGTCGGCAACTTCCCGGTCACGCTGACCGTCACCGACAACACCGGCCAGACGAACAGCCTGACGCGGACCGTCGTGGTCAACGGGCTGGTTCGAACCACGTTGGGGAACGCGCACTAGCATCCTGCGGCGATGCGCGTCCCGCTTCCCGACGGCTCCGTCCGCGAGCTCCCCGACGGCTCGACCGGAGCCGAGCTCGCCGCCGACATCGGCCCCGGCCTCGCGCGGGCCGCGCTGGCGATCCGCGTCCTCGACGGCGACAAGACGGAAAAGCGCGACGGCACGGCCTACGACGCGGGGCGGATCGTCGACCTGAGCGCCCCGCTCGTCGACGGCCGGCCGGTCGAGATCGTCACCGCCAAGGCCGGCGACGGCGACGCGCTCAAGCTGCTGCGCCACGACATCGCGCACGTGCTGGCCGAGTCGGTGCTCGAGCTCTATCCCGGGCACGAAGGTGAGCATCGGACCGCCGATCGCCGACGGCTTCTACTACGACTTCGAGTTCCCGCCCGGCGTCACGGTCAACGAGGGCGACTTCGAGCGCATCGAGGCCCAGATGCGCAAGCACGTCAAGGCGGGCGAGGCGTTCGAGCGCTCGGAGATCTCAACGGCCGAGGCGATCGATCGCTACCTGCGCGAGGACCAGTCCTACAAGGTCGAGCTGATCGAGGACCTGGTACGCGACCAGGGCATCACGACGGTCAGCCTCTACCGCAACGGCGACGTTCGTCGACCTCTGCCGCGGCCCGCATGCGCCCGACACCGGCCGCGCGAAGGCGTTCAAGCTCACGAGCGTCGCGGGCGCCTACTGGCGCGGCGATGCCTCGCGCACGATGCTGACCCGCATCTACGGCACGGCGTTCGCGACCAAGGACGAGCTGGCCGAGCACCTCGAGCGGCTCGAGCAGGCCCGTGCGCGCGACCACCGCAAGCTCGGCAAGGAGCTCGAGCTGTTCATGTTCTCCGAGCTCTCCCCGGGCTCGCCGTTCTGGCTGCCGAACGGGATGGCGATCTGGAACGAGCTGACCGACCTGTGGCGCACGGAGAACGCCGCGCGCGGCTATCGCGAGGTCCACACGCCGATCCTCTACGACGCCGAGCTGTTCAAGCGCTCCGGGCACTGGCACGTGTACCGCGACAACATGTACTTCACCGACGTCGAGGGCTCCTCGATGGGGCTGAAGCCGATGAACTGCCCGGCGCACACGCAGCTCTACGCCTCCCAGCGCCGCTCCTACCGCGACCTCCCGATCCGCTACTCGGAGCAGGGCCTCGTGCATCGCCACGAGCCGTCCGGCACGCTGCACGGCCTGCTGCGCGTCCGCCACATCACCCAGGACGACGCGCACATCTTCGCCACCGAGGAGCAGATCGAGGAGGAGGTCATCCGCTGCCTCGATTTCGGCTTCGCGATCTACGAGCGCTTCGGCTTCGAGCCGCGGCTCGAGCTCTCGACGCGGCCCGAGAAGCGGATCGGCTCCGAGGACATGTGGGACCGGGCGGAGGCCGCGCTCCAGCGCGCGCTGGAGAACCAGAACCTCCCGTACGAGCTCAACGAGGGCGACGGCGCGTTCTACGGCCCGAAGATCGACCTGCACCTGACCGACGCGATCGGCCGCTCGTGGCAGCTCGGGACCGTCCAGCTCGACTACGTGATGCCCGAGCGCTTCGAGCTGACCTACACCGGGGCCGACAACGCCGAGCACCGGCCGGTGATGATCCACCGCGCGCTCATGGGCTCCTTCGAACGCTTCATCGGCATGCTGATCGAGCACTACGCGGGCGAGTTCCCGGTCTGGCTGGCGCCGGTCCAGGCGATCGTGCTGCCGGTCGCCGACCGCCACGTGGAGTACGCGCGCTCGGTCCAGGGCGCACTCGACGGCTTCCGCGTCGAAGTCGACGAGCGCACCGAGTCGATCGGGCGCAAGATCCGCGAGGCGGAGCTGCGCAAGATCCCCTACATGCTGGTCGTCGGCGACCGCGAGGCGGAGAACGACAGCGCGTCGGTGCGCCGGCACCGCGAAGGCGACCAGGGCGCGCTGTCGCTCGACGAGCTGCGGGCCAAGCTGGCCGAGTAGCGGGAGGCCCCGTGGGCGTCCGTTCCCACGGGGGTCCCTCCGTACCGATGGCGATCCATGCCTTGGCCGCACCTCGGTTATCGGCACGCGGTGCTGGACCTTGAGCGCGGGCGCCGTCTATACTCATTTGCGTTGAATAAGCGTCTCCAGACTGCGCCGCGTTCTTGACGCCGAGCGCACACACCCCCAGCTAGTGCCGGTCCCGAGAAGGTTCGACCGGCAACCGCCGGAGCGCGATACCACCCGCATCAACGAACGCATCCGCGTTCCCGAGGTCCGACTCATCGATGAGGACGGCCAGCAGGTGGGGATCATGCGCACCCAAGATGCCCTGCGCCGCGCGCAGGAGAAGGACCTCGACCTGGTCGAGGTGGCCGCCGACGCCAAGCCGCCGGTGTGCCGGATCCTTGATTACTCGAAGTACAAGTACGAGCAGGCCCAGAAGGCCAAGTCCGCCCGTAAGCACCAGCAGCAGATCAACGTCCGGGAGATCAAGTTCCGGCCGAAGATCGCCCAGCATGACTACGACACCAAGAAGGGCCACGTCACGCGCTTTTTGAAGGCGCGCGACAAGGTCAAGGTGACGATCATGTTCCGCGGGCGCGAGATGGCCCACCCCGAGCGGGGCGAGATGATTCTCAACCGGCTCGCGGAGGACCTGGCGGACCTCGCCGTCGTCGAGCAGCGTCCCCAGCAGGACGGCCGCAACATGACGATGATGCTCGGCCCGGCCCGCACCGCCCAACCGGACGGCAAGGCCTCGTAACCCTCCGCCCGTTCGCGCATTTCGTGCCGAACGGGTGAAGGCGTTCCCTCGACGAGGCTTACGATGCCTCGCGAGGTGACGCCTGGGTCGACAACCGCGGGGCCGGCCGATCGGCGTGATAGCCGCGTCGTCGGCGAGGCGCGCTGGCCGATGGCCGGCGCCGTCCTCGCGGCGATCGTGCTCACCATGCTCCTGCCCGACGCGCTGCGGCTGGGCCCGTGGTGGATGCTGCCGCTGATCGAGGGCGTGCTGCTCGTGGCCATGGTGATCGGTGACCCGGGCCGGATCGACCGCCGCTCGCGCGGGCTGCGGACGCTCTCGGCCGGGCTCGTGACCGTGCTCGTCGCTCGGCGCGCTGTGGTCGACGATCGAGATGATCGACGTGCTCATCCACGGCGGCGCGGCGACGAACTCCGCGACCGAGCTCCTGAGCGCCGGCGCCGCTGTCTGGACGCTGAACGTGATCGCGTTCGCCCTGCTCTACTGGGAACTCGACGGCGGCGGCGCGCCCGAGCGCGCCCACGGGCTCCGGCCCCATCCGGACCTGGCGTTCCCCCAGCACACGAACCCGGAGCTCGCGCCGGCGAACTGGCGCCCGCGCTTCGTCGACTACCTGTATCTGGCGTTCACCAACGCGACCGCGTTCAGCCCGACCGACGTCATGCCGCTCGTGTCGTGGGCCAAGATCGCGATGGCGATCCAGTCGGTGGTCTCGATCGCGATCCTCGGGCTCATCATCGCGCGGGCCGTGAACGTCCTGGTGTAGCGCCGGGGACCGGCGGACGAGGAAGCTATACTGCCGCCCTCGTCATGCCCAAGATGAAGTCCCACTCCGGCGCGAAGAAGCGCTTCAAGGTGACCGGCACCGGCAAGGTGCAGGCTCGTCACGCCTTCTCCAGCCACATCCTCGAGAAGAAGTCCCCCAAGCGCAAGCGCCACATGGGCCTGGCCATCACGCTCGTCAAGGGCGACGCCAGGCGCGCCACCCAGCTCCTGAACGGGAACGGCCGATGACCCGCGTCAAGCGCTCGGTCCACGCGCGCAAGAAGCGCCGGGAGGTCCTCGAGCGGACCAAGGGCTTCCGCGGGGAGGCGAACTCCTCCTACAAGCGCGCCAAGGAAGCGATGATGAAGGCGGACGCGTACGCGTACCGCGACCGTCGCAACCGCAAGCGCGATTTCCGCCGGCTCTGGATCACCCGCATCAACGCCGCCGCGCGTGCCGAGGGCATGTCCTACGGCACGTTCATCCACGGCCTGGCGCTGGCCGGCGTCGAGCTGGACCGCAAGGTCCTGGCCGACATCGCCGTGCGCGACCCCGAGACCTTCCGCCGATTCGTCGAGCGCGCCCGCGAGGCCTCGGCGGCCTAGCCAATCCCTGACACCGCCGAGCCTTTCCAGGGCGCCCCTCCGGACCGGAGCGGCGCCCTTTTTTATGACCGAGATCACCAGCCCACACAACGAAGCGCTCAAGGAGGTCCGCAAGCTCGCCGGAAGGCGCTGGCGCGACAAGCTGGGCGAGTTCGTGGCCGAGGGCGAGGACCTGCTCGAGGCCGCGGACGCGGCGGGCTGGCACGCGAGCGCCCGCTACGTGGCCTCCGGGAGCGGGCTGGACGGGATCCCGGTCGCGCCGCACGTGCTCGCGACGGTCTCGCAGCTCGGGTCCGGGACGCGCGCGCTGGGCGTCTACCCGCAGCGCTGGTCGTCGGCCGTCGGCCCGCGCTGCGTCGCGCTGTGGGGCGTCAACGACCCGGGCAACGTGGGGACGGTGATCCGCTCCGCGCTCGCGTTCGGCGCGTCCTCGGTCGCGCTCGGGCCGGGGAGCGCCGACCCGTACGGGCACAAGGCCGTGCGCGCCTCGATGGGCGCGCTGTTCTCGGTGCCCGTCGCCCGCGTGCGAAACGTCGCCGAATTGCCCGGCCGGCGGATCGCGCTCGTCGCGCGCGCCGGCGAGCCGCTGCGCGCGCTCGACGGCGACGTCACGCTCGTCGTCGGCGCCGAGCGCGAAGGCCTGCCCGACGACGTGATCGCCGCCTGCGACGACGTCGCCCACATCCCGATCGCCCACGCCGACTCGCTCAACGCCGCCATGGCGGCCACCATCGCCCTCTACGAGCTGAACTAGGATCACCCGCCCATGAGTACCGCCGACCGGATCGCCGCACTGCGCGCCGAGGGGGAGGCGGCGGTCGCCGCCGCCGCCGCCACCGCCGAGCTCGAAGAGATCCGCGTGCGCTTCCTCGGGCGCAAGGCGGAGCTGCCGAACCTGCTGCGCGACGTCGGCAAGCTGCCGCCGGAAGAGCGCGGGCCGGTCGGCAAGGGCGCCAACCAGGCGCGCCAGGCGCTGCAGGCCGCGGTCGACGCACGGCTGGCCGAGCTCGAGGCGCTCGAGCTCGAGCAGCGCCTCGCCGCCGACGTCGTCGACGTCACGCTCCCGGGCACGCCGGTCACGCCCGCCGGGCACCTGCACATCCTCACCGCCACCCGGCGCGAGATCGAGGACGTCTTCGTCGGGCTCGGCTACCGCGTCGTCGAAGGGCCCGAGATCGACCTCGCCTACTACAACTTCGACGCCCTCAACCACGATCCGAATCACCCCGCGCGAGCGGAGTCGGACACGTTCTATGTCGCCGACGACGTCGTCCTGCGCACGCAGACCTCGCCGATGCAGGTGCGCACGATGGAGCTGCAGCCGCCGCCGCTGTACATCATCGTCCCAGGGCGCGTCTACCGGCCGGACAACGACGCGACGCACACGCCCCAGTTCCACCAGGTCGAGGGCCTGGCCGTCGACGAGGATCTGACGCTGGGCGACCTCCAGGGCACGCTGCTGGCCTTCGCGCGCGCGATCTTCGGCGACGACCGCGAGGTCCGGCTGCGGCCGCACTTCTTCCCCTTCACCGAGCCGAGCGTCGAGCTCGACGTGTCCTGCTTCAACTGCCGGCAGGGCTTCCTCAAGGACGGCTCGCGCTGCCCGCTGTGCAAGGGCACGGCCTGGATCGAGATCCTCGGCGCCGGGATGGTGGACCCGAACCTGTACGGCTACGTCGCCGACTCCGGCTACGACCCCGAGCGCCACCAGGGCTTCGCGTGGGGCATGGGGATCGAGCGGATCGCGTTCCTCAAGCACGGCGTGCCCGACCTGCGGATGTTCTTCGAGAACGACCTGCGGCTGCTGGAACAGTTCGGATGAGGCCGACCATGGGTTCGACACGACGAGTGGAAACGACGAGCGCACGCGGAGCAGACGGATGAGGCTGCCGCTGTTCTGGATGACCGACTACGTCGACCCCGGATTGGCGCCGGCCGTCCTGGCCGCGCGACTGGCGATGACCGGCACCGAGGTCGATCGCGTCTTCACGCACGGGGTGACGGCGCTCGACGCGTTCGTCGTCGGCCGCGTGCTCGAGCGCTCCCAGCACCCCGACGCCGATCGGCTGAGCGTCTGTCGCGTCTCGACGGGCGAGGGTGACGTGGCGCAGATCGTGTGCGGCGCGCCCAACGTCGCCGCCGGCCAGACCGTGGCCGTGGCGCTGCCCGGCGCGGTGATGCCCGACGGCACGCGGCTCAAGCGCACGAAGCTGCGTGGCGTCGAGTCCCAGGGGATGATCCTGGCCGAGGACGAGGTCGCGATCGGCCTCGACCACGACGGGATCATGGTCCTCGACGACGGCCTGCTCGAGGGCACGCCGCTGGCCGACGTGCTCCCGATCGCCACCGACGTGCTCGAGCTCGAGATCACCCCGAACCGGCCCGACTGCCTGTCGGTCTACGGCGCCGCGCGCGAAGTGCACGCCGCCACCGGCGCGCCGCTGAGCCCGCCGCCGTGGCTCGACGATCCCGGCACCGCCGGCCCGGTCGAGGGCGTGACGATCGACGTCCAGGCGCCCGACTTCTGCCCGCGCTTCACCGCGCGGCTGTTCGAGGACGTCCAGCTCGGGCCGTCGCCGGCGTGGCTGAAGGCGCGCCTGATGGCGTCCGGCCAGCGGCCGATCAACAACGTCGTCGACATCACCAACTACGTGATGCTGCTCACCGGGCAGCCGCTGCACGCCTTCGACTGGGACCTCGTCGCCGGCGGCCGGCTCGTCGTGCGCTGGGCCGGCGACGGCGAGAAGATGACCACGCTCGACGATCTCGAGCGCACGCTGGACTCCGACATGGGGCTGATCTGCGACGACGCCGGGCCGACGTCGATCGCGGGCATCATGGGCGGCCAGCGCTCCGAGGTCCAGCCGACCACGACGCGCGTGCTGATGGAGGCGGCGAACTGGAACGGGCCGAACCTCCAGCGCATCTCGCAGCGGCTCGCCCTGCGCACGGAGGCCTCGGCGCGCTTCGAGAAGGGCCTCGCGCCGGAGATCACCATGTGGGGCCAGGCGGTCTCGACGCGGCTGATGATCGAGCTGTGCGGCGCGCGGCTCGTGCCCGGCACCGTCGACGTCGGCGGCGAAGGTCCGCCGCCGAAGACCCTGCGGCTGCGCGACGCCAAGGTCACGCGGCTGCTCGGGACAGCGGTTCCGGTGGGCGAACAGGCCGAGCTGCTCGAGCGGCTCGAGTTCGGCGTCGACGACTGCGGATGACGGGCTCGACGTCACGGTCCCGGCCTTCCGTCGCAACGACGTCACTCGCGAGGTCGACCTGATCGAGGAGGTCGCGCGCCTGTGGGGCCTCGAGAAGTTGCCCGCGACGATCCCCGGGCACGGCTTGAGCGGCCGGTTGACGGTCGAGCAGCGGCTGCGGCGGCGCGCGGGCGACGCGCTCGTCGGAGCCGGCTTCAGCGAGGCCGTCGGCTGGAGCTTCCAGGCGCCCGAGGTGGAACGCAAGCTGCGGCTGGTCGAACCTGCCGTGCGGCTGCGCAACCCGCTCTCGGAGGACCTCTCGGAGATGCGCACGACGCTGCTCGGCTCGCTGCTGACCGCGGTTCGCCACAACGTCGCGCGCGGGCGCGAGGACGTGCGCCTGTTCGAGGAGGGCGCGGTCTACTACGACCGCCCGCACGGCCGTGAGCCGACCGCCGCCGAAGCGCGCTCGACGCCGCTGCCGGACGAGCGGATGCATCTCGGGGCGCTGCTGACCGGCCGGATCCGGCCCGCGTCGTGGAGCGACGCGCAGCCGCCGGCGGCCGACTTCTTCGCCGCCAAGGCCGTGCTCGAGACGCTGCTGGGCGCGCTGCGCGTGCCGTGGAGCGTGGTCCGCGGCGCGGATCCGTTCCTGCATCCGGGCCGCGCGGCGCGGGTGCTCGTCGGCGGCGCGGACGCGGGCTGGCTGGGCGAGGTCCATCCCGGCGTCGCGTCCGAGTGGGACCTGGGCCGCATCGCGGGCTTCGAGCTCGACCTCGGCGTCGTGCTGCCGGAGGCCGTCGTCGCCCCGCACTACGAGGACCTGACGTCATTCCCGGCGATCCGGCAGGACCTGGCGTTCTGGGTGCCCGCCGATCGCACCGCGGCCGACCTCGTCGAGGTCGTGCGCGGCGCGGGCGGCAAGCTCCTGCGCGACGTGCGCGTGTTCGACGTCTACGCGCGCGAGGGGCAGACGTCGCTGGCCGTCCGGCTCGAGTTCCGCGCCTCCGACCGCACGCTGACCGACGAGGAGATCGCGCCGCTGCGGCAGAAGATCGTGGATGCGGTGCAGGACAAGCTCGAAGGGGCGCTGCGTGCCTGAGGTCGCCGTCCTCGGCGCCGTCGGCTACGCCGGCGCGATCGCCGCGCAGCTGCTGCACCGCCATCCGGCGTTCGAGCTCACGCACGTGACCGCGCGCGCCGAAGCCGGGCAGCGGCTCGACGATGTCCACCCGCGCACGCGCGTGCCGCTCGAGCTCGAGCTCTTCGACGTGTCCAGGCATGCGGTCGACGCCGCCGTCGTCGCCTACCCGCACGGGGCGGCGGCGCCGGTCGTGGCCGAGCTGCGCGAGGCGGGCACGCGCGTGGTCGACCTGTCGGCCGACTTCCGCCTGCGCGACCGCGCGATCTACGAGGACTGGTACGGCGAGCACAAGGCGCCGGGGTTCTTCGGCCAGGGCGTCTACGGGCTGCCGGAGCTGACCCGCGAGGCGGTCGTCGGCGCCGACCTCGTGGCCAACCCGGGCTGCTATCCGACGGCGGCGCTGCTCGGGCTGGCGCCGCTGGCGCGTGCGGGGCTGATCGGCGACGTCGTGATCGACGCCAAGTCGGGCGTCTCGGGCGCCGGGCGCGCGCCCACGCACTCGACCCACTTCAGCTCCGCCAACGAGAACGTCTCGCCGTACAAGATCACCGGGCACCGCCACACGCCGGAGATCGAGCAGGAGCTGGGCGTGCTCGGCGCCGAGCTGGCGATCACGTTCATGCCGCACCTGCTGCCGCTCGACCAGGGCGAGCTGGTGTCCTGCTACGTGACGCCGTCGCGCGACGTCTCGCCGGACGAGCTGGTCGAGCTCTACGACGACGCGTACGCGCGCGAGCCGTTCGTCGAGCTGCGGTCGGGGGCGGTCGGCGTGATCGACGTCCGCGACACCAACTACTGCCGGCTCTCGTGGTTCCACGATCCGCGGACCGGGCGCGTCATCGTCTTCTCGGCGATCGACAACCTGTGGAAGGGCGCGGCGTCGCAGGCGGTGCAGAACCTCAACCTGATGTTCGGGCGACCCGAGACGGAGGGGCTGCTGTGAGCTCGCGCTGGCTGGAGCTTCCCGCGCACGTGACCGAGACTCCCGGCGACCTGCCCGCGGGGTTCCGGGCCGCGGGCGTGGCGTGCGGCCTCAAGCCCTCGGGCGGGATCGATCTCGGGCTGATCGTGTGCTCGGCGCCGGACTGCGTGTCGGCGGCACGGTTCACGCGCTCGGGGGTCCTGGCGGCGCCGGTCGTGCTGACCAAGGAGCGCACGCGGCTCGATGCGCTGCGGGTGGTCGTGGCCAACTCCGGCAACGCCAACGCGGCGACCGGGCGCCGTGGCTATGAGGACGCGGCGCGCATGCAGGGCGCGGCGGCGATGGCCGGCGGGGTGCCTGAGGACCAGGTCGCGGTCGCTTCCACGGGCGTGATCGGGGTGCCGCTGGACGCGGGCGAGGCGATCCGCGGGATCGCCAAGGCGCGGGCGGAGTTGCGCGAGTACGGCCACGGCGACTTCTCGGAGGCGATCCGCACGACCGACAAGTTCCCCAAGGAGGTCGAGGTCGACGTCGCGCTGCCGTCGGGCACGGTCCGGCTGACGGCGCAGGCCAAGGGGGCGGGGATGATCTCGCCGGCGTTCGCGACGATGCTCTGCTTCGTCCAGACCGACGCCGCGCTGACGCCGACGACCGCCGATCTGCTGCTGGGCGTCTGCGTGGCGCGCTCCTTCGATCGTGTCTCGGTCGACGGGCAGCTCTCCACCAACGACACCGTGATCCTGCAGGCCTCGGGCGCGTCGGGCGTGGTGGTCGAGCCCGAGTCCGAGGACGAGCTGCGCTTCGGCGAGGCGCTCGACTGGGCGCTGCGCAAGCTGGCGCTGGATCTCGTGCGCGACGGCGAGGGCTCCAAGCGGATCGGCCGCGTGGTCGTGCGCGGCGGCTCCGAGGAGGTCGTCGCGCTGGCCGCCCGCGCGGTCGCGAACTCCCCACTGGTGAAGGCCGCGCTCCATGGCGGTGACCCGAACTGGGGCCGGATCGCGCAGGCCGTCGGCGCCGCGCTGTACGACACCGCGCCGCTGGCGCTCGACATCTACATCGAGGACGTGCAGGTGTGCGCGGCGGGCATGGCGATCCCGTTCGACGCCGTGGCGCTGGCCGAGGCCGTCTCCCGCGAGGAGGTCGCCTACGACGTCATGCTGCCGGGTGAGGGCGCCGAGTCCGAGGTCTTCTTCTCCGACCTCTCGCACGAATACGTGACGATCAACGCGGACTACACGACGTGAGAGACGTCCGTACCCTGCTCGAAGCGCTCCCGTACATCCGGGAGTTCCACGGCAAGACCGTCGTCATCAAGTACGGCGGCGCGGCGATGAACGACCCTTCGCTGCGCGAGGAGTTCGCGCGCGACGTCGTGCTCCTGAAGTACGTCGGGCTGAACCCGATCATCGTGCACGGCGGCGGGCCCGACATCACGGCCTACATGAAGCGGCTCGACATGCCGGTCGAGTTCGTCGGCGGGCTGCGGGTGAGCGATGCCGACACGGTCGAGATCGCGAAGATGGTGCTCGTCGGCAAGGTCAACAAGGACATCGTCTCGCGCATCAACCGCTGCGGGCAGCCGGCCGTCGGCCTGTCCGGCGACGACGGCCAGCTCTTCCGCGTGTCGACGATGGCCGGGCCGGGCGGCGAGGACATCGGCTTCGTCGGCAAGATCGAGCGCGTCGACGTGGGCGTCATCAACCACATCGCCGAGGACTACATCCCGGTCATCGCGTCGGTCGGCGCCGACCGCGCCGGGCGCTCGCACAACATCAACGCCGACGAGGCCGCGGGCGCGATCGCCCGCGCGCTGGGGGCGTACAAAGTGATCTTCCTGACCGACGTGGCGGGCTGGCTGCGCGATCCCGCCGACCCCGACAGCGTGATCTCCGAGGCCGGGGCCGACGAGGTGGAGGCCGCGCTGCTGACCATGCAGGGCGGCATGCGGCCGAAGCTGCAGGCCTGCATCGAGGCCATCCACGGGGGCGTGACCTACGCGCACATCATCGACGGCCGGCTGCCGCACTCGCTGCTGCTCGAGCTGTTCACGAACGCCGGCATCGGCACGAAGGTGAGGCCCGCATCATGAGCTTGGCTCCGACCTACGCCCGGTTCGACGTGACGTTCGAGTCGGGCTCGGGCTGCGTGCTCGTGGATGCCTCGGGGGTCGAGTACCTCGACTTCCTGAGCGGGATCGCGGTCAACAACCTCGGGCACTGCCATCCGCAGGTCGTGGACGCCGTCCGCGAGCAGGCCGGGCGGCTGATCCACATCTCGAACCTCTTCTACAACGAGCCCAACGTGCGGCTCGCGGCGCGGCTGTGCGAGCGCTCGTTCGGCGAGGTCGTGTTCTTCTGCAACTCGGGCGCCGAGGCCAACGAGGCGGCGATCAAGCTGGTGCGCAAGGCGCGCCCGCGGGGCGATCTGATCGTCGCCCATCAGGCGTTCCACGGGCGCACGTACGGCGCGTTGAGCGCGACGCCGCAGGAGGCCAAGCAGGCGCCGTTCGCGCCGCTCGTGCCCGGCTTCCGGGCGCTGCCGGCGCGCGACATCCCCGAAGCCGTCGACGACCAGACCGCGGCCGTGCTGATCGAGCCGGTGCAGGGCGAGTCGGGCGTCAACCTGATGGACTTCGAGCTGCTGGCGGCGATCCGCTCGGCCTGTGATGCAGTGGGCGCCGCGCTCGTCTTCGACGAGGTCCAGACCGGGATGGGACGGACGGGCTCGCTGTGGGCCTACGAGCAGACCGGCGTCGTGCCGGACGCGATGACGCTCGCCAAGGGCCTCGGCGGCGGCTTGCCGATCGGCGCGCTGGTCATCGGCGAGCGCTTGAAGGACGTCTTCGCGCCCGGCGACCACGGCTCCACGTTCGCCGGCGGCCCGGTCGTGAGCGCGGCCGCCCACGCCGCCCTGGACGTGATCGACGATGACGAGTTCCTGCGTGGCGTGCGTGAGAAGGGCGAGCGGCTGCTCGAGGGCGTGCGCGAGCTCCCGGGCGTCGTGTCGGCGCGCGGGCGCGGGCTGATGGTCGCCGCCGAGCTCTCCGACGGCGCGCCGGAGATCGCGCGCCGCGCGCTGGTCGAACAGCACCTGATCATCAACGCCACCGGCCCGACGACCCTGCGCTTCCTGCCGCCGCTGATCGTCGGCGCCGAGCAGATCGACGACGCGCTGTCGCGCCTCGCGACGCTCCTCTAGCGCGTCGCCGCGCCAGATCGGCGTGACCTCGATCCGCGTCAGTCGCCAGCCCTGGTCTCCGCGCGCGGCCGCGAAGGCGTAGCGCTCGCCGAGCGTCGCGTCGGGGAAGTTCACGATCAGGTTCGCGCCGGCTGCCGCGCGGTCGCCGTCGAGGTCGACGAGCACGTTGGTGATCACGTGCTGCGTCGGCACGTCGTGGTTGCGGCGGGCCTGGAGCACGACCCGTTCGATGCCCTGCGCCGTGCCGCCGGGCGTGGCCACCGTCACGGCCTCGTCGAGGATCGCGCGGGCCTGGTCGAGCGTGGTGTCGCCGTCGAGCCAGAGGCCGAGGCGGGAGACGAGGTCGGTGACCGCCTGGCGATCGAGGAGCTGCTGGAGATCGGTCATTGGTGACACCAACGATAACATGTGGGCGGCACCAACGATAGGCTTCCGGCCATGGACGCGCCGCGCCGCCTGACGTCGCTGCCGAGCTGGCTCACCGCCCAGGTCGCGCTGCGCGGCGACCGGCTCGTCGGCGACGCGTTGGGCGAGGCCGGCGTGCGCAAGCACCACTTCACCGTGGCGACGGCGCTGTCCGAGCAGGGCGCGACGAGCCAGGCCGAGCTCGGGCGCCGGCTGTGGCTGGACCGCAGCGACCTGCACGCGGTGCTCAACGATCTCGAGCGCGCGGGGCTCGTCGCACGCGTCCGCGACGAGCGCGACCGGCGCCGCAACCTCGTCGAGCTCACGCCCGCCGGGACGGAGGAGCTGGCGCGCTGGGATCGGCGGGTCGAGGCCGCTCAGGACGAACTGCTGGCGCCGCTCTCGGCCTCGGAGCGCCGCGAGCTCGCCGCGCTGCTCGGCCGCGTGGTCGCGCATCACAGACGCTGAGCGGTCCGCTTTTCGTCCACTCTGGTTTGGGGCGCATCACGCACCGGGCATCCCTGCTGCGGGATCGAAGTGCGCATTGGATGGCTGATGATCGGTGTAGCGGTGGCGGCCATGGCCGCGCCGCCCGCGTGGGCGCAGGTGCCGCCGGTGCCGACCGTCCAGGTCCCGCCCGTTCCGACCGTCAAGGCTCCGCCGGTGCCGACCGTGCAGGTTCCGGTCCCCGTCCCGACGGTCAAGGTTCCCGTGCCGACCGTGCAGGTGCCGGTCCCGACGGTCCAGGTCCCGAAGGTTCCCGTGCCGACCGTTCAGGTCCCGAAGGTGCCGGTGCCGACCGTCGAGGTGCCGAAGGTGCCGGTGCCCGAGGTGCCGGGCGTGACAGCCCGCGCGGCGGCGGCTCCGGCGGCTCCGGCGGCGGGTCCTCGTCGTCCGGCGGCTCCTCATCCAGCGGCGGCTCATCCAGCGGCGGCTCTCGCTCCAGCGGTGGCTCCTCGTCGAGCGCCGCCGCGTCGCAAAGCTCCGGCGGGTCCTCGTCGTCCGGCGGCTCGTCGCCGAGCTCCAGCGGCTCGAGCCCCAGTGCGCAGAGCTCGTCCGCCGGGTCCGGCAGCAGCACGTCGCGCGGCGCCGGCCGTTCGGCCGAGCGCAGCCCGCGCACGAGCGCGTCGCGCAAGGCGCGCTCGGGCTCCTCACGCCGCGGCACCCCGGCTCAGCGCTGCGCCGGCACACGTGGAACCGTCAAGCGGCGCAATTGCGTGCTGCGCGAGACGGTGGCGAGCGCCGGTCGCTGCCTCGACGACCTCTCCGCCGCACAGCGCCGCGTCCTCACCCTGCGCGCGGGCGTCGGCGCCGGCCCGCCGCGGTCGCGCGGCGGTGTCGCCCGGCGGCTCGACATCAGCGTCCGCCGCGTCGCCCGGCTGGAGGGCACCGGGCTCAGCCGCCTCCGCGCGCTGGCCAGGAGCGGCGGCTGCGGTGCCCCCGCCGAGACGCTCGCGGCCGGTTCGGTCGCCCCGTCGTCGACGGAGATCACCGCGAAGGCCGGTGTCGCGGCGCCGGGTGCCACGGCGATCAAGGCCGCTGGATCGGCTCCCGATAGCGGCAAGCGCGACGATGGCCGGCGCGGCGGCGGGACCGACGGCGGCGGCACCGACACGCCCGAGTTCGGCGGCGGCGTCGCGGGCGCGACCCAGACCAACCGCCCCGGCAGCCTCGACCTCACGATCCCGCTCGTGCTGCTCGTGCTCGCGGCTGCGGCAGCCCTGCTCGCACGCACGCTGCGCCGGGACGTCACGCCGGTGGCCGTCGATGAGCCGCCGGTGCAGGAGCCGCCACGTGCCGTGTGGACTCCGTGGCGCCGCTCGACCATGGACGGCCCGGGCTGGAACGAGCCGCGCCCCGCGAGCGACCGTCCCAGCGAGTGGTCGGACCGGCGAGAGCCCGAGCCGCAGCACGAGCACGAACAGTGGACCCCGCCGCCGACGCGGCCGCTGAGCCGTGGCTGCATGCAATCCAGGCCAGCCCGCGGTTGCGAACGGCTGGAAAGCGTGATTTCGTATGCAAGGTGGCCGAGACGAGCGCCGTCCGCGTGCGCGACCAGCTGCAGCACGCGATCCTCGAAGGGGTCCTGAAGCCCGGGGAGCGGCTGCGGGCGGAGGCGCTCGCGCAGCGCTTCGGCACCTCGCGCACGCCGATCCGCGAGGCGCTGCTGCAACTCGAGGCCCAGGGCCTGGTCGAGGTCGAGCCGAACCGCGGCGCGGTCGTGCGCGCGTTCGACCGCGACGACCTGATGGACCTCTACCGCGTGCGCGCGCTGCTCGAGCCCGCGGCGGCGGCACTGGCGGCGCTCACGATCTCCGACGAGGACATCGAGCGCCTGCAGGCGCTCTGCGACCAGGCCGAGCACGCTTCGGTCGACGACCAGATCGCCAACAACGAGGACTTCCACCGCATCATCATCGAAGCGGCGCAGAGCCCGCGCCTGACCGTCGCGATGCGCGCGGCGAGCGGGATCCCGCGCGCGTTCCGGAGCGTCTTCTGGCGCTCGGAGGCCCAGCGCGCCGAATCGCTGCTCTGCCACCGCCGCCTGGTGAGCGCGTTCCGCGTCCGCGACGCGCAGCTCGCCGAAGCCGTGATGCGCATGCACATCCTGGGCGCGGTCGGATTCCTGGAGGAGACATGGCCGAACCACTGAAAGGCCTGCGCGCGATCGAGTTCGGGCAGCTGCTCGCGGGCCCGTTCACCGGCACGCTGCTGGGTGACTTCGGCGCCGACGTGATCAAGATCGAGCCCCCGGGAACCGGCGACGCGATGCGCGACTGGGGGCGGCTCAGACACAACGACCGCAGCCTCTGGTGGTCGATCCTGGCCCGCAACAAGCGCAGCGTCGCGCTCAACCTGCGCGAGCCCGAAGGCCAGAAGATCGCCGCCGACCTCGCGGCCGGCGCGGACATCATCCTCGAGAACTTCCGCCCCGGCACGATGGAGAAGTGGGGCCTCGGCCCCGACGACGTCCACGCCCGCAATCCGCGCGCGATCTACGCGCGCGTGTCCGGCTACGGCCAGACCGGCCGCTACGCCCACCGGCCCGGCTTCGCGTCCGCCGGCGAGGCGATCAGCGGCCTGCGCTACGATCAACGGCTACCCCGACCAGGCGCCGCCGCGCGCCGGCATCTCGCTCGGCGACACGCTCGCCGCCCAGTCGGCGTTCCAGGGCATCCTGCTCGCCCTCTACGCCCGCGAGCAGGGCGCCGAGGGCCAGGTCGTCGACGCCGGCATCGTCGACGCGTGCTTCGCGATGAGCGAGTCGAGCACGCTCGAGTACGAGAAGACCGGGTTCATCCGCGAGCCGACCGGCCCCCGGCTGCCGCGCATCGCGCCGTCCAACGTCTACCTCTCCAAGGACAAGCAGTGGGTCGTGATCGCGGCCAACCACGACACGCTGTGGCGGCGGCTGGCGAAGATCATGGGGCAGCCGGAGCTGGGGGAGGACGAGCGCTTCGCCACCCACCACGCGCGCGGCGAGCACGAGGACCTGCTGGACGAGATCATCGGCGCCTTCGCCGCGCAGCACACCGCGGCCGAGCTGGACGAGATCGTCAACGCGGGCGGCGTCGTGTGCGCGCCCGTGTACACGGCCAAGGACGTCTACGAGGACCCGTACTTCCGCGAGCGCGGGCTGCTCGTGGAGCACGAGGACGAGGTTCACGGGCACGTGACCGTGCCCGGGGTGGTACCGAAGCTGAGCCGGACACCCGGCTCGATCCGCCAGGCCGCCCGCTGGACCGTGGGCGCCGACACGGACGCAGTACTGGAGGAGCTCGGAGTGGACGCGACGGAGCGCAAGCGCCTCGCGGACGCAGGCGTCATCTGAAAACGCACGGGGCCCACCCGCCCGGCGGAACGTGTCAGAGCGTCCGCCGCGGGCACCCCGAGAGAAAGGAGCGGCATGGCGTATCGGCTGGGGGTGGACGTCGGAGGGACGTTCACCGACCTGTTCCTCGTGGACGACTCGGATCACCGCCAATGGCGGGTGAAGACGCCGTCGACGCCGTCGGACCCATCGCAGGGCGTGCTGACCGGCGTCACGCGCATCTGCGACGCGGCCGGGATCGCACCGGGCGACCTCGGCAACGTCGTCCACGGGACGACCGTCGCGACCAACGCCGTGCTCGAGTCCAAGGGCGCCCGCGTCGGGCTGATCACCACCCAGGGCTTCGGGCAGATCCTGCACCTCGCGCGCTCGCAGACCCCCGGCCCGCTGGCGGGCTGGATCATCATGGTCAAGCCCGATCCGCCCGCCTCGCTGGCCGACACGCGCGAGGCGGTCGAGCGGATGGACGCGCGCGGGAACACGCTCGTTCCCGTCGACGTCGACCAGGTCGAGGGGATCATCGGCGACCTCGTGCAGTCGGGCGTCGAGTCGCTCACGATCTCGCTCATCAACAGCTACGTCGACGGCCGCCACGAGCACGAGATCGCCGAGATCGTCGAGCGCCTGCATCCCGGCTTCCCGGTCACGATCTCGAGCGCCGTGCTGCCGGAGTTCCGCGAGTACGAGCGCACGCTGACGGCGTGCATGAACTCCTACGTGCGCCCGCAGGTGGCGGGCTACGTCGACCGGCTGCAGTCGTCGCTGCACGAGCTCGGCGTGAAGACCGAGGTCGACATCCTGCGCAGCGATGCCGGCGTGATGACGCCGCAGGAGGCCGCGCGCAACCCGGTCTACGGGGTCCTCAGCGGCCCGTCCGGGCGGCGTCGCGGGCGCGCTCTACATCGCGGCGCGCGCCGGCTTCCCGAACGTGCTGACGTTCGACATGGGCGGCACCTCGACCGACGTCTCGCTGTGCCAGAACGGCGAGCCGACGATCGGCCGCGAGACCACGATCGGCCAGTTCCGGATCAAGGTCCCGAGCGTCGACGTGCACACCGTCGGCGCCGGCGGCGGCTCGATCGCGCACGTCCCGGAGCTCACCCGCGCGCTGCGCGTCGGCCCGCAGTCGGCGGGCGCGGAGCCCGGGCCCGCGGCCTACGGCCAGGGCGGGACCGAGCCGACCGTGACCGACGCCAACGTCGTGCTCGGCCACCTCCCGGCCGACCTGATCGGCGGCGAGATGTCGCTCGACGTCGACGCGGCGCGGACCGCGGTGGGCGCGGTGGCGGACGCCATGGGGCTGTCCGTGGAGGCCGCGGCCGACGGCATCCTGCGGATCGTCAACGAGAACATGGCCGGCGCGCTGCGCGTCATCAGCGTCCAGCGCGGCCACGACCCGCGCGAGTTCGCGCTCGTCGCCTTCGGCGGCGCCGGCCCGCTGCACGCCAACGCCGTCGCCGAGCTGATGGGCTCCTTCCCGGTCATCGTCCCGCCCTCGCCGGGCCTCTTGTGCGCGCTCGGCGACCTCGTGGCGGGCTTCCGCAACGAGTTCGCGCAGACGCTGATCCGGCTCACCGCCGAGGCCTCAGATGACGAGCTGCAGGGCATCCTGGGCGAGCTCGAGGGGCGGGCGCGCGAGTGGATGACGCGCACAGGGCATCCCGCCCGAGGCCCAGAACGTCGAGTTCGTCGCCGACATGCGCTACCACGGCCAGGGCTACGAGATCCCGGTGCCGCTGGGAGGCGGGGCTCGAGGAGCGCTTCAACACGCTGCACGAGCAGCTCTACGGCTTCCGGATGCCGCACACGGCGTCGGAGATCGTCAACCTGCGCGCGGTCGGCACCGGCGACCGCCCGGAGCCGGAGCTGCCGGAGGCCGAGCCCGAGCCGAGCCTGCTCGCGGCCGGCACCTACCAGCGGGAGCAGCTCCGCCCCGGCACGACGATCGCCGGCCCGAGCATCATCACCGAGTTCGACTCGACAACGCTCGTTCTCGAGGGCTACACCGCCGAGGTCGACCGCTACTTCAACATCCTGATCAGCCCGGAGGCTTCGTGATGGCCGCGCCCCCCAAGGTCGCCGAGATCCCCGACCTCGAGGTCGACCCGATCACGCTCGACATCATCGAGAACGCGCTTCGGCACGCGCGCTTCGAGATGGACGCGGTGCTGTTCCGGTCCGCGATGTCGCCGGTGATCCGCGAGCAGCACGACGAGTTCCCGATGCTCACCGACCCGCAGGGCCGCATGGTCGTCGGGCCAGTTCGGCGCCTACATCAACGAGATGATGGCCGACTGGGACCGCGGCATCTACCCGGGCGACGTGATCCTCACCTCCGACCCGTACAAGTGCAGCGCGTCGATCTCGCACACGAACGACTGGCTCGTGCTGGTGCCGATCTTCTACGAGGACGAGCTCGTGGGGTGGTCGTCGCAGTTCGGTCACCAGATGGACGCCGGCGGGCGCCTGCCGGGGTCGCTGCCGACGGGCGCGACGACGATCTTCGAGGAGGGGATCATCATCCCGCCGCTGAAGATCGTCGAGCGCGGCGAGGTGCAGGAGGACGTCCTGCGGCTGATCCTCAACAACGTCCGCCTGCCGGAGATGAACCGCGCCGACCTGTTCGCGATCGTCGCCGCCTGCCACGCCGGCGAGCGGCGCGTGATCGGCCTCTGCGAGCGCTTCGGCAAGGACGTCTACCTGGCCACGCTGCAGGCGCTGCTGGACCGCACGCACGAGGCGATGCGCAAGCTGATCCAGCTCGCGATCCCGGAGGAGCCGCAGACCTTCGAGGACTGGATCGACGACGACGGGCTCGGCAACGGCCCGTACAAGATGAAGCTGACGATCTGGCGCGAGGGGGAGGAGGCCTGGTTCGACTGGTCGGGCACCGACCCGCAGTCGCTCGGGCCGATCAACTTCTACCTCTCCGAGGGCATGTTCAAGATGTTCATCGGGGTCTACCTGATCATGGTCAACGACCCCGACATCCTGTTCAACGACGGCTTCTATCCGCTGCTGCACGTCGTGATGCCCGAGGGCTGCCTGCTCTCGCCGCGGCACCCGGCGGCGCTGGGCTGTCGCACGCACGGGCTGGCGCGGCTGTTCGACGTGCTCGGCGGGGCGCTGACCAAGCAGGCGCCGGAGCTCAACACCGCGGCGGGCTACGGCACGTCGCCGTACATGCTGTATTCGGGCTGGAAGGATTCCGGGGAGTTCTTCTACGCGATGGAGATCCTGTACGGCGGGATCCCGGGCCGGCCGATCGGCGACGGCATGGACGGGCACTCGTGGTGGCCGCTGTTCGAGAACATCCCGACCGAGTACCTCGAGGCCTACTATCCGCTGCGCGTGGACGGCTACACGACGGTGACGGACTCCGGCGGCGCCGGCTTCCACCGCGGCGGCAACGGCGTCGAGAAGCGCTACGTGTACCTCGAGCCGGGGCACGTGTCGATCCACGACGACCGCTGGCTGACGCGGCCGTGGGGCGTGCTCGGCGGCCAGCCGGGGGAGCGCTCGACGAAGATCCTGCGCCGCGTGGACGGCCGAGGAGGTGCTGCCGGCCAAGTGCGACGAGATCGCGGTCGAGCCGGGCGACATGCTGATCTACCGGACCGCCGGCGGCGGCGGCTGGAAGGACCGGCTCGAGCGGCCGGTCGAGGCCGTCGAGCGCGACGTCGCGTTCGGGCTGGTGAGCGCCGACAAGGCGCGCTCCGCCTACGGCGTGGTGATCGGCGACCCCGCGGCCACCGAGGCCGAGCGCGCGCGGCAACGGGAAGAGCGCGGCGACGCGCCGGCGTTCGACTTCGGGCCGCCGGTCGAGGAGGCGCTGGAGCGGTGCGAAGCCGAGACCGGGTTGCCGGCGCCGGCCAAGGCGGTGCCGCTGCGCTGGTCGCCGCTGGAGAGCCGCGAGTCGGCGCTCGAACGGGTGCGCAATGGCTGAGAGCTTCGGTGGCGCCGCGGGGTTCGGGGAGCGCCCCGCGGTCGTCGTCGTCGACCTCAACCTCGGGTTCACCGATCCGTCGTCACCGCTGGCCTGCGATCTCGACGACGTGCTGGTGTCCTGCCGCACGCTGCTCGACGCGGCGCGCGAGGCCGGCGTCCCGGTCTTCTTCACCTCGATCGAATACGACGAGGTGGGGGAGGCCGCGGCCGCGGTGTTCCTGCGCAAGGTGCCGGCGCTGTCGCTGCTGCGGCCGGGCACGCGCTGGGTCGAGATCGATCCGCGGCTCGGCCGCCGTGCCGGCGAGCCGGTGCTGATCAAGGCGCACGCGTCGGCGTTCTTCGGGGTGCCGTTCGCGGCGATGCTGGCGGGGCGCGACACGCTGATCGTGTGCGGCGCGTCGACCTCGGGCTGCGTGCGCGCGACGGTCGTGGACGCGATGCAGCACGGGCTCGCGCCGATCGTCGCACGCGAGTGCGTGGGCGACCGCTCGGTGCGGGCGCACGAGCAGACGCTCGAGGACATCGGCGGGCGCTACGGCGACGTCGTCTCGCTCGACGACGTGCTGGCGGCGCTGGGTCAGAGCGCGAAGTTGCCCGCGCGCTGAACGAGGCCGGGGAGCTCGCGGCCGAGCGTCTTCGACAGCCACTCCGCAACCCGGAGGAGCGCGTCGAGGTCGACGCCGGTCTCGACGCCCTCGTTCTCGAGCAGGTAGATCAGGTCCTCGGTGGCGATGTTGCCGGTCGCCCGCGGCGCGAACGGGCAGCCGCCGAGGCCGCCGACGCTGGCGTCGAAGATCGTCGCGCCGTGCTCGAGCCCGGCGATCGCGTTCGCGTAGCCGGTGTTGCGCGTGTTGTGCAGGTGCAGGCCGACGGGCTTGCCGGCGTCGAGCGTGTGGTGCACGAGGTGCTTGACCTGGCGCGGGACGCCGACGCCGATCGTGTCGGCCAGGATCACCTCGTCGGCGCCGGCTTGCGCCATCCGGTGCGCGTGCTCGATCACCAGACCCGGGTCGACGTGGCCCTCGAACGGGCAGCCGAACGCGACGGAGATCGTGGCCGTCGTCTTCAGCTCGCTGCCGCTGATGATGTCCTCGGCCGCGCGCGCGGCCTCCTCGACGGTCGTGTTCTGGTTGCGCTGCGCGAACGTCTCGGTGATCGGATAGGCGACGTGGATCTCGGTGGTGGAGGTTTCGAGCGCGCGCTCGAGGCCCTTGCGGTTGAGTACCAGCGAGGCGTAGGTCGTGCCGTTGCTCTCGAGGTTCGCGAACACCTCCTCGGCGCCGGCCATCTGGGGCACGAGCTTCGGGTGCACGAAGCTCGCGGCCTCGATGCGGTTCAGGCCGGTCGCGGCCAGGCGCGTGCACAGCTCCGCGCGCACGGCCGGCTCGAGGGTCACCTTGTCGTTCTGGAGGCCGTCGCGCGGCCCCACGTCACACACGCTCACGGGCACGTGTGGATTCTTTCGCACGGGTGATCGGTGGAGTCGAGCGGCCTCACGTGCTTGACTGACACCCCGCGATGGACCTCCGAGAGCTCCTGGGAATGCTGGACATGCCGCCGGGCGAGGGCTATTACCGCAGCCGCATCCCGTGCCCGGACGACGAGCAGGTCGCGCGCGTGGTGCGCGCGTTCAGCGAGTCCTCGCCGGGGCGCCAGGCGGTGTTCCGCGAAGCCGTCGACGGGGTCCGCGCGGGGCTCCTGCTCGTCTTCAGCGAGCGCATGGCGGCGCTGGCGGTGCGGATGGAGAGCTCGCGCCCGATCGTGCAGGGGCTGGTGGCGGCGTCCTTGGCGCCCGAGGGCGATCCGCGCGAGGCGCTTGGCGGTGCCGGCGCTGCACCGCCGCTCGGCCGAGATCCTCGGGCTCGACACGCAGCGGCTGTTCGACGAGGCCGCGGGCCGGACGGACCTGACGGGCGCGCACTGGCTGCGCGACGTGCGCGACGCCGACGAGAGCCCCGAGGACGTCGGCTACGAGGAGGCCGACGACGGCGAGGGCTTCCGCTACGAGCGCGCCGTCGCGCGGCAGCCGCGACACCGGTACTGAGCGTCGCTT
Organism: uncultured Solirubrobacteraceae bacterium; assembly: GCA_963755275.1. Lineage (GTDB taxonomy): Bacteria > Actinomycetota > Thermoleophilia > Solirubrobacterales > Solirubrobacteraceae > Solirubrobacter. The sequence goes on along the minus strand of CAVWJU010000026.1, from coordinate 109,533 downwards.
CTCGCGGGTAGGGTGCGGGAATGTTCTATTCGCTGCTGGGCCGGATCGTGTGGAAGGCCCTCCTGTCGTTCCTGCGTCTGAAGTACGGCCCGACCATGCTTCCGAAGCCGGTGCTCGCGGCCGCGACCGTCGCCGCGGCGGTGGCCGGGGGCGTCGCCCTGCAGCGCGCCACCCGCTCCGAAGAAGCCACGTAGCGCCGGTGGCGTCCGGCCCGCCTGAAAGCATGGCGGGCCGAACATGGCTTCGTCGTCCTCACCCGTCTTACCCGGCGACGTGGAGTGGCTCCCCGGGGCCGGCGGGGCCCGCCTGCTGCGCATCCACCCCGCGAGCCCTTCGCCGCCCGTCCTGATCCTGCGCTGCGGGGGCGAGGAGCGTCGGATCGAGGCGGCCGCGAGCGAGTACGTGATCCCCGCGGCGCTGGACTGGAGCGCGGCCTGGCTGCAGTGGCCCGACGGCACGCGCGCGGCCGTCCCCGCCCCGCACGGCACGCAGGCCGAGGTGATCGAGCTGCGACCGTGGCGATCGCGCTCTGAGGCGGTGCCGACGATGCGCCCGGACGCGGTGCGGGAGCGCCCAGCGACGCCGGCCGAAGCCGCAACGAACGGCCATCGTCGCCCGCGACGAGCCGGGCGGAGAGGCCTCGCCCGCTCCCGGGCACGCAATGCCGGGCGAAGACGCTTCGCCGGCCGACGCCCCGGCGCCTGGGCTCGCAGCGCCCAGCGTCCGGTCCGGCGACCGAGTCTCGCCGGCACCCGCCGTCCGGTCCGGCGATCGAAGTCGCGCCGGCACCCGCCCTGCGATCTGGCGATCAAGTCGCGCCGGCACCCGCCGTCCCCTCTACACGTGGCGTCCCGCCGGCATCCGCCGTCCGGTCCGGCGAGCGACTCTCGCCGGCATCCGCCGTCCCCGCTACGCGTGGCGTGCCGCCGGACGGGCTTCCTTCGCCACCCGACGCCGCGACGCCTTCGCCAGACCGGTCGGTCTCACCGCCCGCCCTCGGCGCGCGCTGACGGGGCGAATGACGTGCGTACCGGCGACGACGCGCCGCGCGCGTCACCGGGGCTCGACGGCGCGCCCTGGTGGGCCTCGCCGCCGCCCCTGACCACGCGGGCGGCCGAGGACCCCGAGGCGGTGTGGAGCGAGCGCCATGGCGATCTCGCGCGGGACCTCGCCGCGGCCGCCGCCGCCCTGGGCCGCGCGCGCCTCGGCGAGCGGACGGCACGCGACGCCGTGCTGGTCGCCCTGGCGAGCACTCGCGCGGATCTCCGCGCGGCGCGGGCCGCTCGCGCCGCTGATCTCTCGGCCCTCGCAACGGTGACCGGCGAGCTCGACGCCGAGCGCAGCGCCCATGCCGTCACGCGCGGGAGCATCGGCACGCTCGCCGACTCGCTCGCCGCCGCGCGGGTGCAGCTCGCGAGCGAGCGCAGGGCCGTCAAGACCGTGCGCGCGGAGGCGACCGCCAACCTCGCCACCGCGCGCGCGGAGGCGAGCGCGAACCTCGCCACCGCGCGCGCCGAGATCGCCTCGCTCCGCTCCGCGCTCGAGGTCGAACGCGCCGCTCGCGCCGCCGCCGAAGCCGAGCTCCGGGAACGCGCCGGCCTGCTTCGGCGCATCGCCGAACTCGATCGTGCGCACGAGCAGGGTGACCTCGAGGCCCGTGCCCGCGAGCAAGCCGAAGCCGCCGCCGCGGCGTCCCGCCGCCCACCGGCGGAAGCCGCACTCCTGCTCGCCAACCTCGACGCGGCCGCCGCCGCCCTGCGCGCCGCCGTCGCGCCGCCTGAGGGAAGCGCCGCGCGCCGGCAGCGGCGGCACCTCGTGCTCCGGTGCAAGCGAGCCGCGGCGAGGCGAGCGCGGTCGTGTCGTCTGTCGGTGATGTGCCGGCGGCGACGAACGGCGACGCGGCGGTCGTACCGCCTGTCGGCGACTTGCCGGCGGCAACGAGCGGCGAGGCGGCGATCCCGCCGTCGGCCGACGATGTCCCGGCCGCGACACCCCGAACAGAGCCGAGCGGCGTCGAGGTGCGGTCCACCGCGCTGGCTCCGGCGCGTGAATCGCGGCTCCGGCACGCGCTGGTCGAACTGGCCCGCGAGGACGCGGAGACCGCGGGAGCGCTGCTCGCCGGGCTGCTTCCGGCCCAAGGCGCGCTGGTCGCGGGTCCGCTGTCGTACGACCTGACGATCCGGGGCATCGGGATCTTCGCGGTTTCAATCGACGACGGAGCGGCGCGGGTGAGCAGGTTGTCGCGGCGCCGTGGGCGCCGCGAAGCGGAGTTCCACCTCGTCGCGGACCCGCTCGCGCTCGCCGAGTTGCTGGCGGGCGAGCGGCGAAAGGTCGGGCGCCTCGGGCGCAAAGCGCGCCTCAGCGGCCGCCGCAAGCGCGCACGGGCGCTCGCCGGAATCCCGGCGTCGCAGCTCTCCCTCGCGGAGGCGGTCCGGGCGGGTGCGCGGCTCGAGCCGCCGCTCGCCTACGGCGCGCTGCCGTTCGCGATCGAGCCCGAGTGGACGCGCGGCTACGCGTTCACGGTCGCGCAGCGGATCGTCGAGCTCGCGCCGCAGGCGTGGTACATCAGCGCCCGCGACGGGCAGCGGCTGCAGGTGGTCGAGCGCACCGACGCCGAGCCCGCCGACGCCACCGTGACGATGAGTCGTGCCGCCTTCGATCGCCTGCTTCGCGACGAGCCGCACCCGCTCGGCGATCGCCCGACGGTTCGCGGCGACCGCCAAGCCGTCGCGGCCCTCAAGCGCTGGACGGACCTCGCGCGCGGCGCCTGAGCCGCACCGCCGAGTCGGTCGCGCGATCGGCACCACCTTGGCCAGCGCGGTGGTGCGCGCCGACTTGCCGATCGAGCAAGTCACGTGACCGCACCCGCCTTCGAGGCGTGCGCGCTCGCGGCTTCACGCCACGAGTCGAGCTCAGTGACGGACCGTCGCGGGCGTGGAGCGTTCGTGGCGCACGGACGGGCGAGCTCAGGCGCCGTGCGTGACTGCCAGCGCGCGCGATTCGCCGCGCCGCAGGTGGTCGAGCAACGCCGCGCGCGCCGACGGCGGCGGCGCGTTGACCAGCGCGTCCAAGAGCCCGGCGTGGTCCGCGGCGAGATCGTCGAGGTCGCCTGAGACGCGGTCCGCGACCGCGAGCACGATCCGCAGCTCGCGCATCGCCGCCTCGGCCGCCGTCCGCAGCCGCCGCGACGACGTCGTGGCGACGATCGCGAGGTGGAAGGCGGCGTCGGCGGCCACGGCGGCGCGCCCGTCGCCGGCCTTCGTGGCCTCGGTCATGCTCTGAACCGCCGCCTGCAGCCACACGTCGTCGGCCGGCCGCCGGCGGACCATCGCCTCCAGGCCGGCGAGCTCCAGCGTTCTGCGCGTGGCGTACAGGTCGCGCACGTCGATGACCGACAGCCGCGCGACCTCGAGCCCGCGGTGCAGCGAATGCACGAGCAGCCCTTCGCGTTCCAGGACGGCCAAGGCGGAGCGGGCGAGCGAGCGCGGGACTTCGAGGCGCGCCTGCACGTCGGCTTCGTCCAGTCGGCTTCCGAGCGGGTGGCTGCCCCCGAGCACCTCGTCGCGCAACACCTCTGCGACGTCGTCGACCGGGCTTGTCCGGGTGATCGGCAAGATGTTCACCGCCCGCTCCACGAACCGGTGCGTCGGCGTGCGGACATGTCAGCAGAGCCTCTGGTCCGCGCTCGGACCATGAAGGAGTGTGCTGCGCTCTGTACTTGACCCGCGCACCTCGCCTCCGCCTCTACGGCGCGGTGCGCCCCGGGGGCGACGACTACCGACACAGCCACGATGCTCTGAGGATGGCGCGGAACTGTCAAGGAACACAGTGTCAACGGACGAACGTCCGAATCGGCCGTTCCGGCTAATCCTCGAACCATCGTCCAGGCGCCTCACCGGCGTCCCGAGCGCGCAGTTGCAGCACGGACACCCGCCGCCCTTCTGATCGCCGCAGATTGCGGGGGCGGCCGCGGCGAGTGCACGGGTGGCGTCCGCCGCGACGCCTATCGTTCCCTCCCCGATGAGCACCCCGTCCGTCGCGCACCTGCACGTCCACTCCGAGTACTCGCTGCTCGACGGCGCGTGCAACATCGGCAAGCTCGCCGAGCGCGCCGCGGCCTTCGACCAGCCGGCCCTCGGCCTGACCGATCACGGCGTGATGAACGGTGCCGTGGAGCTCTACAAGGCGGCCCGCAAGCACGATCTGAAGCCGCTGCTCGGCCTCGAGGCCTACTTCGTGGACGACCGCCATGTCCGCGATCGCAAGGTCGAGCGCAACCACCTGACGCTGCTGGCGGCGACCGACGAGGGCTTCAAGAACCTCACGACGCTCTCCTCCAAGGGCTTCCTCGAAGGCCTGCACCGCGGCAAGCCGGGCGTGGACCTCGAGTTGCTCGCCCAGCACGCCGAGGGCGTGATCGCGCTGTCCGGCTGCCTCGCGAGCCGCACCAGCCAGCGGATCATGGAGGGCAAGCCGCAGGACGCCCGCGCCCACCTCGACGAGCTGATCCAGATCTTCGGTCCCGAGGACGTCTATCTCGAGGTCCAGAAGAACGGCCTGGCCGAGCAGGACCAGGTCAACGAGACGATGAAGCGCTTCGCGGCCGAGACGGGGCGCTCGCTGGTCGCGACGGCGGATGTCCACTACCTGCGCAAGGAGGACTTCCACCACCACGCGGCGCTGCTGTGCGTGCAGACGAAGTCGACGCTCGCGGCGCCGAAGATGTCCTTCACCACGAACGAGTTCTATTTGAAGTCCAGCGAGGAGATGGTGGAGTCGTTCGCGGACTTCCCGGGCGCGGTCGAGGCGACGCTCGAGATCGCCGGCCGCTGCGAGGTCGACATCGCGCTCGGCGGTCAGCTGATCCCGCGCTTCGACTGCCCGGACGGGCTGTCCGAGCAGGAGTACCTGCGCAGCCTGGTCGAGGCGGGCATGCGCGAGCGCTACGGCGATCCGCTGCCCGCGCACGCCGTCGAGCGCATGGAGATGGAGCTCGGCGTGATCGACACGATGGGCTTCAACGCCTACTTCCTGATCGTCTGGGACTTCGTCAACTACGCCAAGTCCAACGGGATCGCGGTCGGCCCGGGCCGCGGCTCGGCGGCCGGCTCGATCATCGCCTACTCGCTCAAGATCACCGACGTCGACCCGCTGGCCTACGACCTGCTGTTCGAGCGCTTCCTGAACGCCGAGCGCGTGTCGATGCCGGACATCGACATCGACTTCTCCGTCCGCGGCCGTGAGCGTGTGATCCGCTACGTGACCGAGAAGTACGGCGCGGAGCGGGTCGCCCAGATCATCACCTTCGGCAAGATGTTCCCGCGCGCCGCGACCCGCGACGCCGCCCGCGTCCTCGGCCACGACTACGGCGTGGGGGACCGGCTGGCGAAGCTGATCCCGGACCCGATCATGGGCCGCCCGCCGAGCTTCGACGAGTGCCTGCAGCCCGGTGCCGAGCTGGCCAACGAAGTCGCGCGCGACCCGGTCGCCAAGCAGATCGTCGACGTCGCCCAGGGGCTCGAGGGGATCGTCCGCAACGCATCGATCCACGCTGCCGCGGTCGTGATCTCAGACCGTGACCTGACCGACATCGTGCCGCTGCAGCTCGCCGACGCCGGCACGGGTGAGGACGGCGCGAAGGTCTACCGCACGGTCACGCAGTTCTCGATGAAGCCGATCGAGGAGATCGGCCTGCTCAAGATGGACTTCCTGGGCCTGCGCAACCTCGACGTGATCGAGGACGCGCTGGACATCATCGAGCGCTCGAGCGGCGAGCGGCCGAACATGGTCACGCTGCCCCTGGACGACGGCAAGACCTACGAGATGATGGCCCGGGGCGACTCGATCGGCGTGTTCCAGTTCGAGTCCGAGGGCATGCGCGAGGCGCTGCGCAAGGTCAACCCGACCGAGTTCGAGGACCTCGTCGCGCTCGTGGCGCTGTACCGGCCGGGCGCCATGGACCAGATCCCCGCGTACGCGCGCGGCAAGCGCAACCCGGAGGGCATCACCTACATCGACGACCGCCTGCGCCCGATCACGGAGTCGACCAAGGGCGTGATCCTCTACCAGGAGCAGGCGATGCAGATCGCCAAGTCGCTGGCCGGCTTCAGCGGCCCGCGGGCGGACGACCTGCGCAAGGCGATCGGCAAGAAGAACCGCGAGGCGATGGCCAAGCTGCAGCCGCTGTTCTTCGAGGGCTGCCAGACCAACGGCGTCGCGCGCGACGTGGTGGAGACGCTGTGGGCGACCAACGAGAAGTCGGCCGACTACTCGTTCAACAAGTCGCACGCTGCCTGTTACGCGCTGATCTCCTACCGCACGGCGTGGCTGAAGGCCAACTACCCCGCCGAGTACATGGCCGCGCTGATCTCCTCGGTGATGGACACCAAGGACAAGGTCCCGTTCTTCGTCGCCCAGGCCGAGGCGATGGGGATCGAGATCCTGCCGCCCGACGTGAACCTCTCAGACCACGAGTTCATGGTCGTCGACGGCAACATCCGCTTCGGCCTCGACGCCGTCAAGGGCGTCGGCTACGCCGCCGTGGAGGCGATCAAGAAGGGCCGCGAGGAGGGTGGCGACTTCACGTCGCTGTGGGACTTCTGCGAGCGCGTGGACTGCCGCGCGGTCAACAAGCGCGCGATCGAGGCGCTGATCAAGTGCGGTGCGTTCGGCTCCACCAGGGACAGCCGCAAGGGCATGCTCGAGGTGCTGGACTCCGCGCAGGGCGCCGGGGCGCGGGCCCAGCAGGACGCGCAGCTCGGCCAGGGCTCGATCTTCGACCTGTTCGACGGCGGCGGCGGCCGCGGACGCCACACCGTTCAACGCGCCCAGCTACCCGCTGATCCCGCCCGAGGAGTTCGAGCAGACCGACCTGCTGGCGATGGAGAAGGAGTCGATCGGGATCTTCATCTCCGATCATCCGCTCAAGCGCGTGCGCGAGGCGCTGAAGGTCAAGGCCGACTGCTCGACGGCCCAGGTCATCGACCAGCGCGACGGCGACTGGGTCAAGGTCGGCGGCATGATCACCGAGTCCAAGAAGATCAAGACGCGCTCGGGCACGACGATGATGTTCGCGACGCTCGACGACCTCGACGGCGCGGTCGAGATCGTGGTCTTCGAGAAGGCGCTGGCCGCCGCCGAGCAGGTGATCGCCACCGACGCGATCGTGCTCGTCCGCGGCCGCGTCGACCACAAGGAGGCCGGCAAGGTCTGCATCATCGTCTCCGACGTCGACCGCTTCGAGCCGAGCGAAGCCGAGATCGCGCGCGCCAAGGCCCAGGTGGCCAAGCAGGCGGCGGCGCGGCCGGCGGTCTTCAGCCGCCGCGTCGACGCCACGCGGCTCTCGGCGAGCATCGTCGACGAGCTGCGCGAGCTGTTCGAGCGCTATCCGGGCGACACCGAGTTCGTGCTCGAGATGCACACGCGGACCGGCCTGCGGCGGCTCAAGTTCGGGCCCAACTTCAAGGTCGCGGCGCGCAACGCCGGGCTCAAGGTCGAGCTGGATTCGCTGCTGCCGCCGGTGTCCGAGGCGGTCACCGCCGCTGCTTGAGCTGCTCGGCCAGGCCGCGCGAGCGCAGGTCGTAGGCCCACGCCATGTCGACCGGGTCGATGTCCTTGCCGGCCCGGCCGGGGCCCTCGAAGATCACCGGCAGGCCCTCGAAGCGCGGCTCGGACAGGAACGCGATCATGCCCTCGACGCCGATCTCGCCGTCGCCGAGGTTCGTGTGACGGTCGCGGTTGGAGCCCAGGCCGGTCATCGAGTCGTTGACGTGCAGCACGCCGAGCCGGTCGCAGCCGACGACCTTGTCGAACTCGTCGATGACCTTTCCGAGCGACTCGCGCGTGCGCACGTCGTAGCCGCTGGCGAACAGGTGGCAGGAGTCGAGGCAGACGCCGAGCCGCTTCTGGCCGCCGGCGTGCTCGATCAGCGTCGCCAGCTCCTCGAACGAGCGCCCCAGCGTCCCGCCCGCGCCCGCCGTGTCCTCCAGCAGCAGCGGGCACTTCTCGGACTCCGCCAGCGCCTCCTTGAGCACCTTGCCGGCGCGTTTGAGCGCCTCCTCGACGCTGCCGCCGTTCTTCAGCGCGGAGCCCGGATGCAGGACGACGCCCTTGGCCTTCAGCTGCGCGCCCGCGTTGAGCGCCGTGGTCAGCGCGGCCAGCGACTTGTCGCGGATCTCGGGGTCCTCGGAGGCGCAGTTGAGCAGGTAGACGGCGTGGATCACCAGCTCCTCGACGACCGACTCCTTCATCGCCTCGTGGAAGGCGGCGACCTCCTCGTCGGTGTAGACGCGCCCTTTCCACTGGCGCGGGTTCTGGTTGAAGATCTGGATCGAGCGGCAGGCGCGCTCCTCGCCGCGCGTGACGGCCTTGGCCGGCCCGCCGGACGGCGAGACGTGGGCGCCGATCAACATAGGATGTGCTGAACCATGCGGGTGCGTTTTCCTCCATCGCCGACCGGCGCGCTGCACATCGGCAACGCGCGGACGGCACTGTACAACTGGCTTCTGGCCCGCGGCTCGGGCGGCGAGCTGGTGCTGCGCATCGAGGACACCGACCGTGAGCGCTCGACGCCCGAGAACGTCCAGCTGATCTTCGACAGCCTCGAGTGGCTGGGGATCGACTGGGACGAGGGCCCGATCTACCAGACCGACAACGCCGCCCGCCACGCCGAGGTCGTCCAGCAACTGCTCGACTCCGGGCAGGCCTACCGCTCGACCGCCGGCCCGGAGGAAGTCAAGGCGTTCAAGGAGGCCAACGCCAACCGCGGCTTCCGGGGGCGGGAGGAGTCCTCCGGCGCCGTGCGGCTGCGGATGCCCGACGAGGGCGCGACCGTCGTGCGCGACATCATCCGCGGCGAGAGCGCGTTCGAGAACGTGCTGCAGGACGACCTCGTGATCGCGCGCGCCGACGGCACGCCGATCTACCACCTCGCGGTCGTGGTCGACGATCACGACGCGCAGATCACGCACGTCGTGCGCGGCGCCGACCACTACTCCAACACGCCCAAGCACATCCGCATCTATGAGGCGATGGGCGCCGAGCCACCGACTTATGCGCACCTGCCGTTGCTCCACGGCCCGGACGGCAAGAAGCTCTCGAAGCGTCATGGCGCCGCCTCGGTGCAGGATCTACGAGATTCTGGTTACCTGCGCGAGGCTGTGATCAACTACCTCGCACTGCTGGGCTGGGGCTACGACGAGACGACGACGTTCTTCACCATCGAGCAGCTGCAGGAGCTGTTCACGCTCGAGCGCGTGTCCAAGAACCCGGCGGTCTTCGACGAGCAGAAGCTGCGCTGGATCAACGGCCGCTACGTGCGCGAACTGCCGCTCGAGGACTTGACCGGCCGGCTCGAGCAGTTCACCGGCCGCAGCGGCCTGCGCGACGCCGTCGAGATCACGCAGGAGAAGATCTCGACGCTCGACGAGTTCTGGCCGCTGGCGCGCTCCTTCTTCGACGGCCCGGTGGACGACCCGAAGGCGCGCGAGAAGTTCCTCGGGCCGCCGGAGTCCCGCGAGGCCCTGGCGGACGCCCGCGCGGCGCTCTCCGCCCTGCCCGAGCCGTGGACGGCGGGCAAGGTCGAAGAGGCGCTGCGCGGCGTCGTCGAGCGCACGCAGCGCAAGGCCAAGGCGATCTTCCAGCCGTTGCGGGTCGCAGTGACGGGCACGACCGTCTCACCCGGTATCTTCGAGACCGTCGCGCTGCTGGGGCGCGACGAGACCCTCGCGAGAGTGGGACAAGCGCTTGAGGCGTAGTTGGCGTGATAGGAGGGGTACGTGGCCTCAACCATTGGTCCACTCGTGCCGATACATGGTCAAGTGCCCATGACCACCACCCCTGGCTCCACTCCAGAACCGCTGTCCGCGGTCGACGACCCACTCATGAGCACCGCCACCGCACCGGCCGCCGTCCGGCCCCGCCCCCGCGGCGACGCGCCGTACGCCGTCGTCGGCCGGCCTCGCAACGAGGGGCACGGCAAGCGGCTGACCGCTGCCTTCGAGGCCCTCGAGGTCTTCCCGGCGCTTGCCGAGTCGCGCAACCGGTTGCTCACGCTGATCGCCGAGGAGAGCCCCTCCACGGGCGACGTGGTCCGCGCGATCGAATCCGATGTGGCGCTCGTCATCTCCGTCATGCGGCTCGCCAACGGCATGGACTCGCCGCGCCGCGGCCAGGTCGAATCGGTCGTCAGCTCCGTCGAGGTGCTCTCACCCGAGGCCGTGCAGCGCCTCGCGGCCAGCGCCGAGACGTTCGAGTTCTTCGAGCGCGGCAAGACGTGGGACGCGGCGCCGGAGCGCTTCCGCCTGCACGCCGTGGCCGTCCAGCGCGCCGCCGACCGCCTCGCCGCGGCCGCCGGCTACGCGCATCGCGACCGCCTGCTCGTCACCGCCCTCTTGCACGACGTCGGCAAGCTCGTCCTGATGCACGCCTACCCGGGCTATCCGCGCCAGGTCCACGGCCCCGCGCGCACGCCGGAGGAGCGGCTGCACTACGAGCGCCGCGAGCTCGGCGTCGACCACGCGCTGGTCGGCGGCGTCCTCGCCCGCCGCTGGAACCTGCCCAACGCGGTCGCGTCGGCGATCGAGCGCCACCATTCCGACGACGCCCAGGGCGACGCCGCGTTCGTCCGCCTCGCGGACATGCTCGCGCACTACTCGCAGGGCTCGCCGGTCTCCTCGACCGAGTTGCTGCGCGCCGCGCGCACGGTCGGGTTCGGCCCGGGCGAGCTGCGCTCGGTGCTCTACGACCTTCCCTACCCCAGCAAGGACCGCCCGCGCGCCGTCGAGCCGTGCCCGCTCTCCACGCGTGAGCTCGACGTCCTCAAGCGCCTCGCCCAGGGCATGGTCTACAAGCAGATCGCGCTCGAGCTCTCGCTCTCCACGAGCACGGTCCGCACCCACCTGCACAACATCTACGGCAAGCTCGGCGCCGTCGACCGCGCGCAGGCCGTCCTGCACGCGACCGAGCGCGGCTGGCTTCTCAGTCCTCGACGTCCTCGACGCTCACGATCTTGCCGCTCGGCGGCGGATCGTGCTCGACGCGGACCTCCTCGCGCCGTACCGGCACGGTCGTCTCGACGTGCTCGACGACGACGTGCTTCTTGAGCCGCACGCGCTCCTTGGGCTTGGCCGGCTCGACCCGGATCTCGGCCTCCTCCTCGGAGCGGACGACCTCGGCGGCGTCGCGCTGGGGCATGACCTTCGACGGCTCGCCGTAGTGCTCGTCCAGCCGTGATTCCTCGTCTTCGCTCAACTCGACTTCGGGGTCGACATTGGGCGCATCCCTGATCGTCTGCAGCGCGAATGGGAGCTGGAGGTCGTCGTCGACCTCGCGCGCGCCGTCGAGCGGGACGATCGATTCGCGTTGCTTGAAGAGCCCGGTGCGGATGCCGGCGTAGGCGGGCAGGTCCGTCTCGCGGTCGAGGTAGAGGTCGCCGAGCGTGCCGACCTTCTCGCCGTCGCGATCGAGGACCGTCTTGCCGCGCCAGCTCAGGACCGTGTCGAGATCGGGCATGGGGCGGGACTACCCGGCGCGGGTGTGCGGGTAGTCCCCGTCAATGGTGTGGGTCATCGTCGCGATCGTGATCGTCCTGCTGCTCGTGCTGGTCGCTGTCGTCTTGGATGCGCCGGCGCCCGGACGCCGGCCAGCGGCGCGTCGAGGCCCGCGCCCGGCTCGCGGAGGCGGGCCGCCACGAGGACGCCGCCGCCGAGGCGGAGCACGCGGCCGCCGAACACCGCGAGACCGCCGCCCGTGAGCAGGAGACGGCGCGCGAGCACGCCCGCCGCGCCGAGGCGGCCGAGACCGAGGCCGAGCGCGCCGAGGCCGCAGCCCGGAGCGCCGCGACGCGGCGGCGGCTCAGGCCGAGCAGGCGCGCGAAGTCGACCCCGACCGCTGAGGCCGGCCGGGGCTGTTCCGTTTTCGTTCGCAGGGGGCGAACCAAAACGAACCACCCCCTCGACGAGGCCAATGTGCCGGAGCGCGTGTCAGCATTGACACGTGCTCTCGATCACGACCAAGTCGCCGTACGCGATTCGCGCGCTCGCTGAGCTCGCCCGCTGCGGCGGCGCCGGCCCGGTGCCGATCGGCGAGCTCGCCCGCCGCCGCGACGTCCCGGTCCAGTTCCTCGAGCAGCTCTTCGCCGTCCTGCGCCGGGCCGGGATCCTGCGCTCCCAGCGCGGCGTGAAGGGCGGCTACGCGTTCGCCCGCGAGCCCGGCGAGGTCACCGTGCTCGAGGTCGTCGAGCTGCTCGACGGCCGCCTCGGCGCCGAGGCCGAGGGCATCTTCGCCGAAGCCGCCGCCGCGGCCCGCGCCGTGCTCGCCAAGACGACGATCACCGACGTCGTCGATCGCGAGAACCAGGCCGCGGGCGCGACGATGTATTACATCTAGCGTCGCTTGGCGGCCGCCATGCGGGTCGCGAGCGACTTGGCGTAGCGGACCGCCGCAGCGTGGCGCTCCGCGTACGGGGCGGCGCTCGCCTCCGGAGCGGGGGCGCAGTAGGCGACCGAGGTCAGCTCGCCGTCGATGAACTCGCTGTCGAACTCGGCCCAGTTGGCGCCGACGACGACCCACGACGTGCCGGTCTCCGGGTCGCGCAAGCTGGCGAAGACCTCGCCGAACGCCTGCACGTCTTGCAGGAAGGCGCCGGAGACAGGGGCTTGGCCATCCGGGCAGGTGGCGACCGCCTCCGTGATCCACTCCTCCTCGGTGGCGTCGTTGGAGCACGGTCGCGATCACCTCCGCCGTGGCGATCTCGCCCTCGCCGACCGCGGGGCCGGGCGGGCCCGCGACGCCGGCGGCCCCGCGTTCGCCGGGATCGCCCTTGTCACCCTTGGCCCCCGGCGCCCCCGAGTCGCCCTTCGCGCCCGTGTCGCCCTTCGGGCCGGCGGGCCCAGCGGCACCCGTCGCGCCAGTTGGGCCGGCAGGGCCGGTTGCGCCCGCGGGGCCGGCCGCGCCGGCGGGTCCGGCAGGCCGGCGCCGGCTGGGCCAGCGGGCGCCAGTCATCCCGTTGCGCGCCGCGGCCGCGAGGTTGCTCGCGGTGATCGTGCCCTTCTTGATGTCCTTGGCCTGGATCGTGCCGTCCTTGATCTCCGCGCTCGTGATCTGGGTTGCGGCGTACGCCCCTCCGCCGCCCGCGAGGATCCCGACCAGCGCGATGCATACGCCCGTCCTGACGCCCTTCATGTGCCCCTCCCGAGGGTCGTTGTCCCAGCGGGACCGTATACCGACGAGGCCGGCTGCTAGATATCGGGCGCGATGGCGCACGCGATCGAGGTCTCCGGTCTGACCAAGCGCTTCGGCTCGGTGCTGGCCGTCGACGACCTCTCGTTCACCGCCGACGAAGGCCGCGTGGTCGGGTTCTTGGGACCGAACGGCGCAGGCAAGACGACGACGCTGCGGATGCTGCTCGGGCTCGTGCGGCCGACGGAGGGCACGGCGACCGTCCACGGCCAGGCCTACGTGCAGCTCGACGACCCGGTGCACACGGTCGGGGCGGTGCTCGACGGCGGGATGCTGCACCCCGGCCGCAGCGGGCGGAATCACCTGCGCGCGCTCGGCCGCGCCGCGGGCATCCCCGACGCCCGCGTCGAGGAGCTGCTCGAGCTGGTCGCGCTCAAGGACGCGGCCAAGCGGCGCGCCGGCGGCTATTCGCTGGGCATGCGCCAGCGGCTCGGGCTCGCGGCCGCGCTGCTCGGCGACCCGCGCGTGCTCGTGCTCGACGAGCCGGCGAACGGCCTCGACCCGCAGGGCATCCGCTGGCTGCGCGACTTCCTGCGCACGCTCGCCGCCGAAGGCCGCGCGATCCTCGTCTCCAGCCACGTGCTGGCCGAGGTCGCGCAGACCGCCGACGACGTCGTGGTCATCAACCGCGGCCGCTCGGTCGCGCAGGCGCCGCTGGCGGAGATCATGGCCCGCCGCGGCGGCGGGATGCGGGTCCGCGGACCGGACGTGGCCCGCCTGCACGAGCTGCTCGCGAGCCACGGGGCGACGGTCAGCGGCGACGGCGCCGAGATCCTCGTCAGCGAGCTCGGCGGCGAGGACATCGGGCGCGTCGTCGCCGAGCACCAGCTGGTCATCTCCGAGCTCACGCCCGCCGGCGCATCGCTGGAGGAGATCTTCTTCGAGCTCACCGAAGCGCAGGGCGGCCCGTCGTGATCCGGCTCGTCGGCGCGGAGATCTTCAAGCTGCGGACCACGCGCGCGTTCTACGGGCTGGCCGGCGGCGCGCTCGCCTTCACGACCCTGATCGTGCTGCTCGGCTCGCTGCTCGACGAGCAGGATCCGGTGCTCTCGGACCTGATCCAGATCGCGTTCTTCGCGCAGCTGATCGCGCTCGTGATCGGCATCCTGGCGGTCACCAACGAGTTCCGCCACGGCACGATCACGCCGACGCTGCTGATCTCGCCGAACCGCGTCCAGCTCGTCCTGGCCAAGCTCGTCGCCGGCTTCGCCGTCGGCCTGGCGATCGGGCTGGCGGCGACGCTGATCATCACCGGCCGTGGTCGCCGCCACCGGCGGCAGCACCGACGACGCGGCCGCGCTGATCACCGGCGGCACGCTCGTGGCGGCGCTCTACGCGGCGCTCGGCGTCGGGCTCGGTGCGCTGATCCGCAACCAGGTCGGCGCGATCATCGGCGCGTTGGTCTACATGCTGATGCTCGAGAGCCTGGTCGGGCTGATCCCGGGGATCCGCGACGTGCTGCCCAAGTACGGCGTCGGCGGGACCTCGCAGGCGCTACGGGGCTCGGACGCCGAGACGGCCACCGACTACCTCGCACAGGTCCCGGGCGGGCTGGTGCTCGCGGGCTACATCGCGGTGCTCCTGATCGCCGGCATCGTCGTCATGCGGCGGCGCGACGTCACCAGCTGATGCGCCCGGCCACCGAAGCCGACGCGGAGGCCGCGGCCGCGCTGGTGATCGCGGTCGACATCGACCAGGTCGGCGAGGCCGACTACACGCTCGAGGACCTGCGCCACGAGTGGGCGGAGCTCGACCTGGCCAACGACGCGGTCGTGATCGAGGACGCGGCGGGCACCCCGATCGCCTACGCGCACTTCCGCGGCGGCGAGCTGCTGGCGGTGGTCGACCCCGAGCGCGAGGGCGAAGGCGCCGGGACCCAGCTGCTCGAGTGGAGCCGCGCGGCGAGCGCGCGAACGCGGGCTGAGCAGCCTGCGCCAGGTCGTCGGGCATCTCGGTACCCGCGCCCGCGCGCTGCTCGAGGCCGACGGCTGGGAGTACGAGCGCAGCTACTGGCGGATGGAGCGCGACGTGCGCCCGGACGACGCCGAGCCGCCCGGCCTGCGAGCGATCGCGCCCGGCGATGCCCGACAACTGCATGCCATTCACGAGGCCGCGTTCAAGACCGTCGGCGGCTACGAGCCGCAGTCCGAGGCAGCGTGGACGCAGCGCGAGTTCCGCGCGCCCGCCACCGACCTCGCGCTGAGCCGCGTCGCGGAGCGCGACCACGCGCCCGCCGGCTTCGCGCTCGCGCAGCGCTGGGCGGACGGCATCGTCTACGTGGCGCTGCTCGCCGTCCACCCGGACGCCGCCGGTCAGGGCCTCGGCGGCGAGCTCCTGCGCGGCGTGTTCGCCGCCGCCGCGGCCGCCGGCCAGCGCCAGGTGCAGCTCAACGTCGCCGCCGACAACCCGAACGCCGTGCGGCTCTACGAGCGCGTCGGGATGGCGCAGCGCTGGCGCTACGACGAGTACCGCACACCGCTGCCAGACTAGGAGCGGCAATGGGCGCGATCCCGATCAACATTGCCGACCACGTCGGCCGCACACCGATGGTCCAGCTCACCCGCGTGTCGCCCGCCGGGGGCGGCCTCCTCTTCGGCAAGCTCGAGATGTTCAACCCCGGCGGCTCGGTCAAGGACCGCATCGGCGTGGCCATGATCGAGGCGGCCGAGCAGGAGGGCCGGATCGAGCCCGGCCGCACGACGATCGTCGAGGCCACCAGCGGCAACACCGGGATCGCGCTGGCGTTCGTGTGCGCGGCCAAGGGCTACGAGCTGGTCCTCACGCTGCCGCAGGGCATGAGCCGCGAGCGCGAAGGCCTGCTGCGCCTGTACGGCGCGCAGGTGCACATCACCGAGTCGATGGGCGGGATGAACGAGGCCGTCGCCGCCGCGCGGGCGATGGCGCGCGACGACGACGTCTTCCTGCCCGACCAGTTCTCCAACCCGGCCAACCCGGAGGTCCACCGCCGCACGACCGGCCCGGAGCTGTGGGAGGCGCTCGACGGCAAGATCGACTACTTCGTCGCCGGGGTCGGCACCGGCGGGACGATCACCGGCGCGGGCGCGTTCCTGAAGGAGCGCGACGCCAACGTCAAGGTGATCGCGGTCGAGCCCGCGAGCTCGGCGGTGCTGTCCGGCGAGCGGCCGGGACCGCACAAGATCCAGGGGATCGGCGCGGGCTTCGTGCCGCCCGTGCTCCAGCGCGACCTGCTCGACGAGATCATCGCCGTCGACGACGAGGACGCGATCGAGACCGCGCGGCTCGCCGCCCGCCGCGAGGGCGTGCTGTGCGGCATCTCGTGCGGCGCGGCGCTGTACGCGGCGCTCGAGATCGCCAAGCGCCCCGAGGCCAAGGGCAAGCGGATCGCGGTCGTGCTGCCCGACAGCGGCGAGCGCTACGTCTCGACGCCGTTCTTCGCCCCCGAGCCGGTGTCGGTCACATGATCGGAGAGGTCGAAGGCCCGGCGGGCGCGCCGTGGGACCGGCCCCTGCACGGCATGCTCGACCGGCTCGTGGTCGAGTCGGAGCTGCTGGCCGGCAACCCGCTCGGCGATCCCGCGCGGCGGCCGCTGTACGTCTATCGCCCGCCCGGCGTCGAGCCCGACCACCCGAAGCCGCTGCCGAGCGTGTACGTGATCCAGGGCTACACCGGCCAGCTCGACATGTGGCTCGCGCGCCAGGCGTTCGAGCCGACGATGATCGAGCGCCTCGACGCGATGTTCGCGGCCGGCGAGTGCCCGGACGCGATCGTCGTCTTCGTCGACGCCTGGACCTCCTACGGCGGCTCGCAGTTCGTCAACTCGACCTCGACCGGCCGCTACCAGGACTACCTGTGCGACGAGGTGGTGCCGTTCATCGACGGCCGCTACCCGACGGCGGCGAGCCGCGACCACCGCGGGCTGACCGGCAAGAGCTCGGGTGGCTACGGCGCGATGGTGGTGCCGATGCTGCGGCCCGACGTCTTCGGCGCGCTCGCGTCGCACGCCGGCGACGCGCTCTTCGAGGCCTGCTACCTGCCCGAGTTCCCGAAGGTCGCGCGCCGCTTGCGCGAGGACTTCGAGGGCTCGTGGGAGAAGTTCTTCGCGCAGCCGCCGAAGTGGGAGTCGATCGAGCTGCTCGAGTCCTACGGCTACGCGGCGTGCTACTCGCCCGACCCGACTGCGCCCGGTCGCGCGCTGCTGCCCTACGACCCGAGCGGGCGCCTGCTCGACGACGTCTGGGCGCAGTGGCTGGAGCACGACCCGGTCCGGATGGCGCCGGCGCACGCCGACGCGCTGCGCTCGATGCGCCGCATCTACCTCGACGCCGGCCGTCGCGATGAGTACTACCTCGACCTCGGGGCGCAGGCGTTCGCGACCGAGCTCGACAAGCTCGGGGTGGAGCACACGCTCGAGCTCTTCGACGGCACGCACGCGCGCTTGACGTACCGCTATCCCGGAGCGATCCGCGAGCTGGTGCTGGCTATCGCGCCGTGACCGGCACGGTGCCTTCGCGCGCCCAGGCCTCGACCGCCGGCCACGGGCCGTAGCCCGCGTCCGGGTTGAAGTGCCCTTGGCCCGGCAGCACGTCGGCGGGCCCGGAGTAGAGCGTGTCGGCGCCCTCCGGGCAGTACGGGTCGTTGTCCGAGTACACCAGCCGAGCGTTGGGCAGCTCCGGCGACGGCACCGGGAAGAAGCCGTGCAGCATCTCCGGCACGCCGCCGGGTGACGGCGGCGCGACGAGCAGCACGCGCTCGGCCGGCGCCCTGCCGGCGGCGGCGTGATGCAGCCACAGCACGCAGGCCAGCGAGTGGCAGACCACGATCGGCGCCTCGCCGATCGAGTCGAGCTCTCCTGCGAGCGCCTCGAGCCACGTGTTCAGCTGCGGCGCGTCGGCGTCCGGCAGGTCGGGATAGTGCACGATCGCGTCGCCGCTGCGCAGCCGGCCCGCGAGCCAGGTCTGCCAGTGCCCCGGGCCTGAGCTCTGATAGCCGTGCAGGATCAGGTAGGAAGGGCGCCGCATGCGGGTCGCTACCGTACCCGACGTGGTCCGCTCGCTGGACGTCACGTCGCTTCGCTGCCCGATGACATGGGTGAAAACGAAGCTGGAGCTCGAACGACTGCAATCCGGTGAAACGCTGGAGGTCAGGGTTCCGCCCGGCGAGGCCGTCGACAGCGTGCCGCGCTCCGCGCGCGAGGCGGGCCACGCGGTGGACGTCGAGGGCACGCTGATCCGGATCGTGCGGGCGTGACGCGAGCCCGGCCCGGCGCCGGCGAGGGACCGGTCGCGCAGATCGGCGCTCCCGGGGCGGCACCGTGACGGGAGGCAGCTCCCGGCGCGGGCTGTTCCGTGACCTCGCCGCGGCGGCCGCCCGTGCCGCGATCCCCGACCCGCCGTCCGCGCCGCTGCTGTCCGACGGCGAGATGGAGCGCTACTCGCGCCAGCTCCTGCTGCCGGAATGGAGCGAGCAGGCGCAGCTCGCGTTGCGCGACGCCAGCGTGCTCGTGATCGGCGCGGGCGCGCTGGGCTCGCCGGTCGCGCTGTACCTGGCCGGCGCCGGCGTCGGCCGGCTGGGGATCGCCGACGACGACGACGTCGAGCTCTCGAACCTGCACCGCCAGCCGCTGCACTTCACGCCCGACGCGGGCGCGCCGAAGGCCGAGTCGGCGGCGGCCAAGCTGCGGTTCCTCAATCCGGAGATCATCGTCGAGCCCTATCGCGTGCGCGTCGACGCCACGAACGCCGCCGGCCTGGTCGAAGGCCAGGACCTGGTGGTCGACTGCTCGGACTCGTTCGCGACGCGCTACGCCGTCAACGCCGCCTGCTGCGCGGCCGGGATCGATCTCGTCGAGGGCGGCGTGGTGGGCTGGAACGGGCTCGTGATGACGATCGTGCCGGGCCGCACGGCCTGCTACCGCTGCGCCTTCCCGGCCGAGCCGCAGGATGCCCGCTCGTGCGCCCAGGACGGCGTGCTCGGCCCGGCGGCGGGCGTGCTCGGGTCGCTGCAGGCGCTCGAGGCGCTCAAGTTCCTGACCGGTGCCATGCCGCCGCTCGTCGACGCCTTCCTGTCGGTCGACCTCACGGGCTACGAGCTGCTGCGCGTGAACGTGAAACGGCGCCCGGACTGCCCCGACTGCGGCGACGACTAGCCTTCGTCGCGTATGCGGACGATTCGGCGGGTGTCCGGGGAGCTGCGGCGCGACATCCAGGCCGTGCGCGAACGCGACCCCGCGGCCACCGGCGTCTCGACGTTCGAGATCCTGACCGGCTGGCCGGGCCTGCACGCGCTGCTCGCGCACCGGGTCGCGCACGTGCTCGACGCCGCCCGGGTCCCGGTCCTCCCGGGCCTGCTCGCGTACGTCTCGCGGGCGCTGACCGGGATCGAGATCCACCCGGCGGCGCGGATCGGCGACGGGCTCTTCATCGACCACGGGATGGGGGTCGTGATCGGCGAGACGGCTGAGATCGGCGCCAACGTGACGATGTATCAGGGCGTGACGCTGGGCGGCACGGGCTTTGAGACCGGCAAGCGGCACCCGACGGTGCAGGACAACGTGACGATCGGCTCGGGGGCGAAGCTGCTGGGGCCGATCACGATCGGCCACGGCGCGAAGATCGGCGCCAACACGGTCGTCATCCACGAGGTGCCGCCGAACTCGACGGTGGTCGGCAACCCCGGCCACCCGGTGCGGGTCGAGGGCCGCCGGCCCGAGGGCCCGGACGCCGACTGGGTCCACCTGCCCGACCCGATCGCGGACGCGCTCAAGCACATGGCCTCGCGCGTCGCCGCGCTCGAGCGCGAGGTCGCGATGCTGCGCGGCGAAGAGGTGGGCGCGCCGGCCGACGTCGTCCCGCTGCGGCCGGTGCGTGGTCCCAGCCCCGCGGGCGGGTAGCCTGCGGCCTCGTGCCCTCCTTCTCACATTCGGTCGAACTGCCCCAGCCGCCGGACCAGGTCTTCCCGTGGCTGCTGGACGAGGACAAGGTGCCGCAGTGGACGATCGCATCTGCAGCGCTATTCGGTGGTCGGGACGCTCGGGCCGGGGGCGCGGGCGATCCAGACGCTGGACGTCGCCGGCGGCCTCGAGCTCGACATGGAGATCACGCGCTACGACCCGCCGAGCGGCGCCGAGACGCGTTTCGAGACCAACGGCGTCAAGCTCACGAGCGCGTATCGGCTGGAGCCGTCCGGGCAGCACGGGACGCGGCTGACCCAGACGCTCGACGCCAAGGCCGGCGGGCTGACGGGGCGGATGCTGATCCCGATCGTGCAGGGACGGCTCGAGACGAAGCTCAAGACCGACCTCGACCGGCTGCGCGAGGTGCTCGGCGGCTGATGCGCGCGCTCGCGCTGGCGCTGCTCCTGCTCTTCGTGCCGGCGACGGCCGCGGCGCAGGACGAGGTCCAGCGTGCGGCGGAGGCGCTGCGCGGCGATCCCGTCTACGTCGACCCGGACGCCGAGCTTGCCGACCAGGTCGACGCCGCTGCGTTGCGCGAGCGCATCGACGTCCGCGGCGCGGCGCCGATGTTCATCGCCGTCCTACCCGAGAGCGCGATCGCCGGCAGCGCGGGGCGTACCCTGATCGCGCTGCGCGAGGCCGTCGGCCGCGAGGGCACCTACGCGCTCGCGATCGGCGACGAGTTCCGCACGCTCTCGGACGACTACGACGCCGCCGAAGCGGGCGATGCCGCCCGCGCCGCGCACCCGGACGACCTGCAAGCCACGCTGCTCGCCTTCATCGACGAGACCGGCAGCGAGCGTTCGGCCGGCGGCGGCGCCCCGGTGGCCTCGATCCTCGCGATCGTCGTGCTCGGCCTCGTCGCGCTCGGCGGCCTGCTGCTGATCGTCGGCCGCAAGCGCTCGCGCGACGGCCGTTCCGAGGTCGGCGAGATCGACCAGCAGGACGACTTCATCCGGCTCGGCGACGGCATCCGCGCGCTCGAGCTCGACGTCACGCTCGGCGACGCGGACTCGGCCGTCAAGGCCGACTACGACCGCGCCGTCGACGCCTACGACCGCGCGAACACCCACCAGCGCCGCGGCGAGACCGCCGCGGCCGACCAGGCCCTCGACGAGGGCCTGGCGGCGATCACGTCCGCGCGCGAGCGGCTGCGGCGCTAATCGATGTACTCGTAGGCCGGCAGCGTCAGGAACTCGGGGAACTCGTCCGAGAGCGCGACCTTCTCGAAGATCGCCTTGGTCTCCTCGGGCCGGCCCTTCTCCCAGGTCTCGTCGCCGACCTCGGCGCGGATCTTCTCCATCTCCTCGTCGAGCACCTTGCGCACGTGGTCGCGGTCGAACTTGCCGTGGCGCACCCACTGCCAGATCTGCGAGCGCGAGATCTCGGCCGTGGCGGCGTCCTCCATCAGGTTGTTGATGCCCGCGGCGCCGCGGCCGCCGAGCCAGAACGAGATGTACTGGAAGCCGACGTTGACGTCCGAGCGCAGCCCTTCCTCGGTGATCTCGCCCGGGGTCGAGGCCGCGTCGAGCAGCTCCGCGGCCGAGACGTCGACGTCGTAGCGCTGCTTGTCGATCTGGTTCGGGCGGTCCCCGAGCACCTCGTCGAACGCGGCCAGGGCGACGTCGACCACGTCGGGGTGCGCGACCCAGGTGCCGTCGAAGCCGGCCTTGGCCTCGCGCTCCTTGTCGGCCTTGACGGCATCGATCGCGCGCTGGTTGGCCTCCTCGTCCTTGCGCGACGGGATCAGCGCGGCCATGCCGCCCATCGCGAAGGCGCCGTGCGCGTGGCAGGTCTTGACCAAGCAGCTCGGTGTAGGCCTTCATGAACGGGACCGTCATCTTGACGTCGTTGCGGTCGGGCAGCACGAAGTCGGGGTCGTCGCGGAAGACCTTGATCATCGAGAAGATGTAGTCCCAGCGGCCGGCGTTGAGCCCATAGGAGTGCTCGCCCAGCGCGTGGATGATCTCCGCCATCTGGAACGCGGCCGGCAGCGTCTCGATCAGCACCGTGGCGCGGATCAGGCCCGGCGGCAGGCCGAGCGCCTCACGGGTGAAGAGGAAGACGTCGTTCCACAGCGCCGCCTCGAGGTGGTGCTCCATCTTCGGCAGATACAGGTACAGCCCGCGGTCACGGTCGGCGAGCCGCTTGCCGCAGTGGAACGCGTAGAGGCCGAAGTCCATGAACGCGCCCGCGACCGGCTCGCCGTCGATCGTCAGGTGCTTCTCGGGCAGGTGCCACCCGCGCGGGCGGACCAGCAGCGTGGCCGGGTTGTCGATCAGCTCGTAGTGGCGGCCGTCGGCGCCGTCGTAGGTGATCGTGCCCTCGATCGCGTCGATCAGGTTCAGATGGCCCTCGACCTGGTTGCGCCAGGTCGGCGAGTTCGCGTCCTCGAAGTCGGCCATGAAGCCCTTGGCGCCGCTGTTGAGCGCGTTGATGACGAGCTTGCGGTCCGTCGGACCGGTGATCTCGGCGCGCCGGTTCTCGTAGTCCGGGCGCGGCGGCGGGACCTGCCAGTCGCCGTTGCGGACGTCCTCGGTCTCCTCCAGGAAGCCGGACGGGGCGCCACGCTCGCTGCGCGCCTGCAGCAGCTCGGCGCGCCGCGCTCCGAAGCGCTCCTGCAGCTCGCCGACGAACGCCAGCGCGTCCTCGGACAGGATCGTCTCGAGCGAATCGTCAGGGGGTGAGGCGGCTTGCACTTTGCTCAAGGCTGGACTCCTCTGAGGGACATGTCGAGCAGGGTCATCGGGTGATAGATGGGGAGGTCGAGATGGCGCGCGATCTGGAGCGCGCAGCCCGGGTTGGCGGCGGCGATCGCGTCCGCGCCGGTCGCGGCCAGGTTCTCCGCCTTGCGCGCGCCGAGCTTCGCAGCGGCCTCGGGCTGGAGCAGGTTGTAGATCCCGGCCGAGCCGCAGCACAGCTCCCACTCGGCGGGCTCGAGCAGCTCGAGCTCGGGGATCCCGCGCAGCAACTCGCGCGGCTGGATGCGGACGCCCTGGGCGTGCGCGAGGTGGCACGCGTCGTGGTAGGCGGTGCGCAGCGGGATCGGCTTGCGGACGGCCTGCGGCTCCTCGGTGGCCAGCAGCTCGTGGACGTCGACGCACTTGTCGGAGAAGGCCTTCGCCCGCTCCGCCCACTCGGCGTTGTCGGACAGCAGGTGCCCGTAGTCCTTCATCGCCGAGCCGCAGCCGGCAACGTTGGTCACGACCTTCTGGAAGCCCTCGTAGGCCGTGATCGTCGCCTTCGCGAGCCCCAGCGCTTCGTCCTCGACGCCCGAGTGCAGCTGCAGCGCGCCGCAGCAGCGAGGTGAGCGCGGGGAATGGACCTCCCAGCCCTCGGCGGACAGCACGCGGATCGTGGCCGCATTGACGTCGCCGAAGAACACGCGCTGGATGCACCCCTGCATGAAGGCCACGGTCCCGCGCTTGACCGGCGCCGGCGAGCGCTTGACCTTCGGCAGCCGCTTGACCACCGCGCTCGGCGGGGCCGGCGGCGCGAGCGAGAGGATCGACTTCAGCCGCGCCGTCGGCGCCAGCGGAGCGAGCTTGGGCGCGATCGGCGACCCGGGCACGAGCGCTCGCAGGCGGCCGGGGTGCGTGAACAGCGCGAAGATCGCCTTGCGATAGGCGCGCTCCTGCCACGAGCGGGCCTCGGAGCGCTCGAGCTGCGGCCGCGTGCGCTCGATCAGCTTGTCGTACTGGACGCCCGACGGGCACGCGGTGACGCACGCCATGCAGCCCAGGCAGCGGTCGAAGTGCGTGACCATCTCGGGCGAGATCGTCTCGCCCTCCTCGTGACCGATGCGCATCAGCAGGATCCGCCCGCGCGGCGAGTCCATCTCGTCCTCGAAGACCGCGTAGCTCGGGCACGTCGGCAGGCAGAAGCCGCAGTGCACGCAGTCCTTGATCAGGTCCGGGTCCGGTGGATGGATCGTGTCCCAGGCGGTACTCATAGACGCTCCATGCGCGCGACCGGCTTCGCCGGTGCGTGCCCATCTCGGTTTGGAGATCGCTTCGCAGATCTCATATGCCTCCCACGAAGGTGCCCGGACGGAAGATCCGGGCCGGATCGAAGCGGGCCTTCAGGCGCTCCATGACGACCTGCGCCGGGCCCGCCTCGGGCCACTGGTCCTCTACCCGTCCGGCGCCGTCGAGCACCGTGCACGAGCGCGGCGAGAGCGCCTGGCGCGCCGTCGCCACGCGGCCGCTCAGGTCCTCGCCCGGCGGGAAGGCGATCCACGAGAGGCCGAGCCCGGCGCGCGAGACGACGGTGGCATCACCCGCGGCGCGGATCACGTCCGGCAGGTCGGTCACGCGGCCGGAGACCTTCAGCACCGCTCCGTCCGAGCGCTGCAGGGCGCGCTGCGTCTCCCAGTCGTGGTCGACGGGATCGCCGATCCGGCTCGCCTGCTCGGAGGCCGAGGCGCCCGAGAACTGCAGCAGGATGCGGCCCGAGCCCTCGGACCACACGACGTCGAAGCAGTCGGCCTCGAGCGGACGCCGCGCGAGCTCGGTCACGCGGGCCAGCAGGGCGTCGGGGTCGTCGAAGGTCTCGCACACGGTGGCCGTGGCCTCGGGCAGCGGGTGCAGCCGGACGGAGACGGTCGCGATCAGCCCGAGCGTCCCGAACGAGCCCGCGAACAGCTTCGCCAGGTCGTAGCCCGCGACGTTCTTGATGACCTTGCCGCCGGACTTGGCGACCGTTCCGTCGCTGAGCACGACCGAGGTTCCCACGACGAGATCGCGCACACCGCCGTAGCGGTGCCGCAGCGGCCCGGAGTCCGCCGTCGCGACGATCCCGCCGATCGTGGCGCCTCCCGGATCGGGCGGATCCCACGCGAGTCGCTGCCCGTGCTCGGCGAACGTGGCCTGGGCCTCGGCGAACGGCACGCCGGCCTCGAGCACGGCGGTGAAGTCGCCGACGTTGTGCTCGAGGATGCGATCGAGCCCGCCGGTCTCGAGCGGCTCCTCGTCGCGCGCCGGCAGCCAGGGCTTGGTGCCGCCGCCGACCGGCCGGATCGGCCGCTCGAGCCCGCGCAGCAGCGTCGAGGCCTCCTGGACGGTGGTCGGTCTCAAAACCGGTCCGCGAGCCCCGCGGCCTCCAGCGGATGCTGCCGGTACGGGCCCGGGACCTCGCCGCACAGCCGCGGCGTCGGCATCAGCTTGCCCGGGTTCGCCAGGCCCGCGGGATCGAACGAGCAGCGCAGGCGCTGGAACGCGTCCAGGTCCTCCTCGGCGAACATCTTCGGCATGTGCTTCTTCTTGTCGATGCCGACCCCGTGCTCGCCGGTGATCGAGCCGCCGGCGTCCAGGCAGGCGTCGATGATCAGCCCGCTCAGCTCCTCGGCGCGCTCGGCGTCGCCCTCCTTGGCGCCGTCGTAACAGACGAGCGGGTGCAGGTTCCCGTCGCCGGCGTGGAAGACGTTGGCGACCATCATGTCGTACTGCTTGGCCAGCTCGTCGATGCGCTCGAGCACCTCGGGCAGCTTCGTGCGCGGGATCACGCCGTCCTGGACGAAGTAGTTGGGCGAGATCCGGCCCATCGCCGGGAACGCGGCCTTGCGCGTCTTCCAGAACAGCTGGCGCTCGGCCTCGTCGCGGGCGACGCGCACGTCGTCGGAGCCGCAGCGCTCGCAGATCGCCACCACGTCGTCGAAGCGCGCCTCGCACTCCTTCTCCGAGCCGTCGAGCTCGACGAGCAAGGCGGCCGCACGTCCCACGGGGTAGCCCGCGTGGGCCATCTGCTCCGACGCCTCGATCGAGCGCGCGTCCATCATCTCGATCGCGCCCGGCACGATGCCGCCCTGCACGATCTCGGACACCGCCTCGCCGGCGGCGTGCGTCGAGTCGAAGAACGCCACCAGGGTCTTGACCGTCTCCGGCGAAGGGACTACGCGCAGCCAGACCTTGGTTGCCACGCCCAGCGTCCCCTCCGAGCCGACGAACGCGCCGAGCAGGTCGTAGCCGGGCGCGTCGAGCTCGTAGCCGCCGACCTGCACCATCTCGCCGTCGCCGAGCACGATCTCCAGGCCCGTGACGTAGTTGGTGGTGAAGCCGTACTTGAAGCAGTGCGCGCCGCCGGAGTTCTCGGCCACGTTGCCGCCGATCGAGCAGACGATCTGCGAGGACGGGTCGGGCGGGTAGAAGAAGCCGGGCCCGACCGCCGCGGAGACGTTCGCGTTGGTCACGCCCGGCTCCACGCACACGCGCCCGTTGTCGAGGTCGATCTCGAGAATCCGCTTCATCCGCGAGAGCACGAGCAGCACGCCGTCCTCGACCGGCAGCGCGCCGCCGCTCAGTCCTGAGCCGGCGCCGCGCGCGACCCACGCGACCTCTTCGCGCGCGCAGGCCTGCACGATCGCCTGGACCTCGCTCGAGGAGCCCGGCAGGACCGCGGCCGCGGGCGTCGCGTGGTACTGCAGCAGCCCGTCGGACTCGTAGGTGCGCAACTGGTGCTCGGCCGTGTAGACCCACTCGTCGCCCACGATCCGTTTCAGCTCGTCGACGAGCCCGGAGATGTCCCGCGGGGCCTCGCTCGGCGCCTCTTCGACCTTCGCGGGCCCCTCGGGCGCCGCCTCTACACGACCATCCATCCCAACACCGCCGTCGATTGCAGATAGACCAGCACGCACATCACCAGCAGGAGTATCAAGCTCCATCCGATCACGCGACGGAAGAGCGTGCCCTCCTCACCCGCGAGGCCGACCGCGGCGACGGCGATCGCCAGGTTCTGCGGTGAGATCATCTTGCCCAGCACGCCGCCCGACGAATTGGCCGCGGCCAGCAGGGTCGGATCGAGTCCGGCCTCCTTGGCCGCGGTGACCTGCAGCACGCCGAACAACGAATTGGAGGACGTGTCCGAGCCCGTGACCGCGACGCCGAGCCAGCCGATGATCGGCGACAGGAACGCCAGCAGGCCGCCCGCGCCGGCGATCCAGTTGCCGATCGAGAGCGTCTGCGCCGACAGGTTCATGACGTAGGCGAGCGCCAGCACCAGCATGACCGTGAGCGTTGCCCACTTGAGCTGCTTGAGCATCGTGACGTAGGCGTGCACGGCCCGGGCGGGGGAGACGCGCAGCACGGCCATCGTGATCAGGCCGCTGAACAGCAGCAGCGTGCCGGGCGTCGCGAGCCAGCCGAACCGGAACTCGGTCGCGCTCGGCGGCTCGCCGGCGGTGTTGGTGATGTCACCCGTGCCGGGCCATGTGAACTCGGCCGCGCCCTTGGCCAGGAAGTCCTTGATCGGACCCCACTGGGCGAGCGCGAAGACGACGATGATGATCACGTACGGCGCATAGGCCTTCACGATGTCGCCGCGCGTGTCGGGAGCTGTGCCCTCCCGCCGGCGCACAGCCGCCTCGTGAGCGGGATCGTCGGCCGCCGCGCCGGCGATCGCGGGCTGCCCGCCGCCTCCCTGTTCCTCGACGAGCAACGGGTCCGACGGCTGCCAGATCCGCAGGAACACCGACCATCGCCCCGACCGCCAGCAGCGCGCCGACGATGTCGGTCAGCTCCACCGAGAGGAAGTTCGAGCACACGAACTGGCCGAACGCGAACGCGAACCCGCCGACGAGCGCTGCCGGCCAGACGGCGCGCACGCCGCGCATGCCGTCGACCATGCCGACGAGGATCAGCGGGACGAACACCGCGAGCAGGGGCGTCTGGCGCCCGACCATCGCGCCGAGGTCCTCCTTCGGCAGGTCGGTCAGGGAGGCGAGCGTCACGATCGGCGTCGCGATCGCGCCGAACGCCACCGGCGCGGTGTTGGCCACGAGCGCGACCGCGGCCGCCTGCAGCGGGTTGAAGCCGACCGCGATCAGCATCACGGCCGTGATCGCGACAGGGGCGCCGAAGCCGGCCAGCGCCTCGAGCAGGGCGCCGAAGCAGAACGCGATGATCACGGCCTGGACGCGCTGGTCGTTGGAGATCGAGCCGAACGACCGCCGCAGCACCGCGAAGTGGCCGGTCTCGACGGTCATGTTGTAGATCCAGATCGCGTTCCAGATGATCCAGATGATCGGGAAGAGCCCGAACGCGGCGCCCTCGCTCGCGACCGCCAGCGCGGTCCCGGTCGGCATGCCCCAGCCGATGATCGCGATCAGGATCGCCACCACGAGCGCGATCGCTCCGGCGATGTGCGCGCGCAATTTCAGGCCCGCGAGCAGCACGAACAGCGTGGCGAGCGGAATCATCGCGACGAGCGAGCTCAAGAAGAGCGAATCGCCGATCGGATCGAGGACCTGCTGGTACATCTCCACGCCTCCCGCGGTTGACCCTGCGCCACCAACTACCCCAGTACTGTGGCCCGCAACCCTGACTGGAAGGAAGGCCGCATGTCCGCCCTGCCCGACGAGGTCCGCAGCCTGCTCGAGGGCCCGAACGTCGCCCACGTCGCCACGGTGCTGCCCGACGGCTCGCCGCACTCCGTGGCCGTCTGGGCCGGCGTCGTCGACGGGCGGGCGTACTTCTTCACCCAGGAGCGCTCGCGCAAGGCCCGCAACCTGCGCGCGGACCCGCGCGTGGCGATCTCGCTGCTCGACCGTAACAACCCGTATGCGACCGGCTGGCTGCGGGGGCGGGTGGTGGAGATCGTCGAGGGCGAGCCGGCGCTGGCGCTGATCGACGAGCTCGCGGTCAAGTACACCGGCGAGCCGTTCCCGATGCGCCAGGGGATCGTGTTCGTGATCGAGGCCGAGCGCGCGGGCGCGCTGACGCTGCCGTTCAGGCCCGTGCCGTGAAGCCGTAGAGCACGGCGGCGACCGACGTCGCGAGGTTGAGGCTCGAGACGCCGGCGCGCATCGGGATCCGGATGCGCGCGTCGGCTCGCTGCCAGCAGCGCGTCGCTGAGCCCGTGACGCTCGCTCCCGAACGCGAGGACCGCGTGCCGCGGTGCCGGGCGCTCCTCGCCGTCGGGATCGATGGCGACGAGCGGGCGATTCCGCGCTCCGGCGGCTCGTCGACGTGGCCGACCGGGAGCGCGAAGTGCAGCCCGGCGGAGCCGCGGATCGCGTCCGGGTGCCAGGGATCGTTGTGGCCGCTGGTCAGCACCGCGGCGGC
Organism: uncultured Solirubrobacteraceae bacterium; assembly: GCA_963755275.1. Lineage (GTDB taxonomy): Bacteria > Actinomycetota > Thermoleophilia > Solirubrobacterales > Solirubrobacteraceae > Solirubrobacter. The sequence goes on along the minus strand of CAVWJU010000026.1, from coordinate 80,304 downwards.
GTCCGCGGCGGCGGCGACGCGAATCGCCGCGCCGAGGTTGCCGAGGTGGCGCGGGGCCTCCAGGAACACGACCGGGCCGGGCCGCGGCGAGCGCGTGCGCGAGGTCGAACGGCGGGCGGCGAGCGAACGCTCACGACGTCGTCGCGCGGAGGCTCGCGGGGGTGGCGAGCGCGCGGAAGCGGCCGGCGAGATCGGGCGCGAGCGTGCGCCGCCAGCGTCTTCGAGGCGCTCCGGGTCACCGGCCTGACCTCGAGGATCTCGGCGCCGAAGCGCAGCGCGTGCTTGAGCGCGTGGAAGCCCTCGATGCGGACCAGCTCAGTAGGCGGTGGTGCGGGCACGGTGGCGGGGGTGCGCCTTGTAGCGCGGAGCGGCGCCGCGGCTCCACAGCACCCAGTCGACGGCGGCGGCGGTCGTCGTCTCCGGTGCGCGTCGACGAGCAGCTCGACGGCATGCAGCGCGCATGGCGCGGATCTCGACCTCCTCGGGCGAGTCGTGCTCGAGCAGCGTGCCGGCGTCGATGCGCCGACGAGCTCGTCGTCGAACTCGAGCACGCCGTCGATGCGCAGCACGTGCGGGACGAGGTTGTCGGCGAACAGCGTCAGGCGGTCGAGGTCGCCGCGCGGGCGCGATGCCCGCGAGCGCGAGGTCGGCGGCGGCGATCTGGGCGCGCTTGAAGAACGGGACGTCGCCGCTGGGGTAGGGCGAGACGTCGAAGAAGCTCGGCCAGGAGGCGAGCGTGGTCGCCAGCGCCTCGGTGGAGCCGTCGCCGGAGCGTGCGAGGGCCAGGAAGCCGTCCTCGACGCGCTCGCCGAGCTCCCGCAGGTGGCGCTCGAAGAGGCCCATCAGGACGTGCCCGGGGTCTTGGCCGAGCGTCTGCGCGATCTCCTCGCGGGTGATCGTCCGCAGCTCGCGTGGCGGTCCACGGCCCGCGGCGGCGCAGGCCGGCCTCGACCGTCCGGTATCCGGACAGGCCCTGCCGGCTTGCGGAGCGTCGGGAACCAGCCGCTGCCGAAGTTGATCGCGTTGAGCTGCAGGCTGAACGCGGCGCGGGTCTCGTCGTCGGCGCCTTCGAGGTCGGGGGTGGGCGGCGCCTCCGCGGGCAGCGTCGCGGCGTAGGCCTCGATCGTCTCGCTGCGGATGCGGACGTGCCGCGCCTCGCCCGCCACCCGAGCCGCCGCGGCGCGGATGTCGTCGGTCAGCGGCACGAGCTCCTCCGGACCTTACCGCCGGGACCGTCCTCGCCGGGCGCTAGCGTGCCTTGCGTGCCCGCGGATGCCGCCATCGACGCCCTGCTCGAGGGCCTGAACCCGCCGCAGCGCGACGCCGTGACCCACGGCGAGGGCCCGCTCCTGATCCTCGCCGGCGCGGGCTCGGGCAAGACCCGCGTGCTCACCCACCGGATCGCCTACCTGCTGCGCACCGGCCAGGCCAGGCCGAGCGAGATCCTCGCGATCACGTTCACCAACAAGGCCGCGGCCGAGATGCGCGAGCGCGTCGAGCTGCTCGTCGGCCGCGTGACCCGCGCCATGTGGGTGATGACGTTCCACGCCGCCTGCGCCCGCATGCTGCGCTCGCACGCCGATCGGCTCGGCTTCACGCGCCAGTTCACGATCTACGACTCGGCCGACCAGCGGCGGCTCATAAAGAAGTGCCTTGACGATCAGGACATCGACGTCAAGCGCTTCACGCCGCGCGCGATGCAGTCCCAGATCTCCGACGCCAAGAACAAGCTGCGCACGGTCGAGGACCTGCGCGAGCTGGTCGGCTCGTTCTTCGACCAGACCGTCGCCGACGTCTACGAGCAGTACGAGCGCGAACTGCGCCGCGCCAACGCGATGGACTTCGACGACCTGCTCGTCCACTCCGTCCGCCTGCTCGAGTCCTTCCAGGAGATCCGCGACCGCTACGCCGAGTCCTTCCGCTGGGTGATGGTCGACGAGTACCAGGACACCAACCACGTCCAGTACCGCTGGCTCCAGCTCCTGACCTCAGAGCACCGGAATCTGGCCGTCGTCGGCGACGATGCGCAGTCGATCTATGGCTTCCGCGGGGCCGACATCAAGAACATCCTCAATTTCGAGGACGACTATCCGGACGCCCACGTGGTCAGGTTGGAGCAGAACTACCGCTCCACGCAGACGATCCTCAATGCCGCGAACGAAGTGATCGCGAACAACCGCGAGCAGATGGTCAAGCACTTGTGGACGGACGTGGGGGAGGGTGACCCGGTCCGCGTGCGCGAGATGGCCGACGAGCACGCCGAGGCGCGCTGGGTGACGGCGGAGATCAACCGGCTCGTGGACGAGGGCGTGAGCCGCTCGGAGATCGCCGTCTTCTACCGCACGAACGCGCAGTCGCGGGTGCTCGAGGACATGCTGGTGCGGGCCGGCGTCGCGTACCAGATCATCGGCGGGACGAAGTTCTACGAGCGGGCGGAGATCAGGGACGCGGTGGCCTACCTGACGTTCCTGGTCAACCCGCAGGACGGAGCGGCGTTCACGCGGATCGCGAACTCGCCGCGCCGTGGGCTCGGGCAGACGTCGATGTCGCGCGTGCTCTCCTACGCCGAGATCGAGGAGGTGTCGGTGTGGGAGGCCGCGATCTCAGACATCCCGGGCATGGCGACCGCGGCGCGCAAGTCGCTCGAGCGCTTCATGTCCACGATGTCGCGGCTGCAGGAGCGCGTCGAGGGCGGCGCGCCGGTCGCGCAGGTGATCCAGGAGCTGCTCGAGGAGACCGGCTACAAGGAGGCGCTCGAGGCCGAGCGGACGATCGAGGCGCAGGGCCGGCTCGAGAACCTCGAGGAGCTCGTGCGCGGCGCGCACGACTACGACGCCCGCAACGAGGACGGTTCGGTGGCAGGCTTCCTGCAGGAGATCTCGCTGCTCGCCGACGCGGACACGATCCGCGACGACGAGGGCCTCGTGACGCTGATGACGCTCCACAACGCGAAGGGCCTCGAGTTCCCGATCGTGTTCATCATCGGCCTGGAGGACGGCGTCTTCCCGCACTCGCGCGCGATCGAGGAGGGCAACATCGACGAGGAGCGGCGGCTCGCGTACGTCGGCCTCACGCGGGCGATGCGCGACCTCACGCTGACCTACGCGCGCCGGCGCACCACCTACGGCGGCGCGTCGGGGTACAGCCTGCGCAGTCGCTTCCTGGACGAGATCCCGCGCGAGCTGACCGATCAGAAGGCACGGCTGGCGGCCGGCTTCCCCGCGCCTGGCCGGGTCGCCTCGTGGGCAGGCGCGGCCGCGGCCTCGGAGGAGGCCGACAGCGGCGCGGCCGTCTTCCGCGTCGGCGAGGACGTCGTGCACGCGAAGCTCGGCGAGGGCGTCGTCACCGGCGTCGAGCCGGGCGGGATCGTCGTCGTGCGCTTTGCGGGCGAGCCGGCCGATCGCAAGCTGATGGCCGATTACGCGCCGATCAAGCGGCGCTGAGAGTGGTGCTAACCGCCTCGTGGGGCGGTCAGGCGGCACCTAGCATCGGCTCGGTCCGATGCGCAAGCTCCTGCTTCTCGCTTCCACCGTCGTCCTCGTCGATACCTCGTTCTACGCGGCGATCACGCCGCTGCTGCCCGAGCTGACCGACCAGTACGGCCTGTCGAAAACGGGCGCAGGAGTCCTCGCCGCGGCCTACCCGGTGGGGACCTTCTTCGGCGGCCTCCCGGGCGGCATGATGGCCGCGCGCTGGGGCGTGAAGCCGACGGTCCTGCTCGGGCTCGCGCTGATGGTGGTCTCGAGCGTCGCGATCGCGTTCGCCGAGACCATCCTGGTGCTCGACGTGGCGCGCTTCGTCCAGGGCGTCGGCGGTGCCGCGTCGTGGGCGGGCGCGATGGCCTGGATCGCCGGCGCCGCGCCGCGCGAGAAGCGCGGCCAGATGATCGGCTCCGCGATGGGCGCCGCGATCGCGGGGGCGCTGCTCGGGCCGGTGATCGGCGTCGCCGCGGACCTCGTGGGCTTCGAGCTGGTCTTCTGCTCGATCGCGGCGATCGGCGTCGGACTGATGATCTGGACACTGCGGACGCCCGCGGCGGCGCCGCTGGGCGACGGCACGCTGCGCGGGCTGATCGGCGCCTTGAGCGATGCGCGCGTTCGCACCGGGCTCGCGCTCGTGACCGTGCCCGGCCTGCTGTTCGGGACGCTCAGCGTGCTCGGCCCGCTGCGGATGGACGAGCTCGGCGCCGCGACGGTCGCGATCGGCGCCGTCTGGCTCGTGGCGGCCGGCCTCGAGGCGATCGTCAGCCCGCTCGCGGGCCGCTTCAGCGACCGCCGCGGGCCGCTCGCGCCGCTGCTGGCGGGCCTGATCGGCGGCGCGGTCATGTTCGCGCTGCTGCCTTGGCCGACCGACGCCGTGACGCTCGGCCTGTTGATCATCATCGGCTCGCCGGTCATCGGCCTGCTGTGGGCGCCCTCGATGTCGATGCTGTCCGACGGCGCCGACGCCGTCGGGCTCGAGCAAGGCCTCGCGTTCGGGCTGATGAACCTGACGTGGGCGACGGGGCAGAGCCTCGGCGACGTCGGCGGTGCCCGGCTCGGAGAGGCCGCGGGCGACGAGGTCGTCTACCTGCTGCTGGCGGCGTTGTGCGTGGCGTCGTTCCTCGTGCTGCGCACGCGCACGGTCGGCCGCCCGGCCCCCGCTTGATCCGGGCCCGGAGCGGGAAGGCTGCGGGCATGGCTCAATCACCCGCTCAGCAGGAGCGCAAGCTCGCCGGGAGCGGCGGCCGCTTCATCGCCATCGGCCTGCCGCTCGTCGTGGTCGGCGTCGTGATCGCGCTGCTCCTCGATGGCACCGCGCTCGGCATCGGCGTCGCGATCGCCGTGCTCGGCGCGATCCCGCTCGTGGTCGGCATCGTGCTGGCGCTGTCGGCCGGCGTCCAGCGCCGCGACCGCCAGGGCAAGCCCTGGGCCTGAGTCCGGGGGTCGCGGTCGGCGTCGCGAGCGCCGCCGAAGGCGCATGACGCGGTGATCGAACCGCCGCGGTGAGTCCGCCCGCGGGGGGTGTTCCGGAAACGTTCAGAGGGGGTGACGAAGTCGTAACACCCCCGACCTGTGTTCGTGGACCGAGAGTCCAGCACCACACGTACGCGCTAGGGAGTAGGCGCCGGCGTGGCGGTCGCCGCCGGGGTGGCAGTGGCGGCGGGCGTCGCCTGCGCGGCCGGCGCAGCGGTCGGCGGCGCCTCCGTGTCCACCTTGCCGCTCCGCGGGCGGTTGGGCCGACGATTCACCGGTCGCTTCGGCGACTTCGCCTTGCCGGTGTCCGTCGCGGCGGGCTCGGGCTCGTCGTGCGTTCCGCTGACGGGCGGCGCCGACTCGTCATGGGTCCCGCTCATGAGGCTGAGCCGCTGATGCTTGCGCTGCTTCTTGCTCTTCTTCGCGCCCGCGTTGCCCTTCGCTGCGCCGGGCTTCGTGACCGGTGGCGATTGTTGGCGGCGTCTCGTGAAGGTCGGCTTCGACGTGTTGGCGGGCGCCGGTGAAGCGGTCGCGGTGGGGACCGGCTTGGGCTTGCGGTGCTGCTTTTCCTTCGTCGGCGGGGTCGGCTCGGGAGTCGGCGTGGACGTGGCCGTCGGGCTCGGCGTGGCGGTAGGAGTCTCCGTGGCCGTGGCCGTGGGGGTCACCGTGAAGGTGGGCGTGGCCGTCGGCGTGGCCACGACCGTCGCGGCCGCATTGACGCCCGCGGCCGGGACCGCCATCTGATCGACCGCGATTCCCGCCCCGGCGCCGCCGCCGACGAGCGCAGCGACCACGGCGACCTTCGCGGCGACCGCCGTCACCACGCTCCCGCCGGCGAACGAGGCGCCGGAAACCGCGCCGGCGGCACCGCTCACCGCGGCTGCGCCGCCGCCGGCCACAACGCCGCCGCCGGCCACAGCGCCGCCGCCGAGGATGCCGCCGCTGACCGCGACGCCACCGCCGGCAGCTGCTGCGCCGCCGGTGGCTGCTGCGCCGCCGGTGGCTGCTGCGCCGCCGGTGGCTGCTGCACCGCCGGTGGCTGCTGCACCGCCGGCTGCAGCCGCGCTGCCCACCGCCGCCGCGCCGCCGCTGGCCGCCGCGCCACCCACCGCCGCCGCGCCGCCGCCGGCCGCCGCGCCAGCGGACGCCGCGGTGCCGCTCACCGCCGCCCCGCTGGCTCCGGCCGCGCCGCCGGCTGCCGCGCCGCCGCTCGCCGCGCCGCCCATTCCGGCCGCGCCGCCGGCTGCCGCACCGCCACTCGCCGCGGTGCCGGTACCGACCGCCGCGCCACTTGCCGCGCCGCCTGTTCCGGCCGCGCCGCCGGCTGCCGCGCCGCTCGCCGCGCCGCCCGTTCCGGCCGCGCCGCCGGCTGCCGCGCCGCTCGCCGCGCCGCCGCTCCCGGCGGCGCCTCCGGCGCCGGCTCCAGCCGCGCCGCCCGCTCCCGCCGCGCCGCCCGCGAGCGCGTCGAACGCGCCCTTGCCGACGGCGGCCGCCAGCACGGCGGCCTTGAGGCCGAGGGCCGGCGCGACCGGCATGATCGCGGCGAGGCCTGCGCGCTGGCCCGCGATCGCGAAGCGGTACGCCTGGCAGGGCTCGCAATGCTTGAGATGCCGGCGCAACGGCCCACGCCGCAACGCGCCCGCCACGGGCGACCGCGAGTTCCTCGCGGATCGTGTCGCAGGGCGCCGAGCGGGCGTCGCGCTCGGCCATCAGCTCGGTCCGGGCCTGGAAGACGAGGGCCTTGACCTTGCCGGCAGGGACGCCGATCGACCCCGCGATCTCGGCCTGGGACATCCCGCCGAGCTCGAACAACACCAGCGCGGCCCGCTGATCCTCGGGCAAGCGGCCGAGGTCGGCCACCAGCTCGCGCAGGTCCGCCCGCGCCGCCACGTCGTCGCCGAGCCCGTCGATCGAGGGCTCGACGTCGTCGACGGAGACACACGCCTCGCGCCGGGCGGCCAGCATCGTCTTGCAGCGGTTACGGGCGATCGCGAACAGCCAGGGCCGCACCGTGTCCGGGAGCTGGCCGGCCTCGAGTGCTCGATGGGCGCGCAGGAACGTCTGCTGCAGCGCGTCCTCGCCGTCCTCGGAGTTGCCGAGCATGTGTCGGCAGAACGACAGCAGCGCACGGTGATGGCGGTCGTAGAGAACCTCGAACGCCGCCTCTTCACCCCGGTGCACACGCGCCGCCAGGCGCGAGTCGTCGAGCTGATCGAGGCGGCGGGCCATCGCGGAACCCTCCCGTAGCGGGCTTGGGATGACCTTGGGATTTCCCAAGCCCTCACGAGGGGGCCACGAGCGCAGCAATGAACAGGTTGGTGGGCATGCGGCGGAGACCTGTGCTGCACGCCAGAGGTTGGCCGGTTATTCCAAAACTGGCGCGTTGCCGCTCAGCGACCGATCGCGTAGCCCTGCATCCCGCGCGCGTTCGCGGCGCCCCGCAGCACCCCGTCGGGCCCGCGGGACACGGCGCTCAGCCGCCCGAGCGACCAGTCGTCGACGACGGCGACGTCGTGCCCGCGGTCGACCAGCGCCGCGATCGTCGAAGCCGGCGCGCGACCCTCGATCTCGACCCGCCGCGGCGACGCCGAGCGCGGATAGAACGAGCTCGGGAAGTGCGCGGTATGGAACATCGGCGCGTCGATCGCCGCCTGCAGGTCGAGGCCGTAGACGGCATGCGCGAGGAAGAACTCCAGCGACCACTGGTCCTGCTGGTCGCCGCCCGGCGTCCCGAACGACAGCACGGTGCCGTCGTCGCGCAGCGCCAGCGACGGCGACAGCGTCGTGCGCGGCCGCCGACCAGGTGCAAGCGACGCCGGCAGCCCTTCCTCGAGCCAGAACATCTGCGCCCGCGTGCCCAGCGCGAACCCGAGACCCGGGATCGCGGGCGAGCTCTGCAGCCAGCCGCCGCTCGGCGTCGCCGAGACGAGGTTTCCGAAGCGATCGGCGACATCGAGGTGGCAGGTATCGCCGAGCGTCGGCTCACCGACGCCGGCGGCCACCGCTGCGCCGGTCCGCACCGAAGGCAGCCGCCCGCCGCCGGGCCGCAGGTCGCCGGACGCCGCCGCCCCGACCAGCGACCGCCGCGAATCCGCATACGACGGCGACAGCAGCCGCTCCAACGGCACCTCGGCCGAGTCGCCGTAGAACGCTTCACGGTCGGCGAACGCGAGCTTCGCGCACTCGATCACCGCGTGCACATGCTCGACGCCCAGGAACGGCCCCAGCGACAGCCCGTCGAGCAGCGCGAGCTGCTGCAGGAACACCGGCCCCTGGCCCCACGGGCCGGTCTTGAACACCGTCCAGCCGCGGAAGTCGAACGACACCGGATCCTCGACGGTCGCCCGATACCCCGCCAGGTCGTCGCCCGACAGCATCCCGGTGTGGGCCGAGCCCGAGCTGTCGATCGCGGGCTCGGCCACCGCCGCGACCATCGCCTCGGCCACGAAGCCGCGGTAGAAGGCGTCGCGCGCCGCGTCGATCCGCGCCTCGCGCGTCGTGCCGGGCGAGCGCGCCAGCCGCTCGTAGGTGTCGGCCAGCACCGGGTTGCGCAGCCGCGCGCCGCCCTGCTGCCACAGCGTGACCGACGAAGCCCACGACGGCTCAAGCGTTGCGATCGCGCGCACGATCCCCGGCGTCGCGGGAAACCCGGAGCGTGCGCAGCCGATCGCGTACGCTGCCACGTCCGCCAGCTCCCAGGTCCCGAGATCACGCAGGAGGGTCATCCAGGCGTCGAACGCCCCCGGCACGCAGGCCGCCAGATAACCCGTTCCGGGTACCAGCGAGAGGCCGAGCGACCGGTAGGCGGCGATCGTCGCCCCCGCGGGCGCCGGCCCCTGCCCGCACAGCACGTGCGGCGCGCCGTCCCACCAGATCAGCGGCAGATCACCGGCCGGGCCGTTCATGTGCGGCTCGACGACCTGCAGCGTGAGCCCGGCCGCCACCGCCGCGTCGAACGCGTTCCCGCCGCGTTCGAGCACCGCCATCCCGGCCGCCGACGCCAGCCAGTGCGTCGAGGCCACCATCCCGAACGTGCCGCTGAGCTCTGGCCGGGTCGTGAACATCGGGCGAAACAGTACGCCCGGGTGTACTAGCCTGGCGCGCCGCATGACGCTCATCGACGGCAAGGCCATCGCCCAGCAGGTGCGCGCGGAGATCCGTGAGGAGATCGCGGCCTCAGACCGTGAGCCGCCCGGGCTGGCGACGATTCTGGTCGGCGACGACGCCGCGAGCGCGATCTACGTCGGCGGCAAGCAGAAGGCGAGCGCCGAGGTCGGCATCCGCGGCTTCGACCACCGGCTCCCGCATGATGCCTCGCACGACCAGGTGCGAGCACTGCTCCACGAGCTCAACGCGAACCCCGCGGTCAACGGCATCCTGCTCCAGCTTCCCACCCCGTCGCAGGTCGACGGCCCGGCGCTGACCACGGAGATCGACCCCGCCAAGGACGTCGACGGGCTGACGCCGATCTCCACCGGCCTGCTGGTCAAAGGGCTGCCGGGGCTACGCCCGTGCACCCCGAGCGGCTGCATGGAGCTGCTGCGCCGCCACGACGTGCCGCTCGAGGGCGCCGAGGCGGTCGTCGTCGGGCGCTCGGACCTCGTCGGCAAGCCGATCTCGGCCATGCTGCTCGCGGCCAATGCGACCGTCACCACCTGCCACTCGCGCACCCGCGACCTGCCCGAGGTCTGCCGTCGCGCGGACGTCCTGGTCGCCGCCGTCGGCGTGCCCGAAGATGATCAAGGGCGACTGGGTCAAGCCCGGCGCCGTCGTGATCGACGTCGGCATGAATCGCACGCCCGAGAAACTGGTCGGCGACGTCGAGTTCGAATCCGCCGCCGAACGCGCGAGCCTGATCACTCCGGTTCCGGGCGGCGTGGGCCCGATGACGATCGCGATGCTGCTGCGCAACACGCTCGAAGCGGCCAAAGCCGCCGCCTGATGCGCCGCGGCGAGCCGATCGCCGGGCTCGGCGGCATCCTGCTGCTCGTCGCGCTGTTCCTGCCGTGGGCATCCACGGAGTCGGGCTGGGCGGTGCTGACGCTCGTCGACGTGCTGCTCGCCCTGGTCGCCCTGCTGGCGATCCTCGTCCCGGTCAGCTCGCTGGCGGCGAGCGGGCCCGCGCAGCCGATCAGGGTGGCCGTGCTGGCGAGCGCATTCGGCTGGCTCGGCCCGGTGCTGGTTGCGTACGAGCTGATCCGCGGCGACCTCCGCTACGGCGCCTGGGTCGCGCTCGCCGGCGCGCTGATCGCGTGGGTCGGCAGCTGGCTGTCGCTGCGCGACGATTCCACGCCCGGCGCCGTGCTCCCCGACGTCCCGCGTCGTCCCGCCCCCTAACATCCGCGCCGATGCTGAGTCGCGATCAGGTTCTCCACGTCGCCCGCCTCGCCCGCCTCGAGCTGACGCCGGACGAGGTCGAGCGCTTCAGCGGCGAGCTGTCCAAGGTGATCGACTACGTCGAGCTGATCGCCGAGCTCGGCGACCTCGAGGACGTCCCGCCGACATCGCACGTGATCGATGTCGAGAACGCGCTGCGTGCCGACGAGCCGCGTCCGTCGATGCCGGTCGACCGCGCACTCGAATCCGCGCCGGACGCCGCCGACGGCGGCTTCCGCGTGCCCAGCCCAGGCGCGGCATGATCGAGCTGACCGCGACGCAGGCCGCCGAGCGCATCCAGGGCGGGGAGCTCGACGCCGGCGAATACTTCGACTTCTACCGCGAGCGCGCGGCCGAGGACGCCTTCAACTCCTACATCTGGGTCGCCGACGAGACGCCCGCGCAGCGCACGGACACGCCGTTCGCCGGCGTGCCGATCGCGATCAAGGACCTCTTCTGCACCGAGGGCGTCCCGAGCCAGGCCGGCTCGAAGATCCTCGAGGATTACCGCCCGCCGTACACCGCGACGAGCGTGGCCAAGCTGCTCGAGGCCGGCGGGACGCTGCTGGGCAAGACCAACCAGGACGAGTTCGCGATGGGCTCGTCGACCGAGAACTCGGCCTACGGCCCGACGCGCAACCCCTGGGACACGACGCGCGTCCCGGGCGGGTCGAGCGGGGGAAGCGCGGCGGCCGTCGCCGCCGGCACCGCCCCGTGGTCGATCGGCACCGACACCGGCGGGTCGATCCGCCAGCCCGCGGCGCTGTGCGGGATCGTCGGGATGAAGCCGACCTACGGGGCGATCAGCCGCTACGGGATGATCGCGTTCGCGTCCTCGCTCGACCAGGCCGGCCCGTTCACCCGCGACGTCACCGACTGCGCGCTGTTGCTGGGCGCGATGGTCGGCCCCGACCCGTGCGACAGCACGAGCATCGGCCTGCCGGAGCCGATTGAGCGGCCCAGGGCAACAGATTTGAAGGGTCTCCGGCTCGGCGTCCCCGAGGAGCTCTCCGGCGAGGGCATCGAGCCCGGCGTCCTGCAGGCGTTCAACGAAACGCTTGACCTCGCTCGCCAACTCGGCGCCACGGTCGAGACGATGCATCTGCCGCATTCGCCCCACGGCCTCGCCGCCTATTACCTGATCGCGCCCGCCGAGTGCTCGTCGAACCTCGCCCGCTACGACGGCGTCCGCTACGGCTTCCGCGCGCCGGCCAACGGCGGCCTGCTCGACATGTACACGGCGACCCGCGAGGCCGGGTTCGGCACCGAGGTCAAGCGGCGCGTGATGCTCGGCACCTACGCGCTCTCGTCGGGCTATTACGACGCCTACTACGGCCGCGCGCAGAAGGTCCGCACGCTGATCTCGCGCGATTTCGCCAACGCCTGGGAGAACTTCGACTTCGTCGTCACGCCGACCGCGCCCGGCGTCGCCTTCGAGCTCGGGTCCAAGACCGCGGATCCGCTGGCGATGTACATCAACGACGTCTGCACCGTGCCCATGTCGCTCGCCGGCATTCCCGCCATCTCGATCCCCAACGGGCTCTCCGAGGGCCTGCCGGTCGGCTTCCAGATCGCCGGCCCGGCCTTCAGCGAGAACCGCATCCTCGACGCGGCCTACGCGCTCGAGCAGGCGCTCGGCTTCGACGGATCGGGGGCGTTCGCATGAGCTACGAGCCCGTCATCGGCCTGGAGATCCACGTCCAGCTCAGGACCCGCACGAAGATGTTCTGCGGCTGCGAGCTGAGCTTCGGCGAGCAGCCCAACACGCGCACCTGCCCGGTCTGCCTCGGCCTGCCCGGGACGCTGCCGGTGACCAACGCCCAGGCCGTCCAGTACGGGATCATGATGGGCCTGGCCCTGGGCTGCGAGATCGCGCCGCGCTCGATCTTTCACCGCAAGAACTACTTCTATCCCGACCTGGCCAAGGGCTACCAGATCTCCCAGTACGACATCCCGCTCTGCCGCGGCGGGCACCTGGGCGACGTGCGCATCCACCGCATCCATCTCGAGGAGGACGCGGCCAAGCTCGTGCACATCGGCACCTCCGGGCGCATCCACGGCTCCGACGCGAGCGTCGTCGACTACAACCGCGGCGGCACGCCGCTGGCCGAGATCGTCACCGAGCCCGACCTCCATTCGGCGGAGCAGGCGCGCGACTGGCTGCAGCTGCTGCGCGAGACGCTGCGCCAGCTGGGCGTCAGCGACGTGAACATGGAGGAGGGCTCGCTGCGCTGCGACGCCAACGTCTCCATCCGCCCCGCCGGCAGCAGCGAGCTGGGGACGAAGACCGAGCTCAAGAACATGAATTCGTTCCGCTTCGTGATGCAGGGCATCAACGCCGAGATCGCGCGCCAGACCGCGCTCGTGGAGGCGGGCGAGGCGGTCGTCCAGGAGACGCTGCACTTCGACCCGGTGAGCGGCCGCATCAGCTCGCTGCGCTCCAAGGAGGAGGCGCACGACTACCGCTACTTCCCCGAGCCCGACCTCGTGCCGCTGGTCCCGACCGAGGCGATGCTGGAATCCGCCCGCGCAGCGATCCCGGAGCTGCCCGCCGAGCGCGCCGGGCGCTACCAGCACGAGTTCGGCCTGCCCGAGGACACGGCACGGCTGTTCGCGTTCGAGCCCGACTGGGGCGACTACTTCGAGCGCGCGGCCGCCGGCGGCGACCCGCGGGCGACCGCGATCTGGGTCACGGAGCTGCGCTCGCGCGGCGGCGCAGCGGTCGAGCCGGGCGACCTCGCGCGGCTCGTCACGCTGGTCACGGCCAAGACCGTCACCGCCGCCGCCGGCCGCACGATCCTCGACCGGATGGTCGCCGGCGGCGGCGATCCGGCGCAGATCGCCGAGCGCGAGGGCCTGACCGCGATGGAGGACAGCGGCGAGCTCGAGGCGGTCGTGGCCAAGGTGATCGCGGACAACCCGGACGTCGTCGAGCGCGTCAAGGGCGGCAACGCGAAGGCGATCGGCGCGCTCGTCGGCCCCGTCATGCGCGAGACCAAGGGCCGCGCCGACGGCGGCGAGGTCAACCGCCTCCTGCGCAGCGCACTCGGCCTGTAACTCTCGCCGTGTACCGCCTCGCCTAACACCGCGAGGGCGAGCGCGCCGCGGGCGGCAGGCAGAGCACCGTCTGCACCGGCGCTCGGCGGCCGATCTTGAGCCGCACGACCTTGCCGATCATGCCGGCCGCGAGCGTGCGCACCTCGAGCGTGGCCCCGACCCTGAGTGTCTGTTGCGGAACATGCTCAGCACGAGCCGCGGGGGCGCGTCGCGCTTGACCCACGTCGTGCGCGGGCAGCCCTTGCCGCTGCAGCGCACCTCGACGGTCGCCCCGCGCGGGATCGCGGCGAGGACGAGCGACGTGAGCTTCGTCCCCTGGCTGCCGCGGCTGTACCGGTAGGTCAGGTTCGAGTTGACCGGCTGCGGACGCGGCACCGCCGTCGCCGCCGGAGCGACCGTCGGCGCGGCAGTGGGCACCACCACGGGCGTCGTGGGGGGCGTCACGGGCACCGTGGGGGGTTCACGGGCGGGTTCGGCGGCGGTCGGCGGCGCGGTGACGTCCGAACAGCCGTCGTGGTCGGCGTCGGGGTTGCCCGCCACCGCCGGGCACTTGTCGCGCCCGTCGTTGGGCACGGCATCCACGTCGCCGTCCGGCAGCGGGGCCCGCACGGGCAGCCGTTGGCCGACACGCCGAAGACCGCCGGGCGGAGGTCGGACGACGTCCGTGATGCCGTCGCCGTCGAAGTCGTTTGACCCGCCGCCGGCGGTGCCGAGGATCATCCCGGCCGCGCCGGGGGCGCCCTCGGCCGCGTTGCCCGGGCCGGTGCCGCCCCCGGCGACGACGGCGTTGTTCATCGTCGCGGTCCCCGCCGTCAGCGACGTGGCGCCCGCGAGGTAGATCGCCGCGCTCGGGCCTCCCGAGCCGCCGCTGCCGTTGCCGCCCGGGCCGCCGGCCCCGCCCGGGCCGCCGTTGCCCGCCGCGCCGGCCTGCAGGTCGCCGCCGGCGCCCGAGCAGACGCGGATCCCACCGGGGATGCCGCCCTCCCCCGACGCCACCAGCCGCGCCGGCTCCTCCGGCTCCGCCGCGGCCGCCGGCGCCGCCGGTCAGCGTGCCGCCGCGCACGGCGAGCCGGGAGTTGTGCACGTAGACGCCGACCGAGGCGCCGCCCAGGTCCCGCCGCCGCCGGAGGAGCCGCCCTCGCCGCCGTAGCCGCCCTGGCCGCCGCCGGGACCGGCGGACCAGACGCCGACCCTGCCGATGCCGGCGCCGCCGCCACCGCCACCGCCGCCCTCGCCGGTCGCGCCGACGCTGCCGGGCATCCCGTTGTCCCCGGTCCAGGTGAGCCCGGCCGTGCCGGCCGCGCCGCCGGTCGCGGCATCGTCGCCGCGCGCGCCGGGGTCGCCGGGCTGGCCCGGGTCGCCCGGGTCGGTGTTGGCGTTAGAGCCCGGCTGGTCGATCCCGCCCATGCCTCCGGCGCCGCCGGTCGGCTGGCCGGCGGCGTTCAGGCCCGCCGAGCCGTTGCCACCGTTCTCGCCGTCGTTCGTGTCCTCGCCGCCGTTCCCGCCGTTGCCGCCGTCGCAGCGTTGCTGAAGAACCCACTGTTGGCCACGCCGCCCGAGCCGCCGACGCCTGGCGCGTCGCAGTTGCCCGGAAGCGGTGGTGAACCCGTCTGCCCTGGTGCCCCGGTGGCGCCCGCGTCGCGGCTGCCGGCGTCGCGGCTGTCCCGGCCGTCCCGGCGCCGGCGGCGCCGGTCACCACTGTCGACTCGATCAGCGCCAGCTCGGACCCGCCGACAGCGCGGACGCCGTCGGCGGAGCGATTGCCGTCAGCCGTCGACGTCACCCGCACGAGCTGCAGGATCCCGTCGATGGCGGCGGTGAGCTGAGACGCCGTAAGGGCTGCCGGAGATCGTCGTCGCGGCGGCACCCCGCGCCCAGGAGCCGGCGGTGTAGCCACCGTAGATCTCGATACCGTCGTCGGCGTCGGCGATCTCGGTCCGCGCGTAGGAGCCGGCGGCGACATAGACGTCGCGGCCGGTTCCGCGCGCCATGACGATCGCCCTCTGGACGGTTGCCAGCGGCTCGGTCCGTGTGCCCACGGCCGCGTCGTTCCCGGTCGGCGCGACGAACACGGCGTTGTCCGGGTCGCCATCGATGCCGTCGCAGTTGAGATCCTCGAACGAGATGTCCGGCTTATCCGTGGCCGCCGGGTGGACGGCCGGGTCGAGCGGTCGGCAATCCGTGGCGACGGCTCCGTCGAGGTCCCAGTCCGGCGGATCGGCTGCCCGCGCTCCCGCGGTGCTTCCGACGATCGCCGCCGCCGACGCGGTGGCCGCGAAGCCCAACATCCATCGCCTGACCAGCATCCGTTCCGCCTCTCCTCGATCCGTCACGGACCCTTGCCGAGCACCGACGTCGAACTAAGGAGAATTCCTGCGCGTTGGAGCTTTGCGGGAAAACGACGCTTAGCGGTGTGTCACTGCACTGACCCGGCGTCCTGGACGAGCAGCGCGACCTGCACGCGATTCTCCGCGTCGAGCTTCACCAGCAGCCGCGAGACGTGGGCCTTGACGGTCGCCACGCTCATGTGCAGCTCGGCGGCGATCTCCGCGTTCGCGCTGCCGCGGCCGACGGCCAGGGCGACCTCGTGCTCGCGCGCGGACAGCCGCTCCAGCCGCGCCCGCGCCTCGCGACGGCGCTCGGCGGCGTCCCCGTCGCCGGCCA
The DNA here is from genome assembly GCA_963755275.1 of uncultured Solirubrobacteraceae bacterium. Lineage (GTDB taxonomy): Bacteria > Actinomycetota > Thermoleophilia > Solirubrobacterales > Solirubrobacteraceae > Solirubrobacter. The sequence goes on along the minus strand of CAVWJU010000026.1, from coordinate 64,252 downwards.
CCAGCGCGATCAGCTGCCGGGTGACGGTGGGGGAGAGCATGCCCTCGCCGGCGTGCACGTGCTCGATCGCGCGCACGATCTCGGCGGGCGGGGTGTCCTTCAGCAGGAACCCGGCGGCGCCGGCGCGCAGGGCGCGCAGCACGAGCTCGTCGGCGTCGAAGGTGGTGAGCACGATCACGGCGGGCGGCGACGGCTGCGCGCGCAGCAGCCGCGTCGCCTCGATCCCGTCCACCACGGGCATGCGGATGTCCATCAGCACCACGTCCGGGCGGTGGAGGTCGACGGCGGCCAGGACGTCGCGCCCGTCCTCGGCCTCGCCGACGACCTCGACGGCACCGGACAGCATCATCCGCAGCCCGGAGCGCACGAGCGCGTCGTCGTCGACCAGCAGGACGCGGATCACGCCGTCCACGGGAGCGTCGCGCGCAGGACGAAGTCGCCGCCGGGGCTGCGGCCGTGCTCGAGCTCGCCGCCCGCGAGCGCCACCCGCTCGGACAGGCCGATCAGCCCGCTGCCGCCGGAGGCCGGCTCGACCGTGCGCGCCGCGCGCCGGCTGACGACCTCGACCACGAGCTGCTCGTCGGCCGCCACGATCACCTCGACGGCCGCCGCCGGCGCGTGCTTGCGCGCGTTGGTCAGACCCTCCTGGACGACGCGGTAGGCCGTGCGGCCGACCGTCGCCTCGCCGCCGCCGGCCTCGATCCGGGAGCGCACGCGCATCCCCGCCGCGCGCGACTCCTCGATCAGCGCCGGGATCGCGTCGAGCGTCGGCTGCGGCGGCTCGACGTCGTCCGGACTGTCGCGCAGCACGCCGATCACCTCGCGCAGGTCGCGCAGCGCGCCGTGCGCGTTCTCGCGGATCACGACGGCCGCTTCGGCGATCTCCTCCGGCGGGGCGTCCGGGCGGAACTCCAGCGCGCCGGCGTGCACGCTCAGCAGCGAGAGCCGGTGCGCGAGCACGTCGTGCATCTCGCCCGCGATCCGGCGTCGCTCGGCCTCGCGCGCCTGCTCGACGTGCGCGCGCTGCTCGGCCTCGAGCCGCGCCGCGCGCTCGTGCGAGCTGCGCAGCAGGTCGCGCTGGGTGCGGGCGAACAGCCCCCACGAGACGACCAGCAGCGTGAACAGCGCGCCGAGCACCAGCTCGACGCCATAGGGGAGCTCCGGGTCGGGGTAGATCAGCGGGAAGACCGCGGCGGTCACGAGCGCGGCGGCGGTGGCGATCACGATTGAGCGGCGCGACCCGCGCAGCGCGACGTTGAACAGCGCGAGCAGCCCGGCGCCGCCGGAGAACGCCGAGACCATCCCCGGGAGCGATCGTGATCAGCGCGATCGCCAGCGGCCAGCGCCGGCGCCACCACAGCGCGGTCGACGCGCGCGATCCCGAGCAGCAGGTCCAGGAGCGCCATCCCGTCGCTGTGCAGGTCCTCGGTCTCGCCGAACGTGTAGCATCCCGACCGCGATCGCGACCAGCGTCATCGACGACGTCGACGATCCAGTCGCGTGCCGAGCGCTTGGCGCCCGGGCTCCTCCAGGAGCCCGCCCGGGAGCATCTGCCGGCGCGGAGCGCTCATCGTCCGCCAGCGTACGCCGCGAGGCGGGCTCGGACCCCCTACCGAAGTCGATCCCGGCATCGACCGGCGGCCGTGGCGCGACGCACGTCGGTGCCCGATGCTGACGGCATGATCGAAGCCACTCAGGGCTCACGAAGCGCTTCGGCGGTCGCACCGTGGTCAGCGACGTCTCGTTCCGCTGCGAACCCGGCACGGTGACGGGATTCCTCGGACCCAACGGCGCCGGCAAGACGACGACGCTGCGCATGCTGGTCGGCCTCTCCGCGCCCGAGACCGGCGATTCCGCCGTCCTCGGCCGCCGCTACCACGACCTCGAGAACCCGGGCCGCCGCGTCGGCGTGCTGCTCGACGCCGGCGCCCAGCACGGCGGCCGCCGCGGCCGCGAGGCGCTCGCCGTCTCGGCCCAGATGATCGGCGTGCCGGATCGGCGCGTCGACGAGCTGCTGGAGCTCGTCGGGCTCGACCGCAGCGCCGCGCGCAAGCGCGTCAAGCAGTACTCGCTCGGCATGCGCCAGCGGCTCGGGCTCGCGCACGCGCTGCTCGGCGACCCGGAGGTCCTGATCCTCGACGAGCCCGCCAACGGCCTCGATCCCGAGGGCATCCGCTGGATGCGCGGCCTGCTGCGCGACTTCGCCGACCGTGGCGGCACCGTGCTGCTGTCCTCGCACCTGCTGCTCGAGGTCGAGGCGGTCGCGGACCGGCTGCTGATCATCGGCAACGGCCGGATCGTCGCCGACGGCTCGCGCGAGCAGCTCTTGGCCGGCGCCGGCGTGCTCGTGCGCGCGACCGACCCCGGCGCGCTCGCCGCCGCCCTGCTCGCCGCCGACCTGGAGTACCGGCATGTCGACGACGGCGCGTTCGTGGTCGAGGCCGACGCCGAGTCCGTCGGTCGCGCCGCGCTCGAGGGCCAGGTCGTGCTCACCCGCCTCGGCCCGTCGGAAGGCGCCGGCCTCGAGTCCCTGTTCTTCGAGCTCACCGAGGAGCCCGCATGACCGTGTCCTTCCCGCGCCTGACGTTCGTCGAGCTGCGCAAGATGGTCGACACCCGCGCCGGCTTCTGGCTGCAGCTGGCGACGGCGGTGCTGACGCTCGCGATCGTGATCGTCTTCTGCCTGTTCGCCGAGACCGAGGACCTGATCTTCCGCGACGCATTCGCGCTCGCGATCCTGCCCGCCAGCGTCCTGCTGCCGATCATCGGCATCCTGCTGGTGAGCTCCGAATGGTCCCAGCGCACCGCGCTCATCACGTTCACACTCGTCCCGAAGCGCATGCGCGTGATGGGGGCGAAGATCGCGGCCAGCCTCGTGCTCGGTGCGCTCGTGCTGATGATCGCGCTGGTGGTCGCGGTCGTGGCCATCCTCGCCGTCGACGGCGCCTGGACGATGGGCTGGGGCGTGTTCGGCCAGATCGCGCTGCTGTGCGTGACCGGGGTCCTCACCGGCGTCGCGTTCGGCGCCGCCTTCCTGAGTTCGGCGCCCGCGATCGTCCTCTACTTCGCGCTGCCGCTGTCGTGGGCCGCGCTCGGCTCGATCCCGTTCCTCAACGACGCCGCCCAGTGGCTGGACACGACCCGGACGACCGCGCCGATGACCGAGCGGCTGCTGACGGGCGAGGAGTGGGCCCAGTTCGCCGCCTCACAGGCGCTATGGCTGGCACTGCCGCTCGCGATCGGGCTCTACCGGATCGCGCGCGGCGAGATCCGGGCTAGTTGAGCCGGCTCTGGAGGCGGCGGTGCTCGTCTACTCGATACGGCTCTTCCAGCGGCAGCTCGGCGATCAGCGCGCGGGCGCTGAGGGCGAGCGACAGGTCGCCGATGCGCTCGGCGCGCCCCGCGATCCGGTCGAGCACGATCGCCGCGGTCTCGTGCGCACAGCGCCACTCGAGGTCGACGCCGAGCTCGCGTCCGTCGAAGACGCGACCGTCGGCCGGGTCGACGACCAGCGTCGCCTCCGGGTGGGCGAGCAGCAGGCGGTCGTCGAAACCGACGACATCGACCTTCAGCCGTGCGCGCTGCGCAGCGGCGGCGGCCACCAGCGCGATCCCGTGCGGGTCGCCGGCGTGCCGGCGCAGCACGTCGGGAAGCAGCAGCGCGGCGCCTCGCCCGAAGCCTGCACAGAGCCCGCCGACCGCCGCCAGCTCGACCCGCGCGCCGCCGCGGCGCAGGCCGATCGCGAGCGAGTCGAGCGCGAACTCGGCGCCCTCGATGTCGTTGCCGAGCTCGCGCGCCAGCGACAGGGCCAGCTCGCCGTGCTCCGCCGTGCAGGTCACAGCCGCGAGTAGAGCTCGACGATCAGCTGCTCGTTGACGGGCGCGTTGATGTCCGCGCGCTCCGGCAGCCGCAGCACCTTGCCCTCCAGCGCCTCGAAGTCGGTCTGGAGCCAGCCGCTGACCGCGCCGGTCAGCTCGGTGCTGGCCGCCGCGACCTCGCGCACGGGCCCCTTGATCGCGATCGTCTGGCCCGGCTTGACCAGGAACGAGGCGATGTCGACCTTGTGGCCGTCCACGGTCACGTGACCGTGGTTGACGAACTGGCGGGCCTGGGCGCGGGTGCCGGCGAAACCGAGCCGGTAGACGACGTTGTCCAGGCGCCGCTCGAGCAGCGTCAGCAGCGCCTCGCCGGTCACGCCCTGGGAGCGGTTGGCCATCTTCACGTAGCGGCGGAACTGGCGCTCGCGCACGCCGTAGTAGCGCTTCGCGGTCTGCTTGGCGCGCAACTGGGTCGAGTAGATCGACGGCTTGCGACGCCTGGCCTGGCCGTGCTGGCCGGGCGGGGCATCGCCGCGGCGCTCGAGCGCCGACTTGCCGTTGAGTGCACGCTCACCCTTCAGGAAGAGCTCCACGCCTTCGCGGCGCGAAAGCTTCTCGACTGGTCCGGTGTGGCGCCCCATCTATTCTCCTACTCGTGCGGTCGGGATTGCTTAGGGCACCCTAACAGAGAAGGGTCTGGGGTCACGGTCCTACCGGCGTAGCATTTGCGTCATGGCACGGCTCATCCGCATGGACACCACGGGACACACGACCCTGGCGGAGTGGAGCTCCGCCGACCCGGCCTCGGTCGAGGCTGCGGTCAAAGCGCTGCGCAAGGAGCTCGACGCCGGCTACTACGCCGTCGTCAACCACGGCGAGGGGCATGCCGAGCAGGTCGAGGCGCTGCCGCTCGACGCCGAGCTCGTGATCCTCCGCCGCCCGATCGCCGGCGGGTGAGCACCGCCCTCCCCGAGACCGCGGCCGTCCATTGGCGGCCGCGGATGGACGCCGGGCGGCTGCGCTACCTCGGCCGCACGTGGACGGCCTCGACGGTGGCGCAGGCCGTGCCGATGGTCGCGACCGCTGTGCTGCTGCTGTTCCTGAACCCGGTCACGATCCCGGTGGGGCTGATCCTGCTCGTCCACGCCTGGGCGATCCCGGAGCTCTACGCCAACCGCGGCGCGAAGGTGGTCAAGCCGAAGGCGCGATCGGACCAGGCTGCGGAGGCGACCGCGCTCGGCCTGCTCGGCGACCTCGTCGGGCATGACGCGCGCGCGTTGCACGCGCGCACGGGCCTCGTAATGGAGCGCGGCGCGCTCGGCGTCTGGCTCGTGGGCGAAGCGGGCGCGCTGCTGGTGCGCGGCGGCGGCCGGCGCGTGCATTGCTGGTGCGTGCGCGCGACCGATGCGAACCTGCCGTCGTCGGATCGGATCGCGCACCTGCTGCTCGCCCTGCGGGCCGACGAGCAGGGCTTCGCCACCGTCGCCAACCACGCGTTCGCGGGGGCGCGCTGGCGCGTGCGGCGACGGCTGCCGAGACGCGTTCGCCCAGCAATCGACGCAGCGGCGAAACTCGACCGCCTGGACAGTCGCAGGACGTGAAGATTCAGCCACCGGTCCATGCCGAAGCGGCGGCCGATGGCGCACTATGGTCGCTATGACCTCCCCCAGCGCCACGCTCTCCTCCGGTGGCATGCCGGTCCGCCGCCTCGCGCTCGTCCCGACGAACGGTCGCTCTCCCGCCGCCGTCCGCCGCTACCGGATCGCCCGCCTGCGGCTCGAGGACCGCGAGGTCGCCCGTGCCGAGCGCTTCGCGCACCTCAAGCGCACGCACGATTAGCGCAAGTTGAGCCGGGCGGAGTACATTTGCCTGCATGGGCAATTCCTCCGCGTTCGGCTCTCTCGCCCGTAAGGCGCTCGTCTACATCGTCGTTGCCGTCGTGGCGATCATGCTGCTCAAGGTGGTCGTGGGCGTCGTGATGAGCTTCGTGTCGATGATCTTCGGCCTTGCGCTGCTCGCCCTGATCGGCTTCGGGGTGCTCTGGGCCGTCCGCCGACTGTGATCTACCTGCTGGTCGCGCTCTGGTTCGGCCTCGCGACCGGCATCGTCGGCCGCATCCGCGGCTCCTCGTTCTTCATCTGGTTCATCGTCGGCGCCGTCGTGCCGGTGATCGGGCTGTTCGTCGCGCTCGCCTATCGCTCCGAGCGCGACGAGGTGCGCCGGGTCTGCCCGGGCTGCGGCAAGGTGGTCAAGCTGCACGACGCGATGTGCATGCGCTGTGGGACCGACCTCGACTTCCCCGAGGTCGCGATCGAGCCGGAATCGGTCGCCGCGGCGCGCCGATAAACTCAGTTCCGCTGTCCCTCGCGGAGAAGAAGGAGCTGAACGAGCCGATGATGCGTGCCGTCGACGCCATCATGGAATGCCTCAAGGCCGAAGGCGTCGATGTCGTATTCGGGTACCCCGGTGGGGCGAACCTGCCGACCTACGACGCGTTCGTCGACGCGGGGATCCGCCACATCCTGGTCCGGCACGAGGCCGGTGGCGGACACGCGGCGGAGGGCTACGCGAAGGCCAGCGGCCGCGTCGGCGTGGTGTTCGCGACCTCGGGCCCGGGCGCGACCAACATCGTTACGCCGCTGACCGACGCGATGATGGACTCCGTCCCGCTGGTCGCCTTTACCGGCCAGGTGCGGACCGAGTTGCTCGGGACCGACGGCTTCCAGGAGGCCGACACGTTCGGGATCACGATGCCGATCGTCAAGCACTCGTTCGTGATCCAGCATCCGATGGAGATCCCGCGGGTCGTGCACGAGGCGTTCCACATCGCCCGCACCGGCCGCCCCGGCCCGGTCCTGATCGACATCCCACAGGACCTCAGCCGCGCCGAGATCGACTACCAGCCGGTCGAGGACGTGCACCTGCCCGGCTACCAGCCGACCGTCGACGGCAACTCCAAGCAGATCCGGCTCGCGGCGAAGGCGCTCGCCAACGCGCGGCGCCCGGTCCTGTACGTCGGCGGCGGTGTGGTCAACGCCGAGGGCTCTGAGGAGGTGACCGAGCTCGCGCTGAACGGCAACCTCCCCGTCACTTGCACGCTGATGGGCCTCGGGGCCTTCGCCGCGCCGCATCCGCAGTGGCTCGGGATGCTCGGCATGCACGGCACGCGGACCGCGAACTACGCGATGGACGAGGCCGACCTGATTGTCGCCGTCGGCGCCCGCTTCGACGACCGCATCACCGGCAAGCTGTCCGAGTTCGCGCCGCGGGCGAAGTTCGTCCACATCGACATCGACCCGGCCGAGATCTCCAAGAACGTGCCCGCCCACATCCCGATCGTGGGCGACGCGAAGCGGATCCTGGCCCGGCTGGTGAGCGAGTACCGGGCGCTCGACCCCGACCCGGCCCGGCTCGCCGGCTGGTGGGAGCGGATCGAGCACTGGCGCGCGCAGTACCCGCTGCGCTACGACGACTCGGGCGACACCGAGATCAAGCCGCAGTACCTCGTGGAGGCGCTCTACCGGGCGACCGACAACGGCGACTGCATCCTGTCCTCGGACGTCGGCCAGCACCAGATGTGGGCCGCGCAGTACTTCCACTTCTCAAAGCCCCGGCGCTGGATCAACTCCGGCGGCCTGGGGACGATGGGCTTCGGCCTGCCGGCCGCGATCGGCGCCGCCGTCGCCGTCCCCGACGTGCCTTCGGTGCTGCTGACCGGCGACGGCTCGTTCCAGATGAACATCCAGGAGCTCGGCACCGCGCGCCAGTTCGACATCCCGGTCAAGTGCGTGATCATGGACAACGGCTACCTGGGCATGGTCCGCCAGTGGCAGGAGCTGTTCTGGGACCGCCGCTACTCGAACGTCGACATGGGCTCGTGGCCGGACTGGGTCAAGCTGGCCGACGCCTACGGGGCGACGGGCGTGCTGCTGACCGACAAGAAGACGCTGGTCGACGACCTGCGGGCCGCGCTGGCCACGCCCGGCCCGGTGATCGTGGACGTCAAGGTCACGCGTGAGGAGAACACGTACCCGATGATCGCGCCCGGGGCCGCCGCGCGCGAAATGGTGTGGCTGAATCATGGGTGAGCCGGCGACCAAGGAGATCCTCTCGCTCGAAGAGCTGGAGGCGTCCGCAGGCGTGCGGACGGGCCGCAAGCACATCCTCTCGATCCTGGTCGAGAACAAGCCGGGCGTGTTGACCCGGATCGCGGGCCTGTTCGCCCGCCGCGGTTTCAACATCGACACGCTCGCCGTCGGCCCGACCGACGATCCGACGCTGTCGCGCATCACGCTGACTTTGGACGGCGCGATGCACCCGATCGACCAGGTGACCAAGCAGCTGCACAAGCTGGTCAACGTGATCAAGATCCGCGACCTCGAGCCGGCCGAGACGGTCGCGCGCGAGCTCGCGCTGTTCAAGATCTCGGCCGACGGGGCCTCGCGCGCCGAGGTGATGCAGATGGTCGAGATCTTCCGCGGCAAGATCATCGACGTCTCCAAACGCTCGGTGATCGTCGAGGTCACGGGCTCGTGGGAGAAGATCGAGGCCTTCGAGCGCATGGTGCGCCCGTTCGGCCTGATCGAGATGGCCCGCACCGGCGAGATCGCGATCTCCCGTGGCCGCGGCGAGACCTGAACGAGCCTTCAGGACGGCACGGCGTGGCGGGCCGGCGATCGACGCGCCGGCCCTGCGCGCGCGCTGTGAGCGCGCGGTCCGCCGCGCGCGCCGCAGCGGGCGGCCGGTCCTGCTCGGCGTGTCGGTGCGCGTCGCGCCCGATGTCGATCCCAGCGCCGCCGTCTTCGCCTCGCGGGCGCCGGGGGAGGACTGGTTCTGCTTCGAGCAGCCCGACCGCGACGGGTCGGCGCTCGCGGCGCTCGGCACGGTCACGCGGCTGACGGCCTCCGGGCCGGACCGCTTCCGCCGTGTCGCCGCGGCCTGGCGGCAGCTCACCGCGGACGCGGTCGCCGACCCGCCCGACGGGCCGTCCGGCGCCGGGCTGGTCGCGCTCGGCGGCTTCGCCTTCGCGCCCGACGGCGGCCACGCGCCGCACTGGACGGGCTTCCCGGCCGCGGAGTTGGTCGTCCCCGAGGTCGCGCTCGCGCGCCGCGGCAGCGACGTGCGCCTCACGCTCGCCGCGCTGGCCGCGCCCGACGACGTCCCGGACGAGCTGGCCGCCCGGCTGGCGGCGCGCGCGGCCGCGCTGCGCTTCGACGCCGCTGCCGCTGCTCGACCCGGCCCCGGTCGGGCGCTTCCGGGTCGACTCCGTCGCCCCGCCCGAGCACTACGAGGCCGCCGTGGCGCGCGCCGTCGAGCGGATCCGCGCGGGCGCGTTCGAGAAGATCGTGCTCGCGCGCGAGGTCACCGTCCAGGCGCCCAGCGCGCACGACGCCGCGGCGGTCTTCGGCGTCCTGCGGGCGGGCTTCGAGTCCTGCTACGTCTTCTGCGCCGGCCGCGGCGACGCCGCGTTCGTGGCCGCCTCGCCGGAGCTGCTGATCCGCCGCGACGGCCAGCGCGCGCAGACCGTCGCGCTCGCCGGGTCGACCCGCCGCTCGGCCGATCCCGCCGTCGACGACCACCTCGGCGAGCAGCTGCTGCGCTCCGAGAAGGACCGCGAGGAGCAGGCGATCGTCGTGCGCCGGATCGCCCGTGCGCTGCGCCCGCACGCGGTCTGGGTCGCCGCGCCCGAGGAGCCCGCGCTGATCAAGGTGGCGAACATCCAGCACCTCGCGACCCCGATCCGCGCCCAGCTCGCGCAGCCGCTGGGCGCCGTCGAGCTGGCCGGGCTGCTGCACCCGACGCCGGCCGTCGGCGGCGAGCCGCACGCCGCGTCCGCGCCGCTGATCCCGGCGCTCGAGGGCTTCGACCGCGGCTGGTACGCCGGCGCCGTCGGCTGGACGGACGCCAACGACGACGGCGAGTTCTGCGTCGCGCTGCGCTGCGCGCTGCTGCGCGGGGCCGAGGCCCGCCTGTACGCGGGCGTCGGCGTCGTGCGCGACTCCGATCCCGTGGCCGAGCTCACCGAGACCGAGATCAAGCTCGGCGCGCTGCTGCCCGTGCTGGCCGGCTGATCAGGGCAGCCAGTTGCTGCCCGAGCCGGTCCCCGGCGCGCCGCCCTTCTTGAGCTTGAGCTTCCCGGAGCGCACCGCGAACGTGAAGATGACGGCGAGGATCAGGACCCAGGCGACGAAGAAGCCGATCAGGATCCAGGCGAACGTGGGCATGAGCCCAAGCTAGCGTCCCGCGCGCCGCCAGACCTCGACCACCTCGCGCACCGAGGCGGTGCGGTAGGAGATGCGCGAGTCCAGCGGGCGCAGCGCGAGCTCGAAGCGCCCGCTCTCGAGCTGCTCGAGCTCGGTCACGAGCGCGTGGAAGCGGCGGCCGCGCTTGTCGATCTCGACGATGTCGCCGGCGCCGATGCCCTTGGAGGTCGTCCGGCGCGCCGGCGGCACTTCGACCAGGGTCGTCTGCGCGTCCTCCATGGGTGGTCACGCTACGTGGCGGCCCGGACGGATTCCCAGACGCGCCGATGCAGCTCGACGTTGTCCTCGCGGTCGGTGCGAACGCAGACGATCGTGCTGCGTTCCGCCGCCAGTGCGCGCTGCATCGCGTCGCGGAACGACGTCACGTCCGCCGCACGCTCGTAGCCGAGCCCGTAGAGCGCGGCGGCGTGCGCGAAGTCGAGCCCGTGCGGGGTCGCGATGTGCTCCACGAACGCCTCGCCCTGGCTCGCCGCGGGCAGGAAGTGGAAGATCCCGCCGCCGTCGTTGTCGATCAGCACGATCACGAGCTTGAGCCCGAGCCGGTCCGCCGCCAGCAAGCCGCCGACGTCGTGGGCGAGCGCGACGTCGCCGATCAGCAGGACGGTCGGGCCGTGGCCGGCCGCGGTCACGCCGAACGCGGTCGAGACGGTCCCGTCGATGCCGTTGGCGCCGCGGTTGGCGAGCACGCGGAAGGGCGTCTCGCGCACGGGGAAGAACGTCTCGACGTCGCGCACGGGCATCGAGGAGGCGACGACCAACGTCGTCTCGGGCGCCAGCAGCGTGCCGAGCTCGGCGGCCACGCGCGGCTCGCTCAAGCCCGCCGGCCCGACGGTCTCGGCGATCGCGCGGGCGGCGGCCCGGTCGGCCGCGTGCCAGGCGTCGAGCCACTTCGTGTCCTTGCGCCGCTTCTTGTGCAGCGCGTCGAGCGTGGTGCGCGGATCGGCGGTCACGATCGTGGCCACGCTGCCCGCCGGGTCCTGCCAGGCGTTCTCCGGGTCGAAGGCGACCTGCAGGGCGTCGAGCTGCGCCAGCCACGTCCGCAGCGGCTTCGAGGTCGGAAGGTCGCCGACTCGCAGCACCAGCTCCGGGACGTGCGGCCAGGCGTCGTCGCGCAGCAGCGCGTCGTAGTGGGCGATCGCGGCCGGGCCGCGGCGGGCGCCGGAGAGCGGCTCGGCCAGCAGCGGGATCGCGGCGCGCTCGGCGAACGCGGCGACGGCGGCGCCGAGCCGCGGGTCGCGCTCGGCCCGGCCGGCGACCATGATCGCGCGCGGGCGCGCCTTGAGCTCGTCCTCCAGACCCTCGAGCAGCGCCGGCGCGGCGTCGCGCAGCGTGCGCGGGCGCGTGACCCACGGCCGGCCGCCCTCGCGGCCGGGCACGATCGGGTTGTCGGGGACACCGTCGCCGTCGGGGACCAGCGGCTCGCGGAAGGAGAAGTTCAAGTGCACCGGCCCGGGCCGTCCGTCGAGCGCGGTCCAGAACGCGCGGCACGCGAGCTGGCGCAGCCAGCGCACCCGGACCGGGCTGGCCGGGTGGTCGTCGACCTCGAAGTACCACTTGGCGGCGCTGCCGTAGAGCTTGACCTGGTCGATCGTCTGCCCGGCGCCGAGGTCGCGCAGCTCGGGCGGGCGGTCGGCGGTCAGCACGAGCAGCGGGACGCGCGCCTCGTGGGCCTCGATCACCGCCGGCGCATAGTTGGCCGCGGCGGTCCCGGAGGTGCACGCCAGCGCGGCCGGGAACCCGGTGGCCTTGGCCAGGCCGAGCGCGAAGAACGCGCCGCAGCGCTCGTCGAGGTGGGAGGTGGCGCGCAGGCGCTGCTCGCGCGCCAGGGTCAGCACCAGCGGGGTCGAGCGCGAGCCGGGCGAGGTGACGGCATCGCGCAGGCCGCAGCGCACGAGCTCGTCGACGAAGGCGCGCAGGCCGAGATAGGTGTCGGTTCCAGGCATGATGGGGCGGGTGCTCCCGACGCTCGTCCTCCTGCACGGCTTCACGCAGACCCGCCAGAGTTGGCGGAGGACGGCCCAGGCGCTGGCGGGACGCTATCGCGCGCTCGTGCCGGACCTTCCCGGCCACGGCCAGGCGCTGCACCGCACGGCGAGCTTCGACGCCTGCGCCGCCTACGTCGCGCGCGGTGGCCCGGACGTGCACGTTCACGCTCGCCGGGTACTCGATGGGCGGCCGGATCGCGCTCCACAGCGCGCTCGTCCTGGGACCGTCCGTGGTCACCCGGCTCGTGCTGGTGGGCGCCAGCCCGGGGCTGGCGGACCCGTCCGAGCGCGCCGCGCGGCGGGCGTCCGATCTCGCGCTGGCCGAGCGGCTCGAGACGCTGGACATCGAGACCTTCGCGCGCGAGTGGGGCGCACAGCCGCTGTTCGCGGGCCAGCCGGAGCGCGTCGCCGCGGGTGCGCACGCGGACCGGCTGCGCAACACGCCGGCCGGGCTCGCCGCGGCGCTGCGCGGCCTCGGCACCGGTGCGATGGAGCCGCTCTGGGACCAGTTGCCGGCGCTCGAGATCCCGGTCACGCTCGTGGTCGGCGAGCGCGACGAGAAGTTCCGCGCGCTCGCCGCCGCGATGCTCGAACGGCTTCCGAACGCCTCACTGGTCGTCGTGCCCGGGACGGGGCACGCCGCGCAACTCGAGGACCCGGCCGCGGTCGCGGCCGCGATCCGGAGTTCCGCGTAGCGATCGGCACGGCGCCGACGAAGTCGGCTGCCGCGACGTTCACCAGTCGGGCTCGCCCTCTTCGTCGGCCTCCGCGTAGTCGTCGTGGTCGAAGTCGTCTTCCAGGAGGTCGTCGAACTCCGCGCCGTCGCGCATGATCGGTTCGGTGCTGTGCTGGTCGCCGTGCTCGGCGTGCGCGATCAGGTCCGCCTCCGCGAGGTCGAACCCCTCGCTCTCGCCTTCGCCGGCTTCGATGAGTGGTGCGAGCGCGGGATCGACCGTGTCGTCCGGCGTCTCAGGCCATTGCGGTGCCATGCGCGCAATCTACGTCATGCCAACCCCGGAACGGAAGGCACGGCGATCGATCCGCCGCGCGCCTCGGCGCTCCGGTGGCCGCGCGCTCGCGACGGTCGCGAGCCCGCACGGCCGGGAGATGCGCAGCGCGGCCGCGGTGTGGACGCCGGCGGCGATCCCGAGCGGTCCGTCGAACGTCGACGCGAGGTAGACGCTCGAGCCCGCGGCGCGCGCGGCGCGCGCGTCCTCGAGCACGGCGGTGATGCCGCCGCGCGAGATCTTCAGGCACACGAGGTCGGCGGCGCCCGAGCCGGGCGCGTGCGTCTCGTCCATCGCGATCGGCACCGGGGACTCCGCCGCCACCGCGCGCAGGTGCTCGACGCCGTGGATCGGCTCCTCGCACAGCTCGAGCCCGACGGGAGCGAGCGCGCGCAGGTTCGCGAGCGCCTCCGCGGGCGTCCGCCAGGCGCCGTTGGCGTCGACGCGGATGACGACGTCGGGGCCGACGGCGGCGCGCACGGCGGCCAGCCGTCCGGCGTCGTCGCCGATCCCGACCTTGACCTTCACGCAGCGGAAGCCGTCCCGCACCGCCTGCGCGGCGGCGGCTGCGGCGCCCGCGCGGTCCTCCGCGCCGATCGTGGCGTTGACGGCGACCTCGTCGGCGGCGAGCGGGTGGATCAGCTTCGCCAGCGGGGTCTGCGTGCGCCGGCTGGCGTGGTCCCAGAGCGCGATGTCGATCGCCGCCAGCGCCTGCGGGAGATCGCGCTCGGCCTTGCAGGCGGCGCGCACGTCGTCGTTCGGCCCGAGGTGGTGCAGGACCTCGGCGTAGGCGTCGAGCGCGGAGCGCACGGCCGTCGATCGAGACGCCGTCGAACGGCTCGAGCGGCGCGGCCTCGCCCTCGCCGTAGAGGCCGTCGGGCAGCTCGAGGCGCACCCGCACGATCTCGCGCTGGTCGATCTCCCCCCAGGACGCCCGGAGCGGCGCGCGCAGCGCGTACCGGACGGTCCGGGTGCTGAGCTGCATCAGCGCGAGAGCAACAGCCCGGCCGAGAGCAGCACGCAGAAGATCAGCTGCAGCATGCCGGTGCGGGCCAGCGCGCCGTTGAGCGACGGGCCGTCGACGCGGTTGCGCACCGTCCGGACGATCGGCGCCGCCATCGGCAGCGCCACGAACGGCAGCAGCAGCCAGGGCGTGAGGTGCTCGCCGCCGAAGGCCCAGGCGAGCGGCGCGGTGAGGAACGCGACGTAGACGAACAGCGCGTACCCGAGCCGCGCCCGTGGTCTCCCGAGGCGCACGGCGAGCGTCTTCTTGCCCGCCCGTCTGTCGGTCTCGAGATCGCGGATGTTGTTGACCATCAGGATCGCGGTCGCGAGCAGCCCGACCGGGACCGCGAGCACGAACGACTCCCAGGACAGCTCTTCTCGCTGCGCGAAGAACGTGCCGGTGACGGCGACGACGCCGAAGAACAGGAAGACGAAGACCTCGCCGAGGCCCTCGTAGCCGTACGGGCGCGGGCCGCCGGTGTAGAGCACGCCGGCCAGGATCGAGGCGATGCCGACGAGCAGCAGCTGCCAGCCGGCGGTGACGATCAGGTAGATGCCCACGAGCACCGCCAGGCCGAACGCGACGTAGGTCGCGATCAGGACCTGCTTGGGCGGGACGAGGCCGCCGGCGGTGACGCGGACCGGGCCGAGCCGGTCTTCGGTGTCCGCACCGCGGCGCGCGTCGCTGTAGTCGTTGCTCAGGTTCGTCCCGATCTGGATGAAGAGCGCGCCGAGCAGCGTCGCGACGAACGTCAGCGGCTTGAACGTCCCGAGCGTGGCCGCGTACGCCGTGCCGACGAACACGGGCGCGGCCGCCGCCGGCAGCGTGCGCGGGCGGGCGGCCATCAGCCAGATGTGCAGCGGGCTCGCGGGCGAGTCGATCGCGTGCCGGGCCGATCTGGCGGTCACGTCGCGAGAGCTCAAGGCCGCTTGGGGAACTGCGTGAAGTCGGGCCGGCGCTTGGCCTTGTAGGCCTCGCGGCCTTCCTTGGCCTCGTCGCTGGCGTAGAACAAGAGATTGGCGTCGTGCGCGAGCTGCTGGATCCCTGCCATCCCGTCCTCCTCGGCGTGGAAGCTGAGCTTGACGAGCCGCAGGGCGAAGGGGGAGAGGGCGAGCATCTCGTGGCACCACTTCACGGTCTCGGCCTCGAGCTGGTCGAGCGGGACGACGGTGTTCACGAGGCCCATCTCGAGCGCCTGCTGCGCGTCGTACTGGCGGCACAGCATCCAGAACTCCTTGGCCTTCTTCGGGCCGACGAGCCGGGACAGCAGTGCCGCCCCGTAGCCGCCGTCGAACGAGCCGACGCGCGGGCCGGTCTGCCCGAAGCGCGCGTTGTCGGCCGCGATCGTGAGGTCGCACACGAGATGCAGCACCTGGCCGCCGCCGATCGCGTAGCCGGCGACCATCGCGACCACGGGCTTGGGCAGGCGGCGGATCTGGACGTGCAGGTCGGTGACGTGGAAGCGCCCGACCGCCGCGCCGCCGGGCACGTACCCGGTGTCGCCGCGGACGCGCTGATCGCCGCCGGAGCAGAACGCCTTGTCGCCCTCGCCGGTGAGGATGATCACGCCGACCGTCGTGTCCTCGCGCGCCTTCTCGAGCGCATCGGAGACCTCGATCAGCGTTTCCGGCCGGAACGCGTTGCGCACCTCCGGGCGGTTGATCGTGACCTTCGCGATGCCGTCGCCGGACAGCTCGTAGCGGATGTCCTCGTACTCGGCCGCCGGGGTCCAGTTCACGGTCCGTGAGCCTAGCTACTCTCGGCACGTGCTCGAACGCGCTGCGCCCGACGTGATCGCGGTCGAGGCCTCGGATGGTGCGTTGACGTACGCGGAGCTGCGTGCTCGGGCGTGGGCGGGCGCTTTGGAATTGCGCGGCGCCTCACGGGTGGCGATCGCGCTGCCGCCGGGGCTGGACTTCGCGGTCGCGCTGCATGCGTGCTTGCTTTGCGGAGCGGTTGCGGTGCCCGTGGATTTGCGTGAGCCTGAATGGCGGTTGGCCGGGGCGTCGGTGGTGGTCGATGCGCCGCTGAACGGCGGGCATCGAGGAGGAAGCACGATCTCGCGCCGCGACGGCGCCGCCGCGCGGCGATCCGTCGGCGCGCCCGCCGCCGCCTCGCCGCTCGCCGCCGCGTCGTCGCCCGCCGCGTCGTCGCCCGCCGTCGCCGCCGCGTCGTCGCCCGCCGCCGCGATCGTCGCTCGCCGCCGCGTCGTCGCCCGCCGTCGCCGCCGCGTCGTCGCCCGCCGCCGCGTCGTCCGCTCGCCGCCGCGTCGTCGCCCGTCGCCGCCGCGTCGTCGCCCGTCGCCGCCGCGTCGTCGCACGCCGCCGCCTCGCCGCCCGTCGCCGCCTCGGCGCCCGCGACGCCGCCCGCTCGTCGTCGGACCTCTCCGCGCCGGCCCTCGTCGTGCACACGTCGGGCACGACCGGGGTGCCGCGGGCGGTCGAGTTGACGCGCGGCAACATCCTCGCCAATGCCCTGGGCTGCGCCGTGGCGCTCGGGCACGATCGTCGCGAGCGGTGGCTGTGCCCGTTGCCGCTGAGCCATGTGGGCGGGCTGATGGTGTTGTTGCGGTCGGCGATCTACGGCACGACGGCGGTGCTCGGGCCGGCCGATCGTGACGACGTGACGATCGCGTCGCTCGTGCCGACCCAGCTCGCGCGGCTGATCGATCGTCCGCCGCCGCCCTCGCTGCGCGTCGTGATGCTCGGCGGCGCGCCTGCCGACCCGGCGCTGCTGGAACGCGCGCGTGACGCCGGCTGGCCCGTCGCGCCGACCTACGGGCTCACCCAGGCCTGCTCCGCGGTCACGGTCGCCGAGGTCGGCGACACGGAGACGTCCGGCCGGCCGATCCCCGGCGTGAACGTGAGCATCGCGCCGGACGGCGAGATCGTCGTCGACGGGCCGACCACCGCCGGCGTCCTGCGCACCGGCGACCTCGGCCGGCTCGACGAGCGCGGACGGCTGATCGTCCTCGGCCGCAAGGTCGACACGATCGTCTCGGGCGGGGAGAACGTGATGCCCTCCGAGGTCGAGGCCGCCCTGCTGGCGCACCCCGCGGTGGCCGAGGCGGGCGTGTTCGGCCGGCCCGACGCCGAGTGGGGGGAGGCCGTGACCGCGCGGGTCGTCCTGCGCGCCCCCGCCGAGGCCGCCGAGCTGCGCGCTTTCGCCGCCGCAGCGGCTCGCGCGCTTCAAGGTCCCGAAGACGATCGAGCCCGTCGACTCACTGCCGCGCAACCCGGCGGGGAAGCTCCTGCGCCGTGAGCTGGCGTAGGACCCAGCCCGGCCGCGCATTCAGATCCTCCTCGCTGAACCGCAGCACGACGTAGCCCGTGGCGCGCAGCGCGGCGTCGCGGATCCGGTCGTCGACCTTCGTCCGCGGCCGCTTGTGGCCGGCACCGTCGACCTCGACGCACAGGCCGGGCCAGTAGAAGTCGACCTCGAAGCCGTTGACGTCGACGTTGCGGCGCGGCTCGGGCAGGCCCGCGCCCTGCACGAGCCGGCGGAAGCGCTTCTCGAGCCGGCTGCGTGACCCGGCGCTGCCGCTCGCGTGCAGCCGCAGCGCCTCCTCGAGCACGCCGAGCTTGTGCCGCCCGTTCGCCCGCGCCATGGCCGCTCGGATCGCTGCCACGTCGAGCTTGCCGCGGTAGGCGGCCTCGTGCATCAGGAGCGCGAGGTCGTCGGCGTCCGAATCGTCGGTGAGATCGACCAGCGTTCGTGCGACGGTGGTCACCGGGATGCGGTCGACGATCACGATGTCGCGCGGGTCGAGGTTGCGGCAGGTGCGCAAGCGGAACCCCGGCTGCGACTTGCGCGGCTTTGGCACGAGCACCTCGATCTCCCGCGGAACGCGCCGTGTGATCCCGACGAGCGCCGCCGCGGCCCATCCCGCCAGTGTCGCCCCGTCGCCGGCGGCCAGGATCGCGGCCATCCACTCGCCCTTTTGCGACAGAGCGCTGTGTCCATAGGCGTAAACCCCGCGATAAAGGGGGTGGAGCCGACCGATCCGCACCCACGTCCCGATCGTCGCGCGGCTGCAGACCGAGCTGCGATCCCTTGATCACGCCGTGCTGGCGCGAGGCCAGATCAGGGGGTGTTTCGTTCTTGTTCACCCCCTGTGAACGAAAACGGAACACCCCCCACCGAACAAGACGGATTCGTGCCGACACTCGCACGCGAATGACACGAAACGCTACGTTCGAGCGATGACGCTCGAGAGTCGGGACCGCTGGGTTCGCGCCGCCGAGGGGTGGGAGATCCGGGCGGACAGCCTCGCTCGCGACACGATGCCGGTGTCGGCCCGCATGGTCGAGGAGATCGCGCCCCAGCCCGGGCACACGGTGCTCGACCTCGCGGCCGGGATCGGGGACACCGGCTTCCTCGCGGCCGAGCTGATCCAGCCCGGCGGCACGCTCATCACCAGCGACTTCGCGCCCGAGATGCTCGCCGCCGCCCAGAGACGAGCGGAACGCAAGGGCATCACGAACGTCCGCTTCAAGCAGATCGACCTGAACGTCCCGATCGACCAACCCGCCGCAAGCCTCGACGGCGTCCTCTGCCGCTGGGGCTACATGCTGCTCGAGGACCCCGAGTCGGCCCTGCGGGACACCCGCCGCGTCCTCAAGCAGGACGCGAGCGTCGCGCTCGCCGCCTGGTCGGGCGCCGACGACAATCTCTGGAGCGCCGCGCCCGTGCGCATCCTGCAACGGCGCGGGATCCTCGAGAAGGATCCCCCCGGCCCTGGGCAGTTCACCTGGGCCGACCCGAACGACATCATCGAGACGATGGAGGCGGCCGGGTTCGTCGAGCCCGAGGTCGAGGCCGTCGACTTCGCCATGCGCTACGACGACGTCGACGACTGGTGGGTCGCCGTGACCCTCACGTCGACCCGCGTGGGCGACGCCGACCGCCAGCTGGACTTCGCCACCCGCAGCGACGTGCTCGCCGATCTCGAAGCGGCGGCGGACCCCTTCACGCAGGCCGACGACAGCGTGATCATCCCCGCCCGCACGTGGGTCGCGCGGGCGACCGCCTAAGATCGCCCGCCATGTACTACGACGACGACGCGGATCTCGACCTGCTCAAGGGCAAGACCGTGGCGATCCTGGGCTACGGCTCCCAGGGCCACGCGCACGCCCGGAACCTCTCGGACTCCGGGGTAGACGTCGTCGTAGGCCTGCGCGAGGGCTCGAAGTCCGTCGAGCACGCCAAGGCCGCCGGCCTCAATGTCACGAGCATCGAGGACGCCTCCAGCCAGGGCGACATCGTGATGGTGCTGCTCCCCGACGAGAAGCACCACGACGTCTACGAGGAATCGATCAAGGACGGCATCGCGCCCGGCAACCTGCTGATGTTCGGGCACGGGTTCAGCATCCATTACAAGGAGGTCGAGCCGCCGCCGGAGGTCGACGTCGCGCTCGTCGCCCCCAAGGGCCCGGGCCACCTGGTCCGCCGCCAGTACCTCGAAGGCTCGGGCGTCCCGTGCCTGATCGCGATCGACGAGAACGCGACCGGCAACGCCAAGGACCTCGCGCTGGCCTACTCCAAGGGCATCGGCGGCACGCGCGGCGGCGTGATCGAGACGACGTTCAAGGACGAGACCGAGACCGACCTGTTCGGCGAGCAGGCCGTGCTCTGCGGCGGCGTCTCAGAGCTCGTCCGGGCCGGCTACGAGACGCTCGTCGACGCCGGCTACGACCCCAAGCTCGCGTACTTCGAGTGCCTGCACGAGCTCAAGCTGATCGTCGACCTGATGTACGAGAAGGGCATCACCGGGATGCGCCACTCGATCTCCAACACGGCCGAGTACGGCGACCTGACGCGCGGCAGCCGGATCATCTCCGACGAGACCCGCGAGTCGATGAAGAAGGTCCTGGGCGAGATCCAGGACGGCACGTTCGCGCGCGAGTGGATCGCCGAGAACCGCGCCGGCCAGGAGAACTTCCAGCGCATGCGCCAGGAGCAGATGGGCCACCAGATCGAGCGCGAGGGCAAGGAGCTGCGCTCGATGATGTCCTGGATCGACACGGAGTTCGAAGAGGGCTAGCCGCACCCGCCAGCTACTCTCGGTTGCCCCATGGCGCCGAATCCCTTTACGAAGCAATACCTCATGACCGCGGGCCCGACGCCCGTCCCGCCCGCGGTCTCCCAGGCGATGGCCACGCCGATGCTCTACCACCGCGCGCCCGCGTTCGTGGAGCTCTACGAGCGCGTGCTGGCCAAGCTGCCGAACGTCTTCCAGACGAGCAACGACGTGCTCACGTTCGCCGCGAGCGGCTCGGGCGCCATGGACTCGGCCGTCGCCAACCTCGTGCGCCCCGGCACGAAGACGCTGGCCGCCGCGGCCGGCAAGTTCGGCGAGCGCTGGATCGAGCTCAACACCGCCTACGGCGCCGAGCTCGTCCAAGTACGAGCCGGGCTGGGGCGAGCGCCTGGACCCGCAGGAGTTCGACCGCCTGCTGACCGAGAACGACGGCATCGAGGTCGTCTTCGCCACGCTCAGCGAGACGTCCACCGGCATCGTCAACGACATCCAGGCGATCGCCGAGGTCGTCAACCGCAACGGCGCGATCCTGGTCGTCGACGCCGTCTCCGGCCTCGGCGCGGCCGAGCTCAAGCAGGACGAGTGGGGCGTCGACGTGGTCGTCGCCGGCAGCCAGAAGGCGCTGATGATCCCGCCCGGCCTGGCCTTCGCGAGCGTCTCCCAGAAGGCGCTCGACTTCGTCGAACAACGGCCAGGCGGCCGCTACTACTTCGACTGGGTCAAGACCGCGAAGTCCCAGCGCAAGGGCAACTCGCCCTTCACGCCCGCGGTCAACCTCTTCATGGGCCTCGACGTCGCGCTCGACATGATCGAGGAGGAGGGCCTGGACAACGTCTTCGCCCGCCACGACCTGCTGGCCCGCGCGACCCGCGCCGGCGTCGCCGCGCTCGGCCTCGAGCTCTACGGCAACCCGGACGAGCGCTCCACGGTCGTGACCGCGCTCGAGCTGCCCGAGACGATCGACGGCAACAAGGTCCCCGGCGCGCTGCGCAAGCTCGGCATCACCGCCAACGGCGGCCAGGACCACCTGAAGGGCAAGATCCTGCGGATCGCCCACTGCGGCTACTTCGGCGCCTTCGACATCCTGACCTCGCTGTCGGGCATCGAGATGGTGCTGGCCCAGCTCGGCCACGACGTCGAGCACGGCGCCGGCGTCGGCGCGGCCCAGCGCGTCTTCCTCGAGGCCGGGGTCCCGGCGGCGGCATGACCACGCTGACCGAGCCCTACCGCGTCCTCGTCGCGGAGAAGATCGCCGAGACCGGCGTCGACATGCTGCGCGAGCGCTTCGACGTCGACCTCGGCACGGACTGGAGCCGCGACGACCTGCTCGAGCGCATCGGCTCCTACCACGGGATCCTGATCCGCAGCGCCACGAAGCTCGACGCCGAGGTGATCGAGCGCGCCGACAACCTGCGCGTCGTCGGCCGCGCCGGCGTCGGCGTCGACAACGTCGACGTGGCCGCGGCCTCCAAGCGCGGGATCATCGTCGCCAACGCGCCCGAGGCCAACACGGTCGCGGCGGCCGAGCACACCGTCGCGCTGATGCTCGCGCTCGCCCGCAACATCCCGCAGGCGCACGCCAGCCTCACCTCCGGCAAGTGGGAGCGCAGCAAGTTCGGCGGCACCGAGGTCGAGGGCAAGACGCTCGGCGTCCTCGGCTTCGGCCGGATCGGCCAGCTCGTCGCGATCCGCGCCCGCGCCTTCGGCATGCACGTGGTCGCCTACGACCCGTTCGTGACCACCGAGCGCTTCCGCGAGCTCGGCGTCGAGAAGGCCGAGTCGCCCACCGACGTGCTCAGAGACCGGCGACTTCATCACGCTGCACCTCCCGAAGACGCCCGAGACCCAGGGCTTCATCAACAAGGACACGCTCGCCCAGTGCAAGGACGGCGTGCGGATCATCAACGTCGCCCGCGGCCCGCTGGTCGTCGACGAGGACCTCAAGGCCGCCCTCGACGACGGCAAGGTCGCCGGCGCCGCGCTCGACGTGTTCGCGCAGGAGCCGATCACCGACCACCCGCTGTTCGGCTACCCCAACGTGGTCGTCACGCCGCACCTGGGCGCGAGCACCGCCGAGGCCCAGGACCGCGCCGGCGTCCAGACCGCCGAGCAGGTCGTCGCCGCGCTCACCGGCGGCGTGGTCAGCACCGCCGTGAACATCCCCGCGGTCAGCGCGGAGGACATGGAGGTGCTCGGCCCGTTCATCCCGCTCGCGCTCCGGCTCGGCCGCATCGCCGCGGCGCTGGCCGAGGGCGTCGAGCGCGTCGAGGTCGAGCACATGGGCCGGATCGCCGAGCGCGACACCCGCCTGCTGACGCTCGTCGGTGCTCAACGGCGTGTTCGCCGGCCGCACCGAGGAGGACGTCAACCTCGTCAACGCGCCGGCGCTGGCCGAGGAGCGCGGGATCGCCGTCTCCGAGCGCCGCGAGACCATCGCGCGCGACTACGCCGACCTGATGCGGGTCACGCTCGTCACGGGCGAGGAGCGCGTGCGCGTGGTCGGCACGACGCTCGGCCACCGGCACCGCCCGCACCTGCTCGAGGCCTGGGGGCAGCGCTTCAACCTCCAGATCGACGACCCGCACCTGGCGCTGTTCCGCTACAGCGACGTGCCGGGGATGGTCGGCCGCGTCGGCTCGGTGCCTCGGCGAGCACGGCATCAACATCTCGGCCGCCGCCGTCGGCCGCCAGGAGGACGGCGCCCGCAGCGACCTCGCGGTGATGGCGGTCACGACCGACGTGCGCGTGCCGGACGCGGTCGTCGGCGAGATCGCGGGCTCCGACGGCTTCGTCAGCGGCCGGTCGCTGTCGCTCTGAAACGCGGCGCCGCGGTCGGAGACGAGCGCGTCGTAGGCGTCGACGACGGCCAGATGCGGTCTCGACGCTCCGGACTCGACCGCAAGTGGTCTTGACCAATAGTTGACCAGTCTGTAGGGTCCCGCTCCGGAGAGCGGTGCAGTGAGTTCCATCACGAACACGAACGGTCGCGGGAGCAAGCAGGCGCTCGTGCGCGACGAGATCCTGGGGATGCTCGACGAGCTGCAGGTCGGCGACGCGCTGCCGTCCGAGCGCCGGCTCGCGCAGGATCTGAAGGTCTCGCGGCCGACGCTGCGGGCCGTGATCGACGAGCTGGTCAGGGAGGGCCTGCTCCTGCGCCGCCACGGCAGCGGCACCTACGTCGCCGAGCCGAAGATCGCGCTCCCGCTGACGATGACCTCGTTCAGCGAGGACATGGCGCGGCGCGGGATGCGGCCGTCGAGCCGCGTCGTCGCCTTCGAGCTCACGAGCGCCGGCGCCAAGCTCGGCCAGCGCCTGCAGATCTCGCCGGTCGACGAGGTCTGGGTGATCACGCGCCTGCGCCTGGCCGACGACGAGACGATGGCGATCGAGTGGCTGCACGCGCCGCGCCGGCTGCTTCCCGACCTGCGCCGCGAGGAGCTCGAGACGCACTCCTTCTACGAGCTGCTGCGCGTGCGCCGGGGCATCACCATCGCCTCGGGCACGCAGACGATCGAACCGACGGTGACCAGCCCCGAGGAGGCGGAGCTCCTGAGCGTGCCGGTCCACTCGCCGGCGTTCCTCTTCGAGCGGACCACCCGGAGCGACGGAGGGGAGGTGGTGGAGTTCGTCCGGTCCGTGTATCGCGGGGACCGGTACCGGCTGGTGACGGAGCTTCGCCCGGCATTGCGCTAGCCGGGCAGACGGACGCCGGCCGCCCGAAGGCGGCCGGCGAGTGTGTCATTGGCGTCGTCCGCTGCAACGGGCGACGCTCCAATCATTCCACCCACGGGTGGAGAGGAGGAACCGATGAGGAAGTTCAGCGTCGCGGTCGCGGGCGTCCTGCTCGCCGCCGTGGTGGCCGCGTGTGGAGGCGGCGACGACGACCAGACGGCCGACAAGCCCGCGAGCGCGGGCAAGCTCGAGGGCTCGATCAGCGTCTGGATCATGGATCCCGGCTCACCCAAGATCCAGGACGTGGTCAAGCAGTACGGGACCGATTTCCAGGCCAAGAACCCGGGCACGAAGGTCGACATCCAGTTCGTCCCGTGGGCGCAGGCCCATGACAAGTTCGTGACCGCGATCGCGGGCGGCAAGGTCCCCGACGTGGCCGAGATGGGCACCACCTGGACGCCTGAGTTCGCCGACCAGGGCGGGCTCGTCGAGCAGCCCAAGATCGCCGAGGGCGAGTACGTCTCGAGCCTCGTGGACGCCGCGACGCTCAACGACAAGGTCTACGGCAAGCCGTGGTACGCAGGCGCGCGCTCGCTGATCTACCGCAAGGACATGCTCGACAAGGCCGGCGTCGCAGGCGCCCACCAACTGGGACGAGATGATGGCCGCGGCCAAGGCGATCAAGGACAAGGTCAGCGGCGACGTGTACCCGGTCAGCTTCACCGGGCTCAGCGAGCACATGTACCTGCCGACGATCTGGCAGGCCGGCGGACAGATCGCCACCCAGGACGGCGAGAGCTGGAAGTCCGCGCTGAACACCCCCGAGGCGGCCAAGGCGATCGACTACTACACGTCGTTCTACAAGCAGGGCCTCGATCCCAAGGCCGCCGTCGGCTGGGAGGAGCCCGACGCCCAGACCGCGTTCGCCAACGGCGACGTGGCGATGCTGATCGCGGGCGGCTGGACCTACAACTCGATCATCGCCACCAAGCCCGAGCTCGAGGAGAAGATGGGCACGACGCTCACGCCCGCCGGCCCGTCCGGCGAGGGCACGGCGTTCGCGGGCGGCAGCCACCTCGTGCAGTTCCAGGAGTCGCAGAACAAGGAGCTCGGCGCCGCGTTCGTCGACTTCATGCTCGAGCCCGCGCAGCTGAACAAGTTCACCGGGGAGATCGGGTTCCTGCCCGGCACGACCGAGGGCATCAAGGCCAGCGGGTACCTCGAGGACCCGCAGCGCAAGCCGTTCGCCGAGCAGCTGCTCGACCACTCGGCGGTCTATCCGCCGTCGCCGAAGTGGGGCGGCCTGGAGGGCGCCAACATCTTCGACGGTGAGATCCAGAAGGTGATGAAGGGCCAGGCCACCTCCCAGGAGGCCGTGGCCGAGCTGGCCAAGAAGATGGACGAGGAGTTCGCGGGTTGAGCACGGCGCCGGCAGCCGTCGAGGCGGGGGGAGCGCGGCGCGCGTCGCGTCCCCCCTTCTCGGTCGTCGTCCGCCGCTCGGTGGACCGGCTCACGCTGCCGGTGCTGATGCTGCTGCCGGCGATGGTGATCATCGTCGGCCTGGTCGGGTATCCGCTCGTCCGCACGATCTACCTGTCGTTCACCGACACCGGCCTCGGCGAGCTGATCTACGGCGGCAGCACGTTCGTCGGGCTGGAGAACTTCAAGGAGGTCTTCGTCGACGAGCATCTGCGGATCTCGCTCATCAACACGGTCGTCTTCGGCACCGTGTGCGTGATCGGCACGATGGTCTTCGGCTTCGCCGTCGCGCTGCTGCTCAACCAGCGGCTGCACGGCAACGTGCTCTTCGCGATCGCCGTGCTGCTGCCGTGGGCGGTGCCGGCGATCGCGGCCAGCGCGATCTTCAAGTGGCTGTTCGACTCGCGCTACGGCTTCGTCAACTGGGGGCTGGTGAACCTCGGCTTCGAGCGCTTCCAGGACTACGCCTGGTTCGCCGATCGCCGCAGCGCCTACGTGGCGATCTTCGTCACCGTCGTCTGGCAGTCGTTCCCGTTCATCGCGCTCAGCCTGCTGGCCGGCCTGCAGACCGTCCCCAAGGAGACGCTGCACGCCGCCGCCGTCGACGGCGCCGGGCCGTGGAACCGCTTCCGGCTGGTGACGCTGCCGCTGCTGCGCCCGATCGTCGCCGTGCTGGTCGTCTTCAGCACGATCTGGGACTTCAAGATCTTCGACCAGATCTACGTGATGGCCGCCGGCGTGCCCGACCGGGCCGCCGACACCGCCGCCGTCGCCGCCTACCGCGAGGGCTTCGCGCTCTCCCACTACGGGCTCGGCAGCGCCGTGGCGGTCGTCCTGTTCCTGATCCTGCTCGTGTTCAGCCTGCTGTACGTGCGCCTGATCGGCAGGGAGGGCCAGCCAATGAGGTGGCTGCTCAAGCGCGGCTGGATGTACGCCGCGATGCTGGCGATCTCGGTCTTCGCGCTGTTCCCGATCTACTGGGTCGTGATCACCTCGCTCAAGCCGCGCAGCGAGATCTACACGCGGACGCCGGACCTGTGGCCGTCCGACCCGCAGTGGAGCCAGTACCCGCGCGTGCTCGGCGAGGGCCACGTCGGCCGCGCGCTGCTGAACTCGCTGATCGTCGCGACGCGGGACGATGATCATCTGCCTGATCGTGAGCGCGCTGGCCGCGTACGTGCTCGCCCGCTACCGCGTGCGGCTGACGCGGATCCTGATGATCCTCGTGCTGATCACGCAGATGTTCCCGCTCGTGGTGCTCGTGATCCCGCTGTTCGTGATGATGCGCAAGTCGGGCCTGCTGGGCTCCTATTGGAGCCTGATCATCACCTACCTGGCGTTCAGCGTGCCGCTGGCGATCTGGGTCATGCGCGGGTTCATCCTCTCGATCCCCGAGGAGCTCGAGTACGCGGCGCGGATCGACGGCGCGACGCGCTTCGGCGCGCTGGTGCGGGTGGTGCTGCCGTTGGCCGCCCCCGGCCTGGCCACGACCGCGGTGCTGGCCTTTCTCGAGGGCTGGAAGGAGTTCCTGCTCGCGCTGACCTTCATCAACGACGAGGACAAGAAGACGGCGCCGCTGATCCTGCAGACGTTCGTCGGCCGCGGCGACACCGACTGGGGCGCGGTGATGGCCACGAGCGTGCTCTACACGCTGCCGATCGTGATCGTGTTCATCTTCATGCGCAAGCACCTGATGACGGCGCGCACCGCGGGGGCGGTGAAAGGATGAGGCTGGGCGTCGAGGCCGCGCTGGTCGACGGCAAGCTGGTCCCCGGCGACGTCTCGGTGAGCGACGGCGCGATCGACGCCGTCGGGCTCTCGGGCTCCGGCAGCGGGATCGCCGCGCCAGGGTTCGTCGACCTGCAGGTCAACGGCTTCGCGGGCGTGGACCTGATGGCGACCGACCACGACGGCTACGCCCGCGTGGGGGAGGCGCTGCTGGCCACGGGCACGACCGCGTTCCAGCCGACGTTCGTGACCGCGCCGGAGGCGGCGCTGCTGGACGCCCTGCGCGCGATGCCCACGGGCGGCATCGGCCCGCGCGTGATCGGCGCCCACGTCGAGGGCCCGTTCCTCTCGCCCCGCCGCGCCGGCGTCCACGACCCGCGCTGGCTCTCGACGCCCGACCTCGCGCTGCTGCGGCGGCTGCTCGACGCCGCGCCCGTCTCCCACGTGACGCTGGCGCCCGAGCTGCCGGGCGCGTTCGAGCTGATCGACGAGCTCGTCAAGCGCGACGTGACGGTCTCGGCGGGGCACACCGACGCCACCGCCGCCGAGGCCCACCTGGCCTTCGACCGCGGCGTGCGGACGGTCACGCACCTGTTCAACGCGATGCGCCCCAGCACGGCGCGCGACCCGAGCATCGCGCTGGCGGCGCTCGCCCGCCCCGACGTGGTCGTGCAGGTCATCGTCGACCTGCACCACGTCGCCGCCGACACCGTGTTGGTGGCCTGGCAGGCGGCCTCGTCGCGCTTCGCGCTCGTCACCGACGCCGCGCCCGCGGCCGGGACGGGCGACGGCGAGTTCGTGCTCGGCGGGCGCAAGGTGCGCTCGAGCGACGGGGTCGTGCGCGGGCCCGAGGGCCAGCTGGCCGGCTCCGCGCTGACGATGATCGACGGCGTGCGCAACCTGCAGTCGCTCGGGGTCTCGCTCGAGGACGCCCTGCGGGCCGCGTCCGAGGTCCCGGCGCGCGTGGCCCGGCGCAGCGATCTCGGCCGGCTCGCCCCGGGCGCGCCGGCCGACGTCGTCGTACTCAATGACCGCCTGGACGTCGTCCGGGTGCTGGTGGACGGAGGCGAGCGTGTCGCGCGCTAATCAGACAGCCATGCCCGGGATCCGCATCGACGGGGTCACGAAGGCCTACAAGAACGGTCCGCGCGCGGTCGACGACGTCAGCCTCGAGGTCCGCCAGGGCGAGTTCATGGTGCTGGTCGGGCCGTCCGGCTGCGGCAAGTCGACGCTGCTGAAGCTGATCGCCGGCATCGAGGAGACGAGCGAGGGCACGATCCACATCGGCGAGCGCGACGTCACGCTGCTCGACCCGCGCAAGCGCGACATCGCGATGGTCTTCCAGAACTACGCGCTCTACCCGCACCTGTCCGTGCGCGCGAACCTCGGCTTCGGCCTCAAGCTGCGCAAGACCTCCAAGGCCGAGATCGCCGAGCGCGTCGACGAGGTGGCGAAGATCCTCGGCCTCAACGAGATGCTGGAGCGCAAGCCGGGCGAGCTGTCCGGCGGGCAGCGCCAGCGCGTGGCGATGGGGCGCGCGATCGTGCGCGAGCCGCAGGCCTTCCTGATGGACGAGCCGCTGTCCAACCTCGACGCCAAGCTGCGCGTCTCGATGCGGGCGCAGCTCTCGCGGCTGCACGAGCGGCTCGGCGTGACGACCGTCTACGTCACCCACGACCAGGTCGAGGCGATGACGCTCGGCCAGCGCGTCGCGGTGCTGCGCGGCGGCGTGCTGCAGCAGTGCGACACGCCCGAGACGCTGTTCGAGCACCCCGCGAACCTGTTCGTGGCCGCGTTCATCGGCTCGCCGGCGATGAACCTCGTCGAGGCCGTGGTCGAGGACGGCGAGGCCCGCTTCGGGTCCTGCAGCATCGCGCTGCCGGCCGGCTCGCCGCTGCGCGGGCGGATCGTGCTCGGCGTACGCCCGCACGACATCAAGCTGGGCGGTCCTGGCATCCCCGGCACCGTGCAGGTCGTCGAGCGGCTCGGCACGGAAACCCAGGTCGTCGTCGGGATCGACGCGCCGCGCCTGCGCTCACGCGTGCTCGCCGAGGCCGTCGACGCCGGCGTCGACGACGACGTCCTGCTGGCCGAGGACGACCGCGCCTCGTTCACGGTCGTCACCGACGCCCGCGCGGCCGTCGCGGTCGGCGATCACGTCGAGCTGAGCGTCGACGCGACGCGCCTGCACGGCTTCGACGCCGAGACCGGGGAGACGCTCGAGCAGCCCACCCCGGCCTCGGCGGTGCCCGTCACGTCAAACAGTTGATCTTCGAGCCCTCGCCGGCGGTCTGCGGTGAGTTGTCGCGCCGGTTGACGTCGGAGTTCGTCATGCACAACCTTCGGCCGACGAGCACCGGGCTGGTGGGGAACTCGAGCGGGCCGGCGTTGCGCAGCTGACCCGCCACCGGGTTGCGGTACCACTCCACCGCGCGACCCTCGTCGGTCACGACCGCGACCGCGTTGCGCTCGTTGGCGGCGACGTAGATGTTGCCGTCGTCGTCGAGCACGATCCCGTCGGCGCCGTCGAGATACGGGTGCTGGACCATGATCGCGTCCAGGCACAGCGTGTTGGGCGCGAACGTCGTGTCGCAGCCGGTCCGGCTGCGCACGCCGCCCTCGCGGTCGAGATAGACGCGCCAGATCGCGCCGCGCGCGGTGTCGGCCACGTACAGCGCGCCGTTGCGCCCGAACGCCAGGCCGTTGGCCACGATGTGCTGCGAGCCGGCGGTATCCGCGGCCGTGCGTCCGGTGTCGGTGATCGTCAGCGTGCCCGGCGGCAGCCCGCGCACGTCACGGCCGACCCCGCCGGGCAGGGCGGTGTTGGCCATCGGCTGGACCCGGAAGACCTCGGCCGGGATGCCGTCGCGGCCGATCCGCCACACGCGTCCCTGCGCCGTCCCGCCGTCGGAGACCCAGAGGTCGCCGCGGCGGTCGAAGGCGACGCCGTTGGAACCCGGGACGCCGGCCGCGAAGACCTCGGCCGTGGGCGGCGCGTCGACATCGGGTCGCAGGACCATGATGCGGCCGGAGTCGGCGACGTAGAGCCGCCCGTCGGGCCCGAAGGCCAGGCCGGCCGGGTTGCACGGCGAGGGCAGGCTGCCGACGACCGCGCTCGTTCCGCCGCTCGCCCGGAAGACCGGGCACGGCGTTCCGGCCGGTGTGCCCATGGGCAGGCGACCCGGCGCGTACAGGTTGCCGCGGCGGTCGGCGGTCAAGCCCTCGATCGTTCCCGAGGGCGGCTTGAAGACCGTCGTCCACGTCGCGTCCGGGGGCAGGGGACGCGGGCCGTCGTGGTCGCCGGCCGCGCTGCTCACGGCCAGCGTGGTCGCGGCGGCGGCCGCAGCGATCGCCAGTCCTGCTCGAAGCATGCTCCGTTCTCCCTTCGGATGGGTGACCGAAGGGAGATACGTGAGCGCGGCGTGAGTGGTTCTATCCGGCGCGCATCGCGTCGCGGCGGGCCAGGCGCTTCTGGACGAGCACGTTGAGCCCCATCAGCGCCAGCACGGCCAGCAGCAGCATCGTCGCCAGCACGTTGACCTCGGCCGGGACGCCCTGGCGGGTCGCGCCGAAGATGAACAGCGGGAACGTCTGCGTCTGGCCGGCGTTGAACGACGTGATGACGTAGTCGTCGAAGGAGATCGCCGCCGCCAGCATCGCCGCCGCGGCCACGCCCGGCGCGATCAGCGGCAGCGTCACCTTGCGGAACGTCACCCACTCGGTGGCGCCGAGGTCCATCGAGGCCTCCTCGATGTGCCGGTCCATCCCCTCCAGCCGCGCCTTCACCGTCACCACCACGTAGGACACTGTGAACATCACGTGCGCGATCACGATCGTGATGAAGCCGGTGTTGAAGTTGACGGTCAGGAACATCGCCAGCAGCGCCGCGCCGAGCACGACCTCGGGCGAGGACAGCGGCATGAACACGAAGAAGTCGACCGTCGTGCGCCCGCGGAAGCGGTAACGGACCAGCGCCATCGCCATGAAGGTGCCCAGCGCGGTGGCGATCGCGGTCGAGATCAGCGCGATCTCGACCGAGTTGGTCAGCGCCTTGGCCAGGTCCGGATCGGCGAACGGATGCAGCCAGTGGCGCAGCGTGAAGCCCTGCCAGGTGAAGTTGAAGCGGCCCTGGTTGTCGTTGAACGAGAACAGGACGACGATGAAGACCGGGATGAACAGGTACAGCAGCGCCAGCACCGACCAGATCCCGAGCGCCCAGTGGCGCAGACGGTCGCGCGACGTGCCGCCGCTGCTCTGCGGCGGAGCGGCGGCGGCAGCGGGCTTCGCAGCTTCGGTGACCGCCATCTAGATCGCCGCCTCGGTCAGGTTGCGCGTGCCGAGCAGGCGGGCGTAGATGAAGATCCCGACCAGGATGAACAGCATCAGCGTGAACGACAGCGCGGCGGCCGTCGGGTAGTCGAGGATGTTCAGGAACTTCGACTGGATGACGTTGCCGATCATGTACTGCTGCGGCGTGCCCAGCAGCGCGGCGTTGACGAAGTCGCCGCAGGCCGGGATGAAGGTCAGCAGCGAGCCGGCGAAGATGCCCGGCGCCGCCAGCGGCAGCGTCACCTTGCGGAACGCCGTCGCGCGGCTGGCGTAGAGGTCGGTGGCCGCCTCCAGCAGGCGCGTGTCGATCTTCTCCAGCGCCACGTACAGCGGCAGCGCCATGAACGGCAGGAAGTTGTACGTGATGCCGGCGATCACCGCCATGCTCGTGGCCAGCAGCCGGCCGTCCTCGTCCAGCAGCCCGATCGTGCGGAACGAAGCCGACGACCGCGCCGTCGTCGTTGAGGATCAGCTGCCAGGCCACCGTCCGCAGCACGTAGGACATGAAGAACGGCAGGATGATCAGCAGCAGGATGAAGTTCTTCCAGCGCCCGGCGTGGAAGGCGGCGAAGTACGCCAGCGGGAAGCCGATGATCAGGCACAGCGCGGTGGCGATGCCGGCGTAGAGGATCGAGCGGAGGAACTGCTCCTTGTAGTCCGAGATCGCGTCCGTGTAGGTGTGGAACGCCCAGGTCAGCTCGTAGCCCTGCTCCGGGTTGCCGCTCATCAGCGAGACCGCGGCCTGGTTGAGCAGCGGGTAGAGGAAGAAGATCAGCAGCCACAGCAGACCCGGGCCGAGGAACAGCCAGGGCAGCAGCTTGCGACGAGTCTTCAGGCTCATGCGCCCGTCACCTGCGCCATCGCCTCTTTCATCGTGCGCTCGTCGTCGTCCGACAGCGCCGGGTAGGGGTGCAGCTTGGCCAGGATCTCGTCGGGCGGGAAGATCAGCGGGTTGTTGGCGATGTCGGGCTCGGTCTTCTCGACGACCTCCTTCACGCCCTTGACCGGCGAGAGGTAGTTGACGTAGATCGCCAGCGTGGCCGCCACCTCGGGCTCGTAGACGAAATTCATCATCGTCTCGGCCGCGTAGATGTGCTCGGCCTTGGCCGGGACCATCATGTTGTCGGTGAACTGCATCGCGCCCTCGTCGGGGTAGATGAACTTCAGCTCCGGGTTGTCGCTCTGGAGCTGGACGATGTCGCCGGAGTAGGCGAGCGCGACCCAGATGTTGCCCTTGGTCAGGTCGGTCGAGTAGTCGTTGCCGGTGAAGCGACGGAACTGGCCGCCGTCGGCGGCCTTCTGGATCTTCTCGATCGCGCTCAGGATCTGGTCGATCTTCGCGGTCGTCGGGTCGACGCCCATCCCCAGCAGCGTCGTCGAGGCCGAGTCGTAGGGCTCGGAGAGCATCGTCACGCGGCCCTTGAACGCCGGGTCGAAGAGATCGTTGACCGAGTTCAGCTCGCGGCCGGTCTTCTTCGGGTTGTAGCCGAGCCCGACCGCGCCGGACTGCCACGGGACCGTGAAGTCGCGCTCCTTGTCGTAGGGGATGCCCCTGAGGTTGTCGACGAGGTTCTTGACCACGTTCGGCATGTTCTTCTTGTCGAGCGGCTCGACGTAGCGGTTGCGGACCCACTTGACCGCCATGTAGTCGGTCAGCGCCACGATGTCGCGGCCGATCGGGCGCTCGGCCTGCAGTTGCTGGCGGACCTTGCCGTAGAACTCGTCGTTGTCGTTGATCTCCTCGACGTACTTGACGTGGCCGCCGTAGCGCTTGTCGAAGTCCTTGAGGATCTGCTTGTCGATGTAGAGCGGCCAGTTCGAGAACGTCCAGTCGCCGAGCGCCACCTTCGGGTGGTTGACCGCCGGCACCGGCGTGGCCTCCTTGGCGGCGCGCTCGAGCGTCCCCTCGATCCCGCAGCCGGCCAGCGAGCTCGCCA
This sequence comes from uncultured Solirubrobacteraceae bacterium, assembly GCA_963755275.1. Classification (GTDB taxonomy): domain Bacteria; phylum Actinomycetota; class Thermoleophilia; order Solirubrobacterales; family Solirubrobacteraceae; genus Solirubrobacter. The sequence continues at coordinate 30,989 of CAVWJU010000026.1, read as the reverse complement.
AGCAGCAGCGACCCGGTGCGCCCGAGGAACTGCCGGCGCGTGTCAGCCACGGGCGACCACGAACGTGTGCTCCGGGCGCCAGGCCAGCTGCACCTCGCGGCCCACGGCCAGCGAGTCCGGCTCCGAACCGTCCGTGTTCTGCGCGAACACGTTGAGCTCCTCACCGCCCGCGGTATGGATCACGTACTGGATCGAGACGCCCAGGAAGGCGGCGACGACGACCTTGCCGCGCAGCACGTTGGCGCCGTCGGGGACGGCCTCGCCCTGCGGGATCAGCGTGATCTTCTCGGGCCGCACGCCGACGCTCACGTCGTCCGAGCCGTGCGGGCCGCAGCGCTCGGAGGGCACGTTGAGGTCGGCGCCGTCGTGCGTCTCGACCTTCGTGTGGCCGTTGTCGACCGCGCGCACGCGCGCGTCGACGAGGTTCGAGACGCCGAGGAAGTTGGCCACGAACGCCGTCTTCGGCCGCTCGTAGAGGTCGGTGGCCGAGCCCGCCTGCTCGATCTTGCCGCCGTTCATGACCGCGATCGTGTCGGCCATGCTCATGGCCTCCTCCTGATCGTGCGTCACGTGCACGAACGTGATCCCGATGTCCTGCTGGATCCGCTTGAGCTCGATCTGGAGCTGCTTGCGCAGGCGCAGGTCGAGCGCGCCGAGCGGCTCGTCGAGCAGCAGCGCGCGCGGTCGGTTGACGAGCGCGCGGGCGAGCGCGACGCGCTGCTGCTGGCCGCCGGAGAGCTGGGTCGGCTTGCGCTTGGCGAGGTGGCCGAGCTGCACGAGCTCGAGCGCCTCCGCCGCGCGCTTGCGGGCCTCGTCCTTGGAGACCTTCTTGCGCTCGAGGCCGAACGCCACGTTCTTCTCGACGGTCAGGTGCGGGAACAGCGCGTAGGACTGGAAGACCGTGTTGACGTCGCGCTTGTAGGGCGGATCCTGGGTGACGTCCGCGCCGCCGAGGAACACGCGGCCGTCGGTGGGGTTCTCGAACCCGCCGATCATCCGCAGCGTGGTCGTCTTGCCGCAGCCCGACGGCCCGAGCATGGCGAAGAAATCGCCGCGCGGAATCGACAGCGTGAGGTCGTCGACCGCCGTCATCTCGCCGAAGCGCTTCGACACCGCCTCCAAATGGATGTCGGCGTCGGCCTGCGAACCGTTCAACCCTCACTCCTTCCGTCTGACCAATGCCCACCTTTCCGGTTACGGGGAAGCGTCGCAATGGACAGTCGGTCGGATGTTCCGCCATCATGGATGACGAAATGTCATGCTGAGCCTCGCCGACGTCCTCGAGCTGCCCGTCGTCCGCCGTGCGCTGCCGGAGCTCGTGATCGGCGACGGCGCGCTGGGGCGCGCGATCCGCTGGGCCCACGTGATCGAGATGCCCGACCCCGACGACCTGCTCAAGGGCGGCGAGCTCGTGCTCACCACCGGCCTCGGCGCGGGCGCGGACGGTGGCGGCTGGACCGCCTCGCTGATCGAGCAGGGGATGGCGGCGCTGGCCGTCGAGCTCGGCTCGAGCTGGCGCGAGGTGCCGGCGCCGGTCGTGGCCGCCTGCGCGCGTGCCGGCATCCCGGTCGTCGCCTTCCACCGGCCGGTGCGGTTCATCGAGATCACCGAGGCCGTCCACGGCGCGGTCGTCAACGCGCAGTTCGCGCTGCTGGCGCGCGGGGAGGAGATCCACCGCCGCTTCACCGAGCTGATCCTGCAGGGGTGCGGCGTGCCCGAGATCCTGGCCGAGCTGGCCGCCGCCGTCGGCAACCCGGTGGTGCTCGAGGACGCGGGCGGCTCGCTCGTCTACTACGTCAGCGGGCCGCACGGCGACGACCTGGCGTTGTCGGCGTGGACCGACGTGCACCGTGCCGAGGACCGGGGGGAGACCGCCGAGGGCGTCCACGCCGTCGAGGTGCGGCTGCTCGACTCCTCGTGGGGCCGGCTGCTGGCGCTCGCGCTCGAGAACCCGGTGGACGACTTCGACCGCGTGGCCGTCGAGCGCGCTGCGCTCGCCGTCGCGATCGTGCTCTTGGTCCAGCAGCACGACGAGCAGCTGCGCGCGCGCTCGCGCGGGGCGTTCCTGTCCGATCTCGCCGACGGGCGCGTGGAGGAGGCCGACGCCCGCCGCCGCGCGGAGGCGCTGGGCATGGCCGCGACCGGCCGCGGGGCGCTGTTGCCGGTGGTCGCGACGTGGCGCGCGCCGGCGTTCGCGCGCGGCCGGACCCGGCGCGACGCCGGCTCGCCGCTCGACGCCGCTCGCACCTCGGCGGCGGCGACTCGCGCGGCGGCGTCGCCCGAGCGCGGCGCCGGCTCACGCTCCGAGCCGCGCGGCGCCGACGGGATCACGTGGACGCGGCTCTCCGGCGATCTGCGCGCCGCGCTCTCCTCGACCGGCTTCGCCGTCCTGCTCGGCCCGCGCGACGTCGACCTGCTGATCCTGCTCGCGCTCGGCACGCGCGGACTACGACGCGGCGTTGGCCGAGCACGTCGCGCACCTCTTCCACGGTGCGCTCGACCGCCACGGGCTCGGCCCGGAGGACGCGGCGCTGGCGATCGGCGGGCCCACCGACTCGTGGGTCGCGGCCGGCCAGGCGCTGCGGCGCGTCAAGCGCTCGGCCGGCGCGGCGACGGGGCTGCCGGCCGCGCGCTGGCACGACGCGCGCCGGCCCGGCGTCGCCGACCTCCTGCACGACCTGCGCGACACGCCGGAGCTCGACGCGTTCGTCTCCGAGCAGCTCGGCCCACTGCTCGACGACCCGGCCCCGCGGACGCGCGCGCTGCTCGAGACGCTCGAGGCCTACCTGGCCGCGGGCGGCCGCAAGGCCGAGGCCGCGCGGGCGCTGCACCTCGAGCGCCAGTCGCTGTACCTGCGGCTGCGGCGGATCGAGGAGCTGCTGGGCGTCTCGCTCGACGACCAGGACGTCGTGCTCGGCCTGCATCTCGCGCTGCGCGCGTTGCGCTTCCGGCGCGGCTTGACGGTCCGTCGGCATTGAAGCGCGTGAATGCGACGCTCCGCCCATTGAAGCGGTCCGGGGGCGAGGGCGAGCATGGCTGACATGACTGTCGCCGACACGGTGGGGACCGACTCGCTCCAGGAGCAGGCGCACCGGCACCTGCTGATGCACTTCACCCGCAACGGGGCCTTCGGGCCGGACGGCAAGCCGCTCCTGGTGCTGGAGCGCGGGGAGGGGGCGTACGTCTTCGACACCGACGGCAACCGCTACTTCGACGGCCTGTCGTCGCTGTTCTGCTGCCAGATCGGCTACTCGTTCGGCGAGGAGATGGCCGCCGTCGCGTCCGGGCAGATGTCGACGCTGGCGTTCAACACCAACTGGGCGACGGCGCATCCGCCGGCGATCGCGCTCGCCGCCGCGCTGGCCGAGCGCGCGCCCGGGGACCTCAATCGCGTCTTCTTCACCAACGGCGGCTCGGAGTCGGTCGAGGCGGCCTGGAAGATCGTGCGCCAGCACTACCTGGCCAAGGGCGAGCCGCAGCGCACGAAGGCGATCGCGCGCGAGACCGCCTATCACGGCGTCACGCTGGGCGCGCTGTCGTTCACGGGCGTGCGGCCGATGAAGGAGCCGTTCGGGGCCGCGCCGATCCCGGTGGTGCGGATCTCGAACACCAACGGCTACCGCGACCCCGACGCCGACGATCCGGCCGCGCTGTGCGCGCGGCTGCTCGACGAGGCCGAGCGCACGATCATCGAGGCGGGCCCGGAGACGGTGGCGATGCTGATCGCCGAGCCGGTCCAGAACGCCGGCGGCTGCCTCGTCCCGCCCGACGGTTACTGGCCGGGGCTGCGCGCGCTGTGCGACAAGTACGGCATCGCGCTCGTCGCCGACGAGGTCATCACCGGCTTCGGGCGCATCGGCGAGTGGTTCGCGTCCTCGCGCTACGGCGTCGCGCCGGACCTGATCACGTGCGCGAAGGGCATCACCTCGGCCTACGCGCCGATGGGTGCGGTGCTGGTGTCGGACCGGATCGCCGAGCCGCTCTACGAGGAGGGGCGGATGCTGATGCACGGCATCACGTTCGCCGGGCACCCCGTGGCGGCCGCGATCGCGCTGCGCAACGTCGAGATCTTCGAGCGCGAGGGCGTGCTCGAGAACGTGCGCACGCTCGAGCCCGTGCTCGGCGAGCTGCTCGAAGGCATCAAGTCGCGCGTGCCGATGGTCGGCGACGTGCGCGGCGCCGGGTTCTTCTGGGCGCTCGAGCTGGTGCGCGATGCCGGCGCAGCGCGGTTCTCGGCCGACGAGCGCGAGAAGCTGCTGCGCGGCTTCATCACCGGCCGGCTGCTCGAGGAGGGCCTGATCGCCCGCCCGGACGACCGCGGCGACGCCGTGCTGCACCTCGCTCCGCCGCTGATCTCGACCCGCGAGGAGCTCGAGGAGATGTGCGCGAAGGCCGAGGCCGTGCTGGCCGACGCCTCCGCGCGCTTCTACGAGGGGTGATCCACACCGCGCACGGCTACTGGTTGTCGGAGGCCGGCGGCGTCGACCCGGCGCCGTCGCTCGACGGCGACCGCACGGCCGACGTCGTCGTCATCGGCGGCGGCTACACCGGCCTCTGGACGGCCTGGCAGCTGCGCTCGCGCGGCGCGTCGGTCGTGCTGCTCGAGGCCGAGCTGTGCGGGCACGGGCCGAGCGGGCGCAACGGCGGCTTCTGCGAGACGCTGTGGACGCACGTGCCGTCGCTGATCGAGCGCTTCGGCCGCGAGCGCGCGCTCGCGGTCTGCCGCGCGTCCTCCGAGAGCGTGGAGATGATCGGGGCGTGGTGTGAGGAGCAGGGGGTCGACGCCTGGTTCAAGCGCGCGGGCTACATGCTGGTCTCGACCGCGCCCGCTCACGACGCGCTGATCGAGCGCGTCGTCACCGCCGCGCCGCCGAACCGGATCACGCCGCTGAGCGCCGGCGGCGTGCGCGAGCGCTGCGACTCGCCGCGCTTCCGGCGCGGTCTGGTCGCGGTCGACGACGCGACCGTCCAGCCCGCGCGGCTCTCGCTCGGCCTGCGCGCACGTGTGCGGGAGGCGGGCGCGGAGGTCTACGAGCGCTCGCGCGTGCGCGCCCTGCACGCCCACCCCGGCGGCGTCGTGGCCGAGACCGCGGGCGGCCGCGTCCACGCGCGCTGCGCGGTGCTGGCGGTCAACGCCGCCACGCGCGCCTTCAGGCCCCTGCGCGCGCGGATCTCGGTCACCTCCTCGCACATCGTGCTGACCGAGCCGGTGCCCGGATGTGATCGAGCAGCTCGGCTGGACGGGCGGCGAGTGCATCACCGACGCGCGCACGTTCGTGCACTACTTCCGGACCACGCGCGACGGGCGGATCGCGTTCGGGTGGGGCGGCGGGCGGCTCGCGCCGGGCGCGCGCCTGGGCGGCCGCGTCGAGGTCGACGCCGACGTGGCCGAGGAGACCCGGCGCCACCTCGTGGCGACGTTCCCGGCGCTCGAGGGCCGCGCGATCACGCACGCCTGGGGCGGCCCGATCGACGTCTCCCCGAGCCACCTGCCGCAGATCGGCACGCTCGACGGCGCGCCGGTCCACTACGCCTTCGGCTTCACCGGCAACGGCGTCGGCCCGTCGCACCTCGCCGGCCGCGTGCTCGCCGGGCTGGCCTCGGGCGAGCCCACCGACCTCGCAGTGCTCGACCCTGAGCCCGCCCGCGTCCCGCCCGAGCCGATCGCCTTCGCGGGCGGAATGGCCGTGCGACGCGCCTTCTTACGTAAGGAACGCCTCGAAGAAGAGGGCGGCAAGGTCGACCCGCTGACGCGCGCGATCACCGCCGCGCCGCGCGCGATGGGCATCCACGTCGCTCGCTAGGCCAGCAACTCCTTCAGCACGTCGTCGATGTACTCCAGATCGACGCCGCAGTCGCCGCTGCCGGCGAAGTGACCCCATACGCCCGGGATCACCCGCACCTCTCCGTTCGGGATGTGCTGCGACGCCCAGGCCTCATCCTCGGGCGGGAAGTACAGGTCCTTCTCGGCCGGCAGCGCGATCAGCCGGGCCTTGATCGACTGCAGCGCCTTGACGGTGTCGCCGTCGAAGCCCGGGGTCATGCCGACGTCGCCGTACTGCCAGGTCCAGAGCATCGCGAGCAGGTCGTTGGCGTCGCGCCGCGGGTCGAGGAAGTGCCCCTCCCAGTACGCGACGAGGAAGTCCTCGAGCGACGCGAAGGCGAGGTCGAAGCCGAGCCGCCGCGAGAAGCCCATCCGCTTGTAGACCTGCTCCCAGAAGAAGGCCTGCGAGAAGCCCCAGCCCGCGTACACCCGCGCGGCGGCGCGCAGGCCCTTGGTCGGAGGCGAGTCGTACCAGCCCTCCTTGAACGCGACGTCGGCCGTGATCGCCGCCTTGACGCCCTCGAGGAAGACGAAGTTGTGCTCGCTCGTCTTCGACGATCCGCAGAACGGGCACGCCCGTTGCACCATGTCCGGGTAGCTGACGGCCCACTGGTAGGTCTGCCCGGCGCCCATCGACCAGCCGGTCACGAGCGCCAGGGTCTCGATCCCGAACTGCTCGGTGACCAGCTTGTGCTGCTGGGCTGACCTGGTCGTAGAACGTGACGTGCGGGAAGCGCGCGCGATCGTAAGGCGGCGGCGTGTTGCTCGGTGAGCTCGAGAGCCCGTTGCCGAGCATGTTCGGGATGACGATGAAGTACTTGGCGGGATCGAGCGCCATCCCCTCGCCGATCAGCCACTCGTTGTCCCAGTGGAACCCCGAATACCACGTGGGGTAGACGACGGCGTTGCTCTTGTCCGCGTTCAGCTCGCCGAACGTCTTGTAGGCAAGCTGTGCGCCACGCAGCACGCCCCCGTGCTGCAGCGTCACGTCACCGAGCTCGAACAGCTCGTAGTCCTGCGGGAACTTGTCCATCTCCCCGGTACCTCCTCGCTGGACTGTTTCCGCGCGGAACTGTTCCAGACGGTGACAGTCAGCGCAAGCGCACGATCAGGTCGGCCAGCGCGTCCTGGAGCGCCGCCACTTGCTCGTCGGTCGCCTCGCCGAGCAACCCCTCGGCCGCGATCTGTTCCGAGAGTTTGCGCCGCAACGCGAGCCCGCGGTCCGTGACTCCCACCAGCACGCCGCGGCGGTCGCGCGGGTCCGCCTTCCGGTGCACGAGATTGTCGGCGACCATGCCGTCGATCAGCCGCGTCAGGCTCGCGGGCGGCAGCTGCGTGAACTCCGCCAGCTCGGACATCCGGTGGCTGTCGCCGTGGGCGAGCAGGTTCAGCGCCCGCCAGCGCTCGACCGTGCAGTCGTGATCGGTGAGGATCGTCGTCAGCCGGCGCGTGAGCCGGCGCTCGGCGTCGCTGATCATGAGCGCCAGGGCTTCCCCGGACGCCGCCTGGACTCCGACTGGCCCAGCCTCTCCTCTGGCCATCGTGCAAGACTAACGCCCGCGTCGATGGACTCCGCCATCAATGTTGCGCTCGTGGTCCCGCTGCAGGGCTCGGCCGGGATCTTCGGCCCTTCGTGCGAGCTCTGCGCGGAGCTCGCCGCCGCCGAGGTCAACGCCGCCGACGGCCTGCTCGGCCGCGAGCTGCGGCTGTCGGTGATCGACGGCGGGGCGCCGCCGGCGGTCGTGGCCGACGAGGTCGGCGCGCTCGCCGCCGCCGGCCTGGTCGACGCCGTCGTCGGCTGGCACATCTCGGCCGTGCGCCAGGTCGTGGCGCCGCGCGTCGCCGGGCTCGTCCCGTACGTCTACACCGCGCTCTACGAGGGCGGTGAGCGCACGCCGGGCGTGTTCCTGACCGGCGAGATCCCGTCGCGCCAGCTGCTGCCCGCGATGCGCTGGCTGAGCCGTGAGCACGGGGTGCGCCGGTGGGCGATCGTCGGCAACGACTACGTGTGGCCGCGCGCCACCGCGCGGGCCGCGCGCGGCTATCTCGACGTCTGCCGCGGGCGGCTCTGCCACGAGGAGTTCGTGCCGCTCGGCTGCCGCGACTGGGACGCCACGCTCGCCGCCGTCCGCGACGCACGCGCCGACGCGGTCCTGATGCTGCTCGTCGGCGCCGACGCCGTCGCGTTCAACCGCGCGTTCGGCGCCTCCGGGCTGACCTGCCGGCGGCTCGAGCACGCTGATCGACGAGAACACGCTGGCCGGCAGCGGCGCCGAGAACACGCACGGGATCTGCGCTGCCGCGGCGTACTTCGAGACGCTCGCCACGCCCGAGTCGCTCGACTTCGGCTGGCGCTACACGCAAGCGCTTCGGCCCCGACGCCCCGACGCTCAACAGCGTCGGCGAGTCCTGCTACGAGGGCATCTTGGCGCTGTCCGCGCTCGCCCGCCGCGCCGGCAGCGTCGACGTGCGCCGGATGACCGCCGTCGCCGAGGCGCTCTCCTACGCCGGCCCGCGCGGCGAGGTCTCGATGCGCGAGCGCCACCTCGACCAGCGCGTCTACCTGGCCGAGGCCAACGACGTCCGGCTCGACGTCGTCGCCCAGCTTTAGGGTTGCGCGCATGCCCAAGCCGCCGCTTCCCGACGAGTTGCAGGCCCTGCTGCGCGAGCCCAACCCGGCCGTGATGGCCTCGCTGCAGCCGGACGGCAGCCCGCTCAGCGTCGCCACCTGGTACCTGTGGGAGGACGGGCGGGTGCTCGTCAACCTCGACCACAGCCGCGCCCGGCTCGAGCACCTGCGCGACGACCCGCGCGTCTCGCTGACCGTGCTCGACACCGACGACTGGTACCGCCACGTCAGCCTGCGCGGGCGCGTCGCCGCGATCGAGCCCGACGACGGGCCTGAAGGACATCGACCGGATCTCGCGCCACTACCGCGGTGAGGCCTACCGCAACCGCGAGAGCCCGCGCTTCAGCGCGTGGATCGAGGTCGAGCGCTGGCACGCGTGGAACGTCTGAGGTACTCTCCGTGACGGCATGGCGTTGCGCGGCCTTTCCCTCCTTCTTCTCCTCCCCCGCAAGGGGGATTAACGCGTGGGCGGCCGCTAAGCCGCGAACTCAGACACGAAGAAGAAGCAGCGAAACGACCTTGGCCGAACAAGGAGCAGCGCCATGGACCCGAACCGGGTCATCGTCTTCGACACCACCCTGAGAGACGGCGAGCAGTCGCCGGGGATCTCGCTCAACGCGAACGAGAAGCTGGAGATCGCCCAGCAGCTCGCGCGGCTCGGCGTCGACGTGATCGAGGCTGGTTTCCCGATCGCGTCGCCAGGTGACTTCCAGGCCGTACGGGCGATCGCGCGCGAGGTCCAGGGCCCGGTGATCGCCGGCCTGGCCCGCGCTCATGCGGCCGACATCGAGCGCGCGGCCGAGGCGGTGCGCGAGTCCGAGCGCCCGCGCGTGCACACCTTCATCTCGACCTCGGACATCCACATCGTCCACCAGCTGCAGTCCACGCGCGAAGACGTGCTGGGCCAGGCCCGCGCCGCCGTCGCGCACGCGCGCTCGCTCGTCGAGGACGTCGAGTTCAGCCCGATGGACGCCACCCGCGCCGACGTCGAGTTCACCGCCGAGGTGATCGCCGCCGCGCTCGAGGAGGGCGCGACGACGATCAACGTGCCCGGACACCGTCGGCTACGCGATGCCGCACGAGTACGCCGCGTTCCTGACGCGCCTGTACGAGCTGGTGCCCGGCCTGCACGACGTCGTGCTCTCGGTGCACTGTCACGACGACCTGGGGCTGGCCGTGGCCAACTCCTTCGCCGGCCTGCAGGCCGGCGCGCGCCAGGTCGAGTGCGCGATCAACGGCATCGGCGAGCGCGCCGGCAACGCGTCGCTCGAGGAGATCGCGATGCTGCTGCGCACGCGCGAGGCCGCCATCGGCCTGACCACCGGCATCAACACGCGCGAGATCGCCCGCACCAGCCGGCTCGTCAGCCGCCTCACGGGCTACGGCGTGCAGCCCAACAAGGCGGTCGTGGGCCGCAACGCGTTCCAGCACGAGTCCGGCATCCACCAGGACGGCGTGCTCAAGGAGCGCTCGACCTACGAGATCATGTCCGCGGAGTCGGTCGGCCTCGACGAGGCCAACTCGATCGTGCTCGGCAAGCACTCCGGCCGCCACGCGCTGCAGTCGGCGCTGATGGACCTGGGCTACGACGTCACCGGCCACACGCTCAACCAGGCCTTCAAGCGCTTCAAGGAGATCGCGGACAAGAAGAAGCAGGTCACGGCGATGGACCTCGAGGCGCTCGTCACCGACGAGCTCCGGGCCGACGTCGAGGCCTACACGCTCGACTGGTTCGACGTCGAGGCGTCCTCGCGGCGCCCGCCGCACGCCACGGTCGCGATCTTCACGCCCGACGGCGAGACCGTGCGCGGCGACTTCACCGGCGACGGCCCGATCGACGCGATCTTCCGCGCCATCAACTCCGCCACGCGGCGCGAGGCGCGGCTGCGCGAGTTCCGCATCGACGCCGTCACCGGCGGCCAGGACGCGCTCGGCGAGGCGAGCGTGATCCTCGAGCTGTCGGGTTCGAGCGCCGCCGGCCAGGGCGTCTCGACCGACATCATCGAGGCCGCCGCGCTGGCCTACGTGCGCGCGCTCTCGAACGTCGAGCGCAAGGTCGTGCTGGCGGCCGAGGAGGCCGTGAGCGCGCCGCTCGAGCTCACCGGAACGCCCTGAACAGCACGCGCGGAGCGCGGTCCTCGGTCGTCTGCTCGAGGATCGCGCTCGCGTCGCTGAAGCCCACCTCGCGCAGCAGCCGCAGCCACGTGGCGCGCGGGAACAGCCCGTGGCGGTGCGTCTCGTGCACGGCCCGCACGCCGTCGGGCCCGCGTACCAGGAACGCGTACTCGGTCAGCGTCCACGTGTCCGCCGGATCCGGGTCGTGGCTCCATTCCAGGTAGCGCACGTCGCCCGTCCCGCCGTGGTCGGTGGTCGGCTCGAACGTCTCGGTGATCTCGTCGGGGACGAACAGGGCCAGCTCGGCGCAGTGTGCGTACGCCGTCTCGAGCGCGGCGCGCAGGTCGGCCTCGGTCGTCATGTAGTGGATCGCGTCGTGGATCAGCACGGCGTCGAACGTGCGACCCAGCCGCAGCGTGCGCATGTCGCCCTGCACGTGCTCGCACTCCGGGTTGAGCCGCTCGCGACACGTCGAGCATCTCGGCGGAGAGGTCGGTGAGCGTGAGCGCGTAGCGGTCCTTGAGGTGGACGGCGTTGCTGCCGCCGCCGGCGCCGAGCTCGAGCACGGTCCGCACGTCGCCCAGCAGGCGGGCGATCTCGCCCGCCTCCTCCTCGTAGTCCGCGGGCGGCGAGATCTGCGGCCAGTGGTCTGCGAGCTCGCCGTAGAACTTCACGCCAGCCGCCGCCCCTGGGCGTAGCCGGCCGCGGCGACCGCGCGCCGGCGGCTCGGGTCCATCAGGTTCGGGCCGATCGCCTCGAGGCTCGGTCCATCGGGCACGATCGTCCGGACCTCGACGCCCTTGGCCCGCAGCGCCATCGACTCGTAGCCCGCCGCCGCGGCCGACGCGCGGCGCAGCGCCGGCGAGCGTCGCGCCCGCGGTCGGGATCAGCGCCAGGACGCGCGAGCCGCGGCCGGCGGGGACGGCGTCGAGGTTGGTCGGGCTCCAGACGCCGCCGTCGACGTACTCGCGCCCGTCGATCTCGACCGGCGCGAAGATCCACGGCACCGCGCACGAAGCGAGCACCGCCTGGGCGACGGTCGCCGTGGGCGCGTCCGGCGCGCCGAACACGACGCGCTTGCCGCGCGCGCGGTCGACGGTGGCGATCCGCAGCCGGCCGTCGAAGCGGGCGCCGAGCTCCTCGACGTACGCGCCCACGGGGGCGAGCGTGCGCGCCGGCCGCGGCGCGCGGCTGAGCACGGCGGCGCGCGCCAGCCGGCCGGCGGGCGCGGTCGTGGCCAGCGCGAGCGGGGCGAGCGGCGTCGCCGCGGCCTTGCCCGGCGCGGGCGGCGCCGCGGGCGAGCGCGCCGAGCTTGGGCGCGCGCTTGAGCGGGCCCGGGTCACCGATCTGCTTCGGGCAGCGCGGCCGCCTCGGCCCACTCGCGCGCGGCGTGCTCGCCGGCGTCGGGGCGCTTGCCGGCGGCCAGCGTGGCGGCGACGATCGAGCCCGCCGAGGTGCCGAGCAGGTACTCGCAGTCGCGGAAGTCGAGCGCGCCGCCGGCCTCGATGCCGTCCAGCACGCCCCGCAGCCACGCCTCGCCGAGCGTGCCGCCGGCGCCGAGCACGAGCGCGTCGGGAAGTTCGCGGATCATCTCCTCGAGCGTAGTCCGTACGTGATAGCGTACAAACGTAATGGCGGCGGCAGTCGACCCCACCGTCGCGGCCGTCGGGCCGCGCGTGAAGGCGCTGCGGGAGGCGATGGACCTCTCGTTGCGCGACCTCGCGGAGCGCTCGGGCGTCTCGGCGCCGATGCTCAGCCAGGTCGAGCGCGGCGAGACCAGCCCGACGCTGCAGATCGCGAGCCGGATCGCCTCCGGGCTCGAGCTGCGGCTGTCGCAGCTCCTGCGCCTCGACGAGGAGACCACGGTCTCGGTCGTGCGTCGCGGTGAAGGCCGCCGCGGCGGCGCGAGCGGGCACGCCTACGAGGTGTTGACGCCGCCGCTGCCCGGGCTGCGCGCCGAGCTCACCCGGCACACGCTGGCCGCGGGCGCCGTCACCGGCGGCCCCGGCGATCCGCCGCGCCACGAGCCGGGCGCACGCGAGACCGCGGTCGTCGAGCGCGGTTCGGTGACCCTGCACGTCGACGGCGCCGAGCACGCGCTCGCGACCGGCGACTGCGTCACCTTCGACGCCGACCTGCCCCATCACTTCGCCAACCACTCAGAGGAGGAGGCCGTCCTGCTGGCCATCGTGTCGGCCGGGCTGCGCCGGTCATGACCCCCACCACGCTGTTCGAGAAGATCTGGTCCGCGCACGAGATCGCGCCCGGGCTCATCTACATCGATCTCCACCTGGTCCACGAGGTCACGAGCCCGCAGGCGTTCGAAGGGCTGCGGCTCGCGGGCCGCGAGGTCCGCCGCCCGGACCGCACGCTGGCCACCGCCGACCACAACGTGCCGACCGACGGCACGCCGGTGTCGGCCAAGATCCACGACGCGCTCTCGCGCCGCCAGGTCGAGGCGCTCGAGGCCAACTGCGACGAGTTCGGCATCCCGCTCTACTCGCTCGGGTCCGAGCGCCAGGGGATCGTGCACATCATCGGGCCGGAGCTGGGCGTCACCCAGCCGGGGATGACGATCGTCTGCGGGGACTCGCACACCGCCACGCACGGCGCGTTCGGCGCGCTGGCGTTCGGGATCGGGACGACCGAGGTCGAGCACGTGCTCGCGACGCAGACGCTCTCCCAGCCCAAGCCGAAGTCGATGCGGATCAACTACACCGGCGCGCTGGCGCCGTTCGTGACCGCCAAGGACCTGATCCTCGGCACGATCGGGCAGATGGGGACCAACGGCGCCGCCGGGCACGCCGTCGAGTACGCCGGCGAGGTGATCCGCGGCTTCACGATGGAGCAGCGGATGACCGTCTGCAACATGACGATCGAGGGCGGCGGGCGCGCGGGCATGGTCGCGCCCGACGAGACGACGTTCGAGTGGGTCGACGGCCGCCCGGGCGCGCCCGAGGACTTCGACGCCGCTCTCGCGTACTGGCGCACGCTGCACGACCGACGAGGGCGCGACGTTCGACCGCGAGATCACCGTCGACGCGGCCGCGCTCTCCCCGCTGGTCACCTGGGGCACGAACCCGGGCCAGGTCGTCGGCGTCGCCGACGCCGTGCCCGAGCCGGACTCGGAGACCGACGAGCGCTCGCTGGTCTACATGGGCCTCGAGGCCGGCACGCCGATCACCGAGCTCCAGCTCGACCGCGTGTTCATCGGCTCGTGCACGAACGCGCGCATCGGCGACCTGCGCGCCGCGGCGGAGATGATCAAGGGCCGGCGCGTCGCCTCGAACGTCGACGCGATGGTCGTCCCGGGCTCGCAGCAGGTCCGCGCCCAGGCCGAGCGCGAGGGCCTCGACGAGGTCTTCCGCGCCGCCGGCTTCGACTGGCGCACCGCGGGCTGCTCGATGTGCCTGGGCATGAACCCCGACATCCTCGACCCGGGCGAGCGCTGCGCCTCGACCTCGAACCGCAACTTCGAGGGCCGCCAGGGCCGCGGCGGCCGCACCCACCTCGTGTCCCCGCAGATGGCGGCCGCGGCCGCGATCGAGGGCCGCTTCGTCGACATCCGGGAGTGGAACTAGATGGACCCGCTGAGCGTCATCTCCGGCGGCGTGACCTCGCTCACGCGCGCCGACGTCGACACGGACCAGATCATCCCGAAGCAGTTCCTCAAGCGGATCGAGCGGACCGGCTTCGGCGAGTTCCTGTTCTACGACTGGGCGCAGGAGCCGGGCTGGAGCCTGCCCAAGAACCCGATCCTGGCCACGGGCGCGAACTTCGGCTGCGGCTCTTCGCGCGAGCACGCCCCCTGGGCGCTGCAGGACTACGGCTTCAAGGCGATCGTCGCCTCCTCCTTCGCCGACATCTTCTTCTCGAACTGCACGAAGATCGGCCTGCTGCCGGTGGTGCTGCCGGAGGACGAGGTGCGCGCGCTGATGGACGCGGGCGAGGCCGAGATCGACCTCGAGGCGCTCGAGGTCCGCTTCGCCGGCCGCGCAGTGGCGATTCGAGCTCGACGCCGAGCGCCGCCACCGGCTGCTGAACGGGCTCGACGACATCGCGCTGACGCTCCAGAGCGCGGGCGACATCGAGGTCTACGAACGCGAGCGCGAACGGCCTGGGCCGGTCACGCTCGAACTCTGAAGGGAAGCCATGCCGAACATCGCCCTCCTGCCCGGCGACGGGATCGGACCCGAGGTGGCCGCCGCCGCCGTCGAGGTCCTCACCGCCGTCGCGCCTGACCTGAGCTTCGACGAGCACCCGGCGGGAGGGGCGGCCATCGACCTCCACGGCACGGCGCTCACCGACGAGGCCATGGACGCCTGCAAGGCCTCCGACGCCGTCCTGCTCGGCGCGCTCGGCGGCCCGAAGTGGGACACCACCGAGTCCGGCGCCGTTCGTCCCGAGCAGGGCCTGTTCCGCCTGCGCGCGGAGCTCGGCCTGTACGCCAACCTGCGCCCTGTCCGCCCGCTGCCGGCGCTCTACGACGCGTCCCCGCTCAAGCGCGAGCTGATCGAGGGCGTCGACATGCTGATCGTGCGCGAGCTCACCGGCGGCCTCTACTACGGCGAGCGCGGCACGGCGGACGGCCGCGCGTTCGACACGATGGTCTACACCGTCGAGGAGATCGAGCGGATCGCGCGCGCCGGCTTCAGGGCGGCCAAGAGCCGCGTGACGAGCGTCGACAAGGCCAACGTGCTCGACACCAGCCGGCTGTGGCGGTCGGTCGTCACCCGCATCCACGCCGAGGAGTTCCCGAACATCGAGCTCGAGCACGAGCTCGTGGACGCGGCCGCGATGAAGCTCATCGCCGCCCCGCGCCACTTCGAGGTGATCGTCACCGAGAACATGTTCGGCGACATCCTGAGCGACGAGGCGTCGATGCTCACGGGCTCGCTGGGCATGCTGCCGACGGCGTCGCTGGGCGGCGTCGGCCCGAGCCTGTTCGAGCCCGTCCACGGCACCGCGCCCGATATCGCCGGCCAGGGGATCGCCAACCCGATCGGCATGATCCTGTCCGGCGCGCTGATGCTGCGCCACGGACTCTCGCGGGAGGCCGAGGCCGCTGCCGTAGAATCGGCGGTCGACAAGGCCCTGGAGCAGGGCCTCCGCACCAGCGACCTGGGCGGGACCGCGACCACCGCCGAGGCGACGAAGGCGGTGCTGGAGGAGTTGAAGTGAGCCAATCGGACCTGATCTGGATGAACGGCGAGCTCGTCGCGTACGAGGACGCCAAGGTCCACGTGCTCACGCACGCGCTGCACTACGGGACGAGCGTGTTCGAGGGCGTCCGCGCCTATGAGACGCCGGACGGCGGCACGGCCGTCTTCCGCCACTCCGACCACATCGACCGCCTCTACCGCAGCGCGAAGCTCTACCACATGGAGATCCCGTACTCGAAGGAGGAGCTGCGCGCCGCGACCTTCGAGACGATCACCCGCAACGGCGCTGAAGTCCTGCTACATCCGGCCGCTGGTCTTCCGCGGCGCGGGCCCGATGGGCCTGTACCCGCTCGACTGCCCGGTCGACGTGATGATCGCCGTCTGGGAGTGGGGCTCCTACCTCGGCGACGAGGGCAAGCTGAGTGGCGTGCGGGCCAAGGTGTCGTCGTGGCGCCGGATCCCGTCCGACGCGCTGATCCCCACGGCCAAGGCCGGCGGCCAGTACCTGAACTCCGTGCTGGCCAAGATCGAGGCCGACAAGGCCGGCTACGAGGAGGGCATCCTGCTCGACGGCCGCGGCTACGTCTGCGAGGGCACGGGCGAGAACCTGTTCCTGGTCCACGACGGCCGGATCTCGACGCCGGGCTTCGCCAACGACATCCTGGGCGGGATCAACCGCGCCGCGGCGATCGAGATCGCGCGCGACCAGGGCTACGAGGTCGTCGAGCGCGACATCGCCCGCGGCGAGCTCTATCAGGCCGACGAGATCTTCATGACCGGCACCGCGGCCGAGCTGACGCCGATCCGCGAGATCGACGACCTGGCCGTCGGCGACGGCACCCGCGGCCCGGTCACGACCGAGATCCAGGCGATCTTCGAGGACGCCCTGCACGGGCGCTCCGAGCGCTACGCCGACTGGCTCGACCGGGTGCCCGCGCCGGTCTCATGAACGACATCATCGTCTACGACACCACCCTGCGCGACGGCATGCAGGGGGAGGGAATGTCGCTCTCGGTGGAGGAGAAGGTCCGCGTGGCGCGGATCCTCGACGAGCTCGGCGTCCCGATGATCGAGGCCGGCTTCCCGACCTCGAACCCGAAGGAGCTCGAGCTCTTCGAGCGCCTGCGCGAAGCCGGCCTGAGCGCCGACGTGTGCGCGTTCGGGATGACGCGCCGCCGCGGCGTGGCCGCCGCCGAGGACGCGGCGCTGCGCGTGCTGGCCGAGTCGTGGACGCCGGTCTCGACGCTCGTCGGCAAGACCTGGGGACTGCACCTCGAGAAGGTCGTGCGCGTCGACCGCGACGAGAACCTGCGGATGATCGCCGAGTCGGTCGAGTACCTGGTGGCGTCCGGCAAGCGCGTGGTCTACGACGCCGAGCACTTCTTCGACGGCTTCCGCGACGACTCCGGCTACGCGATCGAGTGCCTGCGCGCGGCGTTCGCGGCCGGCGCCGAGAACCTGACGATGTGCGACACCAACGGCGCCTCGCTGCCGCATCGAGGTGGCCGACGGCGGTGCGCGCGGTGCGCTTCGCACTGCCGGAGGCGGCGTTGGGCATCCACACGCACAACGACGCCGAGTGCGCGGTGGCGAACTCGCTGGCCGCGATCGCCGAGGGCGCCGTGATGGTGCAGGGCACGATGAACGGCTACGGCGAGCGCTGCGGCAACGCGAACCTGATCTCGATCATCCCGAACCTGCAGCTGAAGATGGGCTATCAGTGCCTGCCGTCGCTGGAGGGCCTGACCGAGGCCTCGCACCTGGTCGCGGAGATGCTCAACCTGTCGCCCGACTCGAACCAGGCCTACGTGGGCAAGAACGCGTTCGCGCACAAGGGCGGGATGCACGTCGCCGGCGTCAACGCCGATCCCTCGACCTTCGAGCACATCGATCCCGCCGAGGTCGGCAACTCGCGCGAGGTGCTGGTGAGCGAGCTGTCGGGCAAGGGCACGGTGATCGCCCACGCGGGCGGCGCGCTCGACGACGGCGTCGCGTCGCGGGTGGTGGAGCGCGTCAAGGAGCTCGAGCACCGCGGCTTCCAGTTCGAGGCCGCCGACGGCTCCTTCGAGCTGCTGATCAAGCGCGAGACGGGCGAGTACGAGCCGCTGTTCAAGCTCGAGTCCTGGCGCGTGATCGCCGAGAAGCGCGCCGACGGGCGCGTCGAGACCGAGGCCACGGTCAAGCTCTGGGTCGGCTCGCAACGCTTCGTGCGCACCGCCGAGGGCAACGGTCCCGTGCACGCGCTGGACCGCGCGCTGCGGGCCGCGATCGGCGAGCGCCTGCCGCACCTGCGCGACATCAAGCTGGTCAACTACAAGGTCCGCATCCTCGACGAGTGGAAGGCCACCGGGGCGACGACCCGGGTGCTGCTCGACGCGTCCGACGGCGTCTCCACCTGGGGCGCGATCGGCGTCCACGAGAACGTCATCGAGGCCTCCTGGGACGCGCTCGTGGACTCGCTGGAAGCGGGCATGCTGCGCTCGCAGGCCGGCGTCGTCAAGTGATCCCACTCGCGCGGCCCGTGCTCGGCGAGCCCGAGGAGCGGGCCGTGCTCGAGGTCCTGCGCTCGCGCCACCTGTCGCTGGGGCCGCGTGTGCCGGCCTTCGAGTCCGCGTTCGCGGCGCGCGTGGGGGCGGGGCATGCGAGCGCCGTGTCGTCGGGGACCGCGGCGCTGCACCTCGCGCTGCGGGCGGTCGGCGTGTCGGAGGGTGACGAGGTCGTGACGTCGCCGTTCAGCTTCGTGGCGTGTGCCAACGCGATCGTCTACGAGCGTGCGCGGCCGGTGTTCGTGGACATCGACCCGCGGACGCTCAACCTCGACGTCGACGCCGCGGCGGCGGCGATCGGGCCGCGCACGACCGCCCTGCTGCCGGTGCACATCTTCGGCTACCCGGCCGATGTGCCGTCGCTGGAGCGGTGTGGGCTGCCGATCGTCGAGGACGCCTGCGAGGCGCTCGGCGCGGTCCACTGCCGACGGCGTGTGTGTCGGCGGCCGCGGCCATCCCGCCGCGTTCGGCTTCTACGCCAACAAGCAGCTCACGACCGGCGAGGGCGGGATGCTGACGATGGGATCGGCGGACGTGAAGGCGGTCGTCGATTCCGAGCGCAACCAGGGCCGCGCGCCCGACATGGGCTGGCTCGATCACGACCGGCTCGGGTTCAACTACCGGCTCACGGATCTCGCCTGCGCCCTGGGCCTGGCGCAGCTCGAGCGGCTCGACGACATGCTCGCTGCGCGTGCGCGGGCGGCGTCGTGGTATCGCTCGGCGCTTGGCCGGCTTCGAGGGGTTGGAGCTGCCGTGCGAGGACGCCGGCGGCGACGTGCGCGGGTGGTTCGTGTTCGTCGTCCAGCTCCCGCGTGGCGCGGACCGCGACGAGACGATCCGATCGTTGGCGCAGCGTGGTGTGCAGTCCAAGCCCTACCTGCCCGCGATCCACCTGATGTCGTACTACCGGTCGGTCTTCGGCCACCGCGAGGGCGAGTTCCCGGTCTGCGAGGACGTCGCCGCGCGCTCGATCGCGCTGCCGTTCTTCCCGGAGATCACCGAGGGCCAGGTGGCCGAGGTGGCCTCGGCGCTCGAGAGCGTCCTCTACACCGCCATCAGGTAGCCGACGAAGCCCGGCCCGCCGAGCGCCCGCTCCGTGCGGGCGTTGCGCGCGCGGCGGATCTCGCGCTGGCCGAACCCGTACGCCTCGTACAGCGCGCGGGCGTCGGCGTTCTGCAGGCCGGTGTCGAGCGCGAGCTGGGGGAGCCCGGCGCGGCGGGTCTGTTGTGCGGCCTCGTCGAGCAGCCGGTTGGCGATCCCGCGGCGGCGGTGGCCGTGCGCGACCGCGAGCGCGTCGACGTAGAAGGCGTCGGGCGGCGGGGACGGCGCGACGTTGGCGGCGGCATGCAGGTGCCGGAACGTGCCCGGCCAGCGCCACGGCGGCAGCTTCGGCAGCGTGAGCGTGACGAAGCGGCGCGAGCGGCCGTCGCCGTCGCCGACGGGAAAGCCGGCCACGAGCCCGACGACCTCGTCCTGCGCGAGCGCGACCGTCGAGCAGTCGTAGCTCGCGGCGTGACCCGGTTCGGGGAAGACCGCATCGAGCAGCTTGAGCGCTCGCTTCTCGCTGCCGGCGTAGGCCGTGTAGTACGGCCGCGCGGACTCGAAGATCAGCGGCACGCACGGGTCATCGGGCCGGGCGGGGCGGACGAGCAGATCCATCTTGGTTCATGATGGCGAGTCGCGTGTCCCGCTTCTCGCTCCCGCCCGATCCCGTGTTTGTGGCCTTGAACGCGTCGATCGGCTTCGACTGGCGCCTGGCGCCGTACGACGTCGAGCAGTCGCGGGCCCACGCGCGCATGCTCGCGGCGACCGGGATCATCAGCGACGCCGACCGCGACGAGCTGCTTGAGCGGGTCTCGACCGGGTGGCCGAGGAGCTCGACTCCGGCGAGTTCGCGCTTCCTCGACTCCGACGAGGACATCCACATGGCCGTCGAGCGGCGGCTGACCGAGATCGTCGGCGCCGTCGGCGGCAAGCTGCACACCGCGCGCTCGCGCAACGACCAGGTCGCCACCGACATGGCGATGTTCACCCGCGCGCATGCGCTGCGGGCGATCGAGGCCCTGGCCGACCTGCAGACCGTGATCGTGCAGGTCGCCGAGGCGCACCTGGACTGGCCGATGCCCGGCTACACCCATCTCCAGCGGGCGCAACCGGTGTACCTCTCGCACCACCTGCTGGCCTACTTCTGGATGTTCCGGCGCGACGCGGCGCGCTTCGCGGCCGTGCTCGGGTCGACCTGCGAGCTGCCGCTCGGCGCGGGCGCGCTCGCCGGCGTCAACTTCGCTACGGACCGGCGGTTGGTGGCGTCCGAGCTCGGGTTCGCGGGCGTCGTGCCGAACTCGATCGACGCCGTCTCGAACCGCGACTTCGTGCTCGACTTCCTGAGCGCGGCGTCGACCTGCGCGACGCATCTCTCGCGCCTGGGGGCCGAGATCGTGCTGTGGTCCTCGGAGGAGTTCGGGTTCTGCGAGGTGAGCGATGCCTGGGCCTCGAGCTCCTCGATCATGCCGCAGAAGAAGAACCCGGACGCCGCGGAGCTGCTGCGCGCCAAGGCGCCCCGTGTGGTGGGTCATCTCGCCGCGCTGCACGGCGTGATGCACGGGCTCCCGCTGACCTACAACAAGGACATGCAGGAGGACAAGGAGCACCTCTTCGACGCCGTCGACACCTTGGAGCTCTGTCTTGCGGCGGCGCGCGGGATGCTCGGCGGGATGACGCTTCAAGCGCGAGCGCCTGGCGGCGGCCGCCACCGACGAGATGCTCGCCGCCGTCGACGTCGCCGACATGCTGGTCAAGCGCGGCGTGCCGTTCCGCCAGTCGCACGGGATCGTGGCCGGCCTGGTGCGCGAGGCGGTTCGATCGGGGCGCGTCGCTGTCGGAGCTCTCGCCCGAGGAATTGCGTCGTCATTCCGACGTGCTCGATGACGAGTTCTATGCGGTGCTATCCCAAGGGGCATGGCTCGAGTCCAAGGAGAGCGAGGGCGGGACGTCGCTGGATCGCGTGCGCGAGCAACTGGCCCACGCACGGGCGGCGCTGGACTCGGCGTCCTAGAGCCGTCGTTCTACGACCGGCCGGTGCTCGAGGTGGCGCCGGAGTTGCTGGGCTGCGTGGTCTGGCACGGGTCGACGGCGGGCGTGATCGTCGAGACCGAGGCCTACCACTTCTCCGAGCCGGCCTGCCACGCCTTCGTCGGCGTGACCCCGCGCACGGGCGTGCTGCACGGGCCGCCGGGCACGGCCTACGTGTACCGGTCGTACGGGATCCACGCGCTGCTCAACGCGGTCTGCGAGCCCGACGGCGTGGGGGCGGCGGTGCTGATCCGCGCGCTGGAGCCGCTTGCGGGGCTCGATCTGATGCGCGTCGCGCCGCGGCTCCGGCGAGCTCTGCAACGGGCCGGGGAAGCTGACCCAGGCGCTGGGGATCTCGCTGGCCGAGAACGGGACGTCGCTGGTTTCCGGCCCGGTCCGGATCGTCGCGGGCTCATCGCTGCCGTACGTCGTCGGACCCCGGATCGGGATCACGAAGGCGGCGGAGCTGCCGTGGCGATTCTGCGCTCTGGGTTCGCGCGACGTCTCGCGGCCCTGGCCGCCGGGTCTCCTGGACGCCGCTTAGGTATCGGCGAACTGCGCCGGTAAAGGAGGCGGCGGCGCGGTCGGCGCGGTGGAGCGCGATCGCGTCGCGGCGCGAGCCGCGTCCGTCCGTCCGCGAACAGGTGTCGTCGCGCGTGCGACGTGCGGACGGCGATCGATCACCGCGACGTGGGCGGTGAGGAACAAACAGGTTCCCAGAGGACCGATTTGTTCCTCACGCCCCTCGACGGCATGATCGCGGCTGGTCGATCCTGTGCGAACGATCGTCGCGAGCGAGCGAGTTCGTTCTGCGCCCTGACCGGCGCAGTTCGGCGGTCGAACGCGCGGATCAGGGCCGACCGCGACCGTTCGTCGGACCGCCGCCCTCACCGGCGCAGTTCGCTGGTCGCACCGCGCGGATCAGGGCCGACCGCGGCCGTTCGTCGGACCGCCGCCCTTACCGGCGCAGTTCGCCGGCCGGACCGCGCGGCTCAGGGCCGACCGCGGGCCGTTCGTCGCGACCGCCGCCCTCACCGGCGCAGTTCGCCAGGCCGCAGCCGCGCGGCTCACGGCCGACCACGACGCGCCGGCCCGAAGCAGGCCGGCCGAAGCCGCTACCCCGTCGTCCCGTCCGCCGGCGGCGCGGCTTCGCCGCCCCCGGTCTCCGGAGCGGCCGCCGGCGGCTGCTCCGCGGGCGCCTGCTCGGCCGGTGGTTGCTCCGCGGGCGGCTGCTCTGCCGGCGGCGCCGTCCCGCCACCCGTCCCGCCACCCGTTCCGTCGTCCGTCGGCGGCGCCGCGGTCGCAGCCGGCGGCGCGGCGGTCGCCGCGGGCGGGCGGTGGTGCCCGCGTCCGGCGTGGGCGTCGGGATGTCCTTGCCCGTCCCGTCCCCGCCGTCCTTCTTGGGCAGCGGGTCGAACTTGAGCAGCGTACTGCATGAACGTCTTCCAGATCCCGGCGGGGTACGTGCCGCCCGCGACCGGCTCGCCCTGGAACTCGGTCTCCATCGGCTTGAACTCGTCCGGGTAGCCGACCCAGACGGCGACCGTGTACTCCTTCGTCCAGCCCACGAACCAGGCGTCGCCGTAGTTCTCGGTCGTGCCGGTCTTGCCGGCGATCATCACGCCCGGGATCTGCGCGCGCGTCGCCGTGCCGCTCCTGACCACGGTCTGCAGGAGCGCCGAGACCTGGCCGGCGATCTCCGGCTTGAGCACCGTCCGGCGCTTCCGGCGGTTGATCATCCGCTGACCGTCGGGCAACTCGACGAGCTCCTTCTTCGTCCCCCGCACGCGGTCGATCCGCTCGATGCCGACCGGGCCCGGGACCGGCAGCGACTTCTCGCTCTGCCCGGGGGAGAGCGTGCCGTAGACGAGCTTGCCGCCGGTCGCGAACGTCTCGTACGCATGCGCCATGTCGAGCGGCGTGACGCCCGGGCGCAGGCCGCCGAGCGACATCGCGAAGTTGCTCGAGACCGGCGTCCGGATGCCCATCTTGCGCGCGAGCCGGGCGACCTTCTTCGGCCCGACCTGCATGCCGACCTGCGCGTAGACGGCGTTGTCGGAGAACGTCGTCGCGTTGGCCAGCGTCGTCACGCCGCGCGTAGGCGTCCTCGTAGTTGTTGACGGTGAACCGCTCGCCGCCCTTGAGGATGTAGGTCCGCTTCTTCGACGTCCACGTCGACTGCGGGCTCACGTCCTGGCGCAGCGCCTCGGCGAGCACGAACGGCTTGAACGCCGAGCCGGGCTGGCGCTGGCCCTGGGTGGCGAGGTTGAACGGCGCGACCGTCGTAGTTGTCGCCGCCGACCATCGCCCGCACCATGCCGTCGCTTGTTGGAGATCGCGACGAGCGAGGCGCGCGGGCCGCCGCCGGTGCGGCAGCCAGCTCGTTGATCGCCTTCTCGGCCGCACGCTGGAGGCGCGAGTCGATCGTCGTCTTGACCTGCAGGCCGCCCTCGAACGCGCGCTGCGCGCCCTGCTGGCCGCCGCCGAGCTGGTCGACGACCTGCTGCTTGATCCAGGAGGTGAAGTACGGGAAGTCCGTGTCCTCCTTCGGGAACGTGAGGTCGTCGCGCGTCGGCAGCGGCCTGCGCCTTCGCGCTCGTCGTACAGCGCCGCGCGTCAGATAGCCCTGCTCGAACATCCGCAGCAGCACGAGGTCGCGCCGGCGCTTGGCCGCGACCGGATGCTGGACCGGGTCGTAGGCGCTCGGGGAGGCGACCATCGCCGGCCAGCAGCGCGGCCTCGTGCGGCAGCAGCACCGACGCGCACTGTCGGCTGGCTCCTTGCTCGCCGCACCTGTCGTGGTTGAACTCGAAGTACGTGCGCGCGGCCGACTCGATCCCGTAGGCGCCGTTGCCGAAGTAGATCGAGTTCAGGTAGTTGCGCAGGATCTGCTCCTTCGACCACCGGCGCGTGAGGTGGTAGGCGAGCGCGGCCTCGCGCAGCTTCTGGAAGACCGTCCGCTCGTTCTCGGCGGCGAGCGAGATCTTCACGAACTGCTGCGGGATCGTCGAGGCGCCCTGGACGGCCTCGCTGCTCGGTGATGTCCTGGACCGCGGCGCGCGCGATGCCGCGCAGGTCGATGCCGCTGTTGGTGTAGAAGCGGCGGTCCTCGATCGCGATGATCGCGTGCTTCATCACCGGCGCGATCTCGGTCTCGGACAGGTAGATCCGGCGCTCGTTGCCGGTCAGCGTGCCGATCGGCCGGCCGCTGCGTGTCGAGAGCATCGACGGCCGGTGCGCGGGCTCGTCCGAGCTCGCGGCAGGTCCGACGCGACGCGCCATGAACATGCCGAACAGCGCCGAGACGACGGCCAGCACGCCGAGGCCGAACAGCACCATCAGCACGCGCAGCTTGCGGATCCGGAAGCGCTTGGGCCGCTTGCGGCGGCGCCAGAGCCGCAGCCGGCGGCGCTTCGCGTGCGCGCGTACGCGGGAACTCGGCACGACCGTGGCACCGTCGCGTCGGCGGCCTCGGCGGGATGATCGTGCTGGTGCGCTCGTGCTCGCTCATGACAGGTGCCGACCGGCGACCTCGGCGGGGAACTCTGCCACGGGTCAGGCCGAGCGTGAGGGCGGGCGGACCAGGCCTCGCCGGGCTGTCGGACTCTAGCATTGGGCCCGGATGGAATCCCCGGCGTAGTTCCTGTCGCGCAACGCGGTCGAGGTCTCGCCCGAGGGCGCGCTCGAGCAGCGCCTGGCCGAGGGCCGGCCGCTGCGCGTCAAGCTCGGCCTGGACCCGACGGCGCCGGATCTGCACCTCGGTCACACCGTCGTGCTGCAGAAGCTGCGCGAGTTCCAGGACCTCGGCCACACCGTCGTGCTGATCGTCGGCGACTACACCGCGCGCGTCGGCGATCCCGTCCGGGCGCTCGGCGACGCGGCCGGTGCTCTCGTTCGAGGAGATCGACGCGCACGCGCAGACCTACCTCGACCAGGCGACGAAGGTGCTGGCCGACGACGAGCGGCTCGAGGTCCGGCGCAACTCCGAGTGGCTCGACATGACGATGGAGGACCTGTTCCGGCTCGTGCGGACGGTCACGATCGCCCGGCTGCTCGAGCGCGACGACTTCGCCAAGCGGATGGCCGCCGCCGAGCCGATCTCGCTGCTCGAGTTCCTCTATCCGGTCCTGCAGGGCTACGACTCGGTCGCCGTGCGCGCCGACGTCGAGATCGGCGGCACCGACCAGACGTTCAACCTGCACATGGGCCGCGCGCTGCAGACCACGCACGGCCAGCCGCCGCAGATCGTGCTGACGATGCCGCTGCTGAACGGGCTCGACGGCGACGCGCAAGATGTCGAAGTCGTTCGGCAACCAGATCGGGATCACCGAGCCGCCGGGCGAGATGTACGGCAAGACGCTGCGGATCCCGGACGAGCTGACTCGCGTCCTGGTACGGGCTGCTGCTCGGCGCGAGCCCGTCCCGGACGGCGTCGGCCCGCGCGACGCCAAGCGCGCCCTCGCGCGCGCGCTCGTGGAGCGGTTCTGGGCGCGGAGCGGCCGCCGAGGAGGCCGAGGCCGGCTTCGACCGCGTGTTCATCGCCCACGCAGATGCCGGACGAGATCGCCGAGGCGGTCGTCGCGGCGCAACGGCGGGACGCTGCACCTGCCCGAGGTGATCGTCGACGGCGTTCGGCGGCTCGCGCTCCGAGGCGCGGCGCAAGCTGGCCCAGGGCGGCGTCAAGCTCGACGGCGAGCCGCTGCCGGCCGAGCCGCTCGACGTCCCGGCCGAGGCGCTCGACGGCCGCGTGCTGCAGCTCGGCAAGCGCCAGTTCGCGCGCCTGCGGGTCGCGTAGCCTGCATCCGCCGATCGATCGGCGCGGCGCGCCAGAATCGGCGCATCGAGGCTTAGGCAACATTTCGCCGCGAGGGCCTGCGAGCGGGGCGCGTCCTGCTACTCTTCCGCGCCGCGGTGGAGCAGCGCGCCGGGAGGGGATGCCCTCGCGCGACCGGTGCGCTAGACTCCGTTGCCCGCTCGGGAGCCGATCGCTCCGAGAGCGCGAAGCTCCGGAGGAATCCCCTCCAGCGAGGCGCGGCGGTCTTTGAAAACTCAACAGCATGCACATCCGGTGGCCTCCTTGCCATCGGAATGTGTCCAGGTTTCGTGATGCCGGCGCGCGCTACCCAGCGCTGCGACCGGTACAAGGAATCAGAAGTACCAGCAAGGCCGAGTACTGAGCAGTAACCCTGTCAAGCGCCCGGCCCGCCTCTTGTGTACCGGCGGGCCCTCGAGTGGCGTGAGACGCTCTTTGTGAAGTTCTTCACGGAGAGTTTGATCCTGGCTCAGGACGAACGCTGGCGGCGTGCTTAACACATGCAAGTGGAGCGACGAAGCGGGCTTCGGCCCGTGGCAGAGCCGCGAACGGGTGAGTAACACGTGGGTAACCTACCCCGATGACCGGGACAACCCGAGGAAACTCGAGCTAATACCGGATGTTCTCGCTTCTCGTAAGGGAATCGAGCAAAGATAGCTTCGGCCTTCGCATCGGGACGGGCCCGCGGCCCATTAGCTTGTTGGTGGGGTAACGGCCTACCAAGGCTTCGATGGGTAGCTGGTCTGAGAGGACGATCAGCCACACTGGGACTGAGACACGGCCCAGACTCCTACGGGAGGCAGCAGTGGGGAATCTTGCGCAATGCGCGAAAGCGTGACGCAGCAACGCCGCGTGGGGGAAGAAGGCCTTCGGGTTGTAAACCCCTTTCAGTTGGGACGAAGCTTCGTCGGTTAATAGCCGGCTGGAGTGACGGTACCTTCAGAAGAAGCCCCGGCTAACTACGTGCCAGCAGCCGCGGTAATACGTAGGGGGCTAGCGTTGTCCGGAATCATTGGGCGTAAAGCGCGTGTAGGCGGTCCGGTAAGTCCGCTGTGAAAGTCGGGGGCTCAACCCTCGGATGCCGGTGGATACTGTCGGGCTTGAGTACGGAAGAGGCGAGTGGAATTCCTGGTGTAGCGGTGAAATGCGCAGATATCAGGAGGAACACCAATTGCGAAGGCAGCTCGCTGGGACGTTACTGACGCTGAGACGCGAAAGCGTGGGGAGCAAACAGGATTAGATACCCTGGTAGTCCACGCTGTAAACGATGGGCACTAGGTGTGGGGGGTGTCGACTCCCTCCGTGCCGAAGCTAACGCATTAAGTGCCCCGCCTGGGGAGTACGGCCGCAAGGCTAAAACTCAAAGGAATTGACGGGGGCCCGCACAAGCAGCGGAGCATGTGGTTTAATTCGACGCAACGCGAAGAACCTTACCTGGGCTTGACATGTTCCTGACCGTCCTGGAAACAGGGCTTCCCTTCGGGGCAGGATCACAGGTGGTGCATGGCTGTCGTCAGCTCGTGTCGTGAGATGTTGGGTTAAGTCCCGCAACGAGCGCAACCCCCGTCGCATGTTGCCAGCATTTAGTTGGGGACTCATGCGAGACTGCCGGTGACAAACCGGAGGAAGGTGGGGATGACGTCAAGTCATCATGCCCCTTATGTTCAGGGCTACACACGTGCTACATTGGCGCGTACAGAGGGCTGCGATACCGCGAGGTGGAGCGAATCCCTTAAAGCGCGTCTCGGTTCGGATTGCAGGCTGAAACCCGCCTGCATGAAGGCGGAGTTGCTAGTAATCGCGGATCAGCATTGCCGCGGTGAATACGTTCCCGGGCCTTGTACACACCGCCCGTCACACCATGGAAGCAAGCAACACCCGAAGCCGGTGGCCTAACCCCTTTGGGAGGGAGCCGTCGAAGGTGGGGCTCGTGACTGGGGTGAAGTCGTAACAAGGTAGCCGTACCGGAAGGTGCGGCTGGATCACCTCCTTTCTAGGGAAGCTCCAGGACTTGGAGCGCCGGCGAAGGCCAGGTGCGCATACCGTCTCGCCTCGAGCTCGACCCGGTACCTAATGTCGACCGGACCTGGCGCCAGCTCGCTCGTGCGCGGCGCATGCTGTTGAGTTTTGAGAGACCGGCACGCCCAGTCCGGGCGCAGCGCCTCTTCGCGGACCTTGAAAACTGCACAATCATGCCAACGAAGCACCGCCTCGCAAGGGCGGTGCGAACGGGTATCACCGCGCGCATGCGCCTTCCAGGCCATGCGTGTGATCACCGTCAAGATAGGAAGGGCACACGGTGGATGCCTTGGCACCAGGAGTCGATGAAGGGCGTGAACGGCTGCGATAAGCCGCGGTGAGGCGCTGAATAGCCAGTGACCCGCGGATTCCCGAATGGGGAAACCCAGCGCTGTTAGTACGGCGTTACCACCCGCTGAATATATAGGCGGGTCGGAGGCAAGCCGGGGAACTGAAACATCTCAGTACCCGGAGGAAAGGAAATCAACCGAGACTCCCCGAGTAGTGGCGAGCGAAAGGGGATCAGCCCAAACCGGGCCGGTGTAAGCGCGCACGCGTTGCCGGTTCGGGGTTGTAGGGCCTCTGTCCGAGAGGTGCGTCTCTCGGCGGGAGTTACCAAGTCGGTCGATAGTCGAAGCGCGTGGAACCGCGCACCACAGAGGGCAATCGTCCCGTAGACGAAATCGATCCGGCCTCCCGATGAGGTACCTGAGTAGGTCCGCTCCCGTGAAACGCGGACTGAATCTGGGGGGACCACCCTCCAAGGCTAAGTACTCCCTGGTGACCGATAGCGGACAAGTACCGTGAGGGAAAGGTGAAAAGTACCCCGGAAGGGGAGTGAAATAGTACCTGAAACCGCGTGCCTACAAGCGGTCGGAGCAGACTTGTTCTGTGACGGCGTGCTTTTTGCATAACGAGCCGGCGAGTTACTCGTCTGCGGCGAGGTTAAGCGATGAGCGGAGCCGAAGCGAAAGCGAGTCCGAATAGGGCGATTTAGTCGTAGGCGGTAGACCCGAAACTGAGCGAGCTACCCATGGGCAGGTTGAAGCGGGGGTAAGACCCCGTGGAGGACCGAACCGACCTAGGTTGAAAACTGGGCGGATGACCTGTGGGTCGGAGTGAAAGGCTAATCAAGCTCAGAGATATCTGGTTCTCTCCGAAATATATTTAGGTATAGCCTCGGATAAATTCCGTTGCGGCCGTAGAGCACTGTTTGGCCTAGGGGCCCTACCAGGTTACCGAAGTCAGGCAAACTCCGAAGACCGTCACGGCTACTCCGGGAGTCAGTTGCGGGGGGATAAACTTCCGCGTCAAGAGGGAAACAGCCCAGACCGACAGCTAAGGTCCCCAAGTGCTAGCTAAGTGGCAAACGATGTCCGAGTGCATAGACAACCAGGAGGTTGGCTTAGAGGCAGCCATCCTTGAAAGAGTGCGTAACAGCTCACTGGTCAAGTGTTCGGGCGCGGATAATGTAACGGGGCTCAAGCTAGCCACCGAAGCTTCGGGTTCGACGCAAGTCGAGCGGTAGGAGAGCGTTCCCATGGCAGTGAAGCGGCGGGGGAACCCAGCCGTGGAGCCCTGGGAAGTGAGAATGCCGGCATGAGTAACGAAAGAGGGGTGAGAATCCCCTCCGCCGATTGCCCAAGGATTCCTGAGTAAAGTTCGTCTGCTCAGGGTTAGTCGGGACCTAAGGCGAGGCCGAAAGGCGTAGTCGATGGACAACAGGTTGATATTCCTGTACCACGTCGCACTCATTTGACCGATGGGGGGACGAGGAAGGCTATGGGAACCCAGGCGATGGTAGTCCTGGGTCAAGCATGTAGGGGTGGGCTATGGAAAATCCGAGCCTGCATAACCTGAGGTGCGATGACAGCTGGCTCAAAGCCGGCGAGTCCCGGACGCCATGCCTCCGAGAAAAGCCTCTAGGGAGAGCGCACGTGCCCGTACCAAAACCGACACAGGTGGGCAAGTAGAGAATACTAAGGTGATCGAGATAACCATCGTTAAGGAACTCGGCAAAATCGCTCCGTAACTTCGGGATAAGGAGCGCCCCAGTAGGGTGAAGCGGCTTGCCCGTGGAGCCCGAGAGGGCCGCAGTGAATAGGTTCAACCGACTGTTTACCAAAAACACAGGTCTCTGCTAAGTCGTAAGACGACGTATAGGGGCTGACGCCTGCCCGGTGCCGGAAGGTTACGTGGAGGTGTTAGGCGCAAGCCGAAGCACTGAAACTAAGCCCCGGTAAACGGCGGCGGTAACTATAACCGTCCTAAGGTAGCGAAATTCCTTGTCGGGTAAGTTCCGACCTGCACGAATGGCGTAACGAGTTGAACGCTGTCTCAACGATGGGCTCGGTGAAATTGCAGTCTCGGTGAAGATGCCGAGTACCCGTGGCTAGACGGAAAGACCCCGTGCACCTTTACTACAACCTGGTATTGGAGTGCGGTGCATCTCGCTCAGAATAGGAGGGAGGCTTTGAAGCGCCGGCTGCGGCTGGCGTGGAGCCAACTTTGAGATACCTCCCTTGATGTATTGTGCTTCTAACACTGCGCCGTAATCCGGGCAGTGAACAGTGCCAGGCGGGTAGTTTGACTGGGGCGGTCGCCTCCCAAAATGTAACGGAGGCGCGCAAAGGTTCCCTCAGCACGGTTGGAAATCGTGCGTAGAGTGCAAAAGCAGCAAGGGAGCTTGACTGTGAGACCGACAGGTCGAGCAGGTGCGAAAGCAGGCTTTAGTGATCCGGCAGTAGCAAGTGGAAGTGCTGTCGCTCAACGGATAAAAGGTACGCCGGGGATAACAGGCTTATCGAGT
>CAVWJU010000025.1:0-134681 GCA_963755275.1 uncultured Solirubrobacteraceae bacterium | reverse complement strand
GCACCCAGGAGGTCGGGGGTTCGAGTCCCCCTAGCTCCATCGGCGCGAGCGAGTGCTACGCGGCGGGCGCTCGGTACCCGACTTGCTGGGCCTTCCGCAGGGCATCCATCGTCTCGTCGACGGTCAGGAGCGCTGTCGTCTCGAGCGAGCTGAGCGCACCGCCGGCAGTGATCGCCAGCGCAACCGCAGCCATGGACGCGTTGTCGGGAGCCTCCCAAAGGGTGTAGGCGTCGTGTTCGCCGAACGCGTACCAGAATCCGTGGAGCTTCCCACCGACCGACTCGATGTACGACTGAGCGGCTTCCCGGCGGTCCTCTGGCTTGCCGATCAGCCTCGCCCACGTCTCCGGCGTGTAGCTGAACCTCGTGAGATAAAGCGGCATCTTCCCCGACTCCTCTCGACCCGGATTCTCCGTTCGCGCGAGCGTACAGCCGCGTCACACGGCAGGCAACTCGACCGCCGGGCCGCGTCGTCCGCGCGCTATCGGCGTGGGGCGTAGTGCGACACGAGCC
Organism: uncultured Solirubrobacteraceae bacterium; assembly: GCA_963755275.1. Taxonomy (GTDB): domain Bacteria; phylum Actinomycetota; class Thermoleophilia; order Solirubrobacterales; family Solirubrobacteraceae; genus Solirubrobacter. The sequence goes on along the minus strand of CAVWJU010000025.1, from coordinate 134,169 downwards.
GGTGCGTGCGGCCGGCATGATGGAAGTGGACCTGCGTGACCGCGGGCGGGCAGTGCAGCGGCTGCTCGGACGGGTTCTCGAGCACGAGCTCGGTGATCGCGATGTGCTCACCGGGGATCATGCGCAGCGGGCGCGCGGTGACGCCGTCTTCGAAGTCGCGGGCGAGCCCTGCGGCGAGGACGGCGCGGCCGTGACGCTCGACGCGATCGGCCATCCGGAACGCGACGTCGGCGGCGAACACCGGCTCGAGCAGCGCCGAGTCGCCGCTGCGCTGGAAGCCCAGCATCGCGGCACCGGCCGCGAGCGACCAGGCGCGGAGCGTCTCGCGCTCGCCGTGCGCCGCGGCTGCAGTGGCGAGCAGCTCGTCGGCCAGCCGGCCGCGGGCCGCATTCAGGCGGCTGCGCACGGTGCCGACCGGAACGTCGCAGATGTCGGCGATCGCGAGGTAGGAATTGGCGCTCGAGAAGTGGCGCAGCATGACCGCCACCTGCTGCGGCTCCGGCAGGCGCTCGAGCGCCGCCCACAGCCAGTCGCGGAGCGCGGCGCGTTCCAACTCCGCTGCGACCGTGTCGAGCGCCTCACGCGGCTCGACGGCGTCCGCGCGGAGCAGCTCCCGGACGGGGCGGCGCAGCCGCGCGCGGCAGACGTTGACCACGATGGCGACCAGCCAGCCGCCCACGGCGGCCGGCTCGCGCAGTTCGCCGATCCGTCGCATGGCGATCACGATCGCGTCCTGGACGGCATCGTCGGCGTCCGCACCGTGTCCGAGCATCCCGACCGCCACGGCGTGCAGGCGTGCACGATGCCGCTCGAAGAGCACGCCGAGCCCGGTCGCATCGCCGGCCTGCGCCGCGCGCGTGAGTGCGGCGTCGTCAGGGCCGCTCATGAGGCCATTCTCGCGCGTTCATGACCCTTGGATGCGCACCGCGGCCGAGAAGTTCGGATCCGGGCCGAACTTTCGGGCCGCACGAGGCATCTCCGGATCATGCGCATCGCCGTCAACCACACCGAGCTCTACTTCGACGTCGAAGGGCCCCAGCTGGCGCTCGCCGGCGACGAGCTCCGCCCCCGCCCCACCGTCGTCGCACTCCACGGCGGTCCCGGCTTCGATCAGGGCTACCTGCGCCCCGGCCTGCAGGCGTTGGCCGATGACGCGCAGCTCGTCTTCGTCGACCTGCGCGGACAGGGCCGCTCGAATCCCGCGCCCGCGCAGTCGCTCACGCTCGAGCAGATGGCCGACGACGTCGCCGCCGTCTGCGGCGCGCTGGGCCTCCGGCGACCGGTGATCCTCGGGCATTCCGCGGGCGGCTTTGTCGCGCTCCACCTCGCTCTGCGCCATCCCGACCTCGTGGGCGGGCTGATCCTGTGCCATACCGCGGCCACGCTCGGCCCGGTGAGCGATGACCCGCCGCCGCCCGGTCCCGCCGAGCGCGGTGGGCCCGAAGCCGGCGCGCTCGCCGCGCGGCTCTATGCCGGCGACTTCACGCCAGAGGTCATGCGCGGCTTCGAACGCCACCTGCTGCCGCTCTACGCCGGGCCCGGTCACGAGGACGTCCCGGCTCGGCTGATGGCGCTGAGCACCCTGAACGCCGACATCGCCAGCGACTTCTTCCGCCGGCTCGCGCCGCGCTACGACGTGCGCCCGCAGCTGAGCAGCATCTCCGCGCCGGCGCTCGTCATCACGGGCCGTCACGACTGGGTCTGCTCACCCGCCGCCGGACGCGCGCTCGCCGCGGCCATCCCGGGCGCGCGGCTCGTCGAGCTGAGCGACGCCGGCCACTTCGGCTTCTCGGAAACGCCCGCGCCGTTCCTGCGCGCCACCCGCGACCACCTCGCGCGGTGCATCAGTCAGGAGAGCTTGACCGGCGGCGCGCGTCGTGCCACGCTCAACGGCGATGGATGACCATCGCACCTTGGTCGTCGCCAACCGGACCGCCCAGACGCCGGTCCTGCTGCAGGAGATCTCGCGACGCGCGCAGATCCGGCCGACCGTCTTCACGCTGCTCGTCCCCGACACGTCCGCCAAGCGCGTGGACTGGACGCTGGACGAGGGCGTGAAGGCGATCCGCGCGGCCCTTCGCGGCCCTGCCGGTCACGTTCTCGGACAGGTCGAGGGCCTGGCGGGAAGCACGGATGCGTTCGAGTCGGTCAAGCAGGCGCTCGAACAGGGCCGCTTCGACGACGTGCTGATCTCGACGCTGTCCAAGCGCACCTCGGAGTGGCTGCGAAGGGACCTGCCGCGACGGGTCGAGGGACTCGGGGTACCGGTGAGCGTCATCACGCCGCCGGACGCGTCGCGCGACAAGGTGATGTCGTTCCTCTTGCCGGAACGCCACGACGGACGTGACGGCTGAGCCGGTCACAAATCCGCGCCGAGCTGCGATTCCTATGAGTAGATGGGTGCTGCGCGCGACACCGACGAGGCCCTGCTGCGGTCCGACGACATCGAGGACTTCGGCCGCTTCTACGACCGCTACGTCCGCTCGATGCTGGCGTTCTTCCAGCGTCGTACGGGCGATCCGGAGGTCGCGGCCGACCTGACCGCCGAGACGTTCGCGGCGGCGCTGGTCGCGCGCCGGCGCTACAGGCCGCAACAGGCGGGCGCCGGCGCCTGGCTGTTCGGGATCGCGCACCACAAGCTGGCCGACTACCGCCGCCGCGGGCACGCCGAGGACCGGATGCGCGCGCGCCTGGGGATGGAGCCCGTCCTCCTCGGTGCCGAGGACGCGGAGCTGATCCGCTGGCTCGGCGACGACGTCGCCACCCAGATGGTCGAGGAACTGCCCGAGGATCAACGCGACGCGATCCGGGCGCACGTCCTCGACGACCAGGACTACGCAGAGATCGCCAGCACCCGGCAGGTGACCGAGGCGACCGTGCGCAAGCGCGTCAGCCGCGGACTGCGGGTGCTGCGCGGACGCGCCGGAGGAAACTGATGAGCCACGACGACTACATCGCACGGCTGCGCGGCGAGCTTCTGCGGGCCGGGGCGAGCCCGCAACCCACGCGACAGGCCGCCCGCCGGCTGCGGCCGCTGCTGGCCGCCGCTGCGATCGCGCTGATCGTGGCCGCCGTCGTCCTCGCCCTGCCGAACACGCCCCGCGACGAGACCCCGGTCGCGCAACCGGGCGAGACCGTGCAGATGACGTACCGCGCCGAGGCGCCGGAGCAGGCGGCGCAGATCCTGCAACAGCGACTGGAAGCCGCCGCGATCCGTCCCGCCCGGGTGTCCGCCGCGGATGCTCGCGTCACGATCTCGGCGCCGGCGTCCGAGCGCGACGCTGTCAGCGCGCTGACGCAGGCCGGACGGCTGTCGATCTACGACTGGGAGCGCAGCGTGCTCGGGCCCGACGGGAGGCCCGCGCCCGACGACTCGGACGTGACCGGCGGCGCGAACGCCGGCCGCTCGGGTACGACCTCCAAGGCCGAGGCCGAGGCGCGTGCCGAGAAGGGCGACGGTGTCGTCGTCCAGGCGGCGGACGGCGCCGACGGCTGGTACGCCCTCGCACCCACGCCGGCACTGACCAACGCCGACATCGAATCGGCGCGCGCCGGCAACGACCCGAACACGCTCGAGCCGATCGTCGAGATCGAGCTGACACCGGCCGGGACGGCCGCGTTCTCAGAACTCACGCGCGAGCTTGCGCAGCGCGGTGCCGACCAAGCGCCCGATGGCGACGAGATGGCGGCGCTCCAGCACCTGGCGATCGTCGTCGACGATCGGGTGGTCTCGGTTCCCTTCATCGACTTCCGGACCGCTCCCGACGGGATCGACGGCGCCCGCGGCGTGCAGATCTCGGGTGACCTGACCGCCGACGGCGCCCGCCAACTCGCAGCGCTGTTGAGCGCCGGGCCGCTGCCCGCGGCGCTGCAGCCGGAGTAGAGCGGGACGCGAGCGCAAGCTCGCCAACCTCGCAGGAGACGTGCGCATCGGCACGAGGAGCGCTACGATCCGCTGCATGGAACCGAACCGGTTCGACGATGTCGACATCCGGATCATGGAAGAGCCCGCCGAGCCGCCGCGCGAAGCGGCGCCGCGTCGGTCCCGCCGTGCTGGCCGTGACGGCCGCGCTGGCGCTGACGGGCTCGCTGGCGGCAGGCGCCTCAGCGCTGACCAGCACCGCCCAGGCCCCGACGCGCGCGGCTGAGAAGTCGACGCTCGAGCAGGGCAAGCGGTGGGGTCACAAGCGCGACGGGTGGTGCCGCAAGGGTGACGACCGCCGACGCTCGTCGTCAGCGGCCGTCAACTATTGATCTACGGGTTCGTCGTCGTCAGCGTGAACGTCAGCGTCTTCGAGTAGCTGCCGGTTCGCAGCGGCTCGGTGGCGCCGATGCGCTGGCGGAAGGTGATCGTCGAGCGGGCGTTGGACACCGGACCCGACCACGTCGCCGGCGCGATCTCGACGCGCAGCGGCTCGGCGAGTGAGAACGAGCCGTTCATCAGCCGCCCAGGCTCGGAGACCGTGAGCGTCGCGTCGGCCGCGGTCGAGATCACGTTGGCCGTCGTCGACGCCGTGTAGTCCCGCGCGACGCCCGGCGTGAAGCTGCCGAACGACGCCGGCGCGCCGAGCGTGAGCGAGAGCGTGGCCGGCACGCTGCCGCCGACGCCGCCGGTGGCCTCCGTCGCATAGTCGCGCGCCAGCTTGTAGCCCGCGGGCAGATACTTCGCGGCCGGCGACGCGACACGGACGCCGTTGCCGAGCTCGCGGCCGGGCGCGTCGACGACCGGCAGCCGCAGCTGCAGGTCGGAGACGGTGATCGGCTGCTGCGGTGCGGCGGGGCCGGACGTCCGCAGGTAGGGCGAGTCCTGGCGCCAGCAGCTCGAGCTTGAGCTCGTGGCCGGGCTGGACGGTCCAGGCCTGCGGATGCAGCTGGAAGACCTGCTCGGTCGGCCCGGCGCCGACGCCGAGCGGGCGCTGGACGCCGCGCGCGATCAGCCGCTGGGTCGCGCCGTCGACGTCGTAGAGCCGCGCCGCGACCATGTCGTTGGCGCCGTTGACGGTGAGCTTGGCGATGATCGTCGGCGAGCCCGCGAGCGTGTAGGCGCTCGTCGCCGCCGGGACGCGGTAGGTCGCGGCCGACGCCGTGTCGGCGCTCGACGTCGTCGTGCAGATGTCGCCGGAGACGAACGGGTGCGCTCGGCGGCGTGCCGGGCGCGCCGATCGTCTGCGCCGCAGCGCCGTCGAGGCGGATCTCACCCGGGGCCAGCAGCGCCCACGACGGCGCGTGGTAGCGCGTCCCGGCGCTGGTGACCGGGCACTTCGAGGTGAGGATGTCGACGCCGCCCTCCGGCTGCGGCCCGACGCCCTTGACGTAGTGGTCGAGCCAGCGCGTTCTCGGCCGCGGCCAGCGCCGCGCGCGTCCGGCGCCGACGTCGCGCCCGAGCGCGGGCTGTGGCCCGAGTCGAGGTGGAACATCGAGATCGCCGCGCCCGGGTGCTTGGCGCGGACCTTGTTGTAGTAGCGGACCGACTCGGAGACCGGGAACAGGTCGTCGTTGAAGCCATTGGCCAGCAGCGCGGGCGCGGGCGGGATCGCTGTCGTCGATGTAGTACGCCGAGTGGTTGGCGGTGAGCTCTGAGACCATCGCCGCGGCGGCGGGGTTGCCGTCGAACGGGCCGCCGGTGTCCGTGAGCGCCTTCCAGCCCATGATGTCGGCCGAGGGGTCCGTTCCCGGAGGCGAGTACGTGCCCGCCGCCAGGCCACCTTGGTAGAGCCCGGCGTTCCAGGCCTGCTTCTGGATGCCGAAGCGGTGCCCACCGCCGAGGTAGGGCGCGTCGGCGACGTAGTCGAGCGTGCTGCCGTTGGGCTGCAGCGAGGCCGCGAGGTCCGACCAGGTGACCCTGGCGATCGTGGCGGCGATCCGCATCGGCTTGCCGAGCGGGCTCGTCCACGGCACGAGCGCGCCACCGGCGAGCTGCTTGCGGTCGCGCAGCGCGCCGAGCGCGAGCGAGATGCCGCCGCCGTAGGAGCCGCCGGTGGCGGCGATCCGCTGCGGCTCGATCACGCCGTCGTCGGCGAGCTGGCCGAGCGCCTCCTGCGCGTCGCGCACCTCGTAGGCGTTGTGCATCAGGTGGATGTAGCCCTTTGCCCGCGCAGCGCGGATCGTCGCGCGTCCCGACGCCGCAGGACGCCCACCACCCGCGGTCGGTCATCGTGAAGACGGCGTAGCCGCGGCTCAGCGCGCGCTGGGCGTCGCCGCCGGCGAGGTTGACCTTCGTGCCGCCCCAGCCGTGGAAGATCCCGACGACGGGGTACGGCCCGTCGGCGCCCGTGGCCGGCGCGGGCGGGAACGCGACCGCGACGTCGAGCGGGACGCCGTCCCAGCTCGGGATCTGCGTGGTCGCCCCGCGCCGCAGAAGCGCTGGCCCGAGGCCTGCACCGTGCAGTCGATCGGCGTCGCGGTCTTCGTGAAGACCTGCGGGATCGCGGCGTCCGCCGACGGCGTGGCGACCAACAGCGCCGCGACCGCGGCGATCAGCATCCTGCGCACCTGAACTCCCTCCTCCTGACCATCCCGGATGGCGCGCGGCTCAACCGCCGCGCAGCTCGGCGATCACCGTCGGACGCCATCCGCAGCCGCAGCGCGAGGATCCGGGCGAGGTCGCGCAGCATCGCGTTCGCCAGCTCCGGGGCGTCCGCCGAGCAGGCTGTCGAAGGCCGCGACGTCGAGCCGCACGACCTCGACGTCGGTCACCGCGTCGAGCGTCGCCGAGCGCGGCTCGGCGTCGAAGAACGCCAGCTCGCCGAGCACCGACGGCGCGTCGATCGTCTTGAACGCGCCCTCGTCGCGCGGCAGCCGCACGCCGACCGTGCCCTCGGTCAGCAGGTACAGCGCGCGGTCCTGCTCGCCGGCCTGGACGAGCGCGAGCCCGGCGCCGATCCGCCGCACCTCGGCGTGCGAGAAGATCGTCGCCCAGTCCGCCGCGGTGGCCTCGGGCATGAACAGCAGGTCGGCGGAGTCCTCGTGGGCCTCCTCGGCGAAGACGGTGAACGGTCCGGCGTGCACGGAGCCAAGCCTATGCGCAGAACGCCATCAGCCGCTCGAACTCGGCGTCGAGCTCGCGCCGCTGCGCGCTCGTCAGCGGCTCGAAGGCCTCGAGCGTGCCGTCGGGCTTCCACGTCCCGGCCACCGTGCCGTCGACCAGGAACGTCCCGATCGACTGCGGCATCTTCGTGTTGAAGATCCGCGCGCGGTGCGCCTCGGGCAGGATCTCCGCGCGGCGGGCGTGCGCGAGCAGCAGCGGCGTCCCAGGTGCCGAGGAAGCGCACCGGCGCCGGCGTTCGGCGGCCGGGAGCGGCTGCCCGGGCAGATCGACCAGCTCGTGCCGTCCTCGGCCTCGAAGCGCTCCAGCTCCAGCCGCCCGAGCGCCGGCTCGACGTCCGAGCGCTGAGCCCGCCCCAGTTGGCGATGCTCGGCCTGCGAGCGGGCCCGAAGCCCGTCAGGTAGCGCGTGACGAGATGGTCGAGCGCCTCGTGCTCGGAGACCTCCGGCGGGCCGAGCCAGTCCTCGGCGAGCCCGAAGAGGTCCGCGCGGCGCCGCTCCCACGTGCCCGACGGCGGCACGCGGACCATGTCGACCCACATCCCGATCCCGTGGAAGGCCTCCTTGCCGATCAGCTCCTCGATCGCCTTGCGCTTCATCGGCCCGTCGCGCAGCGCCTCGCGCAGCGTGTCGCGCCTCGCGTCGCGAGGTCGCCGCCCTTGGTCACGCGCTGCCACCAGGCGCGCCGGGCGTGCGCGGATCGCGATCGTCAGCGGCCAGTAGTCGGCGCGCGAGACGAGGTGGATGGTCGAGCGCATCAGCGTCGCCTGCACGACCTCGCGCCGCTCCAGCGCCCGCGTCAGCGCGTCGCGCTCGAAGCCCGCCGACCCGCGACCACAGCCCGATGTACATCGACGGCGCGTACTGCGCCTGCAGCGCGCCCATCGCGTCGAGCGCGTCCGGGATCGACAGCTCGCGCCGCTCGAGCAGGCCCTGGCGGGCGAGCACGGCGCGGTTGAGGTCGTGTGGGGTCAGCGTGCGCCCGATGCCGGGTAGCTTCCCGGACATGTCACTGGAACGCCCGCAGGCCCCGGACCCGTACGACCTGCTGCCGTCGAAGCCGTCGTTCACGCTCGAGAGCGACGAGGTCACCGACGGCGAGCTGATGGACAAGAGCTTCGTCGCGCCGATGGCCGGCGGCGACAGCGACCACTCGCCGCACCTGCGCTGGTCCGGCTTCCCGGAGGAGACGAAGGGCTTCGCGGTCACCTGCTTCGACCCCGACGCCCCGACCCACAGCGGCTTCTGGCACTGGGTGCTGGTCAACCTCCCGGCCTCCACGACCGAACTGGCCAGCGGCGCCGGCAGCGGCGGCGAGCTGCCCGAGGGCGCCTTCCACGTGCGCAACGACTACGGCGAGAAGGCCTGGGGCGGCGCGGCGCCGCCGGAGGGCGACCCGCCGCACCGCTACGTGTTCGCCGTGCACGCGCTCGACGTCGAGAAGCTGGACGTCACCGAGGACGTCTCGCCGGCGTTCGTGGGCTTCAACCTCGCGTTCCACACGCTCGCGCGCGGCGTGATCCGGCCGCTGTTCAGCGCGTAGACCCGGCCGCCGCCGCGATCACCTCGACGACGGTGGTCGCGGCGAGCGCGGTCGAGTCGATCACGAGGTGGTAGAGCGCGGGATCGCGCGCGTCGACGCCGTAGAAGTGGCGCACGTAGCCCTCGCGCGCGCGGTCGCCGCTCTTGCGCAGGCGCTCGGCGTCGCTCGCGGCTGAGCCCTTCGAGCGCCATCGCCTGCTCGACGCGGCGCGCGGCGGGGCCGTCGAGGCGCACGTGCAGCGCGCCGGGCTCGTCCTTGAGGATGATCGCGCCCGCGCGGCCGAGGATCACGGCGCCGTCGTGGGCGTGCTCGCGGATCAGCTTCTCGGTCTCGCGCCGGTAGTCCTCGCCGCCGAGGATAGCCGGCCTGGACCATCGCGCCGGCCAGCTCGGGCAGCAGCGCGAACGAGGACACGAAGCGCCCGATCGCGTCGCCGAGCGACTCGTCGTGGGCGAGCGCGTCGTCGAGCGGCACCGACAGCCGGTCGGCGACCCGGTCGGGATCGCGCGGTCGAGGAACTCGACGCCGAGGCGCTGGGCCACCGCGGGGCCGATCTGGCTCCCGCCGGCGCCGTAGGACGCGGAGATGGTGACGAGCGGCGGCGTGGCGCGGAGATTAGCCCTGCCAGATGACGTCGGGCGTCAGAGCCGCGCGGCCTCGGCCTCGGCGCTTCGCGCGCACGTCGTCGCCGACGGGCGCGAACGGCTCGATCGTCAGCGTGTCGTCCTCGAGGCTCCAGACGCCGGCCATCACGCCGTCGACGAGCAGGACGGGCGAGAACCAGCCGCCCGGGCGGTAGATCCGCTCGGGCGCGGCTCGTCGCGCGCGTGTCGCGCGGCGCGGCGACCACGTACTGGTCGAACGCGGGCAGCAGGTTGACGACGCCGGACGGCGCGGCGGCCTCGAGATCGCGCGACGTCGCGCGCCAGCGCCCAGCCGAACTCGGTCTCGACCACCTCGTCGCCGAGCGCCTTGATCCAGCGCCCGCAGACGGCCGGCGACGGGCTGCCGAACCACTTCGCGAGCTCCTCGCGGCGTGGCCGGGCCGTAGCGCGTGAGGAAGCGGCGCGCGATCTCCTTCGTGGCCTCCTCGGTCGTCCATCGGCTCGAACGGCTCGGGCAGCGCGAAGCGCACGTTCTGGCCCGCGGAGTCGGCGAAGATCAGCTCGCCGCGGAACGCGACCGGCTTGAGCAGGTCGCCGTAGCCGCGGCGCAGGCCTTCGTGCACCCGCGTCGGCCAGCTCCTCGCGCGTGAGCGGGCCGTCGCGCAGCGCCGCCGGGACGCCGTCGATGATGCGCCTGCGCGTCCTCCGGCGTGAGCTTGAAGTGCTTGCAGCCACGACTTCTGCTCGTAGCGCGGCTTGAGCGCCGCCTGCGCGCCCGACGTAGAGCGGCAGCTCGTCCGTGCGAGAGCAGGTGCAGCGTGCCGCGCTGCGTCCACGTCTTGACCAGCGCGCGCTGCTCCCACAGCAGCTCCTCGACGTCCGGCGGGTCGTCCATCCGCGCCCACAGCGTCAGCTGCGCCGAGGACATCACCTGCGCGTGCAGGCCGCAGAGGTCCGACGTGACGGCGAGCGCATCCGTCGCGCGCCGGGCGAGGTGCTGGCGCTCGACGCGCCAGGCGAGCACGGACTCCCACTGCATCGGCTGCCACCCTAGAACGGGTGCTCCGCCTCCGCGTCGCGCTGGTCGTCGCCGTGCTCGTCGCCTGCGCGGTGATCGCGCTGCTGCTGCGGCCGATCGCCGGAGACCGAGAACGTCCCCGTCGATCCCGACGCCGCCCGGCGCCGAGCGCGGCGAGGCCGTCGCGGACCCGTTCGCGTGGACGCCGGAGCGCTCGGACGAGCTCGCGCAGCGCGCCGCGGCGGGCACGGCGCACCTGCTCGTACACGCGCTCGCCGGGCGGCGTGGCGCGTCACCGCGGAGCGCGTGGCGCGCTACCGGCCGCCGATCGAGCGCGCCGCGAAGGCCGCCGGCGTGGACCCGGACCGGCTCGAGGCGCTCGTCTTCCTCGAGAGCGCCGGGCGGCCCGACGCGCTCGCGCCGGGCGGGATCGAGGGCGCCGCCGGGCTGACGCAGATCCTGGCCGAGACCGCGACCGAACCTGCTCGGGATGAAGGTCGACCTCGAGCGCAGCGGCAGCTACACGCGCCGGCTGGACCGCGCGCTGCGCCAGGGCAACCTGGCGCGCGCGGCGGCGCTCAACCGCGCGCGGCGGCGCGTCGACGACCGCTTCGACCCGGCCAAGGCGCTGGCCGGCACCGCGCGCTACCTGAAGCTGGCGAAGGAGCGCTTCGGCCGCGAGGACCTCGCGTTCGTCTCCTACCACATGGGGATGGGCAACCTCGAGAGCGTGATCGCGCGCTTCGGCGGCGGGCCGCGCTCCTACGCCGAGCTGTACTTCGACTCCACGCCGCTGCGCCACGCCGCGGCCTACCGGCGGCTGGCGTCCTTCGGCGACGACTCCTCGAACTACTACTGGAAGCTCGGCGCCGCGATCGAGATCATGCGGCTCGCGCGCACGCGACCGCGACGCGCCTGGTCGCGACCGCGGCGCTGCAGACGTCCGACGACTCCGCCCGCGCGGTGCTGCTCGACGGCGCGCCGCAGGGCGATCTGCGCGACGCTGCCGGACAACCCCGCGGACACGTCGCTCGAGGCCGCGCCGGGCGTCCAGCTGCGGCCCGAGGCGCTCGCGATCGCGCTCTACATGGCCGCCGAGGTGCGCGCGATCTCCGACGCGCCGGCGCTGCGCGTGACGCGGCGCCGACGACGGCGGCTGGACGTTCCGCGTCTCCCGCGCGCTACGCCTCCGAGCGAGCAGGCGCTCGCGTTCCAGTACGTTCTCGATCGCCTGCAGGTCCTCAACGTGATCGCCTGGTCGCGCACGGAGCGCACCATCCGCGTCACCGCCTCGCGCGACGCGGAGGTGCTGGAGCCGCTGCTCGACCGGCTCGGAGGGAAGCGAAGTGACCGACGCCATCCGGACGCCCGACGTGCTGCTCGACGGCCTCCCGGGCTTCGACTGGGCACCGAGCTTCCGGCACTGGGACGGGCTGCGGCTCGCGCACGTCGACGTCGGCGACGGGGCGCCCGGTGCTGATGCTGCACGGCGAGCCGACCTGGAGCTACCTGTGGCGCAAGGTCGCGCCGCCGGTGCTCGAGGCCGGCCACCGCGTGATCCTGCCCGACCTGCCGGGCTTCGGGCGCTCGGACAAGCCGATGGACGAGCGCTGGTACTCCTACGACCGCCACACGGCGGCGATCGTCGACCTGGTCGAGCGCCTCGACCTGCGCGACGCGACGTTCGTCCTGCACGACTGGGGCGGCCCGATCGGGCTGCGGGTCGCGGTCGAGCTGCGCGAGCGGGTCTCGCGGCTCGTGCTGATGGACACCGGCGTCTTCACCGGCGAGCACGGCGATGAGCGAGGCCTGGCACCGCTTCGCGGACTTCGTCGACCGCGTCGACGAGCTGCCGGTCGGCCTGATCGTGCGGCGCGGCTGCGTGCACCGATCCCGGCGACGAGGTCGCCGCCGCCTACGACGCGCCGTTCCCGAGCGAGGCGAGCAAGGCCGGCGCGCGCGCGTTCCCGTCGCTGATCCCGCTCAGCCCCGCCGATCCGGGGGCGACGACCGGGCGCGACGTGCTCGACGGCGCTGCGGGCGACGAGCGCCGCGACTGCTGCTGCTGTGGGGCGCCGAGGACCGTCCGCTGCCGCTCGCGGCCGGCGAGCGCTTCGCGGCCGAGCTCGGCCGCCCGGCGCCGCGGCTCGATCGCCGGCGCCGGGCACTTCCTGCAGGAGGACCGGGGCGAGGAGATCGGGCGGCTGATCGCCGACTGGCTCAGCTTAGGCGACCTTGCCTCCTCGATGATCTCGTCGGCGGCGGGAGCGCTCGCCGCCGCGCGGGCCTCGTAGGCGGCGCGGGCGTTCGGGTCGGTCGTCGACGACGCGGTTCGAGTTCATCGCGCGCGAGACCGCCTCGCGCCACGTCGGCGCGGCATGATCGCGCCGACCGTGATGACCGCCGGCCAGGCGCTTCGGCGCCCAGACGTCGAAGCGCGGGACCTTCAGCGCGTCGATCGTCTGCGCCGCGATCTCCTCGGGCGACACGCGCTTGACGCCGCGCAGGTCGGGCACGCCGGAGGCCAGCTCGGTCTTGGCGAAGCCCGGCATGACGACCGTGACCTCGACGCCCGGTGCCGCGCAGCTCGGCGCGCACGGCCTCGGAGAGGCCGATCACGCCGTGCTTGGTCGCGCAGTAGGTGGCGAGGCCGGGCGCGCCGGCGCGGCCGGCCAGCGACGCGATGTTGACGATGTGGCCGGTGCCGCGCGGGCGCATGCGGCGCATCGCCTCCTGCGTGCCGTGGATGACGGCGTGCAGGTTGATCTCGAGCTGGCGCGTGATGCTGGCGTCGTCCTCGTCGTCCAGCGGCGTGACCATCATGATCCCGGCGTTGTTGATGAGGATGTCGATCGGGCCGAGGCGCTGCTCGACCTCGTCGAGGAAGGCGGTGAAGCCGGGGCGGTCGGTGACGTCGAGGGCGAGGCCGATCGAGCCGTTGGCGAGCTCGGCGGCGGCGCGCCTCGGCGGCGCTCGCGTCGAGGTCGCCGATCGCGACCACGACCCCCTCGCGAGCGAGTGCGCGGGCGAGCGCCTGACCGATGCCGCGGGCGCCGCCCGTGACGACGGCGACCTTGCCGCTCAGCGAGCGGGGAGTCTTGGACATGACGTCAATTATGGCGTCGACGCCGGACGGCGCGCCGGCACGCAGCCTGGCCAGGTGCGCATCGCGTGTCACAGGAAGGAACGCCCCGCTCGGCAGGTAGGGCGTGAACGGCCCGACGTCGCCGCCCAGGAAGACCGCGCCGCGCCGTGCGCAGCTCGAGCCGGGCCTCGACGCAGACCGCGACCGCCCACTGCTGGGCGGCAGTCAGCCACGCCGACCGTGGCCGTGCCGTCCACGCGCGCGAGCACGGCGCCGCAGGAGGTCGCGCGCCGCCGGCGTCGTCGTAGGCCGCGAGCATCCGCAGCTCGCCGTCGCCCGTGACCGCGTAGCCGCGGTCGGGCGCGATCAGCAGCGTCTGGCCCATGTCCAGCTGGGCGCCGATGTCGGGGCCGTGCGCGGCGCCGCGCACGTGGCGGTCGACCGCCTCGGTGAACGGGATGTCGGCGCGCGTGCCCTCGCGGATGCCGTCGGGCGCGGGCACGTCGCGCGGCGTCCCGCACCGCCCACATCGTCGGGTGCAGGGCGAGCCCGAGCCGGGCGTAGGCGCGCAGCGCGCGCGGGTCCGGCGAGGAGAGGATGATCCGCCCGCGCGCGCCGTCGGCGTAGTCGTGGGCGTGGCGCAGCAGCGCGCTGCCGACGCCGGCCGACTGCAGGCCGGGCCGCACGACGAGCAGCGAGAGGCCCCACACGCCCTCGCGCAGCAGCGCGAGGGCGCAGCCGGCGAGCCCGTGCTCGTCCTCGGCCACCCACGCGCCGTCGGGGTCCGTGCGCACCAGGTGACGGAAGCGGATCGTGGCGATCGCCGGGTCCGGGCGCGACTCGGGCTCGTCGTTCAAGCGCCGGGAGAGATCCTCGAAGGTGTCGCACGTGAGCGCGAGTGCCGCTTCGGCGTCGTCCTCGGTCATGGGACGGATCGAGGGCATTGCCGCCAGACTAGTCGGCGATGAACAGCTTCTCGCTCGACGGCCAGCGGCTGGCCTACACCGTGCGCGGCGAGGGACCGCGCCTGACCGTCCTGCTGCACGGGCTGCTGTTCAACCAGCGCATGCACGGCGCGCTCGCCGAGGCGCTGGCCGAGCGCGGCCACCGCGTCGTGACGCTCGATCTGCTCGGGCACGGCGACTCGGATCGCCCGCGCGACATGTGGCGCTACTCGATGCCGGCCCTCGGCGGTCAGGTCGTGGCGCTGCTCGACCACCTCGGCTCCGAGCAGGCCGTCGTGCTGGGGACGTCGCTGGGCGCGAACGTGGTGCTCGAGGTCGCGGCCGCCGCGCCGGAGCGGCTGCGCGGGATGGTGATCGAGATGCCGGTGCTCGACAACGCGCTGATCGGCTGCGCGATCGCGTTCACGCCGCTGATGATCGCGCTGACCGCCGGCGAGCCCGCGATGCGCGCGCTGGCGCGGACGGCGCGGCTGATCCCGCGGCGCCGGCTGCCGTGGCAGGCCGACATCCTGCTCGACTGGGTCCGCCAGGACCCCGAGCCGAGCGCCGCCGTGCTCCAGGGCCTGTTCTTCGGCCGCACGGCGCCGCCACGCGAGGAGCGGCGCCGGATGCAGACGCCGACGCTCGTGATCGGCCACCAGCACGACCTCGTGCACCCGTTCTCGGACGCCGGGATGCTCGTCGACGAGCTGCCGAACGGGCGGCTGCTGCGGGCCAGCTCGCTGATCGAGCTGCGGGTCGCGCCGCGGCGGCTGACCGACGAGATCGACCAGTTCATCTCCGGCTGCTGGCGCCCGCACGCTGCGGCGACGCGACTACGCGCGTCGTAACCGGCGCCCTGCTCGCTACCCTCACCGCCCGGGATGTCGAGTCGCCAAGAGGAGAAGGAGCGCCGCAAGCGCGAGCGCCAGGAACGCGAGCAGGCCGAGAAAGCCTCCGCCGCGCGTCGCAAGCGGCTGCAGCTGGTGTTCGGCGGCGTGCTGGCGGCGCTCGCCATCGCCGCCATCGGCGTGGCCGCGTTCCTGTTCGTCTTCAACAGCGACGACGACGCGGCCGAGGTCCCGGCCAGCGCGGCGGCGATCCCGGCCCAGCAGGAGTCCGACCTCAAGAAGGCGGCCGCCGCGGCCGGCTGCAAGCTCGTGGACGCCCCGAACGAGGGCGCCGAGCACGCCGAGAAGGACTTCAAGGCCTCCGACTACAAGCAGAACCCGCCGACGTCCGGCACCCACTTCCCGACCTGGTACGAGGACGGCGTCTACAACCCCGGCGACACGCCGGAGCTCGGCCGGCTCGTGCACACGCTCGAGCACGGGCGGATCAACGTCCAGTACAAGCCGGGGACCCCGGCCGAGACCGTCGCGCAGCTCGAGACGCTCGTCAAGGAGTCCGAGGACGGCTACCACATGCTGATGTACGAGAACACGACCGGCATGCCGTTCGCGGTCGCCGCCACGGCGTGGGATCACCAGCTCGGCTGCCCGACGATGAACCCGAAGGTCTTCGACGCGATCCGCGCCTTCCGCACGGAGTACATCGACAAGGGCCCCGAGGTCGTGCCTTAAGCCTCTCCAGCCGCCGGTCTCGCCGCGGTAGAGGCCGTGGCCGGTGACCGCCATCCGGGCGGTGAGGGCGAGGATCCGCAGGTCGAGCCGCAGCGACGCGTGCTCGAGGTACCAGAGGTCGAGCTCGATCCGCTCGGCCCACGGCAGCGAGGCGCGGCCGTTGACCTGCGCCCAGCCGCTCAGCCCGGGGCGGGCGTCGAGGCGGAGGCGCTGGCGGTCGGTGTAGGCGTCGACCTGGACCTGGATCGTCGGCCGCGGGCCGACCAGCGACATCTCGCCGCGCAGCACGTTGATGAGGTTCGGCAGCTCGTCGATCGAGCGTGCGGCGCAGGAACGCGCCGACGCGCGTGATCCGCGTGTCGCCCTCGTCGACCGCCATGCCCGCGCCCAGGTGCTCGGCGCCGGAGACCATCGTGCGCAGCTTGTAGACCTCGAAGGCGTGGCCCTCCAAGCCGACGCGGCGCTGGCGGTAGATCGGGTGGCCGTGGGTCTCGAGCCGGACGGCGAGCGCGGCGAGCGCGACCACGGGCGCCGAGACGACCAGCAGCGTGCCGGAGACCGCGACGTCGAGCGCGCGCTTGCGCCGCGAGCGCAGGTAGCGGTTCACCGCGTGCCCTCGGGCGCGTCCCAGCCCGCCGGCGTGCCGTGCCGCAGCCAGTCGTACAGGCCGGCCGCGAGCGCGGCGGTGGTCAGCACGTAGTAGCGGGCGACGAGCGCGGGCCGTGCGCGGGCGCCGGAGCACGCGGCGGCCAGCAGCGCCACCTGGGCGGCGGCGGCCAGCCGGTAGATGCGGCCGCGGCGCAGGAGCGCGAGCGTGGCGAGCGCCAGCGCCACGTGCAGGAACGGCGTGCCGTAGCGCAGCAGGCGATGGCTGACGATCATCAGCGCGTACAGCGGCGGGTAGCCGCGCGGGTCGGCCAGCCCGCCCTTGACCACGATCGGCCAGCCGTGCGACATCATGCGGCGCTTGCGCCGCCACTCGCCCTCGATCGAGGGCACCATCTTCTCGCTCGCTCGGGCAGCGGGCTGGAAGACCGCGCGGCGGCCGTTCTTGACCATCCGGAACGGAAACGAGAGGTCGTGGCCCATGATCGGGTCGACTTCGACGTAGGCGTCCTTGCGCACGGCGTAGATCGCGCCGTTGCCGCCGGTCACGGACGCCAGCGCCGACTCCTGCGCGCGCAGCCACAGCTCGTAGCGCCAGTACAGGCCCTCTTGGTTGGTGCCGGCCTCGTTCGTGAACTCGACGCGGCCGCAGACGTACCCGACGCCGGGATCGGCGAACGGCTTGACGAGCTCCCCCAGCGCGTCCGGCGCCCACAGCGCGTTGGCGTCCGAGAACGCCACGATCTCGCCCTTCGCCGCACGCACGGCGGCGTCCTGGGCGCGGATCTTGCCCCCGCGCGGCAGCTCGAGCACGCGGTCGGCGCCGGCCTCGCGCGCCCGCTGCGCGGTGCTCGTCGCTCGCGCCGTCGACGGCCACGATCAGCTCGAGGCGCTCGCGCGGCCACTCGAGCGCGAGCGCGTTCGCCACCTTGGCCGCGATCACCGACTCCTCGTTGTAGGCGGCGACGATCAGCGTCACGACGCCGTCGAAGCGGCCCGAGGGCGCCGTCGGCGGCGAGCCCCGCAGCCTGCGCAGCAGCGCCAGCGCGGGCGCGTAGAGCGCCTGCGTCCACGCGATCAGCGCGGCGGAGATCCAGAACAGAGGGCGCACAGCCGGTGCGATCCTGGCAGACTCAAACCACGCTCACCGACGGAACGATCACGCTGCGGCCGCCCGCCGACGCTGACATCGACGCGATCCACGCCGAGTGCCAGGACCCCGAGATCCAGCGCTGGACCGGCGTGCCGTCGCCGTACCACCGCGAGCACGCCGTCGAGTACCTGGACAAGTGCGCGTCCGACGAGACGTCGAGGAGCTTTCTCGCCGTCGACGACGAGGGCGCCCTGCTCGGCTCGTTCGCCGTCATGGAGCTCGACAAGGCGCCGCGATACGGCGAGATCGGCTACTGGGTCGCGCGCGACGCGCGCGGCAAGGGCGTCGCGGTGCGGGCGGTGACGCTGCTGCGCGATTGGGCCGCGGAGGAGCTCGGGCTCGAGCTGGTCGAGCTGGTGATCCATGAGGACAACGCGCTCTCGCGGCGGGTGGCCGAGCGCGCCGGCTTCCTCGACACGGGCGAGCGCCGGCCGGCGCCGCGGCGCGAGGAGCCGGGACCGCCGGACCACGCGGTCTACGCCTGGAGCGCCTCGTAGAGCGCGAGCGTGCGGCGCGCGATCGCGTCCCAGCCGTAGGCGGCGCGCGACGTCGAGCCCATACGCCGCAGGCGCTCCGGATCGGCCAGCAGGGCGGTCAGCGCCGCGGCCAATGCGTCGGGGTCGTCGGGTGGGACGAGCTCCGCGCCCTCGATCTCTCCGAAGCCGCCGACGGCCGTGAGCAGCAGCGGCTTGCCGAACGCCAGCGCGGTGTAGAGCACGCCGGACTGATCGATCTCGCGGTAGGGCAGCACGACGAGGTCCGCGGCCTGGAAGGCGCCGGTGAGCTCCGCGCCGGAGACGAAGCGCAGCGCCGTGCGCACGTTCGGGCCGTGGATGAACGCGGTGTCCATGCGCGGCATCCCGACGACCCACAGCTCGGCGTCCGGGCGCGCCCGGCGCCACGCCTCGAGCAGGACATCCAGCCCCTTGTAGGGCCGGATCAGCCCGAAGAAGAGCACGACGGGCCCGGTCTTGGCGAACGGCGCCGCCGCCTCCTCGGTGACGAGGTTGTCGAGCACGCCGTGCGGGATCACGTGGACCTTCGCCGGGTCGAGCCCGACCTCGTCACGCAGCCGCCGCGCGCCGTGCTCGGAGTGCACGACGACCGCGTCCATCCGCTCGTAGAGCGCGCGCTGGCCGGCGAGCTGGGACGGCTTCGGCTCGCGCGGGAGCACGTCGTGGGCGGTCAGGACGCGCGGGTGCACGTTGGGCAGCAACCGGGCGTCGAGCGCCTGCACCGACAGCCACTGGAAGTGCACGACGTCGGCGGACCGCGCCGCGAGCCGGTAGCGGAGCATGTCCGGCACGTGCTGAGCGAGCCGCGCGACGCGGCGGCCGCGCGACGGCGCCCAGCGGTAGAAGAACTCGCGCACGGCCACGCCGTCGGCCGGCGGCACGTCGCCGTAGGCGAACGCGCTCGTGAACAGCGAGACGTCGGCCCCGGCGCGCGCGAGCGCCGACGCGAGCGCCCGGTCGTAGGGCGGCGTGTAGGCCGCCGGGTCGACCAGGTGAACGCGCACGGCGTCAGTGTGACGCGCCAAGATGCAGCCCGCCGTGCCGATCGAACTCTCGTTTTGCGTCGTCAACACCGAGCAGCGCGGGCTCCTGCGCTACTGCCTGGACGCGATCGCGCGCGAGCGCGCGACGCTGGACTTCGCGACCGAGGTGCTCGTGCTCGACAACTGCTCGCAGGACGGTTCGGCCGAGGTGGCACGGCAGCATCCCGTCGGCGCCGAGGTGATCGCGCTCGCTGCAGCGCCGGGGCAAGGGCGAGAACGACTCGGCGCTGCTGCAGCGCGCCCGGGGGCGCTTCTGCCTGCTGCTCAACGAGGACTCGGAGCTCGAGCCGGGGGCGACCGCCACGCTGCACGACGCGCTCGCCCGAGACGAACGCGCGGCGGGTCCGCGGGCGCGATGCTCGTGCGCCCGGACGGCGCGCAGCAGCCGTCGGCGTGGCGCTTTCCCTCGCCGCTGACCGCGCTCGCGAGCGCCCTGGCCCTGCACCGGGCGCTGGTGGTGCAGAGCCGCGGCGAGCAGGTGCGGCGTGCCGACTGGGTGCAGTCGGCGGCGATGCTCGTCCGCCGCGAAGCCGCGGCCGAGGTCGGCTACTTCGATCCCGCGTTCTTCGTCTACTCGGACGAGGTCGACTTCTGCCGGCGCCTGGCCGACGCCGGCTGGCACACGCTCTACGTCCCTGGCGCGCGCGCCGTCCACCACGAGCAGCTCTCGACCGGCAACGTCCCGACGCGCCGGATCGTCGAGTTCTCGCGCAACCGCGACCGCTACATGCGCAAGCACCACTCGGCGCTGTCGGCCGCGCTCGTGCGCTACCTGACGGCGTTCACCTACGGCTGCCGGGCCGCCGCCGCCCTGGTCCTGCCCGGCCACGACCCCAAGCGCTACGCCGCGCACGTCAGCGCCACGCTGCACCCCGGCCGCGGCGAAGGGCTGCGCCGAGGCCGCGCAGGAGTTCAACCGGCGGTTGAGGGCCTGAGCAGCCGGCGGGCCGCCAGCAGCTCGCCGGGCCGGAAGAAGCGGGCGGCGACCAGCGCCGGCGCGATCGCCGCCAGCGCGATCGCCCGCGTGACGAAGCCGGCGACGCCCT
Organism: uncultured Solirubrobacteraceae bacterium; assembly: GCA_963755275.1. Taxonomy (GTDB): domain Bacteria; phylum Actinomycetota; class Thermoleophilia; order Solirubrobacterales; family Solirubrobacteraceae; genus Solirubrobacter. Next base: position 113,984 of record CAVWJU010000025.1, on the reverse strand, counting down.
CCGTCGGCAGCAGCAGCTCGCCCGCGGTCGCGATCCCGCCCGCGACGAGCACGAAGCACGCCAGCCGGCCCCACTCGAACGCGACCGGGAACAGGTTGCGGGTCAGCGCCCACATCACGACCAGCATCACGACGTAGGCCCCGACCAGCGCCAGCCCGGCACCGGCGATCCCGAGCGGGCCGACGAGCAGCGCCAGCAGGGCGACGTTGACCGCCAGCCCGCACAGCGCGGCGGGCGCGTTGCGCACCGTGACCTGGGCGCGCGCGGCCATCGCCACCAGCACGAGGAAGAGGCCGTAGAGGGCCCAGCCGAGCGCGACCCAGGGCAGCGCCTCGTGGGCGGCGAAGAACTCCGGGGCGGCGAAGATCCGCACGACCCAGCGCCCGAGCAGCACGAGCCCGGCCACGACGACGCCGGTGAACAGCACGTAGTAGGTCGTGATGCGGGCGTAGACGCGCGAGGCCTCCTCGTCGGACTCGATCGAGAACGCCAGCGGCGGCCACGCGAGCTGGAACGCCCGCACGGTGAACACGACGACGCCGGCGAGCTTGACGGCGAGCGAGTAGAGGCCGGCCTCGCCCGCGGACTCGACGCGATACAGCCACAGGCGGTCGATGAAGAACAGCGCGAAGACCGAGACCTCGGCGGGCACGGTCGGCAGCCCGAAGCGCAGCATCGGACCGAGCTGGGCGCGCTCGATCCCGCCCGGACGGAAACCGAACGCCTCGCGCTCGGAGATCCACAAGCCGACGACCACGACCGCGGAGGCGACGTAGTTGCCGAGCAGCAGGCCGAGCGCGCCTTGGTCCTCGAAGACGACGAGCCAGACGGTCAGCACGACCGTCAGCGCGACGTTGATCAGCGAGGCGGTGGCGAAGGCGCGACCGCGTTCCTCGACGCGCAGCAGCGCATAGGCCAGCTCGAGGTTCGTGAACGCCCACAGGCCGAGCGCCGCGGCGCGGATCTCGTCGGGGTGCGAGGCGCCCAACAGCACTCTTGAGACCGGCTCGGCGGCGATCGCGACCGCGACGGCGACGACGGTGGAGGCGGCGAACAGCGTGCCGGTGGCGGTCCGGGCCAGGCGCCGCCGGCGATCGGGATCGGCGTCGAGGAAGTGGAAGCGCACGAGCGCCTCGCCGAGCCCCAGCCGCAACACGATCGAGACCAGGATGATCGTGGTCAGCAGCAGCTCGGCGGTGCCGTAGTCCGCGCGCGTCAGATGGCGCGTGTAGACCGGCAGCAGCACCAGCGCGACCACCTTGGAGACCGCGTCGGCGAGCTGATACGCCGCCCCGGCGCGCAGCAGCCGTCGCAGGTAGCTCGTCATCGCGCGCAGAGACGCTAGAGCACTCGGCCGGACGGGAGCGCGCATCGCCGGCCAGAACCCGGGTCGTCGCTGCCCGCGGCGGCCGCCGCGGGCATACCGGTGGTACGGGTGCGGCGGCCGCCGCCCGGCAGCGGGATAGGGATCCCGCCCACCCCGCCGGAATGCGTGCGACTCCGGCCGAGTGCTCTACCGTCCAGGCATGACCGACCCGGGCGGGAGCCTCGGATGGCGCTCGGCGACGACGCCGTACGGCCGCGCCGCCGTGCGCGCCGAGCAGGCGACGTCACACGACGAGCCGCCGCCGCTGTGCGTGCTGCTGCTGCCGCGCGAGCTCGAGCACTTCATCCTGCGCGATCAGGCCGAGGATCTGCTGACCGGCCCGGGCGTCGTGGCCGTGGAGCCCGCTCGGATTCCCTACGGCGCCTACCTGCGGCTGCCGGCCCCGGTCGCGGACGGGCTGGCGGCGACCCAGGCGCGGCGGCTGCGGCTCCCGGGCGTCCCGCGCGCGATCGTGATCTTCCACCCGCTGCAGTACCCGCTCGCCCGCAGCCTGATCGCGCAGCACCCCGATGCCGAGCTGTGGTACTGGCGCTGGGACCGCTACGAGGTCGCCTACGACGCCTCGCCGCGCCGGCGGGCGCGGCTCGAGGATCTGCACCTGGCCGCGTCGCTGCGGGCGGCGGTCACGGTCGTCGTCTCCGACGCGCTGGGCGAGCTCGCGCGCGAGCAGGGCTCGGAGCCGTTGCTCGTCCCGCTCGCCGCCGACTCCTTCCCGGCCCCGGCGCCGGGCTCGACCGTCGTCGCCGTCTCGCTCGGCCACCTCGGCCACCGCACGGACTGGGCGCTGCTGCGCGAGCTGGCCGAGGGCATGCCGGAGCTCGTGCTGCTGCTGATCGGCGAATGGCACGAGCAGGAGTCCGGCCACGACCCCGACTTCCAGGCCTGCCGCCGGGCGCCCAACCTGCTCTGGCTCGGCCGCCGCTCGGACGAGGAGGCGGCGCGGCTGATCCTGCTCGCCGACGTCGGGATCGTGCCGTTCGAGCGCTCGGAGTTCAACGACACCGCGCTGCCGTACCGGATCCTCAAGTACGCGCGGCTCGGCCGCCGGACGGTCGCGCCGGACCTGCGCGGCGTGCGCACCTGGGACCGCGCGGTCACGATCGCGGCCTCGCCCGAGGAGTGGATGGCCGCGCTGCGTTCTCAGGCCGGCGCACGCACGCGGCCGGACCTCGAGCTGCGCGCGTGGGCGCTGGCCCAGACCGCCCACGCGCAGAACCGGCCGCTGTGGGAGCGGATGGAGGCGCTGGGGATCGAGAGCGGGCGGCTCGGCTCCGAGCGCGTCAGCAGCGGCTGAACGCGCTCAGGAGGCCGTGCCGCGCCAGGGGCGTGAAGCCCTCGCCGGGCAGGTTGACGCTCGGCGACGTACCGGCCGCGAAGCCGTAGCGGCGCAGCGCCTTCTGGCCGAGCGGGTAGACCTCGACGCCGTGGTCGCGGCGCAGCGCCGAGCGCGCGCCGATCGAGGCGTTCTCGAGATGCCAGCGCGCGTCCGGCACCAGCCGGTAGGTCGGGAACGTCAGCGTCCCGCAGCGCAGCGCATCGCGGACCGCTGGATCGTCGAGCAGCGCGATCAGGCTGTCGTGGGTGGCCCGGATGAAGCGCACCTCCTCGCGCACGTTGGTCAGCGACGGCGCGAGGATGACGAGCCCGATCGCGCCGATCACGGCCGCCGCCGCCGAGCCCTGGGTCCAGCGCCGGCGCCAGCCGTGCTCGCGCGGCAGCTCCGTGAAGCCGAGCAGCGCGTAGCCCGCGAACAGGCACAGCGCGACGGCGGGGACGGTCAGGTAGCGCGGCAGGATCGAGAGCCCGAGCGCGCCGGTGCCGACGAACGTGATCACGCCGGCGGCGAACAGCGCCAGCGGCACCCGCAGCGCCCGCCAGCCCAGCAGCCGCCAGGCGAGCACGGCGCCGACCGGCGCCAGGATCGCCACGGGCGGGCGCACGGTGGCGCCGACGAACGACACGAACGAGCCGGGCACGTGCTCGAGTCCGCGCACGCGGCCGAGGTCGTCGGCGAGCTCGGAGGTGGCGTGCAGCGAGTGCAGCGGATCGCCGGTGACCGCCCAGTCCGTCAGCGCCCAGATCAGCGGCGCGGCCACGAGTGCGACCGTCGGGCCGACAAGGCGACCGCGGCGCGACTCGCCAACCGTCGGCGCGGCTGGCCGCCCCTCGCGAGTCTCACCATCGGCGGCCGCCGATTCGCCGCGGCGCGCGTCGTCGCCCGGCTCGCCGGGCCGCCATGGCGCGGCGTCTCGAAGCGTCCACAACCACGCCAGGCCGGTCAGGACCCAGGCCTCGGGCCGCAACAGACCCGCGAGCACGAGCAGGACCCACGGCGAGCGGCCCTCGGCGGCGCGCAGGCCCGCCCACACCACCAGCGCCAGGAACGGCGAATCGACGTAGCCGCGCGCGGCGTAGAGCAGGAACGACGCGCTCGCGGCCACGAACAGCGCCGCCAGCGCGCCGCTCCAGCGCCCGAACACCGCGGCGCCCAGCCGGTAGGTCCCGAACACCAGCGCGGCGTGCGAGAGCAGGCAGACGAGCACCAGCGCGCGGTCGGCGTCCTCGCCGAACAGCAGCCCGAGCAGGCCGCCGAGGACGACGTAGAGCGGGTGCTGTGTCGGCGCCGCGTAGGCGGTGAACGTCGGCTCCAGCCCGTCCAGCAGCTGGCGGCCCCAGATCAGGTGGTAATAGGAGTCGTAGTTGGGATAGGTGCGCGTGATCGCCCAGACGGCCAGCGCGGCGGCGACCGCCAGCGCCGCTCCCCCGAGCTCGACCGGCCGCGCGAAGCGGCTCCCGCTCACGACACCGGACGCGCCACGACCACGGCCTCGCGGCGGTGGCCGTTGAGCGCCGCGGCGGCGTCCTCGTCCTGCTCGGTCCGCGGCCGCGCGGGCAACGCCAGGGCCGTGCCCACCGCGAGCAGCGACCACGTCACGGGGTCCTCGAGGAACGCCGCGTAGAGCCAGGTGTGCAGGACGAGTGCGGCGAAGCCGGCGGCGATCGTCGCCCGCACCGGCGAGCCGCGCGCGCCACGGAGCAGACGTGAGAACGCGAGCACGAGCAACGCGGCATAGGCCGCCAGCCCGAGGATGCCCTGCTCGGCGGCGACGGTGATCGGGATCGTGTGCGAGGCGGCCGTCGCCTCGCGGCCCGAGCTGCGCTCATGGCTGCGGTAGGCGGCGTTGAAGCTGCCCGAGCCCCAGCCCAGCAGCGGCTTCTCGCGGGCGAGGTCGATGCCGCCCTCCATCAGCTCGAAGCGGCCGGAGGTGGCGGAGTTCAGCGAGTCGGCGTCGTTGATGTCGATCCGCAGAGAGTTCCCGAACGCGAGCACGATCACGGCGCCCAGCACGACCGCGGCCAACGCCGGCCCGACGACGTACTTGGCCCCGAAGCGCAGCCAGGCCAGCACGGCCAGCCCCACCAGCAGCGCCGCGAAGCTCGACTGCGAGAGCGTGGTGATCAGCCCACCCCACAGCACCACGAGCGCGGCGATCGCCAGCGCCAGGTTGCGCGGCCGCTGCGCCCACAGCAGCACGCTCGCCAGCCCGATCATCACCAGCGCGAGGAAGCGCCCGTAGATGTTCGGGTCGAAGAACAGCGAATTGACCCGGAAGTACTCCTCGACCTGGTTGGAGGCGATCACCTTCGGATTGAGCAGCAGGTGCCGCGTCTGGAACTCCCAGAAGCCGATCGCCGTGAACACGAGCGCCAGCACCACCAGCGCACAGCCCGCCCACGTCAGCTGCCGCGGCGTCCACGGCAGGCCGCGCAGGAGCGCGAACAGCAGCGCGAACGGGACATAGAAGAACACGACCTGCTCGAGCGCCTTGGCGCTGTCCTCGGCGTAGACCGCCTGCAGCGCGTAGAGCACGATCGCGCCCACCAGCACCCACTCGAGCGCGCCCGAGCGCTCGCGCGGCTCCTCGCCGGCATGACGCGCCGACAGGCGCGGCACGAGCCAGGCCAGCGCGCCCGCCCCGATCACGACGTACAGCGGCACGAGCAGGTTCGCGGTGCTGCCGCCCGACTGCACCGGGACGCGGAACGGCAGCGCCGCCACCGCCGCCACCGCCAGCACCCCGGGGCGGCGCGCGAACAGCAGCGCGAGCGCCGCCATCGCCGCCACGCCGACCGCGGCGGCGGCCAGCGCCAGCGGCCCGCGATCGCGGACCGACTCGAGCTGCGGCGAGTTCCAGATCTCGGCCACGAGCAGCACCGGGGTCAGCACGAGCGCGCCGAGCATCGCCCACGCCCGGCTGCGCACGGTGCGGCCGAGCACGGCCCAGGCGGCGAGCGCGGCCGCGACGACCATGCCCGCCACGCAGCACGCCGTCCCCGATCGCGGCCGTCTCGCTCATCGGGCGGACCTGATCCTCGGCCGGACGCCGCGCAGGATGTCGACGATGTTGCGGGTCACCTGGCTCACGTTGGATTCGCCGAGCCGCTGCGGCCACTCCGGCAGGCCGACGCGGATCACCGTGCCCTTGCCGAGTTTGACCGCGGTCAGCGCGGGCCGCAGCTCACGTGGCGCCTTGCCGGTCGAGGCGCTCTCGGCCTCCTCCTCGGGGCTGAGCGGCTGGCCGACGGCGGCGAGCAGGTTCGGGCCGCGGACGAGCGTCGATTCCTCGAGCTCCTTGAACCCCGGCAGGTCGAGCGCGCCCTCCATCAACCCGTACTCGGGGTCGCCCTCGAACTGGCTCAGCGTGGTCGGCGACGACAGCGTCCGCGGCTTGGCGATCCGGGCGCCGAACGGGTCCGTCGCCGTCGGCTGGGTCGCGCGCGACAGTGTGCCCGAGGCCTCGGACGCGTAGACGCGCAGGCGCACGCCGCGCCGCATCGAGTCGCCGCCGAAGTACGCGAGGTGGCCGCCGTCGCTGACGTAGCGCCGCAGCCGCCGCGACAGCGTGCGCGTGATCCAGCGCTCGGAGGCCGCGACCAGCACGCCCTTGCGGTCCGAAGCGCGCGGGTTGCGGCTGAGGTCGAGATCGAGGTCGCTCGTGAGGTCGTAGCGGATCCGGTGGCGGTCGAGGAAGACGAGCAGCGGTGCGACCTCGTCCGCGAACCCGGCCGGCAGCCCGTCCTCACCGACGAACATGCGTGGCCAGCGCACGGTGCCGCCGTCGGAGAGCAGGTTCGGGAGCCCGTCGAACGGGCTGTCGTCGACCTTGTCGGTGCCGAGCCACGTGATCGTCGGGACGACCACGAGCACGCTCGAGCGTTTCGCGGACTGGACCAGGAACGGCACCGTCGTGTGCCAGCGGCCGGAGCGCAGCTCGAGCAGGTAGACGCCGGACGGCCCTTCCGGGGCGCGGAACGCGAGGTGCTGGTCGGTCTCCTGGCCGCGCTTGCGGACCGCGGAGTCGCCCAGCCGGCGCACGCGCCAGCGGTAGGACGCACCGCGCGAGTCGACGAAGAACTCCGCCCGCCGGCCCTCGGTCACCGGCCGCAGCGGCGGCTGCGCCGTGATCCCGCGCACGGTCAGGCCCGGACGACCGCGGACCGCGCCCTGTTCGATCGGCGTCACGCCCACGTTGCCGGCCGTGTCGCGCACCTGCGCCTGCACGGCGTAGATCCCCAGATCGAGCGGCTTGCCGTCCACGAGCCCGTCCCAGACCAGCCGGTGGCGCCCCTTGGTCAAGTTCGGCAGCTCGGCGACCTCGCGCGGCTTGCCGTCGTCGGTGCGCAGCAGCCGCAGCCGCGTCGGGTAGCGCGAGACGCCCTTGACGTAGATCTTCAGCCTGCGCTCGCCCTGGGAGACGATGTTGCCCGCCGGACGGTCCTTGGCGCACGGCGACCCGATGCAGACCTGGGGCCGCGGCGCCCCCGTGTCGACGTTCATCGTCTGCTGGACGATCGCCGAGCGGCCCTCGTCGCGCAGCGCCACCCGCAGCCGGTACTGGCCGTCAGGCGCCGGCGTGCCCTCGTCGGTCGTCCCGTCCCAGCGCAGGCGATACGGCCGGTAGGCCTGGACGCGCACGCTGTCGGCGAGCCGCTTGACGCGGTCGCCGTCGAGGTCGACGACGTCGACGGTGACGTCGTCGGGTGTCTTGAGCACGACCGTGAACTCGTTCGCGTCGCGGCGGTCGTCGCCGTTGGGCGAGAAGTGCCGCGCGAGCCCGTTGACGTCGATCACCGGCGGCACGCTCTTCAGGCGCTGGGCCACGAAGAACGCCGCGAAGGTGGCACCCACGAGCACCAGAAAGGTGATCCGGGCGACGAGCGTCATCGCCCTCACGGGGCTAGTTCGTCTTGTCGGCGCCGACGATCGCGACCACGTTCCACTTCTTCGGCGACTTGGCGATCAATGCCTGCGTCGCGCTGTCGATCTGCTTGACGTCGGTGATGCCGAGCACGTCCGCGACCTGCTGCGCCGCGGGCTTGGCGCCGCGGGCGTAGAGCACGACCGACGTCTGGCGCTGGAGATCCGCCGGGGCGGTGTCCGCGCCGAGGTTGTCGGTCGGGTAGCCCTCGCCGACGAGCACGTCGCGGTTGGTGCCGGCCAGGCCTTCCTGGGTCGTGCCGTTGTAGACGCCGACGAGCACGTTGTCCTTGGTCAGCCGCGGCGCGGCGGCGGCGGCGGTGGCGGTCGCGGTGGCCTCGCCCTCGGCGGTGGCCGTGGCCACGACGTTGGGCGGCGGCGGTGCCTCCTCCTCGCCGCCCAGCAGGCGGGTGAGGCCGAACGCGGCGCCGACGAGCACGACCACGCCGACGATCGCCGTCAGCACGACCGCGCGCGTGTTGGACTCGCTGCGCGCCGGCGCGGGCGCCGGGCGACGGGACGCCACCGCGGCAGCGGCAGCCGCGCGGCGCGGCGGGAGCGGGGGAACGGGCGGCGACTCGGCGCGGCGCGCGGCGGGCGTCGCCGGAGCCGGGACGTCTCCGTTGCCGCCGTTGAGCGACGGCGCCGCGGCGGGCTCGCCGGTCGCGACCGCGGCCCCCGCAGCGGCGACTTCCGCCGGCGGCGCTTCGGCGGCCGGCGCAGGCTCGGCTTCCGCCGGCGGCGCTTCGGCAGGCGGCTCGGCCTCGGCCGGCGGCTCGGCGAGCGCGACCGGCGCGGGGTGCGCCTTGGGCAGGTGCGGCTCGCGCACGCCGGCCGCGCGCGCGAAGGCCAGCGCGGCGACCTCGGCGGGCTTGAGCTTGACCACGCCGTTGGTGGCGACGGCGACCGCCGGCTGCGGCGCGGGCACCGGCGTGGCGGCCTGCCGCACGGTCTCGGCGTGCTCGAGCACGGCCTGCTCGAGCTCGGCCGCACGTTCCGGCGCGCGGCCCGCCCATTCGCGCAGGCGTTTGACTTCGCGCGCTTGGGCGAAGTACAGCAGGGTGAGAATGGCCAGGCCGAAGAAGGCGGCGATCCCAACGTAGGCGCCGAACTTGTCCACCTGGTCCTGGAGCGAGAACGCGAGCAGCACCATGGAGCCGAGCAGCAGAGTCTAGGAGGCCCGTTGTACGGGAGACTCAGCGGTTGCTTCGACAACCGCTGTCCGACCACCTGCAAGCTCCGCCACGGCGGCCGCCAGACCAGCCGCATCGCCCTCGGCCACGAGCAGCCCGATCGTGTCGAACACGTACTCGACCCAGGCCGGATCGACGGGCGGGCGGGCCGCGCGCATGATCTTCTGCGCCGGAGTCGGCTCGCACCGCTCGTAGGCGTTGAAGAGCTGCTCGTGCAGCTTCTCGCCGGGGCGGCGGCCGATGATCTCGATCGCGATGTCGCGCTCCGGCTCGCGCCCCGAGAACCGGATCATGTCCTTGGCCAGATCCAGGATCCGGACCGGATCGCCCATCTGCAGCGCGAACACCTCGCCGCCCTGGGACAGCGAGCCGGCGCGGATCACGAGCTGGACGGCCTCCGGGATCGTCATGAAGAAGCGCGTCATCTCGGGATCGGTGACCGTGACGGGGCCGCCGGTCTCGATCTGACGGCGGAAGATCGGGACCACCGAACCGGAGGAGCCGAGCACGTTGCCGAAGCGCACCGCGCAGAACGTCGTCTCCTCGTAGCGAGCGTCGGCGGCCTCAACGGCCCACTCGGAGAGCGCCTTCGAGGCGCCCATGACGGTGGCGGGAGCGACCGCCTTGTCGGTCGAGACGAGCACGAACGCGGCGGTCCCGGACTCGCCGGCGATCGCCGTCAGCGCGCGCGTGGCCAGCGCGTTGTTGCGCACGGCCTCGACCGGGTTGTGCTCCATCAGCCCGACGTGCTTGTAGGCCGCGGCGTGGAAGACGATCTCCGGCCGGTAGTGCGCGAACACCTCGCGCATGCGGGGCTCGCTGCGGACGTCGGCCAGGATCGCCTCGGTGAACTGGATGTGGCGCTCCCCGACGAGCTCGCGATCGATCTCGAACAGGTTCGCCTCGGAGTTGTCGAGCAACAGCAGGTGGCTGGGGTTGACGCGCGCGATCTGGCGGCACAGCTCGGCCCCGATCGAGCCGCCCGCGCCGGTCACGAGCACGCGCCGGCCGGTCAGATAGCCGCCGACCGACTCGACCTCCATCCGCACGGGATCGCGGCCCAGCACGTCCTCGATCCGCACGTCGCGCAACTGGCGCGCCAGATGGCCACCGGTCTGCAGCAACTCGAAGACGGTCGGCACCGTGCGCACCGTGATGCCGCGCGTGCGGCAGGCGCTGACGACCGCGGCGCGCAGCGTGCCGGGCGCGGACGGGATCGCGATCATCACCTCGTCGGGCTCGACGTCGTCGAGCACCTCCGCGAGGTCGTCGGTCGTGCCCAGCACCGCGGCCATGCCCTGCTTCTTCGGGTCGTCGTCGACGAAGCCGACGGGCCGGTAGCGCAGCTCGGGGTTCTTGAGCAGCTCGTTGAGCAGCAGCTGGCCGCCGTTGCCGGCGCCGACGATCAGCACCGAGCGCGCGTCGCGGCGGGGACGGAAGCCGTTCCACGGGCGCTGGTAGAGCAGGTGCACGAGGAAGCGCGTGCCGGTCAGGAACGCGCCCAGCAGCAGCCCGAAGAGCACGAGCACGCCGGTCGGGATCGTGCGCGCGACGAAGCCCGAGCCGGTCGAGATCAGCTGGGGCTGGACGACCGCGACGTAGCCGATCAGCGCCAGCACGGCGAGCACGACGCCCTCGGCGATCTTCAGGTACTCGCGCTGGGACGAGTACCGCATCCAGTGCTTGTACATGCCGACCGCCGCGAAGCAGGCCAGCGAGCCGATGATCGCGAACGCCAGCGTGCGCCAGAAGAGGTCGGCGTAGGCCTCGGGGATGCCGCCGTCGAACCTCAGCCGATAGGCGAGGTAGTAAGCCAGCGCGACGAGCCCTGCGTCCAGCGCCAGCTGGGGCAGCGCGTGACGGTGGATCGGCAAGGCCGCGCTACGGAGCCGGCGGCGCATCCGGGGCAGTGTATTGAGCGTGGCGGCGCGAAGATCGGCGCCTAACCGGAATTCACGAAGAGATCGGTGAAGTGCTCGGGGTCGCGGCGGACGCGTGGCGGGGCGTCCGCCGTGGGCACGCGGCGTTCGAGGACGACGTCGTCGGCGCTGGTGAGCCGGCGCAGGCGGCCGTCGCTGATCAGACGCTCGTCGACCGCGCCGAGGCGGCCCTCGAAGGTCGTCCAGACCGGCGTGCCGAGCGCGACCGCCTCGCGGTTCATGGTCCCGCCGGCCGAGATCACGAGGTCGGCGAAGGCGACCAGCGAGGGCGCGTCGATCGCCTGCTCGGGGACGATGAAGCCGCCCGCGGCCTTGAGCTCCGTGTGCTGCTCGGGCGTGCGCGGGAGGACGACGACCTGCTGCCCCTGGAGGCGGTGCAGCACCTGGGTGAAGACCGGCGCGTCGAAGCGGTGGTAGAGCGAGACCGCGGGCGGCGTGCGGACGACGGCGAGCGGCCGGCTGCGGTCGAGGCCGAGCTCGGTCAGGACGGCGGGATCGGGCTCGAAGTCCGCCAGGTAGTACTCCTCCTTGAGGCCCTCGTAGCGGCGCAGCTTGGCCGCGGTCGCCCCGTACGGCTTGAGGCGCTCGGGCGGGATCGCGTCGGGGACGACGACGCGGGTCGCCAGCCGGCAGTTGATGTGGTGCTGCTGGCGCGCCCACTCGTAGTCGAACGCGGTCACGGACGGGATCCGCAGCAGCTTGGCGGCGACGCTGACGTCGTTCGAGCCGTGGCCGAGCGCGAGGTCGATGCGTCTGCCGCTCGCCCAGCGCGTGAGCGCGCCGCTGCGCGAGGCCAGGCCGACCCCCTTGGCCGCGAGCGCGCCGCCGCGGTGGTGGCCGATCGCGGTGTGGTCGATCCTCAAGCGCTCGAGCAGGCCGAGCGTCTGCGCGAAGTCGCGCGCGGTCACGAGCACGTCGTCGCCGCGGCGGGTGAGCGCCTCGATCACGGGCCGCATGACGAGCACGTGCGGCGAGTTCGTGAGGTCGATCCAGACGCGCAAGGCGATGAGGCTATTGCCCGCGCTCCGGTTGAGCGTGCAATTGCAGGCTTGACGGCGCTGTCGCGCGGGAAATACGCTCCTGCCGGTCCTCCATGTTCACCTCTCAATCTCTGCGTGCGGTAGCGAAGCCGGGCTCGGTGGTCTTCCGCGAGCATCGGCTCGACGACGTCGTGCACCAGATCGACGTCTCGGGCGCGTTGAACGAGAGCGGCGAGTTGCGGCGGCGGGTCGAGTCCGCGCTGTCGGGCGGCGTGCGCTGGCTGATCCTCGACCTGGCCGAGGCGTTCGACGTGACCGACGCCGTGCTCGCCGCCCTGGTCGAGGTGGCGGCCGCACTGCGGGCGCGGCGCGGTGAGCTGATCGTCGCGGGCGCGCAGCCGTCGGTCGCCCAACGGTTGGGCGCGTATGACGTCGCGCATCGGCCCGCCGTGGCGGCGACCGTCGACCAAGCCGTAATGATCCTTAAGATGCTGCGACCCAAGACCGACATCCGCCGCCCGCCACAGCGGGCCAAGCAGCGGATCTCGTCGCTGACGCTGCCGCGCATCGAGCCGCCGCACTCGGCCGCCTGAGCCGGTCCCACCCGGCCGCCTAGGTCGTCGCGTCGCGAGCCGCGGCTACCCTGGCCGCCGTGCTAGTCGCGTCAATCACCGATCCGATCGTCAACTTCGCGGTCGACGTCGTCGACAAGATGGGCCTGCTCGGCGTCTTCATCCTGATGGTGGGCGAGAGCGCCTGCCTGCCGATCCCCTCCGAGGCGACGATGCTGTTCGCCGGCTTCAACGTCGCCGCGGGCGAGTACTCGCTGTTCATGGCGACGTTCGTGGGCGTCGCGGCCAACGTCGTCGGCTCCTGGATCGCTTACGCGATCGGCTACTTCGGGCGCGTCGACTTGATCGAGAAGCACGGCCGCAAGGTCTTCATCAAGCCGCACCACCTGCAGTGGGCCGACAACTGGTTCGAGAAGTACGGCGACGCGACCGTGTTCTTCTCGCGGATGCTGCCGATCATCCGCACGTTCATCTCGCTGCCCGCGGGCGTCGCGAAGATGCCGTTCTGGCGTTTCACGATCCTCACGACGATCGGGTGCATCCCGTGGGTCTTCATGCTCGTGTTCATCGGCAAGCAGGCCGGTGAGAACTGGGAGAGCTGGAAGGACAGCCTGCACTACATCGACTACGCGGTCATCGCGGCGGTCGTACTCGGTGCCGTCTGGTGGTTCATGCGCTATCGGCGGCGGCGCGGCGGCGCCTCGGCCGCCGATGCGTCCTCCGCCTGAGCTCGCCCAGGTCGCCGCGCTCGGACTGATCCAGGGCGCGACCGAGTTGCTTCCGGTGTCGTCGTCGGCGCACGTGGCGGCGGTGCCGTGGCTGCTCGGCTGGGACGTGGCGGCACGGCCTGCCGCGCGGCGCAAGGAGCTCGAGGTGGCGCTGCACTTCGGCGCGCTGGTCGCGCTGGCTCCCTCGCTGTGGCGGGCGCGCCCGGATCTGCGGACGCTCGCGTTGTCGCTCGCCCCGCCGGTGGCGCTCGGCTTCATGCTCGAGCGGCCGATCGAGGAGCGGCTGGGCGGGCCCGTCGGTCTCGCGGGCGGTCTCGTGCTCGGCGCCGTTCGCGCTGGCGGCCGCGGACCGGAGCGGCGAGTCGCGGGTGGGCGGCGCCGGCGGCCCAGCGGTCGCGGACCAGCGCGGCGAGACGGCGATCGGCGACGCCGACGCGGCGGCAGTCGCGGACCGACGCGGCGCGACGCGGCCGAGACGCGTGCTGCGCCGGCTGCGTCTGGCCGCGCCAGACACAGCCGGCTCACCTCGTCCGAGTGCGAGCGAGGCGCTCGCTCTCGGCGCGGCGCAGGCGGCCGCGCTGTGGCCCGGCGTATCACGGACCGGCGCGACGCTGGCCGCGGCCCGCGCGCTCGGACACTCGCGCCCCGAGGCCTCGCGGCTCTCGTTCGGCGTCGCCGGGCCCGTGCTGGCCGGCGCGACCGCGCTGAAGGCCTGGCGCGGCCGCAGAGATGCGGATCTGCGCCTCGTCGCGACCGGCGCGGCGGGCGCGTTCGCCGGCACCGCCGTCGCACTGCGCGTCTTCGGCCTCGAGCGACGCGCACCGCTATGGCCGTACGCGGCGGAGCGGACGCTGCTCGCCGGCGCCATCCTCGTCTTGCGCTACCGTCGGGCGCGGTGAGCACCGACGCCTACGCACGGTCCGGCGTGGACCAGCACGCCGCCGACCGCGCGGTCGCCGCGCTCGTGGGGGTTCTGAAGACGATCGACCCGGGTCGCGCGTCGCGCTCCGTGCTGTCGTCGGGCCACTACGCGGCCGTCCTCGAGGTCGCGCCGAACCTCGGAATCGCCGTCGGCACCGACGGCGTCGGCTCGAAGCTGATCCTCGCCGAGCAGACCGGCCGCTACGACACCGTCGGCATCGATTGCGTGGCGATGAACGTCAATGACGTCGTGTGCGTCGGCGCGGAGCCGATCGCGCTGCTCGACTACCTCGCCGTCGAGCAGGCCGACCCCGACGTGATGGAGCAGATCGGCATCGGCCTCAAGCGCGGCGCCGAACTCGCGGGCGTCGAGATCCCGGGCGGCGAGGTCGCGATCCTGCCCGAGCTGATCCGCGGCCACCCGTCGCCGCACGGCTTCGACCTGACCGCGACCTGCTTCGGGACGGTCGCGCTCGACGCGCTGATCACCGGCGATGCGATCGAGCCCGGCGACGCCCTGATCGGGCTGCCCAGCAGCGGCCTGCACTCGAACTCCTACTCGCTCGCGCGCCGGGCGACGAAGGACCTCCCGCTCGACGGCCCCTTCGGCGACGGCACGCTCGCCGACGCGCTGCTCGAGCCGACCGTGATCTACGTCCGCGCCGCGCTCGAGCTCCTGCGCTCCGAGATCCCCGTCGCACGGCCTCGCCCACATCACCGGCGGCGGGCTGCTGAACCTGCTGCGGCTCAACGAGGCCGTCGGCTTTGCGATCGAGGACCCGCTGCCGGTGCCGCCGATCATCGACCTGATCCGCGAGCGCGGCGAGGTCTCGGAGGCCGAGTCCTGGGAGGTCTTCAACATGGGCTGCGGCTTCGTCGCCGTCGTGCCCGAGGCGACGGCCGACGCTGCCGTCGCGCTGCTCGCCGCCCACCATCCCGGCACGCGCCGCATCGGCACCGTCACGGACGTGTCCGGCCACGTCAGCGCGCCCGGCGTCAACGGGACCGCCGACGGTCTAAGAGCCGCTTAGGTCCTCGCCGCCGTCGCCGATCAGGACGTCGTGGCCCGGAGTCGTTGCGGGTCGTCGAAGAACGGCGCGCCGCTGTCGCCCTGCGAGCAGGTCGTTGGCGTTGCCGCCTTCCTGCCAGTCGTCGCCGCCGTCGCCGAACACGGTGTCCGGGCCGTCGCCGGCGACGACCAGGTCGTCGCCCTCGCCGGCGAACGTCTCGTTGCCGTTCGATGCCGCCGTCGGTGAAGTCGTCGCCGTCGCCCGGCCATGGATGATGTCCAGGCCGGGGCCGGCGTCGATCGCGTCGTTGCCGGCACCGCCCTTGAGGATGTCGTCGCCGGCAGAGTCGGTGATGATGTCGTCGCCCTCGCCGCCGAGGGCGATGTCGCCGCCGTCGTTGCCCTCGATGATGTCGTTGCCGCTCGTTGCCCCAGAAGGTGTCGTTGTCGACTGCCGCCGTGGATGCGGTCGGGGCCGCGGTCGCCGTTGAACGTGCTCTGGGCGTTGAGGCCCGGCGGGTCGACGCTGTTGTTCTGCGCGGTAGCGGATCGTGCCGTCGGCCATCCGCATCAGGAGCAGCAGCTCTCGTCGCACTCGATGGCCGGGTCGTCGGCGACCGGTTCGCGGTCCGGTGCCGTCGCGAGGTTGGCCAGCTCGAACTCGCAGTCCGCCGTCGGCGAACACGTCGGCCTTGAGGCCGCGGCGTCGGTGTTGCGCATGATCAGCTCGGCGAACGAGTTGCCCTCGAGCTGCGGTCCGCAGGTTCATGCCCGAGCGTGCGGGACAGGTAGTACAGCCGGTCGCCGTCCTGGAGGTCGGTCATCTGGCTGCTCGAACACGTAGTTGAACGTCGAGCCGAGCAGCCCGCCGAACAGGTTCTGCGACTCGGCGAGGCCGCCCACCCAGAGGTCGACGTCGTCGAGGCCGGTGACGGACTCGCCGTCCACGTTGGCCCACGTGCCGCGTGCTGTTGACATGAACGTCGAAGGCGTCCGCCGGGGTCGGCGGATGTCAGCGCGGCGTCCGTGTCGAACGATCGCCTGCGCCGCGGCCCGCTTGTCGGCGAGCGTCGTCGGCGTCCTTGATCGTCGGGTGCTGGCCGTAGGCCGCCATGAAGTTCACCAGCGGACTCCGGGTGCTTCAGGCCCTGGCCGAAGTCGACCCAGTCGGTGTACGGCTTCAGCGCGCCGTCGTCGGTGGTCTTGTAGACCTGCTTGCGGAAGTTGTTGAGCGACGGGATGCCCGTGTCACGGGCGCGGGTCAGGTTCAGCGTGGCCAGGTCGAGCGGCAGCCCGAGCAGGTTGTTGCGCAGGGTGTCGGTCACGAACTCGTCGAGCTCGTTGCCGACCTGGTCGCGTCATGCCCATCGGCGATGGCTGCCGCGGCCTGCCTCGGGGGTCAGGGTACTTGCCGTGCTGCCGTCGTCGTAGGACCGTGCGGGTTCAGGAACGCGTCGAGCAGCGGCGATGTCGTTCTTGGTCCCGTTCGTCTGTTCGTCCGCGACGACCGTCTCGGTCAGCATCGAGTGCCCGAAGCGGTAGACCGCGTGGGCGAACTCCGCCTTGATCGCCGGGTCGATGTCCGGTGTGCTGACTGCGTGAACGGCGTTGAACGGATCGATGCCGGCTGGATCTTGCGGCGCGAACTCCTCGAACACGAGGTGCTGGTACTCCATCTCCGTGACGAAGCGGGCGGCCTGGAAGAGACGCTCGCCGTTCCATTCGTCCGGTCGCGGTGCTTCCACTCGGCCGAGCCGTCGATGTTCTGCGGTCGACGATCAGCGTCCTTCATGTAGTCGACCAGCCGGTTGTGCTCCGAGTGGAACACCTGGTGGACCGACGTCAGCGCCGATGTTCTCGTTCACGCGGCCGTCACCGGCGATGAAGTGCGCGTCGAGCATCTCGTCGTCGTAGGTACCGGCGGCTGGGTGCCGGTCGTCGGGTGACGCGACGTGTCGGTGTCGGGCGTCAGCGCGGGCCGGCGCCGGGGTCGGCCCGTGCTCCGGCTGCGACCGGCTTCGGCACGGCGTTGTGCGCGATGTCGTCCAGGAAGGCGATGCCGATGCTGCCGGACGTCGTGCCGGTACGTCGCACCGGGGCCGTCGAGGTTGCCCTCGACCGAGCCCGCCGGCCGTCACGATCTGCGGCATCCCGCGGAGCGGGCCGCGCAGGAACCGGCCGTACTGGTCGGTCGCGAGCATCGGGACGTCGAGCACGTCGTCGTCGTTGAGGTCGATGCCGAGCTTCGTCGCGCGCCTGGTTCTTGACGTTCGCCCAGGTGGACATGCCGCCCTTGTCGCCCTCGAGCAGCTCACCGGTCGCGACCGGCTTGCCGTCGACGAGCGCGTACTCGCGCAGGAAGACCTGATGCGAGGGGTGCGACGTGTAGGTCTGGCTCTGGTCGACCCAGGGCGAGTTGGTGTTGGTGGCGTCCTGGACGTCGTCCGTCGGTGCCGAGCCGGCCGTCGGGGCCGGGCTGGTTCTTGGCGCGCGTGAGGGTCATGAAGCGCAGCTGCGGCCGGCAGGTCGTCGCTCGTTCCATGCTCGCCGTCGTTGCCCGCGATCAGCGGGTCGTCGCCCTTGAGCGGCACGAAGACGGTGCCGCCGCCCTTGGTCGTCGAATCGACGCCGTGGTCGAAGAACTGGCCGAAGATCGTGAACCACGAGTTGTACGGCGGCGAGAGGCCGACGTCGGTGGTCACGTTCGGGATGAAGAGCGTCTCGCCCTTCTTCACGCACGTCTTGGGATCCGAGTTCGGGGCCGAGCACGGGACCACCTGGCTCGCCGAGGAACGTGCGATGCGGCTTGCCGGCCG
Organism: uncultured Solirubrobacteraceae bacterium; assembly: GCA_963755275.1. Classification (GTDB taxonomy): domain Bacteria; phylum Actinomycetota; class Thermoleophilia; order Solirubrobacterales; family Solirubrobacteraceae; genus Solirubrobacter. The sequence goes on along the minus strand of CAVWJU010000025.1, from coordinate 96,179 downwards.
CCTTCACGGCGGCCGGGTTGGTCTCCGTCTGGTCGGCGATCAGGTTGCTGATCGTGCGCGGGCGCGAATCCACCACGTTGCCGCGCTTCTGCGTGTAGCTGGACGCGGGCGCGCCGGCAGCGCCGAACGCTCCCATCGGCTCCGCGTCCATGAACGAGGGCGGGGCGAGGCGCGGGAACGGCTTATGAGCGGCGCCGTACGTGCCTTGACCGGGCACGAGGTTGTTCTCGGACCCGTCGACGGTCCTCAGACCGTACGGGAGCAGCGGGCTGGCGATCTGGTTCGGCCCATCGCCGAGCAGCGGCGCACCCGGGACCGGCTGGCCGTTCGGCGCCCTCCTTGGTCGCGTGGTTCTCCGCGATCTTGATCTGCTTGAGGATGTGCTTCATATCGCCGGCGTTGAGCGTGAAGCCTTGGCCGGGGGGTGCCGCATTCGCCTCGGCACCGGACGTACCGGTTGCGACGATGGCGCCGAGCGCCGCCGCCACGAGCAGCGTCGCCGACAACGGCGAGCGGACGCTCGGTCCTACCTTTGCCGCGGCTCGAGCCGCGCGGGAAGTTGCCACTGGATTCCGTTCCTCGGTGGATTTAGGACGGCGAAGCGTCGCTAGCGCCGTGGTGCCGGGGAAGGCGTAATCGCACACCATCGCGGTGCGATAGCGCCCCGGCAGTGGTGTGTATCGGCACCGTTTCGGACGAACTCAAGCGTGGGATTTCGGTGTGCAGGTCACCGTAGGATCCGGCGTAGCTCGTGACGCGCGATCCGTACCCGCGGTACCGGTCGTGTCGGACACCACCGCCCGACACGACGACTCTCGCACTGAAATCCGGGCTTAGTCGGTCTCGTCCGGCTCGGGCGGCGGAAGCTCGTTCCCGCCGTCCTGCGGCGGCTGGTCGCCGCTGGTCGTGGGATTGGCCTCGGGCGGGAGCCCGCTTTCGGGCGCCGGCGCACCCGGAACGCTCTCGTCCCGGCGCTTGGCCTCCCAGTCCTCACGCACGTCGGAGATCTCGTCCCCGAGCCGCTCGGACCGCTCCTCCATCTCCTGGAGCTCGCGCTCGAGGCGGCCTGCCTGCTGTTCGTGCTCGCTCATCGACGAAACCCTTACCCGTTTTCCTCTTCCGAGCGCGCGCGTTCGGCGAGCTTCTCGCGCAGGTACGCGTGCTTCTCCGCGCGCCGCTCGTGCGCATGCTCCTCCGTCGGCAGGTCGGCGTGAGCCGCCGCTTCGCGCTCGGCCTTCTCCCGCTCGACCTGCTCGAGCCGCAGCTCCTGGGTCTCAGGGTCCTCCATCGAACCCTAGAGGCTACGGCACTCGCCGACTTGACCGGCGAGTATGGACCGACGGTCCGATGAAAGGCCACGAACCCCGTGCTGGGGTGGCCGATGACTACGACGCTCGCTCTCGCCCGCCCCGCCACCGGACCTACCCGCGTGTCCCTGCGAAGCCGGAATCGGTGCAGGAGCGGCGGGTGGAGACGTGGCAGCGGGCCGTTCCGGCGACGCGACGCTTCCCGCGGACGGCGTCCGACGTGCCTCGAAGCGCAGCTCGTTGACGACCGCGCCCGCGAGCACGATCAGCGCCAGGATGTAGAACCACACCAGCGCGATCAGCACGAACACCGCGGTCGTGCCGATCCGCAGCGTCGAGATGTTCGACAGGTAGAGCGGGAAGGTGGCGTCGACGATCCCCATCGCGACCGTCGCCCCGAGCGCACCTGGCCACACGCACGCCCAGGGGATCACGCCCTTGGGCACCGCCGTGTACGTGATGCAGAGCGCGCCGAACAGGATCACGAGGCCGAACGCGACGCCGCCCCAGTAGATGAGGTCGCGGGTCTCCGCGAGACCGAAGGGCAGGTCCTCGGCGCCATGGACGGCGAGGGCCTGGACCGTCGGTACGAGCACGCTCGCGGCGATGAAGATCAACACCACGACGAGCATCCCGAAGCCGAACAGCTTCTGGCGCACCCAGGTGCGGCACGGCAGGTGGTAGATCCGGCAGAACGCGGTGTCCAGCGCGCCCCAGAAGGACGCGCCGACCCACAGCGAGGAGATCACGGCGACGATGCCGACGGTCGTCGAGGACTGCTGCAGCCGCCGGATGCCCTCGGTCAGCGTGCTCTCGGCCGCGGTGGGGAAGATCGTCTGCGCATCGGTGATCACCGATGCCGCCAGCTCCGGCGAGCGCAGCACCCGGCCGGCGACGAACAGCGCGATCAGCGCCAGCGGGAAGATCGAGAGCATCAGGTTGTACGCCACCATCGCCGCGAGCCCGGTCAGACCGTCCTCGTAAGCCTTGCGCCAGAACGAGGCGACGGCACGGGCGAAGCGATGCACACCTCCCGTAATACCGGGTTCGGGACGTGATGCCTCCTGCCGGGACCGAAGTAGCCTGCGCGACGTGCTCATCCTTTCCCGGGAAGACGTCGAAGCGCTGCTCGATCCGGCGGCCCTGCTCGAGGCAGTCTCCGCCGGCTTCCAAGCCCTCTCCGCGGGCGCAGTGGAGGCCCCGCCGCGCCAGGCCGTGCGCGCCGACGACGGCTCGGTGCTGACGATGGCCGGCCGCAGCGGAGATGGGCCGGTGGCGGTGAAGTTGGTCGGGGCGTTCGCCGGCAACGTCGCGCGGGGTCTCGAGCCCCACCAGGCCGTGATCTGCCTGCTCGACGCGACCACGGGCGCCTGCCTCGCGGTGATGGACGGCGAGCACATCACCGGGCTGCGCACGGCCGCCGGCGCCGCGCTCTCGGTCCGCATGCTCGCTCGTGAGGACGCGCACGTGCTGGCGATCGTCGGCTCGGGCGTCCAGGCCCGTGCGCACCTGCGGATGCTCCCGCTCGTCCGCGACTTCACGTCGGTCCGGCTCGTCGCCCGCGACCCGGCCGCCGCGGCGCGGCTGGGCGTCGAGGCGGGAACCGTCGCGGGCGCCGACGTCGTCTGCCTGACGACCTCCGCCGCCTCGCCGGTCCTGCGGGCCGGCGAGGTGGCCGCAGGGACCCACGTGACCTCGGTCGGCTTCGCACCGCCGGGCGGCGAGCTCGATCCCGAGCTCGCGGCGTGCGGTCGGCTGTTCGTCGAGACCCGCCAGGCGTTCGAGCCGCCGCCCGCGGGCTGTGCCGAGCTCGCCGGCCTCGACCCGGCGGCCGCCACCGAGCTCGGCGACGTACTCGCGGGCCGCGCGCCCGGCCGCGAGCGCGACGACGAGATCACCGTCTACAAGGCGATGGGTCACATCGCCGAGGACGCCGCGGCCGCCGAGCTCGTGTACCGCACCGCGCTTGACCGCGGTGCCGGCCATCGCATCGACCTCTAACCCGATAGCGCAGGACGGAGAAGAGGCGGTGCTCGCCCGCGCTGCCGCGTTCGGAGAAGTCGATGCCGGAGCCGGCGACGAGGTCCTGGACGATGGCCGTGGCCAGGATCTCGCCGGGCGCGGCGACGGCGGCGACCTCGGCGGCGATGTCGAGCGCCGGGCCGGTCACGCTGCCGTGGTGCAGCTCGCACTCGCCCGTGTGGATGCCCGCACGCAGGGCCGGTACGTTGTCGGCGAGCGCGGTCGCGCAGCGGACGGCGCGGGCGGGGCCGTCGAAGCCGGCTCGGATGCGGCCGGGCGGGGCGGCGAGCTCGCGGCCGCGGAAGCGGGCGAGGGCGGAGTCCAGCAGCCGCTGCTCGGACTGCGGCAGGTCCGCTTCGAGCACCGTCGTGAGCACTGCGCCAGGCGCGGCCGGGCGGTCGCCGACGCCCGCCAGGAAGCGCTCGATCTCGTCCAGCACCGCGGTCTGGTCGCCCTCCCACGGCAGATGGTCGACCCCGGGCAGCTCGGCGATCCGCGCCGCCGGCAGCCGCTCGCCCATGTACCGGCTGGCCGCGCGCAGGTACTCGCCCTCGCGGTGGATGACCAGCGTCGGGACGCGCACGCTCGGGAGGACCGGGCGCACGTCGATCTCCTCGTTCATGTCGGTGATCGCGGCCACCGCCGACGGGCTCGCGCCGCGCGCGATGTAGGACGTGTACCACTCGATCGCCTCCTCGTCGGCGGCGATCGAGGGCGCGCGCTCGGCCAGGAAGCGCTCAGCCGCGTAGCGGCCCCACTGCTCGGCGGTCGGCCGCAGCCAGCCGTCCTGCTCGGGCCGGCGGCCGATCGGATAGTCCGGCGCCCAGTTGCGCCGCGCGTAGGCGCCCAGCGTCACCAGCGCGAGCGTGCGCGCGGGATGCGTGGCCGCGAACAACGCGCACATCGGCCCGCCCTCGGAGACGCCGATGACCACCGCCCGCTCGACGGCAGCGGCGTCCATGACCGCGCGCACGTCGTCCATCCGCTCCTCGAGCGACGCGATCCCGAGCACCCGGTCCGAGAGGCCGGTCCCGCGCTTGTCGAACAGGATCAGCCGCCCCATCGAAGCCAGCCGCCGGTAGAACGACGCCAGCGCCGGCCATTCCCACCCGGGCTGGAACGAGCAGATCCAGCCGTGCACGAAAACGATGTCCAGCGGCCCGTCGCCCACGACCTGGTAGGCGATCGAGTACCCGCCGACGCTCTCGACGTAGCGAATCGGCTCCATCTGAAGCGAACGCTACCCGGGAGCCCGCGTCCCGCGAGCTCTCGAGCCTCAGCCCACGGCCGCGAACAGGCCCGCGTCGTCGGACAAGCGCTGCTTGAGCGTGCGCTTGAGCTGGGAGTGGATCTGGCAGATGCGGCTCTCCGAGACGCCCATGACCTGCCCGATCTCGCGCAACGTGAGGTTCTTGACGTAGAGCAAGACGGCGACCTCGCGCTCGCGCAGCGGCAGCGCCTCGAACGCGCGCCGGAACTTGGCCTTGGCCTCGGAGCCGGCAGCCTGGTGTTCCGGGTCGGCGCGGGGGTCTCCGTCGGCCAGCGTGTCGATGCGCTCGACGGTGGTTTCGTCGTCGGAGATCACGAGCGTGTTCAGCGAGGTGACGTCCGAGACGGCGATGTCGTCCTCGCGGCGACGCAGGTCCTCGACCGTGATCGAGAGCGCGGCGGCCAGCTCCTCGCGAGACGGGCGGCAACCGTGAAGTGACGCGAACTGGGCACGCGCCTTGGCGATGTCGCGCTCCCAACGGCGCAGCGAGCGCGGCGCCCAGTCGAGCCGGCGCAGCTCGTCGAGCACGGCGCCGTGGATGCGGGTCCAGACGAACTGCTCGAGCGTCGCGCCCTTCTCCGGGTCGTAACGGTCGATCGACGTGATCAGGGCCTCGAGGCCGCAGGAGATGAAGTCGTCCACCTCGCAGCGTGCCGGCAGCTCACGGACCTTCTTGAAGACGATGTACTTGACGAGCGGCGCGAAGGTCATGACCAGCCGGTTCCGGACCCGGACGTCGCCGGTGGCCTTGTATTCACGCCACAGCGCGAGGGCATCGTCCGTCGACACGCGGTGGCGGTTGCCTGTGGTCGTCGTGGGCTTCATGCGGTAGCTGAACTCCTGAGAGGGCGAAACGGACCGTCGGACGAAGCCTGTATCGGGCGTCGAGCCGAAGTCCTGTAGTACTGCCACCGCCAAGCGGACACTCAAGCAGTCATCGACATCGATCCGAGCGCGTCGGCGACGGGCGTTCTCACCGACCTCGCGGTTGACGGACGCGGATGTCCGGCGGCGCGGAGGGGTACGGTCTTCACATGGCCTCGCTCAGCAAGACCGCCCGTAATCTCGCCATCGCCGACGTCGCGATCGCCTTCGCGCGCGATCGCCTCGCCGCGCAACTGCCCGGTGTGCAGCCCCGCAAGAAGCGCTCTCGCAAGAAAGGGCCTGCTGATCGGCGGCGTCGTCGTCGCCGCTGCGGCGGCCGCTCCTGCTCAAGCGCGACAAGGTCGTGGCGCTGCTCCCGGGCCGCAGCGACGAGCCCGCGCCGCCCGAGCCCGATTACACGCCGCCGCCCGTGTCCAACTACGACGCCGCCGGGCCGGTCGCGAACACCGCGACCGCCGTCCCGGTGCCGCCCGCGTACGAATCGACGACGATCGACGAGGCCGCCGAAGAGGCCGCCGCCGCGGCCGAGGCGGGGAACATCGGCGGCACCGTCTCCGACTACGCAGGCCCCGATGGGGAGATCGCGACGCCGTCCGAGGTGCCGCTGGCCGAGGCCGGCGAGGGCGAGGCCGAGGGCCAGGAGCAGACCGAGCTCGAGCTGCGCGAGGCCGCCGAGTCGAGCGAGGGCATGACGCCCGAGCAGGCGCAGATCGAGGACGCGATCGACCGCTCGTCGAACCCGGACGAACGGGTCGAGCCGATCCAGCCGCCCGACGACGCCGAGTCGCGGACGTGGTCCGGGCGGTCCAGCGACTCGTAACTGCCATGTGCGTCTCGGCTTTGCCGTAAAGGTCCTCGGGGAAGGCGGGCTGCCGAGCCACGACGCCCGCCGCTGGCAGTCCGGCCCGCATCTGCGGCACTCGCTCGAGGCGCTCGAGGCGGTCCTGCGCTACCTCGAGCGACACGGGATCCGCATGTACCGGATGACGGCGTCGCTGGCGCCGTACGCGACGCATCCGGACCTGCCGCAGTTCCACGACCAGCTCGGCGAGTGCGAGGCTGAGCTGGCCGCGACCGGCGAGCTGGCGCGAGCGCTCGACATCCGGCTCTCGTCGCACCCCGGCCAGTACGTCGTCCTCAACTCCGAGGACGCAGCGCGTCCAGGCCGCCGCGGTCCGCGACCTCGAGTTCCAAGCGGCGCTGATGGATGCGATGGGCCTGGGGCCCGAGGCCGTCGTCGTCCTGCACGTCGGCGGCGGCCAGGGCGACGCGCTCGGGCGCTTCGAGGCCGGCTTCGAGCGGCTCTCGGAGGCGGCGCGACGCCGGCTCGTGATCGAGAACGACGACCGCACGTTCGGCCTCGGCGCCGTGCTCGAGCTGCACCGGCGCACCGGGGCGCGCGTGGTCTGGGACATCCTGCACCACCACTGCCACGATCCGGACGGGATCCCGGACCGCGAGGCGCTCGAGGCCGCGCTCGCGACCTGGCCCGCCGGCGTCACGCCGAAGATCCACTACTCGACCCCCAAGACCGCGCTCGAGGAACGCCGGCGCAAGGACGGCCGCCGCGTCGTGCGCGAGTGGGTGCTGCCCCAGCTGCGCGCCCACGCCGACCTGATCGACCCGATCGCGTTCCGCCAGTTCCTGGACTCGACGGCTGCGGGCCTCGACTTCGACATCATGCTCGAGGCCAAGGGCAAGGACCTCGCGCTGCTGCACCTGAGGCGGGAGCTGCGGCTCCGATCGCCGAACTTAACTCCGAGCCCATGCTCGGATCGGCCACAATACGCAGCAGCACATGAGCACGCTCGTGGGCATGCAGCTGAGCGGCCGGTACCGGCTCGACGCCCAGATCGGTGCTGGAGGGATGTCGACGGTCTACCGGGCCTTCGACCACAACCTCGAGCGACGGGTGGCGATCAAGCTCCTGCACCGCGAGATGTCGGCCGATTCCGACCAGCTGGAGCGGTTCCGGCGCGAGGCGCGCGCGGTCGCGCAGCTCTCGCATCCGCACATCGTCGGCGTGATCGACGCCGGCGAGGACGAGAACCGGCCGTACATCGTCTTCGAGTACGTCGAGGGCGAGACGCTCAAGAACCGCATCCGCCGGCTCGGCCGGCTGCCGGTCGACGAGTCGCTGGCCTACGCGATCGAGATCGCCCGCGCGCTCGGCTGCGCGCACGCGCACGAGATCGTGCACCGCGACGTCAAGCCGCAGAACGTCCTGCTCGACCCCGAGGGCTCGGCCAAGGTGACCGACTTCGGGATCGCCCGCTCGCTGCGCGACGACGGCCTGACCGCCGACGGCCGCGTGCTCGGGACGACCGACTACGTCTCGCCCGAGCAGGCGCTGGGCCACGACGTCGACGGCCAGTCGGACATCTACTCGCTCGGCGTCGTGCTCTACGAGATGCTCACCGGCGACGTCCCGTTCCACGGCGAGAACCAGATCTCGGTGGCCATGAAGCACGTCCGCGAGGACCTGCCGGACATCCAGCGCGTCCGCCCCGAGGTCTCCGCCACCACCGCCGCGGTGCTCGACCGGATGACCGACAAGGACCTCGCGCACCGCTACGCCGACATCCCGTCGCTCGTCGCCGACCTCGAGGACGCGCTCGCGCTCGAGGCCGCCCGCCAGGGCACCTCGACCGGCGAGGCGACCGCGGTCATCCGCACGCTGCCGGCCAAGACGCGGCGGCGGCTGCCGTTCCGGATGCGCCATTCGCTGCCGGTCCTGGGCATCATCGCGCTGATCGCGGTCGCCGTCGTGATCGTCATCATCGCCTCGCGCGAGGTCCCGCCGCGCGTCCAGAAGGGCACCGGGACCGGCCGGGTCGCACAGCCGACGCCCGAGGGCACGAAGATCGTCTCCGTCCGGCGCGGGTCCGCGCACGACTACGACCCGCTCGGCGACAACGAGGAGCACACCGACGAGGCGTCCCGCACCGTCGACCGCGACGACGGCACGGCGTGGTCGACCGAGAGCTACCGCGACGGCCTCGAGGGCGCGGGCAAGACCGGCGTCGGCCTCTACATCGACGCCAAGCCCAAGGTCGACGCCGTCCAGATGCAGATCGACACGCCCGAGCCCGGCTGGCGCGCGACGATCTACGCCGCCCCGCCCGGCCCGGCGCCCACGTCGGTCCCCGAGGGCTGGACGAAGGTCGGCGGCGGCACCGTCAACGCCAAGTCCAAGCGCTTCAAGCTCGACACCGGCGACACCGCCTACCGCTACTACCTCGTCTGGATCACCGAGCTCGCGCCCGATGCCCAGAAGGCCGAGATCTCCGAGATCCGCCTGTTCCAGGAAGTCGCGGCTTAGGGGCAGGCCCCTTAGAACGCGACGCTGCGCTCGGCCTCGAAGCGTTCGAACGCGAGTCCGAGCAGCCGGTCGCAGAGCTCCGGGAACGCGAGGCCGGTCGCCTCCCAGAGCTTCGGGTAGACGCTGGTGGCGGTGAAGCCCGGGAGCGTGTTGAGCTCGTTCACGAGCACCCGTTCGCCGTCCTCGACGAAGAAGTCGACGCGGGCGAGACCGGCGCAGCCGACGCGCAGGAACGTGTCGACGGCCAGCCGGCGCACCTCGTCGAGCACGTGGCCTTCAAGCCGGGCGGGGACGACGAGCTCCATGCCGCCGGGCTGGTACTTGGCCTCGTAGTCGTACCACTCGGATCCGGTCAGGACGATCTCGCCGGGGATCGAAGCCTCCGGCTCGCCGTTGCCCAGCACCGAGCACTCGACCTCCAGGCCGGCCGAGAAGCCCTCGACGATCACGTGCGAGTCGTGCGCGAACGCGGCCTCGAGCGCGGGCGCGAGCTCGGACTCCGACCACACCTTGGCGATCCCGACCGAGGAGCCCAGCCGCGCCGGCTTGACGAACACCGGCGTGCCCAGCGCGGCCAGCTCGCGCTCCACGGCTTCGGGCTCGGCGCGCCAGCGAGCGACCCGCACCCCCACGTAGGGGACCTGCGGGACGTCCGCGGCGGCCAGCACCTCCTTGAAGACGACCTTGTCCATGCACAGCGAGGAGGCGAGCACGCCGGCGCCGACGTAGGGCACGTCGAGCAGCTCGAGCAGGCCCTGCAGCGTCCCGTCCTCGCCGAACGGCCCGTGCAGGACCGGGAAGACCACGTCGGCGCCGGCCAGGCCCTGGCCCGGGCGCAGGGCCAGCTCGGCGTCCTCGTGGATCCACGCACCCGCGCGCTCGATCGTCACCGGCAGCACGTCGTGCCCGGCGGCCGCGACCCCGGCGCGCACGGCCGCCGCCGAGTTCAGCGAGACCTCGTGCTCGGACGAGCGCCCGCCGGCGAGGACGGCGACCCTCATCCGGGAGTCGGCGTCGGCGTCGGCGTCTCCGCGGCGGGACTCACGCCGACGTAGATCGTGATCGTCGCGCCGCTGGAGCGCGATTCGCCGGCATCGGGCGACTGGTCGACGACGCGTCCGGCCAGCGCCGGGTCCGGGTCCTGGCGCTCGCGCGTCTGGACCTTGAACCCGGCCTGCTCGAGCGTGGCCGTGGCCTCGTCGGCCGTCGGGTTGTCCGTGGTGACGTCGGGCACCTCCGGGCGCTGCGCCGCGACCGTCAGCGCGACCGTGGCGCCGCGCTCCACGCGCGTCCCCGTCGACGGGTTCTGCTCCATCACGGTCCCGGCCGGCTGGGTCGTCTCCTGTTCGGTCACCTCGGAGCGCAGGCCGGCGGACTCGAGCTGGGCCTGCGCGTCGTCGACCTGCAGCCCGACGACCTTCGGCACCGCGATCCCCTGCGGGCCCTGCGAGACCCGCATCGTGACCGTCCGGCCCTTGGTCAGCGGCTCGCCACCCTTCGGCGAGGTGGAGATCACGTCGCCTTCGTCCACCGAGTCCGAGAACGCCTCCTCGACCTTGACCTTGAAGCCGGCGTCCTCCAGCGTCCGCTGCGCGTCCTCGCGCGACTCGCCCTCGACGGCGGGCACCGGCACCTCGCCCCGCCCGCCCGAGATCACGACGTCCACGGTCGAGCCCTCGCGGACCTGCTCGCCGGCCACCGGGTCCTGGGAGATGACCTCGTCGCGGGGCACGTCGTCGGACTCCTGGGTCGTGAACTGCACCTCGAGCCCGCGGTCCTCGAGGATCGGGTCGACCTCGCTCGCCTCGCGCCCGACCAGGTTCGGGACCGTCACCCGGTTGCCGACGGTCAGGAAGTAGATCCCGACGCCGATCGCCGCCAGCGCCAGCGCCACGAGCGCCCAGATCCACCAGCGCGTGCGCGGCTCCTCCTCGACGACGCGAGCCGGCTCGGCGACGACCCGGCGCATCGGCGCGCGGCGTGCGTTCTCGAGCGCGGCCACGAACTCGTCGGCGCTCTGGAAGCGGCGCTCCGGGTCCTTCTCCAGCGCCCGCATGACGACCGCCTCGAGCGCGGGCGGGATCCCCGGCTCGAGCTGCCCCGGCGGCACCGGCGGCTCGTTGATCTGCTTGATCGCGATCGAGATCGGCGCCTCGCCGTCGAACGGCACCTGGCCGGTCAGCAGTTCGTAGAGCACGATCCCGGTCGAGTAGAGATCGGAGCGATGGTCGACCGGGCGGCCCTCGGCCTGCTCGGGCGAGAGGTACTGGACGGTGCCGACCATCGCGCCGGTCTGCGTCATTTCCGAGTCGGCCGCGCGCGCGATCCCGAAGTCGGCGACCTTGGCCTGGCCCTCGGAGTCGATGATCACGTTCTGCGGCTTGACGTCGCGGTGCACGATCCCGCGCCGGTGGGCGTAGCCGAGCGCGCGCAGGATCTGCTCGGTGAAGGCGATCGCGACGTCGGGAGGCAGCGGCCCGCGCTCGGTGACGAGCTCCTTCAGCGTCTTGCCGTCGACCAGCTCCATCGCGATGTAGGGCACGCCGTCCCACTCCGAGCGGTCATAGATGCCGACGATGTTCGGATGCGCGAGCCCGGCCGCGGCGCGCGCCTCGCGCCGGAAGCGCTCGCGGAACTCCGGATCGTCGACGAACCGCCCGCCCAGCAGCTTCAGCGCCACGCGACGCCCGAGGACCTCGTCCTCGACGCACCAGACCTCGGCCATGCCGCCCGAGCCGAGCCGCTTGACCGCGCGGTAGCGCCCGTCGACCATCGTGTCGCGTGTGATCGTGTGCACCTATTGCCCCAGGGCTTGCAGGACGCGCTTGGCGATCGGGGCGGCGACCGTGCCGCCCTGACCCTGCTCGCGGTCGATGATGACGGCGACCGCGACCTCGCGGGTGAAGCCGATGAACCAGAGGTCGTTGATGCCCTGGGCGATACTGATCTCGGCGGTGCCGGTCTTGCCCGCCAGCTCGACGCCCTCCAGCGCGGCCGCGGTGCCCGAGCCCTCGCGCACGACGGACTTCATCATCGTCCCGACCTTGGCGGCGCTCTCGCTCGACATCACGCGCTGGGCCCGCTGCGGCAGCGGCTCATCGACGGTCCGCCCCTCGGGGTCGATCACCTTCTCGACCAGGCGCGGCTCCATGCGCACGCCGTCGTTGCCGATCGTCTGCGCGACCGTCGCCATCTGCAGCGGCGTCACGAGCAGCAGCGCCTGGCCGATCGCCGTGCGCCCGACGTCGACCCGGCTCGAGCTCATCGCGATGATCTGCCCGCGCCGGGTCGGCCCGCTCGTCGACATCTGGTTGGCGGGATAGTCCAGCGGCGGCTTGGCTCCGAACCCGAAGCGGTCCATGTACTCCTGCATCGTCTTGCGCCCGAGCTTGATCCCGACCTCGGCCCACACGGTGTTGACGGAGTTCGTGAGCGCTTCCGTCAGCGTGATGTCGCCGAAGTCCTGGCTGCCGAAGTTGTTCAACGGCGTGCCCGAGATGACCTTCCCGTTCTTGCCGCTGACGCGCGAGTCGGGCTGGTAGCGGCCGGAGTCGATCGCCGCCGTGGCCGTGACGGTCTTGAACGTCGAGCCGGGCGGGTACAGGCCCTGGGTGGCGGTGTTGAACGTCGAGCCGCGATCGGGATGGTCGGGGTCGAACGACGGCGTGCCGGCCAGTACGCGCACCGCGCCACTGTCGACGTCGAGCGCCACGACCGCGCCCTTGCGCCCCTTGAGCGCGTCGTAGGCGACCTGCTGGGCCTTCGGGTCGAGCGTCGTCCGCAGGTCGTTGCCGACCTGGGTCTTCTCGGTCAGCGAGTCGATGATCCCGGTCAGCTCGTCCTCGCGGCCGATCAGGTCGTCGTTGTAGAAGCGCTCGAGCCCGATCCGCCCGAACTGCACCGAATCGAACCCGACGGGCAGCGCGAACAGGCGGCCGGTCGGATAGCGGCGCCCGTAGCGGTCGCCCGACAGGCGCGTGCTACCGGCCAGCACCGTGCCATCGGCAGCGCGGATCACGCCGCGCTTGATCCGTTGCTCCTCGAGCACGACGCGTTTGTTGGCGGGGTTCTCGCGCAGCGCCGGCGCGCCGAAGACCGCCCAGCGCGACGTGAAGCCGATCAGCACCGCGAACAGGATCAGGAAGACCGCGAACAGGCGGAAGATCGGCGTGTTCACTTCAGGCCTCGGCTCGCGCGCGCGCCGCTCGGGCGGCGCGCGCGGTCGGAGATCAGCAGCAGCAGCGCCAGCAGCACGAAGTTGGCCACGATCGAGGAGCCGCCGTAGGAGACGAACGGCAGCGTGACGCCGGTCAGCGGGATCACGCGCGTCACGCCGCCGACGATCACGAACACCTGCAGCGCCATCACCGCCGTCAGCCCGGTCGCCAGCAGCTTCGAGAACGAGTCCGAGGCCAGCATCGCGGTCTTGAATCCGCGCTCGGCGATCAGCAGGTAGATCAGCATCAAGCCGCAGGCCCCGACGAGCCCGAGGTCGTTGACGATGACGGCGTAGATCATGTCCGTCTGCGGCGCGGGGACCAGCGGCGCGCCGTCGGGCAGGTTGAGCAGCGACGCGCCCAGGCCCTGGCCGAAGAGCCCGCCGTCGGCCTGCGCGAACAGTCCGTTGGCGATCTGGTAGGAGCCGCCCACCTGGTCGTAAAGACCCGGCTTGAACGGGTCGAGCCAGGTCTCGATGCGGCTCTGGACGTGGCCGACGGTCGAGGCGAAGAACCACGCGCCGCCCGCGAACAGCACCATCCCGGCGAGCACGAACGAGAACCGGTTGGTGGCGACGTAGACGAGCGCGAGGAAGGCGCCGAAGTACATCAGCGACGAGCCGAGATCGCGGATGAAGACGAGCATCAGCATCGCCGCGCCCCAGACCACGAGCAGCGGGCCGAAGTGCTTCAGCCGCGGGATCGTCACTCCGAGGACGCGCCGCGAGGACTGGATCATCACCTGGCGCGTGTCGCGCAGGTACGCGGCCAGGAAGATGACGATCGCGATCTTGCCGAACTCCGCGGGCTGGAAGGAGATCGGACCGATCTTGACGCCGAGGTAGGCGCCGTTGACCTGCTGGCCGATCCCGGGCACGCGCGGCAGCAGCAGCAGTGCCAGGCCCGCGAGCGCGATCGTGTAGCGGTAGCGCTCCAGCACGCGGAAGTCGCGCAGCGCGACGATCGTGACCACGAACAGGACCAGCCCGATCACGAACCACTGCGCCTGGTCGCGCGCGAGCTCCTCGTCGATGCGGTAGATGACGACCAGGCCGAAGCACGCGAGCACGGCGACGAGCGGGAACAGGTACGGGTCGGCGTCCGGCAGCGTGAAGCGGATCACGAGGTGCCCGGCGAAGCACAGGCCGAGGAAGATCGCGCCGTAGGTCAGGCTGACGTCCGACAGCACGGACGCGCGCTGGATGAAGATCGCGGCGAAGCCGGCCGTCAGCAGCAGCGACGCGGGAATCAGCGCCATCAATTCGCGGTTGCGCGCGCTCACCGCTCGCTCCGCGTGGCCTTGCCGGGCCTGGCGGCCCCTGCTTTCGGTCGCCTTCTCACCCGTTCAGTCGTCCCTCTTCGAGCGCCTTCACGAGCCCTTCGGCGTCGTCCTTGGAGCGCAGCGTGTGGTCCGTGAACGCCGCGCGGCGGCGCGCGGGCACGCTTTGCAGCGTGACGCCGGTGTGACGGACCGGTGAGTACAGCCGGATCCCGAGCGGGAGGTCGTACGGAAGGCCCTTGTAGAGGGTGACGACGTTGCCGCGGGTCTCGTCGACGCCGACGAAGAAGACCTGGCGCGTCGCGAGCCAGAAGGCGGCCACGAGGCCGATCAGGCAGCCGATGAAGATCAGCTTGCCGGGCGAGAACAGCCGCCGGCTCCGCCGGCGCGGCGGCTGCCGCGGCGGGGCGTGGGCCTGGCCTTCCTCGATCGGCTCCGCCCGCGGACGCACGGCCTGCAGCGCGACCGTGCCCGAGCTGCGGTACTCCGCTTCCGCCTCGTCGGACGCGCGCACTGCGGAGCGGGTCCGCTCGGCCGCGCGCGCCTCGTCGGCGTGGCGCGTGTGGCCCTGCGGCCGGCTGACGCCTTGGCGCGGCTCGACGTAGGCCTCGCCCGTGAACGTCTCGTACTCGCGCGTGTCCTGATCGGCGCCGGCGGCGGCTTGCGCGGCCGCGGTCCCGCCGGTCTCGATCTCCTCCAGTCGGAACAGGATGACCGTGATGTTGTCGCGCCCGCCGGCGGCGTTGGCGGCCGCGATCAGCTCGCGCCCGAGCTCGTCCAGCGGCCGGTCATTGTCGACCAGCATCGGCTTGAGCCGGTCCTCGCGCACCATCGCCGTCAGCCCGTCCGAGCAGACCATGAACAGGTCGCCGGCCTTGGCCTCGAAGGCCTCGACGTCGACCTGCACGTGCGGCTCGGGGCCGAGCGCGCGCGTGATCACCGAGCGCTGCGGGTGCTGCTCGGCCTGCTCCTCGGTCAGCTTGCCGAGCCGCACGAGGTCGCCCACGAGCGAGTGGTCGACGGTCAGCCGGCGCAGCTCGCCGTCGCGCACGAGGTAGCAGCGCGAGTCGCCGACGTGCGCGACCGTGACCGCGTCCTCGCCCACGTAGGCCGCCGTGACCGTCGTGCCCATGCCGGCGCGCTGCTGCTCCGCGCGCGAGCGCTCGTGGATGCGCCGGTTGGCGGTCTCGATGATCTGGACGAGGCCTTCGGACGGCGAGTTGCCGTCGGGCACCCCGTCGCCGAACGCCTCGACCGCCATCTCCGACGCCACCTCGCCCGACTGCGCGCCGCCCATGCCGTCGGCGACGACGAACAGCGGCGCGCGCACGAAGTAGTTGTCCTCGTTGCCCTGGCGCTGCAGGCCGAGGTCGGAGCCGTGCCAGCTGTCAGCGATCCGCAGCATGCTCAACGCTCGAAGGAGAACTCGCTGTCGCCGATCCGGATCCGGTCGCCCGCGTGCAG
The DNA here is from genome assembly GCA_963755275.1 of uncultured Solirubrobacteraceae bacterium. Taxonomy (GTDB): domain Bacteria; phylum Actinomycetota; class Thermoleophilia; order Solirubrobacterales; family Solirubrobacteraceae; genus Solirubrobacter. Next base: position 80,413 of record CAVWJU010000025.1, on the reverse strand, counting down.
GGGTTGAGGGCCGCGCAGCGGTTCACCGTTCAGGTACGTGCCGTTCGTGGAGCCAAGGTCCTCCAACACCATCACATCCCCCTGCGGGACGAGGCGCGCATGTCGCGCTGACGCGAATCCGTCCTCGAGGCGGATGTCCGCCTGATCGCCACGACCGAGCATCGCGCCGTCGCTGAGATCATAGGCGGAGCCGGGCGAGAGGCCCGCGCCGGTGCGCACGCGCAGCTTCGGCGCGCCACCGTCGTGACCGAGCGGCGCGGACGCGGTGTACATGCCCGTGGCGTCCTCGACGTCTGCACTCGGACCCACGTACGCCTGCTCGGTCCCGCGCCGCATGTCCTTGAGCGTCGAGCGCGCGACCCAGAACAGGAACAGGTACAGCACGGCCAGGAAACCGAACTTCAGTGCCACGGCGATCGGGTCGAGCTCCACCGCGTCACTCCAGCTCGAACGTCACGCTCGAGGTGCCGAGCTCGATCACGTCGCCGCGCCGCAGCGACTGCGGGCCCTGGACGCGCCGGCCGTTGACCTTGATGCCGTTCGTCGAGCCGAGGTCGTTGACGATCCAGGAGCCGCCCGAGGGGCGGATCTCGGCGTGCTGGCGGGAGACGTTCGGGTCGTCGAGCACGACGTCGGCCTCGCGCGAGCGCCCGAGCACCGCGCCCGCCGAGCCGACGAGCTCGGTCCGGCCCTCGACCTTCAGCCGCGCGCGGCCGCGGCGCGGGTCGGGCTCGCGCAGCGGCTCCTGCACGCGCTCGGCGCTCGAGTAGACCATCGTGTGGCCGGCGTCGCCCTGGCTCGGCGGCTCGTGCTCGCGCGCGGGCGCCTTGACGCGCCGTGCCTGGATGCCGAACTCGCCCAGCCGCAGCCGTTCGTCGGTCTTGAACTCCACCCGCGGGCTCGTCCCCAGCGTGATCTTCTCGCGCCGCGCGTGCTCGAGCAGATAGCCCGAGAGCTCGCGCGCCAGCTCGTCCTCGGCACCCTCGAACTGCGCGCGATCGTCGCGTGACAGCCAGACCGTGTACTCGTTCGGGGCATAGACGCGCGAGAGCGACTGGACCTTGTGCTCGTCCATCTCCTTGGCCAGCTTGCGCGCGATCTCGACCGGGCGCACCTCGGACTTGAACGCACGCGAGAACGTGCCCTCGACGAGCCCGGCGAGCTTGGATTCGAGGCTGCGCAGCACGCTCATGGGCGGTACCCGGACATGGTGGCCATGATTGCCGGAGCACAGTATCCGGCCAGGCGTCACGGCTCCACCACTCGTACTCCCCGGAGGAGTGGGAGCGCGATCGCCAGAATGCCGGCCACGACGGCTCCGGCGACGAGCCCGCGCGGCTCTGGAGCGCCGATCGTGGTCGCGATCGCCGCCGTCCCGGCGCCCAGCGCCGCCGCCCAGGTCGAGGCCGCGACGACGTCGGCGGCGAGCCAGCGGCCGCGCACGAGCCACGGCAGCACGAGCGCCGCCAGCGCCCACAGGACGACGTACAGCAACGCGCCGCTGGTGACGAGCGGCACGAGCACCTCGTCGAGCGCGCGCTGCGCGCTCGCGTCGTTGCCGGCGCCGCCGACCGCCGCGGCCGGATCGGCGGCCGCCACCGCAGGGTTTTCCGCCGCGCCGAGCGCCGCGGTCGCCCGCTCCATCGCTGCGGCCGGCCCCGAGGCGCCGAGCGCGGCGGATGACCGCTCCGCCGTCGCGGGCTCACCGAGCAGGGCCTGGCCGAGCAGCGGGGCGGCCAACAGCGCCCACCAGGCGCCGAGCGCGGCCAGCGCCGCCCGCGTCAGCGCGCCCCTCGCCTGCCCGGCCAGCGCGGGGAACGTCCCGGCGAGGCTCGCCAGCCCCAGCAACGGCGCGAGCGCCGGCAGCGACCACAGCGTGCCGTGGCGTCGCAGCAGCAGCGGGACGGGCGCGAGCGCGGCGGCGATGAGCAGCGCGGCACCCGGCCGCTCGGCGGCGATCAGGCCGATCGTGGCCACCGCGCTCACGAGCCAGCCGAGCCGCGGCACCACGGCGACGACCGCGACCGCGGCCAGCGCGGGCAGCAGCGGCTGCCCCAGCCACGCGAGCGCGGCGGCGACGAGCCCGCCGGCCAGCAGCGCCGCGGTGGCGCGGTCGAGGCCGCGCGGGAGCGTGCGCTCGACCGGAAGCCGGGCGACCGTCCCGCCGCCGTCGTCGGAGACCTCGGGCAGCGATTCCGCGAGTTCGTCGGCCAACTCCGAGAGCGTCCCGCGCTCGTCGGGGCGCGGGCGCAGCGCACGGTCGATCGCCGCGCACAGCTCCTCCGGCAGGTCCTTGCGGGCGCGCCGCAGCGGCGGCAGCACGGTGCCGACGCGGCGCGCCGTCGCCGCCGGCGACCCCGCCCGCACCGGGTTCTCCCCCGCCAGCACCTCGTAGAGCACGAGCGCCAGGCTGTAGAGGTCCACGCGCTCGTCGACGCGCTTGCCGGCGGCCTGCTCGGGCGCCATGTAGGCCAGCGTCCCGACGACGTCGCCGGTGCGCGTGAGCGCGTCGTCTCCGGCCAGGTGGGCGACGCCGAAGTCGGCCAGCTTGGCCACGCCCTCCGCCGAGCGCGGCGCTTCGGGCACGATCACGTTCTGGGGCTTGACGTCGCGGTGCACGACGCCGCGGCCGTGGGCATGCTCGAGCGCGCCGCACAAGGCGAGACCGATCCGCAGCGCGTCACGGTCGGTCAGCACACCCTCGGCGCTGAGCTCGTCGACCGTGCGGCCGTGGACGAGTTCGGAGACGAGATAACGCGCGCGGCCGTCCTCGCCCGCGTCGAACACGGAGACGATCCCGGGATGGTCGAGTCGGCCGGCGGCCAGCGCCTCGCGGCGCCCCCGCTCGGGATCGCGCGCCGGAGCGGACGGGATCACCTTGACCGCGACGAGGCGCTCAAGGCGCTCGTCCGTGGCCGCGTAGACGGTCCCGAAGCCGCCCGCGCCCAGCCGCTCGCCGAGCCGGTAGCGGCCGAGGACGAGTGGTGCAGCGACCTCCGCCGTGCTCTCCATCAGGCCTCGGTTCGGCGCGTCGGCGGTGTTCCCTCCGACCCCCCTGTCATCCTGAAACGGTCGGACCGGCCTGGATGTGCCGCTCCGACGGCATCAGGACAGCCCTGAGGAGAACCCGACTTGTCCTTCTTCGACGAGGACGACGAACCCACACGCACCACACGGACACGCGTTCGTTCCGCCTCGCCGCCCCGGCGTGGCCGGCCGGTCTCCGGCGGGTCCTCCGATTCCCAGACCGTGTTGATGCGGCGGCTGGTCGCCGGCATCCTCGGCGCGATCATCCTGCTGCTGCTGTTCTTCGGGGTGCGCGCGTGCAACAACACGCGCCGCGACAACGCGCTGCGCGACTACAACCGCCAGGTCTCGGGCCTGGCGACGTCATCGCGGCAGACCGGCGAGGAGTTCTTCAAGCAGATGGACGCCGCCAGCTCGCAGTCGCCGCAGGAGCTCTACCAGTCGATCCTGGGCTGGCGCGGTCAGGCCGACAACACGCTCAAGCAGGCGCGTGAGCTGAGCGTGCCCGACGACATGGCGCCGGCGCAGCAGTCGCTGCTGATCCTGCTCGAGCTGCGGCGCGACGGGTTGAGCTCGATCGCCGAGCAGATCCGGCCCGCACTCGGCGACGAGGGCGAGGCCGCCGATCGCGCGATCGAGGCGATCGCCGGCGACATGCGCTCGTTCGACGCGTCCGACGTGCTCTATTCCCAGCGCGTGATCCCGTTCATCAAGGACGCCTTCGAACAACACAGCATCGGCGGCCAGAACATCGCCGCCTCGCAGTTCCTGAACGAGATCTCGTGGGTCTCACCTGGCTACGTGGCCTCCAAGCTCGGCCAGCAACTCTCAGGCGGCGACGGCGACGGCGCGACGAACGATCCGAACCAGACCACCGGCCCCGGCCTCCACGGCACCGGCCTCGACGCGACCTCCTACGGCAGCGCCACGCTCCAGCCGGGGACGACGAACCGCCTGACCTACGTCGAGGGCCAGGCGTTCACCGTGGCGTTCACCAACCAGGGCGAGAACGACGAGTTCAACGTCAAGGTCACGCTGAAGATCTCCGGCGCCAGCGGATCCCCGATCACGCTCAACAAGACCGTCCCGCAGGTGGCCCAGGGCGAGAAGGCCACCGTCGAGCTACCGCTCAACCGCCAGCCGCCGGTCGGCTCGCCGCTGACGATCGACGTCAACGTGGCCAAGGTGCCGGGCGAGAAGACCGTCGACAACAACAAGTCCTCCTACCCGACCCTGTTCGCGGAGGGGTAGCTAGCCTCCTCAGCCGTGTCGGAGTTCTCTGACGCGCCCGGACTCGTCGCGCTTGCCGCGGCGGCGGGTGCGGTCATCGCCCTGATCTGGCTGCTCGTGCTCAGCCTCCGTGTGCGCCGGATCCGCGGTGCCCAGAAGCTCGTGCTCGGCGAGCACGGCCAGACCGATCTCGTGGCCCACGCCAGCGACCTCCATCGCGCCTTCGAGGCCCTGCACGGGCGTGTCGAGGCGCTCGCCGTCCGGCTCGACGAGCGGATGGCCGCCGCCGAGGACCGGCTCGACGGCGCGATCGCCTATCGCGCGCTCGTGCGTTACGACGCGTACGGCGAGATGTCGGGCCACCAGTCGACCACGATCGCGCTGCTCGATGCCGATCACAACGGGGTCGTGCTGTCGTCGATCGCGCATCGCGACACCGCCCGCCTGTACTGCAAGCAGGTCCACGGGGGCGTGGGCGAGCACCAGCTCTCGCCCGAGGAGGAGGAGGCCGTGCGGCTCGCGCTCGCCGGCGAGGTCGGCTCGGTGATCCTGGAGTCGCATTGAGGGTCGCCTACCTTGGCCCGCCCGGGACCGTGTCGGACGAGGCGCTCACGGCGGCCGGCCCGGACTTCGAGCCGGTGCCGCTCGCGACCTTGCGCGACGTCGTGCTCTCGGTCCAGGAGGGACGGGTGGAGCGCGCGCTGGCGCCGGTCGAGAACGCGCTCGAGGGCGGCGTCGACCCGGTGCTCGACACCCTCGCGCTCGAGGCGCCAGACGTCACGCTGATCGGCGAGGTGCTGCAGCCCGTCTCGTACTGCCTCGCGGCCGGGCGCTCCCTGGCCCTGTCTGAAATCACGGTGGTGCGCTCGCACCCGCAGGCGCTCGGGCAGTGCAAGCAGTGGCTGGCTCAGCACGTCCCCGGCGCCGCGGTCGTGCCGGCGGCGTCGACGGCCGACGCCGTGCGCGAGGTCGCCGGCGAGTCCGACGGCACCTGGGCCGCGATCGGCCCGCGGCTCGCCGCCCGCCGCTACGGCGCGGTGATGCTGGCCGAAGACCTCGAGGACGATCCCGGCAATGTGACCCGCTTCGCGTGGCTGACCCGCACAGCCGACGCCCCGCCGGCCCCCGAGAGCGGCCCATCGAAGACCTCGCTGGTGTTCTGGGGCATGGGCTCGAGCGCGTCCGGCTGGCTCGTGTCCTGCCTCGCCGTCTTCGCCTTCGCCGGCATCAACCTCACCCGGATCGAGTCGCGGCCGCTGCGCCGCGGCATGGGCGAGTACATGTTCTTCCTCGACCTGGAGGGCTCGACGACCGACCCAGCCGTGTCCGGCGCCCTCGACGGCCTGCGCCGTCACGCCGAGCTGGTTCGAGTCCTGGGCAGCTTCGCAACCGCCCCTAAGTAGCGGTTTCCGGTCTGGCTTGACCGCTACACTCCGCGGCGTGGCAAGCGCTGTACCCCCAGGCCCACTGGGGTCCGTGCCGCTCGGAGTCCACCCGCGGCACGGACCTGAAGCTGACGGCTCGAGCAGCCGTTGGAGTGGTGGTCGTGTGCTCGTCCTCAACGCGACGTACGAGCCGATCAACGTCTGCACCGTCCGGCGCGCGACGGTGCTGTTGCTGAAGTCCAAGGCCGAGGTCGTCGAGATCGGCACCCAGGACCTGCACTGGGCGACCGGCTCGCTGCCGCGCCCGGTCGTCATCCGCCTCGTCACCTACGTCCGGATCCCGCGCGACACGCACAAGCGCAAGATCACCCGGCGCGCCGTCTTCGCCCGCGACGGCTGGATGTGCCAGTACTGCGGCGCCCGCACGAGCCTCACGGTGGACCACGTGATCCCCCGCTCCAAGGGCGGTGGGTCCGGCTGGGACAACATCGTCGCCTCCTGCGCACCCTGCAACCGCCGCAAGGCCGACCGCCTGCCCCATCAGATCAACATGCACCCGCGCACCAAGCCCCACACCCCGGGCGCCCACATCTTCATCCAGCTCGCCTCACCCACGATCCCCGCCACCTGGCGCCAGTACCTGCCGCAAGCGGCCTGAACTCGAGCCGGCGTCGGCGCGGCGCCGCTTGACGACGCTCCGACCCGCGCGGTGGCGTCGCGCAGCAAGAAGCGGCCGGACCTCGCGGCGCGCGAGAGAACGAGGTCGCGTCACGCGGCGCACGGCGGCCGGCCGTTTGCGGGACCGCCCGTGGGCCGCGCCACCCGGGGCGGGCAGCATCCCCCTCTTGCGGGCGAAGCCCGCGCTGCTCGCCCCGGGTGGCGCGGACCGCGGGCACGAGCCCTCCGGAGACACCCAGACAAACAAAGGGCCCCGGATCGAAACCCGGGGCCCTTCGAACAACTTGCTGGACTTCTGCCGTCACCGACTGTCTAAGGCGACCGGGGGGACGAGCTCCGGCATCGGCGGCGGCGGTGCACCGGTGTGGATTCCGCTAGAACGCGGGTCCAGCGCCGGCTGGTCTAACGGCCGGGCACCTCCAGGGTCCCACAAGAACTGTCACTCAACTTCGGACCACCCCCTTTCTCTGGTGATTCGAAGCCTAGCGAACCTGGAGGCGGAGAGCCACCATCACACGTCTTCGCCCAGCTCGACCGGCCCCTCGTCGATGGACACGGTCGCCGCCGTCGACGTCTCGTTCTCGACCACGAGCGCGACCGCGGACACCCGGTCGCCCTCGCGCAGGTTCATCACCTTGACGCCCTGCGAGGCGCGGCCGTAGCGATTGATCCCGCGCACCGCGGTCCGCTGCACCATCCCGTTCTGGGAGATGAAGACGAGCTCCTGGTGCTCGCGCACGACCAGCGCGCCGGACAACAGGCCCTTGGCCTCGGTGAACGTGATCGTCTTGACGCCCTTCGCGCCGCGCGAGGTCAGCCGGTACTCGTCGACCGACGTGCGCTTGCCGTAGCCGCCCTCGGTCACGACCAGCAGGTCTTGGCCGGGCCGGGCGACGTCCATCGCGAGCACATAGTTGTCGCGATCCGACACATCCATCCCGCGCACGCCGCTCGTGTCGCGGCCCATCGCGCGGGCGTCGGACTCGCGGAAGCGCACGGCGAGGCCGGCGTGCGAGATCATCAGGATCTCGTCGTCGTTCTCCACTCGCCGCACGGCGACCAGCTCGTCGTCGTCGCGGATGTTGATGGCGATGATGCCGTCGGCCTTGATCGGCGTGTTGTACGCGCCGAACGCGGTCTTCTTCACCGTTCCGTTGCGGGTGGCGAAGATCAGGTACGGCGCCTCGCTGAAGTCACGCGTGGCCAGCACGGACTGGACCCGCTCGCCCTCGCGCAGCGGCAGCACGTTGCCCAGGTAGCGGCCCTTCGACGTGCGGCTCATCTCCGGCAGGTCGTAGACCTTGGACCGGTAGACCTTGCCGCGGTTCGTGAAGAACAGCAGGTAGTCGTGCGTCGAGGACACGAACAGGTGCTCGATGAAGTCCTCGTCCTTCATGTCCATGCCGATGATCCCGACGCCGCCGCGCCGCTGGGCGCGGTAGGTCGCGAGCGGCAGCGACTTGATGTAGCCCGAGTTCGTGATCGAGATGACCATCTGCTGGTCGGCGATCAGGTCCTCGATGTCGATGTCGTCCTCGGAGGGCGCGATCTTCGTGCGGCGCTCGTCGCCGTAGCGGTCGGACACCTCCTGCAACTCGGTCTTGATCAGATCGAGCACCATGTCCTCGTTGCCGAGCAGCTCGCGCAGCTCGTTGATCCGCTCCATCTTGTCCTCGTGCTCCTTGCGCAGCGTCTCGGCCTCGAGGCCGGTCAACTGCTGCAGGCGCAGCTCGAGGATCGCCTGCGCCTGGACGTAGGTGAGCTCGAAGCGCTCCATCAGGCCGGTGCGGGCCGAGTCGCGATCGCGCGAGGCGCGGATCAGCGCGATCACGGCATCGATGTCGTCGAGCGCGATCAGCAGGCCCTCGAGCACGTGCACACGGCGCTCGAGCCCGCGTAGCTCGTGCTTGGAGCGGCGGACGATGACCTCGCGCTGGTGGCGGACGTAGTAGCGGATGACCTCGCGCAGCGACAGCAGCCGCGGCACGTTCTCGACCAGCGCGACCATGTTCACGCCGAACGTGGTCTGCATCGGCGTGTGCTTGTAGAGCTTGTTGAGGACGACCCGCGGGTTCTCGTCGCGCTTGAGCTCGATCACGAGCCGCATGCCGTTGCCGTCCGAGTAGTCCTGGACGTCGGAGATCTCGGTGATCTTCTTGTCGCGGACGAGGTCGACGATCTTGCTGATGACGCCGCCGTCGCCGCCCTTCTTGACCATGAACGGCAGCTCGGTGACCACGATCGCCTCGCGGTTGCCGCGGATCTGCTCGATGTGCGCCGTCGCCTGCACGCGCACGCGGCCGCGACCCGTCTCGTAGGCGTCGCGGATGCCGGAGAGGCCCAGGATCGCGCCGCCCGTCGGGAAGTCCGGCCCCTTCATGTACTGCATCAGGCCGGCGGTATCGATGTCCGGATCGTCGATGAAGGCGATCGTGGCCGCGATCGTCTCCTTGAGGTTGTGCGGCGGGATGTTCGTCGCCATGCCGACGGCGATGCCGCTCGATCCGTTGACCAGCAGGTTCGGAAAGCGCGAGGGCAGGACGACCGGCTCGCGCTCGGACCCGTCGTAGTTGGGCGCGAAGTCGACGGTGTCGGAGTCGAGGTCGCGCAGCAACTCGCGCGCGATCGGGGCCAGCCGGGCCTCCGTGTAGCGCATCGCGGCGGCCGGATCGTCGTCGATCGAGCCGAAGTTGCCCTGCCCGTCGACCAGCGGATAGCGCAGCGAGAAGTCCTGCGCCATCCGGACGATCGTGTCGTAGATCGCCGAGTCGCCGTGCGGGTGGTACTTGCCCATCACGTCGCCGACGATGCGCGCGGCCTTGACGTAGGGACGATTCGGCTGCAGGCCGTTCTCGTGCATCGAGAACAGCGCGCGGCGGTGGACCGGCTTCAGGCCGTCGCGGACGTCGGGCAGCGCGCGCCCGACGATGACGGACATCGCGTAATCCAGATAGGAGGAGCGCATCTCCTCCTCGAGCCCGCGAGGCTCGACGTTGCCGGACATGATCGTGGTCGACATGGCTACGTCCACTTAAGGTCGGATGATCGGGGTGGGGCGGTGGGGCTGCATCGCCTTAGACGTCCAATGTGGCGACGCGGGCGTTCTCCTCGATGAACTCGCGCCGGGGCTCGACCTTGTCGCCCATCAGCATCGTGAAGAGGCGGTCGGCGGCCGCGGCGTCGTCCATCGTGACCTGCGACAGCGTGCGGGTCGTCGGGTTCATGGTGGTCGAGGCCAGCTGCTCGGCGTTCATCTCCCCGAGGCCCTTGAAGCGCTGCAGCTTCACGCCCTTGGCGGCCACGGAGAGCACCGCCCGGCGCAGGTCCTCGAACGACGGGGCGTCCTCGCTCTCTGAGCCGAGCGCGACCGTGAAGGGCGGCGTGCCGGCGAGCTTGACCAGCTCGGCGTGCACGCGCGCGAGCTGCCGGTACTCGTTGCCGTCGAACATCGAGCGGCGCAGCCGGTGCGTGCGGGCGAGGTTCGAGCGACGCTCGGTGGCCTTGATGCGGATCAGCCCGTCGTCGGCCGACACGAGCTCGACCAGGAACGGGTCGGTCTCCACGACGTCGCGACCGAGCAGCTCCAGCAACTCCTCGGGCGTCCGGATCTCGTTGTCGAGGATCTGCGACTCCTCGAGGAACTGGACGACCTCGTGGCCGTGCTCGGCGCGCAGCGCGCTCGACCAGCCTTCGTACTGCTTGAGCAGGCGCGAGTAGCGCTGCCAGCGGACATCGGTCAGCCGGAAGGCCCGGCGTTCGTTGTCCGCCACCTCGAAGCGCTCGAGCTTGTCGCTCAGCAGCAAGGCCTCGAGCTCGCCCTCCTTCTCGATGTAGCGCTCCTGCTTGCCCTGGGTGACCTTGTACAGCGGCGGCTTGGCGATGTAGATGTGGCCGGCCTCGACCAGGTCCTGCATCTCGCGGAACAGCAGCGTCAGGATCAGCGTGCGGATGTGCGCGCCGTCGACGTCGGCGTCCGTCATCAGGATGATCTTGTGGTAGCGCAGCTTCTCGAGGTCGAACTCGTCGCGCACGCCGGTGCCGAGCGCCGTGATCAGCGCCTGGATCTCGGCGTTCTGCAGCACCTTGTCGATGCGCGCCTTCTCGACGTTGAGGATCTTGCCGCGCAGCGGCAGCACCGCCTGCGTCGAGCGGTCGCGGCCCTGCTTGGCCGAGCCGCCGGCGGAGTCGCCCTCGACGATGAACAGCTCCGCGATCTCGGGCTCCTTGACCATGCAGTCGGCGAGCTTGCCCGGCAGCCCCATGCCGCCCATCGCGGTCTTGCGGGCCGTGTCGCGCGCCTTGCGCGCGGCCGCGCGCGCACGTGACGCGTCGACGGCCTTGCGCACGACGCGGTCGGCTTCCTTCGGGTTCTCCTCGAGGAACTCGGCCAGCTTGGCGTTGACCACGGACTCGACGAAGCCCTGCATGCCGGGGTTGCCGAGCTTGGTCTTGGTCTGGCCCTCGAACTGCGGGTCGGTCAGCTTCGCGGAGATGACCGCCGACAGGCCCTCGCGGATGTCCTCGCCCTCGAGGCCCTTGTCCTTCTCCTTGAGGATCCCGGAGCTGCGCGCGTAGCGGTTGATCGTGCGCGTCAGCGCCGAGCGGAAGCCCGACAGGTGCGAGCCGCCCTCGTGCGTGTTGATGTTGTTGGCGAACGAGAACACCGACTCCTGGTAGGTCGCGTTCCACTGCATCGCGACCTCGAGCGCGCCCTCGTCGCCGTCGCCGGCGAAGAAGATGACCTTCTGCTGGATCGGGTCCTTGTTCTCGTTGATGAAGCGGACGAAGTCCTCGATCCCGCCCTCGTAGTGGAACTCGCGCGTCCTGACGCCCTCGCCGCGCTCGTCGGTGATCGAGATCCGCAGCCCGCGGGTGAGGAACGCGGTCTCGCGCAGGCGCTGCTCGAGCGTCGAGAACTCGAACGTCAGCGTCTCGAAGACGTCGTCGTCGGGCCGGAACGTGATCGTCGTCCCGGTCTCGTCCGTCGCCTCGCCCTGGGCCATCGGCCCCTGCGGGGCGCCGCGGACGTAGGACTGCGTCCACGTGAAGCCGTCGCGCTTGACCGTGACGTTGAGCTCGTCCGAAAGCGCGTTGACGACCGAGACGCCGACGCCGTGCAGGCCGCCCGAGACCTTGTAGCCGCCGCCGTCGCCGAACTTGCCGCCGGCGTGCAGAACCGTGAGCACGACCTCGAGCGCGGACTTGTCCTCCTTCTCCATCGTCGCCACCGGGATCCCGCGGCCGTTGTCGGTGACCGTCACGGAGTCGTCGGGATGGATCGTGACCGTGACCGTGTCGCAGAAGCCGGCGAGCGCCTCGTCCACCGAGTTGTCCACGACCTCGTAGACCAGGTGATGCAGGCCGCGCACGCCGGTCGAGCCGATGTACATGCCGGGACGCTTGCGGACGGCCTCAAGGCCCTCGAGGACCGTGATGTCCTGGGCGTCGTAGCCCGCCTGCTTCTGTCCGTTCGCTGGGTCGCCGGTGCTCAAGGGTCCCTTTCGTCCACACACACGACGCCCCGGCGGGACGAGTCGTCGTCCGAGGCCGGGGCGTGGCCGATCACTGCCTTCATGGTAGCAGGAGCGGGTTCTAGATACGGACGCGCGCGCGTACCAAAATCCCTGCAAATGTCAAGGCTCAGGTTCGCGTCGCACGCGTCCGGAGGCGGCGCACGGCGAGCCGGCCGAGCGCACCGTTGAGCCGCTCGACGACCAGCTCGGACATCAGGTCGAGCTCGTGCGAGAGCACGGCGCTGTCGCACGCCACCGTCACGACGCCGTCGCGCTCGGCGACCGGCTCCGCCACCCGCGCGAAGCTGCCCGCGGCGTCGGGCCAGGCCCGCTGGACGGCCGCCAGCAGCGTCGGCGGCTCGAGCGAGTCCGCGAGCCTGTCGAGCGCGAGCCCGACCGGCCGCGGGCCCTCGCGCCTCACAGGGCCATCCCCGGGATGCCTGAAACCCGCGGTTGGTCCTGCGTCGGCCGCTGGCCAGGCTCGCGCCTCACAGGGCCATCCCCGGGATGCCTGAAACCCGTGGCTGGTCCTGCGTCGGCCGCTGGCCAGGCTCCTGCAGCGCGCGGCCGCCCTCGATCGCGATCCGCTCGACGTCCGGCTCCTCGGCGCCCGGCACGTGCGCGAGCTCGGTGGTGGTGATCACGGCCTGGCCGTCGCGGCGCAGGAGCGCCGTCAGGCGCTCGCGACGGGTGCCGTCGAGCTCGGACATCACGTCGTCGAGCAGCAGCAGCGGTGCGCTGTCACGCTCCGCCGCCAACTCCTCGCGCTCGGCCAGCAGCAGCGCCAGCAACCCGAGCCGTTGCTGCCCGCGCGAGCCGTAGGCGCGCAGCTCCCGGCGCTCGCGGCGGAAGGCGAGGTCGTCGCGGTGCGGGCCGTGGCCGGTGAAGCCGCGCTCGAGGTCGGCGTCGTGGCGCTCGGCGAGCTCGGCGGCGAGTGCCTCGGTCGCCCGCGGGCGGTAGCGCAGTTCCACCTCGCCTTCGAGCCCGAGCGCGGCGGCATGCTCGGCGAAGCGCGGCCGCAGGCGCTCGACGGTCGCGGCGCGGTCGGCCATCAGCGCGAGGCCGTGGCGCGCCAGCTCGGCGTCCCAGGCCGGGAGCGAAGCCCGCGAGGCGCGGCCCGAGCGGATCGAGGACAGCAGCGCGTTGCGCTGGGCGAGCGCGGCGGCGTAGGCGCGGCGGGTGCCGGCGCGGGCCGGCCACAGCGCGGCGACGACCTGGTCCAGGTGGGCCCGGCGCAGCCCGGGCGCCCCGAGCACGAGCTCGAGCCGGTCGGGGAGGAAGACGGCGACCAGCGGACGCGCCTCGACCCCGGTCAGGCTGTCGACGGCGGCGCCGTCGGCACGCAGCCGCTTCGGCTCGGAGGGCTTGAAGCCGACGCTGATCTCGTGGCGGCCGAGCGCGTCCTCGCAGCGCAGCTCGAGCCGCGTCAGCTCGGCGCCGAAGCGCACCACCTCGCGCTCGTTGGCGGTGCGGCAGGAGCGACCGGTGCAGGCGAAGTAGAGCGCCTCGAGGAGGTTGGTCTTACCGGCGCCGTTGCGGCCACTGACGACCGTCAGCCCCGGCCCCAGCCGCACGTCCGCCGCCTCGTAGGAGCGGAAGTCGCGCAGCGTGAGCCGGGTAGCGATCACGCCTTAAGGTCGGATGATCGGGGTGGGGCGGAGGGGCTGCATCGCCTTTCTACACATTCAGCCGGATCGGCATCAGAAGGTACTGGAAGCCCGAGCCGTCGGCGGCCTCGATCATCCCCGGCCGCAGCGGCGAGATCAGCTTCAGCACGAGGTCGCCGGATTCCACGGCCTCGAGCCCGTCGCGCAGGAACTCCGGATTGAAGCCGATCTCGAGCGGCTCGCCGGCGAACGGGACCGGGACCGTCTCGCGCGCCTCGCCGACGTCCGGCGTGCGCGCCGAGACCGTCAGCTCGCCCTCGGTGAACGCCAGCCGCAGCGGCGCGTTCTTCTGCGCCAGCAGCGAGATCCGGCGCACGACCTCGGCGATCTCGGCGCCGGCCAGCCGCAGGTCGTGCTCGTAGGCATCCGGCAGCAGCTGGCGATAGTTGGGGAACTGCCCGTCGATCAGGCGTGACGAGAGCACGACGCCGCCGGCCTCGAACACGACCTGGTTGCCACGCAGCGACACCGCCAGCTCGTCGGCGCCCTCGTGCTGGACGATCCGCGTCAGCTCCTGCAGCGCCCGCGCCGGCACGTTGGCCTCGAAGGCGCCGTTGAGCGCGGACTCGAGCTTCGTCTCCTTGACCGAGAGGCGATAGGAGTCGGTCGCCACCATCCGCAGCTCGTCGCCCGACGCGGACACGAGGATGCCGGTCAGCACGGGCCGCGTCTCGTCGCGCGAGGCCGAGCGTGCCACCTTCAGCACCGTCTGCACGAAGGCCTCGCCCGGAACCTGGACGCGGTCCCCCTCCGGCTCCGGGAACGGCGGGAAGTCCTCCGAGCGCAACGTGCGGATGTGGAAGGTCGCGGCGCCGCCGACGAGCTCGACGTCCTGCTCGGCCGGACGCAGCTCGAGCGAGACCTCGGTCGCCGGGAGCGCGCGCACGACATCGACGACGAGGCGTGCCGGCAGGACGACCGAGCCCTCGCGGACGACCTCGCCCTCGAGCGGAACGCGCAGCCCAAGGTCCATGTCGGTGGCACGCAACTCGATCCCGTCCTGGGACGCGAGCACCTGGACGCCGGAGAGCGCCTGGACCGCGCTGCGCGTGGACGCCGCGCGCGTGACCGTCTGGAGCTGGCCGAAAAGCGCCTCGCGCCCGGTCGTGATCTTCATTCGGCTGCCGCCTCTCGCGTCGAGATCGGGTGGTGAGTCTGTTCAGTGGTCATCAGTGCTGTTCAGTGTGTGCACAAGCCTCGCGCGCAGCGGTGGAGCGCGGCGAACGGCTGTGGATGAACTGTCGAATTCTGTCAAGACGGTCGGATCGCATCAGCCGGCCCCGAGCTCGCGGGTGAGCTTGTCCACGGTCTCGTAGGCCTGGCGGTCGGCGGCGATCCGCTCCGCCGTGCGCTTGCAGGCGTGCATGACCGTCGTGTGGTTGCGGTTGCCGAAGGCGCGCCCGATCGCCGGCAGCGTCGCGTCGGTCAGCTCGCGCGCGAGGTACATCGCGACTTGACGGGCGAACGCGACCGGCTGGGACCGGCTGGGCGAGAGCAGGTCGTCGATCGAGACGCCGAACGCCGCGCACGTCTGCTCCTGGATCTCGCGCACGGAGCGGGTGCGTGGCCTGAGCTCCGGGTAGAGGCCGGCGAGGACCTCCTCGGCCAGCGCGGCGGTTGCTGGCCGACCCGTCAGCGAGCCGAACGCGACGACGCGGATCAGCGCGCCCTCGAGCGCGCGGATGTTGGTCTCGACGCGGTCGGCGATCAGCTCGAGCGCCTCGGGCTCGACGTCGCCGACGTCGTCCTGGTCGACGCGCTTGCGCAGGATGGTCAGGCGCGTGGCCCGCTCCGGCGGGCGGACGTCGCACACGAGGCCGGCCTCGAAGCGCTCGCGCAGCCGGTCCTCGAGCGCCTCGAGGTCGCGCGGCGGCCGGTCCGAGGTCAGCACGAGCTGGGCGCCGGCCTGGTGCAGGGCGTTGAACGTGTGGAAGAACTCCTGCTCGGTCTTGGCCTTGGACTGCAGGAACTGCACATCGTCGACGAGCAGGACGTCGACGCCGCGGTAGGCGGCCTTGAAGGCCTCGATCCCGCCGCTCTGGAGCGCGCCGACGAAGTGGTCGGTGAACGACTCGACGGTCGTGTAGCGGACGCTCAGGCCGCCGCCGTGCTCGCCCACGTAGTTCGCGATCGAATGCAGCAGGTGCGTCTTGCCGAGCCCCGGCGGGCCGCAGATGAAGAGCGGGTTGTAGGCCAGCCCGGGGAGCTCGGCGACGGCGAGCGCGGCGGCGTGGGCGAGCCGGTTGCAATCGCCGATGACGAACTGGTCGAACGTCAGCCGCGGGTTGAGCTCCTGGCCGGCGGGGAGCTCGGGCTCCGGCTCTGCCGTCGGGCGTTCGAACGCCACCTGGGCGTCGGGGCCGAGGACGCTTTCGGCGCAGAGCGCGAGCAGCCGGCCGAAGCGGGTCTCCACCCACGCGCGCCGGTCCTCCGGCACGTCGAGGAAGACCGTGCCGCCGCGGACGTCGTGCAGGCCGACCGGCTCGAGCCAGATGCGCCAGGTGGACTCGCTGACGGTACGCCGCAGCTCCGCCCTGAAGCGGTGCCAGACGGTCGCTGGATCGGGCTCTGACACAGGCGCGCGGACGGACCTCCTCGACGGCTGCCGAGGCTCGGGGTTGACGGGAGAGGGGGGCCGAGGCGGCCCGGAGCGCGAACATAGCAAAGGGTCTGTGGCCCGATCACCGGGTCTCCGGACCGCCCCTCGCAATTCGCGCACGAATGTCGTACACAGCCTGTTGACAGGATGTGCGCGGGGCTGTGCGCAGCGCCCTGTGTATCCTTGGACGCCGCCGCGCAGCGAGGCGGCTCGGTGCTGCGCCGAGCCCTCCACCCCCCGGCCCGCGGCGAAGGAGTCCACGAACGTGAAGCGCACCTATCAGCCCAAGAAGCGCAAGCGCGCCCGTACGCACGGGTTCCGCGCCCGCATGAGCACCCGCGCGGGACGCATCGTCCTCAAGCGGCGCCGTGACAAGGGCCGCAAGCGACTGACCGTCTAGGTTCCGTCCGCCACTCGCCCATGCGCGACCGCGCCCCTCGCCGACGCCGGCTCTCGCGGAGCGCGGAGTTCGAGCGCGTCTATCGCCAAGGGCGCTCGAAAGGCAACCGCTTCCTCGTCCTCTATGCCTTCTCGCGCGCGGAGGGCGATGCGCGCGCCGACGACGAGGGCCCGCGGCTCGGCCTCTCGGTTTCGCGCCGGGTCGGCGGAGCGGTC
Source organism: uncultured Solirubrobacteraceae bacterium (assembly GCA_963755275.1). Classification (GTDB taxonomy): domain Bacteria; phylum Actinomycetota; class Thermoleophilia; order Solirubrobacterales; family Solirubrobacteraceae; genus Solirubrobacter. The sequence goes on along the minus strand of CAVWJU010000025.1, from coordinate 63,699 downwards.
GATCGCAACCGCGTCAAGCGCGTGCTGCGCGAGGCGTTCTGGGCCGAGGCGCCGCGGCTGCCGGCGGGCTCGGACTATGTCGTCGTGGCGCGCCCGGACGCGCGCGACCTCGCCGAGCGCGAGGGTATGGGCGGGATTCAGGCGGCGCTGGCCGAGCTCGTCGACGGCCTGGGCGGCACGGCGTGAAGGCGCTGCTGATCGCCCCGATCCGCGGCTACCAGCGCTGGATCTCACCCGCGTTCCCGCGCCGCTGCAAGTACCACCCGACCTGCTCGGAATACGCGGTGCAGGCCGTCCAGCGCTATGGCATCCTCAAAGGAGCGGTGCTCGCGACGTGGCGCATCCTCCGGTGTAACCCGTTCAGCGACGGCGGCTACGACCCCGTCTCCGCTCAGACCCTCTTCCGCCACACCGTCCCCTCTTTAGCTAAGTGCACCTCTTCGCTCGCCAAGAGACACCGGTCATCCAGCCGCTGATCGACTTCTTCCACGCGATCCTGCTGTTCATCCACGACACCGTCGGGCTGTCGCTGGGGCTTCGTCGATCATCGCGCTCACGATCATCGTGCGCGCGGCGCTGCTCCCGCTGACGTTCAAGCAGTTCCACTCCATGCAACGGCTCGCGCACCTGCAGCCGGAGATGAAGAAGGTGCAGGAGCGGTTCAAGGGCGACAAGGAGCGGATGAACCAGGAGATGATGAAGTTCTATCGGGAGAACAAGGTGAACCCGTTCGCCTCGTGTCTGCCGATGGTCGCGCAGTTCCCGGTCTTCATCTCGCTGTTCTACATGCTGCGGATCGACCTGCGGTACGACATCTGCCCGAGCATCAACCCGGTCCCGTCGAGAGCAATCCGGTGGCCGTGCGGCTCGACCGACGGCGTCGCAGTTCTTCTTCATCCCGGACCTGACGGACAACGGCGACCGGTTGGGTGCTGGCGGTCCTGATCGTGCTCTACGTCGGCTCGCAGCTGCTCTCGACGCTGCTGATGTCGACGACCACGGACAAGACGCAGCGGATGATCTTCCTCGCGCTGCCGTTCGTCTTCGTGCTGTTCGTGATCAATTTCCCGGCCGGCCTGCTCGTGTACTGGATCACCACGAACCTGTGGACGATCGTGCAGCAGGCGATCATCCGCAAGCGCCTCGGGCCGCTGCGCCCGCCGGGGGCGGAGAGTCCGAGCCTGTTCGGCTCGCTGGGCGGGGCCAAACCCGCGACCGCGACCAGCGGGGCCTCGGGTGGTGACGGCGGAGGGCGAGGCGGCACGTCGCTGCGCAAGAAGGAACCGGCCAAGGTCGGCGCCGAGCCCAAGGGCAAGCCGTCGGGCCGGCCGCCGGCACCGCCGCGCAAGAAGAAGAAACGTTCCGGGAGACGGCGATGAGCGCATCCGGTGATCGGGTGAAGGACCTGCTGGAGCACGTCAGCGACGCGCTGGCGCTGCAGGCCTCGGTGATGGTCGAGGAGGAGGGCCGCGAGATCCGGGCCACGCTCGAGGGCGACGACCTCGGGCTGTTCATCGGGCGCCACGGCCAGACGATCGACGCCGTCCAGCATCTCGCCTTCAAGGCCGCGACGCGCGATCACCCGCCGTCGGCCGGGTTGCGGGTGACCGTGGACGCCGCCGGCTACCGCGAACGCCGCGAGCAGACGCTGCAGCGCCAGGCCGACGAGGCGGCGGAGAACGCCGTGCGCTCCGGCCGCCCGGTGGCGCTCGACGCGATGAGCGCGACCGAGCGCAAGGTCGTCCACGAGTACCTCAAGGACCGCGAGGGCGTCGAGACGTACTCCGAGGGCACCGAGCCCGATCGGCATCTCGTCGTCGCTCCGCTCTGACGCTCGGCGTTTCACGTGAAACAGCTCGCCGCGGTCGCGCCGGCGCACGCCGTTGAGCCGCTGGCGCGGATCCTCGCGCTGCAGGAGGAAGACCCGGCGGCGTCGACCACCGTGCGCTCGGTCGAGGCCGCGATCGACCGCCACGTGGCCGACTCGCTGTCGGCGCTCGAGCTTCCGTTCGTGCGCTCCGCGCGCCGGATCGCCGACATCGGCTCGGGCGCCGGCTGGCCCGGGCTGGCCCTGGCCGCGGCGCTGCCGGACGCTTCGGTCGCCCTGGTCGAGAGCGCGATCCGGCACTGCCGCTACCTCGAGCGAGCGGTCGAGGTCTCCGGGTTGACGAACGTGTCCGTCGTCCACGCCCGCGCGGAGAGCTGGCCCGAGGGCCTCGAGGCCCACGACCTGGTCACCGCCCGCGCGCTCGCCGCGCTCCCGGTCCTGCTCGAGTACGCCGCTCCGCTGCTGGTCGAGGGCGGGCATCTGGTGGCGTGGAAGGGGGCCGTCGCGCCGGCCGAATCCGCCGCCGGCTCCGCCGCGGCGACCCTGCTCGGGCTGTCGCCGTTGCCGCCGCTGGCGGTCGTGCCGTTCCCGGGGGCACGAGACCACACCCTGCACGCCTTCCGCAAGATCGCCGCCACGCCGTCGCGCTTCCCCCGCCGCCCGGGGATGGCGTCCAAGCGCCCGCTCGGAACCTGAAGCACGCCGGCTCGCCGAGCGCCGGTGTTTCACGTGAAACGCGCGAATCTGACCGGCCGCGTCGCTAGCGTCAGGACGCGAATGGGCACCATCTACGCGATCGCGAATCAGAAGGGCGGGGTCGGCAAGACCACGACCGCGGTCAATGTGGCGGCGTGCATCGCCGCCGCCGGCTACGAGACGCTCGTGGTCGACGTCGATCCGCAGGGCAACGCGACCGTCGGCCTCGGCGTCTCGCGCGAGGAAGGGCCGGGGGTCTACGACGTGCTGGCGGGCGATGTCGCCGCAGGCGACGCCGTGCGGGCGACGGCCGTCGAGCACCTGTCGATCCTGGCCTCGAGCCCTGACCTGGCGGGGGCGACGATGGAGCTGCCCCGGCTCGCGGGCTCCGAGACGCGCCTGCGCGAAGCGCTCGAGCCGCTGCGCGAGGACTACGCGTTCATCCTGCTCGACTGCCCGCCCTCGCTCGGCCCGCTGACGGTCAACGCGCTCGTCGCCGCCGAGCGCGTGATCGTGCCGGTGCAGACCGAGTACTTCGCGCTCGAAGGGCTGGCAGGCCTGCTGGACACGCTGGCGCTGATCCAGCGCGAGCTCAACCCGCGCCTGACCGTCGCCGGGATGCTGCTGACGATGCACGATGCGCGCACCAAGCTCGCGCAGGACGTGGAACGCGAGGTCCGCACGCACTTCCCGGCGCTCGTCTTCGACACCGTGATCCCGCGCAACGTCCGGCTCGGCGAGGCGCCGAGCTACGGCGTCCCCGTCATCCATCACGACCCGCACTGCGCCGGCTCGGAGGCGTACTTCGAGCTGGCCAAGGAGGTGGCCGCACGTGGCTGAGCGCCCCCGCGGGATGGGCCGCGGGCTCTCCGCGATCCTCTCGCCCACGATCCCGCCCGAGGGCAGCGCGGCGACGCCGGAGCTGCGCAGCCTGCCGGTCGAGCTGATCGCACGCAACCCGCGCCAGCCGCGCCAGAGCTTCGACGAGGAAGGGCTGCTCGCGCTCTCGGAGTCCGTCCGCGAGCGCGGCGTGCTCCAGCCGGTGCTCGTGCGCCCGTGTCCGGGCGGCACCTACGAGTTGATCGCCGGCGAGCGGCGCTGGCGCGCAGCGCGGCTCGCCGGTCTCGAAGTCGTCCCGGCCGTCGTCGCGCCGCATGAGGACCGCGAGTCGCTCGAGCTCGCGCTGATCGAGAACATGGCCCGCGAGGACCTGAACCCGGTCGAGGAGGCCCGCGCCTGCGCGCTGCTCGTCGACGAGTTCGGTCTCACGCGCGAGGAGGTCGGCAAGCGCGTCGGCCGTTCGCGCGTCGCGGTTTCCAACCTCATGCGCCTGCTCGACCTCCCGGACGAGGTGCTCGCCCTGCTCGTCGAAGGCCGCCTGACCGAGGGCCACGGGCGCGCGCTGTTGATGGCCTCCGACCACGCCGACCGCCGCCGGCTTGCGCGCGCGGCGGCCGACGAGGGCTGGACCGTGCGCGAGACCGAGGCCCGCGCCCGCGGCGCTGCCCGCCCGCCCGAGGTCGCACCGAAGCCGCGCCGCCAGGTCCACCCCGACCAGCTCGCCGCCGCCGAGCGTCTTCAGGATGCATTTGCGAGCGCGCTCGGCGCCGATGTCCACGTCGCCCCGCGCAAAGAGGGCTACACGGTGACGCTCGCGGTCGAGTCGTTGGCCGAGGCCGAGGCCCTCGCGGAGCGGCTATCATTGCGCGCCGCAGCGGGCGATTAGCTCAGTCGGTTAGAGCGCTTCTCTGATAAGGAAGAGGTCCCAGGTTCGAATCCTGGATCGCCCACTCGCCGTCGCCGGCAGACCGGCGCCTGCGAGGCTCTCGGTATGTCGGAGGCGATCCGAGACGTCGACAGCGGCGCCTTCGCCGAGCTGATCGAGCCGCACCGCCGCGAGCTCCACGCGCACTGCTACCGGATGCTGGGCTCGGTGCAGGACGCCGACGATGCGCTCCAAGAAGCGCTGTTGGCAGCGTGGAAGGGGATGTCCGGGTTCGAGGGCCGCAGCTCGCTCCGCACCTGGCTCTACACGATCGCCACCAACGCTTCGCTGCGGGTTCTCGCCGGCCGCAAGCGGCGCGAGCTGCCCGGTGGTGCCGGGAACGGGGACGACCCGCGTGCGGCCCTGGCCGAACCGCTGGCCGAGTCGGTCTGGATCGAGCCCTATCCGGACGAGATCCTGCGCTACGAGGATCGGGAGGGCGTCGAGCTCGCCTACGTCGCCGCCCTTCAGCTCCTGCCGCCCAACCAGCGCGCGACGCTTGCTCCTGCGCGACGTGCTCGGCTTCAGCGCCCGCGAGACCGCCGAGATGCTTGGCAGACGTCGGTCGCGTCGGTGAACAGCGCCCTGCAGCGCGCCCGTGCGAAGCTCGAGCGTGAGCGCCCGGCCCGCTCACAACAGGCGACGCTGCGCTCGCTGGGCGATGACCGCTCGCGCGAGCTGGTCGTCCGCTTCGTCGAGGCCTGGAACCGCGCCGACGTCGCGGCGATCGTCGCGATGCTGCGGGAGGACGCGAGCTTCTCGATGCCGCCGCTGCCGACCTGGTTCCGTGGCCGGGATGCCATCGCGGACTTCCTCACCGCCCGCGTCTTCCGATCGGCTTGGCGGTTCGAGGTCACGAGCGCCGCCGGCCAGCCCGCGATGGTCGGCCGCCGGCGAAATCCCGTCAGCGGGCGCTACGAGCTCCGGGTGCTCACGGTGCTGACGTTCGACGGCGAGCGCATCGCGGCGATCACGACGTTTCTCGGCCCGGCCGTGCTCGAACGCTTTCGGCCGGGAGAGATCTTGGCCCCGCCGATGATTTGAGCCCGTCGACCTTGCTCTCAATCGATAGGGAGCCACTATCGAAGGAGCGCAGAGAACATGCTGGAGAGCAAGACCGCGGTGATCTACGGCGGCGGCGGGGCGATCGGCGGCGCCGTCGCGCGCGCGTTCGCGCGTGCCGGCGCCCACGTCCACATCGTCGGCCGCACGAGGGACCGGGTCGAGGCGGTGGCGAACGACATCGGCGAAGCAGCCAACGTGGCGCAGCTCGACGTGCTCGACGAGCGCGCCGTGGCCGAGCACGCCGACGCCGTGGCGGCGGCAGGCGCGATCGACATCGCCGTCAACGCCGTCTCCTTCCCCTACGTGTCGGGCACGCCCTTCGCCGACCTGGAGGTCAAGGAGATCATGCATCCGATCGCTTCCTTCCTGCGGGCCAACCTGATCGTCACCAAGGCGGTTGCCCGGCACATGACGGCGCGGCGGGCGGGAACGATCCTGACGCTCTCGACGGCCGGGTCCCGGTTCGCGCGGCCCGGGAATCTCGGCTTCGGCACCGCCTGCGCGGCGATCGAGCAGCTGTCCCAGCGACTGGCGGTCGAGCTTGGGCCGAGCGGCGTCCGCGTCGTCTGCCTGCGACCCCACGCCGTTCCGGAAGCCGCCTCGAACGGGTCCTACACCGGGACCGTCTTCGCCCCGCTGGCGGCGGCCTCGGGCATTGGCGTCGAACAGATGCTGGCGCAGTGGGGCGAGGACCAGACGCTGCTGGGACGGCTCCCGACGCTGGCCCAGGTCGCCGACGCGGCGACCTTCCTGGCGTCAGACCGCGCGGGGGCGATCACCGGAGCGGTGATCGATCTGAGCTGCGGCAACGCGGTGCGGGCGCAGCAGTTCGGACAGGCACTGATCGGCGTGCTCGACTGAGGCGGGCAAAAGAACAGACCCCCTGCGCCTCGAACGGAGACGCAGGGGGCCGGGTCCGCTACCGCCTGGGGGGAGGCGGTACCAGGGTTCGTGCTGACCGCCGGACCATCGCCTGAATTCAGGCGATCGCGCCGGCGGCGAGGGGCACGCTTTCAATCTATACACCAAATATGCGGTAATCAATCAGACGAACGTCGAGACCGCGCAGGGTTGGCCCGGCATGACGGGGGTCAGCGGACAGCCGTCGCGCCGCTCGAGCGCGCTCAGATCTCGATCGGCTCGGCCGTCCGGTCCCCACCGGCGTCGCCCGTATTGGGTTCGTCGCGCGGCTCGATCAGCAGCACGTGCGTCTCCTCCTCGGCCTTCGGGCAGTGCTCGACCCCGCGGGGGACCACGAACAGCTCGCCCGGCCCGAGCACGACGTCGCGGTCGCGCAACTGGATCGTCAGCCGGCCGGAGAGCACGAGGAAGAAGTCGTCGGTGCCGTCGTGCTTGTGCCAGACGAACTCGCCGTCGACCTTGACGACCATCAGCTTGTAGTCGTTCAGGTAGCCGACGATGCCGGGCTGGTAGGTACCGCCCAGGAGCCGCAGCTTCTCGGCGAGGTTGACCTTGTCGTCCATCCGCCGAGCGTGGCAGATACGGTCGTCCGAGTGGTCGACGTCGCGCCCTATCCCCGGATTCGCTTCATGGGCTCCAAGCACCGGCTCGCGCCGCGGCTGGCGGAGCTGTTCGCGACGCTGCCGCCCGGCCCGGCGATCGACGCCTTCTCGGGCAGCGGCGTCGTGGCCTACACGCTGAAGGCCTCCGGGCGCGAGGTGGTGGCCAACGACCACCTGCGTTTCACGGCCACGCTCGCCGAGGCGCTCGTGGCCAACGGGGACCAGACATTGGATGCCGGGGACGTCGAGCGCCTCTGCTCCCCCAACCGCGACGGTCGTGACTTCATCCAGTCCACGTTCGACGGGCTGTATTTCCCGCGCGCGGATCACGCCTTCCTCGACGCCGCCTGGTCGCACGTCGACGAGTTCGACGGCGCCAAGCGGGCGCTTGCGCTGAGCGCGCTCTGCCTGGCAGCGGCCTGGAAGCAGCCGCGCGGGGTGTTCACCGTCACCACGCCGCGCTACGACGACGGCCGCCGCCAGCTCCACACGCCGCTCGAGGCGCTCTTCCGCGAGGCCGTGACGCGCTGCAACGAGGCCGTGATCCCCGGCGCCGCGACCGCGGTCTGCGGCGACGTCTTCGCGCTCGACCCCGCGGACGCCGCGATCGCCTACCTCGACCCGCCCTACGCCCCGCCGCGCGACGACACCTGTTACGTCAAGCGCTACCACTTCCTCGAAGGCCTGGCGACCTACTGGCGCGGCCAGGAGATCATGTGGGAGACCCGCACGCGCAAGCTGCGCAAGCGCCACACGCCCTTCGGCTCCAAGCGGACGGTCCGGTCCGCATTGGACCGGGTGTTCGAGCACTTCAGGGCGCCGCAGGCGCTGGTGATCTCCTACGGCTCCAACGCCGATCTCGACGCGAACGAGCTCGAGACGCTGCTCGCGCGCCATCGCCGCAGCGTCCGCCGAATCGAGATTCCGCACCGCTACGCGTTCGGCACGCACCGGGCCGCGGGGCGGCGGCTCGCGACGGAATACCTGTTCGTAGCGAGGTAACCCCGCGCCTATACTCCGGCAGGTGCAGGAGATGGTGATTTACGGCGTGAGCTTCGACATGGTCGGCAAGCAGCCGATCGTGTTGCTGAAAGCCGTCGACACGAACAAGTTCCTGCCGATCTGGATCGGCCATCCAGAGGCGGCGGCCATCCTGATGAAGCTGCAGGGGGCGTCGACGCCGCGGCCGATGACGCACGATCTGCTGTTCGACATGCTCGGCGAGCTCGAGGTGGCGTGCACGCGCGTCTCGGTCACCGAGCTGCGCGAGAACACGTTCTACGCGTCGATCACGTTGTCAGTGAACGGACGCGAGGTCGAGATCGACTCGCGGCCCTCCGACGCGCTCGCGCTCGCCGTCCGCTCCGGCGCCCCGATCTTCGCCGCCGAGGACGTGATCGCCGAGTCCGCGATCGAGTTCGAGCACGAGGTCGAGGACACCGACGAGGTCGTCGAGAAGTTCAAGGACTTCCTCGACCGCGTGACGCCGGAGGACTTCGCCGGCGGCGATACCTAGACGACGGCCGGACGCTCGACCGCCAGGTCGAGCACGCGGGACACGAACTCGTCGAAGCCGATGCCCGCGGCGTCGGCGGCCAGCGGCAGCAGCGACGTGTCGGTCAGACCCGGGATCGCGTTGGCCTCGAGCACGGTCAGCTCGTCGCCGCCGTACATCAGGTCGATCCGCGCGAAGCCGGCGCAACCGAGCGTCTTCCAGGTCGCGAGCGCGAGCTCCTGGGCCTTCAGCGTGACCTCGGGCGGCAGGTCGGCCGGGCAGACGAAGCGCGTGCGGCCGATCTCGTAGCGGGCCTCGAAGTCGTAGAAGTCCTCGGTCTCCGGGATCGCCTCGACCACCGGCAGCGCCTCCGGCCCTTCCGCGGTCTCGAGCACCGAGACGGCGAGGTCGCGCCCGTCGACGTAGCGCTCGAGCAGCACCTTGGTGTCGTAGGAGAAGGCGGCCACCAGCGCGTTCGGGACGTCCGCCGCGGTGCGGGCGAACTTGATCCCGAGCGCGGAGCCCTGCCCGGCGGGCTTGACGACGATCGGGAACTCGAGCCGCTCCTCGATCGCCGGCAGCGCGCGGGCGGCGCCGAGATCCTCGAAGGCGGCTTGGGAGAAGGCGTAGAAGTCGGGCGTGGCGATCCCCGCGTCGCGCAGCGCGTGCTTGGCCACGACCTTGTCCATGCAGCGGATGCACGCGCCCGGCCGCGAGGCCGTATAGGGGACGCCGACCAGCTCGAGCAGCTCCTGGACCGTGCCGTCCTCGCCGCCGCGGCCGTGCAGGGCGACGAAGGCGACGTCGGGCCGGTCGGCCTGCAGGCGGTCGACCAGGTCGGCGCCGACGTCGATCGCCAGCACCTCGTGGCCGAGCCGCGCCAGCGCGTCCTCGACGCGCGCGCCCGAGCGCAGCGAGACCGTCCGCTCCAGCGACGCGCCGCCCTTCAGCACCGCGACCTTCACGAGGCTTCCCGCCGCCGCAGCGGGACGACGTTCTCCGACGCCGACGAGGGCGCCGGCTTGACGCCCGTCAGCGTGCCGTAGAGCGCGACCTGCTCGGACACGACCTTGCCGATCCGGCGCACGCCCTCGCGGATGTCGTCCTCGCCGACGCCCGAGAAGTTCAGCCGCATCTCCGATCCGCCGCGCCCGTCGAGGTACGCGGCGCGGCCGGGGACGAACGCCACGTGCTCGCGCAGCGCCCGTGCCAGCAGGTCGGTGGTGTCGATGTAGTCCGGCAGCCGCGCCCACACGAAGAGGCCCCCGTGCGGGCGCGTCCAGGTCGTCTCGCGCGGGAGGAACTCGGCCATCGCGGCCATCATCACGTCGCGCCGGCGCCGGTAGATCGCGCGCAGCTCGTTCAGGTACGTGCGCCAGTCGCGGTGGGCGAAGTACGCGGCGACGAAGTACTGGTTCAGCGGCGAAGAGCAGAGGTCGGCGGCCTGCTTGCCCAGGTTCAGGCGCTCGAGGATCGGCGCCGGGGCCGCGGCCCAGCCGAGCCGCAGCCCAGCCGAGAGGATCTTCGAGAACGTGCCGGCGTAGATCACGTAGCGCCCGCCGTCGAGCGAATACAGCGTCGGCAGCGACTCGCCCTCGTAGCGCAGGAGTCCGTACGGGTTGTCCTCGAGCACGACGAGCTCCTGCTCGTTCGCGATCCGCACGAGCGCCTTGCGGCGCTCGAGCGACAGCGTGACCCCGCCCGGGTTGTGGAAGTTCGGGATCGTGTAGATGAACTTCGGCCGCCGGCCGTCCGCGCGCAGCTGTTCGAGCGTGCGCTCGAGCACGTCGATGCGCATGCCGTCGTCGTCCATCTCCACCTGGACCACGTCGGCCTGATACGAGGTGAAGCACGGCACGGCGCCGGGGTAGGTCGGCGCCTCGGCGACCACGACGTCGCCGGGATCGAGGAACGCGCGGCACACGAGGTCGATCACCTGCTGGCCGCCGGTGGTGACCATCAGGTCGTCGGTCTCGACCGCCGTGCCCTCCGCGGCCATCACCTCCACGATGCAGCGGCGGACGTCCTCGAGGCCGTCGGTGGGTCCGTACTGGAGCGCGGCGGCGCTCGAGTCGACCGCGACGCGCGCCATCAGCGCGGCGAAGTCCTCGGCCGGGAACGTCGTCGTGTCGGGCAGGCCGGTGGCGAGCGAGATGACCTCGGGGCGCGCGGTCACGGCCATCATGTCGCGCATCGCCGAGGAGGTCATCCCGCGCGTGCGGCGCGCGAACAGGCCGCCGTAGCGTTCGATCTCGTGGGCGCTGGAACGGGGTGCGCCCTTGCCTGAAGTGTCGTCTATCGTCATGCGCCGCGAAGGGAACGCTAGCGCGCGCCATGGACTACCTCCTCGACCTCCTCCAGGGCCTCGGCATCGCGGCCGCCATCGGGATCCGCCCCTTCCTGCCCACGTTGCTGGCCGGAGCACTGGCCGCGGCGAACCTCGGGATCGACTTCGACGGCACCGATTTCGCCTTCCTGGAGCAGACCGGCTTCCTGCTCGGCGTCGTGGTCGCGGTGGCCGTGTTCGGGGTCATCGATCGTCGTCGCGGCGGCGACACCAGCGGCAACGATCCCGTGGTCGCGGTGTTGATCGTGATCGCGTTGGTGCTCGGCGCGTTGCTGGCGAGCGGCTCGATCGCCGACGGCAGTCCCGACTGGTGGCCGGGCCTGATCGTCGGCCCCTTGGCCGCGGCGCTCGGCTTCGTCGCCACGCGTTCGCTGTTCGGCCGCGTGCGCGCTCGCCTCGACGACCAGGCCGCGAGCGCGCTGCCGCTGTACGCCGAGGGATTGGCCCTGCTGGCCGCCGGGCTCTCGATCCTGTTCCCGCCGCTGGCGATCCTCGTCGTGGCCGCGCTCGCCTGGCTGCTGATCGGCGGCCGCCGCCGGGCCGGCGAGAAGTACGCCGGGCTGCGGATCCTGCGGTGAAGAAGCTCGTCCTCGCGGTCATCGACGCGATGAAGCCCGCGATGCTCGAGCGGGCGGTGGCGACGGGCCGCGCGCCCACGCTGCAACTGCTGATGGAGCGTGGGCACTTCGTCGACGACTGCGTCGCCGCCTTTCCCTCCGTGACGCCGGTGTGCGCGGCCACGATCGCCACCGGCACCGGGCCCGCGGAGCACGAGATCCCGGCCATGAACTGGTGGCACCGCGGCGAGGAGCGCTACGTCGAGTACGGGACGAGCTTCGGCGCCAGCCGCGCGTTCGGGATCCGGCAGTCGCTCACGGACACGATCTACAACATGAACGGCGAGCACCTCTCCAAGCACGTCGAGACGGTGTTCGAGCGCCTCGACGACGCCGATGTCCGCACCGCCTGCACGACGTACCTGATGTACCGCGGGCGCTTCCGCCACGAGCCGTCGGTGGACACGGCGCTGACGCGTCTGGCGCACGCGGTCTTCGGCTATCCGACGATGGGCCCGAAGGAGCTCTTCTACGCCGACCTGTTCGCGTCGCGCAAGACGCCGTGTCGCTCGCAACTCGGCCTCCCGGGCGTGCGTGACCAGCATTCGGGCTGCGTCGCCGAGCACCTCGTGGAGAACGACCTGTTCGACTTCCTGCTGCTCTCGCTGCCCGACAACGACACGCACTCGCACAAGTACGGCCCGTTCGCCCAGGTCGACTCGATCGCCGCCGCCGACCGCCAGCTCGCGCGCATGATGGAGCCCGTCGGCGGGCCGGAGGAGTTCCTGTCCGAGCACGCGGTGATCGTCTGCAGCGATCACTCCCAATCCAAGGTCGAAGGCGAGATCGACCTCTTCCGTGCCTTCGACGGGTTCGGCCTGCGCGCCGCCCAGCGCGCGCGGCCCGAGGAGGACGAGATCGCGGTCTGCCCGAACTCCCGTGCGGCGCAGGTCTACGTGCTCGACCGCGACCGCCGGCGCTCGCTGATCCCGCGCATCGAGCGCACGCTGCTGGCGCTCGAGGGCGTCGACGTCGTGATGCGGATGGGCGACCATCCCGACGGCGAGGCGATCGTGCGCGGCGAGCGCGCGCGCGGGGTGAAGGAGCTGCGCTTCCAGCCGCGCGGCGACCTCCTCGACGCCCGCGGCGCGCGCTGGCACGTCGAGGGCGACCTCGACCTGCTCGGGCTGAAGATCGAGGACGACCAGGTGCGCTCGCCGACCTACCCGGACGCCATGAGCCGCGTCTGGTCGGCGCTGCGCTGCCCGTCGGCAGGCGAGGTGCTGGCCTCGGCCCGCCCGGGCTACGAGTTCCTCGACTGGGGCGGAGCGCACCACATCGGCGGCGGCTCGCACGGCTCACTGCACGCCAACGACTCCAACGCCGCGCTGCTGTGGTGCGGCACCGGCCCGGAGAAGACCGCGCGCGAGCAGTGGGCGCTGCGCGACATCGTGCCGATGGTGCTCGATCATTTCGAGGTCGCGTCGGCCAGCAGGTCGACCTGATCCGGGTCCGGATCGCACGGGAAGAACACCAACTCGTCACACCCGGCCTCGGCAAAGCCCTGCACGTAGGCCTTGACCGTCTCGGCGTCGGTCGCGGCGCTGCCGGCCACGGCTTCCGCGTACTCGCCCAGGAAGCCGTAGTAGTCCTTGAGGTAGGAATCGGCGGCCTGTCGGGCGTTGTCGCCGAGCGCGTAGTACGCGAGCGCCATGATCCGCGGCTCGCCCTCGCGGCCTGCGGCCGTCCAGGCTTCGCGCATCTTCGCCGCGCCTTCGCGGAGCATGTCCGGGGTGCCGCCGCCCATGATCCAGCCGTCGCCGTACTTCGCCGCGCGCTCGTACGCCACGTCGGCCGTGCCGCCCAGGATCACGGTCGGCCTCGCGCTCGGGCCGATCGCGCCGGCGAAGCCGAACGACTCGCCGTTCCAGATCCGCTGCCATTCGTCGAGCATCTGGTCGAAGTCCCGGCCGCGCGAATGGATGTCGGCGCCCGACGCCGCGTAGTCGTCCTCGCGCCCACCGACGGCCACTCCGAGCACCAGCCGTCCCTGAGACAGTGCGTCGACGGAGGCCGCCTGCTTGGCCACGAGCGCGCCGTTGCGGCGGTACGGGGCGATCAGGATCGTGGTGGCCAGCCGGATCCGCTCGGTCACCGCAGCGGCCGCGGCGAGTGCGATCAGCGGCTCATAGTTGCCGTAGACGATCCGGTCGATCGTCCCGAGGCTGGAGAACCCGCGCCGCTCCGCCCGGCGGGCCCATTCCAGCAGTTGCTCGCGGCTGACGCTCGCGATGGTGGCCGGGAGTCCGATTCCAACGTCCATGCCGGGGGACACTAGAGCGCCCGCAGCACCTGCTGGATGGTGTCGGCGCGGCGGGGCGACGAAGCGCGGATCAGGACGGCGTTCAGCCACGGGTCCTCGTCGGACGGCTCGTAGCGCATCGGCATGTGGGTGCGCATGACCGCGATCGACTGCTCGCGCTTCATACCGATGACGCCGCCGCGGGCGCCGGTCATGCCGACGTCGGTGATGTAGGCCGTCCCGCCCGGGAGCACGCGGGCGTCGGCGGTCGGGACGTGCGTGTGGGTGCCGACGACGGCCGTCACCTTGCCGTCCAGGTACCAGCCGAGCGCGACCTTCTCGCTCGTGACCTCGGCGTGCATGTCGACCAGGATCTGGTCGCAGCTCGCCACCTCGCGCAATGCCTCGTCGACGGCCACCAGCGGCGGCGCGCCGGCCTGCAGGTGCACGGCACCGCTCAGGTTGACGATCCCGAGCGAGACGCCGTCGCGCTCGATCACCGTCGTCCCGCGGCCCGGCTGCGTGCGCAGGTAGTTGTAGGGCCGCACGATCCGCCGCTCGGACTCCAGGTACGACCAGATCTCGCGGTGGCGGTACGTGTGGTTGCCGAGCGTGATCGCGTCGACGCCGTGGCGCAGCAGCTCGTCGGCCTCCTTGGGGGTGATCCCGATCCCGCCGGCCGCGTTCTCGCCGTTGGCCACGACGAAGTCGGGGGCGAGCTCGGAGCGCACGGCGGGCAGCGCCTCGCGGACGACGCGGCGCCCGGCCCGCCCGACGACGTCGCCGATGAAAAGGATGGCCGTGATGACGGGCATACTGGCAAGGGATGGCCAGGCACACGGAGGAGGACGCGGCCAACCCGCTCGAGGGGGTAGGCGAGGACGGCCCGGACTCCCCGCCGCTGCGCACGCCGACGCCCGCCGCGTCCGCCGCGCGGAGCGCCGGTGCTCGTCCCGCGCTGGGTCCAGATGGTCCTGCTGCCGGTCGCGATCGCCGGCGCCTACCTGTTGCTCGTGACCGCCGGGCGGGTCCTGCTGCTGTTCATCATCGCCGGGCTGATCGCGCTGCTGCTGAACCCGTTCGTGGCACTGCGTGCAGCGCGCCAGGCTCCCGCGCGGCGTCGCGGTCGGGACTCGTGATGGTGACGATGCTCGCGTTCCTGACCGGGCTCGGCTTCCTGCTCGCCAACCCGGTCGCCGACCAAGTCTCGAGCTTCCAGAGCGACGTCCCGGGCTACATCGACGACGCCAACCGCGAGCTCGCCGACCTCCAGAACTGGCTCGACCGCAACGGCATCGACCTCGCAGGTCAAACAGGAGGGCGAGACCGCGCTGCAGACGATCGGCGAGAGCATCACGGGCGGCGCGGGCGAGGTCGTCGCCTTCACGAGCGAGGCGGTCCAGATCGCCGTCGAGGCCAGCCTGGCGCTGATCCTCGTGATCGTGCTCTCGATCTACATGATGATCTACGGCGACCGCATCGGGGCGGTGGCGCGCAGCGTCGTGCCGCCCGGCGACGGGACGCCCGACGACGACTACCCCGCGCGCGTGCAGGCCTCGCTGTTCGGCTACGTTCGCGGGCAGGTCCTGTTCAGCCTGATCATGGGGACGAGCGCCGGGCTGATGCTCTACGTCCTCGGCTCGCTCGGGATCTTTCCCGAGGGCAAGACGTATGCGATCGCGTTCGGGGCCTGGTTCGGCTTCGCCGAGCTGATCCCGTACGTCGGCCCGGCGATCGGCGCGTTCCCGCCGGTCGTCATCGCCGCGCTCAGCGACAACCCGATCGACGCGGTGTGGCTGATCATCGCCTTCACCGCGCTGCAGCAGCTCGAGGGCCACGTCGTGGCGCCGAACGTGTTCGGGCAGGCGCTGCGCATCAACCCGCTGCTGGTGATCTTCGCGCTGCTGCTCGGCGGGCAGATCGCGGGCATCGTGGGCGCGTTCATCGCGCTGCCGATCGCCGCGATCGTGCGCGAGACGATCGTCTACCTGCGCCGGCACCTGGTCTTCGGAAGCTGGGACCTGCCGGCGCAGACGCCGGCCACGAGCACGCGCTGTCCCGAGTGCGGGCGACCCGTCGCGGCCGAGGCGCTCCAATGCCCCGCGTGCGGGAGCGAGCTCACCGATCGCGACGCGGCGGCCTCGGCGGCGGCGTCCGCGCCCGGATGAACGTCGCCGGGATCGGCAAGCGCTTCGGTGACAAGCAGGCGCTGCGCGACGTCTCCTTCGGCGCGGCCCCTGGCGAGCGGCTCGCCGTGATCGGCCCCAACGGCGCCGGCAAGACGACCCTGTTGGGAATCCTCGCCGGCAGCCTGGCGGCCGACGGCGGCGAGCTCGAGCTGCCGGCGGCGGGCTGGGTGCCGCAGCGCGCCGCGGTCTACTCGAAGCTCACGGTGCGCGAGAACCTGCAGCTGTTCGCGCGGCTCGAGCAGGCGCCGAAGACCGCGGTGGCACGGATGCTGGAGCTGACCGAGCTCGACCCGGGCGACGAGGCCGGCAAGCTGTCCGGCGGCAACCGCCAGCGGCTCAACATCGCCGTCGGGCTGCTCGGCGACCCGCCGCTGCTGCTGCTCGACGAGCCCTCCGCCGCGCTCGACCCGGCCCAGCGCGAGCGGCTGTGGGCGTTCATCGGGGCGCTCGAGGCGACCGTGCTGTTCACCACCCACGACATCGGCGAGGCGGCGCGCCATGCCGACCGCGTGCTCGTGCTGTTCGACGGCGCGCTGGTCGGCGAGCTCGCGCCCGATGAGGACCTCGAGAGCGCCTTCCTGGACCTGTGCGCTGGCTCCTGATCAAGGACCTCCGGATCCTGCGCCGCTCGTCGCTGCTGGTGGCGTTGCTCGTGCTCTACCCCGTCGTCGTGGCGGTGCTGATCGGCGCCGCGCTGACCGGCGGGCCGGAGAAGCCGCGGGTGGCGTTCGCGAACCTCGCGGGCGACACCGAGTTCACGCTCGGTGGGCAGACGCTCAACCCGGAGACGTACACGCGGCGGCTGTTCGACGCGATCGAGCCGGTCCGGGTGTCGACGCGCGCGCAGGCGATCGAGAAGGTCCGCGACGGCGAGGCGCTGGCCGCGCTCGTGATTGAAGCCGACGCCGCCGAGCGCCTGCAGGCCATGCTCTCGCTCTCGGGCGGCGAGCCACCCACGGTCGAGGTCTTCTACAACGCCGAGGACCCGGTCAAGCGCCGCTACGTCGAATCCACGATCCGCTCGCGGCTGGCCGAGGCCGACGCCGCGCTCTCGGACGCCGTGCTGGCCCGGTCCGCGCAGTACCTCGACCTGGTGGTCAAGGGCGGCGAGCTGTCGTTCCCGGTCGTCGGCGACGTCCAGATCCTCGGCCTGCGCAACGCGCGCACGCTGATCGACACCTCGCTGGGAGGCCTGCCCGCGGACGCGCCCGAGCGGCCGGCGCTCGAGCAGGTCAGCCGCTTCGCCCGGCTCGCGGCCGACAACCTCGACCTGAGCAAGCCGATCTTGGCCGCGATCGGCGAACCCGTGCGGGTCAAGCAGACCGTCGTCAGCGGCTCGAAGACGCCGCTGGACCAGTTCGCGATCTCGGTCGCCGCCACGCTCTCGCTGATGCTCGTCACGGTGCTGCTCGCCGCCGGGCTGCTGGCGCTCGAGCGCGAGGAGGGCGTGTTCGCCCGCCTCACGCGGCTCGCTGTCGCCGACGAAGCTCCTGACCGAGAAGATCGTGCTCGCGGCGCTCGCAGCGCTCGCCGTCACGCTGCTGCAGCTCGCGGTCCTGCGCGCATTCGTGGCGCTCGAGCTCGCGCCCGCCGCGCTCGCCGCCGGCGCGCTGGCCTTCGCCGCGCTTGGCACCACGCTCGGGGCGCTCGCGCGCGAGGTCCGCGTGGCGTCGCTGCTGGCGGTGCTGCTCGCGCTGCCGCTGGCGTTCCTGGCGCTGATCCCCTCGGGAGCGGTGAGCGCCGGCCTCTACGACGTGCTCGACATCGTCTCGGGCGCGTTCCCGTTCAAGCCGACGCTGCGCGCGCTCGACGGCGAGGCGCTCGCGCTCGCGCACCTGCTCGCACTCACCGCCGCGTACGCCACGATCGCGCGCGTCGCTCTGCGCCGGTTCTAAGCTTGCCCGAGATGGCCTTCCCCGCCACACGCCTGCGCCGACTTCGCCAGACCGGCGTGCTGAGAGGCCTCGTCCGCGAGACGGAGCTGAGCGTCTCCCACCTCGTCTATCCGTTGTTCGTGGTCGCGTCCGGCCCGAAGCGCACGCCGATCGCCGAGCTCCCGGGCATCGACCACCTGTCGATCGACGGCGCGGTCGAGGAGGCCGGGATCGCGCACGAGCTCGGCATCCCGGCGGTGCTGCTGTTCGGGCTGCCGGCGAGCAAGGATCCCGAAGGCTCCGGCGCGTGGGACGACGAGGGCGTGATCCAGCTCGCCACGCGCGCGATCAAGGCCGCCCATCCGGACCTGCTCGTCTTCACCGACCTGTGCCTGTGCGAGTACACGTCGCACGGCCACTGCGGGATCCTGCGCAGCGATGGCGTCGTCGACAACGACTCCACGCTCGAGCTGCTCGCGCGGACCGCGGTCTCCCAGGCCGAGGCCGGCGCCGACGCCGTGGCGCCGAGCGACATGATGGACGGCCGCGTGGGCGCGCTGCGGGCCGCGCTCGACGACCAGGGCCTGTCCGAGACGCCGCTGATCGCGTATTCCGCCAAGTACGCGTCGGCGTTCTACGGCCCGTTCCGCGTCGCCGCCGACTCCGCCCCGCAGTCGGGCGACCGCAAGGGCTACCAGATGGATCCGGCCAACGCGCTCGAAGCCGTGCGCGAGGCCAAGCTCGACGCCGATGAAGGCGCCGACATCGTGATGGTCAAGCCCGCGCTGCCCTACCTGGACATCATCCGCCGCGTCAAGGACGAGACGGGGATGCCCGTCGCGGCCTACAACGTCAGCGGCGAGTACGCGATGCTCAAGGCGGCCGCCGAGCGCGGCCTGCTGGACGAACGCGCCGCCGTGCTCGAAGCGCTGACGGGCATCCGCCGCGCCGGCGCCGACATCGTGATCACCTACCACGCGAAGGACGTCGCCCGGTGGCTGTAGCCCGCGCCAAGGTCCGTTCACGGCGCGACGGCTCGGCCGTCCCGCTCGACGAGACCGACAAGAAGCTCCTGAACCTCATGCAGGGGTCGTTCGCCCTCACCGAGCGGCCGTTCGCCCACGTCGCGGGCCTTGCCGAGATCGGCGAGGACGAAGTCATGGAGCGCGTCCAGTACCTGCTGGACAAGCGCATCATCCGGGAGGTCACGCCGATCTTCGACACCCGCGCGCTCGGGTACGCCTCGATGCTGGTCGCAGCCAAGGTCGACCCGGAGCACCCCCACCGCGCGGCGCAGTTCATCAATTCGCACCCGGGCGTCACGCACAACTACCTGCGCAACCACGAGTTCAACCTCTGGTTCACGCTCGCCGTCGAGCCCGACAGCCGGCTCGGCCTCGACGGCACGCTCGACGTGATGACGGCCAAGACCGGCGCGGAGTCGATCCGCCAACTGCCGACGCTGAAGCTGTTCAAGATCCGCATGGACCTCGAGATGGAGGGCGGCACCGACGCGCTCAAGACCGCCGGCGAGGCGGTCGAGCCGATGGAGCTCGACCCGATCGAGCTCTCCGACGAGGACATCGCCGTCATCCGCGCGACGCAGGGGCCGATGGCGGTGCGCTCCGACGCCTACGTGCCGGCGGCGGAAAAACTCGGCGTGCCGGTCGAGGAGGTGCTGCGCCGGCTGGATTCGCTGCAGCAGCGCGGCGGGCTGCGGCGCGTGGCCGCGATCCTCTACCACCGCCGGGCCGGCTTCTCCGCCAACGGCATGGGCGTGTGGGCGGTGCCCGAAGGCGACATTCTCGACACCGGCCGCCAGATGGCCGCCTTCCGCGGCATCAGCCATTGCTACCAGCGCCCGACGTACCCCGACTGGCCCTACTCGGTCTTCACGATGGCCCACGGCCGCTCGAAGGAGGAGTGCGACGCGGTCCTGGACTCGATCGCCGAGCGCACGGGGATCGAGCAGCGCGCGACGCTGTACTCGAGCACCGAGTTCAAGAAGGTGCGGATGCTCTACTTCACCGACGCCTTCAAGCGCTGGGAAGAGGAGCACGCGCCCTGAGCACATCCTCTCTATCCGACACGCGCTCGGCGGAGCTCTACCGGCGCGCGCTGCGCGTGCTGCCGGGCGGGGTCAACTCGCCGGTGCGGGCGATGCGGGCGATCGGGCGCGACCCGATCTTCGTCGAGCGGGCCTCGGGCGCCGAGTTGACCGACGTCGACGGCAATGTCTACGTCGACTACGTGTGCTCGTGGGGGCCGCTGATCCACGGCCATGCGCACCCGGCGATCGTCGAGGCCGTCGCGGCGGCCGCCGCGCTGGGGACGTCGTACGGCGCGCCGACAGCGGGCGAGGTCGAGCTCGCCGAGGCGATCACCGCGCGCATGCCGGCGGTCGACATGCTGCGGATGACCTCCTCCGGCACCGAGGCCTCGATGAGCGCGATCCGGCTCGCGCGCGCGGCCACCGGGCGCGACATGCTGCTGAAGTTCGCCGGCGCCTACCACGGCCACGTCGACGGGCTGCTGGCCCAGGCCGGCTCGGGGCTTGCGACGCAGGGGATCCCGTCCTCGCCCGGCGTCCCCGCGGCCGCCGCCGCGCACACCGTCGTCGTGCCGTGGAATGACCCCGAGGCGGTCCAGCGCGCGTTCGCCGAGCACGAGTTCGCGGCCGTGCTGGCCGAGCCCTACCCGGCGAACATGGGGCTGATCCCGCCCGCGCCGGGCTTCCTCGAGCTGCTGCGCGACCTCTGCACGGGCTACGACGCGCTGCTGGTCTTCGACGAGGTGATCTCGGGCTTCCGCGTCGCCCCGGGCGGCGCCCAGGAGCTCACCGGCGTGCTCCCGGACCTGACCGTGATGGGCAAGGTGCTCGGCGGCGGCTTGCCCGCCGCGGCCTTCGGCGGCTCCGTGGCGCTGCTCGAGCGGATCGCGCCGGCGGGTGACGTCTACCAGGCCGGCACGCTGAGCGGCAACCCGCTCGCGGTCGCCGCCGGCCTGGCCACGCTCGAGCTGCTCGACGAGCAGGCGTACCTGGCCCTCAGCGACACGACGCTCGCGCTCGCCGACGGCCTGCGCGAGGCGGCGGGCGACCGTCCCGTGTCCGTGACGTCCACCACCGGCCTCGTCACCGTCTTCTTCGCGGCCGAGCCACCGACGGACTACGCCGGCGCCGCCGCGTGCGACGCCGAGCTCTACGGCGCCTGGTGCCGCGCGCTGCTGGCCCGCGGCGTCTATCCCCCGGCGTCGCAGTTCGAGGCCTGGTTCCCGTCCACCGCACACACGAGCGAGCACATCGCGCGCACGCTCGAGGCGGCGGCCGCGGCCTTCGAGGAGGTCGCATGACTCGGCTTGCCGCCTCGCACGCGATCGGAATCTTCGCCCCGGGGGTGCCGGGATGAGCGCCAGCGCGCTCGCGCGGCTCGCCGAGGCCTTGCGCGAGGAGGGCGGCCTGCTCGCGGGCACGGTCGGAGCCAACGGCGAGGCGCCGCAGCCGCACGGCGAAGCCGTCGCCGGTCGCGGCGAGGCGTACCCGCTGCTGGTCGAGGCGATCCGCGAGGGCTACCTCCAGCACTACGCCTCCGGTCGCGTCGTGCGCCCCGACGATCCCGACCTCGCGCTGCTCGCCGGGGATCGCCTGTACGCGCTCGGGCTCGAGCGCCTGGCGGCGATCGGCGACCTCGAGGCCGTCGCCGAACTGGCCGACGTGATCGCGCTCTGCGCGCAGGCGCACGCGGAGGGCGATCCCGCCCGGGCCGACGCCGTGTGGGACGCCGGGGCCGCGGCGATCGCGGACGGTCCGGCCCCTGACCACCAGGCCACGAAGCGCCGGTGGCGGGGCGCCTGATCTGTCACAGGGGCGCCGGGATGGGCGTCTAGAAGGTAACGAGCGATAGGATTCGCCGCCCCTTGCCTGAGACCCGTCAGCAGCCTCGTTCCAAGTACACGTCCGAGCGCAATATCCCCGGCGCGTTCGAGGGCGAGACGGTCACCCGTCGGCGCCTGATGGTCGGGACCGTGCACACCGCGGGGGCCGTTGCGACCGCGGCGGTACTGCTGCCCGCGCTCGGGTTCGCCGCCGGCTCTGCGCTGTTCGAGCGCGCCCCGGTGATCTGGACGCCGATCGGCAAGCCGGACGACTTCCCGCCTGACAACTACCTCCCGCGTGTCGTCACGATCACCGCGGGCATCGGCGAGGTCGGCAAGACGACGGTCTACGTGCGCCGGCGCAATCCCGAGATCGACGATGCCGAGGGCATCCCGGCGCCGCCGGAGACCGACGCCGACGTCGTCGCGCTCTCGAGTCGGTGCATGCACCTCGGCTGCCCGGTGCGCTGGACGCCGGCCGCCTCGCGCTTCATCTGCCCGTGCCACGGTGGCGTCTACGGCTTCATCGGCGAAGTCGTCGGCGGGCCGCCGGTGCGCCCGCTCGACCGCTTCTACACGCGGATGCGCAACGGCCTGGTCGAGGTCGGCCCGCGCTACTCGGTCAACTCGGTCTACGAACGCTTCCCCAGCTACCGCGATCCGGCCCAGCCGCTCGACGGCATCGGCCAGTACCTCTACCCCGGCCGCTTCTCGACGCCGAAGAACCCATGAAACTGCCCACGCTTCCCAAGCCACCGCTCCCCAAGCGCTTTCAGGACACGCCCGTGCGACCCGGCGAGGCCGAGAAGGTCCACCCGCTCGAGCAGGCCAAGGAAGCGGGCATCCACACCGCGGGCTGGGTCGACGAGCGCACGTCGCTGTCCGGCGGCGTCCGCTGGATGTTCTTCCGCAAGGTGCCGAAGGGCACGAACTGGTTCTACACGCTCGGCTCGGCGACGATGTTCGCGTTCGTCTCGCAGGCGATCACGGGCGTGTTCCTGGCGATGTACTACACGCCGTCGCCGACCCAGGCCTACGAGTCGGCGCGCCACATCACCAACGACGTCTTCCTCGGCGAGTTCGTGCGCGGGATGCACAAGTGGGGCTCGTCGGTGATGGTGATCCTGATCTTCCTGCACATGGGGAGAACGTTCTTCTTCGGCGCGTACAAGTACCCGCGCGAACTGAACTGGATCATCGGCGTGGTGCTGGTGATCCTGACGTTCGTGATGTCGCTGACCGGCTACCTGCTGCCGTTCGACCAGCGCTCCTACTGGGCCACGATCGTGGCCGCGAACATCAACGGCACCGGACCGGTGGTGGGCCCGTTCCTGTCGGACTTCCTGAGAGGGGGAGCCGACTTCGGCGCGACGACCTTGTCGAGGTTCTACGCCATCCACATGATGCTCGTGCCCGGGTTGATCGCGGCGCTGATCGGCGCGCATCTCTACCTCGTCGCGCGGCTGGGCACCACGGCGCCGCCGTGGCTGCGGGCCGACACGGACGAGAAGCTCCGCGAGGAGCGCGTCTGAGATGAACCAGCGCGAGAAGGAGGAGTACCTCCGCGAGTACGCGATCCTGAAGTCCAAGGGCAAGCCGTTCTTCCCGTACGCGGTGGCCAAGGACGCGATCATGATGATGATCGTGATGGTCGTCATCATCGCGATGTCGATCATCCTCGGCGCGGAGCTGGGCCCGAAGGCGGACCCGACGACGACGACCTACGTGCCGCGGCCGGAGTGGTACTTCTTCTTCCTCTTCGAGGTCCTGCGCGTCATCAAGCCGCCGGAGCTGACGACGTTCGCGACGATCGGCGTCCCGACGGTCTGCATGATCCTGCTGTTCCTGCTGCCGTTCATCGACCGCGGGCCGGAGCGGCGCCCGGAGCGGCGCCCGATCGCGACGGTCGCCGGCATCCTGACGATCTTCGCCATGGGCTACCTGACCTACATGGGCGCGGTCGCCGGCTCGCCGAACTCGATCGACATGGAGGTCGCGCCGGAGCTCGAGCAGGGCAAGCTCGTCGTCGCCCAGTCCGGCTGCCTCGCCTGCCACAAGATCGGCGAGAACGGCGGCGACCTCGGCCCGCACCTGACCGACATCGGCGACAAGCTGGACAAGGGCGCGATCCGCCGCACGCTCGAGAACCCCACCGCCCCGATGCCGTCCTTCCGCGACCTGCCGGAGGAGAAGAAGGCGGCGATGGTCGACTTCCTCGCCTCGCTCAAGGGCGAGACCCAGGAGCGCGGCACGCAGAGCACCGGCGGCGACGAGTCCGGGTAACCGGCATGGCGGCCGGGAGCGGCACACTGCCCGCCGAGTCCGTGCGGGCCATGTTCGACCGCATCGCAGGCGTCTACGACGTCATGAACACGGTCATGACCGCGGGCCTGCACCACCAGTGGCGCTCGCGCGCGGTGGACCTGGCGCGGGTCGGCCCGGGAACGCGCGCGTTGGACGTCGCGACCGGCACCGGCGATCTGGCGATCGAACTCGCCGCCCGCGGCGGCGACGTCGTCGGTTCCGACTTCTCGCAGGGGATGCTCGACCGCGCCCGCTCGAAGGCGCCGGGGCTGACCTGGGAAGTGGCCGACGCGCTGGCGCTGCCGTACCCGGACGACGAGTTCGACGCGGCCACCGTCGGCTTCGGCGCGCGCAACTTCGGCGATCTCGGGCAGGGGCTGCGCGAGATGGCGCGGGTCGTGCGTCCCGGCGGCCAGGTCGTGATCCTCGAGATCACGACGCCCCAGAAGCCTCCCCTTTCCACGTTCTTCTCTTTATGGTTCGATCGTGTGGTGCCGCTGCTCGGACGCTTCGACGAGGCCTACACGTACCTGCCGAACTCGGTCAAGCGGTTCCCGGGACCGTCGGCGCTGGCCGCGTGAGCTGGTCGCGGCCGGGTGCACCGAGGTCGGCTGGATCCTGACCGCGGGCGGGATCATCGCCATCCATCACGGGACGGTCGCTTAGTGGCGAGCGCCGAGGCGGTCGCCGCGGTCGTCGAGGCGGGAGGCGCGCACGTCCCTGCGCTGATGCGCGACCTCGAGCGGCGCCTGGCCGAGGTCGCCGGCTCGCACGGCACCACGCTGGGCGAGCACGCCGGGGCGACGATCGCCGCGGGTGGCAAGCGGCTGCGGCCGCTGCTGGTGTTCGTGGCCGCCGGCCCCGATCCCGACGGCCGGGACGCGGCGCTGCGCGCCGGGGTCGCGGTCGAGCTCGTGCACTCGGCCACGCTGGTCCACGACGACGTCCTGGACGCGGCCGTGCTGCGGCGCGGGCGGCCGACGGTCGTGGCGTCCGCCGGGCGCTCGATCGCCACGGCCACCGGCGATCTGCTGTTCTCGCGCGCGTTCGCCGAGCTGGCCGGCGGTGGCACCGTCGAGCCGGTGCGGGTGCTCTCGGACGCCTCGTCGGCGCTGGTCCAGGGCGAGTTGCTGCAGCGCGAGGACGCCTGGAAGCTGCAGACGACGCGCGAGCGCTACCTGCGCCGCTGCGACCTCAAGACCGCGCGGCTGTTCCGGGCGGCGTGCGAGCTGGGCGCCTTGGCCGGCGGCGGGAACGTCGAGCTGCTGGGCGAGTTCGGCGAGCGGATCGGGCTCGCGTTCCAGCTCCTCGACGACGTGCTCGACGTGTCCGGCCCGGCTGAGCGCACCGGCAAGCACCGCGGCACCGACCTGCTGGACGGGACGGTCACGCTGCCGCTGATCCTCGCCCGCGAGCGAGATCCCGAGCTCGCCGAGCTCGACCTGCGCGCCATTCGCACGCCCGAGCAGGCCGAGGGCGTGTGCGACGCGATCGCCGCGACGGGCGCGCTCGAAGCCGCGCGGGAGGTCGCGCTGGCGATGGTCGCGGAGGCGAAGGCCGATCTGCCGTCGCTCCCGGAACCGTCGCAGCAGGCCGCGCTGGAGCTCGTGGCCGACGGCGTCGTCGACCGCTACATGTAGCGGGCCCGCGGAGGTCCGGAGCGAACCTCGGCGGCCTCGTCCCGCGATCTCAGTCGAAATCTCTCAGGCAGGATCGCGTCGGCGGCGAGCGCGGCGGCGAAGATCTCGGCTTCGGCCTCCATGTTCGCGTGCACGAGCGAGCGCAGGTCCTTGACCATCGCGTCGGTGCCGTCGTCCAGTCGCTCGTCGAAGCGGTCGACGGTCGCCTGGTCGATAGACGCCGACTTCGCTCCACTCGCAGTTGGGGCAGCGGAGCTCGACCTCCCAGTGCGTGACCGAGGCTTCCTCCCAGTCCACCGGGTAGACCATGTCGCGGTCGCACTCCGGGCAGATGTGCAGCTCGTCGATCGACTCGGACCCCAGCGCGGCGCCGCCGGCCGCCTCGGCCGCGAGCGGCTCGAAGTAGACGACCTCGATCGAGCGGCCGGAGGGAAGGGTCACGCGGCGGACGTACTGGCCGTTGGTGTTGGGCGGCTGGCTCATGACTACCTCTTGCATCGGCAGCCCGGCGTGCGAACTTGACCCCTCCGCGATCGCTACCCTCGGTCGTGCAGCGCCGTCCATCCACCTGCGGGAAGAGCACTATGCCCAACATCGGACCATTGGAGATCGCCATCGTCCTGGTGATCGTGCTCCTGATCTTCGGCCCCAAGCGCCTGCCCGGCCTCGGCCGGCAGCTCGGGACCGGCATGCGCGAGTTCAAGGAGTCGATCACAGGCTCCGACAAGCGCCGCGACCGCGACGACGACATCGACGACGACCGCCGCAAGGTCGAAGGCGCGCTCGGGCGTCCCGAGGGCGAGCAGGCTCCGCTCGAGGGCGACAGCGTCCGCGAGCGCTCACCGCGCTAGCCGCCTCGCTCCTGGAGACCGATGGCATCCGCGCTGCGATCCGTCGGGCACGACGACCGGCTCAGCCTCGTCGAGCACCTGACGGAGCTGCGCGTCCGCATCGTCGTCTGCCTCGTGGCCTTCGTCGCCACGACCGCGCTCTGCTTCTGGCAGAACCAGCGCGTCCTGGACATCCTCAACCGGCCGCTGACCGAAACCGTGTCCTCCGGGGCGGCGGACCCGATCGAGCAGGGTGCGCGCTGGGATCAGCGGGTCGCCCGGCTGCAGCGCCAGACCGCGGTCTTCCTCCGGCTCGCGGCCACTGAGACCGACGACGCCCAGCTGCGCGCCGCGGCGCTCAATCTTGCCACGCAGTACGAACGGGTCGCGCGGCTCGCCCCCGAGGTGGAGGCGCGCAAGCCGGTCACGCTCGGCGTCTCGGAGCCGTTCCTCCAGACGCTGAAGGTGTCGGCCTACGCCGGTCTGCTGATCTCCCTGCCGCTGATCCTGTTCCAGGTCTACGCGTTCGTGCTGCCGGCGTTCTCCCCGCGCGAGCGCCAGGTCGCGCTCCCCGCCATGTTGAGCATCCCGTTCCTGTTCATCACCGGCGTCGTCTTCGGTTACTTCACGGTCGTCCCGCGCGCGATCGAGTTCCTGCAGAACTTCAACACCGACTCGTTCGACGTCCTGATCCAGGCCCAGCCGTACTACAAGTTCGTGCTGATGCTCCTGATCGCGATGGGGCTCCTGTTCCAGATCCCGGTCGCGATCGTCGCGATCACGCGCGTCGGGATCGTCTCGACGTCCCAGCTCGCACACAACCGGCGCTACGCGATCCTCGTCATCGCGGTCCTGGCGATGCTGCTCCCCGGTCAGGATCCCGTGACGATGTCGATGATGATGCTGCCTATGTACGTTTTATTCGAGGGGTCTATCCTGTTGTCCTGGCTGCTGGATCGGCGAGCCGGCAGCGCCGACGCCGAGGACGACGACGAAGACCTCGACGATTCGTTGCACCCGGAGCCAGTGCACGTCACCTCCGACCAGGACTAGCTCCGCAGGACCTCACCTCCCATGCTGTTCGATCTCAGAAGCGGCGGCCGTCGTCGCACCGTCAAAGTCGTGTACCTCGGCCTCGCCTTCCTGATGTTCGTGGGCTTCGTGGGCTTCGGCATCGGCTCGAGCGGCCTCGGCGGCGGGATCGGCGATGCCCTGACCGGCAACGGCAGCGACGGGGGCGGCGCCGACGCCGCGGTCGAGCGCCTGACCACGCAGGTCCAAACCGCCGACGCCCGCGCCAAGCGCACGCCCGAGGACCCGGCGGCCTGGGCCGCGCTCGCGCAGGCCCGCGTCCGCCTCGCCGCCGTGGGCGACAACCTCGACTCCTCCACCGGCACCTACACCGCCGAAGGCCGCCGCCAGTTGGCCGCGGCCGGCACCGCGTGGGACAAGTACGTCGCGCTCGAGCCGCCGACGCCCGACGAGCGCCTCGCCCGTCAGATGGCCCAGGCGTTCCTCGCCACCGAGGCCTACGACCGCGCGGTCGGCGCCCAAGAGGTCGTCACCCAGGTCGATCCGACCCAGCAGACCTTCCAGAACCTCGCGCTCTTCGCCTACCAGGCGGGCCAGACCCGCAAGGGCGACCTGGCGGCCGCCAAGGCCGTCGAGCTGGCCCCCAAGGACGAGCGCAAGGAGCTCAAGGAGCAGCTCGAGCAGGCCAAGGCTCAGGTCGCCGCCCAGCAGATCCAGCAGTCCCAGCCGACGCCCACCCCGACGGTCGGCTGATCGCTCCCGCGGCGCTATCCTGTGCGCCCGCGCCCTTGTAGCTCAACTGGCAGAGCAGCGGACTCTTAATCCGAAGGTTCCAGGTTCGATTCCTGGCGGGGGCATTTGCGCAATCGCCCAGGGGCGAGTTCGCAGCAGTCGCGGCGCCGTGCCAGGCGCGACTCGCGCCGGACTCCGCGGTGCCGCCGTTCGTCGCGGTACGGCATCCTCGAACGAGTGGACCCGCTCGTCGTCGATGAACTGAGCAAGCGCTACGGCCGCACGACCGCGGTCGACGGGCTCTCGTTCGCGGTCCCGGCCGGCAGCGTGTGCGGATTCCTGGGTCCCAACGGCGCGGGCAAGACGACGACACTGCGGATCCTGCTCGGGCTCGCGCGCGCGAGCGGCGGCCGGGCGCAGACCCGCGGGCGCGTCAGCGGTGTGCTCGACCGCGACGGGTTCCATCCCGGCCGCACCGCGTTCGACGAGCTGGCGCTGGCCGCGAGACGCGCCGGGCGCGGAGATCCCGGCGAGGCGCTCGAGCGCGCGGGCCTCGGGCACATCGCCGGCCGCCGGATCGGCGCCTGCTCGTTCGGGATGCGCCGCAGGCTCGCGGTGGCCGCGGCGCTGCTGGCCGAGCCCGACGTGCTGCTGCTCGACGAGCCCGCGACCGGGCTCGACCCGCACGCGCTGCGCGACCTGCGCACACGGCTGCGGGAGCTGGCGAGCGGCGGCGGAACCGTGCTGCTCTCCAGCCACGTGCTCGAGGAGGTCGCGGCGACGTGCGATCGCGTCGTGGTCGTCGATCGTGGCCGGGCCGTCGCCGCCGGGCCGCTCGACGAGCTGCTGGCGCAGCGCATCCGGCTCAGATCCCCCGACGCGGCGCGGCTGCTGACCGCGCTCCGGCACCGCGGCCTGGACGCGACGGCCGACGGCCCCGGGAGGGTGATCGTCGTCGGCGCGGACCCGGACGCGGTCGGCCGCGCCGTCCGCGACAGCGGCGCGATCCTGCACGAGATGAGCACGCAGGGCGCGCTCGAGGCGCTCTACGTCGGCCTCACCGAGGCGTCGTGATCACGGAGTTCCGAGCCCTGCGCACCGTCGCCGGCTACCGGCGAGCACTGGCGCTGGCGATCGCGACCGCGGCCTTCCTCGTGATCTCGTTCCTCGGCGTGCGCGACCTCGACCAGACGACCGCCGCCGACGCCGCCTCTGCGCTCTCGGTCGGGGCGGTCAGCGGCTTCGTCGCGGTCGTGTACTCGGCTGCGACCGCGGGCGGCGAGATCGCCCGGGGCGGGCTCGCGCTCGCGCTGCTCGCCGACCCGGACCGCGGCCGCGCGCTGCGCGACCGGCTCGCGGCCCACGCGCTCGCGGGCGCGGCGATCGGGCTCACGGGTGCCGCGGCCGCGGCCGTGCTCGCGTTCGTGCTGCTCGCCGCCGGCGGCGCCCCGCTGCCGGGCGCGGGCGAGCTCGCCGCGCGCGGTGCGGGCACGATCGTCTACGGCGCGCTCGCGGGCGCGGCCGGTGCGGCGCTCGGGCTGGCGCTCCGCTCGCCCGCCGCGGCGGTGATCACGATCCTGGTCGTCCTGCTCGCGCTCGACCCGCTGTTCGCCGGGCTGAGCACGGAAGTTGCGCGCTGGGGCCCCGGCGGCGCGGCGGGCTCGCTCACCGGCAGCGGCGCCGACGACCTCCCGCCACCGTGGGCCGGCGGCCTCGCGCTGCTCGCGTACGCGGCCGCGCTCAGCGCCGTTGCCGCGGCGCTGACCGCCCGCCGCGACGTGCCCTAACCTCAGCCGCCATGCTCGCCAGCGTCGACGGCGTCATCGGTCCCGCCGGCGAGGCGACGATCCCGGTGACCGACGAGGGTCTCCTGCGCGGCGACGGCGCGTTCGAGGTCATGCGCCTGTACTCGGGCCGCCCGTTCGCGCTCGAGGACCACTTCGCGCGGCTCGCCCGCAGCTGCGCCGGCCTGCGCCTCGAGGCCGACCTCGAGCGCTTGCGGGACGAGGCCGCGGCGCTGCTCGATCAAGCCGGGCCGGTCGACGGGCTGCTGCGGCTCGTGCTCACGCGCGGCGCTCGCCGGATCGCGATCCTCGAGCCACTCCCGCAGTACGCCTCGGTCGCCCGCGTGGCCACGATCCGCTACGCGCCCAACCGCGTGCTCGACGGGCTCAAGACGCTCTCCTACGCCGGCAACATGCTCGCCCGGCGGCTGGCGGTCGAGCAGGGCTACGACGAGGCGCTGCTGGTCACGCCGCACGGGCGCGTGCTGGAAGGGCCGACGTGGTCGTTCTTCTGGGTGCGCGACGGCCGGCTGCTGACGCCGCCGCTCGAGGACCGGATCCTCGGCTCGATCACCCGCGCGCGCCTCCTCGCCCTGACCGACGGGCGCGAGGAGCCGTGCACGCTCGAGGACCTGCGGGCCGCGGAGGAGGCGTTCATCGCCTCGACCGTGCGCGAGGTGCTGCCGATCGCGGCCATCGACGACCTCGCGCTGCCGTCGGCGCCGGGGCCGGTGACGCTGCGGACGCGCGAGGCGCTGCGACGCGCGATCGACGCCGAGGTGGCGCTGCCAGACTAGCCGCGCGTGCGCGGCTCGCCGCCGCACTGGTACCCGACGTACCAGACCACGTGCCGGGAGGCCTGGACGATGCCGCGCAGAAGACCCATGAGTGCGCAATACCCGCGAAAGTGCAGACAGATAACGTGACCCGAGTCGGCGTCGTCGGCCTCGGCTACTGGGGGCCCAACCTGGCGCGCAACTTCGCCGCCATCCCGGACTGTGAGCTGGCGTGGTGCTGCGACGCGTCCGAGGCCTCGCGCGCCCGCTGGGCACCGGCGTTCCCTACCACCCGCTTCACCGCCGACCTCGAGGACCTGCTGGGCGACCCGGAGCTCGACGCGATCGTGCTCGCCACGCCCGTCCCGACCCACGGGCCGCTGGCCGAGCGCGTCCTGCGCGCCGGCAAGCACTGCTTCGTCGAGAAGCCGCTGGCCTACACCGTCTCCGACGCCGAGCGCGCCGTCGCGGCCGCCGCCGCCTCCGGCCGGATCCTGATGGTCGGCCACCTGCTCGTCTACCACCCCGGCGTCGAGAAGCTCAAGGCGATCGCGGACTCCGGCGAGCTCGGCGACATCCACTACATCTACTCGCACCGGCTCAACCTCGGGCAGCTGCGCAGCGACGAGAACGCGCTCTGGTCGCTGGGCGCGCACGACGTCTCGGTCGTCCTGCACCTGGCGGGGGAAGACCCGGACACGGTCGAGGCCCGCGGCGAGGCGTACACGCGCCCGGGCGTCGAGGACGTCGTCTTCTCCTTCCTGCGCTTTCCCTCGGGCGTCGCGGCGCACCTGCACATGTCCTGGCTGGACCCGCACAAGACCCGCTCCTTCACGGTCGTCGGCGCGCGCCGGATGGCGACCTTCGACGACATGGAGCTCGAGCGCAAGGTCACGATCTACGACAAGGGCTTCGACGAGGACACGCAGTCCTACGGCGAGTACATCACCCGCTCCGGCGACATCCACAGCCCGCGGATCTCCAACCGCGAGCCGCTGCGGATCGAGTGCGAGCACTTCGTGGAGTGCATCCGCGAGGGCCGGCGGCCGCGCTCGGACGGCGAGGCCGGCCTGCGCGTCGTGCGGGTGCTGGCGGCGCTGCAGGCGAATCTCGACGCGACTCGCCGGTAGGCTCGTTCTCATGAGTGATCCCAGCCGCACCGATCCCCTCTGGGGCTACACGTCCCCGCCGCCGCCCGGGGCCGCCGGGATGCCCACGCCCTCGGGATACGGCCAGCCGGCGCCCGGCACCTGGGAGCTCTCCGGCTGGTGGCGGCGCGCCGGCGCGCAGGTCATCGACGGAATCGTCGTCCTCGTGGGCGCGTTCGCCATGCTCGCCGTCGTCGGCGCGATCGCCGGCGGCGGGTTCCTCGTCGACGACGCCGCGGGCTGGGTCGGGGTGATCGTCGGCGGGTTGATCTGGGGCCTGTTCGCGGTCGTCGCCGCGCTGCTCTACGCCCCGCTGATGATGGCCAAGACCAACGGCCAGACGCTCGGGCGGATGGCGACCGGGATCCGCGTCGTGCGGGCCAACGGCAAGCCGATCGACTTCGGCTATGCGGTGCTGCGCGAGGTCGTGGTCAAGTGGCTGCTGTTCAACGTCGTCGGCGGTTCCGTGACGTTCGGGCTGGCGTGGCTGATCGACGTCCTGTGGCCGCTGTGGGACGAGGAGAACCGCGCGCTCCACGACATGGTCGTGGACAGCCGCGTGATCCGGGCCTAGGCGACCGCGGCGGCCCGCGCCGCGAGGCTGGCCCGGCCCGACTCGGTCCAGATGATCTGGTCGCGGCCGGGGCCGACGCCGATCAACGCGATCGGCACGCCGACGTGGTCGGAGATGAACTGCAGATAGTCGCGCGCGGCCTGCGGCAGGTCGCGCTCGTCGCGGCACTCCGTGATGTCCTCGTCCCAGCCCGGCAGCCGCTCGTAGTCGCCGGACGCCTGGTGCATGACGGTCTGGTGGTACGGAAAGGTGGTGAACGTCGCCTCCTCGCTGCCGCGGTAGCGCGTGCAGACGTTGAGGTCGCCGAGCCCGGTGAGCACGTCGAGCTTGGTGATCGCGAGGTGCGTGAGCGAGTTGATGCGCGCGGCGTAGCGCAGCGCCACGAGATCGACCCAGCCGACGCGGCGCGCCCGTCCCGTCGTGGTCCCGTACTCGCCGCCGGCCTCGCGCAGCGTGATCCCGAGCTCGTCGTCGAGCTCGGTCGGGAACGGCCCGGCGCCGACGCGCGTGGCGTAGGCCTTCGCGATCCCCCAGACCTCGTCGATGTCCTTGGGGCCGACGCCGGTGCCCGTGCACGCGGATGCGCTCACCGGGTTCGAGCTCGTGACGAACGGATACGTGCCGTGGTCGATGTCGAGCAGCGTGCCCTGCGCGCCCTCGAAGATGACGCTGCCGTCGGCGTCGAGCACGTCCCAGGTGAGCTTGGCCGTGTCGGCGACGTACTGCGCGATCCGGTGGCCGTACGTGAGGTAGTCCTCGGTCATCGACTGCAGGTCGAGCTCCGGGGCCTTCGCGAACGGGCGCAGCGAGAGCCGCTTCGGCTCGAGCGCGGCGACGATCTTCTTCTTGAGGATCTTCTCGTCGAGCAGGTCCTGGACGCGGATCCCGAGCCGCGCCGCCTTGTCGGCGTAGCACGGGCCGATCCCGCGCCGCGTGGTGCCGATCTGCAGCCGCCCGAGCTTCGCTTCGCCGGCGTGGTCGAGCAGCATGTGGTACGGCATGATCAGGTGCGCGTTGGCGCTGATCCGCAGGCCGCTCAGGTCGACGCCCTTGGCCCGCAGGTCGTCCAGCTCGCCGGTCAGCACCTTCGGGTCGATCACGACGCCGTTGCCGATCGCGCACAGCTTGCCCGGATACAGGATCCCGGACGGGATCAGGTGGAACTTCCAGTGCACGCCGTCGCGCACGATGGTGTGTCCGGCGTTGTTGCCGCCCTGGAAGCGGATCACGAGATCCGCCTTCTCCGCGAGGAGGTCGACGACCTTGCCCTTGCCCTCGTCGCCCCACTGGGCGCCCACGATCACGATTCCGGCCATGTCGTGGAAGTGAGTCTACGGCGAGGCGCTTGCCCGCCCTCAGGGCGATCGGCGCGGCTGGCCGTAGCGGGGGCCGTCGTCCTCCCAGCGCGTGTCGTCGAACGGGTCGGGCGCGCGCGCCGGTGGCACCGTGACGGGCTCGTCGAGCTGGTACTCGAGGCGCCGGTCGTGGCCGAACAGCGGCTTCGGCTCGCCGCAGATCTCCCAGATCCGTGAGACCGTCCGCCGGCCGATCTGGCGCACGAGCTCGGGCGCCGGGTGCGGGTCGTCGCTGACGGCGGGCATCCGGCCGGGCGTCGCGACCAGGTTGGTCGTCAGCAGCACCGCCTTGCCGTCCTCGTAGCGCGTGTTGATGATCGTGTAGAGCTGCTCGAGCACCCAGTCGGAGGTCTGCTCGGCGCCGACGTCGTCGATGTGCAGCAGGTCGACCGACGACAGCCGGTCGATGAACTCCGTCAGCGAGTAGGCCGAGTCGTCGTTGTAGGTCTCGCGCAGGATCGAGAGCAGCCGCGGCAGCGAGTAGATCGCGACCGTGTGGTCGGCCTCCATCGCGGCCTTCGAGATCAGCATCGCGAGCGTCGTCTTGCCGGTCCCGACGTCGCCGGTGAACCAGATCCCGCGGCCGGCGGCCAGGTTCTCCGAGATCCGGCGCACGTAGTCACGGACCTCGCGCGCGACGTCGCGGTTCGCGCGCTCGATCGACAGGACCGGCTCGCGGTCGAACGACACGTCGCGATAGCGCTTCGGGATCCGCCCGGCGACCGCGGCCGCGCGCTTGCGCGCCTGCAGGGCCGGCCGGCAGCTGCACGGGTAGGCGATGCGCTTCTCCTCGTCGTAGAGGAAGCCGGAGCCGTCGCAGCGGCCGTCGGGGCAGCTCATCAGTATCGATCGTCCCCGGCGTAGGACATGAAGCGCGGGAACTCCTTCTGGAACGTCAGCTCGACCGTCCCGAGCCCGCCGTTGCGGTGCTTGGCGATGATCAGGTCGGCGATCCCCTCGCGCTCGGACTCGTGGTCGTAGTAGTCGTCGCGGTAGACGAACATCACGAGGTCGGCGTCCTGCTCGATGCTGCCGGATTCCCGCAGATCCGAGAGCACGGGCCGCTTGTCCGTGCGCTGCTCGACGCCGCGGTTGAGCTGGCTGAGCGCGATCACCGGCACCTCGAGCTCGCGCGCGAGCGTCTTGAGCCCGCGCGAGATGATGCCGATCTGCTCGACCCGGTTCTCGACCGTCCCGCCCGCGCGCATCAGCTGCAGGTAGTCGATCAGGATCAGCCCGAGCCCGTCCGCGTTCTGCTGCGCGAGCCGGCGCGCCTTGGCCCGCACGTCGAGCACCGACAGGTCGCTCGAGTCGTCGACGTAGAGCTTCGAGCTCGCGAGCCGCGAGGAGGCCGCGAGGATCTTGCCCCAGCGCGACTGCGGCACCCGGCCCTTGCGCAGGTCGTCGCCCTTGATCGAGGCCTGCGAGGCGATGAACCGCTGCGCGAGCTCGCCCTCGGACATCTCGAGCGAGAACAGCGCGACGGCCTTGTTGGAGTGCAACGCGGCGTTCTCGGCGAAGTTGACCATCAACGCCGACTTGCCCATCGACGGACGCGCGGCCAGGATGATCAGGTTGCCGGCCTGGAAGCCGCCGGTGATGTTGTCGAGATCGTCGTAGCCCGAAGGCGTGCCGGTCAGCGGGTTGCCCTCGAGCGAGAGCTTCTGCAGCTTGTCGAGCTCGGCGTCGAGGAGCTGCTCGGCGCTGCGGAAGTCCTTGCGCGAGTCCTCGTGGGCGACCTCGAGGATCGCGCGCTCGGCCATGTCGACGAGGTCGCGCGGGAGCGCCTCGTGGCCGTGCACCTGGGCCTGGATGTCGTAGGCCGCGTGCAGGAGCCGGCGCAGCATCGCGTTGTCGCGGACGATCCGGGCGTACTGGCGCAGGTTGCCGACGGCGGGGACGGAGCCGGCCAGCAGCTCGATCGTCGCCGCCCCGCCGACGTTCTCCAGCTCCCCCGCCTGTTTGAGGTGCTCGACCAGCGTGAGCGCGTCGACGGGCTCGCCCTGGGAGTGCAGGTCGAGCATCGCCTGGTAGATGCGCCCGTGGCTCTCGCGGTAGAAGTCGTCCGGGCTCAGGCGCTCGTCGATGATCAGCGCGGGCAGCGCGGTATCGGACAGCAGCACGGCGCCGAGCACGGACTGCTCGGCCTCGAGGTTCTGCGGCGGCGCCATCGGGCCGCCTTGGAAACCGTTGCCATTGATGGGTGGTGCACTCATCGGGCGGCCGAGTCTAGGCGGCCCATCGGACGAACACGTGTTCGCTTCTCGCTAACAGCGCCTTAACGACGAAACGCCGGTCGCGCCGGCGCTTCGAATGAGTGATCGCGTCCTTCGTCGGGGGCGCACTTCGGTGACGACGTGACCGCGCCGAGTCAGGCGACCCTGCGAGGCGGTCGCCAGGATCGTCGGCGTCACCCGCGCCTCGACGCGCCCGCCCTGCGCCGCGGGCGGGCGTCGCGTGCTACTTCTGCTCGACCACCATGGTCTTGACGGTCGCGATCACGCCGTCCTCGACCTCGACCTCGATCATGCGCGTCCCGACGGTGCGGATCGGCTCCTCGAGGTGGACCTTGCGGCGGTCGATGGCGATGCCGCGGGCCTCCTGGATCGCGTCCACGATGTCCTGCGAGGTGACCGAGCCGAACAGGCGGCCGTCGTCGCCCGCCTGGTGGGGGATCGTGAGCACGGTGCGGTTGAGGACCGCCGCCGACTCCTGCGCGCGCTCGGTGGCCTGCGCGACCGCGCGATCGGCGGCCTCGCGACGCTTGGCGGCCGCGGCGATCGCGCCCTTGGTGGCGGGCGCCGCGAGCTGGCGCGGAATCAAGTAGTTGCGCAGGTAGCCCTTCGAGACGTCGACGACGGTGCCGCGCTCGCCGAGCTGCTCGTGGTCCTGCAGGAGGATCGCCTGAGGCATGGCCGTGCTCAGCGGTCGCGGTCGCGTCCGCGTCCGCCGCGTCCGCCTTCGCGCTCGTCGCTGCCCGAGCCCTCGCCGACGTACGGCAGCAGCGCCAGCTCACGCGCGCGCTTGACCGCGGTGGCGATCTGGTTCTGGTGCCGGCGGCACGCGCCCGTGATGCGGCGCGACCGGATCTTGCCGCGGTCGGAGACGAACTTCTTGAGGGCGGTGATGTCCTTGTAGTCGACGAACTCCACCTTGTCGCGGCAGTACTGGCAGGACTTCCGGCGTCCGCCGCCGCCTCCGGTCTTGCGATCACGCCGGCGCGTCGGCCGGCTGCGCTGCTTCGCCACTGTTCGAAACCTCTCTAGCTGCTGTCTCGCTTGGATGCGCGCCCCGCGCGCGCGAGGCCAGACGCCAACTGGCGCCGGACCGAACAGGTTAGCGGACGGGTTTTCCGTCCGACTTGCGCGCTAGACAGGCATGCTTCGCAACAACACTGTGACTTTTGTGCGGACAGACCGGCGTATCCGGGGGTTCGCTCCGAGGCCGCCCGTAGACTCGACCTCAGGTCCAGAGACTTGAAAGGAGCCAGCCGGCATGGCGGCAACCAACATCAATCGCGTCGTCCTCACGGGGAATCTGACGCGCGACCCGGAGCTGCGGTCACTGCAGACCGGCACGTCGGTCTGCAGCCTGCGGATCGCCACCAACTCGCGCCGCCGTGATGCGTCGGGCGAGTGGGTCGACAAGCCCAATTACTTCAGCGTCACCGTCTGGGGCGCGCAGGGCGAGAACTGCGCTCGCTTCTTGTCCAAGGGTCGCCCGGTCTGCATCGACGGCCGGCTCGACTGGCGAGAGTGGCAGTCCCAGGACGGGCAGAAGCGCGAGTCGGTCGAGATCGTCGCCGAGTCCGTCCAGTTCCTCGGCGGC
Organism: uncultured Solirubrobacteraceae bacterium; assembly: GCA_963755275.1. Classification (GTDB taxonomy): domain Bacteria; phylum Actinomycetota; class Thermoleophilia; order Solirubrobacterales; family Solirubrobacteraceae; genus Solirubrobacter. The sequence goes on along the minus strand of CAVWJU010000025.1, from coordinate 26,182 downwards.
CGCGACGACGGCGGACAGGGCGGCGGCAGCTACAACAACGGCTTCGCGCCGCACTCGGACGTCCCGGCGGACACGTCGGACTTCGCGCCCCAGCCCGTCGGCGCCCGCCCCGCGCCCGCGGACGACGACATCCCGTTCTAGACGCCCGCTCGCGGGCGACGATCCGCTCGAGGCGCCTCGGCTCACGTCCTGGCGTCTCGGGCCGGCTGGGCCGGCGCGCCGGCGATCGCCCCCGGTCGCGGCATCCGGCCCGCCGGCGATCACGCGCGATCGACGGCGTCCGGCCCGCCGTGCGACACGCCGGCGCCTCCGGCCGGCGATCGGGCGCGCCTCGGCGCCGCGACCGCGACCGTCATGCATGCCAGCGGGGGCGTGAAGCGAGCCCCGTCTGGGGCATTCCGCGATTCAACGGCGGGTCGCGCTCCTGGGTGTCGGTCCGTGATCGTTGGCGGGAGGCCGGATGGCGGCGTGGACCGACCAACTGCGCCGGTGAAGGAGGCGGTCGGCCGGCGAGGACGGTGGTCCGCCGTCCGCGCAGCCAGCAAGCGACGCCGGGATGAGTGGGCCGCCGTGAGCCGGGATGGTGGCGGGTCGCCTGCTGCCGTCCCGCAGTGATCGCTTCGGCGCGCGGCCTCGGGGGGTGCAGCGATCTACCTGACTCTGAGTAAGGCTCGTTGCGGCACCCCCATCGACGTGCCAGCTCGACCGTTCGCCCGTGGTCGTCTCGCGCGCAGCAACGATCGAAAGCGATCGTCGCGACACGAGCGAGGGACATGCCGATAGTGGCGGCAGCCAGCCGCGGTGGCGAGCTACTCGGGCTCGGCGGCGACCGGCTCGGCGACGGCGGTCGCGGAGGGGCGCAGGTCCGGCGGCTCGGGCGTGCCGGGACGGAGCTTGATGATCCGGTGGCGCAGGACGCCGTCCGTGATCTTGAGGTTGTGGTCGAGCTGCTCGAGCAGCTCGTTCTCGCCGCGGAACTGGATGAGGTGGTAGTCCGCCTCGGTCTTCTTGCGCACTTCGTAGGCGGTCTGACGGGAACCCCAGTCGTGCCGCCCGATGAACTCGCCCGTGCGGTCGATCAGGTCCGCGATGTCGGCCACGATCTGCTCGCGACGCTCGGCCTCCACGGCCGGGTCGAGGAGCAGGGTGAGGTCGTAGATGTGCTGTCCGCTCGCCATTGCGGCCGCCGATGGTAGCAACGTGGGGCGAACCCTCCCGCGCGCGGACCTACCTCCAGTATGGGGAGCGATCTTCTGCGGCGGGTGCGCTGGGGCAACGTCGGCCTTGCCTGCGCGGTGCTCGCCGCGCTGGCCACGGTCGTCGCCTGGCCGGCCCTGACGACAACCACCCCCGCCCTCCCGTCTGACGCAGCGCGACCGCTGATTGCCGGCGGGCCGGACGACGAGCGCAGCGACACCGGGCCGCCGGTCGAGGAGGCGTGCAACTCCGGCGCCGCCGGCGCTCGTCGGTGCGCCGAGGGGACCGGCGACGAGGGGCACGGCGGTGCGGAGCGGCAGGATGCGGAGAGCGGCACGGAGTCGGGGCGCGGCGAGGAGCGCGGCGCCGGCACCGGGCGGGAGGAGCGACCGAGCGGCGGAGACGGCGCACGTCGCCGCGAAGACGACGCCGACGGCGAGGGCGGTGCGGATCGGCGCCGAAGCGGGTCCGGCGCGGACCGGCGGAGAAGCGAGACCGGCGGCGAGGGCGGCGCGGATCGGCGCGGAAGCGAGGCCGGCAGCGGAGGCGGCGCGGATCGGCGCGGAAGCGAGGCCGGCCGCGGAGGCAGCGAGGGCCGGCGCGGAAGCGAGGCCGGCCGCGGGCGCGGCGAGGGCGGGCGGAGCGGCGCCGAAGCGGCTGCGGCGCGGACCGGCGCGAGAAGCGAGGCCGGCGGCGGGGGCGGCGCGGATCGGCGGGGAAGCGAGGCCGGCAGCGGAGCGCGGCGAGGGCCGGAGCAAGGACGAGGCCAGCGGTGAAGTTCGGAGCCGCGCCAGACCGGGCGGCGGGAACCGGCGTGGCGAGAGTCGAAGCGGCCGTGGTGGCGAAGAAGGTGTCGCATCGCAGCCGGCGCGACCTGCACCGACGCCTCAGCGCGCCGATCCGTCGCCGTCGCCGGCGATGCCACCGCGCGTTGCGCCACGGCAAGAGCCTGCGCGGTCGCCGGCCGAGCGGCCGCGCGCGCCGGCCCGGCACGAATCCGATCCATCGGCGGCGCACCCAGAACCTGCGGGCGACGAGTTCGGCTTCGAGAGCTCGCGGTGAGCGTGTCGCCGCCGCGGGCGCATCCGTCCGCCCCGCGGCGGTTCCGTCCCACTGCGGATCTCGTCCCGTGCGCATCCGTCTGCCGCGTCCGTCCTGCGGACCCGGCGCCGACCGCGGCGCGACTGACCCGCGGCGCCGACCCGTGCTGGCGCGCCGACCGTCCCGCGGCGCGGGCGCGACCGCCCGCCGCGCCGACCCCGCCTACTTACGTGCCGGCGACTCGTTCCCCGCCTTGGCGCGGATGTCCGCGATCTGGTCGTCGATCCAGTCGCCGGGGTCGCGCGAGGTGACGATCTCCTTGAGCCCTCGCGCGCGCCGCTCGCGGGCCTCGGGCGACATCACCAGCGCGGAGTGGATCGCGTCGGCGAGCTCCTGGACGTCGAACGGGTTGACCGACAACGCGTACTCGCCGAGCTCCTCGTGGGCGCCGGTGTTCTCCGAGAGGATCGAGACGCCGTGGCGCTCGTTGACCAGCGGCCCTTCCTTGGCCACGAGGTTCATGCCGTCGAACATCGCGTTGACCATCATCACGTCGTAGTGCTTGTAGGAGGCGACGGCCTCGTCGAGGTCGTCGCGCAGCTTCAAGTCGATCGGCATCCAGTCCGGCGTCCCGTGGCGGTGGTTGACGACCGCGACCAGGGCCTCGATCTTCTCCAGGTACTCGGCGTACTCGGGCACGTCGGTCCGCGACGGCATCAGCTGCGCCGTGAACGTGATCCGCTCGGCGAACTCCGGGTGCTGCTCGAGGAAGATGTCGAACGCGGTGAACCCGCGCAGGACGTTCTTGGAGAGGTCCGCGCGATCGACGCGCAGGATCGAGAACTCGCGCCGGCGCGTCAGCACGCGCTCCTCGAACTCGCTCACGCGCGGTCGCCGCGAGACCGCGCGGGTCGCCTCGTAGTCGATCGGCAGCGGATAGGCGCGCACCCACGTCTCGCGGTCCCCGGAGACGACGACGCCGTCCTCGAAGGAGACTTCGAGCTCCATCAGATCGCGGCAGCACTGCAGGAAGTTGCGCTGGTAGGACCGCGTGTGGAACCCGATGATGTCGTTCGCCAGCAGCCCGGTGTAGATCTCGTCGCGCATCGGCTTCGGGAGCACGCGCCAGGCGTCCGGCTGGGTCCAGGGGATGTGGACGAAGTGGTGCAGGAAGACGTCCGGCCGCGCCGAGCGCACCATCGCCGGCAGCGTGTAGAGGTGGTAGTCGTGGACCATCACGACGGGCTCGTCCTGGCCCTCGATCTCGTCCACCACGGCGTCGGCCAGGTCGCGATTGACCTGCTGGTAGCCCTGCTCGAACGCGACCACCTCGTGGCGGCGGATGTCCGGCGCGTTGCTCAGGTCCCACAGGTAGTGCTGGATGAACCAGAGCATCGGGTTGGCGATGATGTTGTAGAAGCGGTCGTAGGCCTCGTCGTCGGACTCGATGAAGCGCACGCGGAACGAGCCGCCCTCGGGCGCCTCGACCTCGAACGGCTTGCCGCCGTGGTCGCGCGCGACCTCGACGTCCTCGTCGGTCATCGCCGAAGCGATCCAGATCGCGTCGCGGTGGGAGGCGAGGCCCGTCAGCGCCGTCACGAGGCCGCCGGTGCCGCGCTTCACCGAGCCGTCCTCCTGATACGTCACCGGGCCGCGGTTGGAGACCAGGACCAGCGGGGCTTGCTCGGTCATAGACCGCTGACGATATCCGTCCGCCGCCGGATTCATGCCTTCGGTCGCCCGGCGAGCCTCGCTCGCAAGGTCGATTCGGCGCGAGGTGAGCCGGGGACGTCACGGAAATACGTATGAATCCGGCGCACCTCCGCGGAGCCGGCACCACCTGCGCCCTACGACGGCAGGACCAGGGAGAACGTGGTCTTGCCGGGTCCCGAGCGGACGGTCAGCCGCCCGTGCATGCGCTCCGCGAGCTCGCGCGCGATCGCCAGCCCGAGGCCCGCGCCCTGCGCCTGCTCGTTGGAGGTGAAGAACGGCTCGAAGATGTGCGGCATGTTCTGGCGCTTGATCCCGAGCCCGGCGTCTGAGACCTCGAGCCGGACGTGGCCGTTGGCGCGCGCCGCCGTCACCCGGACCCCGGTCCCGGGCGGCGTGTGGCGCAACGCGTTGTCGAGCAGGATCCGCAGCACCTGCGCGACCCGCTCGGGGTCGCACTCGAGCTCGATCGGATCCGGCCGCAGGTCGAGCGTCACGTCGGACTCGTGCTGCGCGGCCGCGGGCGTGAACTCGGCGGCGACCTCGCGCGCGAGCTGCCCGACGTCGGTCGGCTCGGGCCGCAGCTCGAGCGCGCCCGCCTCCAGCCGCGACAGGTCGAGCAGCTCGACGGCCAGGTTGCGCATGCGGTCGACCTGCCCGCGGATCTGCTCCAGGAACGCGCGCCGCGTCTCCTCGTCGAGGTCCTCGTCCGCGAGCAGCTCGAGGAACCCGCCGAGCGAGAAGATCGGCGTGCGCAGCTCGTGCGAGGCGTTGGCGATGAACTGCTTGCGCGCCCGGTCGAGCCGCGCGAGCTGCGCCTGCATGTCGTCGAACGCGGCCGCGAGCTGGCCGAGCTCGTCGTCGGAGTCGGCGCGGATCGGCTGCGAGAAGTCCCCGGAGGCGACCTTGCGGGCGGCCCGCTCGAGCCGGTTCACGCGCGCCGACAGCGCGCGTGCCACCAGGTAGCCGGCGAGGATCGCGATCACGAGCGCGATGCCGCCGGAGATCAGCACCTGGCGGCGGATCAGCTCGACGTTGTCCTCGACGTCCTCCAGCGAGTCGGCGAACACGGCGACGTACTTGCCGGCGAGCAGGCCCTCGGGGTCCGGGACGGGCTGGGCGGCGAGCGCGAGGGCTGTTCACGTCATCGGTGGCCTGGCGCCCGGTGCGCGCCGCCCGGCGCGTGACCTCCTGCACGTCGCGGCTGCCCGCGCCGCCGTCGGGCGTCGAGTCCGAAAGCAGGAACGGGCCGGCCTTGCCCAGCGACATCACGATCAGCTCCGTGTTCGCGCTCTCGGCGAAGCGACGGATGTTGCGGTCGCGCTTGGCCTTGGTCTCGCGGGTCTTCCTTGCCACCGCGCTGGGGCAGATACCGCGCGACGCCGGCGATCAGCTGCTGGCCGTCGGCAGCGACCTGGTCGACGCCGCTGCGTCGTCAGGCTCGCCTCCAGGCGCGGCGTGACCGACAGGTAGATGGTCCCGATCGCGCCGACGATGATGAGCGCGAAGATGACGGCCAGCCGGTTGCGCAGGGACCGCAGCCCCGGCATCTCAGCCTTCCTCGTCGCGGAAGCGGTATCCGACGCCCCGTACCGTGAACAGGTACTCGGGCTCCTTCGGATCCGCCTCGATCTTCTCCCGCAGGTGGCGGATGTGCACGTCGATGGTGCGTGGGTCGCGATAGGCCGAGTCGCCCCAGACGCGCGCCAGCAGCATGTCGCGCGTGAAGACCCGGCCGGGCGAGCGGGCGAGCGCGGCGAGGATCTCGAACTCGACGAATGTTGTCGGCACGGTGTCGCCGTTGCGCGTGACCGTGCGCTTGCCGGGGTCGATGCGCAGGCCGCGGATGTCGATCGGCCGCTCGTCGTCGCTGTCGGTGCGCGCCATCCCCGAGCGCCGCAGGGCGGCCTTCACGCGCGAGCGGAACTCGCGCATCGAAAACGGCTTGGTGATGTAGTCGTCGGCGCCGAGCTCGAGCCCGAGGACCTTGTCGATCTCCTCGGATTTGGCCGTCAGCATGATGATCGGCACCGTCTCGCCCTTGGCCCGCAGCCGCCGGCAGACCTCCAGCCCGTCCATCCGCGGCAGCATCACGTCGAGCACGACGAGGTCGAAGATCTGCTCGGAGAAGCGCGCGAGCGCCTCCGCGCCGTCGGCGGCTTGCACGACTTCGTACCCGTCGCGCTGCAGCGGGAACGAGAGCAGCGTCTGGATCGGTTGCTCGTCGTCGACGAGGAGGATTCTGGGGGCGCGGTCTGCCATGACCCTTGCAGAGCAGAGGATAGTTGGGGTGGCGCGCATTAACCTCGACGGAGGTGCTGGATGCTCGCGTGTACCGGACCGCCTTCCTGCCGGCGCTGGTCGCGCTGTTCATTGCCGCGTTCTCGCTCGAGGACCGTCCGGCGCCCGCGCGCAGCGCGCTGCCGACCGATGTCTTCAGCGGCGAACGGGCCTTCGGGAGCGGCGACGCACCCGAGCCGCAGTCGCTGCGCGGCATGGCCGCGGCGTTCCCGGATCGCAGCGCCGGCTCGGCCGGTGACGCCGGCCTCGCCGACCTCGTCGAGCAGGTCTTCAGCGCGCCGGAGGAGGAAGGCGAGCAGGCCGCGTACAACGTCCGCCGCACGACCGTGCCCGGCCGTGACCGCGACCTGGTCAACGTGATCGCCACGCGCCCGGGGATCTCGAACCGGCGGATCGTCGTGCTCGCGCACCGCGACGGCCCGGGCCTGGCCAACCTCTCCGCTACCGCCGCGCTGCTCGAGCTCGCACGCGTACTCAAGACGCGCGAGACGGACAAGACGCTCGAGCTCGTCTCGACCTCGGGCTCGACGCTCGGGTTCACCGGCGCGCGGGCGTGGGCGCGCTCGACCGCGGGCGCGCCCGTGGACGGCGTGATCGTGCTCGGCGACATGGCCGGGAGGGCGATCCGCAAGCCGTGGGTCGTCGGCTGGTCGCTGTCGGGAGGACCGACGCCGCTCGGGCTCGAGCGCACGGTCGGAGCCGCGGTGCGGCGCGAGGTGCGCAGCGACCCCGGTGGCGCGCACGCGGTCGGCCAGTGGATCCGGCGGGCGCTGCCGATCACGGTCTCCGAGCAGGGCCCGGTCGGCGCCGAAGGGCTACCCGCGGTGCTGATCTCCGAGTCGGGCGAGCTCGGCCCGGCCGCGAATGAGCCCGTCCTGGAAACCCGGCTGGCGGCGTTCGGGCGCGCCGCGCTGAGCTCGATCGGCGCGCTCGACAGCGCCGGGCGCCGCGACGGCGAGGCGTTCGCGGGCGTTCCCAACGGCATCATCACGATGCGCAACGTCCTGACCGACTGGAGCGTGCGGCTCGTGGTCGGCACGCTGCTGCTGCCGGCGGTGCTGGCCGCGCTCGACGCGTTCTTCCGCGCCCGCCGCCGGCGCGTTCCGATCGCGCCGTGGGTGGCGTGGCTGGCCGTCGCCGCCGTTCCGCTGCCGGTGGCGTGGCTGTGGATGCGCGCGCTCGGCACGACGGGCGTGATCGAAGTCCCGGATGGTCCCGTGCTGCCGGACCGGTTCCCGCTCGACACCAGCGGGATCGTCGCGATGGCCTCCGCGCTGATCGCCGGCGCGCTGGCCTGCGCCTGCGCTCGCTTCGTCGCCGGCGCCCTGCGCCGCCATGCGCCGCGGGCCGAGGAGACCGACGGCGCGCGGCGGCGCGCGGTGCCGGGCGTCGAAGGCCTCGCCGTCGCGACCGGCGTGTGGCTGTGCGGCCTGGCGGCGATCACGTGGCTGCTGAACCCGTACGCCGCCGGCGTGCTGATCCTCGCCACCCATCTGTGGCTGTTCGCGGCCGGCGGCTGGCGCGGGCGCTGGGCCGCTGGTCGCGGTCGTTGCCGGGCTCGTGCCGGTGGTGGCGATCGCGGTCCACTACGGCTTCGCGCTCGAGCTCGGCCCGGGCGGGCTGGCGTGGGGCGCGGCGCTGTCGGCCGCCGCCGGCTTCGGCCTTTGGACCACGCTGCTGGTCGGCGGGTTGCTGGCTGCGCTCGCGGGCGTCGTGCGCGTGCTGCTCGCGCGCCGCCGGATCGCGCGCGACGAGGGCGGCAGCGGCGCGCCGATCCGCACGCGCGGGCCGCTGACCTACGCCGGTCCCGGGTCGCTCGGCGGCACGGAATCGGCGCTGCGCCGATGAAGACCGCCCGCCGCTCGCGCCTGCGCGTGTTTTCGACCGTGCTGATCGTCTCCGGCATGCTGTTGCTGGCCGACGCGAGCGCCACGCTGCTCTGGCAGGAGCCGGTGTCCGCGTCCTATGCCCGCTTCCAGCAGGGCGAGCTGCAGGGCCAGTTCGACCGCCTGGCTCAGGTCACGCCCTCGCCCGTCGAGCGTCGCGCGCTCGAGAAGCTGCCGGACCCGCGTCGGCGCCTGGCGTTCGCCGCCCGCTCGCTCGATCGCCGGACGGACGAGGGCGAAGCGCTCGGCAAGCTGTCGATCGATCGCATCGGGCTCTCCACGGTCTTCGTCAAGGGCACGGATCCGGCAAGACCTGCGCGCAGGCCCCGGCCACTACGCCGTCCACGCCGCTGCCCGGGCAGCGCGGCACGGTCGCGATCGCGGGCCACCGCACGACCTATGGCGCGCCGTTCCGCAGGCTCGACGAGCTGCGGCCGGGCGATCAGATCGTCGTCGCGATGCCCTACGGCCGCTTCACGTACCGCGTCCAGCGCACGCGGATCGTGCCGCCGACCGCGGTCTGGGTGACCCAGCGGGTGTCCTATGACCGGCTCGTTCTCACCGCCTGCCATCCGCTGTACTCGGCGGCGGAGCGGATCGTGGTCTTCGCCCGGCTCGTCCGTCGAGACGCCGCGGACATGAGATCCGGCGAGGACCCCATCGATGATCGTCCGCGCGAGGACGATGACCTTCCTATGACGGCGCGTACCGCAAGGTCGCACCTGATCAGAGAGCGCATCGAGCGCGGGACCTACACCGTCGACACGCAGGCGGTCGCCGCCGCGATCCTCAAGCGCCTCGAAGCACGCTAGTGCTCATAGCCCCGCCAGGCCTCGGCGCCTGACGGGGCATTGCGCCAGACGAGCTCGGACGGCCCGTCGACGACCTCGCCGATCCAGGTCAGGCCCTCCACGTCCGAGCCGACGCAGGCGCACAGCTCGTAGTCCTCGCCGCCGGTCGCGGCCAGTTCGGCGGCGTCGACGCCGATGGCGGCGGCAACCTCGGCCACGCCCTCGGCCAGCGGCAGCGCCGCCGCGTCGAGCTCGATCCGGACGCCGCTCGCCTCCGCGAGCCGGCGCGCGTCGGAGGCCAGCCCGTCGGACAGGTCGAGCATCGCGTGGGCACCCGCCGCCGCCAGCGCCCGTCCCGCGTCCAGGCGCGGCCGTGGGCGCAGGTAGCGTGCGACGAGCGCCTGCGGTCCCGGCGCGCCGTCGAGGATCGCGAGCCCGGCGGCGGCCGCGCCGAGCGTGCCGGTGACGCCGACGCGGTCGCCCGGCCGCGCGCCGTCGCGCCCGACGAGCAGCTCCGCGGCGTCCGCCCAGCCGACCACGGTCACGGCCAGCGTCAGCGCCGGCCCCGACGCGAGATCGCCGCCGGCGATCGTCACGCCGCACTCGGCGGCGAGTGCCTCGGCTCCGCGATGCACGGCGATCACGTCCTCGTCGCCCAGCGCCGGCGGCAGCACCACGGACAGGTAGGCCTCGCCCGGCTCGGCGCCCATCGCCGCCAGGTCGGAGACCGCGCCGGCCAGCGCGCGCCAGCCGACGTCCTCCGGGCTGGCCTGCCCGAGCCGGAAGTGCGTGCCGTCGACCATCACGTCGGTCGAGACGGCAGCGAAGCCGCCCGCGCGCACGACCGCGGCGTCGTCGCCGATCCAGCGCACGACCCGCGAGCCGGGACGCAGCGCCAACACGTCCCGGATGGCCGCCAGAGAGCGAGAGCTCACCGATGGCGGTAGACGATCCTCGCTCGGTTCAGGTCGTACGGCGAGACCTCGACCCGGACGCGATCGCCGGGGAGGATGCGGATGCGGAAGCGCCGCATCTTGCCCGCCACGTGGCCGAGCACCTCATGGCCGTTGTCGAGTTGCACCCGGAACATCGCGTTCGGGAGGGCTTCGAGCACCTCGCCTTCGAACTCGACCTTCTCTTCCTTCGCCAAACCTAGATGACCCTGACGTTCGTGGCCTGCGGCCCCTTGGGGGACTCACCCAGTTCGTACTCGACCTTCGCACCCTCGGCCAGCGTCCGGAAGCCGTCGCCGGCGATCCCGGAGAAGTGGACGAACGCGTCCTTGCCTCCGTCGTCAGGCGTGATGAAACCGAAGCCTTTCTCGTCGCTGAACCACTTCACGACACCGGTAGCCATCTGACAGCACTCCTCTCGAACCAGCATGCGCGAGGGGTGCTGCCGGCACTGCCTTCCCGCATACCCACACGGTCACCGCCTGCGGCGGCTCTGACGGCGCAAGTTGTACCAGTCTCCGAGCCCTGCGGCTACCCGTCGTTGGGTGCCTGCGTGCCGCCGCCGGGGGTCTGCGTGTCGGGCGCGTCCTGGGGCGGGGACTCGTACTGGTTCGGATCGAAGCCGGCGTCGTCGTTGCCGCCGTTCGCCGGCGTCGTCGTTGCCGGCCGCCGTTGCCGGCGCCGCCGTCACGGTTGTCGGTGCCGGTGTCCGGGACGGTCTCCTGCCCGGGGGACGGGATCTGTCCCTGGTCGTCCTCGGCTCCCTCCTCGCCGTCCTTGCCGCCCCGGCTCGCGTAGTGGCCCTGGAACGGCTGGCTGTGGAACGACTGCGTCGGGCGTTTGAAGTCGCCGCAGTAGGAGCCGACGGCCTGTTTCATGTACGTGCCCCAGATGTCGGCCGGGTACGTGCCGCCGTCGATGTTGCGCCCGCCGAGGTAGAGGCCGTTCATCGACTGCTGGGCGTTGCCCGGGAAGCCGACCCAGACGGCGGTCGAGAGGCGCGGGGTGAAGCCGACGAACCAGGCGTCGATGTTGCGGTCGGTCGTGCCGGTCTTGCCGCCCGCCGGGCAGCCGATGGCGGCGTGCGTGCCGGTGCCGCCCTGGATGTTCTGCTCGAGGATCTTGGTCGCTTCGTAGGTCACGCCGTCCTCGAACGCCTTCGTGCGATGCACGCGCCAGCGTCGCGGCAGCTTGACGGTCTTGCCCTTGCGGTTGACGATCTTCTTGATCGCGCGCGGCCGGTTGCGGTAGCCGCCGTTGGCGATCGTGGCGTACGCGCTCGCCATCTCCAGCGGCGACACGCCGTCCTCGAGGCCGCCCAGCGTCTCGGCGCAGAAGCCGTTGAGCTTGGACTTGATGCCCATCATCCGCGCCGTCTCCTTGACCTTGTCCGGGCCGAGGTCGGCGGCCATCTGGGCATAGACCGAGTTGTCGGAGGCGAGCGTCGCGCGGACGAGGTTCATCCCGCCCGAGCCCTTGCCGCTGTAGGTCTTGACCTCCCACGGGCTCGCGGGCGAGCCGCACGGCGGGTCGTCCAGCCGCATCGGGGAGCGCGACGTGTAGGTCGTGGAGCTCGGGTTCACGCCCTCGCGCAGCGCCGTCAGCAGCGTCATGATCTTGAACGCCGAGCCGGGCTGGCGGTGGCCCTGGGCGGCGAGGTTGAACTTCGACTTGCCGTACTCCTGCGAGGAGGCCATGGCCACGATGTCGCCGTTGGACGGCCGGATCGACACGATCGCCGACGACGGGCCGACGTCGCCCATGCGCTCCTTGATCGCCGCGCGCGCCTGCGCCTGCTTCTTGAGGTCGATCGTCGTGTAGACCTTCAGGCCGCCGCGCTCGACCTCGTCGGCGCCGTACTCCTTGACGAGCTCGGACTGGATGTAGTCGAGCACGTAGCGCTCGCGCCGCTTCTGGAAGTAGCGCTCCATCTTGAGCCCGAGCCCGCGCTTCATCTCCTTCTGCGCGCGCTCGCGCGAGATGTAGCCGAGCTCGGCCATCTTGCGCAGCACCGCGTTGCGGCGCGCCTTGGTCCCCGAGGGGTTCTGCATCGGCGAGTACTGCGACGGCGCCTGCGGCATGCCGGCCAGCATCGCCGCCTCGCGCAGCGTCAGCTTCTGCACCGGCTTGTTGAAGTACAACCGCGCGGCGGCCGCGGCGCCGATCGCCGTCTGCCCGCCGACCGTGCCGTACGGCACCGTGTTGAGGTACTTGCCCACGACCCACTGCTTGGAGTACTGCTTCTCGAGGTCGCGCGCGAGCTTGGCTTCCTTGATCTTGCGCTGGTAGCCCTCGATGCCGCTGCGCGTGGCGTCCTGGGTGTAGAGCAGACGGACGAGCTGCATCGTCAGCGTCGAGCCGCCCTGGCGGGTCTCCTTGGCGGTGGCGTTCTTGACGCCGGCGCGAACGATGCCCTCGTAGTCGACGCCCTCGTGCTTGTAGAAGCGCTCGTCCTCGATCGCCACCGTGGCCTGCTTGAGGACGTCCGGGAACCGGTTCGACGGCACCGGCGTCACGAGGTCGTCGCTCTGGATCCAGCCGAGGCGGGTCTTGCCGTCGGAGGCGAAGACCTCGGTCAGCGAGCCCGGATTCCGCTGCGTGTAGGTCGACAGCGCGGGCGCGGAGTTGGCCGTCCGCAGCACCCAGGTGGCCGCCGCGCCGGCCGCCAGCGCGCCGAGCAGGAGTACGACGAACAGGCCGAGCAAGATCCAAGTGCCGGCTCCGGCGCCCTGTTGGCGCCGCCTCATGCGCGCAGAATGACTCAAGGGCGAACGAACGATTCTAGGTGGGCTCGGTTAAACCTCCCCTCAGCAATCCGTCCTGCCGCAGCCGCGCGAGGCAGCGGCGGCGCAGCGCGGCCTCGGCGCCGGCCCGGTCCGGGGCGTGCACCGGATCGCTCCCGACGGCCAGCCGCGTGCCCCACGGGACGGCCTCGGCGACCGTCACCTCCTGCTCGGTCTCGTCCTCGAGCGCCGCGATCGCGACCTCGACATCGGTCTCGGGCGGGATCCAGACCGAGACGTCGAGCGCGACCTCTTCGACCACGAGCGTGTCGTTCTTGAGGATGCCCCCGGCGAGCCGCTCGTTGGGGATCACGATCCGCCGCTCGCTGAGCGTCCGCAGCACCGTGTGGTTGAGGCTGACGTCCTCGACGACGCCGTAGTTGTCCTCGAACGTGACCCAGTCGCCGACGCGGATCGGCTGCGTGATCGCGAGCATGATCCCGGCGATGAAGTTGGCCAGCGTCTGACGGGCGGCGAAGCCCACGATCGCGGCCGCGATCGCGCCCGAGGCGAGCAGGCTGGTGGCGAGCTCCGAGACGCCGGTGAAGCCCGACAGCGCGATCACGATGCCGATCGCCACGATCACCGCGCTCAGCAGCCGGCTGATGAAGCGCAGCCGGGTGGCGCCCTCGCGCGAGATGCCGGAGCGCTCGGCCGCGACGCGGGCCGCACGGGTCCGGAACGCGCGCGCGACAAGGGCCGCGACCACGAGCGCGACGAGGATCGAGACGCCGGCGTTGATCCAGGCCTCGGTGTCGATGCCACCATCCGCGTCAGACATGGCCGCGCACAGTAAACCGCTGGCGATCCTCTTTGACGCGCTGGGCACGCTGCTGACGTTCGAGCCGCCCGCGCCGCACCTGCGCGCCGCGCTGCTCGAGCGCACCGGCACCGACATCGGCGAGCAGGCCGCGAAGGACGCGATCCGGGCCGAGATCACCTACTACCGCGCGCATCTGCACGAGGGCTCGAATCCGCGCGCGCTGTACGAGTTGCGCCTCCGCTGCGCCGAGGTGATGGCGCTGCCGTTCGCACTGGACGTCGTGCTCGACGCGCTGCTGGCCTCGCTGCGCTTCCGCGCCTATCGCGACAGTGCGCCGGCGCTGCGCGCGCTGCGGACCGCGGGGATCCGCACGGTCGTGGTCTCCAACTGGGACGTCTCGCTGCACGAGCGCCTGCACGAGACGGGGCTGGCCGGGCTCGTGGACGGCGCCGTGGCGTCCGCCGAGGTCGGCTCGGCCAAGCCCGACGCCCGGATCTTCCAGATCGCGCTGGAGATCGCCGGTGTTCCCCCGCACGCGGCCTGGCACGTGGGCGACACCCCCGAGGCCGACGTCGAGGGCGCCCGCGCGGCCGGGCTGCGGCCGCTGTTGATCGCGCGCGACGGCAGCGCCGCCGACGTCCGCTCGCTGGACGAGCTCATACCCTTGGCGCTTCCCCGATGACGAGCCCCGAGCCTCCCCTGTACACGCCGCCCCGCGACGACGTGCCCGTCTGGGTGCCGTTCCTCGCGCTCGTGGGCGTGCTGCTCGTGATCAGCGTGTTCGGGGCGGCCGTCTTCGGCCTGATCGCAGCCAGCGACTCGTCGATCTCGAGCACCGACGAGCTGCCGGACGGGGCCGTGATCGCGCTCACGCTGCTGCAGGACGCCGTGTTCGTGTTCGGCGCCTGGATCGCGATCCGGCTGACGCTCGGCCGCACGCCGCGCGAGCAGTTCGGGTTGCGCCGCGTCGAGAACATCTGGGAGGCCGTCCGCTGGGCGGCGCTGGTCTACGCCGCGTTCTGGCTCGTGGCGATCGTGCTGAGCCAGATCTTCGGCGCGCCCGACGATCAGCAGCTCGTGACCGACCTCAAGGAGGAACAGAGCACCGCGGCGCTGATCGCGTGGGGCGTCTTGATCTGCGTGTTGGCGCCGTTCACCGAGGAGCTGTTCTTCCGCGGTTTCATGTTCACCGTGTTCGCCCGCCGGCTCGGCGTGGCGTGGGCGGCGCTGCTCACCGGCGTGGTCTTCGGCATCGGCCACGCGCCCGCCGAGCCGATCCAGCTGATCGCGCTCGGCGCGTTCGGAGTCGGGTTGTGCATCCTCTATTGGCGCACGAGGTCCATTATTCCCTGCATGGCTCTCCATGCCCTCAACAACTCGATCACGTTCGGCGTGACCACGGACCTCGCCGCCGGGCTGTTCGCGGGCGTCGTGGTGCTCAGCGTCGGCGCCGTGATCGCGGCGGGCAGCGCGCTCTCCGTGCGCTCCCGGGTGGCCGCGTGAGGCGCTCGGCGCTCGCGCTGGCGCTGGCCGCGTTGGCGCTGCCCGCCGAGGCCGTCGCCCAGACGCCGCCGCCCGCGCCGACCCCGGCCCCCGCGCCCGCGCCCGCGCCTGCGCCCGCCGTCACGCTGGCGACGTCGGCCCAGGGCACGCTCGACGGCTCGTCCGCCTTGGCCGGGCGGACGTTCACGGCCCGCGTGGTCATGCGCCCGTTCGTCGCCAACGAGGGCGCCGTGCTGCGGGTTTATCGCTCCAAGCGCAAGATCCAGGTGAAGTCGCTCACGTTCAAGCCGGTCGCCGGCGGGGCGGCAGGCGTGGCCACGGTCAAGGTGCGCTCGAAGATCGCCGGCCGCCTCGCGATCCGCGTCTCGCACAAGGCGACACCGGCGCTGGGGACGCTGCAGGCGAAGACCCTGCGGGTGAACGTCATGCGGCCCTACGCCGGTCCCGGCACGCGCGGGCCGGCGGTGCGCTGGCTGCAGGCCAGACTCGCCGCGCTGCACTACGTCGTCCCGCGCACGGGCGTCTACGACGCGGGCACGGGCCGCGCGGTGATGGCCTGGCGCAAGATCGCGGGCTACTCGCGCACGTACACCGCGAGCTCGGAGGTCTTCGGAGGGCTGCTCTCAGGCCGCGGCCAGTTCAAGGTCCGCCACCCGGGCGACGGGCGCCACGTCGAGGCCCGCCTGAACTCGCAGGTGCTGGCGCTGATCGAGGGCGGAAAGGTGCAGCGGATCTACCACACCTCGTCGGGCGCCCCGGCGACGCCCACCGTGCGCGGCAAGTTCCGCGTCTACATGAAGACGCCGGGTTACAACGCCAAGGCGATGCTCGACTCGAGCTACTTCATCCGCGGCTACGCGATCCACGGCTACGCCTCGGTGCCGCCCTACAACGCCAGCCACGGCTGCCTGCGCCTTCCGCTCGCGAACGCGCGTGAGGTCTACAACTGGCTGCGGATCGGCGACGTCGTCTGGGTCGAGCCGTAGGTCTCGTCCGCCAGCTGGGCCAGCAGCCCGTCCATCCCGCCGGCGGCGTGGGCCGCGCGCATCCGGTCCGCGCCGCCGCCCTCGCGCAGGACGCGCTCGATCTCCTCGAGCGCGTCCTCGCCGTCGAGATCGCGCGCGTAGGGCCGGGCGGTGGCGAGGGCGTCCGCGCGACCTCGCGCATCGGCCGGACCGCGCCGCGCCACCAGATCGTCGCGTCGATGCCGTCGCGGGCCGCGCGGAACGAGGACTCCTTGAGCGCCTCGGTGGGCGGGCATCCGCTCCTCGGCGCCGTCCGCGCACGCGACGGCGAGCGCGTGGATCAAGGCGGCGAGGCCGGCGGCGGTCTCGAGCCGCGCCTGTGAGTCCATCGCGCGCACCTCGACGGTTCCGAGCTTCGGGCTCGGCCGGATGTCCCACCACAGGAACGTGTAGTCATCGACCTCCGCGGCTTCCTCGCACCACTCGACCAGTTCCTCGTAGGCGGCCCAGTCGGCGAACGGCGGCGGGATCGTCGACCGCGGGAAGGCGCGGAAGGTGAGCGCGCGGGCGCTGGCGAGACCGGAGTCCTGGCCGTGCCAGAACGGCGAGTGCGCGGCCAGCGCCTGCAGCACCGGCAGGTAGGCGCGCAGGCGGTTGTAGACGACGATCGCGGTCTCGGGGTCCGGCAACCCGACGTGCACGTGCAGCGCGGCCGTCGGCGTGCGGTAGACGAGCCCGCGCATCTCGGTCAGGATCGCCTCGTAGCGCTCCTTCTGGACGTGCACGACGTCGCCGAAGCGGGCGTCGGGATGCAGGCCGCCGCCGATGAACGCCGCGCCGGCCTCGCGCAGCCCGGCGCGCAGCGCCCGCAGCTGCGCGTACCCCTCGGGAGCGGTGCGGACGACCGCCGTCGCGGTCTCGATCAGCGCCTCGTAGAGGTCGTTCATGATCTCGCCGCGCACGGGCGAGACGGCGTCGACCAGCTGCGAGGCGACGTTCGCCGGGCGAAGGCTCGCGCTCGTCGATGAGCAGGAGCTCCTCTTCGATTCCCAGGGCGAACTCGGCCTCTTGGCCGAAGGCGTGCTCCACGTGGGTCAGTCTACGGCCAATAGTGTCTCGGGGGATGTCAGCAAGAAACACTCTCATCGAGGAACTGCGCCGCCATGCCCTGGTCGTCGGCGAGGTCACGCTCACCTCCGGTGCCACCGCTCAGTACTACGTCGACGCCAAGCGGGCGATCCTGCGCCCGGAGGGCTTCGCCGCGCTGAGCGAGCTGGTCGCCGGCTTCGCGCGCCAGTGGGAGGCGACGGCGGTCGGCGGGTTGACGATGGGCGCCGACGCCCCGGCCTGCGCGGCGCTGGCGGGAGGTGCCGACGTCAAGGCGTTCTTCGTGCGCAAGGAGACGAAGGCGCACGGGCTGCAGCGCAAGATCGAAGGCCCGCCGCTCGAGCCCGGCGAGCGCTGCCTGATCGTCGAGGACGTCGTCACCAGTGGCGGGTCGACGGTGCAGGCGATCGAGGCGGTGCGCGGGGAGGGCTACGACGTCGTCGGCGTGGTCGCGATCCTCGATCGGCTGGCGGGCGGCGCCGCGGCGATCGCGCTGGCTTCCGACGACGCGCCCTACGAGCCGCTGGCCACGATCGACGACGTCTACCCCGACCGCCCGGACCGCGACTGACGCCCCCGGCAGGAATCGAACCTGCATCCCGCGCTTAGGAGGCGCGTGCTCTATCCATTGAGCTACGAGGGCCGAGGGCAAGGGTATTGGAGGTGTAGGTTGTCCCCTGGTTCGGGGAATTAGGGAACAACCCAGACCAAGGGGCTAATCGAATTGAGCACGGGAACTGGCGCCAGCGATCTGCTGCGCGCCGAGGATCACGGCGTCGACGAGATCGTCGCCGGTAAGGCGCCGGTCGCTGCACGCTCACCACTGCAGCTCTTCTGGCGACGGTTCCGCAAGGACAAGGTCGCGCTGGCCGCCGGGATCTTCATCATCCTGCTCGTCCTGGTGGCGATCTTCGCGCCGCTGATCCGCGACCTCGTCGGTGCGCGCCCGCCCAACGAGACCTCGACCGAGGCGCTCGACGACTTCGGCCTCCCGTCCGGGCCGAGCTCCGAGAACCTGATGGGCGTCGACGGGCTCGGCCGTGACATCTTCTCGCGCGTACTCGACGGCGCCCGCGTCTCGTTGCTCGTGGCCTTGGTCGGCACCGGCCTGTCGGTGCTGATCGGTGTGACGATGGGCATGATCGCCGGCTTCTACCGCGGGTGGGTGGACACGGCCATCGCGCGTCTGGTCGACGTCCTACTGGCGTTCCCGGTACTGCTGCTGGGCCTCGGCCTGGCCTCGGCGTGCTCGAGCAAGGACGGCTGCCTCGGCGGCCTGATCCAGCCCGGGCTGACGGTCGTGGTCACGATCATCGTGTTCGCCAACTGGCCGTACGTGGCCCGCATCATCCGCGGTCAGGTCCTGTCGCTGCGCGAGAAGGAGTTCGTCGAGGCCTCGAAGTCGCTGGGCGCCTCCGACCGGCGGATCATCTTCCGCGAGGTGCTGCCGAACCTCGTGGCGCCGATCATCGTCTACACGACGCTGTTCATCCCGGCCAACATCCTGCTCGAGGCGTCGCTGTCGTTCCTCGGCGTCGGCGTGCAGGCGCCGCAGGCGTCATGGGGGGCGATGCTGGCCGACGCGTCGAAGATCTTCGACTCGGCCTGGTGGTACATGTTCTTCCCGGGCATGGCGCTGCTGCTGACGGTGCTGGCCTTCAACCTCGTGGGCGATGGCATGCAGGACGCGCTGAACCCGAAGAGCTCGAGGTCGAGGTAGGCCATGGCCGCCTACATCGCCCGCCGCCTGATCTGGGTGGTCTTCCTGCTGTTCGCGATCACGCTGATCACGTTCTTCATCTTCAGCGTGCTACCCGCCGGCGACCCGGCCGTGGCGCGCGCCGGCCGCCAGCCCTCGGCGGAGCTGATCGCCGCGATCCGTGAGCAGCTCGGGCTCGACAAGCCCAAGCCGGTCCAGTTCATCAACTACATCGGCGACATCCTGCCGTTCTTCGGCGGCAACGGCGTCTACTTCGGCTTCTCCTATCAGAACAACACCGACGTGCTGCCCGAGATCCTCGAGCGGCTGCCGACGACGATCTTCCTGACCACCGGCGCGGCGCTCCTGTGGCTGGCGATCGGCATCCCGATCGGCATCATCTCCGCGATCAGGACCGGCTCGCTGCTGGACCGGCTCTCGATGGGCGTCGCGCTGCTCTTCATCTCGGCGCCGGTGCCGTTCCTGGGCCTGCTCGCGCTCTACCTGTTCGCCGACGACATCGGCGTGTGGCCGATCTTGCCGGGCAACTCGGCGTACAACGACGCGACGTCTTTCCCTGAGAAAGCAGAGGCACCTGATCCTGCCGTGGTGCGTGCTCGCCGTCCTCCAGGTGGCGATCTACGCGCGCGTCACCCGCAACAACCTGCTCGACACCCTCGGCGAGGACTACATCCGCACCGCCCGCGCGAAGGGGCTCCCTCAGCGCACCGTGATCCTCCGCCACGGCCTGCGGGCGAGCCTCACGCCGATCGTGACGATGCTCGGCCTCGACATCGGGCTCCTGTCGGCGGAGCCGTCATCACAGAGTCGATCTTCAACATCCCCGGCATTGGCGCTACGTGTTCAACGCCATCAGCGTCTCGTACCTGCCGGTGATCCAGGGCACCGTCCTGTTCGGCGTACTTTATCGCTGATGATGTCGCTGATCGTGGACATCTGGTACGGGTTCCATCTACCTGGTGCGGATCGATGCCGCCGCTTCTGAAGTCGAGGACCTGCAAGTCCACTTCGAGACCGACGACGGGCTCGTCAAGGCCGTCGACGGCATCTCCTACACCGTCGACAGCGGGCAGACGTTCGGGATCGTCGGCGAGTCGGGCTCGGGCAAGTCGGTGTCCTCGCTCACCGTGATGGGCCTGACCGTGCTCAACGCGCGCATCAGCGGCACCGTGCGCTTCGACGGCAAGGACCTGCTCGGCGCCTCCGAGGAGGACATGCGCGAGATCCGCGGCAACGACATCGCGATGATCTTCCAGGACCCGATGTCGTCGCTGAATCCCTTCGACGATCGGCACGCAGATCGCCGAGGGCGTGCTGGCGGAGCACGAGCGTCGCGAAGGCGCAGGCCCGGGACCGAGCGATCGAGATGCTGCCGCGGGTCGGCATCCCCGAGCGGCGCAAGCCGCCGACGACCACCCCCACCAATTCTCGGGCGGCATGCGCCAGCGCGTGATGATCGCGATGGCGCTGGCCACGACCGGAGCTGCTGATCGCCGACGAGCCGACGACCGCGCTCGACGTGACCGTGCAGGCGCAGATCCTCGAGTTGATCCACGCTGGAGAGCGAGTTCGGCACCGCGGTCATGGTGATGACGCACGACCCCTCGGCGTGGTGGCGGAGATGGCCGACGGGATGGCGGTCATGTACGCCGGCCGGATCGTGGAGAAGGCCGGCACCGACACGATCTTCGCCGACCCGAGGCACCCGTACACCTGGGGCTGCTGTCGTCGATCCCGCGTCTCCAGACTCGCCGCGCGGCGAGGAGCTCGTGCTGATCTCCGGGCGCCCGCCGTCGCTGATCAACCTGCCCAGCGGCTGCTCGTTCCATCCCCGCTGCCCGTACGTGCGTGACGCGCAACACAAGCGCACGCATCCGACGCTCGAGCCGGTCCCGAGCGACTGAAGCCACCAGGTCGCTGGTCTGGCCGTGCCGGACGTGGCGCCGTCTGTGGAGCGAGCTGCGCGCGATGCACGGCGCCGGCCGAGGCCCGCAACGACGTGATGGAGGAAGAAGAAGGTCCTGTGAGCGTCGAGCTGAGCAAGGACACCCCCGGCACGCCGGTCCCGGGCGAGACGCTGATGGAGGCGCGCAACCTCGACAAGGACTTCCTCGATCCACGCCGGCTTCTTCCGCCGCCAGGTCGGCGCCGTGAAAGCCGTCGACGGCATCTCGTTCGACGTGATCCGCGGCGAGACGCTCGGGCTGGTCGTGGAGTCGGGCTGCGGCAAGTCGACGACCGGCGCGAGCCGCTGCTGCGCCTGGTGGACCTGATGTCCGGGTCGATCTCGTTCGACGGCCGCGAGATCGGCGAACTGGGGCGCGGAGCTGAAGGCGCTGCGGCGCGAGATGCAGACGATCTTCCAGGACCCGTACTGGTCGCTCAACCTGCGCAACAAGAAATGCCGGTCTGACCATCTCGGGTTCCGTTGCGATCCTCTACGGCATCCAGCAGACGAAGGCCGAGCGCAAGCAGGCGGTTCAAGGGCTGATGGACACGGTCGGGCTCAACCCGGAGCACTACAACCGCTACCCGCACGAGTTCTCGGGCGGCCAGCGGCAGCGCATCGGGGTGGCGCGCGCGCTGGCGCTCAAGCCGCGGGTGATCGTCGCCGACGAGCCGGTCTGGCGCTCGACGTATCGATCCAGGCCCAGGTGCTGAACCTGCTGCGCGACGGACCGCTACCTGCTACGCCGATCTTCATCGCCCACGACCTCTCGGTCGTGCGCCACATGCGCGACCGCGTCGCGGTCATGCACCCGGCGGGATCGTCGAGCTCGGCGAGCTCGGACCAGCTCTACTCGCACCCGCGGATGCCGTACACGGGCGCGCTGATGTCCGCCGCGCCGGTCGCCCATCCGCGGCTGGCCGCGGCCAAGAAGCGCCAGGTGCTGATGGGCGACGTGCCGTCACCGACGAACCCACCGCCCGGCTGCCGCTTCCACACGCGCTGCTGGAAGGCGCAGGAGCTGCGCCCGGACCTACGACCCGCCGCTGGACCCTGAGGAGGGCGGCAACCTTGCCGCCTGCCACTTCCCGCTGACCGACGCCGAGGTGCTCCATGCGTGCCCTCAGCGCGTAACGTCGGCGACGAGCTGCTCGGCGTCGACGTCGAGCGCCGCCAGCGACAACGGCGGCGCCGCCGCGCGGGTCCTGCAGCGCCGCGCGCAGGAGGTCGGCGACGCCGATCACATGGAAGGCTCTGCCGCCGCCGCGAGCGCCCTGGGGTGAACACGCGGCGGGCATAGGTCGTGAGGCGCTGGCGCGCGCTCGTCCGGCGGTTCCTCGGCGACCGTCGGCTGGGCCGCGCGCGGGCGCCCTTGAGCGCGCGCCGCGCGCGCGCAGGGCCGCGGCGGTGACGGGGTCGCCGGCGCGCAGGATGCCGATCAGCAGGTGCTCGGAGCCCATCCGGGCGGCGCCGAGCGTGCTCGCCTCCTTGCTCGCGAGCTGGACCGCGGCGCGGCGCTCCGGGGGCGCCACCCGTAACCGCGCGGGCTCCTGGCGCCGGGCGGCGGGTCGGTCGCGGCGGCGAGTTCCGGGTACTCGCGGCGCGCGGCCTGGGCGACAATCCGAGCGCGCGGGCACCCGCGCCGTAGGAAGCGCCGAGAGTCCAGCGCGCGCCAGGCCTGGACGCGCTCGAAGGCGTCGAGCTCGCGCCGCAGTGCGGACAGGGCATGCAGCGCGACCTCGGGCTCCGAGGCGCGGACCGTGCTCCAGCAGCTCGACGAGCCGCCCCGGGAGGTCAACGGGCCGGTCAGCGATGTCCGGCAATCCACCGAGCGCTCCATCCGAGGTCCATCGTGACCGGCACGCCGCTGAAAGCGCCGCCGGAAGGACCGGCGAGGAACGCGATCACGCCGGCGACCTCGTCGGGCCACGAGTCGCTTGACCGCGTGCGGCGCGAGGATGATCTGCTCGAGCACCTCGTCCTCGGACATGTCGGCGCGCCTTCGCCTGGTCCGCGAGCTGGGCCTCTATGCAGCGGCGTGCGCACGTAGCCGGGGCAGACCGCGGTGGCGGTGATGCGGGCCTCGCCGCCCTCGAGCGCGAGCGTCTTGATGAGCCCGAGGACGCCGTGCTTGGCGGACACGTACGCCGCCTTGTAGGGCGAGGCCACGAGCGCGTGGGCGCTCGCGACGGCGATGAAGCTGCCCTGGGTTGCGGCGAGCGCATCCCAGGCGTACTTGGCCAGCAGGAAACGGGCCGCGAGGAGGATGGCGAGGATCTGGTCCCAGCGGTCCTCGGGGAACTCGCGCACGGGCGCGACGTGCTGGACGCCGGCGTTGGCCACGACGAGGTCGAGGCCGCCGAGGCGGCGATCGCCACCTCGACGGCGTCGGCGTTGCCCTCGCGGGTGGTCAGGTCGGTGGTGAAGTCGCGGGCGTCGCGCAGGTCGACGCCGAGCACGTCGTAGCCGTCGGCGCGCAGCGCTCGGCGGTAGCGTGGCCGATGCCTGAGGCGGCGCCGGTGACGATGGTGGCGGGCATGTCGCCTCGCTATCCGCGCGCCGCTCCGCCAGACGTGCGTAGTCGCGTCCCGATGCGTGCCGACATCGGCCATCCAGCCCATGGCGTCCATCAGCGGCGCGGGGGTGATCGTGTAGCGCGTCTCGCGACCTTGGCGATGGGGCTCGACGAGCCCGGCGCGATGCAGCGCCACGAGGTGCTTGGCGACGGCCTGGGTGTGATCGGCAGCTCGCCGGCCAGTCGCGCAGGCGGCCAGTCGGCGTCGGCGACGGAGCGCAGGACCTCCCGGCGGTCGGGGTCGGCGAGCGCGGAGAAGACCTCGCCGACGTCAGGCAAGGACGAGCGTTCGCTTTGAGGTCGGGATGATCCGGTGGGTGGAGGGACTGTCCTGCCTCCAATAGCGCCATCAACTTCGGGCCCCAGGTGACGCTGTCGGCCGCGTAGCGGTGCTCGGTGACGAGGAAGCGCGTGCCCGCCGGATGATCTTCGAGCGCCCACTCGACGCGCAAGTCGCCCCAGCGGACGATCCGCTCTTCGTCGACGACCTCCTCGACGACGCCCTCGCGGGTCTCGCCGTCCTCGGTGACGCGCAGCGGCGCGTCTTCTTCGGCCTCGAACTCGACCTCGTCGCCGAGCCATTCCTCGAGCTCGGCGGGCTGGCGTACCAACTCCACGCCCGCTCGCGCGGCACGGGGGAGGACGACTTGACGGTTCACGACGGGCATCGGCGGCTCCTGTACCTGAACGGTTGCAATCGAGGCTACCATGGGCGAAGAGCTGCAACCCGCAGGTTGCAGTGCCCCTGATCGTCGTCGTCCACAGGTCTCCGGGGACAGGTCTGTCGACATCTACTCCCGGCTCTTGCGCGAGCGCGTCGTGTTCGTCGGTGAGGCGATCGACGACACCGTCGCGAACCTCGTCGTGGCCCAGCTGTTGCACCTGGAGGCCGAGGACCCCGACAAGGACATCCAGATGTACGTCAACTCGCCCGGCGGCGTCGTCTATGCCGGGCTGGCGATCTACGACACGATGCGCTTCATCAAACCCGACGTGGCGACGATCTGCTGCGGGATCGCGATGTCGGCGGCTCGCTGATCCTGGCCGGCGGCGCGGCGGGCAAGCGCTCGTCGCTGCCGAACAGCCGGATCCTGATCACCAGCCGTCAGGCGGCTTCCAAGGCCAGGCGACCGACATCCAGATCCACGCCAAGGAGGTGCTCAACCCGGCGTGAGCGGCTCGAGGAGATCTACGCCCAGCACAATGGGCAATAGCGTAGCAGCAGGTCCTGCTCGACCTCGAGCGCGACCGCTTCTTCACCCCTGAGCAGGCCAAGGCATGCTCGCTGATCGATCGCGTGGTGATCGACCGGAACAACGGAAACGGCTACTCGTCGTCTTCGTAGAGCGACTCGCGCACCAGCTCGACCCCGACGCCGTCCTTGAGCACGATGTCGGAGATACTCGTCGTTGTAGGCGTCGGGGGCGAGCAGCGTGAAGCGGCCGTCGACGACCGGCATCGACGGTCTCCGGGCCGAGCTCGGCGCTGACGCAGCCGGCCGCGGCGCTCGAGCGTAACGCCCCAGACCAGCGTCATCGCCGCCACCATGCCGCGCTCCCCGCGCCAGCCGCCGATCACCTCCTGGAAGATGTCCATGCGCCATTCCGGGGTGGTCGTCCGCGGTGTCGGCGGTGTAGTCGGCCCAGGCGTAGAACTCGAAACCTCGTCGCCCGGTGCGCAAAGGACACGTAGCCGAAGAAGCCGAGGCCGGTGTCGGTGCGGGCGGTGGCGGGCATGTACGCGCCGGCCGGACCACGTGCGGTCCGGGAACCAGTGGATCTCGCCGGCGGCGCCGATGTCGCGGTTGTCCTCCTCGGGCTCGACGCGCAGACAGGCGCCGAGGAATTCGGCTCTCAGGGTGTCCTCCGGCGGCAGGCCGCCCTGGCGGTCTCGCGGCGAAGCGGCGGCAGATCGGCATCACGGCACTTCTATCAGGACGGTCACGGGACCGTCGTTGACGAACAGCTTGACGTCCATGTGCGCGCCGAATACGCCGCGCTGCGCGTCCAGCCGCTGCAGACCTGCTCGAACAGCGGCTCCGCGATGTCTCGGGCCTGGCGGCGTCGACGTACGCCGTGCGGTTGCCCTTGCGCGTGTCGCCGTAGAGCGTGAACTGGGAGATGCACAGCACCTCGCGCTCGCCCAGCGGCTCGTTCATGCGGCCTTCGGCGTCGGGGAAGACGCGCAGATTGCGGACCTTCTGGCCAGCCGGTCGGCGTCGGCGGTCGTGTCGGAGTGGGTGACGCCGTGCAGCACGAGCAGGCCGGCTGCATTGGCGCCGGTGACCTCGTCGGCGACCGTGACGCTCGCGCGCTTCACGCGCTGGACGAGCGCCACACAGCTCGCGCAGCTCGGCGGCGGCCTGCTCGGCGGCACGATGCAGACGTGCGCCGCCCGGCGTCGGAAGCCGAAGCCCGGCCAGGTGCGTCAGCCGCGGCTGGATCTCGATCCGCCAGCAGTAGTGCTCGGCACCGCTGCAGGCCGTCCGCACCCACAGGTTCAGCGGCGGGCTCGAGCCCAGCCTGGTCTTCAGGCGCGTGAGCGCGTCGTGCAGCAGGGCGGCGCCGCTCGGGCCCGCGTCCTCGAAGCGGGCGCGTGTGCGGCGCGGCGCGAGCATGAGGTGAAACGGCACGAGCGAGGCGTAGGGGTGATCAGCACCGCCTCGTCGTCGATCGCGACGATCCGCTCGCGCCGGCGGTACCTCTCCTGCACGTAGTCGGCCAGCAGGTTCCCGCCCATCGTCCGGACGGCGTACGCCCCGATGTTTTCGCGTCGCGCGCGACGGCGGCGGGAACGAAGTCCAGCGCGTACAGCTGCGCGGCGGCGTGCGGCAGCGACGCGCCCGCCTCGCGGCGCTCGTTGACGATCAGGTGCCGGCAGGCGGCGTCCGCGTGCGCGGCGCACGCGCTCGGCGCCTCGACGCCTCGACCGCCAGCACG
>CAVWJU010000024.1:0-102405 GCA_963755275.1 uncultured Solirubrobacteraceae bacterium | reverse complement strand
CCCTCATCGGGCTGCTGGAAGCCGGAGAGGATCTTGATCAGCGTCGACTTGCCGGCGCCGTTGTCCCCGAGCAGCCCGAGCACCTCGCCCTGGCCCAGACGCAGGTTCACGTCGCGCAACGCCGTGACCGGGCCGAAGCGCTTGGCGACGTTCTCGACGCGCAGGACGTCCTCAGACACCGCTCCCCTCCGGACCCGGCCGACGTAGACGTTGATGATCATCGCGACCAGGATTCCGACGCCGAGGATGAAGTCGAGATAGTCCGCGTTGACGCCCTGAGCACCAGCCCGTCGCGCAGGATGCCGAGGAACAGCGCGCCGAACAGCGCGCCGATCGCCGTCCCCTCACCGCCCGCGAGCAGCGTTCCGCCGATCACCGCCGCCGACACGGCGCGGAACATCGTCTCGGCCGCGCCCGCCGTGTCGGGCGTGACTGAGCCCGAGCGGGTGGCCTCGAGGATGCCGACGAAGCCGGCCAGCAGGCTGCAGAGGACGAAGTTGCGGATCACGACGGTGCGCACCTTCACGCCCGCCTCTGCGGCGCCGTGCTTGTTGCCGCCGACCGCGACCGTGTACATGCCCCAGCGCGTCAGGCTCAGAAGCACCTGGACGGCGGCGACGATGACCAGCGCCCAGATCAGCTCGGAGTACTTGCCGGCGCCGAAGATCGTCGCGAAAGTCCCGACCTCGTTCACGCGCTCTTCCAGCACGATGTCCTGCCCGTTGACGGTGCGGCGGACCTCCACCACCCGCGAGGTCACCTCGGTGCCACCGGCATCGCGACCGGCGCGGCGTGCGAGATGATCAGGGTCAGGCCGGCGAGCGCGAGCAGCATGCCGAGCGTCGTGACGGAACGACGAGACGCCGAACACCTCGGTGATCACGCCGTTGAGCAGGCCGACCCCGCAGCAGAGCACGAGCGCCGCGATCAGGCACGCGACGAGCGGCAGCCCCGCCTGGTTGAACTCGTAGAACATGAACGGGCAGAACAGGTAGACCGACCCGATCGAGAGATCGATCTCCCCCTGCACCATCAACATCACCTCGCCGACCGCCAAGATCGCGAACGGCGCGAAGTACGGCAGCAGCGTGACGAAGTTGGCGGTCGAGAAGAAGCGGTCGACCTTCAGCGAGAAGTACAGCGCCGCCAGCAGCGTGACGACGATGATGCTTCCCTCGCGCATGGTCAGGAAGCGCATCGCCAGGCCGCGCGCCCCGGGCCGTCCGGCCCGGTACGCATCGGCCCCGTCAGGCGGTGCGGCCGCTGGGGCGGGCGCGGTCATTCGGTCACTCAGGCCTTGGCCACTCCGGCCGCCTCCGACGTTCCCTCAAACCGGCTCTTGGTGCTGTTGTAGGGCACCACCGTCGTCTTGTCGAGGAACTTGAGGCCGGTGTTGGTGTCGGCGATGCCGGTCAGTGTGTCGGAGGCCTGATACATGAACAGCTGCAGGATCGGGATGAAGCCCTGGAGATACGGCTGCTGGTCGATCGTGAAATCGAGCTGATCCTCGGCCAGCAGCTTCTGCGTGATCGGCGTCAGGTCATAGCCGCCGGCCTTCACGCCCTTCGAGCGCAGATCGTGCTTTTGCACCGTTTGGGCGATCCCCTGCGTGCTGCCGGCGTCGACGGCGAAATAGCCCTTGGTCTCGGGGTGGCCCTGCGAGTACGCGTCGATCACCGACAGCTCCGCCGGCACTGCGGCGCCGGTCGCAACCGTGTGCGGCGTGATGTCCTTGCCCGACCGCTTGATGACGTCGAGCGCGCCGTCGATGCGCGGCTGGATGTTCGACGCGCCCGGCGTGGCGATGAACAGCGCGACGTCGCCGGACGGCACGAGGTCGACGATCCGCTTGCCCATCTCCTGCCCGGACAGGAACAGATCCTGCCCGATGTAGCACAGCCGGTTGTTCGGCTCATCCGCGTTGTACGCCACGACCGGGATCTTCGCCTTCAACGCCGAGTCGGTCGGCGCGTTGAAGGCCTTCTTGTCGACCAGGCAGACGGCGATCCCGTGCGCGCCGCCGGTGATCGCGGTATTCATCGCGTTCACCATCTCGTTGACGTTCGCGTTCTCCGAGCCCGTCCACTGGTACTCGCACCCGAGGAGTTTGCAGGCGTCCTCGGCGCCGTACTTGGTGGGCACGAAGAACGGGTTCGTCGTCACGTGGTTGACGAGCACGAACTTGAGCTTCTCGCTCTGAGCGAAGATCCCGCTGCCGCCGCCCTCCTGAGCCTCCGCCGTCGCGGTCGCCTTGCCTTTGGAATCGCTCGAACCGCACGCGCCGAGCATGGCCGCCGCAATCCCAGCCGCACCTCCCGTCAGCGCCGTACGGCGCGTCACCGCCCGCAACCGGCTGACCGGCGTCTCATCCTGTTTGCCCTCGGCCCATTCCAGGCGCTCGATGGCATCGTGGACCGGATCGAGCTCCGACATGTAGCTCCTCCTCCAAGAGTCGACGCTCGCGACGTTAACGATCACATCGGCCGTGCGTCAAGCGGACGTCCACGAAAGTGAGCCGCTCGGGACTCGACGGAGACCGGATTACGTGGGTTCCCAGACTAATTCTCTTTCCTGTGCGACCCGGCACAAGTGTGCGGGTGCGCCGGCTCGATCGCCGCGGTCATCATCGGCGGCGCGGCGTTCGCGGGCGGTCGCGGCAATGTCGGCAACGCGCTGATCGGCGCGCTCGTGATCGGCGTGATCCGCACCGTGCTCAACCTGCTCAACGTGGACGCCTTCTACGAACTGGTGGTCATCGTCTCGTGATCTGATCGCGGTCGAGGCCGACGTCGCGAAGGTCAGGCAGGCGGAGCTGCCGTAACGACGTCTTCTGGGACCTGTGGGCCGAGCACGCGCGGATGCCGCTGCGGGAGCTGCCCGTGGGCTCTGCCGAGATCGCGCGCTCGGTTTGGCCGCAGTGGCTCGTTTGCAAGGGCGATGGCCAACGTGGCGGCCCCCGCGGCGCGGCGTTCGGTCGGGGCGGGTGCAGCACGGGTTCGGCTCGTTTGCGGTGTCAGAAATTCGTGCTGGGGGCTTCGCCGAAGCGGTTGGCGGGCTTTGCGGCGGGCACCGTGAGCGGTGAATAGGGAGCCTTGTCGTCGACGCGGCTCGGGCGGGCGGTGCGTTCGGTCCGGGAAGCGTTGACGGTGATTCTTCGCACATCGCTTGGACACTGCTCGGGCTGGCGGTAACGGTGCCGGTTGCGAGCGGGGTCGGTTGGAGGCGGCTCGATGAAGTTCCCCGATATGGGCGGGGTGAACGGAGTGCCCGCGTCGCTGCCGCGGCGGGCGGATCCGCGCGTAGAGCTCGATCGTGTGCGGGCGACGTGTCGATCTCAAGCGCGGACGATCGACGCGCTCGGCGAGGCGGTGTCCGCGCTGCGTCGTGGGTCGGCGGCGCTCGAGGCCGAGAACGCGGAGCTGCGCGCCGAGCGCGAGCGTCTGAGCGGCGGCCGCCGACGCGGGCGGGCGGGCGCGAGCGGTCGGTTCGACGCCGATCGGGCGCCCGCGCTGATCGTGCGGCTGCCGTGCGACGTGGGTGCGCCCGGCGCCGCGCGGATCGCGGTCGGAGATGCGCTGCACGACCGGGTTGCGGTCGACGTGCGCGAGTGCGCACAACTGCTCGTCGTCCGAGCTCGTGAGCAACAGCGTGCGCCACGCCGAAGCGTGCTCCGAGGATGCCGTGATCGTCCGCGTCGGACTGTCGCGCACGATGGTTCGACTCGAAGTGCAGGATGCCGGCCGTGGCGGTGTGATCGCCCCGCGCCCGCCGGACCTTCACGGCGGCGGCGGCTTCGGCCTGCAGCTTGTGCAGACGCTCAGCCGGCGCTGGGGCTTCGAACGCGGCGCCGACGGCCCCACGATCGTCTGGGCCCTGCTGTCGCGCACGCCCCAGGTCGCGTCGGCCGCCGGCGACGACCCGGCCGACGCAGACCGTGCGCGGCCGTCGCTGACCGTGTGATCGACCAGTCGGCCGGCACCGACATGGCACCACCCGCAGGAGGGCGGCCATGACCGAACTGCACGTCATCTGCGATCCGCGCAGCAGCTGGCGCGTCTACGAGCACGGCGCACGTGCGCCTTTGTCAGAGCACACCAACGCGACTGACGCCGAGCGCGATGCGCTCAGGCGCGCCGACGGTCGCGACGGGTACCGGGTCGTGGTGCACGACCGCTACCACCGCACGCACGACGCCGCCCTCTCCCACTCGTGGCTGCGGGCTCGCGCGCGCAGTGCCCGCGCCCGCCGGCTCGCGCTCGTGCTTGAACGCCTACGCCCCCAGCGCACGCCATGACCCGCCACGCCGACCCGCCGATACCGTCCAGGCCGACTCCGCTGCGCACCGCCACGCGGCCGACCTTGGCGCAACCACGGCCGCCGGCCTGGAGCTCGGCGCTGCGGCCAAGCCAGCGCCGCGCCGCCGAACGGCGCGCCGCCGCCACACACCAGCCGATCCTGCCGCGCTCCCACGCTCGCTGCTCGACCTCGACCGTCGCTGAAGGCCAGCACCCAGCCGGGTACGCCGCGCGCTAACACCCAACCACGGCACCCGCGTAGACCGCGCACCGGAGATTCGCGTCGCACCGGGCGCGCATCATGGTGTCCGCGAACTCGCGCCGGACCGGCGCGCGGCTAGGCCGCCGTGGCCGGTTCGAGCACGAACACCTCGACCGCGAAGTCCGGGTCGATGTGGTTCTGGCTCATGAAC
This sequence comes from uncultured Solirubrobacteraceae bacterium, assembly GCA_963755275.1. GTDB lineage: Bacteria > Actinomycetota > Thermoleophilia > Solirubrobacterales > Solirubrobacteraceae > Solirubrobacter. The sequence continues at coordinate 97,697 of CAVWJU010000024.1, read as the reverse complement.
GCGATCACCTTGCGCTGCAGGTGACGCTCCACGACCGCGATCAGATCCTCGCGCATGACCTGCTGAAAGTCATGACGCAACTCCAGGATCCGCTCGGCATGGCCGCTTTCGGCCAACTTGCGCTCACCCTTCGTGAGCGTGTCGGCCAACAACACCGTGACCACATCCTCGGTGATCATCGTCCTGGCCTTGGTCGGCCCGCGACCGGTGTACTCGCGCAACACCCCGACGGCTTCAGTGGAGATCTCCGCCTCAGGCGACCTCCCGGCTCGCTGCTCGCCCATCCCGACACCTCTCATCGCTTCCTCGAACGGTGTTGAGACCACGAGAGGGAAAGGAAACGGTGGAGTCCCGCCGGCAGCCACCACAGCCTACCCCTCCACGCCGCGCCCCCGACGCGAAACGGTCGGTCGGTCGGGCGGTGCGCGCTGTGTCCGCCGCGGCCTGAGGGCGTGCGCGTGGTCAGCGCTCGGGGGGCGCTGGGCCGATCCGGAACCAGACCTTGGTGCTGCCTTCGCGCACTCCCCAGTCGTCGGCGAATTGATCGATGATCCGTAGCCCCCAGCCGCCGTGGGCGCCGGGGATCGGGCTGGGCGCGAGTTTGACGTTGCCCTCGTCGCAGACTTCGACGCGCAGCATGTCCGCGGCGGCGTCGATCTGCACTGAGATCGTCCCGACCCGATGCGTGAGCGCGTTGGTGACCAGCTCGGAGACCATCAGCACGGCGTCCTCGCGGCGTTCGGTGTCGAGCATGCCGGGTTCCCGCCGAGCCGTCGCGACCCGATCGGTCCGGCGAGCGCGCGTCGTAGGGCAGGCGGCCGTCGAGCGGCAGCAGCTCGATCAGCCTGCGCACGCGCGGTGAGCCGCGCGTGATCGCGAACTCCCAGCCGTCGCGGGAGGCCTCCTCGGCGGCGTCGAGCACCACGCGCAGGCCGCTCATGTCGATGAACTCGAGTTGGTCGAGATCGAGCACGACCGTCTCGCGGCGCTGAGATAGTTGCCGCAGGCGCTCGCGCACGATCGGCGCTCCGGCCAGGTCGAGCTCGCCGGTCAGGCAAACGCGGGTGCGCTCGCGTTCGCGCACCTCGACCACTTCCACTAGCGTGTTTTTGCCGCTCAACGCGCATGCTCGTTCCGTAGGGAGTTGACGCGGTCGGACGAGGCGGCGGCCCGCAACGGAGGTTGCGGCAACGAGCCGGGCGGCGAGCGAGGGCGCTCCACTACCCAGGCTACTCCGGCCGTCAAAGCCGGTCGGCCGCCACCACTCGACACGCGGGCGGGTGACATTGGCGTCGATGCGCCGCGCCGGCCAACATTTCGGGCGGTGCGGTTCACTGGTTCGGTGCATCTCAATTTCGTCAAGCGCAGACGGCGCGTCACAAAACAATATTTCGTCATAGGCGTCGACTATCGACTCTTGCTTGCAGTACTGCGGATCTGACCGACGATGTGGTCGTGATGAGAACGCGATCGACGACATCGAACCGCCGCCGCGAGGCGATCGTCGCCCTAGCCCTCGCCGGCGTCCTGTGGGGGCTCACCGTGCCGCTGACCAAGCTCAGCCTGGACTGGCTCGGCGCGGGCTGGCTGACCGTCGCGCGCTTCGCGCTCGCCGCGCCGATCCTCGCCGTTGTCGCGCGTCGCCGGCTGCGTGACGCGCTCACGCTTCGCGTGGCGGGCGCGGGCGCGCTCGGCTACGGGGCCGTGATCGTGCTCCAGAACGCCGGGATCGAGCGCACGAGCGTCAGCCACGGCGCATTGATCGTCGGCGCGCTGCCGGTGCTCGTCGCCATCATCGCCGCCGTGCTCGGACGCGCGAGCGCCGGCGCGGCCGCCTGGACGGGCTCGCTGATCGCGCTCGCGGGCGTCGGCCTGGTGGCCGGCGGCGGCGGCAGCGGAACCTCGCTCACCGGCGATCTGCTCGTGCTCGCCTCGGTGGCCGGCTCGGCGGCATTCATGGTGGCGCAGCCCAGCCTGCTCGCCGGCCGTGACCCCGCCGCCGTGACCGCCGTGCAGTTCGCCGGCGCCGCAATCGCAGCGATGGCCGTCGCCGCGGTCCTCGAAGGGGCGCCGCACGCGCCCACCGCGGCCGGCCCCATCGCCGCCGTCCTCGGACTCGCGCTGGCCGGCACGCTGGCCGGATTCTGGCTGTTCGCCTGGGCTCAGGCGCGCGTCCCGGCCGAGCTGGCCAGCACGTTCGTCAACCTCGAGCCGCTCGTCGGCGCGCTGACCGGCGTCGTCGCCTTCCACGACGCCTTCGGGCCCGCCCACGCGCTCGGCGGCGTTGCGATTCTCGCCGGGATCGCGGTCTCCTCCATATTCGGCCACCAGCCAACCGGCGACGCCGCACACGCGACACCACCAGCGCGGCCCCCGCTCACGCGTCCCGTCCACGACACGCCGAGCGAGGCGACCGGGCGCAACACGCGAGACCCTCAATGTCCGACTCACTCGCAGGCGCGCCCGCGCGAGCCGCCGACCGGTCACTGCCGTGGCCGCCGGCCGCGACCGTCGCTCCGTCTACGCCCGGACGTCCCGGAGACGTTCTTTGTCCGAACTGCGCTTCCAGCTCGGGCTCACCGATATGCACTCGTGGACACCGTCCCGATCTGGCTTGCGCCGCACAGCCAGACCCAGGCTGGATCGGCTCGGCACGCGAAGAGCTCGAACTTCGTCCCGGGCTCCAGTTCTACGTGCAAGACGGCCATGCCTATGCCGGCGTGCCGTGGTGCGGTGGATCGGCCTCAGGGCGTAGCTGCGGAGGAGGCGGGCAGGGCCCGGTGACCGAGCAGCGCCGTGAGCGCGGTGACGGCGCCGGCGGCAATGCTCGCAGCGAGTGCCGCTTGGCCTGACGCGTGGTCGATGATCGCGCCGGCGATCGGAGCGCCGACGGCGATGCCGGCGAATATCGACACGGTCAGCCAGGTGTAGGCCTCGGTGACGGCGGTTGGCGAAACGGAGGCGGGGACGAGCGTGTTGCCGGAGATCAGCGTGGGCGCGTTCGCGAGACCGGCGATGAAGAGGGCGACGGTCAGGGCGAGCAGCGATTCGGTCGTGACGGCGATCAGCACCGTCCCGGCCGCGAACGCGGCGACGGCGACGACGAAGCGCCGCCGGGCCGGGATGCGCCACGCGATCGCGCCATAGGCGATGCCGGCGAGCAGGCTGCCGGTCGCCCACAGTCCGAGCATCACGCCCGCCGCGCTCGGGTTGCCGTGCTCGCGCGCGACCGCGACGACCGCGACCTCGATCAGCCCGAACACGACGCCCACCCCGAAGAAGACGACGATGATCACGCCCAGAGCGTGCGAGCGCGGCGGCCCGAACCCGCGCCCTGCCGACGCGTCGCGCCCGCCGGTCGCCGGCGGCTCGCTGCGGTGTTGCGCCGCGAACGCGAGGCCGGCCACGGCGATGATCACGATCGCCGCCACCAGTCCGGCGGCGGGATCGATCCCGGCAGCGAGCGCGGTCACAAGGACGGGCCCCACGACGAACGCGGCCTCGTCGATCAGCGATTCCAGCGCCAGTGCGGTCCTCAATCCGTCGCCATCCCCGAGCAGCACCGTCCACCTCGCCCGGGCGAACGCGCCGATCTGCGGCAACGACGAGCCCGCGAGCACGGCGAGCGCGACGAGCATCCACCCACGACCGCCGAACTCGGCGGCGACCACGAGACCGGCCAACGCCGACGTATGCACCGCGAGCAGCGGCACCAGCACCCGGCGCTGTCCGCGCTCGTCCGCAAGCCGGCTGACCCAGGGCGCGATCGCGCTCTGCGATAGCGCGATCGCGCCGGCCACCAAGCCAGCCAACGCGAACGACCCACCGAGGCGCGTGATCAACAGCACCGCACCCAGGCCGAGCATCGCCTGCGACAGCCGCGCAAACGCACCCGGCGCACAGAACGCCGCGGCCCCACCGACCGACAGCACACGGCGATAGGCCCCCAGTCCCGATCCGCTGACTACCACCTCGCTCACACCCGCATCCTGCCGAAAGGCGAGCAGACACCGGCGTCACGTCTGTCCGTGATCACCGTCCCCCTGTCGCCTCCATGGAGCAGGCGTCGGCGCTTCGCCTCGCGCTGCCGCAACGCCAGAAATGCAGACGAGCAGGAATCGAGAAGCGCGGACGCTCCGTCGGGCTTAGCCTCGTCGTATGGCTTCCATCACCCCCGATGTCACCGCCGCCCAAGGAGGCGTCATGCCCTACGCCGTGGACTTCAAGAACGTCTCGACCGTCGGTCTGGAGTCGTCACCGCACCCGGACGCGCTGGCCGGCCTGCGGGCGAACGAGGCCCGCTACTTCAAGACCAAGTACGACCACGAGTTCACCGTGGAATCGGCGAGCAACGCCGCGGCGACCATCGAGTGGGTGCACCGGATCCTCAAGGAGGAGCGTGACCTCGTCATCGCCTCGCCTCCCCTGGAGGCGACGGCCTTTGAGGTCGAGGGCATCCGTTTCGCCTACGTGTTCTACGAGAGCGGCTTGTCGGTCAACGTGATGTACGGCCCCGAGAAGCGGGCCGTCGGCTTCAAGCTGTCAGACGGGATGGACGTCCCGGAAGAGCTCGAGTCGCGCTTCAAGTTCGCGCGGCAGAAGTCAAAACTGGCCGGGACGATCCGGGGCAGCTACTTCGTGATCAAGAACGAGTATTGACGTCGCGCTACGAGCGCCTGGCGGCGGCCGGCCTGCCGGACAGAGAGGCTTTGCCCGACCTCGGGCAGGTAGCTGGACACGAACAGCAACTAGCCGGTCGGGCGCTTCATGAGTGCCCGAATCTCGCTGGTCCATTGCGTGGTCGGCGGGAAGCCGGGCACGTCGATCTCTGTATCGGGATTATCGCCCGCGGCGATGCGATGCCAGCGGTCCACTGCAAGCTCGACGAACTCGGGGTGTGGCAGAACCCAGAACTCGTCAGCCACGATCGCGGCGGCAACCCGATCGGCAATCGCGGCAGGGGACATCCCTTCCTCGATGGCCCGCTGAACCAGTGGGCGGATCACCTCGGCCGTCAACGCCGGCGGCGGACTTTCCCCGAGGCGTGCCGGCCAGTTTCGATCCGCGTCCATGATGGCGGTGCGGACCCAGCCGGGGCATAACACGCTGACCCCCACGGGAAGGCCGACCCATCTCGTCATCTTGAAGAGCTCCTCGCTGATGGCGACCACCGCGTGCTTGCTCGCGGCGTAGATCGGGCCGGACCCCGGGTTCAACCCGGCGATGCTCGCGGTGTTGACGATGTGGCCCTCGCCTTGTCTGGCCAAGATCGGAAGAAACGCTCGGATCCCGTGGATCACTCCCCACAGGTTGACGCCGAGGACCCACGTCCACGCCGAGAGCGGACCGAGCCACGGGTCGGTGCTGCTGGCCACACCGGCGTTGTTGCACACGACGTGCACGGAGCCGAAGCGCTCAACAGCGGCACTCGCCAAGGTCTCTACTGCCGCACTATCGCTCACGTCGGTATGGACGGCCAGCGCTTCGACGCCCAGCGCCTCGATCTTGTCGGCCGCGCTCGCCAGCGCCGGGGCTTCCACATCGGCAAGAACGACGCGCAGACCTCCGCGTGCGAAGCGCTCTGCGAGCGCTAGCCCAATGCCGCTCCCAGCCCCTGTAACAACGGCGACCTGACCCGCTTCAAGTTCCATGGCCACCCTCTCACCTTGGACGCGACGAACGCAACCTAACCTAAGTCTCGATTGAAGGTACACAAATACTAAGCGTTCGATTTCGCACAGATGATGGAGGAACCGCTTAGCCCGGGGCAGCTACGTGTGAGCGGCTTGGCGCTTGACGTCGTGACTGCCGGCGCCCGCGCCTGCACGTGGTTGGGCGCTGGCGGGTACGAACGGCGCATGCCCCGCTCGCATCTTCGCCTCCTGTTCGGCGCCGCGCTGCTCGTCCTCCTCGCACCCGCGACCCTCGCGGCGGGCCAATCCCCTGCGACCCGGACGGCGCCGCCCGGTGCTTTCGTCAACCTGCACGATGTCGCGCCGACGATCGTGGTCGAGATGCGCTACCGGACGGCGCACAACTTCCTCGGCCGCCGGGTGCCCGGCTACCGCGAGAGCACGTGCATCCTCAGCCGTCAGGCCGCCGAGGCGCTCGCGCGCGTGCAGGAGCAGGTGACCGCCGCCGACCTGACGCTCAAGGTCTACGACTGCTACCGCCCGCAGCGGTCCGTCGACGCGTTCGTGGCGTGGGCCAAGGACCTCGACGACACCCGCATGAAGGCCGAGTTCTACCCGCGGGTGCGCAAGGACCGGCTCTTCGAGGACGGCTACATCGCGGAGCAGTCGGGCCACAGCCGCGGCAGCACCGTCGACCTGACGCTGGTCCGCACGCCGCCGCGGCGGCAGGAGACCTACGCGCGCGGCGACCGGCTGCGCGACTGCACCGCTGAGGCCGGCGTCCGCTTCCGGGACAACTCGATCGACATGGGCACGGGCTACGACTGCTTCGACCCGCTGTCGCACACGTACAACGGGCGCGTCAAGGGCAAGCAGCGAGCCAACCGCCTCCTGCTCCGCAAACCTATGATCGCCGCCGGCTTCAAGGGCCTCAAGGAGGAGTGGTGGCATTTCACGCTGCGCGACGAACCCTTCCCAGAGACGTTCTTCGACTTCCCCATCGAGCGGTAGGCGATCGCGACGTCCTAGGCGGTGCTCGGCCGACGCCGTTCGCTCTCGAAGGCAAGCCACCTCGAAGCTCGACTGCAACGCCGAATCTCGGGCAAACGGGGCTGACCCGCCGGTTCAGCCGCGGGTGTGCCAGGCTGCCGGGAGTGACGACACCGGGTCAAGGCACGCCGCGCGGGCCGGAAATGCGGCTCGTCGCCTACGGGACTCTCGGACCCGGGCGTCCGAACCACCACCAGGTCAGCGGTCTGCCCGGGCGCGGGCGGGTCGTGAGGGTCACCAGCAGACGAAGCCTCCGTCGACGATCAGGTCGACGCCGGTGCAGAAGCCGGCGGCGTCGCTGAGCAGGAACACGGTCGGGCCGACCATCTCCTCGGGGGCGGCCATGCGGCCCAGGGCGTGTCGGCTTCGAAGCGCTTGACCTGCTCGGCGACCTCGGGCCGGGTGTTCATGGGCGTCGCGGTGTAGCCGGGGCTGATGCTGTTGACGCGGATCGCCCGGGCGGCCCACTCCATCGCGAGGCTCTTGGAGAGGTGAACGACGGCCGCCTTGGACGCGTTGTAGTGGACCTGGAGCAGGTCGCGGTTGACGATCGTGCCGGACATCGAGGCGATGTTCACGATCGCGCCGCCGCCGTTGCGCAGCAGCGCGCGCCCCTCGGCCTGACAGCACAGAAAGACGCCGTTGAGGTTGACCTCGAGCACCTTCTGAAACTGGGCGAGCGGCATCTCCTCGGCCGGCGCGGCGTTGGCGATGCCGGCGCTGTTGACCGCGAGTCGCAACGGCCCGAGCGCGCCCTCGACGGTCTCGACGGCGTCGGCCGACCGCCGCCGGGTCGGTGACGTCGGCGGGCGCGGCGGTGGCGCGCCGTCCGGTGGCTTCGATCGCGGCCACGGTGCCGGCAAGGTCGCTGCTGGGCAGATCGACGCAGCCGACGTCGGCGCCGGCTTCGGCGAGTCCGATGGCGATCTCCCGGCCGATGCCGGAGCCGGCGCCGGTGACCAGGGCGACGCGGTCGTCGAGACGAAACGAGGGCAGGGCCATGACGGGTTCTCCTCAGGAGGGGTGGGTGACGAGGCGGCGGGCGCCCGCGTCGTCGGTGATCATCACGGTGGTCCAGCCGCCGCGCGCTCGAGCGGCAGCTCGCTCGACGGCAGGCCGAGCTTGCTGCAGCGAGAGATCGGCGCAACGGGTCGGACTCTCAAAGAGGAGAAGCGGCGAGCTACCGCGTCCTGCGCAACGTCTGCGCATCTGCCGCGAGCAGATCGTCGTCGGGGCCGGGCCTTAGGCGCGCGGCTCACGGTACGACAAGAGCCATTCCTTGACGGCGGCGGTGGGCGCTGGGTGCCGCGGCCTGCGCGCCGTCACGACGTAGAAGCCTGCGTCGCTTTGAAGTGTGATTCCGAAGGGATTCATGAGGCGTCCCGCGGCGAGGTCGCTCTCGACAAAGAAGCGGCTGGCCAGTGCGATGCCCTGTCCGCCGAGCGCCGCGTCGATGGCCAGGGCCGTCTGGTTGAAGCGCACACTTCTTGAGCTGCCGGTCGCCGAGTGTTCAAGGGCGGCTTCGATGAATTCCGGCCACTGGCCGTGGGCGTCGTGGAGCAGCACGTAGCGGTGCAGGGCGGCGGCCGGCAGCGGAAGCTGGGTGTCGGCCAGCAGGGCAGGGCTGCAGACGGCGATCAGCTCGTCGTTGAAGAGGAGATCGACGGTCACGTGCGGCCCTGCGGGCGGCGGGCCGTAGCGTACGGCGAGGTCGACGTTGTCGCTGTGGAAGCTCGTTCGGCGTTCGCTGGCCACGATGCCCAAGTCGAGCCCGGGATGCTTCGCGGTGAAGTCGGGCAGGCGGGGCAGGAGCCACTTCGCCGCGAATGAGGGCGTGACGCTGATCTGCACCCGTAGCGGCTCGGGCCGCACGCTCGCCGTTGCCTCCACGAGCAGTTCGAACGCGCGCCGGATGGTGCTCGCGTACCTCCTCCCCGGCTCCGTCAGGGCGAGGGTGCGGGGGAGCCGGTCGAACAGCATGACGCCGAGGCTGTCTTCGAGTCCGCGCACGTGCTGCGCGACAGCACCCTGGCTCACGCACCGCTCTTCGGCGGCGAGCGTATCGACGTGCTCGTCAACAGCGCCGGCCACGGCCCCCGCGCGCCGATCATCGAGATCACCGACGAGCAGTGGCGCACCGGCATGGACACCTATTTCATGAACGTGGTTCGGCCGGTGCGCCTGGTCGCCCCGGTCATGCAGGCCCAAGGCGGCGGTGCGATCGTCAACATCTCCACCGCGTGGGTCGCCGAACCGAGTGAGATGTTCCCGACCTCGGCGGTGTTCCGCGCCGGGCTGGCCGCCTACACCAAGGTCTTCGCGAACACGTACGCCGCGGACAACGTGCGCATCAACAACGTGCTGCCGGGCTGGATCGACAGCCTGCCTGCGACCGAGGAGCGCGCCGAGAGCGTGCCGATGAAGCGCTACGGCACCAGCGAGGAGGTCGCCGCGGCCATCGCCTTCCTGGCCTCGCCGGACGCCTCCTACATCACCGGGCAGAACATCCGCGTCGATGGCGGCGTGATCCGCGCGATCTGACCTCACCCCCTTCGCTGCCGTAGCAGCGCCCGCGCCCACGCTCGAACAGGGCCGTCGCTTAGCCGAGGAGTTCGCAGCCGTTTGCGGCGGCGACGGCGCCGACGCGCTCCCAGTCAGGCTCCGCTGTGGAGGACGGCGGGAGCGTGAGGCTCATCCGCCGGCCGGCTCATGCCGATGACGAGGTCTTCGAAGCCGCCGGGCGTGCAGATGAACAGCATCCGGCAGCCGTCGGGGCCGACGGTGTAGCGGTGCGGGATGTCACGCGGGCCGAAGGCGAAGTCGCCGGGGCCGGCCTCGACGACGTCGTCGCCGACGTGGATCGTGACATCGCCGTCGAGGACGTAGAAGCCTTCGTCCTCGCGGTGGTGGACGTGCAGCGGCGCCTCGGCGTTCGGCGGCTCTGTCACCTCGATGATCGTGAGCTGCCCGTTCGTGTCGGTGGCGCGCGTCTTGATGACCGCGAGGGCGTCGAGCCACCAGCGGGCGTTCTCGCTGAGCGTTGCGTCGGTCATGGGATGGTCTCCTTGGGAGTGGGGTTGAGCAGGGCGATTGCGTAGCGCCAGCGCGCGTCGGCGGCGCGGTGCACGACACTGATCGACTGCTGGGCGACGATCAGGGCGGTGTTGCCCGCCTGGAGCACCCGCCGTGGCTGCGCGAGGTAGGTCAGCTCGCGCGCCCAGAGCGCGGCGACGAACGCTTCGATTCCGGCGCCGCGTGCGGCGGCACCGGCGGTGGCGAGGAGCGCGTCGGTTTCGAACAGGCCCGCGAGCTCGGTGCGGTCGCGGACGACGAAGGCGTCCTCGAGCAGCGTCTCGAGCTCCTCGGGTGTCAGCGCTCCTGACGGCATCGCGAGGATTGCAGCGCTTGGCGCGCGCCGCGTCTGTACCAGAAACCTGGTGTTCCGCTCGCGCGCGCGCCGCGCGTAGCCTTTCGCGGGATGGGAGCGTTCGGGATGGAGCGGGGAGTCGAGCGGATCGAGGACGTCGCAGCGCGCGGCTCCGATCTCGTGACGCTATGGCGCGACGTGAGCGAGATCCTCGCCCCGCTGGTGCCGAACATGCGGGGCCCGTGCTGCTTCACGCTCGACCCGGCGTCGCTGCTGATGACGAGCCACTTCAACCCGGCGATGTACTACGAACTGCCGGAGGAGGCGCTGCGCGACGAGTACCTGCTCGAGGACGCCCACGACATGGCGTCGGTCGCGCGCTCGAAGGCCGGGATCTCGACGATCCACGAGGCCACCGGCGGCGACCCGTCGCAGAGCCCGCGCTGGCAGGCCAACATGACGATGAACGGCGACCAGGAGCTGCTGCTCGCGCTCCGCAACAAGGGCGGCGCGACGTGGGGCTGTCTCGGGCTCTACCGAGCGCCGGGCGAGGAGCACTTCGACGCCGATCAGAAGCGCTTCCTGCAGTCGGTCGCGCCGGCGATCGGCGAGGGCATACGGCGCGCCTTGCTGATCGGCGAGGCACGCGACCCGGACACGCCCGACGCGCCCGGGCTGCTCGTCCTCACCGAGCAGCTCGAGATCGAGTCGGCGACGCCCGGCACCGAGCGCTGGCTGGCCGACCTGCCCGGCGGCGACGGCGGGCGGCTGCCGCCGGCGGTCATAGCGGTCGCCGGCCAGGCGCTGCGGTCGGCCGACGGCGACCGCGCAGGCGAGGTCGCGCTCGCGCGCGTGCTCAGCGACTCCGGCAACTGGATCGTCCTGCACGGCGCGACGCTCGTGGCGACCGGCACCCGGCGCGTCGCCGTGATCGTCGAGCCAGGCCATCCGGCTCGCATCCAGCCGCTGCTGATGGCCGCCTACGGCCTCACCGCGCGCGAGCAGGAAGTCGCTCGCCTCGTCCTGCAAGGCGAGTCGACGAACGGGATCGCCGAGCGCCTCGTCGTCTCACCCCACACGGTGCAGGAGCACCTCAAGAACATCTTCGAGAAGACCGGCGTGCGCAGCCGCCGCGACCTCGTCGGCAAGGTGTTCTTCAACCATTACGAGCCGCGCCTGCGCGACAACGAGCAACGCGTCCTCGACGGCCGTCCGCTGCGCGGCGGCCCTGCATGAGCCGCCAGGCGGGCGAGCAGGTGATCACCCGATCCGGGGGATGCGCCAACCGACGTTTGCTCGCCACGATCTGAGTGCACGCCGCACACCGACTGAAGGGAACCGCATGGCCGACCCCGCTTCCGATACCCCCGTCCTCGACGCGATCGCCGCAATAACGGCGGAGTCGGTCGTGCGATCCGGACTTGACGCCGAGTCGCTCCTGGTCGCACGGATTGCTGCCTTGGCGGCCGTCGATGCGCCCGCTGCCTCCTATGTCATGCACGTCGGCCCGGCGATGGACGTCGGCCTCACGGTCGAGCAGGTCCAGGGCATCCTGATCGCGGTCGCGCCGATCGTCGGCACGCCGCGGACGGTGTCCGCGGCCACGAACATCACCGAGGCGCTCGGGATCGTCGTGGTGGCACTCGCGGCCGAGATCGAGGCCGAGGAGCAGTCGCAATAGTCGCGCCCGAAGGCCGCGGCCCGGCGCGGCTGCGAGCCTTCGAGTTGCCAGACGACCGAGTCGAGTACCGTCGCCGTGATGGTGATGTGGTCACGTGTTCCGGCCGTTGCGCTGGTCGCGGCCGCCGTGGAAGCCTGAGGGCATGGCGGGCGGCGAGCCCGACGGGCTCCAGCGGCGGCGGCACGTGGACCGCGAGCGCATCGTGCGGACATTGACGTTCTGGCTGCGGCCGGGGTTCGTGCTGCGCGCGGTTGGTCGGTTTCAGAAGGTGGCGGGATTTGATCGCTCGATCGCGCTGGCCGCGAGCGCGCTCACGGCCGTGATCCCGCTCTTGGTCATCACCAGCGCCGTCGGCTCACAGCTCGGCGGCAGAGGCACGGCCGAGCGCCTCATCGACCGCTACGAGCTGACCGGGGGCGGCGCCGAGGCCGTCAAGGACATCTTCTCGCCGCCGGCGGGCACGAGCACGAGCCTCGGCCTCCTCGGGGTGCTGTTTCTGATCATCGCGGCCTTGAGCTTCAGCCGCGCCGTGCAGCGACTGTTCGAGCAGACCTGGGAGCTCCACTCACTGAGCGTGCGCAACACCTTCAACGGGCTGCTGTGGGTCGGCGGGCTGGCGTTGTACCTCGTCCTCAGCGGCGCCATCCATGGCCAGTTGGGGCGCGGGCGGCTCGAGCTCACCGCGGCGTTGCTGGCCGCGCCGCTGACGGCGGTCTTCCTGATCTGGAGCGGCTGGGTGCTCAGCGCACAGCGGATCGCGCGTCGCGATCTGCTCCCGTTCGCGATCCTCGGATCGGCGTTGCTCGCTCTGTACTCGGTCGGCGCGGCGGTCTACGTCCCACACCTCTTCAGCACGTACGCCACCCGCTACGGGGTCATCGGCGCCGTCTTCGCGATGATCTCGGCGCTCTTCTGCGTCATGGTCATCGTGGTCGGTGCGGCGGCCGCCGGACGCGAGGTCAACGATGAACTCGACCGCATCCGCCGCGGCCAACGGCCGGCCGACGACGAGGTCCGGCGCGAGTGGGACGAGATCACCGCCCAAGCGCGGTCGCGCTGGGAGACGCTGCGCGTGCGGATCCAAGAACACCGCCGCAGACGCGACGCGAAGTGAGCGCGGTCACGCCGAAGCGAATCGCGCGCCGGGCTGCTGCTATCAGCGTCACGGTTCATCGCGGCCCTACGTCCCGGCGAAGGCCGTCTTGCAGTCGGCGGTGATGCCGGAGAGCTCCTTACGCACCACCGGCGCCTGCTCGCGCACGTTCCCGCTTCCGAATAGCCCTGCGAACGCGGACAGGTAGGACTTGGCGCAATCGGCCGCGATCGCGGCTCGGGCCTGGGCGGCCTCCTTCTCGGCGTTCGCCTGGTCGGTCTGCGCCTTCGCCTTGGCGGCGTCGTCGGTGGCGTTGTCGGCCTGTTGTTCGGCCGCCGCCGCGTCCTGCTCGGCCTGTTCAGCTGCCTTCTGCGTCTCCTCGAGGTCCTGCTCGGTGGCGGCGACCTCCTCTTGCGTCGCACCGAGTTCCCGCGCCAGCCCCGTGAACAGCGCTCCCGCCGCGACCAACGCCGCGTCGTTCTCATCCTCACTTGAGGAGGGCGGCGGCTCGGCGGCCTCAGTCGCATCGTCGAGCTCTTGCTTGGTCGACCCGAGCTCCTGTTGCGAGGTCTCGAGTTCTTGATTGGTGCTCGCCAGTTCCTGGTTGGCGCTGTCCAGCTCACCCTGCGCGCTGTCGAGATTCGACTGGGTGCTGAGCGCCCAGACGAGCAGGCCCACGGCCACGAGCGCCAGTCCCGCGCTCACCCAGATCCACGCGTTGCGGCGCTTTGTCGGTGTCGCGGCGGCGGACGAGGCGTCCGGTTGCGGGCTCGTGGTCGACATGCCTGGTAGCGAGGCTCGCGCACGTGGCCACGCAGCGCGTCACCCAGTTGGGGTGAAGCGCGGCGCCGCCGGCAGCGGGAGCGCGTCGCAGATCGCGCGCGAGGGCGAGCGGTCAGCCTGACCGTCGCCCCGGCGCGGAACTGGTCAGCCGGCCTCCGCGCGCTCGATCGCCGCGAGGGCATCCTGTTCGGCCTCGTCCCAGTCGCCGACTTCGCGCTTGAACACGTGCCGCTGCGCGCGCGTGGCCGCGCGCTCGATCTGCTCGGCGTCCTTGTCGACTCCGATGACGATCAGCGCGGCCTTGCCGGGCTCGAGCATCGCGCCGATGTCCTTGGCGTCCCCGCGACTCGTGCCGTGTGCCAGGTGTCCGAACCACGCGCCGAGTCCGGCGCCGGCTCCGGCCATGCCCGCATAGCTGACCGCCGGAAGCAGAAACGGGAACACCACGGCCACGCCGGCCCCGGCCGCGAGGCCGACCCAGCCGCCCTTCTGCGTGGGCTTCTCGGTCTTGGTGACCTTCACACCGTCGGCCGGCGTGTGGACGACGATCGCCGAGTCGTACGACCCGATGGCCTTGCCCTTGTGCAGCGACTTGATCGCCTCGTAGTCGGCGTCGGCGTCGGCGACGTTGTCGTAGATGCCGGTGTAGAAGAACATGGGCTTTGCCATTGCGACTCCTCCCTCGTCAGGTCTCGCCACTTTCGCCTCCCGGCCCGTGGTACACATCGTCCAAACGGGGTGAACCGCGCCGAATCGCTCGGCGTCGGTTCCTGAAACGAATCACCCCATTCGGTGGAGGACCGCAAGCACGTGTTGGGTGCAGCATCACGATCAGCGACGCGCCCGCGGGGCGTGCCGAACCGACTGGAGGCCCTACCCATGCTGCGCCAGATAACGGACATGCCGGCGGGAACGATCGGCTTCGAGGCGATCGGTGAGGTCGAGGATGACCACTGGGAGAACACCGTCGAGCCGGTGCTCCGTCGGGAGATCGCCGAGGGCCGCAACGTGCGCCTGCTCTACGTGCTTGGGCCCTGGAACGCGCGAGGTCGAGGGCGATGCGCTGAAGGCCGACGCCGGGTTCCGCGCGCGGCACGCCTCGTCGTTTGATCGCGTCGCCGTGGTCAGCGACGAGGATTGGGTGCGTCCGGCGCTGGGTGCGCTGTCATTCATGCTGCCGGGCAAGGCCAAGGGCTTCCGCGTCCGCGATCTCGCGGACGCGAAGACCTGGCTGGCCGCCGAGTCGGACTGAGACGACCGCTGGCGGATGGCAGCCGGGTCGCGATAGCATCGTCGGCAACGTGGCCGACGATCCCAAAGCTCGCGATCGATTCCCCTATCCGGGCGGGAACGTCGTCGGTGTGCTCCTCGACGACGCTTCGCTGAACAGTGCTCGCGAGCGCTTGACGCAGGCGGGCTTCGCACCCGACCGTTACGACGTGTTGGCGGGCGAGCATGACGTTGACCGGATCGACGTCAAGGGCGAGGCGCACGGACTGGCCGGCACCGTCAAGCGCTGGGTTCAGGGCGTGTTCAGCGACGACGCCGACCACGCGCGCCAGTATGCCGAGCATCTCCGCGAGGGTCACTTCGTCCTCGGCGTTTCCGTGGGCGAGGACGACGCGGCCAAGCTGCGCGCCGCGGACGCGCTGCGCGGAGCGGACGCGCAGTTCATCAATTACTACGCCGAGAACTACGTCGAGGACCTGAGCGGCAGCGGCTGAGTCGCATCGTGACCGACCTACGTGACCCTGACTGAGACGCCGGCCGCGCCGTCCGGTTCGCGCTGGCTGCCGTTCGGCGACCCGTCACGCCGCACGCGGCTGGTCAAGACGGTGGCGTGGATCGCGGGGATCGCCGCGGCCATCTTCGTGGCCGATCTGCTGGGCGTCGACGTCAGCGGATGGTTCTCGGACCTGTGGGACGCGCTGACGGCGGTCGCGTTCGGCTACCTGGTCGTCGGTTGGGTACTGCAGACGATCCAGATCACGCTGACTGCGCTCGGCTGGTACTTCATCCTGCGCGCCGGCTTCCCGAACAGCCCGGTGCTGTACCGCGGCGTGCTCGCTTCCTACGCGACGGGCGTGGCGCTCAACGGCTTCTTGCCGGCCAACATCGGCACCTTCGTGATGCTGCTGATGTTCGTGGCGATCGTCCCGGGCTCGAACTTCCTCGGCGTGCTGGGCGGGATGGTCGTGCAGAAGATCTTCTTCACGGTCGCCGGGGCGTTCGTGTACGTCTACCTGTTCGCCTCCGTCGCCGGATCGTTCGAGCTGCTGCTCCCCGCTCTGTCTGACCATCGGGTCCTGGCGCTTGGCATCCTGGCCGGCGCCGGGCTGCTGATCGTGACCCTCGCGCGCGTGTTCTGGCGCAAGCTTCGTGGGCTGTGGGAGAAGGCCAAGCAGGGTGGGGCGATCCTCGCTCGCCCGCGCGAGTACCTGCTGCGGGTTGCCCTTCCGTCGTTCGGGGCCTGGCTGGCCAAGCTGGGCGTGATCGCCGTCTTCCTTGCCGGCTACGGGATCACCGTCAACTTCCACTCGGTGATGTCCGTGGCGGGCGGGAATTCGATCGCGAACACTGTGTCGGTCACGCCGGGCGGGATCGGGGTCAACCAGGCCGCGAACGTCGCCTCGCTGGATGGGGTCACCGACGCCGCCACCGCGACGGCGTACTCGCTCGGGCAGCAACTCGCGATCACGGGCTGGAACATCGCCTTCGCACTGGTGGTCGTGCTGTGGGCGTTCGGGTGGGCCGGCGGCAGGGTCTTGGTCGAGCGCTCCTACGTCGACGCCAAGGCCAAGGTGGCCGAGCAGCAGACCGCGCGCGAGCAACGGCGGACGGCGAAGCCGCCCAGCCGGTTCGGGTTCCGGCGCCGCTCGGCAGGCAAGTGAGAGACGCAACGGTTGCCCGCTGGAGCGGTGAGTGCTGCGTGATTGCGCGGCGCGAATCGGGCTGCGATGCTGGCCGGAGCGATCCCGGAAGGAGGGCCGTCAATGAGCGAAATGAGCTATGTCCTCGCCGCCTCGTATGACACGGTCGATGATGCGCTGGCCGAGTATGAGGCGATCAATGCCGCATTCCGGCACGTCGCGACGTCGCTGGATTTCGACGCGACCGTGATCGCCAAGGACGAGGCGGGCAAGGTGCAGATCGTGCGCAGGCACGACGAGCCGAAGCGCCACGGCACCGAGGTAGGGCTCGGCTGGGGCCTTGCCGCGGGGGCGGTGGCGGCAATCTTTCCCGCCGTCGGCATCATCGGCGCGCTGACCGTGGGCGGAGGAGCCGGCGCCGCGTTGGGAGCACTGGCCCACCATGCCGCGAGCGGAATGACCCGCGACGATCTCAAGGCCCTCGGCGAAGTGCTCGACCGCGGCGACGCAGGCTTGGTCGTGGTCTACGGTCCGGACATGGCCGACCGCGTGGCCACGAGCGTGACCGCCGCGACCAGCACCGTTCGCACGACGACCGACGTCAGCGCCGAGCAGCTCGCGGTCGACATGCGAGCCGCCGCAGCTGCGCACGCGCCGCGCGCCGGCTGAGGACGAGC
Source organism: uncultured Solirubrobacteraceae bacterium (assembly GCA_963755275.1). Taxonomy (GTDB): domain Bacteria; phylum Actinomycetota; class Thermoleophilia; order Solirubrobacterales; family Solirubrobacteraceae; genus Solirubrobacter. Next base: position 80,543 of record CAVWJU010000024.1, on the reverse strand, counting down.
AGGCCCGCTCGGTCGCGCGGCCCGGCGACGTTGCGCGCCGGACGAGCGCGGGCCTGCGCTCACGGAGCGGGTCGAGGTCCGTCAGCCTCGGCCGCGGAGCTCTCACGCGCGGCCACGATCAGGATGAGGTGGCTGGACGCCTCGGGGACCGCTCAGCGCACCTCGACCGAACCGGCTACGCGAGTGCCGATGCCCGGCGTCGTATCGACGATCAGCTTGCCACCGATGGCTTCGATCCGGTCGTGCATGTTTCGCAGACCTCCCCCGGCGTGATCCGTGGGGGTGAAGCCGCGGCCGTCGTCACGGACCTCGAAGCGCAGCGCGCCCGGAGACTGGTCGAGGTCGATCCAGATGGCGGTGGCCGTGGTGGCGTGCTTCGTCGCGTTCTGCACGGCTTCCACGCACGCGAAGTAGACGGCGCTTTCGATCTCCATGGGTTGACGGGTCACGCCCTTGGCGACGACGTGAATCGGTGTCGGCGCCTGCCGCGCGACGGACTTCAGCGCGTCGGGCAGGCCTCGATCGGCAAGCAGCGCCGGGTAGACCCCTTGGGCCAGGGAGCGCAGCTCCTCCAGCGCGAACTCGGCCTGGAAGCCCAGCTCGCGAACGGCTTGGATGCCGGCGACCGGATCGTCGCGCAGTTGCTCCTCGGCGAGCCCGAGCCTGATCCGGAGCGCGATCAGTCGTTGCTGTGCTCCATCGTGCAGGTCGCGCTCTATGCGGGCGCGCTCAAGGTCGGCCGCTTCGGCAATGCGCTGGCGCGAGTCTTCCACGTCGTTCATCGCCTGCGCCAGGTCGGCCACGATGCGCTCATGGCGCCCGGCGGCCAGCATCAAGTCGCTGACGCCGTCCAGCAGTTCCTGATCGTCGCGAAGGGCCACGTCATGGATCAGCACCACGTCGTCGCCGATCGCCGTTGCCGCGCGTCCGGCGCCAGGCGGCTCGGGCCACCTGATCCGGCGTCCCCGCTCATCGCACCACGCGCTGGAGGCCGGGTCGCGGAACAGGAGCTCGATGTCGGGGTCGCCGACCGCCGTCGCCAGCGCGTCGCGGACCTGCTCCGGAGACGCGCCCGCACGCAGCGCGCCGCCGAGCTCGATCAGCGCGCCCGCGAGCAGCGTACGCCGCCGGATCAGGCCGACCAGAAATGTGGCGCACACCGCGACGATGGACACCGTCCAGACGGACGACAGGGCGACCGCTGTGTCCGTGGGTCCACCGAGCTGACGGTACGTGATGAAGACGATGTGCGACACGCCGAGCAGGGCGCCGGCGACGAAGACCGGACCCATCGTGCGCTGCTGCAACGGTGAGGCCGCGCGCCAACGGCGGAACATCGACCAGAACAGCCCCAGCCAGAGCACCTCGACCAGCCAGTCGCGAACGAGGATGAGATCGGCGAGAAACGCGGGCTGATGGTCGAGGACGAAGAGCGCATTCGCCGGACAGTCGGTCGTGCACGGGGACCACAGGGTCTTCGGCGGGAACGCCTGAACGAGCGGTGCGGTGCCGAAGAACAGGAACACGAGCTACGCCCACGATCCCGATGAGCACGAACCGGTCGAGCCCTTTGGCGATCCGGCCGTCCGGGAACGCGAGCAACAAGTAGACGACGCCGGGGAACACGAGCCACGTCGCAAGCCGGCCGATTGTGTGCGGCACGCTCATCGGCGTGGCTGCCAGCGCGGTCAACGACCATAAGAAGCCGATCGCCAACAGCGCCATCCCGAGGCGGGCATTGACCGGCGCGCGAAGCGCATACAGCCCGGCTGCGATCGGCGTGCCGACGATCAACAGCTCCAATAGCCCACGCCCGAAGGCCGCATCGCTCGGCGAGCCCGCCGCCGAGACCACGACCGCGCTCACGCACGCGGCCGCACCGAGCACCGCCAGCACGGGCGTCACATGCGCAGACCGTGGCAGCGCGTCGGCGGACGTACCGAAGCGCGGCCTCAGCGCGGCTAGGAAATCAACTGTGCCCATGGGCGACCCGACGGCGAATCGGTACGCCGACCGGCCGAGCCTACGCGGGCAAGCGCCAGGACGCAAGCCATGCGCGGCGTTGGACGTGGTGCGTGGTCGCCCTCCGTGATGGCAGCGCGGGGGGGAGCGGGGGAGGTCAGGCGGCGACGGCAGCGCGCAGGGCGTCGACCGCTTCGTCGACGGGAGGCAGCGCGCCGATCTCGTCCGCCATGCGCGCGGCGGCGTTGCCGTAGCTGGGATCGTCGAGCAGGTCGCGGGCGGCATCGGCGAGGGTCGGCGCGTCGACGGGGTCGGCTTCGAGCGCGACGCCGGCGCCGAGCTCGGCGATCCGTCGTGCGTTGAACGGCTGGTCGGCGAACAGCGGCAGGAGCGCCATCGGGACGCCCCCGGCGAGTGCGATCAGCGTCGAGCCGGCGCCTCCGTGCCCGATCATCGCCGCGGCGTGCGGCATGATCGCCGACTGCGGGATCCAGCGCTCGACGTGCACGGACGGCGGGAGCGGGCCGAGCTCGGCCGGATCGCGCCGGTCGCCGATGGTGACGAGGATCCGCACGGGCAGCGCGGCGAGAGCGTGGATGGCGGCGCGGTAGAGCCCGGGGAAGTACGGCCGCGTCGGCGACGGCACCTCGGTGCCGAAGGAGACGTACACGAGCGGCTGACGGCGGTGTTCCCACCAATTCGGCAGCGGCTCGACGGTGCGGTTGGCGGGGTTCCGGAAGCGCCGGACCCAGACCGGCTCGGGTGCTGACGGATCCTCGAACGAGCGCGGCGCCAACGTGAGACAGGGCACGCGGCGGGCGCGCTGCGCGCCGGGGTCGGCAGGTAGTGCCAGTCGGGCCCGCAACTCGTCGAGCGCGGGCGCCGCGAGGGCCAGGCACCTGTCCTCCCACTGCGCGGACAGCGACAGCCCGACGCGCGCGTGCGGGACGTCGAGGTGCTCGGCGGCGACGCAGGAAGCGAATTCGGCGCTCTCGCGGACGATCAGGTCCGGACGCCAGTCCTCGATCGCGGCGAGCATGGTGGACAGCGCCGCGCCGGCGTAGCAGCGGACGTAGAGGTCGCGGACGGAACGCTCGATCGCCTCCTCGGGCTGAGCCGACCGGGTCCACTCGCGCACCTGGGCGATCTCGGAGCCCGTCGGCTCCGCCAGCGGCCGGAACGGCAGCCGCGCCCGCTCGACGAGCGGGGCGGCGGAACTCGGGCCGGCGACGAGGATCTCGTGGCCGGCTCTCAGGCAGGCGCGGGCGAAGGGAACGAGTGGCCCGAAGTGGCCGGCGGCGCTGGTGGTGGCGAAGAGGATGCGCATGTCCTCGACGGTCCCAGCCGGCGCACGCGCTCACATCGGCAGGCGACTACTCAACTTGGGCGCGAGGCCTACTCAGCGGCGGGTGCGACGAGCCCGCTGAGCTGCTCGCGGCCGGCGATCCCGAGCTTGCGGTAGGTGCGCTGCAAGTGGTTGTCGACGGTGCGCACCGAGACCACGAGCCGCTCGGCGATCTCGCGGCTGGTCAGTCCACCGGCGGCGAGCACGGCGATCTCGCGCTCACGTGGCGTCAGCTCGCTCGCGATCGGATCGCCGTGAAGCGTCGGTGGCCGCGCGCCTTCGCACTGCCCGAGCCAACCGGCCGCACGCTCGGCCGCCGCACCGGCGCTGCCCGTGCGCCCCGCGTTGCGATAGGCGGCCGCCGCGGCCTGCGCCGCCTCGGCCGCCAGCAGCAGCGCACCATCGCGCGCGAATCCGGCGGCGACCTCCGAGAGCGCTTCTGGATCGCCGGCGACCAATGCCGCCGCGTGCGCCGCGGCCAGCTGCGCGAAGGCGCCCTCCACCGTGCCGGCGAGCGCCGCGAGCTGCGGCGCAGCGGCGACCGCGTCCCCCAGCCGGCAGCGCTCGTGCAACGCACGCATCGCGAACGCGTCCTGACCGCTCGACTGCGCGCGTTGGACGGCGTCGCCGGCGAGCGCGCGGGCGCGAGAGCGTTCGCCGGCCGCCGCGGCACTCCAGGCGCGCCCCAGCTCGAGCTCGGATTCGAGCCCGCGGAAGCCGCTCAGCGGAGTGCGCTCCAGCTCCTCGACCGCTTGGCGCGCCGGCTCGGCGTCGCCGGCCTGTGCCGCCGCCTGGGCGACACCGGCCAGCGCCCACCGCAGGATCCCGATCGGGTCGGCGTCGCGCAGCAGCGCAGCGCTTTCGCGAAAGAACCGCAGGCTCGTCCTGACTTGCCCGCGCGCGAGCCACACCAGACCGAGCGTGCTCGCCGCCGTCGCCGTGCTCAGCGCCGACCGCCGCGCGAGCGCGAGCGCGTACATCTGCTGCGCCGCCTCCGTCGCCTCGATCAGGCGACCGGCAAGCCGCAGCGCGACCGCCCGCTCGCCCAAGAGCTGGGGCTCGACGTGTGGCAGCTGCTGACGATGTCTGCGCGCGACCGGCTCCCACGTCTCGACGAGCGCGAGCGCCTCGCGCATCCGGCCTCGCGACAGCAGCGCCTCCGACATCGCGACGACCGCGTGCAGCCGCGCCTGCTCGTGCACGCCCTCCGTGCTCAGCAGTGGACCCGCCGCCGCCAATGCCTCGAGTGGCCGCCCCTGCCCGGCCACGAGCCTGACCCGCAACGCGCTCAGCTCGTCCCGCACGCCGCGATCCGACACGGCGTGCTCAGCGCGTCGCAGCACGGCGTCGGCATCACCCGCCCGGTCCGCGCCCCAGAACAGGTTCCTGGCGCGCGCGACCGCCACCGCCGCCCGCTCGCCATCGGCGCTCACGTGCTGCTCCAAGTCGGCCAGCAGCCGGTCCGCCTCGTCCGCGCGGCCGGCCCCCGCGAGCGCCTGCCCAAACGCGAGCCGCGCGGCGAGACCGCCCCCCGCTCGCACTGCCGCGTGCGCGAAGCGTTCGGCCAGCACGAAGTCCAACGCCGCCAGTGCCTGCCCGGCCGCACGCTCGAACAGCTCCGGATCTCCCCCGCCCGATTCCAGGCGCCACGCCGCAAGCCTCGCCACGTCCGTGTGCCGCCGGCCCCCGCGGGCCTCGACGGCATCCGCGAGCCGTCGTTGGATCGCCTCCAAGCGCATGCCAGAAAGCCCCGCCCGTATCGCCTCGCCATGCAGCGGATGCGCCACATCGACCGCCCGACGCCGCCCGTCCACGCGGCGCAGGACGATCTCCCGGCGCTCGAGCGTCTCGAGCTCGGCCGTCTCATCGGGCTCGAGCAACCCGATCTCCAGCGGCGCGCCGGCCGCGACGACCTCCAGGACCCGCAGCGTCGCCGGGCCGAACACCTCCAGTCGCGCCCCGACCAGCTCGGTCAGCCGCAGCCCGGCGGTCATCTGGCCACGCCAACGCCAGATCCCGTTGTCGTCGGCCAGGATGCCGCGCTCGACGCCATACCGCACGAGCTCGCGCACGAAGAGCGCGTTGCCCCGCGTCAGCTCCCACAAGGCGTGGACGCTCCGTCCATCGACGGGCCCGCCCAACGCCTCCGCCAGCACCCGTTCCAGCTCGCTGAACGACAGCTCCTCCAGCTCCAGCCACGCGCACAGCTCGTCCTTCCACAGCGCCTGCAGGGCATCCGGCACCCGTTCGCCGCGCCGCACGGTGACCACCGCGAACGCCTCCCCGGCCGCCACGAGCTGATGCACGAGCACTGCCGAGGCGTGATCGAGGAGTTGGCCGTCATCCACGCACAGCACCAGCCGGCGCTCACCGGCCCGCTCCACCAGCGCTTCACGCGCGCGCGCCAGCAGATCCACGCCCTCGGCCGAACCGCCACCGGCCGCCGGCAACAGCGAGGCGAAGGCCCCCAGCGGGATCGACGCTGCCGACTGCGTCGCCCGCACCCACTCCACCACGCACCCTTGGGACTCGGCGACCCGCGCGACCTCGACCGCCAGGCGCGTCTTGCCGACCCCCGCCGTTCCCGTGATCACGACCCCGCCCGTCGCGTCGCCCGACAGCGCCGCGCCAACGAACTCGAGCTCGACCTCACGCCCCACGAGCGGCCACGGCATGGGTGCAGTCTGATCGACTCCGGGTTCTCGGTTCTCGTAGCCGTGGGGGTGCGCGGGTCCTCGTCCTTGCACCGGACGGCAACGTCATCACCATCATGCGCCATCGGGACTGCGTGCCGGGACTAAGTAGCGCGGCGCCGAAGTGCAGTACCCCGCTACCGAAGAGCGTGTGGCGACGGGCGTGCAGGCTGCGGCAGCCAACCCCGACCCGGAGACTCCCATGCATCGATCCGAGTTGCGTCCGCCGACACGGCGACGTCCCCACAGACTGATCCTCGGCGTCGCGGCGGCCGCGATGCTGGCCGCGCCGTCGGCGGCGGAAGCCGACGCGCGGTTGAAGATCGTCAAGCCGGGCGCCGAGCAACTCGTCGACGGCGACCGCATGGAGCTCGTGATTCGCGCGCCGCGGGCGGCGACCACGCCGCGCGTGACGCTCGACAAAGGCCGCGTGAAGCCGGCCTTCCGCCGCAAGGGGAACCTGTGGATCGGCGTGGTGCGCGGCGCGCGCCCCGGTCGCGAGCACATCGACGTGCAGACCCGCGCCGGCGGCAAGGACCTCAGCGCCCGCGTGACGGTGCGCGGCGCGACGGCGCGCCTACTGACGCCCCGGCCGACGCGCGGGGACGTGTTCCGGCACGCGCTCGGCGAAGGCGTGTGGAAGCTGGCGTTCGGTGTCGCCCCGCGAGCCACGGTGCGTGTGCAGCTCAACCAGCGCCAGGTGCGGCTGCCGCGCCTGCACCTGGACCGGGTCCAGCGGCTGGTGCTCGGACGGGCCGACGGGCTACGCCACGGCCGCAACGACCTGCGCGTCGTCGCCGCTCTGCCCGACGGGCGCCACCAGGTGCTGCGGCGGTCGCTGACCGTCCGCTCGGACATCCCGCTCGCATCGGCCGGACGGGACGTCAGCACGCGCGCGGCGCGGGCGATCGGCCTCGACGCGCGCGGTTCGCGCGCGGCCCGTTCTGAGAGCGCGCTGCGCTATCGGTGGAGCCTGGTCGAGTCGTCGGCCAAAGGGGGCGCAGCGCTGACGGGCGCAGGGAGCGCGCAGGCTGAAGGTCCGCAAGCCGGGCCACTACACGGTGGCGGTGACCGCGACCGAGCCGGGACCAACGGCACGCCCGCGCAGTCGACTGACCTAGTTCAGGTCACGGCCGGCGACGAGGGGCCGCCGATCGGCCACGGCCTTCAGACCTTCGCCGCGGGCGACGGCGACGTCGGGCTGCGCTATGACGGCGTCTGGTCGTCGTGGTCGGCGGCCTTCGGTGATAGCCCCGCCGGCGTCTACCTGTTCGACGACGCGACGCTGGACCGCAAGACGTATCCGATCTCGGCGGCCAATGCCGATGCCGACCTGGCGAGCGCGCTCAAGCAGTTCAACCGCCACGCGATCGTCATCGTCGTCGGCAAGGCCGGCTGGCGCTCGAGCTCGAAGAAGCTGCCCACCAGCGGCCCGTTCACGTACGTGTTCTCCTACGCGGGCGGCGACGTCCCGGACCTTGCGAGCTCGACCGGGACGGTCAACGCCGGCAAGGATCTCGGCGACGGTCAGGGCGCGGTCTCCGGCTACCTGCAATACGACGTGAGCCAGAAGACGCACCGCTCGTCAGCGGCACCCATCTCGCGTTCAGCACGAACGCTCCCGCCGACGCGACCCTCAGCCCGCGTGACGGTGCGACGTACCGCCTGCGCTCCGCGGCCGACGGCACGATGATCAGCGCCGGCGGCGACGTGTCCCAGCAGGGCCCCGTGGCGATGGCGACCGGCTCGGACGCAGCCCAACAGCAGTGGCAGCTCGTGCGGGTCTACGGCCAGTTCTATCGGATGGTCAACGCCCGCAGTGGCATGTGCCTGAACCTCTCGGGCTCTGACGGGGTGAGCGTGCTCCAGTGGGGGTGCGTTCCCGGTCAGGGAGCGATCAACGAACTCTGGATCCCGACACAGCGCGCTGATCCACCGAGTCGACCAGCGGCCACACCTCGATGACGCCCTGCGCGACGGCGCACGGCGAGCCGGAAGCGACCCGAGCTGCGTGTTCGATGTCCGGCGCCTCGATCACGGAGAAGCCGGCGATCGGCAGGTCCGCGGTCATGAAGGCGCCCTTGATGATCTCGACCTTCGCGCCGTCGTGGTTACGCACTTGGACGGGCGTACCGGCGATGCCCATCAACACATCATCGGAACGGAGGCGCTCGTCATGGGCGTGCGCCTTGTCGAGGATCGTTTGATCCGTTTGTTCGTAGCCTGCGGAATCGCCGTAGCCGATCGTCACGAACCAGGGCATGTCTGCTCCTTTCGTCTCTTGTTCGGTAGGACCCGCTCAGCGCCGCGAAATCATCGTCTTTGCCGGTAGCTTGGCCGACGTCGAGCGCACACCGTTCGATTCTGCTGCGAAGGGCCTCGAAGCGTGGCGTACGAGCGGTTTGACCCTCGATGACTATCCGGGTCCGCCGAGGCGGCGGCGGCGAGTGGAACCGTGGAAAGCGGGGACGTGACGTTCGGTGTCGCGCTGGCCCGCGGCGACTTCTACCCCGAACCACGCCGAGGGTGTCGAGGCGTCTCGCCGTCGTACGCGAGCTCGACGTCGTCCGCATCGGCGATCGAGAAACTCAGGTCGATGGGGTCGCGGGCACGATGAGAGGCTACGCCGGGAACGCGAAATGCCGACCGCCTGCGCGCGTTGGTGCGCGCAGGCGGCCGGCGAGATCGAGGCGGTGCGGGCCCGCGTTACGTGCAGGCGACCGCCTTAGTGGTGCCCGGCCGGATGCACTGGGTCACGATCGTCGGCGCCTTCGACTTGCGGATCGTGAGGGTCTTCACGGCGTTGATCGCGTTCGGCTTGGAGACGACGACCGTGATCGTGGTCCCGGGGCGGAGCGGCTTCGTGATGAACTTCTTGAGATCGACCGCACCGAAGGCGTTCGTCTTGACGAAGCCCTTGCCGGTCAGGCCGCGCGGGCAACCCTTGCCCTTGCACGTCACCTTGACGGTCGCGCCGAGCGGGACGTTGCGGACCTTCAAGCTCGAGAACTTGCTGCTCTTGGCGCCGGAGCGCGCGAAGAACGTGAGCGTGATGAGGATCCGCTCCGGCTGGGCGACCGTGCCGCCGCCGCTGGGGGTGACGGCCGTGCCGGCGCCGGAGGTCCCGCCGCCACCGGTGCTGGGATTGGTGATCGGGGTGGGCGTCGCGGTCGGAGTGGGGGTGGGCGGGGTGACGACGGGGTCCGCGCAGCCGTCATTGTCGGCGTCGGTCGGGCCGGCCGGGGTGTCCGGGCAGGCGTCCACGGAGTTCGGAACCCCGTCGCCGTCGGCGTCCGTCAGCTTCGCCGGGCGGACCGGGCAGCCCTGGTTGCTGCCGGGGCCGCTCACCGTGGCGCAGTCATCGTTGGCGTCGGTGATCCCGTCGCCGTCGAAGTCGGAGACCACCGCGCCGGCCGTTGAGGACGTCAGGCGGGTTGCGGCCGGGCCGTTGGCCGACTGCGGCCCGGCCGGGCTCCCGCCGACGCGGCCACCGGCGCCGGGCGTTCCGGCCTGCTCGGTGCTGTTCTTCACCGAGTAGGACGAGCCCGCGCCGCTGCGGAACACCGCGGCGCTCGGGCCGCCAGTTCCGCCGGAGCCCGCGCCGCCGTCGCCGCCACGGCCGCCGTTGCCGCCGCTCCCGCCACTCGCGCCGTAGGCCATGGCGCTGGGAGTGCCGCACGTCCCGCCGCTGCCGCCGCTGCGGCCGAGACCGCCGTTGCCGCCGGGCCCGCCCTGGCCGCCGTTGCCGCCGGCGCCGCCGGTGCCGCCCTTCAGGAGCGAGTCGCGGGCGACGACCGAAGCGTTGTAGATGTAGACGCCGAACGAGCCGCCGCCGCCCAGACCGGCCTGACCGCCGCCGCCGCCGGCGCCACCGGCGCCGCCCGAGCCACCGCTGCCACCGCCGGCCTTCCAGAGGCCGCTGACGGACGAAGCGCCGCCGCCGCCGCCACCACCACCACCGCCGTATCCGCTCGCGCCGGAGCCTCCGGCGATCCCGTCCTTGCCGATCCAGCCGGCCGCGGCCGCGGATTCGGCCGTGAATGGCGCCGCCGGTGCGCTCGCGCCGGCCGTGCCGTCGCCGCCGGGCTGGCCGTTCGTGCCGGCCGTGCCGCGCGCGTCCCCGGCGCCCACGCTCTGCCCGCCGCCGCCGGTGCCCTTCGCACCTCCGCCGAGGCCGGAGCCCCACGTGCCCTCGCCGCCCGAGTTCCCCCCGAGCGAGCTGCCGTTGCCCCCGGTCCCGCCGTTGAAGCCCGGTCCCACTCCGCCGAGCGGGCCGAAGGCGGTCGAGGAGCAGCTCGCGTTGGCGCCGAACGTGCCGTTGGCGCCACTGCCGTTGAACGTGCCGGGGCCGCCCGCCGGCGCGTTGCTCGCCGTTCCACCCTGCGCCGTGACGTGATCCAAGGCGACTTTCGCATTATTGACGGCGCGCAGGCCGTACGAGCTGCCCCCGCTCACCAGGCTGTTGGTCCCCTGGAGCGTGAGCAGCTGCAGCACGACGCCGGTGACATTGTCGGCCACGGCCGCCGGATTCCCGCTGACCGTGGTCGGCTGCGACGTGGTCCGGGTCTCGAAGCTGGGCGTGTAGCCGCCGTAGATGCCCACGCCGGTCTGGAGCGTCAGCGACTCGGCGTAGTTGCGAGCCGTGACGTAGACATCACTGCCGAGCGCCTTGGCCTTCGTGATCGCGGGCGCGATCGACTTCAGCGGGAAGTCCTTGGTGCCCGCCGTGGGCGTGTCCTGTCCGGCGCCGGCGTCGACGAAGACCGCCTTGCCGATGGTGCCGTCGATGCGGTCGCAGTTGGTGTCCTCGAATGCGAAATCAGGCTTGTCGAGCGCACCCGGGCGGACCGCCGGGTCCAGGTCGTTGCAGTCGGCAGGCGTCGCGGCGCCGTCGCCGTCGTAGTCCGAGGCGAGCGCGGTGCCGGCGAGGCCGGTCAGCAGCAGGCAGGACGTCAATGTCGCCGTCGCGGCCAGGCGACGGCCGCGGCGCTGAATCTGTGTCATCAAGCAGGGTCCTTTGACCAAGTGGGGGTGCAGGGAGCAAGCGGGATGCTCTCCGGCACCCGCCCGCCCGACTGCGTCGCTTGACCCTGTGCAACTGTGTCCTTTGACACAGTCATCGCAACCGCGTCCGATAACGCACGCACGAGCGAAGGGAGCAACCATGTTCGCGAGCATGAGGCGGTATCGCCTGCAGCCCGAGTCGTTGGCCGAATTCACGCGCCGCGTCGATGAATCGTTCGCCGATGCGATCGCCGCGCAGGCCGGGTTCGTGTCCTACCAGCTGATCGACTGCGGCGGCGGAGACCTCTTCACGCTGAGCATCTTCCTCGAACCCGACCAGGCCGAGGCCTCACGCGAACTGGCCCAGCGCTGGACCGAGGACAACCTCCAGGACATCGACCACACCCGTTTTGAAGCGATCCACGGCGAGAGCCTGGTCAGCCGGGCCGCGTCCGGCATGCTCGAGCCGGGCCACGTCGGCGCCGCACGCAAGTACGTGGGCATCCGGTACTACCGGCTCCGGAGCGGCTCGGTAGGACAGCTCTTGCAGCGGGTCGATCACAACTTCGCCGATCGCATGCGGGCGATGGAAGGCTTCGAGGCCGCTCACCTGCTCGACTGCGGTGACGACGAGGTGCTGTGGATCAGTGTCCTGCGCGATGACGATGCGCTCGAGGAGGCCGATGAGCGGGTGGCCCGATTCGTGCGCGAGGAACTCACCGACTTCCGCCCCGAGCGCGTCGTCTCGATCCGTGGGGACATCGCCGTCAGCCGCGCGGACGCGGAGCTGCTCGAGCCCGCGCACGCCTAGGTCGGGACGAACTCCGAGTCGTCGACGCAGCGGTTGCGCTGTGTCCCGAGCCCGGTGATCTCGCCCTCGATCAGGTCGCCGGGTCGCAGCCAGCGGTTGCCGTGGTGGGCGGCGTTGCCGGCGGGCGAGCCGGTGAGCAGCAGGTCGCCGGGCCGCAGAACGATCATTCTCGAGGCGTACTCGATCAGCCGCTCGACGCCGAAGATGATGTCCGAGGTCGACTCGTCCTGCATGACCTCGCCGTTGACGCGCAGCGTCAGCCGGAGGTCGTACGGGTCCGGCACGAAGCGCGCCGGGACGATGTACGGGCCGGTGGGGAAGAACGTCGGGCGCAGCTTCGTCGCGACGAAGTCGGTCATCGGGAAGTTCGGGCGGTCCATGACGTCGCGGGTGCTGATGTCGTTGGCGATCGTGTAGCCCGCGACGTGCTCGAGCGCGCGCTCGGCCGGGCACGCGCCAGGCGGTCCGGCCGATCACGACGGCGAGCTCGAGCTCCCAGTCGTGGTCGCTTCCGGGGCCGAAGAGCACGACGTCGTCGTAGGCCCCGCAGAGCGCTCCCGGCAGCCCGGCGAAGACGTACGGCGTGCCCTTGGCGGCGAGCTCCTCCACGTACGCCGCGGAGGCGGCGCGCAGCTCGTCCTCGGGCGTCTCGTTCCCGTGCCGGCGCTCGAACGCGTAGTGCATCTGCCGCAGGTGGCGGCGGTAGTTCGCGCCCGCGCACAGGACCTGGCCGGACGGCGCGACCGGCGGGCGGACGCCAGATCGGTCGAGCGGCGACGCCGTCGGGCGCGTCGTCCGCCAGCGCGGCGAGGCGCTCCAGGCTGCGGTCCCAGTCCTGCAGCAGCTCGAGCGTCGTGACGCCGTCGCCGAGGTCGACGACGCGGTCGCCGACGACGAGGCCGGCGAAGGTGCGCGAGCCGTCCGCGAAGGTGCCGAGAGCGAAGCTCATGCGCCGGCCCTGGCCCGCCGCCGTCCCGGACGCGCGGGCGCGAGCTCGATCCGCTCGAAGCCGTCGACGACGCGGTTGGTCAGCTCGCCGATGCCCTCGACGCGCAGCGTCACCTCGTCGCCGGGCTTGAGCGGCGGCGGGTCCTCGAAGCTCCCGCGCCGGCCCCAGAGCTCGAGCATGCAGCCGCTGCCGCAGGTGCCCGAGCCGAGCACGTCGCCGGGCCGCACCCACGTGCCGCGGGACGCGTAGGCGACCATCTCCTCGAAGCTCCAGGCCATGTTCGCCAGCGTGTCGTCACCGAGCTCGACGCCGTTGATGAAGGCGCGCATGTCGAGGTCGTAGCGGTCGCCGTCGCGATAGGGCTCGAGCTCGTCCGGGCGTGACGATCCACGGGCCCGAGCGTGTTGGCGAAGTCCTTGCCCTTGCACTGGCCGAACGGCGTCTGCACCTCCTTGCCGCCGATGTCGCGCGCCGACCAGTCGTTGAAGATCGTGTAGCCGGCGATGTGTGCACCCGCTTCCTCCGGGCGCAGGTTGCGTCCGGCGCGGCCGATGATCGCGGCGACCTCGAGCTCGAGGTCGAGCGCTTGCGTTCCCGGTGCCGTGCGGATGTCCTCGCCTGGGCCCGTGATCGCGTACGGATTCGAGAAGTAGCAGAACGGCATCTCGTACCAGACCGCCGGGACGGTCGCGTCCGGGTCGCCGCCGGTCTTGATCGCGCCCTCGATGTGCTGCTCGAAGACCGAGAAGTCGCGGATCGTCGGCGGCTCGATCGGCGCCAGCAGCGTCACGTCGGCCAGCGGCAGCTGCTCGCCTGCGCGGTCGGCCAGCCGCTCGCGGTCCGCCGGCTCCGCGGTGAGCAGATCGAGCACGTCGATGTCGGCCGGCAGCGGCCGGACGGCGTCGCCGCTGACCACGCCGGCGCGCGGCCCTGTCGTCGGTCTGAAGACGGGCGATCCGCATCTCTCTCCTCTGGTAAACGAACCGTAGTTCGTGTTCAATACAAGCACGCCGACGCGACCCGCGTCAACCGGAGGAGAGACCATGACACTGCAGTTCGTCGATCTCAGCGTGCCGATCCAGGAGCCCAACCCGGGCGAGGTCAAGGGCGGGATGGGGGCGATCCTGGCCGCGGAGATCACCTACCAGAGCCACACCGAGACGCTGCCGGAGTGCAAGCTCATGTTCGGCGCCGAGCCCGAGGACATGGGCGGCGTCGGCATCGGCGCGGAGCGGCTGGCACTGACCGCGCACGCGGGGACGCACGTCGACGCGCCCTGGCACTACTACCCGACGTCCGAAGGCCGCCCGGCGCGCACCATCGACCAGCTCGAGCTCGAGCACTTCTTCGCCCCCGGCGTCGTCGTCGACCTCCGCGGTCATGCGCCCGGTGACCGGATCGAGCCCGACGAGCTGGCAGCCGCCGTCGAGCGGACCGGGGCGCCGGTCGCCCGCGGTGAGATCGTCTGCCTGCGCTTCGGTCAGGACGAGCACTTCGGGACCGAGCGCTACTGGGACGACTACCCCGGGCTGGGAGCCGCGGCGACGCGCTGGCTGATCGAGCGGGGCGTGAAGGTGATCGGGACCGACGCGCCCGGTCTCGACCGCGGCAATCCGTACATGGCGCGCGACTTCGCCGCCACCGGCGACCGCTCGCTGCTGTGGGAGGCGCACCGCGTCGGTGTCGACCACGAGTACTTCCAGATCGAGAAGCTGGCCAACCTCGGCGCACTGCCGCCGCGCGGCTTCTTCGTCAGCTGCTTTCCGGTGAAGATCACCGGCGCCAGCGCCGGCTGGTGCCGCGCGGTGGCGATCCTCGGCATTGACACCGCCGCGACGCGCTCGCTAGTTTGAAATACGAACACGGATTCTGAACCGAACGGTTCGCGGAGGAGAGAATGACGAACGTCGAACGGGTGCTGGTCGTCGGCGGGGGCATCGGCGGGCTGACGACCGCGATCGGCCTCCGCCAGGCCGGCTTCGAGGTCGACCTGGTCGAGCGCAACGCAGCGTGGGATGTCTACGGCGTCGGGATCATCCAGCCGGGCAACGCGCTGCGCGCCCTGCACGAGCTCGGTCTCGCGGAGCGCGCGGTCGCCGCCGGGCACCCGATGTACGGCGACGCGACCTGGCTCGGCGACGGCGAGACGTTTCTCGGCGCCCACGACTGGCCTGCGCTCGTCGACGGGCTGCCGCCCGGCAACGGCATCACCCGGTCGAACCTGCACCGCATCCTCCAGGAGGCCGTGCTCGGCTCCGGCGCGGACGTCCGCACCGGCGTCACGTTCACCGAGCTGGACGACGGCGACGACGGCGTCACCGTGGCCTTCACCGACGATGAGCGGCGCACGTACGACCTCGTGATCGGCGCCGACGGCCTCTACTCGCAGACGCGCGCGGTCGTCTTCGGGCCCGACGTCGAGCCGAAGTTCACCGGCCAGGTCTGCTGGCGCTACAACCTGCCGCGGATCGAGGGCCTGGACCGGATCCACGTCTACATCGGCGCCACCGGCACCGCCGGCTTCGTCCCGCTCGGCCCGGACCTGATGTACATGCTGACGATCGAGAAGCCGCCCGAGGGCCAGATCCGGCTGCCGCGCGAAGGGCTCGCGGCGATCTACCGCGAGCGGCTGGCGGGCTTCGGCGGCCCGGTCGCCGAGCATCGCGAGCTGGTCGTCGACGACGACGCCGTCGTCTACCGGCCGGTCGAGAACCTGATCGTCCCGCCGCCGTGGCATCGCGGCCGCGTCGTCCTGATCGGCGACGCCGCGCACGCCACCTCGCCGCACGTCGGCCAGGGCGCCGCCCAGGCGATCGAGGACGGCCTGGTGCTGCGCGACGAGCTCTCGCGAGAGCAGACGCTCGCCGAGGCGCTCGACGCCTACGTGGACCGGCGCTACGAGCGCTGCCGGCGCATCGTCGAGGGCTCTGAGGCCATCGGCGCGTGGGAGCAGGACCACTCGCTGCCGATCGACCCGTCGCAACTGCGCATGGAGGTCACGATGGCCGCCATGGCGCCGATCTGATGCGCATCGACGCCCACGCCCACGTCCTGCCGCCGGCCTACCTGGAGGCGGCTCGGCGGCGTACCGGTGCTGCCCGCGCCGCTCGACGGCCTCGAGGCGATGATGGACGCCTACGGCATCGACTGCCGCGGTCGTCTCCACGGGTCCGCCGGGCGCGTTCCTCGGCGACGTGGCGCAGGCACGGGAGCTCGCGCGCGCCGCCAACGAGGGCATCGCCGACGTCGTGCGCGCGCAGCCGCAGCGCTTCGCCGGGCTGGCGCTGCTGCCGCTGCCCGACGTCGACGCCGCGCTGTCGGAGCTGGCGCACGCCCTGGATGCGCTCGAGCTCGACGGCGTGATGCTGCTGTCCAACGTGGCCGGCACCTACCTCGGCGACCCCGCCTGGGAGCCGGTGTTGGCGGAGCTCGACCGCCGCGGCGCCTACGTCTTCGTGCACCCGACGTTCCCGCCGCACGCGCTGCCGCTCGATCACCCCGTGTGGCTGTACGAGTTCCCGTTCGACACCGTGCGCGCGATCGTCAACCTCGTCTACAGCGGCACGCTGGAGCGCCACCCCGGGATCCGCTTCCAGTTCGCGCACCTCGGCGGCGCCGCGCCGTTCATCGCCGATCGGATCGCGTCCTTGGCCGCGCGCGTTCCCGACGCGGCGAGCGCCGCCCCGGCCGGAGCGCTCGAGTACCTGCGACGGGTCTACTACGACACCGGGCTGGCCAACCACCCGCCGGGCCTCGCCGCCACGCGTGAGGTGACTGCCCTCGAGCACATCGTCTTCGGCACGGACTGGCCCTACGCCGCGCTGCCGCCCGGCGGTGGCGACCCGGCCCCCGGGCTCGCGGTGCTCGGCGAGCGAGAGCGCGCGCTGGTCGACGCGGAGAACGTCGCCGCGCTCGTCCCGCGGCTGGCCGCTCAGCGGTCGGCGTAGCGCAGGTAGGTCACGGCGGCGCGGATCAGCTCCTCGACGAGCTCGTCCCACGTGTGCGTGATGTCCGACTCGAAGGCCGGGCCGTACATCACGTCACGCGCGAGCACGTCGTAGACCATGCGATAGGCGATGTCGATCGCCACCGGCGGGTTGGGATGGCCGATCTCGTCCGTATGCGGCAGCACGGCGGTGCGGAACGCCCGCGCGACCTCCTGGCTGGCCTTCGACCCCGGTCCGGCGATGTTCTTGTCGACGGCGCCGCGCAGCATGAACGCGCGCAGCAGCGCGCGCTCGCGGTTCATGTCGTCGGCGAGGAGGTGGACCGCCGCGGCGACCGCGCCGCGGAGGTCGAGGCCGCGATCCTGCGCGATCGCCTCGGCGCGCTCGGCGGGCGGCGTCAACCGCGCGATCATCCGCCGGTGGATCGCGTAGAGGAGCGCTTCCTTGTTCTCGAAGCGGCCGTACACCGAGCCCACGGAGACCTTCGCCTTGCGGCTGACCTCCGTGATCGTGAAGCCCTCGTAGCCCTTCTTGGCGACCAGGCTCTCTCCGGCCTTCAGCACGCGCTCGAGCGACTCTCGGCTGCGGCGCTGCTGTGGAGGACGAACGCCTGACTCCGCCGGCTGCACCATCAGGACACTACTAAACCGAACGGCGGCTCTGATTCACTTGACAAGCGAAGTGCGCCAGTAATAGAATCCACTTTCGGATTCTGACCCGAGGGTCTGGCGGGCTCCGGGCACGAGAGGAGAGAGATGTCAGAGGTTCTGCTGTCCCAGCTGGCGCACGTGGAGATCGTCAGCCCCAAGCCCGAGGAGTCCGTGCGCTGGTTCGTCGACGTGCTCGGGCTCGAGCAGACGACGCAGGAGGGACAGTCGGCCTATCTGCGCGGCTGGGGCGAATGGCTGCACTCGAGCCTGATCGTCACCGAAGGCCCGGTGCCGGCGCTCGGCCACATCGGCTGGCGCACGTACGGCCCGGAGGACGTCGAGACGATCGCCGGGCGCATCGACCCGGAGCTGGCCGAGGGCTGGGTGGAGGACTCCGTCGGCCATGGCCGCTCGTTCCGCTTCCGGGCGCCGATGGGGCATCTGAACGAGGTCTTCTGGGAGACCGACCTCTACGAGGCCCCGCCGGAGCTTCAGACGGACATGCGGCTGCGGCCGCAGCGCTACACGGGCCGCGGCGCCGCCGCACGCTACATCGATCACGTCACGATCAACGCGCCGCAGCTCAAGGACGAGATCGCGTGGTACCGCGAGAACCTCGGTCACCGTCACACCGGCTCGATCACGCCCGAGCCGGGCGTGCCGATGTTCTCCACGCTGACCTGCAACGCGATCCGCTCGACGCACGACCTCGCGCTGGTGCCGGACGCCCCGCATGCGCGCGGGCGGCTCAATCACGTGGCGTTCCGCGTCGACCAGAAGCTCGATCTCGAGCGCGCCGCCGACGTCTTCCTGGCCAACGACACCCCGATCGAGTTCGGCCCGGGCATCCACGGCATGGACGAGATCATGTACCTGTACGTGCGCGAGCCCGGCGGAATCCGGATCGAGATCAACTCGGGCGGCTGGCAGAACTCCATGCCGGACTGGGTCCCGCCGGAGCACCTGCCGCACGAGGGCCCGACGTCGTACTTCCGCAACGTGCTGATGCCCGACTCGATGATGGAGTCGTTCCCGCCGCTGGAGGTCGCGCGCGAGCACTTCACCGCGATCGGCCAGTTCGGCGACGAATGACGGCGCCCCGCCGCGTCGTGACCGGCCACGACTCCGCGGGCCGGTCGGTGGTGCTCTCGGACGGCCCGACGCCGCGCTCGCACGACGTCGGCCCGGCGATCTTCCACGAGCTCTGGAACACGCGCGCGATGCCGGCGCCGATCGCGCCGGCCGAGCCCGAGCCGACGGAGCGACCGCTCGTCACGCCGCCCGACCCGAACGGGACGATCGTGCGGATCACCGAGATCAAGGCGGGCGAGCGCTCGCCGATGCACCGGACGGAGTCCGTCGACTACGGGATCGTGCTCGAGGGCGAGATCTGGCTCGTGCTCGACGACGGCTCCGAGACGCGGCTCGGGCCGGGCGACGTCGTGATCCAGCGTGGCACCGACCACGCGTGGGAGAACCGCTCCGACGGCACGGTGCGGATGCTCTTCGTGCTCGTCGACGGCGCGTTCACGGACGAGCTGCGGGCGGCGATCGGCTCGGCCGAGCTGTACGACCAGGCGCTCGACGCATGACCGTCATCGTGACCGGCGCGGCCGGCGGCATCGGCGCCGCGACCGTCGCGGAGCTGCGCGAGCGGCGGCGCCTCCGTCCTCGGGCGCGGACGCGCGCGACGGGCGCCGACGCGATCCTCGACGTGACCGACCCGGCGTCGTGGGCCGACGCTGGTCGGCGGGCTCGAACGCGTCGACGGGCTCGTCAACGCCGCCGGCGTCACCCATCGCGCGCGCGTCGGCGAGCGTGGCGCTCGAGGACTGGAACCGCGTGCTCGCCGTCAACGCGACCGGTCCGCTGCTCGGCATCCAGGCCGTGCTGGACCGCATGCCCGCGGGCGGCTCGATCGTCAACGTGTGCTCGCTGGCCGCGCTGACCGGGCACTACACGGCGGCCTACACCGCGAGCAAGTGGGCGCTGCGCGGGCTCAGCCGGACGGCGAGCCTCGAGCTCGGCGAGCGCGGCATCCGCGTCAACGCGGTCTTCCCGGGCTACATCGACACGCCGATGACCGCGTCGGCGCCGCCCGCGTTCCGCGCGGCGAGCGAGCGGGCGGCGTCGCTCGGGCGCGCCGGGCGCCCGGAGGAGGTCGCCGAGCTGATCGCCTTCCTGCTCTCGGACGCCGCGGCGTACATCACCGGCGCGGAGATCGCCGTCGACGGCGGCGTCTTCGGTCACGGCGGCGCGAAGGCGCTGTCGGACGCACTACTGGAGGAGAACGCATGAGCATCGGATGGCCGTGATCGGCGCCGGGCCGGGCGGGATGGCGACCGCGCTGGCCGCCCACCGCGTCGGCTACGACGTGGCGCTCTACGAGCGCTATCCCGAGGTCAAGGCCGCGGGCAACATCCTCAACCTGTGGCCGCCGCCGCAGAAGGTGCTGCGGCTGATCGGCGTCGACGTCGAGGACCTCGGGGCGCCGGCGAACTCCACCTTCCGCCGCTCACGACGGCCGCGTCCGCGCGCGACCGTGCGGCTGCCCGCACGAGGTGATCGCCGAGTACGGCGGCGGATTCATCGGCCTGCTGCGCTGGGGCCTCTATCAGCGCATGCTCGACGCGCTGCCCGACGGGATGATGCCGCTACGGGCACGAGGTGACGTCCTTCGAGGACCGGGCGACCGCGTGATCGTGCACTTGCGCGACCGCGAGGACGTCGGAGGTCGACGTGCTCGTCGGCGCCGACGGCCTCAACTCGTCCGTCCGTGCGCGGACGCTGTGGGGCGACGCAGCCGATCCGCCACCAGAAGCTCCACCTCGTCGGCGGCTACCTGTTCCTCGACGGCCCGCCGCCGAACGACACGGTCGTCGATGCACGACCGGACGACGCAGGGCAGCTACTCGGCGATCCGCCACGAGGGCCGCTCGGGCTACGAGTGGTGGGTGCTCGAGGCGTTCGACCCGGAGCCCATGAGCCGGTTCGACCCGGAGCGCTTCGCCCGCGAGCGGGGCGCGCGGCTTCGCCGAGCCGCTGCCGCTCGCTGATCGCGCAGACGCCGCGCGAGCACCTGCAGCGCTGGGAGATCCGCGACCGCAAGCCGCTCAAGCAGTGGTCGAAGGGCCGCGTGACGCTCGTCGGCGACGCCGCGCATCCGACGTCGCCGTACGCGGCCTACGGCGCCGGGATGTCGATCGAGGACGGCTACTTCCTCGCCGCCGAGCTCGCGCAGGTCGACGCCGCGAACCTCGCGCAGGTCCGGCGTGCCCTGCAGGCCTACGAGGACCGCCGCAAGCCGCACACGCGGCAGGTCAGCCGAGCAGGCGTACTGGACCGGGTTCATGTTCCACCGCCTGCCCGGGCCGCTGCGCCCGCTGCGCGACCTCGTCTTCGACCACACCCCGCTGCTGCAGAAGATCATCGGCGACGCGTCACCCGGGCAGATCCTCAAGCAGCTCGGTGAGATCGACGAGGCGGAGCGGCGACTGGCCGTGGTCCAGCCGCGCTGAGCGTCGTTCACCCCAGCGTGAACGGGTCGCGGGTGGCGCCTGAGGTCTCGATCCAGATCGAGCGCGTCTCGGTGTACTCGCGCAGCACGTCGAACCCGTTCTCGCGCCCGATGCCGCTGGCCCCGAAGCCGCCGAACGGCACGTTGGGGCCGACGACCCGATACGCATTGATCCAGACCGTGCCCGCCCGCAACCGCTGGGCGACCCGCAGCGCCCGGCGCACGTCGAGCGTCCACACCGAGCCGGCGAGCCCGTACTCGGTGTCGTTGGCCTTCGCCACCGCCTCGTCCTCGTCCGTGAAGCGCAGGGCGGCGACCACGGGCCCGAAGATCTCCTCACGCACGGCCGGCGAGTCTGCGCCGACGTCGGTCAGCAGCGTGGGCTGCACGAAGTAGCCGCCGAGCTCGCGATCGGGTCCGCCGCCACAGACCGCCGTCGCGCCCTGGTCGAGCGCGGCCTCGAGGATGCCGGTGACCTTGGCGAACTGCTGCGCGTTGGCCAGCGGGCCCATCTCCGTCGCCGCCTCGAGCGGGTTGCCGAGCACGATCTGGCGGGCTCGTTCCGCGACCCGCTCGATCAGCTCGTCGTGGACGTCCTCGTGCACGACCAGCCGCGAGCCGGCCATGCACGTCTGCCCGGTGGCGGCGAATACGCCGGCGATCACGCCGTTGGCCGCGGCTTCGAGGTCGGCATCCGGGAAGACGATCTGGGCCGACTTCCCGCCCAGCTCGAGCGTCACGCGGGCGAGGTGGCTGGTCGCGCCTTCGGCGACGTCGATCCCCGTCTTGGTCGAGCCGGTGAACGCGACCTTGTCGACGCCGGGGTGACGCACGAGCGCGCGCCCGACCGCCGGGCCGTTGCCGGTGATGACGTTGAACACACCGTCCGGGATGCCCGCCTCGGTCACGAGCTTGGCCAACTCGATCGCGGTCACGGGCGTGTGGTCGCTCGGCTTGACGACCATCGTGCAGCCGGTCGCGAGCGCCGGCGCGAGCTTCCACGTCAGCAGCAGCAGCGGCGAGTTCCACGGCACGACCGCGGCCACGACCCCGACCGGCACGCGCTGCGTGAAGGTCACGAAGTTCGGCTTGTCGGACGGGATGCTCTCGCCCGCGAGCTTGTCCGCCCAGCCGGCGAAGTAGCGGTACCACGTCGGCAGCAGCCGCATCTGCCCCGTGAACTCGCGCAGGAGCTTGCCCGAGTCGCGTGACTCGAGCCCGGCCAGCCGGTCGGCGTCGCGCTCGATCAGGTCGGCGAGGCGGTGCATCAAGCGCGCACGCTCGAAGCCGGTCAGCGCTCCCCACTCGCCTTCGAACGCGGTGCGGGCGGCGCCGACCGCGCGCTCCACGTCCTCATCACCCGCGTCGGGCACGCGTGCCCAGGGCTGCGCCGGTGTAGGGATCGACCGTCTCGTAGAAGCGGCCGTCGGCGGGCGGGAAGCTGCCACCCGCGACGTAGAGCTCGTACTGGGGGAGTTCGACCGTGGCCATGGACGGAGAATACGATCGGCGGCATCGAAACCGTGGACTGTCCCCTCGCGACCGCGCCGTTCGTCTCCAGGGCATGCACTACGCACTCCTGATCTACGAACGGCCCGCCTCCTACGAAGGGCTCAACGACGACGAGCGGCGCGCGATGACCGCCGAATACACGGCGATCGGCGACGACCCCGCGGTCACTGGCTCGGCGCACCTGCAGCCGACCTCGATGGCCACGAGCGTGCGCGTGGCCGACGGCGAGACGCTCGTCACCGACGGCCCGTTTGCGGACACGAAGGACGTCTTCGGCGGCTACTACGTGATCGAGGCTGACGACCTCGACGCGGCGATCGCGATCGCCTCGCGGGTGCCGGCGGCACGCTTCGGCGGCTGCGTCGAGATCCGTCCGGTGCGAGGGTTCCTGCGCTGATCGAGCGCGTCTTCCGCGACGAGTGGGGGCGCGTCCTGGCTGCGCTGATCGGCATCGTCGGTGATTTCGACGTCGCCGAGGAGGCCGTCCAGGACGCGTTCGCGCTCGCGGCCGCACGCTGGCCGCGCGACGGAGCCCCGGCCAATCCGCGCGCCTGGCTCGTGACCGTCGCGAGGCGGCGCGCGATCGACCGGATCCGGCGCGAGAAAGTGCTCGAGGAGAAGATCCGGCAACTCGAGCCCAAGCCGGAGGAGACCGAGCCCATGATCGCGGACGAGCGCCTCGAGCTGATCTTCACCTGCTGCCATCCGGCGCTCGCCCGGGAGGCGCAGGTCGCACTTACGCTGCGCACGCTCGGGGGCCTTTCGACCGACGAGATCGCCTCCGCGTTCCTGGTCGCGCCCGAGACGATGAAGCGGCGGCTGACGCGGGCGAAGGCGAAGATCCGCGGCGCGGGAATCCCGTTCGCGGTGCCGGACGATGCGCTGCTGCCCGAGCGGCTCGCGGCCGTGGAGGCCGTGCTCTACCTGATCTTCAACGCCGGCTACGACGGGCGCGGCGAGCTCGCGGGCGAGGCGATCCGGCTCGGTCGCGTGCTGGCCGAGCTGATGCCGGACGAGCCGGAGATCCACGGCCTGCTGGCGCTGATGCTGCTGCACGACGCCCGGCGGGAGTCGCGCTTCGAGGACGGCGAGACTCGTGCTCCTGGCCGACCAGGACCGGGCGCTGTGGGACCGCGAGAAGATCGCGGAGGGCCGTGCGCGGCTCGACCGCGCGCTCGCGTTCCGTGGGCCGTACGCGCTGCAGGCCGCGATCGCCTCGTTGCAGCTCGAGACGCCGGTCGACTGGCCGCAGGTCGTCAGGTTGTACGGCGAGCTCGCGGTCGTGACCCGCTCGCCTGTGGTCGAGCTCAACCGGGCGGCGGCGATCGCCGAGGCCGGCGACGTGGCGGGCGCGCTGGAGCTCGCTGGACGCGCTCGACCTCGACGGCTACCGCTACCTGCACTCGACGCGCGCCGAGCTGCTGCGCCGGCTCGGGCGCGTCGCGGAGGCGCGCGCGGAGTACGCGCGGGCGCTCGAGCTCGCGGTCAGCGGACCCGAGCGCCGGTTCCTGGAACGTCGGCTGAGGGGAGAGTGAGACCCTGGGCAGCCCGAGGTGACAGAATCGAGGCCCGCCGCCGGCGCTCCTCGAGGGCCGGCCGGCCGGGCACATCAGAGAGGAGAACTAAATGGCTCTTGTGGATCTGCTGACGTCCAGCGTGGCGGAGCATCCTGACAACGTCGCGATCAAGCTCGACGACGTCGAGATCACCTATAAGGCGCTCGACGGGGCGACGGCGATGATGGCCGGGTTGCTGCGCTCCAAGGGCGTCGAGCCCGGTGATCGCGTGGGGATCATGCTGCCCAACGTCCCGCATTTCGCGATCGCGTTCTACGGGGCGCAGCGCGCCGGCGCGGTCGTGGTGCCGATGAACGTGCTGCTGAAGGGGCGCGAGGTCGGGTTCTACCTGGAGGACTCGGGGGCGAAGGTGCTGTTGGCGTGGCACGGTTTCGCGGAGGCCGCCGAGGAAGGCGCGTCGGCGGCGGGGGCGGAGTGCGTGCTGGTCGATCCCGCCACCTTCAATGAGCTCCTGGGCTCGGCCGGGCCGGCGGCGGAGGTCGTCGAGCGCGACGACGAGGACACCGCGGTGATCCTGTACACGTCGGGCACGACCGGCACGCCGAAGGGCGCCGAGCTCACGCACGCGGGGTTGACGAAGAACGCCGAGCTGTCGGGCCGGTTGTTCGGGATCATGCCGGATGACGTCGTCTTCGGCGGCCTGCCGCTGTTCCACGTCTTCGGTCTGACCTGCGGGCTCAACACCGCGATCTGCGTCGGGCGCGACGCTGACGCTGCTCCCGCGCTTCGACCCGACCAAGGCGCTGGAGATCCTCCAGCGCGACCGCGTGACGGTCTTCGAGGGCGTCCCGACGATGTACGGCGCGCTGCTGCAACCACCCGCACCGTGGGGACTTCGACGTGAGCGCGCTGCGGATCTGCGCCTCGGGTGGCGCGGCGCTGCCGGTCGAGGTGCTGCGCGGCTTCGACGCCGCCTTCGACTGCAAGGTCCTCGAGGGCTACGGGTTGTCGGAGACCTCTCCGGTGGCGTCCTTCAACCACCCCGACAAGGAGCGCAAGCCGGGCTCGATCGGCACGCCGATCGATGGCGTCGAGATGAAGGTCTTCGACGACGACGGCAACGAGGTCGCCCAGGGCGAGGTCGGCGAGATCGTGATCCGCGGGCACAACGTGATGAAGGGCTACTGGAACAAGCCCGAGGCCACGGAGGCCGCGATCGATTCCGACGGCTGGTTCCACAGCGGCGACATGGCGACGGTCGACGAGGACGGCTACTTCTTCATCGTCGACCGCAAGAAGGACATGATCATCCGCGGCGGCTACAACGTCTACCCGCGCGAGATCGAGGAGGTGCTCTACGAGCACCCGGCCGTGCGCGAGGCGGCGGTGATCGGCGTCGCGCACTCCGAGCTCGGCGAGGAGGTGGCGGCCGTGGTCGTGCTCAAGGACGGCGAGGACGTCGAGGTCGACGTGATCAAGGCCCACGTCAAGGAGCGCGTGGCCGCGTACAAGTACCCGCGGCACGTCTGGTTCTCCGACGAGCTGCCGAAGGGCCCGACGGGCAAGATCCTCAAGCGCGAGATCGAGGTGCCGGTCGAGGTGAAGCCGAGCTGATGGCGGCGACGGAGGCCCGAGACGCGGTCGACAGCAGTCCGCCCGGCCCCGGCCGGGCGGCGCTGGAGGTGCTGCTCACGGATGCCGCGGTCGGGCAGCGCTCGCGCTTCGTGCGGCCGCTGGCCGCCGCGCGCGTCGCGGCCGGGCTGGCCCGGCATCCGCGGCGCTCGGTGCGCCGCGTCGGCGGGCTGGGCGGTGAGCTGGTCGCGGGTCGCCGCCGGGCGCTCGGACTGCGGGCCGGCCAAGGGCGACCGGCGCTTCGCCGACCCGGCCTGGGAAGGCAACTGGGCGTTTCACCGCCTGATGCAGGCCTATCTCTCGATCGGCGAGACCGTCAGCGGCCTGGTCACCGACTCCGACGTCGACTGGCGGGCCGAGCGCCAGGCGCGCTTCGCGGCGAGCAACATCCTCGACGCGCTGGCGCCGACCAACTTCCCGTGGTCGAACCCGGCGGTGATCAAGGCCACGATCGACGAGGGCGGCGCCAACCTCGTGCGCGGGGCGCGGCATTTCGCCTCCGACGTCTCGCGCCCGCCGCGGCTGCCGGCGATGGTCGACACGAGCAAGTTCGCGGTCGGCGAGAACCTCGCGATCACGCCGGGCTCGGTCGTGCTGCGCACCGAGGTCTTCGAGCTGATCCACTACACGCCGCGGACCGAGCAGGTCCACGAGGTCCCGCTGCTGTTCGTGCCGCCGACGATCAACAAGTACTACATCCTCGACCTCGCGCCCGGCCGCAGCATGGTCGAGCACATGCTCGCCAGCGGCCTGCAGGTGTTCATGATGTCGTGGCGCAACCCGGACGAGGCGCAGGGGCACTTCGACTTCGACACGTACGCCCGCGCGGTGCTCGAGGCGCGCGACGCGGTGGCCGCGATCGCGGGCCAGGAGACGGTCCACCTCAACGCCGCCTGCTCGGGCGGGATCATCACCGCCGGCCTGTTGGGACAGTTGGCGGCGAGCGGGGATCTCGGGGCGGTCGCGAGCCTGACGTTGCTCGTCTGCGCGCTCGACAACGAGCGCTCGGGGACGGCGTCCGCGTTCACCAACCGCGAGCTGGCCGCGGTGGCGGTCGCCGAGTCGGCGCGCAAGGGCTACGTCGACGGGCAGGCGCTGGCGGGCGTGTTCGCGTGGCTGCGGCCGAACGACCTGGTGTGGGGCTACGTGGTCAACAACTACCTGCTCGGCAAGGCGCCGCCGGCGTTCGACATCCTCTACTGGAACCAGGACACCGTCCGGCTCGCGGCGGGGTTGCACCGCGACTTCATGCTGCTGTCGCTGGAGAACTCGCTGGCGCGGCCCGGCGCGCTGGAGGTCTTCGGGACGCCGGTCGACCTCGGGCGCGGTCGACATCGACAGCTACGTCGTCGCCGGCCTCAACGACCACATCATCCCGTGGGAGAACGCCTACCGCAGCGCCGCGCTGCTGGGCGGCACCACGCGGTTCGTGCTCTCCACCAGCGGGCACATCCAGGCGCTGATCAACCCGCCGAGCGAGAAGAGCCGCGCGAGCTACCGCGTCGCCGAGGAGCGCCCGGCGGACACGCAGGCCTTCCTCGAGCAGGTCCCGACCGAGCGCGGCAGCTGGTGGCCGGACTACGTGCAATGGCTGCACGCGCGCTCCGGCGAGCTCAAGCCCGCGCCGGCCAAGCTCGGCGACCGCAAGCACAAGGCGCTGGCCAAGGCGCCGGGCAGCTACGTCCACGCGAGCTGAGGAGAGCATGACCACCGCCGCGGTTCCCTATCAGCACCTCGGGGCGGCGCTCGCCACCGACTACTTCCTCGTCCGCGACCAGTTCACCGACGAGCAGTGGCGGCACTTCCTCGAGGTGCGGCGCTTCGTCGACACCGAGGTGCTCCCGGTGATCAACTGCCTACTGGGAGGCGGCCGAGCTGCCGTGGCCGCTGATGCGCCGGCTGGCCGAGCTCGGGCTCTACGGCGAGGACATCTCCGGGCACGGCTGCCCGGGCATGAGCCCGCTGGCGCGCGGCCTGGTCAACATGGAGCTGCACCGCGGCGACGGCAGCCTCGGGACCTTCCTCGGCGTCCAGTCCGGGCTGGCGATGAAGTCGATCGACGTGCTCGGCTCCGAGGAGCAGAAGGAGCGCTGGCTGCCCGCGCTGGCGAAGCTCGAGAAGGTCGGGGCGTTCGCGCTGACCGAGCCGACGCACGGCTCGGACTCGGTCGCGCTCGAGACCAGCGCGCGCCGCGACGGCGACGACTGGGTGCTCGACGGCGCCAAGCGCTGGATCGGCAACGGGTCGATCGCCGACGTCGTCGTCGTCTGGGCCCGGTCGGACGAGGACGGCCAGGTCAAGGGCTTCCTGGTCGAGAAGGACATGCCCGGCTTCGAGCCGGTCACGATGGAGGGCAAGGGCGCCGCGCGGGCGATCTGGCAGGCCGACATCACGCTCGACGGCGTGCGCGTGCCCGAGGCGTCGCGGCTGCCCGGCGCGCGCTCGTTCAAGGACACCGGTCGCGTGCTCGTGACCACGCGCACGACGTGCGCCTGGGGGGCGCTCGGTCACGCCGTCGCCGCCTACGACATCGCGCTCACCTACAGCAAGCAGCGCACGCAGTTCGGCAAGCCGCTGTGCTCGTTCCAGGTCGTGCAGGACCGGCTGGTGAAGATGCTGGCCGAGGTCACCGGCATGCAGCTGTACTGCATGCAGCTCGCGCGCCTGGAGGAGTCCGGCCGGCTCTCGGACACGATCGCCGGCCTGGCCAAGCTCAACAACACGCGCAAGGCGCGCCAGGTGATCGCCGAGGCGCGCGACCTGCTCGGCGGCAACGGCGTGCTGCTCGAGAACCACGTCATCCGCCACATGGGCGACATCGAGGTCATCCACACCTATGAGGGCACGGAGACCATGCAGACGCTGATCGTCGGGCGCGACATCACCGGCGTCGGCGCGTTCGCGTGAGCTGGGCGCCGACGTTCGCGCACGCGGACGGGCTACGGCTGCGCGTCGCGCGCACGGGCAGCGGGCCGCCGCTGCTGCTCGTGACCGGGATCGGGGCCAACCTCGACATGTGGGAGCCGTTCCTCGGCTATGTCCCCGGCCGCGAGGTGATCGCGTTCGATCCGCCCGGCGCCGGCGGCTCGCCGCGCCCGCCGCGGCCCTTGCGGATGCCGGGGCTGGCCGCGATCGTGGAGTCCCTGCTCGACGAGCTCGGCCTCGATGAGGTCGACGTGCTCGGCTATTCGTTCGGCGGCGCCCTCGCCCAGCAGCTCGCGCGCCGCGCACCGGAACGTGTCCGCCGGCTCATCCTGTGCGCCACCGCGCCCGGTCTGGGCGGCGTGCCGCCGTGGCCCTATCCCGCCATCCTGCTGGCCTCGCCGGCCCGTTACTACAACCCGCGCGCGTTCCGCTTCGAGGTCCCACGGATCGCCGGCGGCCGTACCGGACGCGACCCGAGCCTGCTCGCGCGTCAGGCCAGCACCCGCCTCGGCCATCCGCCGGACCCGCTCGGCTACGCCTTCCAGCTCTACGCCACCTGGGGCTGGAGCAGCCTGCCGTGGCTGCACCACGTCGACCAGCCGACGCTGATCCTGGCCGGCGACGACGACCCGATCATCCCCGTCGCCAACGCCCGCCTGATGGCCCGCCGCATGCCCGCCGCGCGGCTGCGCGTGGTCGAGGGCGGCGGCCACCTCTTCCTGCTCGACCAGCCCGAGACCGTCGCCGACGAGATCAACGCGTTCCTCGACGAGTAGCGGCCGTCAGCAGCGGCGTATCGCTGCGCAGCGGCCCGTGGCGTCGCTGCGCAGGCCGCGGATGGCGACGCCGGCGCGGGCGCGCCGGGTGGTGACGGCCGGCCCCGCGAGCGTGGCGACGTTCGTGATCTGGCGCGTGCGGGCGAGCGACGCGGCGCGGGCGGTGACCATGAGCCGGCGGGTCTCGCCCGCGCGCAGGCGCAACGTCCAGCATGTCCGGCCGCCGTCGCGGCTCAGGCCGGCCGGCAGCCGGTCGCACACCCGGACGCCGGAGAGCGTCGCCCGTGCGCGCGAGCGCACGGTCAGCGTGAACCGGACGCGGTCGCCGGCGTTGACGTCGGCGCGCGCGCTGGTCTTGGTCAGGCGCACGTCGGCGCTGCGCACGAGCACGGTCGCACGGGCGTCGTCGGTCGCGGCGTTCGCCGCGCCGGCCTGGGCGGTATTGGCCAGTCGCCCGCGGCGCGTCGCCCGCGTCCGGAGCACGACCTCGGCCGCGGCACCGGCGGCCAGGTCGCCGACGCTGCAGCGCAGGCCGGCGCAGCTTCCGGCGCTGGGTTGTGCGGACAGGATTTCGAGGCCGCGGCCCGGACTGTCCGTGAGGACGACGGCACGCGCCGGCGCGTCGCCGGCATTGCGGACCCGCACCGACCACATGAGCTCGTCACCCGCGCGGACGCCCGCGCCGCGGACCGACTTCTCGACGATCAGCCGGGGCTGACCGCCGGCCGGCGCCGACGAGGGTGGCGGTGGCTGCGAGGGCGGTGGATCGGGCTGCGGCTGCGGTGGATCGGGCTGCGGCGGCGGTGGCGGTGGCGGTCCCGTGACCGGGGCCGGGCCGACGACCAGGTCGGCGGCGTCGGCGTTGCTGGACGGCACGACCTCCGCCGGGGCGAGGGTCGGGTCGGCGGGCTCGGAGGCGATCGACGCCGCGTTGCGCAGCGTCTGCCCTGCGAGCGACGGGTCGACGCGGACGTCGACGCTGAGTTCGCTCGACGCCCCCGCGTTCAGCGTGCCGAGCGCGCACGTGACGGCCTGGCCCGCCGCCGAGCACGCTCCGGCCGTGTCCCCGACGAAGCTCAGGCCGTCGGGCAGCGTGTCGCGCACGATCACGTCGGGCGCGTTGCTCGGGCCGCGGTTGGCGAACTGGAACGTGAAGCGGCCGACGCCGCCCGGCGCCACCGGGTCGGCCGGTCCGACCTTGGTCAGCTCGAGGTCGGCGGCGGGGATCGGCACGAAGGAGACCGTGTCCGTCGCGAGTGCCGGGTTCGGATCGACCGAGTCCGAGAGGGCGGCGATGCTGTTGAGCACCGTCTTGCCGCGACTGTCCGCGGCCAGCCGCGCCGTGATCGTGACCGTCTCGGTCTGCCCGGGAGCGAGCGAGGCGATGGCGCAGCGCATGATCCGCGGCACCGGCAGCCAGGCGCAGCTCCCGCCGCCGGTGTAGGTGCCCGTCGGCACGAACGCCGGGTCGTAGAACTCCGCCGGCAGCACGTCGCCGCTCAGCACGTTCTCGGCCGTCGACGGCCCGGCGTTGCCGACCGTGATCGTGTAGGTGACGAGGTCGCCGGCGGTCGGGTTCGGCGTCGGGGCGAAGGACTTGTCGACCTGGAGGTCGCTGCTGATCGGCACGTCGACGATGGCGTCCGCGGCGTCGTTGCCCGCCACTGGGTCGTCGCTGGCTCCGGTGTCGGTGACGGTGGCGACGTTCGTGACCGTCGAATCCACCGCGGCGTCGAGCACCTGCGCCCGGATCGTCACGGTGGCCTGCTGACCCGGCGCCAGCGCGCCGATCGCGCACACCACCGCGACAGTGCACGAACCGCGGTCGCTCGTCGCTTCGAGCGCCGCAAAGTTGGGCGCCATCGTGTCGGTCACCTGGACGGCCGTCGCCGTCGAGGGCCCGCGGTTGACCACGTCGAGCGTGAAGGTGACCTCGCCGCGCGCCGGCACGACCGACTGGTCCGCGGTCTTGGTGATCGCCAGGTCGGCCTGCGCGATCGCGCCGCCTGCGTCGGTCGCCGAGTTGTTCGTGTCGTCGATCTCGCCGCCGCCGGAGACGGTCGCCGTGTTGACGACCGTCGCCGGCGCCGGATCGGCCACTGTCGCGTTGACGATGATCGGCGGGTACGGCTGCCCGGCAGGCAGTGGATTCGACCGTGTGCAGGTCACCGCGTTCGCCGGCGATCGAGCACGCCCAGCCGGCGCCTGCGGCCGCGTTGACCGAGGAGAACATCGCCGGGTCGAACGTGTCCGTGACGGTCACGGTCCCGCTCGTGGCCAGGTCGCCGGCGTTGGCGACGCCGATCGTGAAGTTGTAGGCCTGGCCGCCGACGAAGGCGCCGCCGGCGTGGGTCTTGGTCGGGACGAGGTCGGCGCCCGCGACGACGTTCGTCACGGCGTTGGACGGCTCGTCGGGGAACTGCGTGCCGAGCGTGAGGCCGATGAAGCTGGCGTGCCCCTGGTTGACGATCTCGCTCGTCCGCGGAGCGTCGCCGGCGACCTGGACCCGGAAGCGGGCGCACACGGTCGTGCCGGGGTTGAGACGCCCGCCGGTGGTGTCGGACGCGTTGATGCCGAGCCGGAAGACGATCCGGCCTGCGTCGGGGTCGAACTCGGCGAGGCCGTCGCCGATCGCGTCGGACTGCGTCACGAACGCGCCGCAGGCGCCCGTGGTCGTCGGCACCGGTGTGACCGCGAGGCTGCCGGGCACGTAGGCCGAGCGCGCCGGGATCGGGTCCAGGAACCGCATGCCGACCGCCGGGTCCTGCCCCGCGTTGGTCAACCGGACCGTGTACTCGAGCTGGTCGCCGCGCTCGGTGGCCCCGCCGTTGACGTCGACCACGGACTTCACCGGCCGGATCTCGGGCGCGAAGATGTCGGTCGTGAAGAAGACGCCGGCGGGGTAGTACGTCTCGCCGCCGGTGGTGAGACGGATCGTCGCGCTGTTCGCGCCGTTGGCCAGCACGCCGTCCTCGCGGAACAGGTTCATGTCCGAGCCGAGCTGGTTGACGTAGTTCGGGTTCTTGTCGGTCACGTCGACGCCGTAGCGGGTGATCGACGAGTTGAAGACGTTGTTCGCCGGATTGGCGGCGTCGAAGATCGGCGCCGAGTTCAGCGTCGCGCTGTCGCCGGTCGAGGTGCGGTCACCCTCGCTGCTCCACAGGCCGACGGTGCTGCGCACCGGCCCGAACGACGGCGTCAGGAAGCCCGACAAGGACATCGTCGCGACCGGCGTCGCCCGGCTGATCGTCGCCAGCCCGTCGAACACCGTCAGGTTGCGCGGCGGCTCCGTCGAGTCGCGGTAGACGACGATCAGCTCCCACGCCGCGTAGCGGTCCTCGCCCGTGCCGGATTGCACGTTGGCCACCGTGTAGGTGCCCACGCCGGCGGCGCGAACCAGTTCGGTGACGTCCGCGAAGCCGCTGTAGCGAGTCGTGTTCGTGTCGAGGGTCTGGGCGGTGATCGGGCCGTAGCCCGCCGCGCCCGGGACGCGCAGGCTCACGGTGTTGCGCTGCGCCGGGCTCGGCGCGGCGGCGCCGCTCGCCGCCGCTGCGGTATCGCCGGCCCAGTACAGCCCGGCCCACAACACGAGCGCATCCGGTGGCAGGGTGAGGTCGGCGCTGGACGAGTTGAACGTCCCAGGCAGGCCGTCGACGTCCACATAGGTCATCGCGTAGCCGTTGTTGTTCCCGAGGCTCCCGCCCTGGGTCCCCGCCCGTGAGGCGGCGCAGGTCGGCGCCGAGTCAGGGCACGTCATCAACGTGTTCGCCGCGAACGTGATCGCGCCCGCGTCGTTCGCCGTGTAGCGGATCGCGAACGGACGATCGCCGTACGCGCGGGCGCACCACAGCAGCGCGAGCACGACAACGCCGAGCGCTGCCGCGGTCCTCGCCAGCGTCATCACCGCCGGCCGACACTAACCGCCGTCCGATCGCGGTCAAGGAGGTTGGCGCCGCGAAGGTGGCGCGCGGTGATGTCGGCGCGCAGCCGCTACGGCTGTATCACGCCCGCGCCGTACCGGGTCTTCTCAACCAGCCAATGGCCATGGCACTCAAGGCCCACGAAGAACGGAGCGTTGTAGTGCGTTTGAAGAACAGTGTGCTGGCGCCGGTCGTGATCTCGGCGCTGGCGCTGAGCGCGAGCCCGGCGCTCGCAGCGGATGCGCAGAGTTTCAAGCAGCCCAAGCCGCGAGCCGCCGACCGTGGCCTGAAGCTCTCGGGTGAGATCAAGGCCGCGCTCCAGCGCGACCTCGGCCTGAGCGCCGAGGAGGTCAAGCAGCAGGGAGCGCAGCAACGGAGGGCGATCAAGCTCGACCAGACGCTGCAGGCGTCGCTCGGCGACGCGTTCGCGGGCTCGTCGTTCGACGACGAGACCGGCAAGCTGACGGTCAACGTCTCCGACGCGGCGCAGCTCGACGAGGCCAAGGCCGCGGGCGCCGACGTGCAGCTGGTGGAGAACAGCAAGGCCGAGCTGGAGTCGATCCAGGCCGAGCTCGACGCCGCCGCCGGCAAGGCCGACGGCACCACCGCGGCCGAGCGCAAGGTCTCAGGCGACGCGTCGGAAGCCGTCGAGGGCGTGCGCAGCTGGTACGTCGACACCGAGAGCAACACGGTCCACGTGACCGTCGCCGAAGGCGAGGGCAAGGAAGCGGCGGCCGATCTGGCCTAGTACGGCGACGCCGTCAGCATCGAGGAGACGGACCTCGTGCCGCGGACGACCGCCAACTACATGGACGGCGGCGACGAGATCAACGGGGCCACGTGCTCGGCCGGCTTCAACCTGCGCAACCCGTCGACCGGGCAGGGCTTCCTGCTCACCGCCGGCCACTGCCAGAGCGCCGGCTCCACGCTGAGCGGCCAGGGCGGCGTCAACTTCGGGCCCGTGCTCGAGTCCTGGTTCCCGACCTTCGACGACTCGATCGCCCGCAACGACAGCGCCGGCTACTGGATCCAGGGCCCGTGGGTCGACTACAACCCGTCCAACGGCGGCTACATCAACACCTCCGGCTACACCGACGCCCCGATCGGCACGTGGATCTGCAAGGCCGGCATCACGACCAAGTGGACGTGCGGCCAGATCACGGGCAAGAACGAGACCGTCACGTACTCCGGCAGCCGCACGGTCTACGGCCTCACGCGGCACAACGCGTGCGTTGAGCCCGGCGACTCCGGCGGCGCCAACGTCTCGGTGACCAGCTCCTACGCCGCCGAGGGCGTGACCAGCGGCGCGTCGATGATCTCGGACGGCTTCCGCTACCGCTGCCGCTCCGTGTACGGCCTCGAGAACGTCTCGTGGTACTACCCGATCGCCAAGAGCCTGGCCTACTACGGCCCGAAGTACGGGGTCGCGGTCTGGTAGTCGCCTGAGAGCCCGGCCGGCGCGCCGTGCGCCGGCCGGCTCAACGGTCGAGCAGGACCTGCGCCGCCTTGCGGGCCTGCTTGGCCGCTTTCGGCGAGCGGTCGATCGCCGCCGTGACCATCGCGCCCTCGGCGAGCAGGAAGAGCGCCGACGCCGTCGAGCGCGAGCCGCCCGCGTCGGCCACCAGCTCGCTCAGGTAGCGACGGAACGCCGCCTTGTGCCGGCGCACCTCCTCGGCCACGGCGGGCGAAGTGCGTCCCAGTTCCCCATAGGCGTTGATCCACGCGCAGCCCTGGAAATCCGGCTCCGAGAACGAGGCCTCCAGCCAGCCGAAGACCGCCAGCACGCGCTTGCGCGGGTTGTCGATCGGTTCGACGTGCGCGGCCAGCCGCGCCCGCCACTGCTCGTCGCGCCGTCGCAGCACGGCGAGCACGATCTCCTCCTTGCCGCCATGCAGCTGATAGATCCGCTTGAGCGACACACCCGAGACCGTGCGCAGCTCGTCCATCCCGACGCCCTGGACGTTCTTGGTGTAGTAGAGCTGCTCGGCAGCGTCGAGCAATTGCGCAGAATGACCGTTCTCCATATGCGGGAGCCTAGCGGGGAGTAGGCTCGCGGCGATGCGCAAGCGCAAGGTGACCTCCGGTGTGACGCTGCACGCCGTCGCCGGCACCAACGTCGTGACGCTCGGCCTGGACCTGAGCGACGCTCGCCGCGAGGGCTGCCTCGGCTTCGCCATCCGCCGCGACGACCACACGGAGGGCGAGCGCCAGTGGCTGCGCGGCATGAAGACGTTCGCCGAGACCGATCCGGGACTCGGCCCCGGGCAGACGGTTTCGACCCGCTTTCATCCGATTCAGGCCTTCCAGTGGGCCGACTACACGGCCAAGCCGGGCTACGACTACACGTACGCGGTGTTCCCGATGACCGGGACGCCGGCTCAGCCCGAGCTCCAGCCCGGCGCCAGTGTCCGCGTGCAGACCGAGCCCGAGCTGGGCCCGACGCACGCGGTCTTCTTCAACCGCGGCGCGCTCGCGTCGCAGGAGTACGCCCGGCGCTTCCAGAACCTGGCGCCGGACCAGCTCGAGGATCCGCGCGAGCGGGCGGCGGCCTACAAGTGGCTCTCGCGCGGGCTGCTCGAGGCGCTGCTGGCCTTCATCGCCCGCGCGGACGGCCCCGGCTTCGCGCTGCGCGGCGCGGTCTACGAGTTCCGCGACCCGACCGTGCTGGCGGCGCTGAAGGCGGCGTCCGAGCGCGGCGCGGACACGCGGATCGTCTACGACGCGATCGTCAACGCGAGCGGGCCGCGCGCGGGCAACCAGCAGGCGATCGCCGCCGCCGGGATCGATCCGCTGTGCCTCCCGCGCACAAAGGGCACGCTGATGCACAACAAGTTCTTCGTGCTCATGCGCCAGGGACAGCCGGTGGCGGTCTGGACGGGCTCGATGAACCTGTCCGAGAACGGCATCTTCGGCCAGCTCAACGCCGGCCACGTGGTCGAGGACGCGGGGATCGCGCAGGCCTACCTCGCGTATTGGCAGCAGCTCGAGGGCGATCCGGAGCGTCCCGCGCTGCGCCAGTGGGTGGTGGCCAACAGCCCGGCCGTGGCCGTGCCGCCGCCCGCCGGCACGAGCACGATGATGTCCCCGCGCAGCGGCCTCGGCGTGCTCGACGATTACGCCGGCCTGGCCGGGACCGCGCAGCGCGCGCTGTTCATGACGTTCGCCTTCGGCATGGACGAGCGCTTCCGCGCGGTCTACGAGCGCGACGACGAGGTCCTGCGCTTCGCGTTGATGGAGCGCGAGGGCAACGGCCCCGCGCTCGCCGAGGGGCGGCTGTTCATCGACCGGGTGCGACGGCAGGGCAACGTGCTCGTGGCCGTCGGCGTGAACAAGAACGCGACCGCGCTCGACAACTGGAAGCGCGAGCGCGTCGACGGCATCGGGCGCAACGTCGACTGGGTGCACACCAAGTTCATGCTCGTCGACCCGCTGTCGGCCGATCCGGTGGTCGTGACCGGCTCGGCCAACTTCAGCGAGAACAGCACGAACATCAACGACGAGAACATGCTCGTGATCCGCGGCGACACGCGCGTGGCCGACATCTACTTCGGCGAGTTCATGCGCAGCTTCTCCCACCACGCCTTCCGCGAGGCGCTGACGCTGGGCAACCCGCCGCTGAACGCACTCTCCCGCACGGCCGAGCCGTGGCAGCGCAAGCACTTCGACCCCACGAAGGACGCGTTCTTGCGCCGGCGCTATTTCGCCAAGCCCTAGCTTTCCAGCGCCGCGAGGTTCGCGGCCATCTTCTCGAGCGTGTCGATCGTGGTGTTGTACTGCTCGGGCGTCACGCCGTCGGCGATCGACATCCGCAGCTCCTTGATCCGCTCGAGCAGTGCGCCCTTGACGCGCTCGCCCTCGGCCGAGAGTGCGACGCGCGCATCGGCGTCGCGCAGCGCCCAGCCGCGCGCGACGAGCTCGTCGAGCGCCTCGCCCGTCTCCCCGAACGGCCGCAGCGCCTCCAGCACCTCGGCGCGCGCGGCGGGGGCGGGCCCGAGCACGTTCATCACCTGCCATTGGCGCCGGTTCACGCCGTCCTCGGCCAGCGCCCGGTCGAGCGTGGCCTCGATGCGGCGGTCGAGCTCCTTCAGCCAGTAGCCGATCGGCTTGCGTTCAGGCATCGGCAGCGGAGACTAGATGGAGCAGCTCGCGGTCGATCTCGACGCCGAGCCCGGGAGCCGTCGGCGCGCTGCCCCGGCCGTCGCGGGAACGCGGCGCGTAGCCCGCGATGTGGTCGAGCGTCCAGTCGTTCATGAAGCTCGCCATCAGCAGCGCGTCGGGCGCGGTGGAGGCCGCCAGGTGGCTGACGGCGGCGGTCGTGAGGTCGCCGCCCCAGGTGTCCTCGATCGTGAAGCGCAGCCCGAGCTCGGCGCCGAGGTCGCGCAGCAGCTTGGCCTTCGTCAACCCGCCGACGCGACCGAGCTTGAGGTTGACGGCCTCGCAGGCGCCGTAGGCCCGGATCAGCGCCTGCGCGTCGGTGATGACCTCGTCGAGGACCATCGGGAGCGTCGTGCGCTCGCGCACGATCAGGCACTCCTCGAGCGTCGGGCACGGCTGCTCGAACAGCACGCGGTCGAGGTCCTCCAGCGCGCGAGCGGCGATCGTCGCGTCCTGCAGGCGCCAGCCGCCGTTGGCGTCGGCGATGACGAGGTCCTCGTCGCTCGTCGCCTCCAAGACCGCGCGCACGCGCGCGGCGTCCTCGCGCGGGTCCGCCCCGAGCTTGAGCTGGAAGCGGTGGATGCCCTCGTCCCGGCGCGCCTGCACGTGGGCCACCATCTCGTCCACGGGGCCGAGCGGAATCGCCACGTAGAGCGGGAAGTCGTCCGCCCGAACGCCGCCGAGCAGCGTGCTGACCGGCACGCCGGCGGCCTGTCCGAGCAGGTCCCAGCACGCGATGTCGACCGCGGCCTTGGCGTAGGCGTGGCCGCGCAGGGCGCCGTCCATCGCGGCCCAGACCGCGGCCAGGTTGGTGGGATCGACGCCGACCAGCGCGGGCGCGAGCTCGCCCAGCGCCGCCCGCGCGCCTGCCGCCGACGCCGGCAGGTAGGTCGAGCCGAGCGGGCACGTCTCGCCGTGACCGGTCAGGCCCTCGTCGGTCTGAAGGCGCACGACCGTGCTCGGCAACGAGGTGATCGTCCGCCCGCCCGACATCACGTACGCGCCGTGCGCGTAACGCAGGTCGTAGGCAAGGATCTCGACGCGCGCGATCTTCATCGCGTCCGCATCTTCGCAGCGCGGGCCGGAAGTACGGCGCATCGCCCGGCGAAGGCGGGCACCGCCGGAATGCGTCGTGCTTGCGGCTGCGGCCACTAGATTTGCCCGCCATGGGCCGATCACCGAGCGACCAGCCGGCGCACAGTCGAGCCGCGTCACCCCAAGGGCGCGGCGGCGATGTCCGGCATGCGCGCGGCGGGCTCGCGGGCTGGATCGTGTCGTGTGCCGCGCGCTCGCTGCTCGCGGCGATCGTCGCCTTTCTCGTCGTGCTGCCGTTCGCGGGCGAGGGCTACACGCTCGGCGAGTACTTCGTCGCGCTGCTGTTCGGCGCCGTCGCCTGGCCGTTCTACCTGCTCGCCATCCACCGCATCTCCACCAAGCCGCCGCGCGCGTTCCGCCTGTGGGCCCTCGGGCTGGCGCTGATCCTCGCCGTGCCGCTCAACGTCGGCAGCCTCGCGCTCGGTGAGCCCGAGATCGCCGCGGCGGACCTCAGCTACCTGCTGATCGGGCTGCTGATCCGCCCGGCCCCGCGCGCGCAGGCCTAGGACCAGGCCCGCCTTCAGGTTGGGTCCCGCGGCTCTTTCGGGGCATCGCCGCCGCGCCTAGGGTCGCGCGGATGGGTTGGCGCGATCACCGCGGGCAGACGATGGCCGAGTACCTCGGCGGGATGCTGATCGTCTCCGTGCTGATCGCCGCGGTCGCCGGCACGGGCGTCGGCGGCCAGATCCGCGACCGGATGCAGCAGCTGGTGTGCGAGATCGGCGGCGGGGCGGCGTGCTTGGGGCCGAACGGGCCGTCGGAGGACGACGAGTCGCTCTCCGACCGGGCGCGGGAGCTGCGGGAATGGGCCAACCGCCACGGGCGCTACCGCGAGCTGCTCGACGAGGCCGAGGAGGCGCTGGCCCGCGGCGACGAGGAGACCGCGGATCGCATCCTCGACCTGCTGGAGCTCTACCGCCAGCTCGGCGGCGGCCCGCGCGGCGCCGCCGTGACCGAGCTCACGGGTACCGACGACGCGGCCTTCCGCGCGCTGGTCGACGCCGGTACGACCTATCAGCAGGGCGGCAAGTTCAACCAGCGCTACTTCCAGGTCGACCCCGCGCCGGGCGAGGGCGTGCTCGTCTACGACTACTACATCCCGTTCGAGAGCTCGCTGTTCCTCAAGGGCGACGACCGCGGCGTCGCCGATCCGCTGCTCGGCCCCTACGGCCAGGATCGCTCGCGGATCACCGTCATCATCGACCGCGAGACCGGCCGCGGCGTGGTCATGCAGACCGAGACGTGCACCACCGGCATCGGGGCCAACTTCTGCAACGAGCCGCGCCCGATCACGTTCGACATGGACGACGGCTGGGAGAACGACTCCGAGAACGACGCGACCGGCGAGGGCATCAACATCGACCAGACGAACCAGTTCGAGATCGAGGCCGACGGCGATTCGGTGACGCTGAGCTACGACGCGCTGAACTCGATCACGCCGCTGGCGATCTCCGTCGACGGGACGGTCGAGATCAACCGCCAGTCGGACGGGAGCTACGAGAAGGGCACCGACACCCGCGACGACTACCCCGCCAAGGTGATCTACCACTACCGTCCGGACGAGGAGCCCGACGGGATCTACGACGACAAGGACATCCACCCCGACCAGGTCGACGGCGCACTGCCGCTGGACCCGGACATCAACTCGTGCCAGCCGCCCTTCGCCGACAACCCGTTCGTCCCCGACCGCGTGCCATGCATCGGCTTCGAGTGATCCTGGTGGCCGGCGTGCTGACGCTCGCGGGCTGCGGCGGCGAGGACGAGCCCGCCGCGGCCCCGACGCCGACCGCCACCACCACGGCGACCGCGACGGCGGGCGTGCGGCTCGACCTGCAGCGCGACCCGGACGCCTGGCCCGCGGTGCCGGGTGGGAAGCTGGAGCTCGGCGCCGAGCCCGTGCTGGCGCCGGCGCCCGAGCCGGTCGGGCCGCCCAGCCGCGTCGAGGCCGAGGTCGTCCTGCCCGCGCGCGGCCGCGCCGGCGTGTTCTGCGGGCCGTACGGGCTCGCGGTCGGCGCCGACGGCCGCTACGGGCTCTACCGGCTGCAGTCGGGCGAGGCGACCGAGGTCGTGTCGGGCCGGCTCAGGGTCGGCGGGCGCAGCGATCCCGGCCAGGCGACGCTCGTGCGGCTGCTGTGCGACGAGCGCCGCGACGGCGCTCCGGTCTCACTCGGCTACATGATCAACGCCTCGCCGCTGGCCTTCGCCGAGGACCGCAATCCCGCGGACGACGGCGATCCCGGGCAGGTCGGCGCGTTCGGCCTCGGCCCCGGCGGCGTCGCGCGCTACGACGCCTTCGCCGCCTACGACTCGCTCGACTGAACGTCAGGCCTTCAGCTCGGGGAAGTCGGACTCCGACCAGCCCGTGCTGCCGTCGTCCTCCTCGCGAGCGCGCAGCTCCACGCGCCGGATCTTGCCGCTGATCGTCTTCGGCAGCTCGTAGAACTCGATCCGGCGGATGCGCTTGTACGGGGCGAGGTGCTCGCGCGCGTGGCGCAGGATCGAGAGCGCGGTCTCGCGATTCGGCTCGTAGCCCGGCGGCGAGCACGACGTAGGCCTTCGGCACGGCCAGGCGCAGCGGATCGGGCGAGGGGACGACGGCCGCCTCGGCGACGGCCTCGTGCTCGATCAGCACCGACTCGAGCTCGAACGGCGAGATGCGGTAGTCGGAGGCCTTGAAGAGGTCGTCGGTGCGCCCGACGTAGGTGATGTAGCCGTCGGCGTCGCGGGTGGCGACGTCACCCGTGTGGTAGTAGCCGTCGCGCATCGCCTCGCCGGTGCGCTCGTCGTCGTCGCGGTAGCCCACCATCAGGCCCAGCGGGCGGTGCGCGAGGTCGAGGCAGATCTCGCCCTCGTCCGCGGGCTCGCCGGAGGCAGGGTCGACGAGCACGACGCTGTAGCCGGGCAGCGGCCGCCCCATCGAGCCGGGCTTGAGCGGCGCGCCGGGCGGGTTGCCGATCTGCGCCGTCGTCTCGGTCTGGCCGTAGCCGTCGCGCAGGGTCAGGCCCCAGGCCTCCTGCACGCGCTCGATGATCTCCGGGTTGAGCGGCTCGCCGGCGCCGACGACCTCGCGCAGCGACGTCTGCACCGAGCCGAGGTCGGCCTGGATCAGCATCCGCCAGACCGTCGGCGGCGCGCAGAAGGTCGTGACGCCGTGGCGCGCGATCACGTCCAGCAGCGCGCTCGCGTCGAAGCGCTCGAAGTTGAAGATCGCGACCGTGGCCTCGGCCAGCCAGGGCGCGAAGAAGTTCGACCAGGCGTGCTTGGCCCAGCCCGGAGAGCTGAGGTTGAGGTGGACGTCACCGGGCTTCAGGCCCAGCCAGTACATCGTCGACAGGTGGCCGACGGGATAGGAGGCGTGCGTGTGCTCGACGAGCTTCGGCCGCGCGGTCGTGCCGGAGGTGAAGTAGAGCAGCAGCGTGTCGCCGGCCTTGGTCGCACCGTCGGGGGCGAACTGCGCCGGGGCGTCGTGGGACATCGCGTAGTCGAGCCAGCCTTCGACCGCGCCGCCGACCGCGATCCGCGTGTAGTCGCCGGGCACGCCGTGGAACTTGGCGGCGTCCGCGGCGCGGACGACGACGTGCTTGGCGTTGCCGCGCTCTATCCGGTCGCGCAGGTCGCTCTCGGCCAGCAGCGTCGTGGCCGGGATCACGACCGCGCCGAGCTTCATCGCCGCCAGCATCGTCTCCCACAGCTCGACCTGGTTGCCGAGCATCAGCACGATCCGGTCGCCGCGCGCGACGCCCTCGGCACGCAGCCAGTTCGCGAGCTGGTCCGAGCGCGTGGCCAGCTCGTCGAAGCGTCAGCGTCTGCGACGAGCCGTCGGCCTCGACCACGAGCAGGCCGGGCGAGCCGTTGCCGCGCGCGAACGGGTCGAACCAGTCGAGCGCCCAGTTGAACTCGTCCAGCGCAGGCCAGGCGAACCCGGCGCAGGCCGCCGCCCAGTCCTCGCGGTTCTCCAGCAGCCCGTCGCGGAGTGCCCTGAGCTGGTCCATCAGCCAGACGATACGCGCAGCAGGTCCGCCCGCATCGGCACGGTGTAGTCGCCGGGCGTGAAGCGCTCGCGCAGGTCGGCCTCGAGCGCCGCGAACGTGTCCGCGCGCTCCGGGTCGGCGGCCAGCACGCATGTCGCGAAGCGCCTCGAAGGAGCCGAGCGGGAGCGTGAGCTCGTACTCGATCGTCTGTTCGCGCTCGAAGCCGGTCGCGTGCGCGATCGCGTCCTGGGCCTTGGCGCGCACCTCGGTCTCGTCGTCGACCGGCCGCAGCAGCTCGAAGAAGTCGCCGGTGGCGAGCGGCTCGGCGATCCAGACGTACTCGCGCACCACGCGTGCGAGCTCCGGGAACGCGCGCGTACGGGTCCGGCACGTGGTGCAGGCTGCGCATCAGCGTCGCGATGTCGACCGAGGCGTCCGGCAGCGGGAGCGCCTCGGCGCCGCCGATGAAGTAGCGGTGGTCGGGATCGAGCTCGCGGGCGCGCGCTCGACCGATACGTCGACGCCGATCGCCTCCGCGCCCGCGCGCGGCGAGCGCGCGCACGAACGCGCCGTCGCCGCAGCCGATGTCGACGACGAGGCGGCCCTGGAGTTCGACGGCGTTCGCGAGCTGCTCGAGGTCGGACATGCCGTGCAGCGTAGGCTGCCGCGGGTGCGCAGGCCACTCGACGACGTCCGCGTGCTGGCGATCGAGCAGTTCGGCGCCGGGCCGTGGGCGACGCTGCAGCTCGCCGACCTCGGCGCGGAGGTGATCAAGATCGAGGATCCGGCGAGCGGCGGCGACGTCGGGCGCTACGTCCCGCCGTACCGCGACGGGCGAGGACTCGCTGTACTTCGAGACCTTCAACCGCGGCAAGCGCAGCGTGTCGCTGGACCTGCGCTCGGCGCGCCGGCCGCGCGGTCTTCGAGGACCTCGTGCGGCGTCAGCGACG
This sequence comes from uncultured Solirubrobacteraceae bacterium, assembly GCA_963755275.1. Taxonomy (GTDB): domain Bacteria; phylum Actinomycetota; class Thermoleophilia; order Solirubrobacterales; family Solirubrobacteraceae; genus Solirubrobacter. Next base: position 37,212 of record CAVWJU010000024.1, on the reverse strand, counting down.
CGGTCTACTCGAACCTGCGCGGCGACCAGCCGGCGAAGCTGCGGATCACCTACGACGACCTGCGCGAGCTCAACCCGCGGATCGTCTGCTGCTCGCTGTCGGGCTTCGGCACGACCGGGCCGCGGCGGGCCGAGCCGGCCTACGACTACGTGCTGCAGGCGCTGACGGGCTGGATGAGCCTGACCGGCGAGCCGGACGGGCCGCCGGTCAAGTCGGGGCTGTCGCTGGTCGACTTCTCGCGGCGGCTACGTCAGCGCGCTGGCGCTGCTGGCGGGCGTCTGGCGCGCGCGCCGCGACGGCGTCGGCTGCGACTGCGACACGTCGCTGTTCGAGACCGCGCTCTCGCTGCTGACCTACGTCGGGCACGTGGGCGGCCTCGCGCGGGCACGTGACCGAGCGCCGCGCGGAGTCCGCGCACCCGTCGATCGTCCCGTTCCAGGCCTTCCGGACCGCCGACGGCTGGATCACGGTCGCCGCCGCCAAGCAGAAGTTCTGGCTCGGGCTGTGTGCCGCGCTCGCGCCGGAGTTGGCCGACGACCCGCGCTTCGCGGGCTTCGACGAGCGCGCCGAGCACCGCGACGAGCTGCTGGCGATCCTGCGGCCGCTGTTCCGCGCGCGCGCCGACCGACGAGCTGGTGGCGCGGCTGTCGGCGGCGGGTGTCCCGTGCGGGCGCGGTCAACGACGTGCTCGGCGCGCTCGAGGACCCGCAGGTCGCGGCGCGCGAGGCGGTGGCGGCCTACGAGCACCCGCGGCTGGGCGACGGTGCGCTCGCCCGCCTCGCCGTTGCGGCTCGGCACGGAGTACGGCCCGGCGCCGGCGCGCGGCGAGCACACCGAGGCCGTGCTGCGCGAGTTGTGCGGCTACGACGACGAGGCGTTCAAGCGGCACGAGCGGGAGGGGCATTCGGATGACGTGGAAGGGCCGCTTCTTCGAGGACTTCGAGGTCGGCGACGTCTACGAGCACCCGCTCGGGCGCACCGTCCTGCCCGTCGACAACTCGTGGTTCACGCTGCTCACCCAGAACACCGCGGACCTGCACTTCGACGCCCACTACGCGGCGCAGACCGAGTGGGGGCGGCCGCTGGTGGACTCGACGTTCACGCTCGCGCTGGTCACCGGGCCAGAGCGTCACCGACGTCTCGCAGAACGTGATGGCCAACCTCGGCTGGGACGAGGTCCGGCTGCCGGCGCCGGTGTTCGAGGGCGACACGATCTACTGCGAGTCCGAGGTGCTGGAGGTGCGCGACTCCACGCTCGCGCCCGAACGTGGGCGTCGTGACCGTCGCCACCAAGGGCTACAACCAGGACGGCGTCGTCGTGATCACGTTCAAGCGCACGCTGCTCGTCTACCGCGCGACGCACGCTCCCGCCCGCTCGCGACCGCGCCCGGCCGCGATGGCTGAGTGGGCGGACGTCGTCGCGATCGGCGCGCGCTTCCCGGGCGTCGTGGAGGGCACCTCCTACGGCACGCCGTCGCTGAAGGTGCGCGACAAGTTCATGTGCCGGCTGCGGACGAACCCGGACGCGCTCGTCGATGCGCGTGATCGACCTCGCCGACCGCGAGGCGCTGCTGCTCGGCGACCCCGACGTGTTCTTCACGACGCCGCACTACGACGGCTACCCGGCGGTGCTCGTGCGGCTGGAGGCGGTCGACCCGGCAGCAGCTCGCCGAGCTGATCGAGGACGCGTGGCGCATGCAGGCGCCGAAGCGAGCTGATCGCGGCGCACGACGCCGGTGAGTGAGCTCGCGCGGGCCCGCGCCCGCGGGCAGTGGCTGCACGCGCCGGGCGGCGGCGACGTCCTGCGCCACCTGCTCGCCGTCCAGGCGCAGGACGTGCGGACGCCCGCGCTGGCGCTCTCGGTGCGCGGCGGCGCGCTGCGCGACTCGATGCGGATCACCTGGCTGATGCGCTCGACGCTGCACCTCGTGCACGCCGACGACCTCGAGTGGCTGCACCCGCTGTTCGCGCCGCGGCAGGCGGCGACCAACGTGCGGCGGCTGCGGCAGCTCGGGCGTCGAGCGAGGCGCAGGCCGAGCGCGCGGTCGAGCTGATCGCCGAGCGCGTGCCGGCCACGCGGCCGGAGCTCGCCGAGTGCCTCGCCGTCGCACGACATCCCGGTCGCCGGGCAGGCGATCGTCCACCTGCTCGCACCGCGCGGCGATGCAGGGCCGCGTCGCGCTCGACGCCCGACCGCGTCTTCGTGCCGCTGTCGCTGCCGCGCCGCCGGGCGATCGCGACGCCGCGCTCGACGAGCTCGCCCGCCGCTACTACGCCTGCCCACGCGGGCGCGACCGCCGACGACCTCGCCTACTGGTCCGGCCTGCCGGCGCGCGACGTCCGCGCGCCGCCGCCGCACGCCGCTCGACGACGGCCCGGTCCCGCGCGTCCTGCTCCCGGCCTTCGACGAGCTGCTGCTCGGCTGGCGCGACCGCACGCCGACCGTCCCCGCCGAGCACGCCCGGGCGGTCCACCCGGGCGGCGGCATCCTGCGCGCGGTGATCCTCGAGGACGGCGTCGCGGTGGGCACGTGGAGCGCCGCAGGTGAGGCTCGGTTCCTCCCGGAGGCCGATGCGGGCGTGCAGGCGGGCCAGCGGGCGCGGTGACCACCAGTTCCACGGCCGAGCAGGGCCATCAGCGACGGCACGAGCAGGGCGCGGACGATGAAGGCGTCGATCAGGACGCCGGCCGCGGTGGCGACGCCGATCTGCTGGATGAACGAGATCGAGGACGTGATGAAGGCGCCGATCGCGACCGCGAGCAGGATCGCGGCGGCGGTGACGACCGCGCCGGTGCGCTCGACGCCGACGGCGACCGCCTCGCGGTCGGACAGCCCGCCGTCGCGCGCCTCCTTGATGCGGCCGAGCAGGAACACGCCGTAGTCGGTCGAGAGCGCGAACACGAGCGCGGCGGCGACGAGGAAGTCGGTCGGCTCGACGCCGCCGTTGGGCGTGTAGCCGAGCAGGCTCTCGAAGCGGCCGTCCTGGAAGACGAGCGTGAGCACGCCGAGCGCCGAGCCGACGGTCAGCGCGTTCATCACGATCGCCTTGACCGGCAGCACGATCGAGCCGGTCATCAGCCACAGCACGACGAACGTCAGCGCGACGAGCAGCGTGACGGCGAGCGGGAGGCTCGAGGCGATCGCGTCCTGCTGGTCGATGAACTCCGCGGCGGCGCCGCCGACGAGCACCGGCAGGTCGGTCTCGTCGCGGATGTCGCGCACGAGCGCGCGCGCCGTCTCGCCCTCGCGGCTCGCCGGCGGCGAGCACGTCGACCTGCCAGGTCGTCGTCGTCGAGCGCGCGCGGCGCGGACACCGCGCGGACGCCGGGGCGGCCGTCGAGGCCGTCGGGCGAAGCTCTGCGCCTGCGGCTTGGTCGGCGGTCAGCACGACGGTGACCGGGCTCGAGTCCTGGCCGCCGAAGTCGCGCGTCAGGGTGTCGGCGACGGTCCGCGCGCTCTGCGCCCTTCGGGATCACCGACGAGTCGACCGGCGTCCAGATCGCGCGCAGCGCGGGCAGCGCGAGCAGCGAGCATCAGCGCGCCGGTGACGAGCGCGACCGGCAGCGGGCGGCGCATCACGGCGTGCGCGAGCCGGTACCAGGCGCCCTGCTCGGGCGGCCTCGGGCGCCGGCGCGGCGCGACGGCCAGCTTCGTCGCCCCAGAGCGCGAACGTCGCGGGCGCGATCACGAGCGAGGCGAGCGCCGGCGATGAGCGCGACGACGGCGCCGGCGATCCCCATCGACTGCAGGAAGCCGAGCGGGAACACGGTCAGCGTGATCAGCGCGCAGGCGACGGTCACGGCGCTGAAGGCGACGGTCCGGCCGGCGGTGCGCATCGTCGTGCGGATCGCGTCCGGGTTCGCCTTGGCCGAGCTCCTCGCGGTAGCGGGTGACGAGGAACAGCGTGTAGTCGATCGCCAGGCCCGAGCCCGAGGCCGATCACGAGGTTCAGCGCGAAGATCGAGAGCGCGTAGACCTGGTTGACCACGGTCAGCACGAGGAACGTGCCGAGCACCGTCGTCATCCCGACCGCCAGCGGCAGGATCGTCGGCGCGGCCGCGGAAGAACAGCAGCGAGAGCAGCAGCAGCACCGGGAAGGCGAGCAGTCTCGGCGCGGCCGAGGTCCTCGGACACGCTGTCGCCGATCTGGCTCGAACGGCGACCAGCGCCGCCGCCGAGCGACGACGTCGCGATCGTCCGCGAAGCGCTCGCTCGAGCGCGGCTCACGACCTCGTCCTCGTCGGCGTCGGCGGCGAGCGTCGCGGCACGGTAGGCGGTGCGGCCGTCGCGGCTGGGCGTGGGGCGGGGCGACGGCGACGATCCCGGGCTGGTCCTCGAGCTCGGCTCGCGACCTTCGTCGGCGCGCGCGGGGTCGCGCACCAGCACGACGACGCCCGGGGTGGCCTGCGCGCCGGTGGCCTGCCTCGATCCGCTCCTCGGCGCGGGCCGAGCCCGAGTCCTCGGCGGTGAACCCGCCGGCGGACTCGAGCGACCCGGCGACCGGGCCGCCGACGACGCCGGCGACGACGACGAAGAGCACGACGGCGAGCAGCGTTCGCTTGGGGCGAGCGGAGTGCGGGCAGCGAGTGCGGACAGCACAGTGAGAGCTCCTGGGGAGGAATTGTGAGCGCTTACTAACTTCGCTGAAGTGAACCGCTGTCCGTGTACAGCTGTCAAGCCTCGGCCGCTCGCGCTGTCGGTGCAGCGATCGCCGCTCGAGCGCGTCAGCGCAACCCCCGGCGAGGGCGATGCCGCGAACTGCGCCGGCAAAGGCGAGTGGTCAGACGCGCGCGGCCGGCGGTCCCACGCCGCGCGTCCGGCGAGGGCGAGGAACCCGCCGTGTCGGTGGTCACCCGCCACCGGTCACTCGACGTTGCTCGACGACGCTCGTCGACCACCGGCCGTGACGAGAGCTTCAGCGCCAACGCCGCTCGCACCCGCCGCAGGTGCGCCGGTTCCGCGCGTATCGCCGGAGGCGATCGGCTCGCCTACCTGGACGTTCGCAACGTGCCACCCGGCGCCTACGCGCATCCGCGCCGCCGATCGGACCGCCGCTCGCACCGGCGCAGTTCGCCGGCGCGCTTCGACGGCCTCGCGCGCTCCTGCGGCCGGTCGACACGACCCTCGAGCCGGCGACGCTCGCCAGCGCGCTGCGCTCTGGTCGAGCCTGCACGGCTACGCGATGCTGCGCTGCCGCCGCACTTCGACTGGCCGGACGCGAGCTACATCGCGCCGCCTCGCGCCCGCTCAGCGGCGCAGCTTGCGCTTGACTCCTGCGCCACCCGGCTCTTCGGCTTGCGCTGTCGCCGGTAGGCGATGCCGCCACCCGCGGCGCCGGCGCCGAGCGTGGCCACGATCGCGGCGATCACGCCGGGGTGGTGCGCAGGCGGTGGAACTCGCGCTCGACCTCGGGCCAGACCTGGTTCTCGATCAGCTCGGCGGCGGCCTCGGGCGTGGCCTCGAGCTGGGCGGGCTGATCGGCGGGGCGAACGAGACCTGGATCTTGACGCGGGAACCGCGCGAACAGCGCGGTCGGTGCCGGTGATCGCGCACGGCACGATCGGCGCCTGCGGCCTCGATCGCGAGCCGCCCGGCGCCGCGGCGCGGCGGCGCGCAGCGCCTCCGGGTCGCGCACGCGCGTGCCCTCCGGGAAGAGCGCGAGCACGCGGCCGTGCCTCGAGGTGGATGCGCGCGGTCTCGAGCGCCTCGGGGTCGGCGGTCCCGCGGCGCACGGGGAACGCGCCGAGGTCGGAGAGCAGCCGACCGCGGACGGCCCTCGAAGAGCTCGGCCTTGGACATGTAGTGCAGCGCGGCGCTTGGTCGCCAGGCCGATCGAAGAACGGGTCGTACAGGCTCTTGTGGTTGGGCGCGATGATCGCGGCGCCCTCGTCGGGCACGTACTCGGCGCCGGTGACCTTCATCCGGAACCAGAGCTTCGCGATCGGCATCAGCAGCGCCCGCATGAACGCGTAGACCAGCCTCGAGGTCCCGCGCTCGCGTGCCGAACGCGTGCGCCTCCTCGATCGTCATCGCCACGGAACGTACCGTGAAACGGTACAATCGCCCGATGATCGCGGCATCGAGGTGCGCGGCCTCACGGTGCGGCGCGGCGGGCGCGTGGTGCTGCACGACGTCTCGCTTCGACGCGGCGCGCGGGCAGCGTGCTCGCGCTCGTGGGTGCGTCGGGCGCGGGCAAGAGCACGCTGCTGCGCTGCCTGAACCGGCTCGCGGAGACCGCACGCGGGAACGATCGCGCTCGACGGCGCCGACATCCGCGCGCTCGACCCGCCCGCGCTGCGCCGCCGCGTCGCGCTCGTCGCGCAGACGCCCGGTCGATGCTCCCCGGGACGGTCGAGGACAACCTCGCCTACGGCCTCGCCGTCGCTGTCCGTCGACGCCCGCGACGCCGCGCTGGCGCCGCCGGCCTCGACGCGTCGTTCGCTGCCCGCGCCGCGCGAAGGCGCTCTCGGGCGGCGAGCGCGCGCGGGTCGCGCTGGCCCGCGCGCTGACCCGCGACCCCGACGCGCTCCTGCTCGACGAGCCGACCGCCGCGCTCGACCCCGACACCGCCCACCTATCGCGGACACGATCACCGCGCTGGCGCAGCGCGACCTGATCGTGATCGTCGCCACCCACGACCTCGCGCTGGCCGAGCACGTCGCCGACGCGACGCTGCGGCCTGCGGCGCACGCGCGGCGCCGCGCGCCTCGAGGCGCGCGCGCGCCCCGACGCGCCGGCCCGCGACGCGCCGGCCGCCTCGCCCCGCCCGCGGAGGCCGGCGCGTGAGCGAGGCCGTCCTGCAGGTCGCGTGCGCGGCCGTCTTCGTCCTCGCCGCCGCCGTCCTCGCCTGGCGGCTCCAGCTCGGGCTGACCCGCGAGCTGCTGATCGCCGCCGCGCGCGCCACCGTCCAGCTCACCGCCGTCGGCGCGCTGATCGCGCTCGTGTTCGAGGTCGACGTGCTCGCGATCGTCTTCGTGGCCGCGATGGTCGCCACCGCGGCGCTCACCTCCGGCGGCCGGCATCAAGGGCGTGCCGAACGCGCGGGTGCGGGCGATCGCGGCGATCGGCGTCCCCGCGGTCGGCGCGGCCGGCATCCTGATCGCGGTCGGCGCGTTCGAGCCCACGCCGCGCGCCGCGATCCCCACCGCCGGCATCCTGATCGGCGGCGCGATGGCCGCGACCACGCTCACCGGCCGCCGCCTGCTCGAGGGCCTGGACAGCCGACGACGACGCGATCGAGACGCGGCTCGCGCTCGGCGACCGGATCCGCGAGGCGCTCGCGCCGACCGTCCGCCAGGCGATCAAGACCGGCCTCGATCCCGGCGATCGACCAGACCCGCAACGTCGGCATCGTCACGCTTCCCGGCACGTTCGTCGGGCTCGTCCTCGGCGGCGCCTCGCCCGGCCGAGGCCGCGCGCATCCAGCTGACCGTGCTGCTCACGCTGCTGGCGGTCGAATTGCTCAGCGCGACCGCGATCGCCGAGCTGATCGTGCGCACCCGCATCGCCCCCGGCGAGCGGCTGCGCGAAGATGTGCCGCATGGCGATTGACGCCTGGGACGGAGACCCGGCCCGAGCTCGACGGCGACTTCGAGCACGACGCCGGCAATGCCGCGGCGTACCTGCTGCGCGGCGCTCGACCTGCTCGGCCGGCTGCCCGCCAAGCCCGAGCGCTCGGAGCGCGAGCAGCACGAGGCGGAGACGATCCTGGCCGCGCTCGACGAGACGCGCGACGCGTTCCTCGCCCGCCACACGCACGCGCTCTACGCCGACCTGACCGACAACGGGACGAGCGCGGTGCGCGCCGACGACCTCGTCTACGCCGCCGCCGAGCGCGTCCCGGGCCTCACGCCGACGCGGCGGGAGGTCGACCACGGAGCGCGAGCGGCTGCAGAAGGACAAGGACGGCCACGAGATCGCCCAGGGCGGCTGCTCGGGCACGTGCTCGCCAACCCCGAGACCGGCCGCCACCTGATCGACGCGATGCTGCGGCCCGACCGAGCTCGCGCTCGAGCACCGCGAGGAGCTGCGAAGCACCGGCAGCGTCGACCTCGGCACCGCCGCGGTCACCCGCACCGGCAAGGTCGGCACCGTCGAGCTGCGCAACCCGCGCCACCTCAACGCCGAGGACGACACGCACGACCGGCCCGTTCGAGGCCGCGATCGACCTCGCGCTGCTCGACCCGCAGATCGAGGTCGCCGTCCTGCGCGGCGGCATCGTCGAGCACCCGCGCTACGCCGGCCGGCGCATCTTCGGCGCCGGCCTCAACCTCACCCACCTCTACCGCGGCCAGATCTCCTACCTGTTCTTCCCGGTGCGCGACCTCGGCCTCGTGCACAAGGTCTTCCGCGGTCTCAGCGACCCCGAGCGCCCGCCCGAGGACACGATCGAGAAGCTGTGGATCGCCGCCGCCGAGACGTTCGCGATCGGCGGCGGCTGCCAGCTGCTGCTGACCGTCGACCACATCCTGATCGAGGCCGGCACGCGCTGCACGCTGCCCGCGCGCAACGAGGGGATCATCCCCGGCGCCGCGAACCTGCGGCTGCCGCGCTTCGTCGGCGACCGCCGCGCGCGCCAGGCGATCCTCTCCGACCGCGAGCTCTCGCCCGGAGGAACTGGCCGACGACATCGTCGTGCCGGCGACATGGACGCCGCGATCGAGCGCACCGCGCGCCACCTGATGAGCGCCGGCGCGGTCAGCGGCGTCGCGAACCGGCGCGCGCTGCGGATCGCCCAGGAGCCGCTGGACACCTTCCGCGCCTACATGGCGACCTACAGCCGCGAGCAGGCCGTCTGCCACTTCAGCCCGGCCCTGATCCGCAACCTCGAGGAGAACTGGCGCGCCCATGAGCGTACGGATTGAGACCGCGCCGGCGTGCTCGAGACGCTCCAGCTCGAGCGCCTGCAGGAGCGCTGGCCGAGCTGCGCCCGACCGGCGCGGCGACGACGCTGCCGCGCGATCGAGTCGCCTCGGCGAGCTGGCGCAGCTCCCGTTCACGTCCAAGGACGACCTGCGCGCGAGCTACCCGCTCGGCATGCTCGCCGTCCCGCGCGACGCAGCTGCGCCGCATCCACGCCTCGAGCGGCACCGGCGGCACGCCGACCGTCGTCGGCTACACCGAGCACGACCTCGACGTCTGGTCGAAGGTGATGGCGCGCTGCATGGAGATGGCCGGCGTGCGGCCGGGCATGGTCGTCCACAACGCCTACGGCTACGGCCTGTTCACCGGCGGGCTCGGCTTCCACCAGGGCGCGCGAGCGGATCGGCGCGATCGTGATCCCCGTCTCCGGCGGCGTCACCGCGCGCCAGGCGGTGCTGCTGCGCGACCTCGAGGGCCAGGTCCTGTGCTGCACGCCGTGCTACGCGCTGCACATCGCGCAGGGCCTGCGCGAGGCCGGGATCGACAAGGACGAGCTCGCGCTCGAGATCGGGATGTTCGGCGCCGAGCCGTGGACCGAGGCGATGCGCGCGCAGCTCGAGTCCGAGCTCGGCCTGAAGGCGCTCAACATCTACGGGCTGTCGCGAGATCGTCGGCCCGGGCGTCGCCGCCGAGTGCCCGGAGGCCCGCGACGGCCTGCACGTGCAGGAGGACCACTTCCTGGTCGAGGTCGTCGACCCCAAGACCGGCGGCGCCGTCCCCGACGGCACCTACGGCGAGCTCGTCTTCACGACGCTGACCAAGGAGGCGATGCCGCTGCTGCGCTACCGCACCGGCGACATCGCGAGCCTGACCCGCGAGCGCTGCGTCTGCGGGCGCACGTTCGCGCGCATGAGCGCCGTCCGCGGCCGCCGCGACGACATGCTGATCGTCCGCGGCGCCAACCTCTACCCGAGCCAGATCGAGCACGTGCTGCTCGCCCAGCAGGGGATCGCCCCGCACTACCAGCTCGTCGTCGAGCGTCCCGCCCAGCTCGACGAGGTCACCGTCCACTGCGAGCCGGCCGAGGACGGTGCCGACACCGAGGCGCTCGCCGCCCGCGTCCACGAGGCGATCCGCCAGCGCATCGGCATCAGCGTCACCGTCGTCGGTCCGCGCGCCCGGCGAGGTCCCCCGCAGCGAGGGCAAGGCCGTCCGCGTCATCGACCAGCCGCTAGATGCTCAAGTGAACGGCTCGAGCGTCGGGCGCTTGGCCGACGCGGCCGTCGCCGGAGGAGCGGCCGCGGAGGCGGCGGATCAGCCAGGGCGTGAAGTAGCGGCCGAACCAGATCGCGTGCGTTGTGCGGCGCGCGGCGGCCGAGCGGGTCGGTGAAGACGTCGGTCCAGGACGCGTCGGCGTCCGGCAGGCCGAGCGCGTGCGCGGCGGCGCTCGCGATCCGGCGGTGGCCCTCGGCGTTCGCGTGCAGGCGGTCCTCGTTCCACAGCCGGCGGTCGGAGGAGACCGGGTGCGCGTCCAGGTCGACGACGAACGTGCCGCGCGGCGCGGCGATCGCGCGCATCGCGGCGTTGAGCCGCACGCAGCCGCGGCGCGGCGGCGCGCGCGAGCGGGTTGATCGGGCACCGGGTCCGGGCAGCGTGAACAGCAGCACGTCCGCGCCCGCGTCGCGCAGCGCGCCGACGATGAAGTCGATCTCGCCGGCCACCGCGTCGACGTCGACGTTGCGCCGCAGCATGTCGTTGAGCCCGCTCAGCAGCGAGGCCAGATCGGGCTGCAGCGCGAGCGCCGCGTCGAGCTGCTCCGCGCGCACCTGGCGCGCGAGCTTGCCGCGCACGGCCAGGTTCGCGTAGCGCAGCTCCGGCTCGAGCGCGGCCAGCGTCTCGGCCAGCCGGTCGGCCCAGCCGCGGAAGCCGTCGCCGTCGGGGTGCGGATCGACGAGGCCCTCGGTCGTGCTGTCGCCGAGGGCGACGAAGCGCCGGTACGTCATCCCTCCAAGCTACTCAGGTGATGGTCAGCGGTGTCCCGACCTGCATCAGCTTGTTGAGCTTGAGGATGTTGGCGTTCGGCACGCGCACGCAGCCGTGCGAGATCCGGCCCGGGATCAGCCCGGGCTGGTTCGTCCCGTGGATGCCGACGATCCCGCCGCCCGGCCAGTCCGTGAGCGTGGGCGACGTCGCGCTGGTGACGAACGCCAGCGGCCCGTAGACCGGGTTGTTGTAGCCCGTGAGCTTGGCGCGGATGTAGAACTGGCCCTTCGGCGTCGGCCACTGCGACCGGCCGACGCCGATCGGCGAGCTCCAGACCTGCTTGCCCTTCTTGATCAGCGTCGCCCGGAACGTCTTGGTGTTGATCCGCAGCCAGCGTGTCGACCGGCTGCAGGGAGCTCAGCGACGCCTCGGTCACCCAGCCCGTCGTGCCGTTGGGCCGGATCGGCAGCCGCACCTTGCAGCCACCTGCGGTCCTGCTCGTCGGTAGTCCGGGCGAGCACCAGCACGAGATCGTCGGTGCCCTCGCCGGTCTTCGTCGTCAGCCGGCCGACCGTGCGCGCGGATGTGGCGGCCTGCGCCTTCACGGGCGCCTTGCGTTCGACGAAGGCGAAGTACGAGCGTCCTGCCCGAGCTTCTGGAGGTTCTCGACGTTCGCCGCCTGCGCGGGCGCCGCGGTCGCGAACAGCGCGACCGCGGCGGCGTACCTACCGTCCTACCCAGGCCCATCTAGTCAGCCGGTGACCCTCGGCTCTCCGCTGTGTGGTGACGCGCCGGGCGGGACGGACGCGCAGGCTGTCGACCTCGGAGCACTCGGCGACCCGGATCGCGCGCCGTGCCGGAGCGTCGTCGGCCGCACGCGCAGGACCGCCACGCCGGTGGCGTTCGTCTTCGCGGTCACGGTCCTTCCGCCCGGGAGCGTGATGCGTGACGGTCGAGCCGGCGTCGACGTTGCGGACGCGCACGCGGATCGTGTTGAGCTGGCCGGCGCGCACGCGCAGGCCGCTCGGCGTCGAGAGCGTGCACGGCGCCTGGCCGCGGACGCGGGCTTCGACGCGCGACCGCCGGGCGGACGCGGCGGCGTCAGCGTGACCGTCCACGTGTCGGGCGGCGAGCAGACCTGCGCGGCCGTCCACGGATGCTGATCGCGCAGGCGGTCGCGGTGTTGGTGTACGTGCCGGGCGCCTGGTGGAGCGATCGTGCAGGTGAAGGTCCAACGCTCGCCGTTGGATCAGCAGCTGCCGTCGCCGTTGGCGTCGCCGCTCGCGTAGGTCGGCGTTCGCGCACATGGTCGTCCCGGACGCCGACCTGGTTCCTCGGCACGACGGTCTGGCTGCGTGTTCGTCACCAGTACGTGTAGGTGACGTTCTGCGGCGCCTGCCCGTCTCGTGATCGAGCCGGTCTTGTCGATCGTGATCGACGGGTTGGTGACCGTGATGCTGATCGTCTTGACGATCTCGGCGAAGTCCTGTCGCGGATCGTGATCGTGCAGGGTCCCGCCGACCGTCGCCTGCGCGGCTCCGAACGTTCGCGACGCCTGGGTTGATCGCGACCCAGGTAAGGTCCGGCCCGATCTGCCCGGACCGAGCAGCGACGCGAACGGCTGGTTCGCGCCGACGACGACCGGGTCAGCGGCCGGGCTCGTAGCGCGCCGGTGGCGGTCGGCAGGCGGAAGCCGATGTTCGCGCCCGTGACGTCGCACGGCGTGCCGTTGGTGTTCTCGACGCCGACGCGGTAGGTCATCGTGTCGCCGGGCCGCACGAGCGCTCGTCGACTCGACGAGCGTCGAGATCGATGCCGTTGGCGAGTGCAGGTCCCAGGGAACCGATGCGCGGAGGCCGGTGCCGCTGCCGAGCAGCCCGCCACCATCGCCATCATCGTCACTAGCCAGTATCCGTCGCTGCATGAACGCCCCCGCCCGTAATTCCGTTGCGAGCGGAAGCTATACGGACGGAGGCGTCGCTTTAACGACCCGTCCGAGCTCGGTCAGACCATTTGCCGGTCTAACGCGACGCTGGCGTGATGCACCGGTTTCGTCCCCATCTTATGCCGCAATACACCTCGTCGCCTAGAAATGTTCGACCTCTGACTTGGGTACCGTCATGGGCCGGATGAGCGACCCCGAGGACCGCGACTGGGGGATGCGCACGCGCGCGATCCACGCCGGCGCGCGCCCCGACCCGACGACGGGTGCCCGCGCGGTGCCGATCTATCAGACCACCTCGTTCGTGTTCGAGAACACCCAGGACGCGGCCGACCTGTTCGCGCTGCAGAAGTACGGGAACATCTACACGCGCCTCGGCAACCCGACGGTCGCGGCGTTCGAGGAGCGGATCGCGAGCCTCGAGGGCGGCATCGGCGCCGTCGCCACCGGCTCCGGCCAGGCGGCCGAGACGCTGCTGTTCACCCAGCTCTGCGACGCCGGCGACCACATCGTCGTCCTCCAGCGCGCTCTACGGCGGCACGTACACGCTGCTGAACGTGACCCTGCGCCGGCTCGGCGATCGAGACGACGTTCGTCGCGCCCGACGACCCGGACGCGTTCGCGGACGCGATCCAGCCCGGCCGCACGAAGCTCGTCTACACCGAGATCGTGGCCAACCCGGCGGGCACGGTCGCCGACCTCGAGGCGCTGGCGCAAGGTCGCGCACGACGCCGGCGTCCCGCTCGCGGTCGACTCCACGCTGGCCAGCCCGTACCTGTGCCGCCCGCTCGGACTTCGGCGCCGACATCGTCCTGCACTCGGCCACCAAGTACCTCGGCGGCCACGGCACCTCGATCGGCGGCGCGATCGTCGACTCCGGCCGCTTCCCGTGGGACAACGGCAACTTCCCGGTGATGACCGAGCCGGTCGCGACCTACGGCAACCTGCGCTTCTGGGACAACTTCGGCGAGTACGGCTTCGCCACCAAGCTGCGCGTCGAGGGCCTGCGCAACCTCGGCGGCGTGCTGTCGCCGTTCAACGCCTTCCTGATCCTGCAGGGGATGGAGACGCTGCCGCTGCGGATGGACGCCCACGTGGCCAACGCGCAGCGCGTCGCGGAGTGGCTGGACGCGGACCCGCGCGTGAGCTGGGTCCGCTACGCCGGCCTGCCGAGACGATCCCAACCACGCGCTCGCGCAGCAAGTACCTGCCGAAGGGCCCGGGCGCGGTCTTCTCGTTCGGCTGCGAGGGCGGCCGCGAGGCGGGCGAGGCGTTCATCGGCCGCGTCGAGCTGTGCTCGCACCTGGCCAACGTCGGCGACACGCGCACGCTCGTCATCCACCCGGGCTCGACCACGCACCGCCAGCTCTCCGAGGAGGCGCTCGAGGCCGCGGGCGTGCTGCCCGAGCTGGTCCGCATCAGCGTCGGCATCGAGGACGTCGACGACATCCTCTACGACCTCGACCGGGCGCTCGGATGAACTGGGAGCCGCCGTCGGCCGGCAAGCGCCGCGCGATCCTGCGCCGCGCGAAGACGATCGCGGTCGTCGGCGCCTCGGCCAACCCCGCGCGCGCGAGCAACTTCGTGCTCACCTACCTGCTGTCCTCGAGCGCCGACTACGAGGTCTGGCCGGTCACCCCGAACGAGACCGAGATCCTCGGCGCCAGCTGCTACCCGTCGCTCGCCGAGCTGCCGGGCGAGCCCGACATCGTCGACGTCTTCCGGCGCGTCGACCAGCTCCCGGCGGTCGCCCAGGAAGCGGTCGACGCCGGCGCGGGCGCGTTCTGGATGCAGCTCGGGCTGCACAGCGACGAGGCGGTCGAGATCGCGCACGCGGCCGGCCTCGACGTCGTCTCCAACCGCTGCGTGAAGATCGAGCACGCGCGCTTCCACGGTGGCCTGCACCTCGCGGGCTTCGACACCGGCGTCATCTCCTCGCAAGCGCACGCGTGGCTTGACACGACTCACCTCCCGGACGGCCTGACGCTCGAATCCGGCGCGACGACTCGCGCCGCTCGAGATCGCCTACGCGACGCTACGGCGAGCCCGCGAACCCCGCCGTCTACATCTGCCACGCGCTGACCGGCGACGCCGAGGCGGCGGTCTGGTGGGACGCGCTGATCGGCCCCGGCAAGCCGGTCGACACCGACCGCTTCCACGTCATCTGCGCGAACCTGCTCGGCGGCTGCAAGGGCACGACCGGGCCGGGCTCGACCAACCCCGCGACCGGCGAGCGCTACGGGCTCGACTTCCCGCTGTTCACGGTCCGCGACCTGGCCGAGACCCACCGCGCGCTGCTGCGCGAGCTCGGCATCGCCAAGCTGCACGGCGCGGTCGGCGGCTCGCTCGGCGGCATGCAGATCCTGCAGTGGGCGCTCGACCATCCCGACGAGATCGAGCGCGCCGTGCTGGTCTGCGCGACCGCCCGGCTCTCAGCGCAGAACATCGCGTTCTCGAAGGTCGCGCGCCACGCGATCCTCACCCACGACGCGATGGACGTCGCGCGCATGATGGCCCACATCACCTACGTCTCGGACGAGTCGCTGCGGCGCAAGTTCGACCGCGCGCGCCGCGCGCCGGCGGCATGACCCTGCGCTCGGACTTCGAGGTCGAGCACTACCTCGATCACCAGGCCGACGTCTTCCTCGCCCGCTTCGACCCGCACACCTACCTCTACCTGTCGCGGGTGATGGACTACTTCGACCCGTTCGCCGAGCCGGCCGGACGCACCCCGAGCACCCGTTTCCTGCTGATCTCGTTCGATACCGACTGGCGCTTCGGGACCGAGCACTCGCGGTACATCGAGGCGCAGCTGCGCGAGCGCGAGGCCGCCGTAGAGCGCCACGAGGTCGCTTCGCCCTGGGGCCACGACTCGTTCCTGATGGACGTCCCGGAATACCACGCCCTGGTCCGCGAGTTCTTGGTGTATCAGGAGGCGGCGGGCGCGCTCTAAGTGAGTGATGCCCCCGACCGAGGTCTGCCTGATCCACCCCGGCGGCCTGTCCGCCTCGAGCTGGTCGCGCCTCGCCTCGCACCTGCCGGCCGGCACGCCGGTCCGGATGCTCGAGCTCGAGGCGATCAACCGCTACTGGGCGGGCGACCCGTCGCTGACCGTCGAGGCGCTCGCCGACCGGCTGCGCCCGCGGCTCGCCGTCCCGCGCGCGCGCCTGCTCGTCGGCTGGGGCGTCGGCGGCGCGTCGCCGACGCGCTGCGGGCCCCGTGAGCAGCACGTCGTCGTGCTCGACGGGCTCGCCCCGGGCGCGGCCGAGCCGAGCGAGAGCGAGCTGCTGCGCTCCTTCGCGATGTACGTCGGCGCGCGGCGCGGCGCCGCGCTGCCCGTCGACCCGGCGCGGCTGCGCGAAGGGCTCGACGGCGTGCCGCGCGCCGCGATCGCGGCGCGCGTGCTGCGCGCGGACACGACCGCCGCGTCGGTCCGGCGCAGCTATCAGGCCCACGTCACCCGCGTCCTGCGCGACCATCGGCTGACCGCCGAGCCACGTGCCCTCGGGCCGGCCGCTGACCGTCGTGAAGGCCGCGCACAGCCTCGCGCCGGACAGCCGGGCGCTGGGCTGGGACCGCTTCGGGCCGGTCGAGGTGCTCGCCAGCGGCGGCGACCACTACTCGATGCTCACCGAGCCCGCGCCCGCGGCGCATCTGGCGATGATGCTGCAGCGCTGGCTCGCGCCGCCTGTCAGCGCCGCGGCGTAGCCGGGTAGAACTCCGAGCGTGCTCTTGACAGGCTTGGAGGAGCCCGACGGCCGCGAGGCCGTGCGGGTCGGTGAGGACGCGCTGTCGTATGCCCAGCTGGCCGGCGCCGCCGGCGCCGTGGCGGCCCAGGTCGAAGGCGCGAAGCGAGTCGCCGTGTGGGCGGTGTCGTCGCTGGAGACGTGCGTGGCGGTGGTCGGCGCGCTGGCCGCGGGCGTCCCGGTCGTGCCGATCAATCCCAAGGCCGGAACCCGCGAGCTCGAGCACATCCTCTCCGACAGCGCGCCCGAGCTGATCTTCGGGCCCGAGGACGACCAGGTCGCGGTCGACGTCACGGCCGGCGGGGACTGGCCCACGTCCGAGCCCGGCGACGAGGCGCCCGCGATCGTCGTCTACACGTCGGGCACGACCGGCCCGCCGAAGGGCGTCGTGCTGCCGCGGCGCGCGATCGCCTCGAACCTCGACGCGCTGGCCGACGCCTGGGACTGGACGGGCGAGGACGTCGTCGCGCACGGGCTGCCGCTGTTCCACGTGCACGGGCTGATCCTCGGCGTGCTCGGCCCGCTGCGGCGCGGCGGCGCCGCGTACCACCTCGGCCGCTTCTCCTCCGAGGCGGCCGGGAAGGCGCTCGCCGGCCCGGCCACGATGCTGTTCGGCGTGCCGACGATGTACCACCGGCTGGCCGCGGACCTCGAGGCGTCGACCGAGCTCGCGCAGGCCGTCGGCTCGGCGCGGCTGCTGGTCTCGGGCAGCGCGGCGCTGCCCGCGGCCGACCACGAGCGCATCTCCGCCGCCTGCGGCCTGCTGCCGGTCGAGCGCTACGGGATGAGCGAGACGCTGATGAACACGGCGATCCGGGCCGACGGCGACCGCCGGCCGGGGACCGTCGGGGTGCCGCTGGAGGGCGTCTCCGTCCGGCTGGTCGACGACGCCGGCGACGAGCTCGACGTCTCCGACGACGAGACGGTCGGCGAGATCCAGGTCCGCGGCCCGAACCTGTTCCTCGAATACCTCAACCGGCCGGACGCGACCGAGGAGGCGATGCGCGACGGGTGGTTCGCGACCGGCGACGTCGCCACGCGCGCGCAGGACGGCTACATCCGGATCGTCGGCCGCCGCGCCACCGACCTGATCAAGAGCGGTGGCTACAAGATCGGCGCGGGCGAGATCGAGAACGCGCTGCTCGAGCATCCCGCGATCGCCGAGGCGGCGGTCACCGGCGAGCCCGACGACGACCTCGGCGAGCGGATCGTGGCCTGGGTGGTCGTCGAGGGCGCGGATCGTCCGGGCGAGAAGGAGCTCGCCGATCACGTCGCCGCGTTGCTCACGCCGCACAAGCGCCCGCGCGAGGTCCGCTACCTCGACGAGCTGCCGCGCAACGCCATGGGCAAGGTCACCAAGGGGGCGCTCGGCGAATGAGCGCTTCCGGCGGGCCGATGTGCCACGCTTCGTAGTGCCATGACGTTTCCGGTCCACCGCTCGAGCGAGCGGAGCCCGCGCGAGCGTGGCGAGGCCTTCGGGCGCGCCCAGGCCGACGCCGGTCGCCACCACGCTGGCGATCTATCGCCGGATGTTCGAGGAGACGCACGGGATCGACGCGCGCGAGGCGGGAGCTGCGGTCCGGCTGCCGGACGCCGCGCTCGAGGAGATCGCGGGGATCGCGCACGGCGCGGGCCAAGACGAGCTCGAGCTGCGCGCGGTCAACGCCCGCACCGAGATCCTCGCCGGCGCGGGGCCGACGGAGTGCTCGGTGGTCGGCGCCGGCGGCCTGCTGGCCCAGAACTGGGACTGGCATCCGGACAGCGCCGCGGCGACCGTGATCTGGATCGTCGAGCACGACCACGGCTGGTTCGTGACGCTCACCGAGGCGGGGCTGCTGGCGAAGATCGGCCTCAACGACCACGGCCTCGGCGTCTGCCTGAACCTGCTCACGACGAGCGCCGACGGCGGCCTGGACGGCACGCCGATCCACGTCCTGCTGCGCCAGACGCTCGAGACCTGCGCGAGCGTCGACGACGCCGTCGCGCTGCTCGCCGGCGCGAAGACCAGCGCGTCGTCGGCGGTGACGGTCGCGACCCCCGGCGACGTCGCGACGGTGGAGCTCTCACCCGGCGGCGCGAACGTGATCCGCGGCGCGGTCGGGGCGCACACGAACCACTTCCTCGAGCCGCCGCGGGCCGGCCGCGACACGATGCCGGAGTCCTCGCCGAGCACGATCCCGCGGCTCGCAGATCGTGCGCGGCCAGCCGCTGCTCGATGCGCTGCGCTCCCACGACGGGCACCCGAAGAGCGTCTGCCGGCACGTCGACCCGCTCGAGCCCTGGGCCGAGCAGACCGAGACCGTCGCCTCGGTCGTGATGAACCTGGCCAAGCTGCGCTTCCACGTCGCGGCCGGCCAGCCCTGCACGCACGAGCACGTTCAGATCGCGCTGCCCGTGCCCGCGCACGCCTGAAGCAGCCGCCGCGCGGCGCAGGTCGCCGGGGTCGTGCGCCGCGGTGGCGACGAGCCGCAGCCGCGAGCGTGCCCGGCGGCACCGTCGGCGGCCGGATCGCCTGCGCGAAGACGCCGTCCTCGAGCGGCGGACGCGCAGGCTTCCAGCGCGGCCTCGGGGGAGCCGAGCACGAGCGGCACGATCGGCATCGTCGGACGGCTCGACGCCGAGCGCCTCGCGCAGCACGCGCGCGTTGGCGTGCAGCCGCGGCCCACGCGCTCGCGGTCCATCAGCTCCAGCGCCCGCAGCGCCGCGCCGACCGACGGCGGCGGCAGCGCGGTCGAGTAGATCAGCGTGCGCGCGCGGTTGACGAGGTGGTCGGCGGTTCGCGCGTCGCAGCACACGAACGCGCCGTAGCTGCCGAGCGCCTTGCCCAGCGTCCCGACCGTGATCACCTCGCGCTGCAGGCCCAGCTCGTGCACGAGCCCGCGGCCCTCGGCGCCGATCACGCCGGTGGCGTGCGCCTCGTCGACGATCACCCGCGCGCCGGTCTCGACCAGCTCGACGAGCGGCGCGACGTCGCCGTCCATGCGGAACACCGCGTCGGTGACGATCACGTCGGCGCCGCGCGGGACCTCGCCGTGCGCGATACACGCGCGTCTGCGCGCGCGCGAGCCGGCAGCCGTCGACGATCGACGCGTGGTTGAGCTCGTCGCGGGCGACCACGCCGTCGGTGCGCGAGCGCCGCGATCACGCCGGTGTTGGCCAGGAAGCCCGCTGCCGAACAGCACGCACGCCTCGGTGCCCTTGAGCTCGGCGAGCCGCGCCTCGAGCTCGCGGTGGATGCCCATGTGCCCGGAGACCAGCGGCGACGCGCCCGCGCCGGCGCCCCAGCGCGCCGCGGCCTCGGCGGCGGCCTCGCGCAGCCGCGGATCGCCCGCCAGCCCGAGGTAGTCGTTCGAGCACAGCAGCAGCACCTCGCGCCCGTCGAGCGTCACCGTCGGCCCCTGCGCGCTCTCGATCGTCCGCAGCGCGCGGTGCAGCGCGGCGTCGATCACGGGCAGCGGACGCACTGGGCGGTGTAGCCGGTCGGCAGGACCTGGACCTTCAGCTTGCGCCCGCACTGCGTGCAGAAGCGCGGCGGGTCGAGCGGCCGCAGGCAGCCTCGCGTGATCGCCCGTCGGTCGGCTTGCCCGCAGCCCGCGCAGTAGCTCACAGCGTCTTGCTCAGCTCCTTGACCGGCATCGAGCAGCTCGGCCAGCAGGTCGAGGTCCTCCTGCGGGTCGCGGCCCAGCGTCGTCAGGTAGTTGCCGACGATCACCGCGTTGATGCCGCCGACCATGCCCTGGCGCGCGCCGAGGTCGCCCGAGCGTCAGCTCGCGCCCGCCCGCGAAGCGCAGGATCGTGCGCGGCAGCGCGAGCCGGAAGGCGGCGATCGTGCGCAGCGCGTCCAGCGCCGGCACCGGCTCAAGGTCGGCGAACGGCGTCCCCGGCCGCGGGTCGAGGAAGTTCAGCGGCACCTCGTCGGGCTCCAGCGCCGCGAACTGCGCGGCCAGCTCCGCGCGCTGCTCGAGCGACTCGCCCATCCCGATGATCCCGCCGCAGCACACCTCCATCCCCAGCTCGCGCACGAGCTGCAGCGTCTCCCAGCGCTCCTCCCACGTGTGCGTCGTGACGACGTTGCCGAAGTGCGAGCGCGCCGTCTCGAGGTTGTGGTTGTAGCGGTGGACGCCCAGCTCGGCCAGCTCGAGCGCCCTGCTCGCGCGTGAGGATCCCGAGCGAGCACGCGACGTTGATCTCGACGTCGTCCGTGATCGCCGCCACGCCCTCGCGCACCTGCGCCATCAGCCGCTCGTCCGGCCCGCGCACCGCGGCCACGATGCAGAACTCGGTCGCGCCCGTGGCCGCCGTCTCCCGCGCGGCCTCGACGAGCGACGGGATGTCGAGCCGGACCGCCCGCACCGGCGTCTCGAAGCGCCCCGACTGCGAGCAGAAGTGGCAGTCCTCGGGGCAGCCGCCGGTCTTGATCGAGACGATCCCCTCGACCTCGACCTCAGGCCCGCACCAGCGCATCCGCACCTCGTGCGCGAGCTCCAGCGCGTCGTCGACCAGCTCGTCCGGCAGCTGCAGGCACCTCCAGCGTCTGCGCCTCGTCGAGGCCGACGCCCCGCTCGAGGACCTGCTCACGGGCGACGTCGAGGATCATGCGGGTATCTCCAGTCTGAGGTCTTGTCCGCCCTCGGGCAGCTTGCCGAGCAGCGGCGCGATCGCCGCTCGAGGTCGTCGAGGTTGCAGAGTCGCGGCGAGGTCGGGCTCGCGCGGCCAGGAGCCGATCACGATGCCGAGGCAGCTCAGCCCGCGGCGCTCGATCGCCTCGACGGTCAGCGCGGTGTGGTTGAGCGTGCCGAGGCCGGCGCGGGCGACGACGATCAGCGGCGCGTCGAGCAACTCGGCGACGTCGGCGATCGTCCCGCCGTCGCCGAAGCGCACGAGCAGCCCGCCGGCGCCCTCGACGACCACGTGCTCGTGCTCGAGCGCTTCGACGAAGCCGGCGATCTCGCGCGGCGTGATGCAGGGGACGCCGGCGCGGGCGGCGGCGGTCGCGGGCGCCAGCGGCTCCGGGTAGCGCGCGAGCGTGTGACGTCGTCGCCCCGCGAGCGCTCGCGGACCGTCGCGGCATCGTCGTCGTCGCCGGTCTGCGCGGCCTTCACGTAGGCGCTCTCGGGCGTGCACAGCGCGGCGGAGACGTAGGTCTTGCCGACGCCGGTGTCGGTGCCGGTCACGACGATGCGCATGCCACCATCGCCTCGGTGATCCGCGCGAGGTCCGCGTCGTCGGTGACGTACGGCGGCATCGCGTAGACGAGGTTGCGGAACGGCCGCAGCCACACGCCGTGCTCGACCGCGACCGCGGTCAGCGCCGGGACGTCGACGTCGTGCTCGAGCTCGATCACGCCGATCGCGCCCTTGACGCGCACGTCGCGCGCATGCTCGCGCGCGGGCGCCAACCCGGCGGTGAGCCCGCGCTCGATCCGCGCAACATCGTCGCGCCAGGAACCGTTCGAGAGGATGATCGGTTGACGCCAGCGCGGCGGCGGTCGCCAGCGGGTTGGCCATGAAGGTCGGCCCGTGCATGAGCGGCCCGTTGAGCCGCTCCGCGACCGCCGCCGTGCAGAGCGTCGCCGCCAGCGTCATGTAGCCGCCGGTCAGGGCCTTGCCGAGGCACAGGATGTCGGCGAGCTCGGCGGCCGCGAACAGCTCGCCGGTGCGCCCGAACCCGGTCGCGATCTCGTCCAGGACGAGCAGCAGCCCGTGCTCGTCGCACAGCTCGCGCAGCAGCGCGACGCACTCCGGCGGGTGGAAGCGCATGCCGCCCGCGCCCTGCACGATCGGCTCGACGATCACGCCGGCGAGCTCGTGGCGCTCGAACAGCGCGCGGACCTCGTTCGCCCAGGCCGTCATCCCAGCGCGGGCAGCGGCGCGAAGACGTGCTCGGCCAGCGTGCCCTTCCACATCGAGTGCATCCCGCCGTCGGGATCGCAGACCGCCATCGCGCCGAACGTGTCGCCGTGATAGCCGCCGCGCCAGGTCAGCAGCGTGCGCCGCTCGCCGTGCCAGTACTGCAGCACGAGCTTGATCGCGACCTCGACCGACACCGAGCCCGAGTCGGCGAAGAACACGTGGTCGAGCCCGGTCCAGTCCGTCAGCCGCTCCGCGAGCCGGATCGCGCCCTCGTGCGTGAGGCCGCCGAACATCACGTGCGCCATGCGGTCGAGCTGCTCGCGCACCGCCGCGTCGAGCACCGGGTGGCGGTAGCCGTGGATCGCGCACCACCACGACGCCATCCCGTCCACCAGCTCGCGCCCGTCGGCCAGCTTCAGCCGCACGCCCGGCGCGGAGACCACCGGCAGCGGCGGCGTGACGGCGGGCATCGGCCCGTACGGGTGCCACACGCGGCCGCGATCAAGCTCCAGCAGCTCGTCCCACACGAGGGCGGGACCCTACCCGAGGCCGAATCCGCCGGGCCGACGAGGAGCCCGTCCCGGGGTCGATCGAGACGAGGTCGGCGGCCAGCGGCTGGAACGACGGCTCGACGCGTGTAGACGAAGCGCGCGACGCCGATGTTCGTGCTCTCGGTCAGGTTGCCCGTGCCGCCGGCGCCCATGCTGCCGCCGTTGATCACGGTCACGCCGGGCTGCTCGCTGCAGGTCGGCGCTGGTGCGTGTGGCCGACGAGGAACACCAGCGGGCGCGCCGGCGGCTCGTCGCGCAGGACCTGCAGCGCGGTCTCGATCAGCACCGGCTCGTGCACCATCACGACGTCGACCTTGCCGATCAGCGGCTGCAGCCAGCCGAGGAACTTGTCCTGCTCGACCGGGTCGGGCGTCGGCGTCGTAGCGGTCGGCGTAGGACTCGTCCATCCGGCGCTCGTACGGGTCGTCGTAGCCGGCCACGCGCAGGCCGTTGATGCGGTTGATGACCGGGCCCGAGGGCTCGCCCCGCTTGTCGAGGCGGCCGTTGCGCGTGAGCACGATCGCGCCCTCGCGGGCCAGCTCGCGCGCGGAGAAGTCCGAGTCGTGGTTGCCGGAGACGAACACGAACGGGTTGCCGCTGCGCGCCGCGCGGCGGACCAGCCGGGTCTCGAACGGCGAGCCGCGGTCGGTCAGGTCGCCGACGAAGAACACCGGGCCGTCGTCGGCCAGCCGGTCGAGCAGGTCGACGCCGACCGTGTTGTTGTGCAGGTCGCCGGCCACGGTGATCACCGGCTGGTTGGCCAGCGAGCGCCGGCGGCCCGGGTCGACGACGAGCCGGGCGAGGCCGACGAGCTGCGCGTCGAGCTCCTGGTCGAGCACGCCGGAGGTGCGCCGCGCGGCCTCGACGGCCTCGAGCGCGCGCGGGATGTCCGGGCCGTGGGCGTAGTACTGCGGGTCGGAGATCTCCCCGCGCGGCGGGATCAGCACGACCATCGCGACGCCGATCCCGACGCGAGGTCAGGACCGCGAGCGACGCCGTCCAGCGCAGCCGCGGCACGCGCGAGCGGATCGCGAAGGCCACGAGCAGCCCGAGCGCGAGCGAGCAGGCCACGGTCAGCCCGATCAGCCGCAGCAGGTAGTTCGTGAGCGCCTCGCGGGCGTCGCTGCGGACGCGGCTGACGTCCAGCGACGCGCCCTCGGCCAGGCCTTGCGCGACCGTGGCGGTCGACGGTCTGCAGGTCGACGCGCAGCCGCACCGGCGCGCGGATCGCCTCGAAGCGCGCGCCCCAGTCGACCAGCGGGACGTAGACGTCGAGCGCGCCGCGATGGCCGGGATCGATCGACATCCGGATCTCGCCGACCGACAGCTCGGCGCCGTCGTGGTAGCTGACGAGCGCCAGGTAGCCGCCGGCGCAGGTGGCGGCGAAGACGAGCACGAGCGCGAGCGCCCGCCGCAGGTTCAGGAGCGCGCGGGCTTTGAGCCGTCCGGACGCGCGAGGTGGTCGCTCAGCGCGCTCTTGTCGCTCCAGAAGGCCAGGTCCTGCCATGGGATATCGATCGGCGCGAACGCGCGAACCTCGAGCGCCTCCTCGGTGAGGGTCGGAGTGCCCGTGGGTGGTCGCTGCATAGACCACAACCACCGTACGATCCTCGGCGCGCGAGTAGACGCCGATCAGGTGGGTCAGCTCGACCTGAAGGTTCAGTTCCTCCTGGACCTCGCGGATCGCGGCGTGCTCCACCGATTCACCGAGATCCACGAAACCGCCGGGCATCGACCAGTGGCCGCGCCGCGGCTCGAAGCCCCGGCGCATCAGGATCAGGTGCCCTTCGGCGTGTCTGTGGGATCGCGCAGGCGACCGGCTTCGGGTTGTAGAAGGCGGCGTACCCGCAGGTAGGGCACGACGATCGAGCGCGGGTAGTTGACCGTCGGCGTCCTGGCCGCAGCGCGGGCAGTGGTGGACGTCCTCGAGCGCCGGGTTGAGGCTCATCGGCGGTGCTCCCACAGCTCCATCGGGCCGAGCCGCCTGCAGCCCGAGCTGCTGGTAGAGGCGCTCGCCGAGCTCGGTGGCCTGGAGCGTGATCGTGGTCAGGTCGTGGCGGACGGCGTCGGCGAGCGCGGAGCGCATGACCTGGGTGGCGAGGCCGTGGCGGCGGGCCTGCGGGACGGTCGCGACGAAGCTCACGCCGCAGTCCTCGCCGTGGTGCAGCGCGAGCGCGACCGCGGCCGGGCGCGCCGTTGAGGTCGGCCTTGTAGCCGCGCAGGCGTGCCCTCCTCGAGGGTCGTGAGCGTGCGCTCCAGGCGGGAGTCGACGTTGCCGTAGGCGAGGTCGTTGACGCGCCCGACGATCGTGCAGGTCCGCGTTCGGGCGTCGGGTTCGCGGTCGTGAGGTCGATGTCCGAGGTCGTCGATCACCGCGCCCATGCCCGGGCGAGGCGGAGGCGATCACCATGCCCTGCTGGCGCGAGCTCGGCCGTGACGTCGCGCGCGCCGCCGTCGACCCACACCGCCCAGCGGCGGACGCCGGCGTCGCCGTAGCTGACCTCGAGCTCCGGCGAGCGCGTCGAGCGCGGCCTGCGGGTTCGAGCGCGACCGCGGCGTTCAGCGCGGGCGAGTCGGGCGCGCTCGGGACGATCGAGCGCGACGAGCCCGGGCCGGCTGGAGCACCGAGCCCTGACGGGCGCTCCCGCCGAGCAGCGTCTGCAGCGCGGCGAAGCCCTCCCAGAGGCGGCGGCGGAGCTCCGCGTCGTCCATTGTCGCGCGGAGGCTATAGCGGCGGGGCCGAGCCCGGAGGAGTCGGGCTCGGCCCGCTGCGGGGGTCTCTAGAAGATGGGTGCGCCGGTGTGGTCAGTACCAGCGCTGTGTGCGTCCATGGCTGCGCTGCCAAGGACGCGAGCGTCGACCGCCGGTGAAAGCGCAGTGGCGGCCGCGGCGTGGCTGTTGAGCGGGGAGGAGAGTCGCTTCAGCACGAGACGAATCTTCCTCGCTCGGCGCTTGCGCGCGTGGGTGCTCGCACGTCAATGCGCGGTGTGGGCTAGCCCCCGGCCGAGGTTCGGGTCAGCCCTTAACGCAGTACAGCCGGGCTGTGCCCGGCTGCTGCGTGTCTGTGAGGAGAGTGCTGCTGGTCGTGGTCAGCGACCAGCGCGTGGGCGTCCATGGCTGCGCTGCCGAGTCCGCGCGCGTCGACCGTCGCTGAGAGCGCGGTGGCGGCCGCGGCCGCGGCTGTGTCGCGATGAGGAGGTTCGCTTCAGCACGAGGCGTAGCTTGCTCCGTTTGGCGGTGCGGCTTTGAGCCGGTCTGCCTGTCAGTGGGGGTGTGGCTAGCGCGAGAACTCGGACTCGTGGTAGCGCCTGAGCGTGTCCTCGTCCGGCGGGTACGTGCCCTCGCAGCGGCTTGCCGTTGGCGATCTCGTACTGGATGAAGCGCTCGAGCTGCTCCTGCTCGTGGGCGGCTTCGGCCACCTCGTGCGGCGAGGTGCTGCGGGACGCAGACGCACGCCCTCCTCGTCGCCGACCATGATGTCGCCGGGGTAGATCGGGACCTCGGCGCAGCCGATCGGGACGTTGATGTCGGTGGCGTGGTGCTGGACGAGGTTCGTCAGCGGGCTCGCGCCTCTGCGCGTAGACGGGCAGCTCGAGCCTGGCGATCTCGGGCGTGTCCCTGAGCGCGCCGTCGGTGACGAGCCCCGCGGCGCCTCGGACTTGCAGCCGGGTCGCGAGGATCCCGCCCGCCGACGCGGCTCGGGTCTGGTTGCGGCAGTCCATCACGAGGACGTGGCCGGGCGGGATCGTCTCGATCGCCTTGCGCTGCGGGTGGTCGTAGTCCTTGAAGACGTCGAGCGTGTCGATGTCCTCGCGGGCCGGGATGTAGCGCAGCGTGAACGCGGGGCCGGCCATCCGGTGCGGCGTGAGCGGCTTGACGCCGTGCAGGAAGACGTTGCGCAGGCCGCGCTGCGAGCAGCTGCGT
Organism: uncultured Solirubrobacteraceae bacterium; assembly: GCA_963755275.1. Classification (GTDB taxonomy): domain Bacteria; phylum Actinomycetota; class Thermoleophilia; order Solirubrobacterales; family Solirubrobacteraceae; genus Solirubrobacter. The sequence continues at coordinate 10,351 of CAVWJU010000024.1, read as the reverse complement.
CGAGATCGTGGCGGTGCTGACCTGCTTGAGGAGCTCGAGCGTGCGGTCCATGGTCCGTGCCAGGATGCCGGGTGTGAGCGAGCTGCGCAGTCATCGCTGGTACGGCGTCAACGACCTGCGGTCGTTCGGGCACCGGTCGCGGACGCTGCAGATGGGCTACGACCGCGCGGACTACGCCGGCAAGCCGGTGATCGCGGTCGTGAACACGTGGAGCGAGATCAACCCGTGCCACACGCATCTGCGCGATCGCGCGCCGAGGACGTCAAGCGCGGCGTCTGGCAGGCGGGCGGGTTTCCCGTTGGAGGTGCCGGCGCTGTCGTTGAGCGAGCCGTTCATGAAGCCCTCGACGATGCTCTACCGGAACCTGCTGGCGATGGAGACCGAGGAGCTGCTGCGGTCCTATCCGTTCGACGGCGCCGTGCTGCTGGGCGGCTGCGACAAGACGACGCCCGCGCTGGTCATGGGCGCCGTCTCGGCCGGCCTGCCGTTCATCTTCGTGCCCGCGCGGGCCGATGCTGCGGGCGCGCTGGCGCGGCGCGACGCTGGGCTCGGGCTCCGACGTCTGGAAGTACTGGGCCGAGCTGCGCGCCGGGAACATCACGCAGGCCGACTGGGAGGAGGTCGAGGAGCGCGATCGCGTCGCTCGCCCGGGCCACTGCATGACGATGGGGACGGCGTCGACGATGACGTCCGCGGTCGAGGCGCTCGGGCTGTCGCTGCCGGGCGCCGCCTCGATCCCCGCCGCGGACTCCGACCACCCGCGGATGGCGGTCGCCGCGGGGCGCCGGATCGTCTAGCTGCCCGCGTCGCCGCTGTCGCCTCGGAGTCCTTCGAGAACGCGATCACGGTCGTGCTGGCGCTGGGCGGCTCGACCAACGCGGTCATCCACCTGATCGCGATGGCCGGCCGCGCCGGCGTCTCGCTGTCTCTCGATCGCTTCGACGAGCTCTCCCGGACCGTGCCCGTCCTGGCCAACATCCGGCCGTCGGGCAAGTACCTGATGCAGGACTTCTTCGAGGCGGGCGGCCTGCGCGGGCTGATGTCCCGGCTGGACCTGCACGACGTGCCGACCGTCTCCGGGCTGTCGCTGTCTCGAGACGCTCGAGGGCGCCGAGGTCTTCGACGACGACGTCATCCGCCCGCGCTCGAACCCGCTGCTCGTCCGAGGCGCGGCCTCGCGATCCTGCGCGGCTCGCTCGCGCCCGACGGCTGCGTCATCAAGCACTCCGCCGCCTCACCGTCGCTGCTGCAGCACACCGGCCGCGCCGTCGTCTTCGAGGACTACGCGACATGTCGGCGCGCATCGACGACCCCGAGCTGGACGTCGACGCCGATCTCCGTGCTCGTCCTGCGCAACGCGGGCCCGCTCGGCGGTCCCGGGCATGCCGGAGTGGGGGATGCTCCCGATCCCCAAGAAGCTGCTCGAGCAGGGCGTCCGCGACATGGTCCGGATCTCCGACGCCCGCATGTCCGGCACGGCCTACGGCACCTGCGTGCTGCACGTCGCCCCGGAGTCCTTCGTCGGCGGGCCGCTGGCGCTGGTCCAGACCGGCGACGAGATCGCGCTCGACGTCCCGGGCCGTCGCCTCGACCTGCTCGTCGCGGAAGAAGAGCTCGCCGCGCGCCGTTCTGCCTGGGTGCCCCGAGAACCGCCCGCCACCCGCGGCTACGCCCAGCTCTTCGCCGCACCACGTCACCCAGGCCAACGAGGGCTGCGACTTCGACTTCCTGCACGGCGCCGGCGGCGTCGCCGAGCCCGCGATCCACTGATGCAGGGCCCCTGGGACGTCGTCGATCGTCGGCGCCGGCATCCTCGGCCTCGCCACCGCCCGCGAGCTGCTGCACCGCCACCCCGACGCGCGCGTCCTGGTGCTCGAGCGCGAGCCCGAGATCGCCGCCCACCAGACCGGCCACAACTCCGGCGTCGTCCACGCCGGCATCTACTACGCGCCCGGGTCGCTGAAGGCCCAGCTCTGCACCGAGGGCCGCGAGAAGCTCTACGACTACTGCGACGAGCACGGGATCGCCGTACGAGCGCTGCGGCAAGCTCATCATCGCGCTCGACGACACCGAGCTCGCCGAAGCTCGACGAGCTCGAGCGCCGCGGCCGCGAGAACGGCGTCCCCGGCCTGCGCCGCCTGCGCGGCGACGAGATCGCGCGAGATCGAGCCCCACGCCGTCGGCGTCGCCGCCCTCCTCTCGCCGGAGACGGGCATCGTCGACTTCGCCGCCGTCGCCCGCGTCGATGGCCGACGAGATCCGCGCCGCTGGGCGCGACGATCCAGACCGGCGTCGACGTCGACCGCCTCGTCGCGCTCCGGCGACACCACGATCCTCCACACCTCCGCGGGCCCGATCCCCGACGCGCGCGCGCCGTCGCCTGCGCCGGCCTCTGGTCCGACCGCCTCGCCGTCGCCTCCGGCGAGCCCGACGACCTCCGGATCATCCCCTTCCGCGGCGGCTACCTGAAGCTCAAGCCCGCACGCCCGCCACCTCGTGCGAGTCGCTGATCTACCCGGTCCCGGACCCGTCGCTCCCGTTCCTCGGCGTCCACCTGACCAAGACGATCAGCGGCGACATCTGGCTCGGCCCGACCGCCCTGCTCGCCCCCTCCCGCGCCGCCTACTCGCTGCGCACCTTCAACCGCGCGGACGCCGTCTCCACGCTCTCCTGGCCCGGCACCTGGCGCATGATCCGCCGCTTCTGGCGCACCGGCCTCACCGAGATGGGCTTCGCCGCCCGCCAGCGAGCCTTCGTCGACGCCTGCGCCCGCTACGTCCCGGCCCTCGAGCCCGGCCGACGTCGAACCCGGCCCGGCCGGCATCCGAGCCCAGGCCGTCGCCCGCGACGGCAAGCTCCTCGACGACTTCGCCTTCGCCGAGTCCGGCGAACGTCCTCCACGTCCGCAACGCCCCCTCCCCGGCGGCCACCTCCTCGCTGGCGATCGCCCGCGTGATCGCGGATCGCCTGGAGGCCGCTCTAGGCGCTACCCTGCGCTCGCGCACGCCCTCTTAGCTCAGTTGGTAGAGCACTTCCATGGTAAGGAAGGGGTCGCCGGTTCGAGTCCGGCAGAGGGCTCTCACGAATGCCCTGCTATCGGCCATCTTCCTGCCGATTGACGCACACCGCGCCGGCGCCGCCCTCGTCGCCGCCAGGTACCGAGTGGGTACATCGCCGTCCGGCACGGCCGTGCGGGCCTCGCGGATCACCTCGACCGCCGGGCGCCGCGGGAGGGCCTCGAACTCCTCGAACACGCGCGCGTAGTAGTCCAGGCAGGTGGTCGGCTGAGTGGCCGAGCTCGGGGGCGACCTCGACGACGTCGACGCCCTCGTAGATCAGCAGGCTGGCGAAGCTGCCGCGCAGGTCGCGCGGGAGCGTGTCGCGCGGCAGCCCGACGGCGATGGCCGCCGGCTGGAAGATCCGCTCGCGCCAGTTGTCCCAGTCATCGCCGCGCCACTTCACCGCCGAGAGGGGAAGACGAGGTCGTCGTCGCTCGGCGCGGGCAGCGCATGCGCGCCAGCGCCGCAGGTCGCGGCGCGAGCGGCTCGAGCAGCCGCGTCTCGCGTTCGACCACGACGCCGCTCTTGGTCGCCCGGAACGTGATCGTGCGGCGGCCGATCTGCTCGACACGCCAGGGGCAGCGCCTCGGACTCCGGCCGCGGGCCCGAATAGGCCAGCAGCGAGACCAGCGTCGCGTCCATCCCGCGTAGCTCCGGATCGCGTGCCGGGACGCGCCGCCCGCGCGTGTCGCGGCGCGGCGGCGGGTCGAGCATGAGCTGCCCGGATCCGCTCCACCAGGTAGGGCGCGATCGGCCGCGGCGCCCGCTTGGGCTGCTGCTTGGGCTTGGCCACCAGCGGGATCGGGTTGCGGTCGATCTCCTCGTCGCGTTCGGCGCGCTTGAGGATCGACGCGGAAGACGGTGAGCGTCTTGAGGATCGTCGGCGTCGCCGACGCCGTCCTTGCGCAGCTTGGACACCCACGCCTCGATCGGGCCCGGGCTCGAGCGTGCGCAGCGGATGCGTCGCCCCAGCTCGGGATGATCCGCAGGTCGAGCTGCGCGCGTAGTTGTCGCGCGTCCCTCGTCGGTGAGGTTGAGCTCGGCGTACTCCGGCCACCACACCTCGTAGATGTAGTCGCTGCAGCGTGACCGTGCCGCGCGGCTCCTCGTCGAGCAGGTGCAGCTCACCGGCCGGCCTTGCAGGTCCTTGACCCTGCGGTCGAACCTCTCCGCCGCCTTCTTCGTCGCGAAGCTGCGCGAGCGGTTGTGACCGTCCTGGCGCCAGCGCACCCGCCAGGGCAGGTCGGTCTCCCACGGTACGCGCTCGACGCTCACCGCTTCACCGCTCGTGATCGACGCGCCCGCTCACGGAAGGATCCTCGCGCACCCGAGTTCGTGCGTCGAGCCGAGGCCGCGCCGCCGACGGGAGACCAGGCCGGGCCGCGTGCCGGGGTCGACGCCGATGCGACAGCCGGCTCGGGCGCTGCGGTGGGTGTCCTGCCGGTTTGCAGCCACGCGTTGATCGCCGCGCCGGCGATGAGCCACTTTCCGCGCGGCTTCGACCGCAGCGAGCGCGCCGCTGTCGATCGCCCGATAGATCGAGTCGCGGTGGTAGCCCGTGACGTCGGCCAGTTCGGCCACGGAGTAGAAACGGTCACCGAAGGTCATGCTCGGGCTCCGCTGTGTGGCTGTGGGCGACCGGGCCGAACGCTTCCTCGGCTCTTGGCCGTCAAAGGTCCAAGCGGCTCCCGCGCGTCCCGCTCCGCTCGAGGATCGATGGAGGACGCGACGGCGACAGTGACTGGCGCCCGAACGCCTTGGCAGGCATCGAGCGCACCAGATGGAAGCTCGGACACGATCCGAGACCTCCTTGCGTGTGGGATTGTGGGGTAACGACGGGTTGGGTGGACCCGCCGACCGAAGCTACCCGGGCGGTCGGACGGAAATCGGGAACTCACCCCTTGCGACCGATCGTCCTCCGCGTGCAAATCGACCACCAGCCGGGCATGTTCGGCCTCGTGGCCACGGCCATCGGTGACCGCGCCGCAGCGCAGTTGCGGCCTGCGCTGCGGCACGGTCGCCGTCTCGGCAGACAGGGGATGGCCGTGAGACCATTCCGACCCGGACAGCTCACGCCCGCGCCGCTGCGACCCTGGACCGATGGGCGGTGATGCTGCGGCCGCAGGAAATCACGTCACGGAGGGCCGGCGCATCGCCGACCAGGCGCACCGCGCTGCGCGCCTGCGACCGCGTACCGGCTGCCGGACGTACCCCTTAGCCCGCGCTCCAGCGCGGCCGCGACCAAAGCAGACGGCGTGGCCCCGCAGGGTCCGCCAAGGCCGTCTGGCTTCAGTGCCGACAGCCGCGCCGCTGGTAGTCGCCGCGCTCTACAGTCTGCGCGTGCTCGCCGAAAGGGAGGCGATTGACGATGGCCCGTAGCCGAGAGGTGCTTCTTGACGCCGCGTTCACGCACGGTGAGGAGGACCGCCTCACCGAGATCTTCGCAACTGTGCTGGATTCGTGCGACGAACTCGCGGCCGCGCTCTTCCAGGCGGTGGGACTACCGGTCGGCGAGCGATTCAAGGTCTTCACGCAGGTCCGTGTCACGACCGGTGAGCGGCCGGACATGCTCGTGCACAGCCTCGACCGTGGCGGCGCGGAGGTCTCGCACATCTGGTCCGAGCACAAGGTCGGGTCCGGGTTCGGCGACATGCAGCGCGAACGCTATCTGACCGCGATGCGCGCGCTCCAGGGTCAGGGCGAACTCATCTTCATCGTCAAAGACGCACCGACGTCGCGCGAGGAAGGCGACTGGCGCGGCTTCACGTGGCAGGAAATCGGTGAACTTGCCGAATCGGTTGGACGTGCGTGGGGTAGACGCGACTGGCGCGAAAAGGCGACCAAGCCCACCGCGCCGGCGAAGTGGCGATTGCTCTACGAGCTGCTCTGGTACCTGGTCAACAAGGAGAACCTTGCGGTGGTGCATGCGCTCGACAGCAACAACGTGCTCGCCTACAAGCTGCTGGAGGAGACATTGCAGGCGGTCGAGAGCCTGCTGGAGCGGGCGGCGCAGAACGCCGGAAGTCTCAAGCCGACCGGCGGGATGGGCGAGGAAGACGTAACCCAATGGCAGCAATTCGAGCCTCCGCCCGGGGCATGGCTGCATCGCTTCGAGGGCTTTGAATGTGCTCCCGAGGTGCTGGTCTCGGACCTGGACCGCTGGTCGCCGGAGGAGCTCCAATGAGCCCGCGTTCGCCGCCGGCTACTTAGGCTTAGTCGACGGCAAGCTGCATCCAATCCTGAGTGCCAAGCGCGAGTGGGTGCGCGAGCTCGACCAAGCCGGGTTCTGCTGCGAGCTTTGGGCCGACCACGTGTGTATCTACCGGACGCTGCCGATGAGCGAGGTGCTCGCCTACGGCGACAGCCTCAGCGCACAGGGCGAGCGGCTCGGAGCGTGGGTCGAGCAGACAATCACTGAGCTCGGCAGACTCGACCCGGGAGAGCTGGCTCTGCCCGAACCCGGAGCCACCTCGCGCAAGGACGCATAGCGAGTAGCACGCGAGGGCTGCGCTGGCCCGCTGCCGGTCCCTACTTCCAAGAGTTCGGTGACTTCTCAGCAGCTTGCGCGCGGCTCGTTCGCCGCGGCTCACGGGACCGCACCGTTGGGCTGCTCACGCGGCGCCCACAGAGCGTGCGATGCGATTGGCTGACGGGCACTCGACGGACGGCGTGCGAGTGGCGTACTCGCGCCTGGCGTGGCTTGGCTGATGAGGACCTGTCGGTGGACGATGACCGCGTTGGATGCCGGCTTCGTGGCTACAACGCGGCGATCTTCGACCAGTTTCTCGATGCGTGAGTCCTCGCACGCTCGCTCGATCGGTGGGGCTGCGTGACGCTGCCCGATGCCGGACGCGGCGATCAGCCCGAGCCCGACGCCGGTCGCCATGGCGACGCGGATGCTGTACGTTCGCGCAATGCGCAGGCGAGGTGTTTGGTGAAGGCCGCCGCCTGCACACGATATGGCCCGCCGGAGGTGGTGGAGATCAGGGACGTGCCGACGCCGGCGCCGGGCGACGGCGAGGTGTTGGTGAAGGCCGCTGCGACGACCGTCAATTCGGGGGACGCCAGGCTGCGGGCGCTGAACGTCCCGCGCGGGATGCGTGTACCGGCGCGGCTGAGGTTGGGCCTCACGAAGCTGCGGCAGCCGATACTGGGCTTCGAGATGGTCGGGCGGGTCCAGGCCGTGGGGGCGGGCGTCAGCGGCGTCCAGTCGGGTGAGCGCGTCGTCGTCTCACGCGGGTTCAGGATGGGCTGTCATGCCGAGTTCGCGGTTGTGTCGGCGCAGGGGGCGCTCGTGAAAATCCCCGGGCAGCTCAGCGATCACGACGCGGTGGCGCTGTGCTTCGGCGGTTCGACTGCGCTCTACTTCTTCCAGCGGGGAAGGCTCGCGGCCGGCGAGACGGTGCTGATCAACGGCGCCTCCGGGGCGGTGGGCACCATGGCCGTGCAGCTCGCCAGGCACGCGGGCGCCCAGGTCACCGCGGTGTGCAGCGCCGCTAACGCCGACCTCGTCAAGAGCCTCGGAGCCGACCACGTGCTCGACTACAACGCCGAGGACTTCACGCCCAACGGCCAGCGCTACGACGTCGTCATGGACAGCCACGGCAACGCGCCCTACAAGCGCATCAAGGAATCGCTGAAGCCGGGCGGCCGCTTCCTGATGGTCGTCGGCAACCTTGCCGAAACGCTGGCCGCGACTCGCCAGAAATCCACGATCACCGGCACCCCGAACGCCGACGCGATCGCCGACAGCTACCGAGCGTTGATGACCCTGGCCGAGCAGAGAGCGATCAAGCCGGTGATCGACACCGTCCTGCCGTTCACGCAGATCGTCGACGCCCACCGCCGCGTCGACAGCGGGCGCAAGGTCGGCAGCCTCGTGCTCACGTTCTAGACGCGCTGAGCACCTCGGTCACCAGCTCAACGCCCGACCGCCGTCGAGGCTTCGCGACGATCCGGACATCTTCAGTGTCCGCCGCCGTGTGGCTGCTGTGGCCTCTAGGTGACGAGGGCGCAGAGGCGGTCGATGTCGGCGCTGCGCTGGGCGATCAGTTGCTCCGCCTCGCGGCGTAGGGCAGCGAGGTTCTCCGGGCTTGCGTCGTCGAGATCGTCCGAGGCCTCGTCGAGCCTGGTCTGCAGGCGGATGTAGGTGTCGTCGATCAGCCGCTCGAGCACAGTGTCCACGACGTCCGCGCTGCCGTCGAACACCACGTCGATGATCGGCCGCGCCCACTCGATCTGGCCCCAATCCTTGACGTCGTCGTAGGGCAGCCGGCGCGTCTGCTCGCCGGTGCCGAGCGAGGCGAGGACGTCGATGCGCCCGTTCGCCTCAGCGTAGGCCAGGATCGCCGGGTTGATCGCGAAGACACCGCCGTCGATCAGCGTGCGCGGCCCCGAGTTGAACGGGCTCGAAGTAAGTCGGCGCCGCCGAGCTCGCGTGCGCGGCGTCGACCATGCTGACGTCGTCGTCGCGGCGGAGCACCAGCGCCTGGCGCGCCTCAAGGTCATAGACCGTCACGAGGATCTCGGTGACGGCCTCGCCGAGCCGCGTGTCCCCGAGGTGGCGCCGCAGTGACCTGACCAGCCCACGCGCGTCATAGCGCTCGTCGATCACGCCCCCGAGCGAATTCTCGACCTTCGACAGCGCTCCGGCCGGGCAGGACTTCATCGTCGGGGCCGAGAACCTCGACGGCACGCTCTCGGCGTCGCTGGGTCTGAACACGCTGCCGACCCAGGATCTGATCGTCACCAGCGCCGACCCGGTGCCCAACCACGTCCCGGTCGCCGATGACGACGCCTACACCACCGCCGAGGACACGGCGCTGACGATCGCGGCGCCGGGCCTGGTGGCCAACGACACCGACGGCGACGAGGATCCGCTCACCGCCAAGCTCGTGTCCGATCCCGAGCACGGAACGCTGTCGCTGGACCGAGACGGCTCGTTCACCTACACGGCGGAGCCCAACTACAGCGGGCCGGTCGAGTTCACCTACCGCGCCGACGACGGCCATGACCCGTCTGCGCCGGCGACCGTCAAGCTGGAGGTCACGCCGGTCAACGACCCGCCCAGCGTCACCGTCGCCGCGGCGGTGAGCTGCGGCGCTGACGACCGCTCCGGAACGGTGCGGCTGCAACTCGCCGACGTCGACGACCCGGCGACCGCACTGACGTTGAGCGCGCAGTCGAGCAACGCCACCCTGCTCCCCGTCGGCAACATCGCGTTCGACGGCACCGGCGAGCGGCACACCGCACATGTCACCGCCACCGCTGGCCGCAGCGGGAGCGCAACGGCGACGATCACCGTCTCCGACGGCACCACCACCAGCAGCGTCGACCTGTCGCTGCAGGCGGGCGGCAACGGCCCCGACACGTTGGAAGGGACCGCCGGCTCTGACGTCCTGCTCGGGCAGAACGGGATCGACACCCTCACCGGGCTCGGCCGCAGCGACCTGCTGTGCGGCGGCCGCGGCGACGACGTCATGACCGGCGGCCTCCGCGCCGATCACTTCAGCGGCGGCCACGGCAGCGACCACGCCACGGACCTGACCCCGGCCGACGGTGACACCCAGGACGCGACGACCCCGTAGAACGAGCCCCTCCGGTGCGCGGCCTCCCAAAGTCGCGCACCGCGCCGCGACGGCGGCGGTCGCCACCGCGCGGTATGTGGCGATGCTCGTAGCGATGACATGATTTCGGCTCTCGCAGTCGCGCCTGGAAGGCGACAGCGTGAGTCGTCAGTCCTCCTTGACAAGCAGCCTTCGTGCTTGGGTGCGAAAACCCCGCTATACGCACCGACGCCCGCGCCGGCTCCGCTCGCGGCCACGTCGTAGAGCCGTCCGAGCTCCGGTTAACGTCACCCCAAATGGCGGACTTCGGAGATGTCCCGCTTATCACGGCCCGATCGGGGGTCGAGCCCGCGATCGATGGGCGCGTCGTCCCGCAGGCCGAGGTGCTCCCCGGGCGCGGGGTACCAGGTGTCTCGCGCGCGCCGCGCGCGAGGAGCCGGCCGGGGGGAGAGGCTCGAGTAGCGCAATCTGTTCGCGGTCGCCGAGCAGCTCGCGGCGCGGGCGGCGACGCCGTCGACGCGCCGCCAGTACGCGGCGATCTACCGCTCCTTCGGAGACTGGCTGCGGAGTGAGCTCGGCCGCCCGCCGGTAGTCGGGGACCTCGATGGTGACGTGATCGCGGCCTACGCCCGCTACCTGGGGACGGCCGGCGGACGCGGTGGGCGCCCGGCGGCGCTGGCCACGCGGCGGATCCACCTGTCGATGATCCGCGCGCTTGCGCGCGAG
>CAVWJU010000023.1:0-105585 GCA_963755275.1 uncultured Solirubrobacteraceae bacterium | reverse complement strand
CGCGACGCGACGAGCCCCGCCGTCTCGCCGCCGGCGGACGCGCTCGGGCGCGCTCGCGACGCGACGAGCCCGGCCGTCCGCCGCCGGCGGACGCCGCGCTCGTCCGGGTCGGGCGATGGCGGGCGCTCGTCCCGCTGCTCGGGCTCGATCTCTATCTGACGCTCTCGCGCGGCGCGCTGGGCGCGCTCGTCGCCGGGCTGCTCGTGCTCGTCGCGCTCGTCCCCACGCGCGCGGCGCTGTTCGCCGTGCTCCTGGTCGCGGCGGCGCCGCGGTCCCCGGCCGTGCTCGCGGAGACCGCGCTCGACGGCGTCATGCGCGCCGACGCCGAGGCCGGCGCGGGCGCGGCGATGCTCGTCGCGCTCGTCCTCGCCGGGGCGGCCTGCGTCGCTGCCGCCGCGCGGATCCGCGGGCGGCCGCGAGATCGCGCGGCTGCGCCCGCTGGCCGTCGTCGCGCTCGTCGCGGCGCTCGCGGTCACGTTCGTCGTCGTCCGCGCGGGCACGCCGTCAACCGGCTCCGAGCGGCTCGTGTCGGTCGAGACCAACCGCTACGACTACTGGCGCGTGGCCGCCGCGCACGTTCGCCGACCACCCGCTGCAGCGGCATCGGCACCGGCTCCTTCCGCGTCGAATGGCTGCTGCGGCGCGACCGCGACGAGTCCGTCCGCGACGCGCACTCGCTCTACCTGGAGACGCGCGGCCGAGCTCGGGCTCGTCGGCCTGCGCCGCGCTCGGCGCGCTCTTCGGCGGCGTGACCGCCGCCGCGCGGCGCGCGCGGCTGCCGGCGCGCGACGGCCGCGCTCGCGGCGTGGGCCGTCCACGCCGGCATCGACTGGGACTGGGAGATGCCCGGCGCTCACGCTCGTCGCCGTGCTGCTGGCCGGGCGGCGTGATCGCGGCCGCGGAGCCGCGGCCGCCACGGCCGCGAGCCGGCCCGCAGCAGCGGGCGCTCCCACGCAGTACCAGCTCGCCGCCGCCACCAGCACCGTGAGCACCAGCGTGAGCGCCGCCGCGACAGGAACGGATGCCAGGTCGAGCGCGCCCAGGACGCCGGTGCGCTCGAGCACGCCGATCACCGTCAGGTGCCAGAGGTAGATCCCGTAGGAGATCGTGCCGAGGAAGACCGCGGTGCGGCTGGCGAGCACGCGGCCCGACCATCCCGCGCCCCGGCACCGCCGCCACCGCGGCGGCGACCAGCGCGCAGCCGATCGCGCCGTACAGCAGGTGCCGGCCCATCCACTGCCAGCGCGTGTAGGGCTCGAACAGCGCGTAGCCGATCCCGATCCGCAGGCTCACGACCCAGAACGCGACCGCGGCCGCGAGCCACGCCGACGGCACCACGGCGCCGGGCAGCGGCCGCCACGCGACGAGCACCGCCAGCCCCATGCCGAGCGCGAACTGGTCGAGGTAGGCGGGCAGCGAGTGCAGCCACGGCGACAGGACGACCTGATCGGGCGGCCGCTCCACACGAACGCCGCCTTCCAGGCCAGCGAGAACGCCGCCAGAGCCGACGAGCGCGAGCGCCTCGCGGCGCAGGCTCGCCGGCGCCGAGCCGCCGCATGCCCCACGCCCACAGCGGCAGGAAGGCGTAGAACGTGACCTCGACGCACAGCGTCCAGGCCTGCACGAGCCCGCCGGTGAGCGTGTCCGTCGAGTAGATCTGGCCGAAGCCGTAGTAGGTCGACGATCCCGCTCGCGCTCAGCACGCCGGGCAGCGTGAGCACGACCGCCGCGACCGTCAGCGCGAGCCAGTACGCGGGCACGATCCGCAGCGCGCGGCGGCGCGCGTAGCGCCCGACGCGCGGGAGATCCCGCGCCGTCGAGCCGCGCGAGCAGGAACGGCCGGTAGAGCACGAAGCCCGGAGATCACGAAGAAGATCGCCACGCCGACCTCGAGCCGCTGCGCGTAGCGCGCCGCCGTCGCCGCCCGCGGCCACGAGCCCGGAGTAGATCGACGACGTGCGTGAGCAGCACCGCGATCGCGGCGAGCGCGCGCAGGCCGTCGATCGGCGGGTGGCGGCCGTCGGGAGCGGACATCGCATCAGGGATACTGCCAGCCGATGTCGCGCCGCATTCGCGGTCCGGCTCGCCGGCATCGTCGCTGCCGGGCGTCGCGCTGCGGACCGTGTACCTGCTGACGGTCGGGCGCGACGTCACGGGCATCGGCGACTGGTGGTTCTACCACTGGACGGCGAACGACCTGGCCGACGGGCACTTCTACGTCGAGCCGTTCCGGCTGCGCTTCGAGCACAAGACGCTGCCGTCGGCCGGCCATCCGCCGCTCTACCCGCTCGCTGCTGGCCGCGATCTCGTGGCTCGGCGGGACCGGGGTGATGTGGCACCGCGCCGCCGGGCTGGTCGTTCGGGGCGCTGACGATCGTCGCTGATGGGCGTGCTCGGGCGGCGCGTCGAGCGGCGAGCGGCTCGGGCTCGCCGCGGCCGCCGTGTGCGCGGTCTATCCGCTGATGATCGTCGTCGACGGCGCGCTGATGAGCGAGACCGCCTACACGCCGCTGGTGGTCGTGCGATGCTGCTCGCGGCGTGGTCGGCTGCTCGAGCGGCCGCGGCTGCGGGTGGTCGGCGCTGCTCGGAGCACTGATCGGCCTGCGCCGCGCTGGTGCGCTCCGAGGCGCTGCTGCTGCTGCCGCTGCTGGCGTGGCCGGTCGCGGTGCGCGGCGGGACCGGGTGGCCCGCGCGTGCCGTCGCGGCCACCGTCGCCTGCGTCGCCGTGATCGCGCCGTGGACGATCCGCAACGCGATCGAGTTCGGCCACCTGTCCCGATCTCGACCAACGACTCGACGGTCCTGCGCGGCGCGAACTGCCCGCAGACCTACTCGGGCGCAGGACATCGGCTTCTGGCGCTTCGGACTGCATCCCGCCGCGGCGCTTCGACAACGAGGGCGAGCAGGCGGCCGTCTGGCGCGCCGACGGCCTGCGCTACGCCGCGAGCACGCCGGGCGGCTCGTCGGTCGTCGTGCCGGTGCGGATCCTGCGCACGCTCTCGCTCTACCAGCCGCGCCGCCAGGTGCTGTTCGCCGAGGGCCGCTGGATCCGCGGCGAGCAGGCCGCGGTGGCCGCCGTTCTTCCTGCTCGCGCTGCTCGCCGTCGCCGGGCGCGCTCGCGCTGCGCCGCGCCGCGGCGTGCCGCTGCTGGTCCTGCTCGCGCCCGGCGCGGTCGTGCTGCGTCGTCGGTCGTGATCGGCTACGGCCATCCGCGGCTGCGGCACGTGTTCGAGCCGTCGCTGATGCTGCTCGGCGCGGCCGGCGCGCTGTGGGTGCTTCAGCGCGGACCGGTGGCGAGAGCGCGCGCTCGCGGGCCGCGGCGCGCGCGGCGAGCGCCGGGTCGCCGTCGCGGGCCACGCGGGCGAGCAGCGCCCACAGCTCGGCGTTGCGCGGCTCGCGCGCCGTCAGGCGCGTCGAACGTCGCCACCGCCGCGGCGTCGATCGCCCGTGCGGAACTCGAGCACGCCGATGCCCTGCTCGACGCGCACGTCCGGGTTGAGCCGGCGGGCGCGCGGTCCACCAGCTCCCGCGCGGCCGTCAGGTCGGCGCGGCTGCGGACTCTCGTTCTCCAGCGCCAGCCGCGCGATCTCGTCCTGGGCGGAGAAGCTGCGCGCGGCGACGGCCAGCCACGCCGCGCCGGCGAGCGCGAGCACGATGACGACGACGCGGACTACCGTGGCGGCCATGACCGAGTTGTACCGCCGCTGGCTGCTCGAGCTCTGGCACGGCAGCTACGACGTCGCCGACGAGATCCTCACCGAGGACTTCGCCGGCCACTGGCCGGACCGCGACGTCGAGGGCCGCGAGCGCTCGTGGCTGATCCGCGCAGCACGCGATGTTCGACTCGCTCGAGTTCGGCTCGAGGTCGGGCCGATCGTCGACGGGAGTTCGTCGCCGCCCGCTGGACCGGCGTCGGCCGCACCGCGGAGGGCGACGCCGCTGCTCGGCAACGACATCCTGCGCGTCGCCGACGGGCGCTTCGCCGAGTACTGGGTCGCATCGTGGGCGGGTCGGCGACGCAGACCCAGTCGGACCGGCGCCGACGTACGCGTTGCGATGTAGTCGTCGAGCGGTGTCGAGCCGCTCGGGCGCCCGCGGCGGTTGGGCTCGGGCTCGGCGGACTCGGGCGCCGTCCAGCGGACGATCGCTTTCGGCCGGGCCCGTTGCAGCGCCGCGACGATCCGCTGCTGCTCCTCCGGCTTGGCCTGCAGCAGGACGTCGCGGTGCAGGACGTTCGGGCGGTCGACGAGGTAGTGGAGCAGCGGGTTGCTGAACGTCACGAGGTCCGAGCGCGCGGCGCGACGTAGATCGGCTCCCCGGGCGGGACGAGCCGCTGCACGAGCGGCGACCATCCGCGGCAGCGCCTCCGCCTCGTCCGGCGGCACGCGCACGCTCTCGTACGGCGCGAGGTCCGGGCGGCCGCAGCAGCGCGCTGGCCCGGTTGGCCGTCCCGACGAGCGAGCAGCAGCGCCGAGCACCACGGCGCCGGCGAGCTTGCGGCCGACGATCGCCGCGAGCGCCGCGGCGATCACCAGCAGGCCCTGCGCGTGCTCGAGGTCGGCGCGCGAGACGTAGTAGACCGCCGCGCCGAGGCCGAGGATCAGCGAGCCCGGCCGTGCGCCGGAACCGGAAGGCGGCGAGCACGAGCGATGACCAGCGCCGCGTACGGCGCCAGCCACGTCAGGAAGTCCTTCGCGTCGCCACCGCCGAACCACGCCGGGAACGGCAGCCGCCACCACTCCCCGTCCCGCGTGGCCTGCACGACGAGCGCGTCCCACACCGTCGCCGGGTCCGGCCGCGACGAGGAACGGCGCGTAGAGGACGAGCAGCCGCCGGCTGCGCCACGAGCAGGCACACGACCGCGCCCCGCAGACCGCCGCCCGGCGCCGCCACACCGCGGCCCCGCGCGTCGGCGGCTCGGGCGCGCACCGGCCCGCGGCCGGCGCCGCCTCGCCACGCCCCGCGCGCCGCTCGGCTCGGGCGCGTCCTACGCCCGCCGCCGGCGCCGCCTCGCCACGGCCCGGCGCGTCGGTCGCGCTCGCGGCGCGTCACCGCGGCCCGCCCGGCGCGCCGGCGCCGCCTCGTCACGGCCCGCGCGCGTCGGCGCGGCTCGGGCGCGTCGCCGATCTCGCCCCGCCACGACGACGCTCGCCGGTTCGTCCCGAGCCGCGAGCACGAGCGTCGCGGCCGCGGCGATCGCGGCGAGGCGCCGACGTCCGGGCGCCAGAACGCGGCGGCGCCGCCATCGGCGCCCGCCCACGCCCGGCCGCGCGCGGGTGGCGAACAGCACCGCCGCCAGCGCGAAGGCCAGCGCCGGGCCGGTCGGGTTCGCGCTCGTCGGCTGCGCGACGGTGACGGCCGCCGCGGCCCACGCGGCGAGCGCCCACGCGCGGCCGCGCGGTCGCGAACCAGCGCGTAGACGAGCACCGCGCGCGGTCGCGTCGGCGGCGACGCGCAGCAGCCGCCACCACAGCAGCGACGGCTCGAAGAGCTTGCCCAGCGGCCATCACGACCAGCGGCTGCCCCGGGCCCGTAGGACCAGCCGAAGTCGCGCCACGGCCACTCGCCGTCCGCCATCCGCGTCGCGGCCTGCATCAGGATGCCCTCGTCGAGCGGCCCGAGGTAGCGGCGCAGCGTGAAGCCGGAGACGACCGCGGCCGCGAGCCACAGCAGCGCGAGCCTCACGCCCGCGCGGCGCCGCGCGCGCAGGTAGCCGCGCAGCTCGGACAGCAGGCCGCCCTCGAGCCGGTGCGTCGCGACCGCGAGGCCGCCGAGCCACAGCGCGAGCTCGATCAGCGCCTGCGGCGAGCGTCCGCTCCCCGCCCCAGAGCGCGAGCCGCAGCGCCAGCACCGGCGCCGAGGCCAGCGCCACCGGCACCGCCGCCCGCAGCGCGAGCCCGCACGAGCCGCACGCCGGGCAGCAGCCGCCGCACGTAGATCGCGGCGCACCAGCGAGCACGCAGGCCGTGCAGCCGACCCGCCCGGCCACGAAGCCCCACGAGCCGCCGAGCCAGCGCACCCGGGATCGCGAACGCCGCGAACGCGGCCCCGAAGACCGCCGACTCGACGGCCTGCGGCCACGACTCCCCGCGCGCCCGGTAGAACGCGAACCAGCTGTAGCCGACCTGCTGCAGCGCGACCGCGACCGCGAGCCCGCCCAGCAGGACGATCGCCCCGCGCCACTCGTCGCCGAGCACGAACACGATCAGGTCGGCGCCGAACAGCGCGAGCCCGGCGCCGAACGGGAACGCCCACATCAGCGTCAGCCGGTTGGCCTTCTCGAACAGCTCGGCGAGCACGTCGGTGCGGTCGCGCACGCGCACGATCGCCGGGTAGATCGTCGTGGCCAGGATCTGGTCGGCGCGGTCGGCGTAGCGCGTCAGCGTCGCGGCGAGCGTGATCCAGCCGGCGGCGGCCAGGCCCTCGTCGAGCCCGAAGACCGCGATCTGGCCCTGCGCGACCAGCAGCGCGACGAACGCGGTCACGAACACCGGCCACGAGAAGCGCAGGTAGCGGCGCGCCGCCGCGCGGTCGGGGCGCAGCCGCAGCCGGTACGGCGAGGCCCGCCAGGCGACGAGGATCGCCGCGAGGTTGCCGCAGAACGGGCCGATCACCAGCGCCCAGACCTCGACGCCGGCCAGCAGCAGCGGGACCGTGACCGCGACCGTCCCGAGCGGCACGATCGCCTGCAGCGTCCGCAGCCGCACGTACTCCATGCGCTTGAAGAACACCCACTGCGGCGCCTGCAGCGCGAACGCCACCGGCAGGTAGGACACCGCGAGCGTCGAGCGCCAGCAGGCGATCGTCGTCGTACGCCGCGGCGAGCACCGGGGCGAGCGCGGCCACCGCCAGCGCGCCGAGCAGCCCGAGCGCGAGCTCGACCGTCAGCGCGCGCTGGAACTCGGCCTCCTCGTCGTCGGCCGCACGTCTGCACGAACGCCTCGTCGATCCCCACCCGCCGCAGCGCGACGATCGTCATCGCCGTCGTCGTGACCACCCCGTAGAGCCCGATCAGGTCCGGGCCGAGCAGCGCCGTCGCCAGCAGCCCCTGCGCCAGCACGAGCAGCTCGGCCCCGACAGGAACGCCGCGTTGACCGTCCCGCCGCGCGCGGTCAGCGCGCGCAGGCCGCCGCGAGGCGGCGTCTCCGGAGTGCCGCGCGGAGCCATGAGCCGCGATGCTAGTGGCGCTCGATGACCGAACCCGCCGTCCTCGTTCGTCTCCTACTCCGGCGCTGCTCGGCGGCGCCGAGCGCGTGCTGCTGGACTGCGTGACGCGGCTGGAGCGGCCCGCTCACCGTCGCCTGCCCGGACGGGCCGCTGGCGGCGGAGCTCCGGGCCGCGCGGGCGTCGCGCACGCGCCGATCGCCGCAGCGGCCGCTGGCGCTCGGGCTCGCGGCACGCCGCCGGGATCGCCGGCCTGGCGCGCGACATCCGGCGGCTCGAAGCCGGAGTTCGTCGTCGCCTGGGGCGCGCGGGCGGTGCTCGCCGCCGCGCTCGAGCACACGCCCGTGGCTCGCCGTCCACCACGACCTGCTGCGCTCCAGCCGTCCGCGCCGTCGTCAAGGCCGCGACGCGCTACGCCGACGGCGTCGTGACCGCCTCGCAGGCGATCGCCCGGCAGTTCGGCGGCGACGTGCTGCACCCCGGCGTCGACCTGACCGCGTTCGCGCCCGCGCCCGCTCCCGCGCCGGCCCGCCGCACGCGCTCGTGCTCGGCGCGCTGGTCGGCTGGAAGCGGCCGGAGCTGGCGATCGAGATCGCCGACACGGATGCCGGAGCTGCACGTGACGATCGCCGGCGCGTCGCTGCCCGGCGACGACGGCCGGATCGAAGCGGAGCTGCGACGAGCGCGGCCGAGCTCGCCGGCCGCGTCACGATCGCCGGAGCCGTCGCCGACGTCCGCGCCGCGCTGGCCGACGCCCACGTGCTGCTGCACTGCGCCGACGCCGAGCCGTACGGCCTGGTGCTGGTCGAGGCGCTTGCCGCCGGCCGCCCGGTCGTCGCGCCCGCGAGCGCCGGACCGCTCGAGATCGTCACAGGACGGCGCCGGGCGCCTCTACCCGCCCGGCGACGCCGACGCCGCCGCCGCCGCGCTGCGCGCGGTCCTCGCCGACCGCGAGGCCCCCGCCGCCGCCCGCCGCCGCGCCGAAGCAGGCGTTCGACGTCCGCGACTCGGCCGCGCGCTTCGAGGCGGCGCTCGACGCGGCGATGAGCCGATGACCGCCGGGCGCGCGGGCGAGCAGACGGGCACTGTCGGAGGTGAGTCGGCTGCGTCTGGCCCGGCCAGACACAGCCGACTCACTTCCACCTGGAAGCGTCTTCTGCACGCCGGGGCGAGGGCGCTTCGCCGGAGCGCTGCGCGATGACCGCCTTCGCCGTCGTCGTCGTGCTGCACCGCTCGCGCGACGAGCTCGCCGCGCTGCTGGCCTCGCTTCACGCCCGCCGCGGCTGATCGTGGTCGACGCCGGCCCCGACGACGGCGGGGCGGAGCTGGCGCGAGCGCACGGCGCCGAAGTGATCGTCCGCCGCGACAACCCCGGCTTCGGCGCGGCCAACAACCTCGCGCTCGCGCGCGTGACCGAGCCGGTCACCGTGCTGCTGAACCCGGACGTGATCGTGCCAGCGGCGACGCGCTCGCGGCCTGGCGCAACGCAGCGAGCGCCGGCGGCCTGCACGCCCCGCGCCTGCTCAACGCCGACGGCAGCGTGCAGCGCAGCGCGCACCCGCTCCCCGGGACGCTCGGCGCCTTCCTGCCCGCGCTCGTCCACCCGCCGCTGCTGCCCGCCCCGCTCAGGGATCGCGTCGAGCCCTATCGAGCGCGCGACGCCGCGCACCGTCGGGTGGGCGATCGCCGCCTGCCTCGCCGCGCCGACCGCAACGCTCCAGCCGCTCGGCCCGTTCGACCCCGCGCATCCACCTCTTCGCCGAGGACATGGACCTGTGCCTCAGAGCCCGCGCGCAACGGCCTCCCGACGATCTACCACCCCGACATCGACGATCACCCACAGCGGCCGCCACAGCGTCGACGAGCGAGCCGTTCGACACGCTCGCCCGGCAGCGCCGCGACGTGATCGAGCGCACCCGCGGCCCCACGCGCGCGACGGCTCGACGACGCCGCGCAACTGCTCACCTTCGCCACCCGCGCGCTCGTCAAGCGCCCCGAACGACAGAGAGCGCGCCCAGCTGGACGCGCTCCTTAAGCAGCGAGGCCCGGGCAATGCCCGGGCCTCGAGGCAGCTGACTAGGCCGCTTCGCGGAGAGCGATCAGCTCCGGCCGCTGCGAGAGGCGCTTCAGGGCGCGCTCCTCGATCTGGCGGGCCCGCTCGGTGCTGACACCGAGCTTGCGGCCGGCCTGCGACAGGGTCTGCGGCTCACGGTCGCCGGCGCCGAAGCGCATCTCGATCACGTCACGCTCGGGCTCGGGGAGCTCGGCGATCGCGGTCAGGAGCGTCTCGGACTTCAGCGCCTCGTGGACCTCCTCGTCCACGGCCGGCGTCTCGATCGCCAGCAGGTCGCCGAAGGCGGTGTCGCCATCGTCGCCCACGGGCTTGTCGAGGCTGACCACGGCGCGGTCGGCCTTGCGGATCTCGATCACGTCCTCCAGCGGGAGGTCCGCCGCGGAGGCGATCTCCTCGTCGGAGGGCTCGTGACCCAGCTTGGTCGTCAGCTCGCGCTCGATGCGCCCGACCTTGCGGGAGCGCTGCGCAACGTGCACGGGAAGACGGATCGTGCGGCTCGTGTTCTCGAGGCCGCGCTGGATCGCCTGACGGATCCAGAGGGTCGCGTACGTCGAGAAGCGGAAGCCCTTGCGCCAGTCGAACTTCTCGACGGCGCGGATCAGCCCCAGCATCCCCTCCTGGATCAGGTCACCGAGGGCGAGGCCCTGGCCCTGATAGCGGCGCGCGTTCGCGACCACCAGGCGGAGGTTGGAGTTGATCATGCGTTCCTTGGCTGCCAGGTCCCCGCGCTCGATTCGCTTGGCGAGTTCGATCTCCTCGCTCGGCTTGAGCAGCGGGTACCGGCCAGCCTCACGCAGGAGCAGCTGGAGCGAGTCGAGGGTCGGGTCGACCTCGTGCTCGTTCTCGGTGCGGCGGCGTGGGGTGTCGGTGATAGTGCTCGTTTTGGGGTCCTTCGCTCGAAGTCTCAAGTCCTACTGATCCAGTAGGAATTATAGGCATATTTCGTTGATCTTGCAACCACCCGCCGAAAGCCCGCGACACTCGGCCGGAGCGTGGCGGCGGTTCCTGCTTGGTGGGACGCCCGTGTACGAACGCGAGACGTCCCTCCGGAGAGGCCTCGGCCGCGTCGCTAAGCTTGTGACCCAAGCGACGAGCCGAGCGCGCGCAGACGTCGTCCGCGCACAACAGACAACCCGAATCATGTCACGGGGTTACGCTGATTGTGCCCACGGTGCGAGAGATTTAACGAATCCTCATGGATTCGGCGCCTCGGCGTGACGATCTGCGCGGCAATAGGCCGCCCGCCGGACGCTCTGTCGCCCGCGACGGTGCGCCCTGACCGCACCGTCTCGTCGACGATCGCGCGCAGCCGCTCCTGGAAGCGCTCGACGCCGAAGCGTCGCGCCGCCGCGACGCAGTCCGCCGGGTCGACCGCGCCCGGGTCGAACGCCGCGCACCGACCGCGGCCAGCGCCTGCGGATCGTCGCCGTCGTCGTAGAAGGCGCCCGTCCGGCCGGCGGTGACGGTCTCGAGCACGCCGCCCGAGCGCAGCGCGATCACCGGCCGCCCCGACGCGAGCGACTCGACCGCCGCGATCCCGAACTCCTCCTCGGCGGTGACGACCAGCGCCTGCGCGGTGCGCAGCAGGTCGGCGACCTCGTCGTCGGACAGCCGGCCGGTCAGGCGCACCGTCGGTCCCGCCAGCCGCCGCAGCCGCCGCCACTCCGGCCCGTCCCCCACGACCACCAGCGGCAGCCCGAGCGCGTTGAAGGCCCGGATCGCGACGTCGATGCGCTTGTGCGCCATCAACTCGGCCAGCACCAGGTAGTGCGCGCCGACCGGCCCGGGCGAGAAGCGCGCGAGCTCCACCGGCGGGTGCAGGATCGTCGACTCGCGCCCGAAGTAGCGCCGGATGCGCGCGGCGGTGATCGCCGAGTTCGCGACGTAGGCGTCGACGCGCTGGGCCGCGATCCAGTCCCACTGGCGCCAGCGCGAGAGCAGCGCGCGCAGCGGCGCGCGGGTCAGCGAGGTTGCGCGCCGTGAGCGTCGCCTCGCGCTCG
Source organism: uncultured Solirubrobacteraceae bacterium (assembly GCA_963755275.1). Classification (GTDB taxonomy): domain Bacteria; phylum Actinomycetota; class Thermoleophilia; order Solirubrobacterales; family Solirubrobacteraceae; genus Solirubrobacter. The sequence continues at coordinate 94,347 of CAVWJU010000023.1, read as the reverse complement.
TTCCAGGCGTAGCGGAACGGGTTGTGGCAGTAACAGACGTGCACCGCGCCGGGATCGACCAGCACGCCGTGCGCCCACGCGCTCGAGGAGGAGACGACGATGTCGTAGCCGCGCAGGTCGAGCGACTCGATCGCCGCCGGGATAGAACGGCAGCAGCGGCCGGAACGTGCGCGCGGTCGGGCGCAGGCGCTGCAGGTAGCGACGCCTGCGGCGAGCGCGCGGCGAACCGCCCCTCGGTGCCGCGCCTCGTCGTAGACCGCGGTGAAGACGTCGGCGTCCGGATAGGCGTCGCAGATCGCCGCGAAGACGCGCTCGGCGCCCCGCAGATCGAGCAGAAAATCGTGGATCAGCGCAACTCGCGGCATCGGCGCGCCATCCTACGTACCCATGCTGCGCGCCGTGCTGCTTGCGCTGGTCCTCGCCCTGGCCGTCCCGGCCACGGCCGATGCCGCGCGCCGCCAGGTTCCGCACGGCTGGCTCGGCGTCGTCGTCGACGGCCCGCTGATCGAGCCCGGCTTCGCCCAGGCCGACGCCGGAGTGGGACCGGATGGCCGCCAGCGGCGCCGAGATCCGTGCGCGCCGCCGTTCTACTGGCACCAGATCCAGCCCAACGGCCCGGCCGAGCTCGAACTTCGCCAGCACCGACGCGCTCATCCTCGCCGCCGCCCAGCGCGGCCTCGGCGTGCTGCCGGTCGTCCACGGCACGCCGGCGTGGGCGGCGCTGAACCCAGGCGATCCGGCCTCGCCGCCGAAGAACCCGGATGACTTTGCCCGCTTGCTGACCGCGCTGGTCACGCGCTACGGACCGAACGGCTCGTTATGGGCGGAACATCCCGAGGTCCCTCGACAGCCGATCCGCGCGTGGCAGATCTGGAACGAGCCGAACCTCACGCGCTACTGGAACCGCGCGCCCTGGGCGCCGTCCTACGTCGCGCTGCTCAAGCGCGCCGACACGCGCGCTGAAGGCCGCCGATCCGGGCGCGAAGACGGTCCTGGCCGGGCTGCCGAACGAGAGCTGGAAGGCGATCAAGGCGATCTACGACGCCGGCGCGCGCGGCTCGTTCGACGTCGTCGCGCTGCACCCCTACACCGGGATCCCGAAGAACGTGATCCGGATCGTGAAGATCGTGCGGCGCGAGATGGCGCGCCGCGGCGACGCGAAGCTGCCGGTCTGGATCACCGAGCTCTCGTGGCCCGCGGCGCAGGGCAAGACGATCCGCAGCACGGCGGCTTCGAGACGACCGAGAAGCGGCCAGAAGCGACCGCCTCAAGGAGGGCCTGCCGCTGATCGCCGACGACCGCCGCACGCTCCGGATCGGGCGCGTGTACTGGTACACGTGGCTGTCCGTCGAGGGCATCACCGACAGCGCCTTCGACTACTCCGGCCTGCGGCGGCTGCGCGACGGACAGCTGCACGACGCGCCCTCGCTGTCGATGTTCACACGGCTGGCACGCCGCTTGCAGGGCTGCGCGAAGCAGCCCGGCGACGCCCTGCGCTGCCGCTGACGCGCTTAAGCTCCCCGCCCCGTGCCGGGGCGAGACGGCTACCGGGCTGTCCTGTCGGAACGGCCGGTCCGGCGCATGCTGCTGGCGTCGCTGGCGGGCCGCGTCGGCTTCCTGATGCTGCCGCTCGGCCTGATCTTCCTGGCCGGCTCCGCGGCGACGGCCGGTGCGCTGGTCGCGGCGTTCTCGGTGGCCAGCGCGCTGGCGCCCGTGCGCGGGCGGATCGTCGACCGCCACGGCCCGCGCGCGCTGGCGGCGTTCGCGCTGGCCTGCGCGGTCGCGACGTGGACGCTCGTGCTGGCCGTCGGCGCGGACGCGCCGGCCGTCGTGGTCGTGGCGCTCGGCGGGCTCGTCGGGCTGGTCGTCCCGCCGCTCGGCCCGTTCACGCGCGCCGTGCTGGGACGCGCGCTGCGCGAGCGCGGCGAGCGGCTGCAGCGCGCCTACGGGCTCGACACGGCGGGCGAGGAGTCGGCGCTGATCGTCGCGCCGCTGATCGTCGGCGCGACGGCGGCGCTGTTCTCCCCCGCGGCGGCGCTGACGCTCGCCGCCGCGGTGCTGCTGCTCGGCACGGTCGCCGGCGTCGCGGACGACGCCTGGCCGCGCGCGCCCGAGCCGCCCGCGGCCGCATCGCTCGCGGCGCCCGCTGCCGGCGGCGCTGTGGCTGCTCTACGGCGCGCTGGCCTGCGACCGCCGCGGCGCTCGGGGCGATCGAGATCGCCGTACCGGCGGCGGCGCGGGCGCAGGGCCACGTGAGCGCGGCCGGCGTCCTGCTGGCCGCGATGGCGGCCGGCACGGTCGGCGGGCAGCCTGCTGGCCGGGCCGCGCGCGCTGGCGCATGGCGCCGGAGTGGCGGATCGTCGGCGCTGGCGCTGCCGATGGCCGGCGGGGTCGCGCTCGCGGCGACCGCGACCGGGCGCCTGGAGCTGCTGGGCGCGGCGCTGCTCGTCCCGGGCGCGACGCTCGGCGCGCTGTTCGCGAGCGTCTACGTGCTCGCCGACCGGCTTGCGCCGGCGGGGTCGGCGACGCGCACGTTCGCCTGGCTGGTGACCGCCAACAACGGCGGCCTGGCGCTCGGCGCCGCGGCGGCCGGGGCGCTCGTGCAGCGCTCCGGCGCCGACGGCGGGGCTGTGGTTCGGCGCCGGCCTGTGCGCTCGCCGCGTTCGTGCCCGCGATCGAGCGGCATTTATGTCCGCACGCGGACTCGCGCGCCTTCCGATGGCACGAAGACCGTTGAGTACCTTCGACGAAACCGTTTTACAAAGCGTCAGGGGATCGCGACAACCGGGGGATGGGTCATGAGCCACTGGAAGAGCTGACCGGTCGACTCCGCGTCGCGGCGCGGACACTTCGCCCCCAACTCATCAAACAGCGTGGGTGGATCGCCTTCGCTGTGTATACGCTTGGTCGCGCACGTGTCGAGATTGTCACCTCAGCTCGCGATCCACGGTGTCGCGGTCGCGGCCCTGGTGCCGGCCTTCATCTGGCTGGCGCCCGAATCCCGCTGGGATCGGCCCGGGCTGCTCGTGCTGCTGATCGTGCTGGCGGTGATCGCGGACTTCAACGAGATCCCGCTGGCGCGCGGCGTGCGGTTCGACGCCGGCCTGCCGCTGGCGCTGATCGCGCTGGCCTGGCTCGGGCCGCTGCCGGCGCTGCTCGTCGACATGGTGCCGATCGCCGTCGCCGGGCTGCTGCGCGGCCAGCGCATCGTGCGCCCCGGCAACCTGGCGAACCTCGCCGCCTGCGGCTGGGAGGCGGTGGCCGCGTCCGTCCTGCTGGCGGCCGTGGGCGTCACCGCGCTCGGTGTCGACGCCCTGCCGTGGCTGCTGCTCGCGGGCGTCGTCATGTGCTTCGTGAACTTCTGGACCGGCTCCGCCGTCTACATGCGGCTGCACGTCGGCCATCCGCGCAGCGCGCTGCCGAAGATGTTCTTCGGCGTCCTGCCGACCGCGCTGGCGATGGTGGTGCTGGCCGCGTTCACGACCGTGCTCATGGGCCCGCTCGGGATCGCCGGGCTGGCGCTGTTCGCGCTGATCGCGGTCCTGCCGCAGAGCGCGCTGACCTACTTCGCGCGCACGTTCCCCGTCGGCCGGCTGGATCCGCTGACCGCGACCCGCCGCTACTCCCACGCGCTGGCGTTGCACCTCGGGCTCGACCGCGACGAGCGGCGCCACCTCGCGCGCGTGGCCGACATCGCCTTCGCCCGCCGCGAGGACGCCGGCGACCCGATCGCCTACGCCCGCCAGACGCTGCGCGATCCGAGCCGCGCGAGCTGGGAGGCCGGCCACGTCGGTGAATGGTGGAACGGCGGCGGCGGCCCGGCCGGCCTGCGCGGCCCCGTCACGCCCGTTGAGCTCCCGGATCGTCGCGGTGGCCGACACCTGGAGCGCGCTGACGGCCGACGGCGGCCCGCAGCTCAGCCACGCCGAGGCGCTCGCGGAGCTCGAGAACGCCGTCCGGGACGAGGTTCGACCCGCGTGTAGTACAGGCGGCGCGCGCGGTCGTGGCCGAAGAGCGCGTCTCGGCCGAGATGCCCGCGCCCGAGCCGCGCCTTCACACGCTGCGCCTCCCCGCGCAGCTGCGCCGCGCCATCGCCGCCGCCTGAATCGCGCTCGCGCGCCATCGTCGCCGCCTGCGCGTCGACGCCGCGATTCGTCCCGCTCAGCCTCGGCGAGCGCTCGCGGCCGCCTGAACGACCGCGTCGACCTCGCGTGCCGTCCGCTCCCAGGTGAAGGCGCGGGCGCGCTCGCGCCCGAGCTCGCGCAGCCGGCCCCGCTCGGCCTCGTCCGCGAGCAGGCCGGCGAGCGCGTCTCGGATCGCCTCCGGCTCGGGCTCGGTCAGCCGCGCCGCGCCGCCGCAGGTCTCCGGGAGCGCGGTGGTGGCGGCGGCGACGACCGGCGTCCCGCTCGCCATCGCCTCGAGCACCGGCAGCCCGAAGCCCTCGTAGACCGAGGGCAGCACGAACGCCTCGGCGCCGGCGTAGAGGCCGGGCAGCTCGGCGTCGGGGACGTGGCCGAGCAGCCGCAGCCCGGCGAGGCCCGGGCTCGGACGCGAACTGCGGGCGGTGGCCGCCGGCGACCAGCAGCTCGACGCCGTCGCGCGCCAGCGCCGCCGCCGCGGGCACGAGCGCCGCGAGGTTCTTGCGCGTCGTCTGCGACGCGACGCACAGCACGTACGGGCGCGCCCGGCGCACGGGCGCGGCGACGCCGAAGCGCGGGTCGACGCCGCCGGGCACGACCACGGCCTCGACCCCGAGCAGCTCGCGCAGCTCGTCGCGCGAGAAGCGCGAGACGGTGATGACGCGCAGCGCGCGGCGGGCGATCAGCGGCAACAGGCGTCGCTGCCAGGCCGCGTAGGCCTTCGAGTACCAGCCGGGATGACGCAGCGGGGCGGCGTCGTGGATGACCACGACGACGTTGCGCGCGGCGACCGGCGCCAGGTTCGCCGGGCACAGCAACACGTCCGCCCGCGCGGTCTGCACGGGCAGCACCAACTGCTCCCACGCATGGCCGGCACGGTGCACGAGCCGCGGGCGCGGGGCGTGGACCGAGTACGGCAGGCGGGCGCACAACTCGCGCGCCCAGCGCTCGACGCCGCCGAGCTCCGGTCGCACGGCGGCGCGAGCGTCGATCGCGATCACGCGACCTCGCTCGCCGTCGCCCGCCACCCCGGACGCGCGCCGATCGCGATCACGCGACTCCCGCTCGCCGTGGCCCGCCACCCTGGACGCGCGCCGATCCCGATCACGCGGCCGCCCCCTCCATGGCTCGCCACTCTAACCCCGGGTGCGCTTTGATTGACGCGAGCATGAAACGCCCCGTCCTCCGCCGCCGCCCCGACGACTCCGCCTGCCCGGCCGAGATCGTGCCCGCCGCGCCCCCGCCCGGCGCGCGCGTCGGCCTGCGCGTGCTCGTGCGCGACGACCGCAGCGAGTTCCTCGCGCTGGCGCGCGAGAGCCGCCGCCTGCACCGGCCGTGGACCTACCCGCCCGAGCGCGCCGACCAGTTCGACGAGCTCTACAGCCGCTCGCGCCGCGAGGACTTCCTGTGCCTGGTCGCCTATGAGGTCGAAGACGGCGCGATCACCGGCGTGTTCACGATCTCCCAGATCGTGCGCGGCGCGTTCCAGTCCGCCTACCTCGGCTACTACGCGCACGAGCGCTACGCCGGGCAGCGCCTGATGCGCGAGGCGCTCGAGCAGGTCCTCGATCACGCCTTCGGGCCGCTCGGCCTGCATCGGATCGAGGCCAACATCCAGCCCGGCAACGCGCCGTCGATCGCACTTGCGCGGGGGGCGGGATTCCGGCTCGAGGGGTTCTCCCCGCGCTACCTGCTGATCGGCGGCCAGTGGCGCGATCACGAGCGCTACGCGATCACCGCCGACGAGCACGCGGCGGCGAAGGCCTCCGAAGCCGCTTAGAACAGGCCGAGCTGCTCGTCCTCCGACTCGTCGGGGACGAGCACCAGCTCGGGCTCGGGAACGACGAGCTCCGGCTCCGGTTCGGGCTGCGGCTGCTCGGGCGCCGGCTTGGCCAGCAGCGCCGGGATCCGCTCGAAGTCCGCGCGCAGCGTGGCCAGCATCGCCGGCGTGTAGAGCGCCGCGGCGGGATGGAACAGCGGGTACAGGCGCACGACCCGCGGCCCGATCTGGCGCAGCTCGTCGCGCCCGTGCAGCCGCGTGATCCCGGTGGGGTCGGCCGCGCAGCAGCTTGGTGGCGAAGTTGCCCGAGCGTGCAGACGACCTTCGGCTCGATCAGCTCGAGCTGGCGGAACAGGTAGTCCTGGCAGGCGTCGATCTCCTGCGGCAGCGGGTCGCGGTTGCCGGGAGGGCGGCACTTCAAGACGTTCACCACGAAGACCTCGGCGCGCGTGAGGCCGATCTCGCCCAGCAGCGTGTCCAGCAGCCGGCCGGCCTGGCCGACGAACGGCAGGCCCTGCTTGTCCTCGTTCGCCCCCGGCGCCTCGCCGACGAACATCAGGTCCGCATCCGCGTTGCCGGAGCCGAAGACGACCGTCGTGCGGGTCGCGGCCAGCTGCGGGCAGCGCGTGCACGCCGTCGCCTGCTCCCAGACCGCCTTCAGTTCCTCGCGCCGCTCCGAAGCGCTGGACATGTCGCCAAAATACCGCCGGGCACGGCGGATCCGGCCGTCTTGCCCGCATCGTGCGGCACTAAGATGAGTGTGAGCCGGTATCTCGATGCGAGAACTGGACCCGAAGAGCCCCCACGCAAGTGCCTGCCTGTGCCGTCGTCGGCGCGGGCCGTCTCGGCACGGTGCTCGCGGCGGCGCTCTCGGACGCGCCCGGCGCTGCGGCGCGGCGACGCCGTTCCCGCCGACGCCGAGGTCGTCCTGCTGTGCGTCCCCGACGGCAAGATCGCCGACGTCGGCGGCGGCGATCGCCGCCCGGCCCGCTGCTCGGGCACTGCTCCGGCGCCACCGGGCTCGACGTCTTCGACGGGCGCGAGGGCTTCTCGCTGCACCCGCTGATGTCGGTCCCGACCGGCAGCGAGCCGTCCGTGCTGCAGCGGTGCGGGCGCCGCGGTCGACGGGACGAGCGAGCGGGCGCTGGCAACGGCGCGCGACGCTTGCGGACGCGCTCGGGATGCGCGTCCACCCGGGTCGCCGCCGAGGACCGCGTCGCCTACCACGCCGCGGGCGCGATCGCGGCCAACTTCCTGGTCGCGCTCGAGGCCTGCGCCGAGCGGCTCGCCGCCACCACCGGGATCACCCGCGCGCAGCTTGCCCCGCTCGTCCTGGCCACCGCCGAGCAGTGGGCGCGGCTCGGGCCCGAGGCGGCGCTGACGGGCGCGATCGCGCGCGGCGACGAGGGCACGGTCGAGCGCCACCGCGCCGCGATCGCCGAGCGGACCCCGGAGCTGCTGCCGGTCTGGACCGAGCTGGCCGAGGTCACGCGCGCCGTGGCGGGTAGGAAGGGCTGGACATGAGGACGATCCGCACCGTCGCGCGAGATGCGCGCCTGGCTCGGCAACGCGCGCGCCGAGCAGCGGACGGTCGCGCCTCGTGCCGACGATGGGCGCCTTCCACGCCGGCCATCACTCGCTGATGCGCGCGGCGCGCTCCGAGCAGGACTCCGTCGTCGTGTCGCTGTTCGTCAACCCGGCGCAGTTCAACGACTCGCACGACCTCGCGGCCTACCCGCGCACCGAGGCCAACGACGCCGCCGAGGCCGCCGAGCTCGGCGTCGACGTGCTGTTCGCGCCCGCCGGTGAGCGAGATCTACCCGGACGGGTTCGCCACCACGGTCCAGGTGCAACGGGCTCTCCGAGGTCTACGAAGGCGCCGAGCGCGGCCCCGGGCACTTCGCCGGCGTCTGCACCGTGGTCAACAAGCTGCTGAACATCGTCGGGCCGGACGTCGCCTACTTCGGCCAGAAGGACGCGCAGCAGGTCGCGGTCGTCAAGCGGATGGTGCGCGACCTCGACATGCCGGTGCGGATCGAGGTGCTGCCGACCGTGCGCGAGCCCGACGGGCTCGCGCTCTCGAGCCGCAACGTCCGCCTCTCGCCCGAGGACCGCACGCGCGCCCTCGGCCTCTCGCGCGCGCTGAACGCCGCCGCCGCGGTCGTCGCCGCCGGCGAGCGCGACGCCGGACCACATCCGCGACGCCGCGCTCGCCGAGCTCGGCGACGTCGAGGCCGAGTACCTCGCGGTCGTCGACCCCCTCACCTTCGCCCCCCTGCGCACCGTCAGCGCCCGCACGCTCGTCGCGGTCGCGGCGCAGGTCGGGCCTGTTCGCCTGATCGACAACGTCGTCCTCGAACCCATACCGGTGGCGACCGGCTGAGCCGGCGTCAACCAAGGAGGAAGCACCATGTCCAGCCCACCCAAGGACCAGCAGCGCAAGCGCGTGACGCTCACCAAGCTCGCCGAGATGCGGGCGCTGGGCGAGCCGATCGTGATGATCACCGCCTACGACCACCCGAGCGCGCTCGTGGTCGAGCAGGCCGGCGTCGACGTCGTGCTGGTCGGCGACTCCGCGGCCAACAACGTGCTCGGCTACGCCGACACCGTGCCGGTGACCGTCGAGGAGCTGCTGATGCTCACGCGCGCCGTGCGGCGCGGCCTGAAGACGCCGCTGCTGGTCGGCGACCTGCCGTTCGGGTCCTACGAGGCCTGCGACGCGCAGGCGATCGAGACCGCGCACCGCTTCGTCAAGGAGGCGGGCTGCGACGCGGTCAAGCTCGAGGGCGGCGGCGCCTCGGCCGACCGTGCGCGAGCGATCGTCCGCGCCGGCGTGCCGGTCATGGGTCACGTCGGGCTGACGCCGCAGACGGCGACGATGCTCGGCGGCTACCGCGCGCAGGGCCGGACCGCGGCGCGCGCCCGGCAGGTGCTCGACGACGCGCTGGCGCTGCAGGCGGCGGGCTGCTTCGCGATCGTCTTCGAGGCGATCCCGTCCGACGTCACCGACGCGATCATGCCGCACCTCGAGATCCCGGTGATCGGGATCGGCGCCGGCCCGAGCACGGACGGCCAGGTGCTCGTCCTGCACGACCTGCTGACGATCCACGACGACTTCAAGCCGAAGTTCGCCAAGCGCTTCGCGCGGTCAAGGCCGAGATGCTGCGCGGGGTCGAGGCCTACGCCGACGAGGTGCGCACGCGCAGGTTCCCCGGGCCCGAGCACACGTACGGGATCGCGCCCGAGGAGCTCGAGCGCTTCCGCGCGGACATCGCCGCGGTGCGGGTACACGCGCACCGATAACAAGCGCTTCACAACTACACTGGCCGGCGATGAGCCGGCTGTCACAGATCTTCGCGCCCAAGGAGCGGGAGTTCTTCGACCTCTTCGAGGAAGCGGGGGCCAACGCCGTACGGGCGGCCGGGCTGCTCGAGCACATGCTCAAGGAGTGGCCCGAGCACGGCGAGACGCTGCGCGACGTGGTCGTCTGCGAGCAGGAGGGCGACCGCATCACGCACGACATCATCCAGCGCCTCAACCAGACGTTCGTCACGCCGTTCGACCGCGAGGACATCATCGCGCTCGCGTCCGGCCTCGACGACATCGTCGACTTCATCGAGGAGGTCGCGGACTTCCTCGGCCTGTACCGCATCGAGGCCCCGACGGAGCAGGCCCAGCGCATGGCGCGCGGTCCTGCACGAGGCGACGCGGCAGATCGACGGGGCGATGCCGCGCTTGCGCACGCTGCGCGACATCCATCACTACACGGTCGAGGTCAACCGGCTCGAGAACGAGGGCGACCGGATCCTGCGCGAGGCTCTCGCCTCGCTGTTCGACCACGGGATCGATCCGATGATGGTGATTCGCTGGAAGGACATCTACGAGCGACTCGAGGACGCCATCGACGCCACCGAGACCGCCGTCAACATCATGGCCGGCATCATCATCAAGAACCGCTAGTGCACTCCGACGTCGTCCTCTGGATCGTCGTCGCGACGGCACTCGCGTTCGACTTCACGAACGGCTTCCACGACACCGCGAACTCGATCGCGACCTCGGTCTCGACGCGCGCGATGTCCCCGAAGGTGGCCGTGATCATGGCCGCCGGGCTGAACTTCGTCGGTGCGTTCCTGTCGCTGGCGGTGGCCGCGACGATCGCCAAGGGCATCGTCGACTCGACCTCGATCACGCTGCTGACCGTGTTCGCCGGGCTGATCGGCGCGATCGCCTGGAACCTCGTGACCTGGTGGCGCGGGCTGCCGTCGTCGTCCTCGCACGCGCTGATCGGCGGGATGGTCGGCGCGACGATCGTCTCCGAGGGCGTCGACGGCGTGATGTGGGACGGCCTGATCGAGAAGGTCGCCGTGCCCGCGCTCGTCGCCCCGGTGCTGGCGATGGTCGCCGCCGGGCTCGCGATCCTCGTCGCCTACCGGATCATCGGGCGCCAGTCGCCGGGCGTCGTCTCGCGCGGCTTCCGGCTCGGCCAGTACGGCACGAGCGCGCTGTTCTCGCTCTCGCACGGCACCAACGACGCGCAGAAGACGATGGGGATCATCTTCCTCGCGCTCGTGGCCAACGGCAACCTGACCGCCGACTGCCGACATCCCGACCTGGATCGTCGTCTCCTCGGCGAGCGCGATCGCGCTCGGGACCTACTTCGGCGGCTGGCGGATCGTGCGCACGATGGGCTCGAAGATCATCAAGATGGACCCCGCGCAGGGCTTCGCCGCCCAGGGCGCGGGCGCCGCGGTGATCCTCTCGGCGTCGCACGTCGGCTTCCCGCTCTCGACCACGCAGGTGATGTCGGGCGCGATCATCGGCGCCGGCGCGGCCAAGCGGTTGTCCGCGGTGCGCTGGGGCGTCGCCGGCAACATCGTGCTGGCGTGGATCCTGACGCTGCCGTGCTCGGCCGCCGTGGGCGCGCTGACCTACGGCGTCGTGCGGATGTTCGGGGCCGGGTCGGTCGGCCCGGTCGTGGTCGCCTCGCTGCTGCTGCTCGCGCTGCTGGTCTTCTTCGGACGCCGCCTCTCCGCCCGAGCGCTGCCCGCGGAGGGCACGCCGTGAGGCTCGCCGTCGTCGAGCTCGGCCAGATCGTCGAGGTGATCTGGGTCTCGCTGATCGCGGGCGTCGGGATCACCGCGGCCTTCTCGCTCGTCGTGTTCGGCACCGCGCGCTCGGCGGAGGCCCGGCGCGCGAAGCACACCGCACCCGCGCTCGCGTTCGGCGCGCTGGCCGTGCTGTTCCTGCTGCTGTCCGTCGCCGCGCTCGCGTTCGGCGTGCAGATCATGCTGTCGAAGGAGACCTAGTAGGCGATCGTCCGCAGCACGCGTGCGGGCGAGCCGGCGGCGATCGAGTACGGCGGCAGGTTGGTGGTGACGACCGAGTTGGCGCCGATCACGCAGCGCTCGCCGATCGTGATGCCGCTCGTGACGACGACGTTCGCGCCGCACCAGACGTTGTCGCCGATCCGGGTCGGGCCCTTGGACGTGAAGCCCTGCCAGGTCACCGGCCGGTCGGGGTCGTCGAAGCGGTGGTTGCCGTCGGTGACGAAGCAGCCGTTGGCGAACATGCAGTGCTCGCCGATCTCGACCAGCTCGACGGCGGCGACCTGGACGCCGAGGTTGAGAAATGTGCCGCCGCCGATGCGAATCCTGCCTGGCGCGGGCGCGGTCAGCCAGACGCCGGGCTCCAGCAGCGCGTGCTCGCCGATCTCCAGGCGTTGTTCTGTGAACATCTCGAGCACGTTGCCGTGGACCGGCCAGCGGCAGAATGCACGGCGGCGCGCGAACTCGTAGTGGATCCGGGCGCGGTTCCAGGGCAGCGTGTTGCGCTCATACCAGCGCCACTTCTGTAACCACAACGTGAGATCGGCGCGCTCCATAACGCCTTGCATGCTCCCATGCATGGAGACGTAACCCCGCGCGGAGTGCTTCCAATCGCGAACGTCAGGGTCAAGCCTGCCGGGTGTCAAAGAGGACACCTGCTGGGAGGCTACGTCTTGCATCGCGTTTATTGGATCGCCGCCGTTCTGTTCGCCACCGTCTTCGCCGCTCCTGCAGGCGCGGCGGTTCCGCACACCGTGCAACCCGGAGAGACGCTGTGGTCGATCGCCGCGGCGAACAACCTCACGACCCGGACCGTCGCCGCGTACAACGGCCTCTCGGAGAACGCGCAGGTCGTGCTCGGCAGCACGATCAACGTCCCGAGCACGTCGGAGGGCTACTCCGCGCTGCAGAACGCGGGGCTCGGCGTCGGCTCCGGCGGCGACGACCGCCGCCGCCCCGGCCCAGCAGGCGGCGCCCGCGGCGTCCTCGGCGCCCGCGCCGATGGGCGGCTACAAGGTGCGCCCCGGGGACACGCTCTCCGGCCTGGCCGCCGGCGCACGCGTCTCGGTCGGCGCGATCGCCTCGATGAACGGACTCGATCCGAGCGGCCTGCTGATCGCCGGCACCGTGATCAAGCTGCCGACGGGCGCGCCCGCCCCGGCCCGCGCCGCCCAGCCCGCGCCGGCCACGACCGTCGTGCCGAAGGCGGCGCCGGCGCCGACCGCGACCCGTGTCGGCGCCTCCGACGTCCAGTCCGTCGCCGCCGCGCACGGGGTCTCCCCCTCGCTGGCGACCGCGATCGCCTGGCAGGAGAGCGGCTTCAACAACAGCGCGGTCTCGAGCGCGAACGCCCGCGGGGTCATGCAGGTCATGCCCGGCACCTGGGACTACGTGCAGAAGAACCTGGCCTCGCGGCCGCTGAACCCGAACTCGGCGTCCGACAACGTGACCGCCGGCGTGCTCTACCTGCGCAGCCTGCTCAACCAGACCGGCGGCGACGAGAACGCGGCCATCGCGGCCTACTACCAAGGCCTCGGCGCGCTGCGCTCGCGCGGGATGTTCACCGACACGACGCGCTACGTCGCGAACGTGCAGTCGCTGCGCTCGCGCTTCGGCGGCTGACCGGCTCTTCTGGCCTCTCGGCCCTCGCCCGGCCTCTCGGCCGGGCGAGGCAGCCTTCGTTGATTCGGTCCGCGGCGGGATTATCCCGTCGCGGACCATCTTGCTACGCTCGTCGGCGATGGCCACGAGCGAGCGCACCGTCGACCTGATCTTCCTGCTCTCGGAAGCCGCGCGCTCGCTCGAGACCGAGCTGACCGTGGCGCTGGAGCAGCTCGGGACGACGCCGCGGTCGTACTGCGTGCTCTCGAAAGCGCTCGAGGGCGAGTTCACGCAGATCGAGCTGGCCAAGCGCTGCGCGCTCGACAAGACGACGATGGTCGTGGCCATCGACGAGCTCGAGCGTGCCGGGCTGGCCGAGCGCCGGCCCTCCCCCACCGACCGGCGCGCCCGCGTGATCGCCGTGACGCCCGACGGCGCCGAGACGGTCTCGCGTGCCCGGGCCGTGGTCGACGGCCTCTACGGCGACGTGCTGGACTCGCTGCCGGACGATGACCGCGTGGGGTTCGTCGATGGCCTGACGCGGCTCGTCGAGGGTCGGCTCGCCGATCCGCCGTCGTGCGAGCGCCCGGTTCGCCGCCGTCGCGGCAGCTAGATCCGAATCAGATCGTCTCGAACTAGATCATCTGATACGGTCCTTCCTGATGCTGCGAAATCAGGAAGCGACCAACACCGCGTACGACTCCCGCTGGCTGGCCCTCGTGGTCCTGTGCGCCGGGATGCTGATGATCATCCTCGACCAGACGATCGTGAACGTGGCGCTGCCGGCGATCCAGGAGGATCTCGGTTTCTCGTCCGCCGGCCTCGCCTGGGTCGTCAACGCCTACCTGATCGCGTTCGGCGGGCTGTTGCTCCTGGCCGGCCGGCTCGGTGACCTGATCGGCCGCCGCACGGTCTTCCTCGCCGGGCTCGCGGTGTTCACGGTGGCCTCGCTGCTGTGCGGGCTGGCGGCGAGCCCGGAGATGCTGATCGCGGCGCGGTTCGTGCAGGGCGTCGGCGGCGCGCTCAGCTCGGCCGTGATCCTCGGGATGATCGTGACGATGTTCCCTTCGCCCGGCGAGCAGGCGAAGGCGATCGGCGTCTTCTCGTTCGTGGCCTCGGCCGGCGCGTCGATCGGGCTGCTCGCGGGCGGCGTGCTGACGCAGGCGCTGAACTGGCACTGGATCTTCTTCGTCAACGTCCCGATCGGCATCGCGGCGTGGCTGTTCGCCGCGCGTCTGCTGGCGCCGGAGACGGGGCTCGGACTGCGCGCCGGCGCGGATGCACCGGGCGCCGTGCTCGTGACCGCCGCGCTGATGCTCGGCGTCTACACGATCGTCGACGCGCACTCGCTGGCGCTCGGCGCCGTCGCGGTCGCGCTGCTGGTCGCGTTCACCTGGCGCCAGGCGCGCACCGAGCGGCCGCTGCTGCGCCTCGGCCTGCTTCGCTCTCGCGCGGTGGCGGGCGCGAACGTGGTCCAGCTGTTGATGGTCGCGGGGCTGCTCGGCATGTTCTTCCTCGCCGTCCTGTACCTGCAGCGCGTGCTCGGCTACGACGCGGTCGAGACCGGCACGGCGTTCCTGCCGGTGTCGGTGGCGATCGGCACGCTCTCGCTCGGCTTCTCGGCACGGCTCAACGGCCGCTTCGGGCCGCGCGCCGTCCTGCTGGCGGCGCTCGCGCTGATCACCGCCGGGCTCGCGTACCTGACCCAGGCGCCCGTGGACGGCGACTACTTCGTCGACATCCTGCCGGCGATGCTCGTGCTCGGGATCGGCGGCGGGCTCGCCTTCCCGGCGCTGATGACGCTGGCGATGTCGGGCGTCGCGCCCGAGGACTCGGGGCTCGCCTCCGGGCTCGTGAACACCACGCAGCAGGTCGGCGGCAGCGTTCGGGATCGCGATCCTGGCCTCGGTGGCCGCGAACCGCACCGGCGGGGAGCGCTCGGCCGAGGCGCTGCTGTCGGGCTACAGCGCCGCGTTCACGCTGGCGACGGCGCTCGTACTCGCCGCGTTCGTGGTCGCCGCGGTCGTGCTGCGCCCGGGACGGGAGCGGGACGAGGTTGCGGCCAAGGCGGCCATCGCGACGCAGTGACGTCTCGGACGACCTTCCGCCGCAGGCAGTGGCCGGGCGGAGGAGTGCGGCCACGAAGCCGGCGCCGCTTGGTGAGCTCGGAGCCGCTGGGAAGTGCCGGTGAACTGCGCCGGTGAAGGAGGTGGTCGCACCCGCCGCGCCGGTGCCGCCGGCTCGGACCGCCGCGGCGCCGGCGAACTCGCCGGACGAGGTGGTCACACCCGCCGCGCCGGCGGTCCCGCAGCGGCGCGGTCCGTCGGAGCGAGGTGTGGTGTTCTCGTCTGGCATTCCGCGACGAGGACACCACACCTCCGCAGGTGCGCCGAATTCATACGTATTTCCGGGATGCGCCCGGCTCACCTCACCGCGGCCGAGCGGCAACGCGCCGGCGCGGCGCCCTGCGCAGCACCCGATCCGCCGATCCGACCACTCCCTCACCGGCGCAGTTCGCCGGGCCTGGCAGGCCGCCACGAGTCCACCTCGGTGGGCGCAGGTAGCTCCCGCGCCCCGTCACGGCGAGCGTTCCGGGCTACTTGCGCCGCCGGGCCGGGCCGCCCGCCACGAGCGCACGCGCTTCACGGCGCGACTCGCAGCGCCGGACCGCGCCGGCCCGGCTATGCGGCCGCGGCGACCTTGCGCGGCGCGCGCTTGCGAGCCGGCTTCTTCGGCTTCGCGGGTGGCGTGAGCTTGCGCAGGAAGCCGGCCGGTGTAGGAGGACTCGACCGCGGCGATCTCCTCCGGTGTGCCGGTCGCCATCAGCGCGCCGCCCTCCTCGCCGCCCTCCGGGCCCATGTCGATGATCCGGTCGGCGGTCTTGATCACGTCGAGGTTGTGCTCGATCACGACGACCGAGTTGCCGGCCTCGACGAGCCGCTGGAGCACCTCGAGCAGCTTCTGGATGTCCGCGAAGTGCAGGCCGGTGGTCGGCTCGTCGAGGATGTAGAGCGTGCGGCCGGTCGCGACCTTGGCCAGCTCGCTCGCCAGCTTGATGCGCTGGGCCTCGCCGCCCGAGAGCGTGGTCGCCGGCTGGCCGAGCGCGCATGTAGTCCAGCCCGACGTCGTGCAGGGTCTGCAGCCGGCGGCGGATCTTCGGGATGTGGGCGAAGAACTCGAGCGCCTCCTCGACGGGCATGTCGAGCACGTCGGCGATCGTCTTGCCCTTGAAGCGGATGTCGAGCGTCTCGCGGTTGTAGCGCTTGCCGTGGCACTGCTCGCACGGGACGTAGATGTCCGGCAGGAAGTGCATCTCGATCTTGATCTGGCCGTCGCCGCGGCAGACCTCGCAGCGGCCGCCCTTGACGTTGAACGAGAAGCGGCCGGGCTTGTAGCCGCGCGCCCGCGCCTCCTGGGTCTTCGAATAGAGGTCGCGGATCTGGTCGAAGAGGCCGATGTACGTCGCCGGGTTCGAGCGCGGCGTGCGGCCGATCGGCGACTGGTCGACCGAGATGATCTTGTCCAGGTGCTCGAGGCCCTTGATCCGCTTGTGCGCGCCGGGCCGCATCCGTGAGCGGTGGAGCTTGTTCGCGAGCGCCTTGTAGAGGATCTCGTTGACCAGCGTCGACTTGCCCGAGCCCGACACGCCGGTCACCGCGCAGAAGACCCCGAGCGGCACCTTGACGTCGACGCCGCGCAGGTTGTGCTGGCTCGCGCCGACGATCTCGACGTACCCGGTCGGCTTGCGGCGCTTCCCGGGCGGATCGATCGTGCGCGTGCCGGCCAGGAACTGGCCGGTCAGCGAGTCCGCGACCCGCATGACCTCCTCCGCCGTCCCGCGGGCGACGACGTGGCCGCCGTGCTCGCCGGCGCCCGGGCCCATGTCGACCAGGTAGTCGGCGGCGCGCATCGTGCCCTCGTCGTGCTCGACCACGAGCACGGTGTTACCGAGGTCCCGCAGGCGCTCGAGCGTCGCGATCAGCCGCTCGTTGTCGCGCTGATGCAGGCCGATCGACGGCTCGTCGAGGATGTAGAGCACGCCCACCAGCGACGAGCCGATCTGGGTCGCGAGCCGGATCCGCTGGGCCTCGCCGCCCGACAGCGTCGCCGACGCGCGCTCCATCGACAGGTAGCCGACGCCGACGTTGTCCAGGAAGCGCAGCCGCTCATCGATCTCGCGCAGGATCAGCCGCGCGATCGCGCGGTCCTGGTTCGAGAGCTCGAGCGCGTCCATCCACTCGATCGCGCGCTTGGCGGAGAGCTTCGTGAACTCGTGGATCGGGATCCCGCCGACCTTGACCGCCCGCGACTCCGGCCGTAGCCGTGCGCCGCCGCACTCCGGGCACGGCCGCATCGACATGTACTCCTCGATCTTCTCGCGCGACCAGTCGGAGTCGGTCTCCTTGTAGCGGCGCTCGAGGTTCGGGACGATGCCCTCGAAGGTCGTCATGTACGACCGCTTGCGCCCCATCCGGTTGCGGTAGCTGACGTACAGCTTGTCGCCGTTGCAGCCGTACAGGAACAGGTCCTGCTGGTCCTGCGGAAGGTCCTCCCACGGCGCGTCGACGTCGACCTCGTAGCGGTCGGCGATCGCCTGCGTGATCTGCTCGTAGTAGCCGGTCGCGCCCGATCGCCCACGGCAGGATCGCGCCCTCGTTGATCGACAGCGACGGGTCGGGCACCACCAGCTCGGGGTCGATCTCCATCATCGAGCCCAGCCCGGTGCAGCGCGGGCAGGCGCCGTGCGGCGCGTTGAAGCTGAACGAGCGCGGCTCGAGCTCCGGCATCGAGATCCCGCAGTGCAAGCACGCAAAGCGTTCGCTGTACGTGAAGATCTCCGGGTCGCCATCGCGTGGCACCGTCTCGACTTCCAGGATCCCGTCGGCGAGCGCCACTGCGGTCTCCACGGAATCCGCCAGCCGCTTGCGCAGCTCGGACCGCATCACGAGCCGATCGACCACGACCGAGATGTCGTGCTTGTAACTTCTTGTCGAGGACGATCTCCTCCTCGAGCGTCCGCAGCTCGCCGTCCACCTTCACGCGCGTGAAGCCCTCGCTGCGCAGCTCCTGCAGCTGCTTGCCGTACTCGCCCTTGCGCCCGCGCACGATCGGCGCCATGACCATGAACCGCGTGCCCTCCGGCAGCCCCATGATCTGGTCGATGATCTGCTCGGCCGACTGCGCCGCGATCGGCCGGCCGCAGTTGAAGCAGTGCGGCTTGCCGACCCGCGCCCACAGCAGGCGCAGGTAGTCGTAGATCTCCGTGACCGTCCCGACCGTCGAGCGCGGGTTGCGCGAGGTCGTCTTCTGGTCGATCGAGATCGCCGGCGACAGGCCCTCGATCGAGTCCACGTCCGGCTTGTCCATCTGCCCCAGGAACTGGCGGGCGTAGGCGCTCAGCGACTCGACGTAGCGGCGCTGGCCCTCGGCGTAGATCGTGTCGAACGCCAGCGACGACTTGCCCGAGCCCGAGAGACCGGTGATGACCACCAGCGAGTCCCGCGGCAGCTCGACGGTGACGTCCTTGAGGTTGTGCTCGCGGGCGCCCGAGACGACGATGGAGTTCTGGCGAGTCGACATAAGACCGCCTTGCAGTCTACGAGTCCTGCGGACGGAAAAAGCGAACGCGTGTTCCCATGTGCGCAATCGCCCGCTAGGAGCGGGGAACGCGGACCGGGGCGGTGAGCAACCCGGCGTCGAGCAGCTTGGCCTCGAGGTAGTCGAGCCACGGCTCGACCCGCAGCTCCTCGCCCGTGGCACGCATCAGCAGTTCGCGTGAGCTGAACTTGCGGCCGTGGCGGTGGATGTTGTCGCGCAGCCACTCGCGCAGCGGTGCGAACTCGCCGGCGGCGATCTCGGCCTCGATCTCGGGAAGGTCGTCGGACAGCGCGCGCCACAGCTGGGCGGCCATCAGGTTCCCGATCGTGTACGTCGGGAAGTAGCCGACCATCCCCGCGCCCCAGTGGATGTCCTGGAGCACGCCCGCGACCAGGTTGGGCGTCTCGAGCCCGAGCAGGCGGTGCGTGGCCTCGGCCCAGGCGTCCGGGAGGTCCGCGGCGCCGAGCCGGCCCTCGACCAATGCCAGCTCGAGCTCGAAGCGCAGCGCGATGTGGAGGTTGTAGGTCGTCTCGTCGGCCTC
This sequence comes from uncultured Solirubrobacteraceae bacterium, assembly GCA_963755275.1. Classification (GTDB taxonomy): domain Bacteria; phylum Actinomycetota; class Thermoleophilia; order Solirubrobacterales; family Solirubrobacteraceae; genus Solirubrobacter. The sequence goes on along the minus strand of CAVWJU010000023.1, from coordinate 75,363 downwards.
GATCCGGATCAGGCTGAGGCGGACCTGGTTGACGTTGCGGTAGAGCTGCGGCACGTCGATCGCCTCGAACGGGCCGCCGAGGTGGCGGCGCAGCAGCGGCAGGACCCACGCGCAGAACGGCTTCGAGCGCCCGACGAGGTTCTCCCACAGCCGGCTCTGGGACTCGTGCACGCCGAGCCCGGTCGCCTCGGCCAGCGTCGTCCGGTAGTGGCGCGGATCCATCTGCGCCTCGTAGAGCCCATGCCCGAACTCGTGCAGGCAGGAGTAGACGGCCATCGCCAGGTCGTCCTCCTCCCAGCGCGTGGTGAGGCGCACGTCGCTGGGGGCCATGCTGCGCGCGAACGGATGCACCGACGGGTCGAGCCGCCAGTTGACGTCGTTGTAGCCGACGGCCTGCAGCAGCTCTGCGACCAGCGACTTCTGCGCCGCTTGCGGGAAGTGGCCCGCGGAACACGCGCCCGTCCTCCCCCGCCGCGGCGGCCGCGCTGACGAGCGGGACGAGCTCGTCCTGCAGGCGCGCGAACAGCGTCCGCAGCTCCTCGGTCGTCAGGCCGTGCTCGTAGTCGTCGAGCAGGACGTCGTAGGGATGCGCGAACTCGTGGCCGGCGTCGAAGCACGCGATGTAGCGGCGCTGGAGCTCGAGCACGCGCTCGAGCGCGGGCTGGAAGAGCTTGTAGTCCTCGGCCTCGCGGGCCGCCATCCACGCCTGCTGGGCGTGCGCGGCGGCGCCGGAGATCTCGGCCGCGAGGTCGGTGGGGACGTTGACCGCCTTGTGGTGGTCACGTCGGATCGCGCGGTGCAGCGCCACAGCGTCCGAGTCCGGGTCGGCGGACGCGGCCCACGGCTCCAGCGCATCGAGCACGCGCCCGAGCCCGGGGTCGGTGATGCGCGCGTGGAGGATCCGCTCGAGCGCCTCGAATTGGTCCGCGCGCGCGTCGGCCCCGCCCGGCGGCATCATCGTGTTCTGGTCCCACAGCAGCAGGCCGCCGATCCCGTTGAGATCGGCGATCTCGCCGGCGCGGGTGCGGAGCTCGTTCAGCTCGGCGGGCTCTGCGGTCACCGGCCCGCCCGGGCGTAGACGTCGTCGAGCAGCGCGGCGGGATCGGCGAGCGCGAAGTGGTCGGCGAGGTAGCGGGCGGTCTCCTCGCGCGAGCTTCCGCTCAGCGCCATGTTGAGCGCGATCAGGCGCGCGCCGGCCTCGTCGGGCTCGCCGGCGGGCGCGGAGGCGGCGAAGTCCTCCTCGAAGGCGTCGAACTCCGGGAGTCCGGCGGGCGGCGACGAGGACGCGGGCGGCCGGGACGCGGCGGGCGGCGAAGAGGCGGCGAGCGAGGCCGGCGGAGTCGCCGACCGGCGAAGAGGAAGCGGGCGTAGTGACGCGGGCCGGCGGAGTCGCCGGCGGGCGGCGAAGACGACGCGGACGGCGGCGACGCGACGGGCGGCGAGACGAGCGACGACCGGCGGGCGGCGACGCGGCGAGGACGACGCGGACGACCCGGCAGGCGGCGACGGGCCGGCGGGCGACGACCCGGCGGGCGGCGCAGACGGCGGCGGCCGGCGGTGACGCGGCGTGAGTCGCCGCGGCGTCGGCGACCTCGGCCTGCAGCTCCGCCAGGCCCTGCGGTCAGCCGCTCGCCGCTCTCGCGCAGCGCGGACAGCAGGCGGTTGAGCTCTGCCTCGAGCGCGTCGAGCTTCGAGACCATCCCGTCGGCGGCCACCTGGACGCGCGCGACGTGGTCGGACGCCTCTTCGCCGGCGCGCGCCCGCAGCTCGGAGGCGCCGTGCTCGGCGGCCTCGAGGATCAGGCGGACCTGCTCGGACGCCCCCGCCGAGAGCGACGCGGGCGGCTGGTGGACCTGGGCCTCGAACTCGTCGGCGACGCGCCGCAGATGCTCGTCGACCGCCGCCGGGTCATAGCCGCGACGGCCCGTCGGGAAATCCCGGCGCTCGATCCTCTCCCGGTCCACGAGCGCCAGGATACGCAAGGACGCATCGGCGTCCCGCGGGCGCCGCCGGCGAGCCGGCGCCTGCGGGCCCGATGCCGCCTTCGCCTCCTGGGGGTGTTCCGAGTTCGTTCACCCCCTCTGAACCAACTCGAAACACCCCGGCTCACGGGATCGACGCCGATCCGTCCGGGGCCCGGACGACCAGGCCGTCGCGTTCGAGGCCGGCCAGCGCGCGCTCGAGCCGCTCCCCGCGGACGGGTGGCTCCTCCCCGGCCAGCAGCGCGGCGAGCACGCGCCCGCGCGCCCAGCGCTCCGTGTCCTCGAAGCGCACGCCCCGCCGGCGCGGCGGCGGCGCCGCAGCCGGGCCGTGGCAGCCCGGCGCGACCGGGCATTCGGTACACCGCGGCGCCCGTGGCCGGCAGATCGTCGCGCCGAGCTCCATCATCGCCTGGTTGAACGTCGCGGCGCGCCCCGCGGGAAGCAACTCGTTCGCCCGGCGTGCGAGCGCAGCCGGCGTGCGGCTCACACCGTCGCGGCGCGCGAGGACGCGCCGCACGTTGGTGTCCACCGCCGCCACCTGCCGGTCGAAGGCGAACGAGCCGACCGCCGCCGCGGTATAGGGCCCGACGCCGGGCAAGACCGACAGATCGGAAGGCCAGCCGTGCCGATCGACGTGCCGAGCGGCGTTCTGCAGCGCAAGCGCGCGCCGGTTGTAGCCGAGGCCGCTCCACGCCTGCAGGACCTCACGGGTCGGAGCCGAGGCCAAAACAGACACGTCCGGGAACCGCTCGAGCCAGCGCTCGTAGTACGGCACGACCCGCAGCGCCTGCGTCTGCTGCAGCATCACCTCCGAGACCAGCAGGGCGTACGGGTCGCGCGTCGCCCGCCACGGCAGCGGGCGACCGCACGCGCGTCGTACCAACTCAGGAGTGCGGCGACGTCCACCGGATCTCCGCCTTGGCCACGAAATGCGTGGCCAGCGCATCCCGCTCCGTGAACGAGAGCACGTGGACCCAGGCCTGCAGGCCGATGCTCGAAGCGTCCCGCGAGCTCGATCGGCGCCGGCCCGCTCGGATCGCGGTAGCCGTCCCAGGTCGCCTCGTTCGTGCGCCACTCGACCTCGCCCTCGCAGAGCGCGCGCGGGTAGAGCCCGAGCGTCTCCTCCTGCGGCGTGAAGTCGAGCCGGAACAGCCCCGGGGCGAGCAGGACCGTCGCGCGCGCGCCGAACTCGATCAGCCGCGACGCCGTGATCAGCAGCCCGCCGCCGGGCAGCTCACAGGCCAATTGCCCGAGCGCCGCGCCCTCGGACACCGCGCGGTCCGGGCTCAGGAGCTCAAGCGCAGCGCGATCCACTCGTCCTCCGTGCCCAGCGCGTTCGCCACCTCGAAGCCCACCGACCGATATGCGGCGAGCACCTCCGAAACCTCCTCGGCCACGATCCCGGAGACGATCACGTGCCGGACGCCCGCGTCCATCGACGCCACGACCCGCTCGTGCACGGGCGGCGGCGCGTTGACCAGCAGCAGCGGCGCCAGCGGCACGTCGTCGACCGCCAGGTCCGCGACCGAGCACTCGACGGCGACGCCGTTGCGCTCGACGTTCTCGCGCGCGACCTCGATCGCGATCGGCACGCGGTCGACGGCCACGACCGGCGCCCAGCCGAGCCGAGCCGCCGCGATCGCCAGCGTCCCGACGCCGCAGCCGAGATCGGCGGCGCCGCCGGCCGGCTCGAGCTCGAGCAGGAGCGCCAGGCACATCTGCGTCGTCGGGTGCGAGCCGGAGCCGAACGCGCCGCCGCGGCGCTCGACGACGACGTCGATCACGCCCTCGGCCGGCGGCGAGTCCCACGGCGAGCGGATCGCGATCCGGCCGCCGACGACCACCCCTCCCCCGCCCTCCAGCGCGCGCCGGATCCGCCAGTCGGCCGGCACCTCCTCGACCGTCCAGCCTTCCAACCCGCAGCCCGTGGCGGCCTCCAGCGCCGCGCGGTCCGGAACGACCAGCGGTGATCGTGGACAGCACGTCACCGTCCTCGCGCACGCCGGCGGGGAGCAGCGGCAGCAGCGCGTCGAGCAGCGCCTCGCGCTCGTCGGCAGGAGCGCGAAACGAGGCCCGGTACATCTACGGCGCCGTCGCGGCTTCCAGCTCGCGCCGCAGGTCGCGGATCTCGTCGCGCAGCTTGGCCGCGTACTCGAAGCGCAGCTCCTCGGCGGCGGCGAGCATCTCCTCCTCGAGCTCGCGCATCGTCTGCTCGATCTCGTTCGGCGCCATGTCGAGCTTCTTCTCGCGCCGGCGGCGGCCCTTGGTCGGGACCTTGGAGTCCGACATCAGGAACTCCGTGATGTCGGAGATGCCCTTGACGATCGTCTCCGGCGTGATCCCGTGCTGCTCGTTGTAGGCGACCTGGATCGCGCGCCGGCGGTCGGTCTCGCCGATCGCGCGCCGCATCGCCTCGGTCTCCTTGTCGGCGTACATCAGGACCTTGCCGGCGACGTTGCGCGCCGCGCGCCCGATCGTCTGGATCAGCGACGTCTCGCCGCGGAGGAAGCCCTCCTTGTCGGCGTCCAGGATCGCGACCAAAGACACTTCGGGGAGATCGAGGCCCTCGCGCAGCAGGTTCACGCCGACGAGCACGTCGTACTCCCCCAGCCGCAGCTGGCGGATGATCTGGATCCGCTCCAGCGTGTCGACCTCCGAGTGCAGGTAGCGCACGCGGAAGCCCATCTCGAGCAGGTAGTCCGTCAGGTCCTCGGACATCTTCTTGGTGAGCGTGGTGACGAGCACGCGCTCGTTGCGGTCCACGACCGTCCGGATCTCGCCCATCAGGTCGTCGATCTGGTTCTTGGTCTCGCGGACGTCGATCTCCGGGTCCACGATCCCGGTCGGGCGCACGATCTGCTCGACCAGCGTCTGCGAGTGCTCGCGCTCGTACACGCCCGGGGTCGCGGACACGAACACCATCTGGCGCGTGATCGAGAGGAACTCGTCGAACGTCTGCGGGCGGTTGTCGAGCGCGCTCGGAAGCCGGAAGCCGTAGTCGACCAGCGTCGTCTTGCGCGAGCGGTCGCCCTCGTACATGCCGCCGATCTGCGGCACCGTCTGGTGCGACTCGTCGATGAAGCAGACGAAGTCCTTCGGGAAGTAGTCGATCAGGCAGTAGGGCCGCGAGTGCGGCGCGCGGCCGTCGAGGATGCGCGAGTAGTTCTCGATGCCCGAGCAGAACCCGACCTCGCGCAGCATCTCCATGTCGTACTGCGTGCGCTGGCGCAGGCGGTGCGACTCGAGCAGCTTGCCCTCGGCCTCGAGCTCGGCGGTGCGCTCGTTGAGCTCGTGGCCGATCTCGGTCACGGCGCGCTCCATCGTCCCTTCCTTGACGTTGTAGTGCGTCGCCGGCCAGATCGCGACGTGCTCGAGGTCGTCGCGGATGATCTCGCCCGTCAGCGGGTCGAAGTGCTGCAGGCGCTCGACCTCGTCGCCGAACAGCAGCGCCCGGAACGCCGTCTCCTCGTAGGCCGGGAAGACCTCCAGCGTGTCCCCGCGCACGCGGAACGTCCCGCGCCCGAGCGCCGTGTCGTTGCGGTTGTACTGCAGCGACACGAGCTTGCGCAGCAGCTCGTCGCGATCCACGTCGGTGCCCTTGACGATCACCTGGCAGTTCGCGTTGTAGGTCTCGGGCGAGCCGAGGCCGAAGATGCAGGACACCGACGCCACGATGACCACGTCGCGGCGCGCGAACAGCGACGCCGTCGCGGCATGGCGCAGCCGGTCGATCTCCTGGTTGATCGCCGAGTCCTTCTCGATGTAGAGGTCCTTCGACGGGACGTAGGCCTCGGGCTGGTAGTAGTCGTAGTAGGAGACGAAGTACTCGACCGAGTTGTGCGGGAAGTACGTCCGGAACTCGTTGCAGAGCTGCGCCGCCAGCGTCTTGTTGTGGGCGATGATCAGCGCCGGCCGCTGGACGGCCTCGATCGTCGCCGCCATCGTCATCGTCTTGCCGGTGCCGGTGGCGCCGAGCAGCGTCAGCCCGTTGTCGCCGCGCTCGATGCCGCGCGCCAGCGTCTCGATCGCCTGCGGCTGGTCGGCGGTCGGCGAGTAGACGGCGTCGAGCTTGAAGGGCGGCATGGCCCACGAACGATAGAGGGCATTAAGGACACCTCCCGTCCCACCCCTGCTGCAACGCCCAGCGGGCGCCGATCGTCCAGGCCTGGACGCGGTTGGAGAGCGGGATCGGGGCCAGCGCGCCGTCGAGCGAGACCGCGTACAGCTCGGGCGCGCGGCCGAGCGTCTCGAGCGCGCGCAGCACCCCGGCGCGAACCGTCTCGGCCTGTTCCACGACGACCCGCCGCCCGCAGTCCGCCCCAGCCGAGCCAGCAGTCGAACGGCCAGATCGCGCCGCGGTGGTAGGCGTCCGGCGCGAACCCCGGCCCGCCGGCGGCGAGCGTGCGCAGCCCGAACGCGGTCAGGATGTCCGGCTCGCTCAATCGCGCCGCGGCCGCCTCCGCCGCGTCGGGCTCGAGCGCGTCCGCCCACAGCAGCCAGCCGAGCTGCGAGCCCGGCGCCGGGCACGGGCACGTCGCCGGCCTCCAGCGCCATCACCTCGCAGCCCAGCGACGAGAGACGCGAGCGCAGCTCGTCGGCGCGCCGCGCCCACGCCGGGTCGCGGTCCATACGCGCGAGCGCCCGCAGCGCCGCGTACGCGACCGCCTGGGTGTCGAGATCGGCCAGCGGCGGCGTGGGATTCGAGCCGTCGGCGCGCACGTACCCGCCGCCGCCGGGATCGACGGCGGCGTCGATCGCGTCGCGCCAGCCCTGCTGGACGAGCCCGCCGGCGAACGTGCCCGGCGCGTGCCGCAGGAGCCCGCCGCCGGCGTCGAGCGCGGCCGCCAGCCAGTCCGCGGCGGCGCGCCCCGCCGCCTCCAGCCCGGAGACGCCGGAGCGCTCCAGCACGATCAGGAACCATGCGGTGGCGTCGGCCGTGCCGTAGTAGCGGAACTCGCCCGCGTCCGGCCAGCCGGCCTGCACGAACGGCGCCGGCGGCGCGGCGCGGAACTCGTGCCCGATCTTGCCCGGCGCCTCCAGCGTCCGCGGGTCGTCGCGCACCCCTTGGCGCGCAGCCAGAGCCCGCAGCGTCGCACGGGCGATCGACGGGCGATCCGGCAGCAGCTGCAGCGACGTGATCAGCGCATCGCGACCGAACAGGGCGTGGAAGCGCCCGGGATCGCCGGGCTCGACCGGCGGCGCCGACGCGTACGGCCAGCCCTCCGGCGAGAGCACGGCCTCGATCACGTCGTGCGCCGCTCGACCACCGTCAGCGCCTGCAGCTCCTCCACCGGTTCCCGCGACCCCGCGCTCGATCGCGGTCAGCAGCAGATCGACGGCCCGCGCGCCGCCTTCGCGCAACGGCTGGCGGATCGTCGTCAGCCCGACGATCTCGGCCAGGTCGACGTCGTCGAAACCGATTACGGCGAGGTCCTCGGGCACCCGCAGGCCACGCCGCTCCGCGGCCCGGAGCGCGCCGATGGCCTGCAGGTCGGAGGCGGCGAAGATCGCGCTCGGCGGGTCCTCGAGCCCGAGCAGCTCGTGCGCGAGCGCCTCCGCCTCGTCGCGCCCGTGCGGGCCGAGGCGCTCGAGCCGCGGGTCGAACCGGTCCCCGAGCGCCGCCCGGAAGCCGCGCCGGCGGTCCTCGCTCGACGTGAAGCCGTAGGCGTTCGCCGCCTGGTCGCCGATGAACCCGATCCGGCGGTGACCGCGCGCCAGCAAGTGCTCGGCCGCGAGCGCGCCGCCGTGGACGTTGTCGATCACGACCCGCGGCAGCCGTGGATGCGTGACGTCGACCAGCACGGCGGGCAGGCCGTCGCGCTCGAGCGAGTCGATCTCCTCGTCCGAGACCGGGAGCGAGATGATCAGCAGCCCGGCGACGCGGTCGCGGCGCGCAAGGTCGCGCAGCTTGCCGTCGCGCTGCTCGGGCGCCTCGACGTCGAACAGCATCAGGTCGTACTCGCGCTGCGGGCCGCGCCCGAGCCGCTCGACGACGCCGCGCAGCCGCTCGATCACCGACGGCGTGGTGAAGAACGGCACCACGACGCCGACCGCCATCGCACGCCCGATCGACAGGTTGCGCGCCGTCGCGTTCATGCGGTAGCCGAGCTCGTCGACGGCGGCCTGGACGCGCAAGCGGGTCGGCTCGACCACCAGCGGGCTGTCATTGAGCACGCGCGAGACCGTCGCCGCGCTGACACCGGCGCGACGCGCGACATCCCTGATGGTCGGACCGCGCATTCCGGTGGGCAGCGTACTCCGCTTGACAACCCGGCATGAGGCGTGATGGACTCGGATGTAACCGGTTTCACGATCGGTCGAGCGTGAGGAGGAGCTGCAGGGTGCAAGCCCGCCATTTCTATGCCGTCGTCCGCGTGAGCGTGCCCGCTTCGGGGTACGTCGCGGTCACGGATGGGTAACGGCGGGCGTGTGACATGCTTGTTGCAGAAGTCACACGACCGCAGGACATACTCGGCTCACTGGAGGAGCCGGGCGCCCGCGATGTGGTGTCCAGGCGCTCGGAACCTCGTTCGGATCAAGGCGTCAGGGGCACGAGTGGCGTTGTGAGGAGAGGAGCGCAATGAGGAGTAGGGGCATCGGCGTGGGAGCCGCGGTGGCGGTCGCCACCTGCGCCATCGTCGTCGCGGGCTGCGGCGGGGACAGCGGAGGTCCAGTCACGCTGAACCTGCTCGGCCCGATCGACCCGGGCGGCACGAACACCAGGGCCGCCAAGGAGTGCAGCGACCAGTCCGGCGGCAAGTACGTGATCAAGCAGACGCCGGTCGGCCAACAGCGCCGACGCGTCGCGCGAGCTCCTCGTCCGTCGCCTCGCCGCCGGCGACAAGAACATCGACATCATCAACATGGACACGATCTGGACTGCCGGAGTTCGCCGAGGCCGGCTGGCTGCGCGAGCTCACGGGCGCCGAGAAGGAGGACGCGCTCGACGACGTGCTCGACGGACCGACGGCGTCGGTGCAGTGGGAGGACAAGACCTACGGGATCCCGCTGAACACCAACGTCCAACTGCTGTGGTACCGCAAGGACCTCGTGCCCAAGCCGCCCGAGACCTGGGACGAGATGATCGCGATGGCGAAGAAGCTCCGAGCCGGCCGAGGGCAACATCCTCGAGCAGGGCCAGAAGTACGAGGGCTACGTCGTCTGGTTCAACAACCTCGTCGCCTCGGCCGGCGGGGAGATCGTCAACGCCGAGGGCCAGCCCGACGCTCGACGACACGGCGGTCAAGGCCGCGCAGATCATCAAGGACGTCGCCACCTCCGGCCGTCTCCGACCCGTCGCTGTCGACGATGCAGGAGGACCAGGCGCGGCTCGCGTTCGAGGCGGGCAAGGGCGCCTTCCTGCTCAACTGGCCCTACGTCTACGCCGCCGCGCGCGCCGATGCCGAGACAAGACCGACCCCATGGCCAAGAAGGTCTTCGAGAACATGGGCTACGCACGCTGGCCGGGCGTCAACAAGGGCGAGCCGAGCAAGGTCTCGATCGGCGGCGCGAACCTCGGCATCCCGAACACCGGCCAGCAACCCGGAGCTCGCCACGCAGGCCGCGCTGTGCATGACGAGCGCGAAGTGGCAGGCCCAGGAAGCGATCAACGAGGGCCTGCCGCCCGTCATGAACTCGACCTACGACGACCCCGAAGGTCCGCGAGGTCTACCCGTTCGCCGACCTGCTGCGCGAGCAGCTCAAGGACTCGGTGCGTGCGCCCGGCGACGCCGTCCTACTCGGACGTGACGCTGGCGATCCAGTACTCGCTGCACCCGCCGGCCGGCGTCGAGCCGGAGAGCTTCGATCAACACGCTGCGTGACCGGCTCGAACATCCTGGCCGACGGAGGGATGTACTGATGGCCGTCGCCGCCGATACGCGCCGGACAGGCCGACGCAGCAGCAGGCCGCGCCGTACCGGCCTGACCGACCGCGCGAAGGCCGAGCGCAAGTTCGCCTACATGCTGTGCGCGCCCGCGGTGCTCGTGATGCTGCTCGTCGCGGGCTTCCCGATCATGTACGCGTTCTACCTCTCGCTGCGGCGCGAGGACCTGCGCTTCCCGGACGCCGGCGAGTTCGTCGGCCTCTCGAACTACATCGCGGTGCTGCAGTCGAGCACGTGGTGGAACGCCTTCGGCGAACACGATGTTCATCACGATCATCTCGGTGATCGCTCGAGCTCGTGCTCGGCATGCTGATCGCGCAGGCGATGTACCGCGCGATCTTCGCCCGGACGGCGATCCGCGCGTCGGTGCTGGTGCCCTACGGCGCCGTCACCGTCGTCGCCGCCTTCGCGTGGCGGCTCGCGTTCGACCCGGCGACCGGCTTCGCGGTCGACCTGTTCAACCTCGACCCGCCGCCGCTGACGACCCACTGGCGGCTCGATCTTCGTGATCATCTTCGCGGAGGTCTGGAAGACGACGCCGTTCATCGCCCTGCTGCTGCTGGGCGGCCTGGCGCTCGTGCCGGACGACCTCTACAAGGCGGCGAAGATGGACGGGGCGAGCGCGTGGCAGCGCTTCATCAAGATCACGCTGCCGCTGATCAAGCCCGCGCTGATGGTCGCCGTCCTGTTCCGCACGCTCGACGCGTTCCGGATCTACGACGCCGCGTTCATCATCACCCGCGGCGCCAACAACACCGAGACGGTGTCGATCCTGGGCTACAACCAGCTCGTCAACCGGCTCAATCTCGGCCTCGGATCGGCGGTGTCGATCCTGATCTTCATCTCGCGTGATGCATCATCGCGTTCATCTTCTTCCGCTTCCTGGGCGCGAGCCCGCGAGCAGGAGGTAACGGCCATGCGAATATCTCGCGCAACCAGAAGATCCTCTGGGCCCTCGGCACCGTCGTCGTCCTGTTCTACGCGCTGATCCCGGTCGTCTGGATCATCTCGCTGTCGCTCAAGACGCCGGAGACGATCGGCGACCAGAAGTTCTTCCCGTCCGACATGACGCTCGACGAACTACAGCGCGGTGTTCGAGGAGGGCCTCGGCTTCAACCGCGCGCTGATCAACTCGATCGGCATCGCGATGATCACCACCGTGCTCGCGCTGGCGCTCGCCTCGATGGCGGCGTACGCCATCACCCGCCTCGACTTCCCGGGCAAGACGCTGATCCTCGCCGGCGCGCTCGCGGTCTCGATGTTCCCGGCGATCTCGATCGTCGGCGGCCTGTTCAACGTCTGGCGCGTGGTCGGCCTCTACGACACGTGGCTGGGCCTGATCCTGCCGTACCTGTCGTTCGCGCTGCCGCTCTCGATCTACACGCTCTCGGCGTTCTTCAGAGAGATACCCTGGGACCTCGAGAAAGCGGCGCAGATGGACGGGGCGACGGGCGCGCAGGCGTTCCGGCGGGTGATCCTGCCGCTGGCCATGCCGGGCGTGTTCACCGCCGGCATCCTCGCGTTCATCGTCGCGTGGAACGACTTCCTGTTCGCGAACGTGCTGACGGCGACCGACGCCGCGCGCACGGCGCCGGTGGCGCTGTCGTACTTCCGCGGCGCGTCTCAGTTCACCGATCCGAGTGGTGCCATCGCGGCCGGCGCGGTCGTGGTGACGATCCCGATCCTGATCATGGTGTTGATCTTCCAGCGGCGCATCGTCTCCGGCCTGACCGCCGGTGCGGTCAAGGGATAAAGGACAAGACGAACATGGCTGACATCGTTCTGGACGGGGTCTACAAGACCTACTCCGACGGCTACACGGCCGTCAAGGACCTCAACCTGGAGATCCGCGACGGGGAGTTCATGATCCTCGTCGGGCCGTCGGGCTGCGGCAAGTCGACGGCGTTGAACATGATCGCGGGGCTCGAGGACATCACGTCCGGCGAGCTGCGGATCGGCGGCGAGGTCGTCAACAAGAAGGCGCCGCGCGATCGCGACATCGCGATGATCTTCCAGAGCTACGCGCTGTACCCGCACATGACCGTGCGCGACAACATCGCGTTCGCGCTCAAGCTCGCGAAGCGGCCCGAAGGAGGAGATCGACTCCAAGGTCAACGAGGCGGCCGAGATCCTCGACCTCAACGAACCACCTCGACCGCAAGCCGGCCAACCTGTCCGGTGGCCAGCGCCAGCGCGTCGCCATGGGCCGGGCGATCGTCCGCAACCCGAAGGCGTTCCTGATGGACGAGCCGCTGTCCAACCTCGACGCCAAGCTGCGCGTGCAGATGCGCGCCGAGGTGGCGCGGATCCAGCACCGCCTGAACACCACCACGGTCTACGTGACCCACGACCAGACCGAGGCCATGACGCTGGGCGACCGCGTGGCGATCATGCTCAGCGGCGAGCTCCAGCAGGTCGCCTCGCCGATGGAGCTCTACAACCAGCCGAAGAACCTGTTCGTGGCGGGCTTCATCGGCTCGCCCGGGCATGAACTTCCTGCCGGCCACGATCGAGGACGGCGTCGCCAAGCTGCCGATGGTCGACGTCAAGCTGCCGCAGGACGTGCTCGAGCGGATCGGACGCGTCGACCCGGGCAAGAAGCTGATCGCCGGCATCCGGCCCGAGGACTTCGAGGACGCCGGCATGGTCGGCCCCGACGTCCGCGACCGGGGCACGACGTTCAACACGAAGTTCGACCTCGTCGAGGCCATGGGCGCGGAGTTCTACGTCCACTTCGGCGTCGGCGGCGCGCAGCTCGAGCAGTCCGCGCAGATGGACGAGCTGCTCAAGGACCAGGGCGGCGTGACGGAGACGACCGAGGAGGGCGACACCGTCGTCGTCGCGCGGCTCGACGCCGAGAGCAAGGTCAAGACGGGCGAGCCGACCGAGGTCTGGATCGACGCGACGAAGATGCACTTCTTCGAGGCGGACTCCGGCATCAACCTCACCTGCAAGTAGGCGTTCACAGGCGCAGCAGCAGCGCCTCGCTCGGCCCGAGCGAGGCGCTCGCCGCTGTGCGGTCGGGGTCGCTGCTCAAGATCAGCGTGCCGTCCGCGACCAGCGGCAGGTCGGCGTCGGTGAAGTTGACCGCGGCGAAGAGCGTCTCCTCGCCGGTCCGGCGCGTCCAGGCCAGGATCCCGGGACCGGCGTCGTACGGGTGCTGCTCGCCGGTCTGCAGCGTCGGGCTCTCCCGTCGCAGCGCGGCGAGCGCGCGCGCCAGGTTGAGCGTCGAGCGCGGGTCCGCGGCCTGGGTCTCGCACGTTCAGCGTCTCGGCCTGGGCCACGAACGGCAGCCACGCCTCGCCGGTCGTGAACCCGTGGCCCGGAGCCTCGGGTGTCCACGGGATCGGCGCGCGCTCGGGGTCGCGGCCGTCGACGTCGACGATCCGGTCCGGCGGGATCGGCGCGTCCGGCAGCCCGAGCTCCTCGCCCTGGTAGATGAACGGCGTGCCCCTGAGGGCGTAGAGCATCACCAGGATCGCGCGCGCCCGCTGGGCGCCCAGGCCGTCGTGGTCGAAGCGCGATGCCGGCCGCGGGTTGTCGTGGTTGGCCAGAAACCAGGCCGGCCAGGCATGTTCCTCGGCGAGCGCCTCGAAGTCCGCGATCGACGTCGCGTAGGTCTCCGCGTCCCATTCCTGGTCGATGAAGACGAAGTTGTGCGCGAGGTGCAGCTGGTCGCCGTACTGCAGATAGGCGACGACGCGGTGCAGGTCCTGCAGCGCCACCTCCCCCACGATCATCCGGTCGTCGTATTCGTCGACCACCCGCCTGATCCCGCGCAGGTGCTCGTGGATCGTCTCCCAGTCCTCGTCGTGACGCCGCGCCCCGGCGACGTTGTTGCGCAGCAGCGGGTCCTTGGCGATCTTGTGGATCGCGTCGAGCCGCAGGCCGTCGACGCCGCGGTCCAGCCAGAAGCGCAGCACGTCGTGCATCGCGCTCTGGACCTCCGGGTTGTCCCAGTTGAGGTCGGGCTGCTCGGCCATGAAGCTGTGCAGGTAGTACTGCTGCGTGGTCTCGTCGTACGTCCACGCGGGGCCGACGGCCGCGAACGTCGACGTCCAGTTGTTGGGCTCGTCGCGCCAGACGTACCAGTCGCGCTTGGGGTTGTCGCGGCTCGAGCGCGACTCGGCGAACCACGGATGCTGGTCGCTCGTGTGGTTGGGCACCCAGTCGAGCACGACCTTGATCGCGCGCGCGTGGCAGGCCGCGATCAGCTCGTCGAGGTCGGCCAGCGTGCCGAAGACCGGGTCGACGTCGCAGTAGTCGGAGACGTCGTAGCCGAAGTCGGCCATCGGCGAGGGGAAGATCGGCGACAGCCAGATCGCCTCGACCGCGAGCGCCTCGAGGTGGTCGAGCTGCGCGGTGATCCCCGCGAGATCCCCCACCCCGTCGCCGTTGGCGTCCGCGAACGAGCGCGGATAGATCTGGTAGATGGCGCCGCGCTGCCACCAGGCCGGCTCAGACATCGGCGGGAGTATCGTGGACGCGGTGAGGGGCCTGCTCTTCGGCGTCGCCGCCCTGCTGCTCGCCGCGGGGGCGATACTCCTGCTCGCGGGCGATTCGATGGCGGGCAAAGCGGTCGCGTTCGCGCTCTTCGGAGTCGCGTGCGTGATCGCGGTGTCGCTGGTGTTCTTCGCGATCGGCCGCGCCGAGGACGCCGAGCGCGAGGCGTCCGCGCCCAAGCCGCCCGACCCGCACGCGGGCGAGGCGGCACGCCGGTCGCGGCCCGCGGCCGCCGCGGCGGCCGATTTAGGCGCTGTTTGTGCGCGCCTGCTACAGGATCAGGCAGCTCGTGGTCGCGTGCGCGAACAGCTTGCCGCCGTCTTCGGCGTACAGCCGCCCCTCCGCCGTGCCGAGCTTGCGGCCGACGTGCACGACGTGGCTGTCGGCCAGCACGCGCCCGCTGTCGGCGCTCAGCGCCCGCACGTAGCGGACCTGCAGGTCGGAGGTCGTGTAACGCTGGCCGGCGGCGAGCGTGGTGTGGATCGCGCAGCCGAGCGAGGAGTCGAGCAGGGTCGCGGCGACGCCGCCGTGGACGGACCCGATCGGGTTGTACATCCACTCGGCCGGCGTGAACGCGAAGATCACGTGGCCCTTCTCCACGACGGCGATCTCGAAGTCGAGCAGCTCGGCGATCGGCGGCGGCGGGAGCTCGCCCGCGGCGATCTTGCGCATCGCCTCGAGGCCTGAGAGCGAGGCGGCCGCGGCAGCCGTTTCGAGGGGGTCCGACCAGGTGAACGTGCGCGTCCGTTGCATGATGCAACCGGAGTCTACGCGGGTGCGGGCCGCGCCGCGCCGCCGCGCTCCTGCGGCGTCAGCGGCAGCGTGAGCGCGAGCGCCAGGCCGAGCAGCGGCAGCGCGGCGACGATCCAGATCACGGTCTCGAGCCCGGCGGCGTCGGCGATCACGCCGAGGATCGCGGCCGCGACCCCGCCGACGCCGATCGCGAACCCGAGCGTGACGCCGGACGCGAGCCCCAGCCGGCTCGGCAGATACTCCTGCCCCATCACGACCGAGACGCTGAAGGACATCACGGTGACGAACCCGATCGCGGCCAGCAGCACGCCGGCGGCGACGCCCCTCGGGAGCGAGCACGAACGCCACCAACAGCGGGATCTGGGCCACGATCGAGCCGAGCAGCACCTTGCGGCGGCCGATCCGGTCCACGAGCCGGCCGCCCACGAGCGTGCCCGCGGCACCGGCGACGAGCATCGCCGCGAGCGCCGGTGTTCGCGGTCGCCTCGCTCATGCCGTACTCGTGGATGAACCAGATCGGCGCGAACGACTGCAGCCCGAAGTAGATCCACGAGCGCACCGACACGACCGCCGTCAGCTTGCCGAACGCGCCCCAGTCGTCCTCCGAGCGGTCCTGAGCGCGGCCCTTGGCTGCGGTCGCCTGCGCCGCCGAAGCGCTGCGCGCCTTGAGATGCGGCAGCTCGAACGCCAACACGATCGCCACGACCGCGGGCACGATCGCGACCACCAGCGTCCCGGAGAGCCCGAAGGCGAGCACGGCGGGCGTGATCAGGATCGGGCCGAGCGCGAAGCCGGCGTTGCCGCCGACGCTGAACAGGCTCATGCCGGTCCCGCGCCGCGAGCCCGACGCGTAGTTGGCGTAGCGCGCGCCCTCGGGGTGGAAGGCGGCGACGCCGAGGCCGCCGATCCCGACGGCGACGGCGGTGGCGGCGAAGCTCTCCGTGACGCCGGAGAGGCCGATGCCGACCGCAGCCAGGGCGACGCCCGCGGGCATCAGCCAGGCGAGCGCGAGCCGGTCCGAGAGCGCGCCGAAGACCGGCTGGATGATCGAGGAGCCGACCGTGACGCACAGCAGCAGCGCGCCGGCGGCGGCGAACGAGTAGCCGCGCTGGGCGATCAGGAACGGGATCAGCGCGGGCACCGAGCCCTGACACAGATCAGCGACCGCGTGGCCTGACGCGAGAGCGGCCAGGCCACGGCGGTCGAGATCTTGGAACTGCGCGGCCACGGCTGCTTTGCAATGAAAGCAGCTGGCAAAGCTCGCCCTGCGGGCTCGCTTTGCTGGGAGTCATGGCCCAGGGGGCCAGGACTCCCGTGGCTCAGAACTTGAGCGTGACCTTCGCGTTCGTCACGCCGCCGGTCTCGGAGAGGAAGCGCGCGGCGACGGCCAGCTTCTTCTTCTTGGCCAGCTTCGAGGTGCCCGAGGCCAGCTTGACCTTGACGTTGGCGGTCTGGCCGGCGGTGAGCGTGTACTTCTTGGTGCCGAGCACCAGCTGCGCCTTGACGCGGCCGACGCTGATCTTCTTGGCCGTCAGCAGCGTCACGGAGCCGTTGCAGCCCGTGGTGCCGGCCGGGCAGGCGACCTTGAGGGTCGCGACGCCCTTCTTGACGTTGGCGTTCTTCTTCACCGTGGGGACGCCCACGGCGAGCCGGTTGACGGTCTCGACGTCGGCGCGATCAGGTCGAGCGCGGCCGCGTCGGCGGTCATCGTGTCGGTGCCCGAGCCGCCCTGGACGATCGACTGGACGTTGTCGCGGACGTTGAAGTTGTCGTTGCCCGCGCCGGCGTTGGCGTCGAGCGGTGATCGGCAGGTTCGGCACCGTGGTCAGCGTGTCGTTGCCACCGAACGTGTTGAGCTCGAAGACCTCGCTCGTGCCGACGCTCAGGTTGAACGGGGCGTTCGTGCGGTCGTAGCGGACGCGGCCGTTCTCGACCTTCAGCGTCGAGACGTCGTCGGCGGCGCCGAGGTTGTTCTCGATCCGGTCGATGCCGGCGTCGCCGTTCATGACGTCGTTGCCGTCGCCGTTGTTCCAGTCCATCGTGTCGTCGTTGCCGCCACCGTTGACGGTGTCGTCGCCGCGATCGCCGTGGATGAAGTCCACGCCGTCGCCGGTCGAGATCGAGTCGTTGCCGGGGCCGGCGTCGATGTTCATCGGCAGCGCGACGCCGGGGCCGGTGGTCAGCACGTCGTTGCCGGCGAAGGACGTGACGGTGAGCTTCTCCATCGTGTCCGAGTCGACCGTGAACGGCGCGTTGGTGCGGGCGAACAGCACGCGGGCGCCGTTCTGGGTGACCGCCATCTGGTCGTCGGCGTTGCCGTTGGTGATCAGCGTCTCGTCGAGGCCGTTGCCGCCGACGTTGACGTCGTTGCCGTCACCGTTGTTCCAGATGATGACGTCGTTGCCCTCGCCGCCGTTGATCGTCTCGTTGCCGCGGAAGGCGGTGATGCGGTCGTTGCCGGCGCCGCCGTCGATCGCGTCGACCTGCGGCGTGCCGAGGATGATGTCGTCGCCGCCCTCGCCGTTGATCGCCGGGTTGCCGGAGAACGTCGGCGCCGAGACGTTGACGTTGTCGTTGCCGTCGCCGGCGTTGATCGCCAGCGTCACGGAGCCGTCGGACAGCAGAGTGACGACGCCCGGACCCGGATCGAAGTCGATCGCACTATCGATCCCGCCCGCCGCGATCGGCAGGTTGTGCGAGATGTTGCCGGCGGTGACGCCGAGCGTGATGTTGTCCGACGCGCCGTCGGACGTCAGCGTGAGCTGATTGCCGGCCACCGCGGGGGTGACGGCGGCGTTGGCGGCGGACGGTACAGCGAAGATCGCCGCCCCGGCGGCAAGTGCCACCGCGACGGACGTTGTACGAATTCTCGGCTTCATGCCGACGAAGACGCCTCCACCTTCCACCCTATTCCCCCAGACGCACGAACGGCCGCGAGGACGCGGCCGTTCGGGGGTCGGAAGGGGTTGTGCGGGGGGTCAGGCGGGGACTGCGGGGGCGAGCGGGCGCTCGCCGCTCATCCCGTCCAGCACGTCCCAGCGGCCCTGGCGGAGCGCCGGGAGCTGGTGCGTGATCTCGAAGCCGCGGGTGATCGCGGTGCGGACGGCCGCGACCTCCTTGGAGTACCCAAGGAGGATCGCGCCCACGATGCGGCCGTCCGCGACCACGAGCTTGCGGTAACGCCCGGAGGCGTCTTCGAGGGCGATCTCCTCCTCGCCGGGTCCGGCCGCGTCGAAGCGGCCGATCGACGTGAGTTCGATGCCCACGACTTTGAGGATCGTGACCGGCACCACGGGGTCGTAGCGCTTGGTCCCGCCGACGGCATTGTCGGCGGCGATCTCGGCTTGCGCGACCGCGACGGGCCACAGTCCGGGGACCTGGCCCTCGAACTCCGCCACGTCGCCGGCGGCGAAGATGTGCGGGTCGCCGGTCTGCATGCGCGAGTTGACCAGCACGCCGCGGTTCGTGGCCAGGCCGGCCTGCTTGGCCAGCTCGGCGTTGGGCGTGATGCCCGCCGCGACGAGCAGCAGCTCGGAGTCGACGACGCGACCGTCGGCGAGCCGGAGCGAGTCCAGCCGGCCCTGGCCGCTGACCGCCTTGGTCTCCGCGCTGGTCAGGATCTCCAGCCCGAGCCCTTCGAGGTAGCGCTGCAGCAGCTGCGCCGCGCGGGCGTCGAGCTGGCGCTTGAGCAGCGCGTCCGAGCGCTCGAGCACCGTCGCCCGGATCCCGAGCTGGTGCAGGGCGTAGGCCGCCTCGAGGCCGAGCAGGCCGCCGCCGGCCACGACCGCGCGCTTGCAGCGGTGGCGCTGGGCGAACGCGCGGATGCGCACGGCGTCGTCGGCCTTGCGCAGCACGCCGGTGCCGGCCAGGCCGAAGCCCTCGATCGGCGGGACGAAGCTGCGCGCGCCCATGGCCAGGATCAGGCGGTCGTACGGGAGCCGCTCGCCCGTCCCGAGCCGGATCTCGCGCGCGGCACGGTCGATCTGCAGCGCGCGCGTGTTCAGCCACGTCTCGACGCTGCGCTCGCCGTACCAGGTCTCCGGGTTGAGGTAGAGCCCCTGCATGGCCGACTTGCCGTAGACGAGCCGCGCGATCCCCATGCGGTTGTAGAGGTGGTGCGGCTCCTCGGCGACCAGGTCGATCGCGGTCACCGGGTGGCGGCGGCGGACGTGGTCGACGGCGGTCACGCCGGCGATCCCGTTGCCGAGCACGACGACGTTGGCCACGGACTTGTCGTAGGTGAAGCCCGCGACCTTGCTGAGGCTCGGCGCCTTGGCCTTGTCGGGCGTGAGCGACGACGGTCACGGGGCCCTGGACGCGGGCGCAGCACGCCATCCGCGTGTTGGGCGCGAGGCCGAGCCGGTCGAGCGTCGCCTGCTCGTCGTCGGAGATGCCGGACAGGCACTCCATGCCGTCCTTGACCGCCACCGGGTCGGCGCCGCAGATGCCCATCCGGCAGCCGGACTCGATCGTCATCCCGTTGGACTCGGCGATCTCCAGCAGCGACAGGCCCTCCTTGGCCGCGACGGTCTTGTCCTCGGGGACGAAGTGGACTTCCGGCGCTCCGCTCTTGAGCGCGCGGTTCTTGGCGATCGAGGCGGACGCGACGGCGCCGGCGGCGCCGGCGATCGGCGCGGCGGCCTGGGCCTGGAACGGCTTCTCCTTGCGCCAGGTGCGCTGGAGCCAGACGGCGGCGAGCGCGATCGCGGCGGCGCGCAGCGGCCACGTGGCGGGCTCGAGCTGGCCGGCGACGTACCAGTAGAAGATGCCGAAGGCGATCGCGCCGAACGTGCTCGTGATCGTGTGCGTCGAGACCTTGATGAACGTCGTGGCGAGCGCGAACACGGCGAGCGAGACCGCGATGTAGAGCAGCATCCCCAGGACGTCGCCCTCGGCGGTGGCGAAGAAGCCGAGCACGATCCCCGGGAAGGCGCCGACGAAGAAGCGCCGGCGGCCGCTCCAGTAGCCGTCGTTGTCGTTGAGGTCGGCCAGGTAGGCCGCGCGCGGGTTGAAGTCGTAGCAGTTCTTGGCGCAGCCGACGCACGGCTGGCAGTGGTTGTTGCCGACGAGCGCGAACGGCGTCTGGCCGTAGATGCGCTGCACGGGCAGCAGCGGGCACATCGTCGAGCACCAGCCGCTCTTGCCCTTCAGGACCATGCCGCCGAAGAAGGCGCCGGTCATCGAGCCCAGCAGCAGCAGCGCGGACAGCGGGCCGCTGTCGTCGAGGCCGACCTTGCGCAGGATCACGAAGCCGACGAAGGCCGTGATCGCGATCACGTAGCCGTACTCCTTGAGCCAGTTCGGCGGGTTCAGCGCCTTCGTCAGGCCGAGTGCGCGCGGCGTCTGGTTGGAGGTCGGCGAGCGGGCAGATGTTGCGCCAGACGCCGGGCGCGACCATGAACAGCAGCGGCAGCGCCGGGATGACGACCTTCCACATCAGGAACAGGCCCGTGTCGGGCACCGCGACCAGCAGGCCCGCGACGACCAGCGCGAAGACCAGGCTGACGGCGCGGATCCCGCGCCAGGCGCGCAGCGACAGCCGCGACGGGATCTGCGTGTAGTTGGGGAACGTGATCGTGGCCATCAGCCCGTCCACCCCGTGACGTCGTCGCCGGCGCTGTGCAGGCGGGCGGCGAGGATCCGGCCGAGGTCG
The DNA here is from genome assembly GCA_963755275.1 of uncultured Solirubrobacteraceae bacterium. Classification (GTDB taxonomy): domain Bacteria; phylum Actinomycetota; class Thermoleophilia; order Solirubrobacterales; family Solirubrobacteraceae; genus Solirubrobacter. Next base: position 54,586 of record CAVWJU010000023.1, on the reverse strand, counting down.
ACCAGCACCGCGCGGCCGAGCTCCGGGCGGCGCGCGGACAGCGCGAGGAACTGCTCGTACCCGAGCCGCAGGACCTCGGCCTCGGTCGTGGCGGTCACCGTGACCGCGCGCGGGCGCGCCGTCGAGGAACGCCGCCTCGCCGAACGTGGCCGTCGGCTGGATGACGCCGCTCGGGGCCTCCAGCCGGCCGTCGACGAGCAGGTAGAGCGCGCGATCGACCGTGCCCGCGACGAGCACGTTCTGCCCGGGGCGGAACAGCAGCGTCTCGGTGTGGTCGAGCAGCAGCGCCCAGTCCTCCTCGCCGCGGTCCTCCAGGAAGCCCTGGGGCTCGGCGTCGGGCAGCGCGTCGCCGGGATATTGGAAGAAGCCGGTGGTGTCCATCACGATCCGATCCGGGTGATCGAGTTGTCGCCGTGGTTGGCGACCCAGATGGCGCCGGCGCCGGCGTCGATGCCGAGCGGCTTCGAGCCCACCGGGATCGGCGAGCCGACGATGCGGCCGGTCTTGGGGTCGAGGCGGGTGACCGTGTTGTCGTCGTTGTTGGTGACCCAGACGAAGCCCTGGCCGAAGGTCAGCTGGCGCGGGTCGCGGCCGACCTTGGTCGTGCCGAGCACCTCGCCGGTCTTGCGGTCCAGGCGCGTGACCGTGCCGTCGCCGGCGTTGGCCACCCAGGCGGCTTCGGCGGTCTCGATCACGCCGCGCGGCTTGGTGCCGACGGAGATCGGGGTGCCGACGACCTGCGCCGTCGAGGGGTCGATGCGGGTGACGGTGTCCTCGCCCGAGTTCGTCACCCACACGAAGCGGCGGCCGACGAAGATCCCGGCGGGCTTGGAGCCGACGCCGATCGGGCTGCCGACGACCGCCGGCGAGGCGCGGTCGATGCGGTTGACGGTGTTGTCGTTGAAGTTGGCCACCCACACGAGCTGCTTGCCGAGCGAGATCGCCTCGGGCCGGTCGCCGACCGGGACCTTGGCCGTGGGGACGACCTCGCCGTCGGCCTGGAAGCGCTCGACGGTGTCCGAGCCCGCGCTCGCGAGCCACACCACGCCCTTGCCGGCCACGATCCCGTCCGGGCGCGTGCCCGCGGGCAGCGGCTCGCCGGCGGGCTCGTTGCTCTCGGCGTCGATCACCGACATCGTCCCGCCCTGCTGGTTGGCGACGAAGACGCGGCCGCCGCTGACGGCCACGCCGTCGGGGCCCTTCCCGACCGGGATCGTGGCGACCGCCTTGAAGTCCTGCACCTGGGGTGTCGCCGTGGCCGTTGCCGTGGCGGTGGCCGTGACGGTCGGTGTCACCGTCGCCTGCGGGGCCTCGCTCTCGGGCGGCAGGATCCCGGCCGCGAACAGCGCGGCCGCGATCAGCCCGATCACGAGCACGGTCGGCAGCCCGATCCCGAGCGCCAGCCGCCGCCGGCGCGGCCACGGCGACTCGGCGTCCGCGCTCGGGGCGGACGTCTTGGGCCGGCGCGGCGAGGAGGGGGCGGATCCGTCCGCGAGCGCTGCGGCCGCGGCTTGCGCGAGCTCGCCGGCCGACTGATAGCGGTCGTCGGGCTCCTTGGCCATCGCCTTGGCCACGACCGCGTCGAGCGCGGGCGGGGCGTCGGGGCGGGCCTCTGAGACCACCGGCGGCGGCGCCGAGACGTGGGCGTACATCTTCGCCACGTCGGCGTCCTTGTCGTACGGCAGCCGCTTGGTCAGCGCCTGGTAGAGCACGCAGCCGAGCGAGTAGATGTCGGTGCGGGCGTCCATCGGCTCGCCGCGGATCTGCTCCGGGGCGGCGTAGTCGACCGAGCCGACGAACAGGCCGGTCTTGGTCAGCGCGTCCTGGGAGGCGTGCTTGGTCAGGCCGAAGTCCGTCAGGTAGACGTGCTCGGAGGCGCCGATCAGGACGTTCGCGGGCTTGACGTCGCGGTGGACGAGCCCGCGCGCGTGCGCCGCGTCGAGCGCGGCCGCGACCTGGGCGATGATCCGCACCGCTCGCTCGGGCTCGAGCAGCGGTTCGCGCGCGAGCAGGTTGGCGAGGTCGAGGCCCTCGACGTAGCGCATCGCGATGAACAGGTGCTCGTCCGCCTCCCCGGCCTCGTAGACGGGGATGACGTTCGGGTGATCGATCGAGGCGGCCGTCTCCCACTCGCGCTTGAAGCGCTCGCGAAACGACCGGTCGCCGGCGAAGTTCGCGGCGATCAGTTTCAGTGCGACGGGTCGTCCGAGTGCGACTTGCGTTGCTCTATAGACAATGCCCATGCCGCCACGGCCGGCTTCCGCCTCGATGCGGTAACCGGCGAAGGTGGAGCCGGGCGCGAATGTGGGGGCTGAGGTAGTGATACACCCGACGACGCGCGCGCCGCCGGGCTTATTCCGCGAGTGGAGGCCTAGCTCCTGCGAGTAGCTCTGGCGGTAGTCGGCGCGCGCGGCGAGCACGCGCTCGACGTAGTCGCGCGTCTCCTTGAACGGGATGTGGTCGGCGACGCGGAAGCGCTCGCCGCGGCTCGCGGCGTCCGCCCGCCACTCGTCGACCTTCCCCTCGCCCGCGTTATAGGCCGCCAGCGCGAGGATCGTGTTGCCGTCGTACTTGTCGAGCAGGTAGCGCAGGTACCAGGTGCCGTAGGCGATATTGATCTGCGGCGTCGCCAGGTCGGCGCGCTCGAAGCGCGTGCCGCCGGACTTGTGCGCGATGTAGTCCGCGGTCTGCCGGCATCAGCTGCATCAGCCCCTTCGCGCCCGCGTGCGACGTCTGGTCGCGGAAGCGCGACTCGGTGTAGATGACGCCCGCGATCAGCGCCGCATCGACGTTCTTGTCGGCCGCCTGCTGGCGGATGATGTCGTCGTGGCGGAGCGGGAGCGTGATCTCCTTGACCGCGTGGTCCGCGGGCCGGACGAGGCTCAGGACGGCCACGATCACGAGCGCGAGGCCGGCGGCCAGCGTCAGCCGGCGCCGCAGGACCTGCATGCGGCGTGGGCGGGAACGACCCGTTCGGGCTGCGCTCCGCGTGGGGACGGTCGCGTTAGGCGTGGACATGGCTCAAAGGGTCAGCTTCGCAAGTACCCCAGACAGCTCCTGCTCAAGTTCGCGCAAACTGCCCGAGTTCTCAACCGCGTAGGTCGCTCGCTCCGCCTTTTGGGCCTGCGTGAGCTGGCGGGCCGTGCGTTCGTCGAGGGCTTCGTGGCCGCGCGCCCGCGCGCGCTCGGCGCGCACCTCCTCGTCGGCCACGACCGCGATCGTGGCGTCGTAGTTGGCTTCCAGGCCGGCCTCGAACAGCAGCGGGGTCTCGACCACCAGCGCGCGCGGGGCCGGCGAGCGCGTCGACTCGGCCGCCCGCCACTCCGCGATCCGCTCACCGACCTTGGGCCAGATCAGGCCCTCGAGCCACTGCCGGTCGTCGTCGGTGGCGAACGCGCGGCGCGCGACCGAGGTCCGGTCGACGCGGCCGTCGGGCGCGACCTCCTCGCCCCAGCGCGCCACCACGGCGGCGCGGACTTCGGGGTCCTCGTAGAGGTCGTGGACGACCCGGTCGGCGGAGATCGTCGCCGCGCCGAGGCGCTCGAGTGCGGCGAGCGCCTCCGACTTGCCTGCGCCGATGCCGCCCGTCAGGCCGACGAACGGCGGCGCAGTCACTCGTCTTCGGCCGCGGTCTCTTCCGGCGTCGGCTCGTCGGCCGGGAGCTCGTCGGCCGTCGGGGCCTGGGCCTCGACGTCGGCCTCCTCGGCCAGCGTCCGCGACCGGCCTCGACGGCGGGCTCCTCGGCCAGCTCCGGAGCCTCGACGGCGGACTCCTCGGCCAGGGCCGGAGCCTCGACCTCGCATCGTCTCGGCGGGCCGCTCGGCGAAGACGTCCTCGGACAGGCCCAGCTCAGGCATGTCCTCGAGGTCGCCCGCGTCCGAGGTCAGGCCCTCGGTGCGGCGCGGCAGGACCTGGCCCTCGACCCGCTTGATCGAGAGCGAGAGCCGGCGGCGCTCGGAGTCGATCTCGAGGATCTTGACCTTGACCTCGTCGCCGGGCGCCACGATCTCGCGCGGGTTCTCGACGTGCTGCTGGGCGAGCTCGGAGATGTGCACGAGCCCTTCCACGCCCTCGAGGATCTCGACGAACGCGCCGAAGGCCACGACCTTGGTCACGGCACCCTCGAGCTCGTCACCGACGTGGTAGGTGTCGACGACCCGCTGCCACGGATCCTCCTGGGTCTGCTTGAGACCGAGGGAGATGCGCTGGCGGTCGCGGTCGATGTCCAGCACCTTGACCTCGACGGTCTGGCCGATCGACAGGATCTCGCTCGGGTGGTTGACGTGCGACCACGAAAGCTCGGAGATGTGGATCAGGCCGTCGATGCCGTCCAGGTCCACGAACGCGCCGAAGTCCACGATGTTCGAGATCTGGCCCTCGATGATGAGGCCGGGCTGCAGCCGCTCCAGGATCGCCTGGCGCTGCTCCTTGCGCTCCTCCTCGAGCACGGCGCGCCGCGACAGAACAACGTTGTTGCGGCTGCGGTTGAGCTCGATGACCTTGGTCTGGATCGTCTGGCCCAGGTACTCGTCAAGGTTCGGGACGCGGCGGATGTCGACCAGCGAGGCGGGCAGGAAGCCGCGCACCCCGAGGTCCACGATCAGGCCGCCCTTGACGACCTCGATGACCGCGCCGTTGACGGGCTCGCCGGACTCGGCGGCGCCCTCGATCTTGCGCCAGGCGCGCTCGAAGCGTGCGCGCTTCTTGGACAGGATCAGGCGGCCGTCCTGGTCCTCCTTGGTGAGGACGAGGGCGTCGACCTCTTCGCCGAGCTCCACCTCCTCATTGGGATCGACCGACTTGCGGATCGAGAGCTCGTTGTTGGGGATGACCCCTTCGCTCTTGTATCCGATGTCGACGAGGACTTCGTCCTTGTCGATCCGCACGACTTTGCCCGTGACGACGTCGCCCTCTTCGAAGGGAACGATCGTTGCGTCGTAGTTGGGGACGATCTGGCCGTCGATTTCGAGGAGCATCCCGTCCGAGCCCTCGACGACACGGGCTTCAGGGATGGCAGGGGGAGTGAGCGTGGCTTCCATTAGCAGCCGGATACTGTAGCGAGAATGCCGGTACGAGCCACCAAGCGCGGGGCCGCCCGCGTGCCTTTTCCCGACGGCGCCGACGCCGATGTCCTGATCTGCGGCGCCTCGTTCGCCGGGCTCTCGGTCGCACGCGAGTTGCGATCCACGGGCGCGCGCGTGCTCGTGCTCGACCGCTACGAGATCGGCGAGCGCCAGACGTCGGCCTGTGCGGCGCCCACGGAATGGCTGCGCAACCTCGGTCTCGCGGCCGTCGATCCGGCAGACGTTCGGCTCATTGGTCGTGCACACGCCGGCGGTCGAGCGGGCGCGCTGGCCGCTTCCGTGGACGTTCTCGACGTTCGACTATCGCGAGCTGTGCGAGCTGTTGTGGGAGCAGGCGGGTGACGCCGAGTTCGAGACGGCGAAGGTCGAGTCACGCACCGGCAGCACCGTGCGGACCGATCGCGGTGAAGTCACGCGCGCCGCTGATCGTCGATGCACTGGGCTGGCGGCGGGTGCTCGGTCCGGGTGACAACGTCCAGCCTCCGGACGCGCCGCTGTCCCGGGGCCTCGAGGTGCACCCGAGCGGCAGCGGCGACGACCTGGAGCTGTGGATCGACCCGCGCTACGTCGACGCGGGCTACGGCTGGTCGTTTCCCGCGCGCGACGAGCTGCGGATCGGCGTCGGCTCCTTCGACCCGCACGACCCCGTCAAGCAGCCGACGCTGCGGCTGGTCGAGGACGTCCAGCAGGAGCCGCACGGCTACCAGGGCAACTGGATCCCGCACCGGATCCGCCCGGCGACCGAGGACGGCGTGTTCTTCGCCGGCGACAGCGCCGGCCACTGCCTGCCGCTGACCGCCGAGGGCATCCGGACGGCGTTCTACTTCGGCATCGCGCTCGGGCGCGAGCTGCGCGCGGTGCTCGAGCGCCGCCAGGACAAGGCCGCCGCCTTGCAGCGCTACCACGCGTTCTCCGCCTCGCATCGCTGGAAGTACGAGTCGATCTACCGCTCCCAGCAATCGATCCGGCACCTGCACGGGCGCCCGCTGGACGCGCTCACCCGCGTCTTCACGCGCCCGCGCGTGTCGCACTGGGCCTTCCGGCACTACCTCGACATCGCGCCGCCCCAGTTCGCGATCCCCGCGCCGCCCGCCTCACTGCCTCGCCCTGCGGGCTCGTCACCGCTCGGCGTCGAAGCCGCGAGCGAGGCTGCCGCGTAACGGCGCCGCGCCTCGCTCGCAGGCGTCGAAGCGCGAAAGCGGCCTAGACTACTCGTACTCGGTCAGGAAGCGCTCGAACGTGCGCAGGTGGTTCTCCTCGTCGCGGAGGATCTCGATCACCATGTCCTGGGTGGCCCAGTCGACGCCGTCGCAGGCCTCGATGATCCGCGTGTAGTGCTCGATCGCGCCGGCCTCGGCCTCGATCACGCCCTTGATCACGGTCGCGATGTCGGTCGAGTCCTCGAGCGGCTGCAGGTACGACTGCTCGGCCGCGAAGTCCATCGAGCCGGGCGGCGTGCCGTACAGGTCCTTGATCCGGCGCGCGAACGAGGTCGCGTGGCCGAGTTCCTCCTTGACGTCCTCGGCGAGCGCCTCGGCGATCTCCTCGGCGCGGATTCCGTCCAGATGCGCGGAGTTGGCGAGATAACTCATCACCGTCTCCATCTCCATCCAGTACGCCCTCGTCAGGAGCGCGACGATCTCCTCGCGCTTGGCAGCGTTCTGGTCCGCGAGAATGCCCGCGGACGCGTGTCTTGTAGTCGCCATAGACGAGAGACGCTACTCCCTCTCGCCGACGGCCTCCATGGCGCACCACTGAGCGAATTGGCCGTCAGGTGACCCTAACCACTCCCGGAGGTCGCGCTCGAAGCGCAACCAGCGCCGAGCCCTGAAGCCGGCCTTCGGGAACTCCTCCTGCTCCTCAACGGGTGTTTCGGGCCACCTCATTAGGTGGGCCTAACATATCACGACTCGCGCGGTCGGGATTACCCGGCCGCTACATCGTCCAGGCCCGCCCGGATCGCGTCGGCGAGCAGGTCGATGTGCTCCTGCCCGCAGATCAGCGGGGGCGAAACCGCGACGCCGCCGAGCAGCGGCCGGACGAGCACGCCGGCGCGGCGAGCACCGGCGGTCAGCGTCGCGACGGCCGACGGCTCCTTGACCGCCACGGCCGCCAGGAACCCGAGCCCGCCGCGGACCTGCGCGCACGCCGGATGGTCGGCGAGCGGCGCCAGCGCGTCATACAGCGGCTGCTCCAGGTCGCGGCCGCGGCGGATGATGTCCTCGCGCTCGTAGATCTCGATCGTCGCCAGCGCGGCGGCGCAGACCGACGGGTGGCCGGCGTAGGTCGCGCCGTGGCGCAGCATCGGCGCACCGGGCGCCTCGAAGTACGGGGCGGCGACGACGTCCGAGACGATCACGCCGCCGAGCGGCAGATAGCCGGACGTCACGCCCTTGGCGAACGTGATCATCGCCGGCTTGACGTCCGGCCAGCGCTCGATCCCGAACCAGGTGCCGAGGCGGCCGAAGCCGCAGATCACGGAGTCGCAGACGAACAGGATCCCGTGCTCGGCGCAGAGGTCGAACGCGCCCTGGATGTAGCCCTCGGGCGGCACGTGGACGCCGCCGGCGCCGATCACCGGCTCGCAGAAGAACGCGGCCACCTTGTCCGGGCCGACGCGCCGGATCTCGTCCTCGAGCGCGGGCAGCGAGTCGAACTGGACCGAGCTGACCTGCGGGACGAGCGGGCCCCAGTTGGTCGACGTTGGCCTCGATCCCGCCCAGCGAGGTGCCGAAGCCGTGCGTGCCGTGGTAGCCCTGGGTGCGCGAGATCAGGTGCACGCGCTCGGGTTGGCCGAGGTCGATGAAGTGGCGGCGGGCGAGCTTGGCCGCGACCTCGATCGAGTCTCCCCCGCCGCTGGTCAGGAAGACCTTGGCGCCGGGCATCGGCGCGCGCTCGGCCAACAGCGCGCAGATCTCGTTGGCGGGCCGGTTGCCCAGGTCGGCGAACGTGTGGTAGGCCGCGAGGCGCTTCATCTGCGCGGCGACCGCGTCGGCGATCTCGGTCCGGCCGTAGCCGAGGTTGGCGTACCAGAGCGAGGCGGTGGCGTCGAGGTAGCGCGTGCCCGCCTCGTCGAACACCCACGGGCCCTCGCCGCGGTCGATCACGAGTTCCTCGCGCGAGACCGCGCCCATGTCCGCGAACGGGTGCCAGAACGCCATCGCGCGTCAACCTAGCGCCGCGCGCACCGCCGCCGCCGCCTCGCGAACGGCGCTGCGCGAGATCGCCGTCGTCTGCCAGCGCCAGAAGCCGTGGATCGTGCCTCGGCTTGCGGTTGAGCGTGACCGCAATCCCGGCGCGTTCGAGCGCCTGCGCGTAGGCCTCGCCCTCGTCGCGCAGGACGTCGTGGCTGGCGGTGAGGACGTAGGCCGGCGGGACGCCGCTGAGATCGGCATACAGCGGCGACGCGTCGGGCTGCAGGCCGTCGGCACCGTCGAGGTAGAGCCGCCAGAAGCGCCGCATCGAGTCCCCGGTGAGGCCGAAGCCGTCGCCGAACTCCGCGTAGGACGGCGCCGGCGTCGGTGACCGGGTAGACGAGCAGTTGCAGCCGGATCTGCTCGCGCAGGTGGCGGGCGACGACCGCGGCCAGGTTGCCGCCCGCGGAGTCGCCGGCGACGACGTCCGCCTGCGTCGCCCGGGTGGCGGCGAGCGCGTCCTCGAGCGCCGCCGGGAACGGGTGCTCGGGCGCCAGCCGGTAGTCGATGCTCACGACGCGCGCGCGGGACTCGTTCGCCAGCGCGCGGCAGACGGCGTCGACGGACTCGAGGTTGCCGACCACCCAGCCGCCGCCGTGCAGATAGGCGACCGTGCCGTCGGCGTGCTCGGGCTCATAGATGCGGACCGGCACCCCGCCCGCTTCGTCGTCGCGCACCCGTGCCACCTCGGGGCCGCGGCCGGCGAGCTGCTCGGTCTCGGCCAGGTGCGTGGCGCGCGCGTCCTCGATCGGCGGTGGCGGCCCGTCAGCGGCCGCCATCGCGTCGAGGATGGCCTGGAGTTCGGGGTCGAGGCTCAGAAGCCGCGCCGCTCGCGTGCTCGGATCGTGGCCGGGTCGCGGCCGTCGCGGTGACGGGAGACCCAGATCGCGTGGACGAGCCAGAGCGCGGCGAGGATCACGACGGCGACGGTCAACCAGACCGCGTCGCCGACCTCGAACGCGCCCAGCGCCGCGAAGAACGCGAACATCACGACCACGCCGAGCACCAGCAGCCAGAACGTCTCACTGAGCGTCGCCAGCACCTTGGAGCGCATGTCGATTTCGGATCGTACCTAGCGGCGGATGATGCGCAACAGGATCAGCAGCGCGACGACGCCGCCGATGATCGGCAGCGCGCGCTTGAGGACCGCTTCGCGGCTCGCCTCGCGCGAGGTCGAGCACGTCGTCGGTGGGGCGTTCGGTGGAGGCCGACGAGGTGCCCGAGGAGGCGGTCGGGACCTTCTCCTCGTCGGCTTCGGCGCTCGAGACGCCCGACGACGCGCCGGGGACGCCGGTGTCCTCGACCTTCGTGCTCGCCTCGGCCGGGGCGGACTCCTCCGCGGCCGCCGGTTCCTCGCTGGTCGTCTCGACGTCGGGGCTGGACTGCATCTGCTCGGCCAGGCAGTCGGCGAAGCGCGACATCATCTTCGCGGACACGTCCTGCATCACGCCGCGGCCGAACTGGGCCGCCGGGCCGGTGATGCGCATGTCGGTGACGACATTGATCTTCGTGCCGTCTTCGACCTCCTCCATCGTGGAGGTGATCGTCGCCGCGGCCGTGCCCTGGCCGCGCGCGTCCTTGGCCTGCGCGCGCATCGCCACCCGGTGGGCGGCCTCGTCGGCCTCCTCGATCTTGACCGTGCCCTTGTAGCTCGCAGTGATCGGGCCGATCTTGACCTTCATCTGGCCCTTGTACTCGCCGTCATCGTTGCCCTCCTCGACGGTGGCGCCGGGCAGGCATGGCGCGACGCGCGGGACGTCCAGCAGCACCGCCCACGCGTCGTCGATCGACGCGGGCACCGTGAACTCGTTCTCCAGCTTCATCTCTGGCCTCCTCCTTGGTCTGGCGACGGAGATTAGTCCGACACGATCACTTCGCGCTCAGCCAGTTGTCGCCGACGCCGGCGTCGACGGTCAGCGGCGGGTCGAGGTCGGCCGCGCCGACCATCTCGCGCGTGACGATCGCCGTCGCCTGCTCCATCTCCTCCGGCGGGCCCTCGAACAGCAACTCGTCGTGGATCTGGAGGATGACCTTGGTGGTCATGCCGGCCTCGGCGAGCGCGTTGTGGCAGTTGACCATCGCCACCTTGATGATGTCGGCGGCCGTGCCCTGGATCACCGTGTTGACCGCGAGCCGGCGGCCGAGGCTGCGCATCTGCCAGTTGCGGGCACGGATCTCGGGGATCTGGCGGCGCCGGCCGAACAGCGTGCTGACGTAGCCGTGCTGCTCGGCCTGCTCGACCGCGTCCTGCATGAACTGCGCGACGGCAGGGAAGCGCGCGAGGTAGCGGTCGATGAACTCCTGCGCCTCCTCCTGCGGAATCCGCAGGCGGTCGGAGAGGCCGTAGGCGGAGAGGCCGTAGACGATCCCGTAGTTGACCATCTTGGCCTTCGAGCGCATGCCGACGTCGAGCTCCTCGGGCGGGCGCTCGAAGACCGCGGACGCGGTCTCGGTGTGCACGTCCTCGCCGCGCGCGAAGATGTCCTTGCAGGACCTGCTCGTTGGCGATGTGGGCGAGCACCCGCAGCTCGACCTGGCCGTAGTCGACCGACAGCAGCAGGTTGCCGGGCTCGGGGATGAAGCAGGCGCGGATCTCGCGGCCGGTCTCGGTGCGGATCGGGATGTTCTGGAGGTTGGGGTTGATGCTGGAGAGCCGACCGGTGGCCGCGGTCGTCTGCTCGAACGTCGTGTGCAGGCGGCCGTCGTCGCCGATCCAGTTCGGCAGCGCGTCGAGGTAGGTCTGGGCGAGCTTGGACAGCTCGCGGTAGCGCTCGATCTTGGGGACGATCTCGTGCTCGTCGCGGATCGCCTGCAGTACGCGGGCGTCGGTGCTGTAGCCCGTCTTGCCGCGGCGCTTGCGGCTCAGCTTGAGCTTGTCGAAGAGGATGAAGCCGAGCTGCTGCGGCGAGCCGATCACGAACTCCTCGTCCGCCAGCTCCCAGATCTCGCGCTCGAGCTGTTCCACGTCGGCCTTGATGCGGGTGGCGACCGTCTCGAGCTGGCGGGTGTCGAGCTTGATGCCCTGCTTCTCGCACTCCCTGAGCACGTGCACGAGCGGAAGCTCGACGTCGTTCATCAGGTCGCTGAGGCCGCGTTCGTCGATCTGCGGGCGCTGGCGCTTTGCCAGCTCGTGGATTAGGACGGCGAAGGTCGCGAGCTCGTCCCCGGCGTCGGCGCCGATCCCGCGCTCCTCGGCGAGCTCGTCCAGCGGATAGCCGCGCCGCGCCGGGTCGAGCAGATACGCGGCGACGGCGGTGTCGAAGACGAGATTGGGCGGGACGTCGCCGAGCTGCTTGGCGTCGTGCGCGACCACCGGGCGGTTCGCCGACGGCCTGGATGACGAGGCTCGGGTCGTCCGTCTCCCCCGCGAGCGCGATCGCGCCGCCGGCGTAGGCGGCGTAGCGCCACGTGGGTTCCCGCGGGATCAGCTCGCCCTCGGGGACCTCGGGGGCGGCGAGCGCGATCACCAGCTCGTCGCCCTTCATGCGGGCGATGTCGGTCGGGTGACGGGCGAGCCCGGTCTTGACCTCGATCGTGTCGATGTCCTCAGGGCGCGGGATCGCCTCGAGCTCGGCCGCCTCGAGCGCCTCCTCGAGCCGTCGCAGCGGATCCCGGAGCTCCCAGTCGCGAAAGACCTGGCGCAGGTTGGCGCGGTCGGGGGTGCGGGTGAACTCGGCCTCGAGATCGATGTCGATCGGGATGTCGCGCACCATCGTCGCCAGCATCTTCGACAGGCGCGCGTTGTCGGCGTGCTCGGTCAGGTTCTGCTTGCGCTTGGCGCCGGTGACCTGGTCGATGCTGGAGAGCACGCCTTCGAGGTCGCCGAACTTCTGCAGCAGGTCGGCCGCGGTCTTGTCGCCGATGCCGGGGACGCCGGGGATGTTGTCGCTCGTGTCGCCCTTGAGGCCGATGAAATCGGGGATCAGCTCGGGCGGGATGCCGTAGCGCTCGATCACGCCGTCGCGGTCGTAGACCTTCGTGTCGGTCACGCCTCGGCTCGTTGACATGATCCGCACGCCGTCGTCGACGAGCTGGTAGGCGTCGCGGTCGCCGGTGACGACCATCACGGGGATCCCGCGCTCCTTGGCCTGCTCGGTGAGCGCGGCGATCACGTCGTCGGCCTCGAAGCCCTCGACCGAGATGTTGCGGTAGCCGAAGGCATCGACCAGCGGGCGGAGATGCGGCCACTGGAGCTTGAGCAGATCGGGCGCGTGGTTCGTTGCGCCTTGTAGTCGGGGCTGAGCTCCTTGCGGCCGGACATGCCCGCGTCCCAGACGACGACCGTCGGCACCTGCCCGTAGTCCGTGAGGATCTTCACGAGCATCGACGCGAAGCCGAAGATCGCGTTCGTCGGCCGTCCGTCGGAGGTCGAGATCGACTCGGGAAGGGCGAAGAACGCGCGGTACGCGAGCGAGTTCCCGTCGATCAGGAACAGCTCGCGCGGGGCGTCTCCGTTGCCTTGAGGCATGGTCTGAACGTTAGTGGTCGTCAGGGCGCGAACGAGCACCGGTGGAGGGGTCTCAGATCGCTATGCTCACCCACGCGGCTTCCCGGCGCTTTGCCGCGCCCCGGACGCCCCGCCCTCGCGCGCCCTCTCAACTCCAACGAACGCGGCGCGCCGACCAGCCAGCAGCCAGAGGTCCAACACCATGACCGAGACGCCCTCCCCCGAGGACAAGACCGAGACCGCCACGACGCCCGAGCCCGAAACGGTGCCGGCGGCCTCCGAGGGGAACGGCGACCCGGCCGCGCCCGTGAGCGTCGAGGACGCGACCGCCGAAGCCGCAGTCGCCCCTGACGCGCCCGCGCTCGACGACGTGAAGCCGGAGACGGCCGCCGCGATCGATGCGACGCCGACCGAGGAGACTCCGGCGGTCGCGCCGCCCGCCGCTTCGTCCGCGCCCGCCGCCGACGACGCCCCGGCCGTCCCGGACACTCCGGCGGCCGCCGAGACGCCCGCCGCGCCCGCCGTCCCGGACACTCCGGCCGCCGACGTGCCCCCGGCCAACACCAGCACTGAGGAGGCGGCCGCCGAGACGCCCGCCGCGGAACGCCGCCGCACCGCCGCCGACGCGCCGCCGCCGGACACCCGCCGCGGACCCCCGCCGCGCCCGCCGTCGCCGACACGCCGGCCGCCGACGACCCGCGGCGACACCAGCACCGAGGCGGCGGCCGCCGAGACGCCCGCCGCGGACACCACCGCCGCGCCGCCGCCGACGCGCCGGCCGCCGGACGCCCGCCGCCGAGACGCCGGCCACCGCCGCGCCCGCGCCCGCCGCCGAGACGCCCGTCGCGGACACCGCCGCCGCCGCCGACGCGCCCGCCGCCGACGCTCCGGCCGCCCCGACGCTCCGGCGGCCCCCGAGACGCCCGTCGCGGACACCGCCGCCGCGCCCGCCGCCGAGGCCACGCCAGCGCCCGCCGAAGCTCCGGCTGCGTCTGCCGGCGCCGAGGCGACTGCCGGCGCTGTTCGTGCCGACGAGTCACCGGCCGAGGCGCCCGCCGACACGACGGGTGCCGCGCAGGCGCCGCCTGCCGGGCAGCCCGCCCCGGGCGCGACCGAGGCTGCGGCCCCCGGGGCCTCGGGTGCTCCGGCCACGCCCGCGACGGACGAGGCCGCCACGGGTGCGCCGGCTCGGCCGCAGCAGGGGCAGCGGGGCGACCGGCCGCCTCGCCAGGGCCGGCCCGAACGGCCGCGGCGTCGCCGGCTGACCGCCGCCGAACGCCACCGGCGGACGTTCTTCGCGAAGCTGACCGAGCTGCGCAAGCAGGAGCAGGCCGCGCTCGAGGCCGGGCAGGAGGACGCCGGCATCGAGGGTGAGGACGCTCCCGTCGTCGCCGAGGGCGCGGAAGCCCAGCCGGTGGCCGAGGGCGAGGCGCAGCCCGAGGCCGCTCCGGCTCAGCCGGCCAGCCGCAGCGCGCAGGCGCCCGCCACGTCGCCGACCCGCTCCGCTCGCGCGCAGGCGCGGCTGGCGGCGGCGATCGAGCGCGTCGGCGGGCCCGAGGCCGTGCTCGAGGCGCTGCAGCCCAAGCGCCGCGACGACGGCGAGACGATGAAGTGGTCGTCGGTCTGCGCCGAGCAGGCCCAGGGCGTCAAGCCCGGCGACCCGACCTTCACCGCATGGGTGCGGCTCGCGGCGACGCCGGTCCGTGACGTCAAGGCGATCGTGAATCCCCGCCCGGCCTACGACGACCGCCGAGGCGCGCCGCGGACGCGGCGGCCAGGGCGGCGGACGCGGCGGGCAAGGCGGACGCGGCGGCCAGGGCGGCGGCGGATACGGCGGCGGCGGCGGAGGTCGCGGCGGACGCGGCGGCTACGACCGCGGCGGCGCCGGCCGCGGAGACGTCGAACAGCACGGCCGCGACGGCAGCTTCCGCTCGAGCGTCCGGATCATCGGGCTCGAGCAGCTCGAGGACGCGGTCCGCGGCAACGAGACAGCCCGAGAAGGGCCAGGACGCCGGCGGCAACGGCGGCGCCTCCGGCTCCGAGGACCTCGCCAGCAAGTCGTAGCTCACGCCGGCGTCGGGGTGTTCGGCCACCGGTCGAGCAACTCGACGCGCGCAGGTCGTTCGCTCGGCGACGCGTCGGCACTGCGAGGTCGCTCGGCCCGGCCGGGAGCGACGTCGCCCACGGGTCGTTCGCACCGCGAGGGGGTGCCGCAATCTACCTGCGTCAGACGCGGGTCAATTGCTGCACCCCTCTCCAACCGCGCTACTGCGGCGGCCCGATCGTCGCCGCCTCCGGCCCGAACTCCGAGACGTAGCCCGGGTGCACCTCGGCCCAGCGCCCCGACAAGTCCACCGAGGCGTCGTCCAGCCACGCCTCCAGCGCGTCGAGGCAGGCGTGCCAGCCGGCGGCGTCGCGCGCGGCCTTGCCGATCTCGTCGAAGCGGTTGATCAAGGTCAGCACGCAGCCGCCCTCCGACGCGGGCGAGACCTCGAGCCGCAACGTCTCGTCGTCCTCCCAGACGAGCTCCATGACCGATGGTGGCGTGAACTCGACCATCCGCCCGGAGAAGTCGCTCGCCCTCGTCCTCGCGGAACACGAAGCGCAACGGCGCGCCCGGTCCGCCGCTCACCCTCGATGTCGAACGGGAACCAGGCCGCCAGGCCCTCGGGCGACGTCACGGCGCGCCAGACCTTCTCGACCGGGTGGGAGAGCGGGCGGACGAACCGCAACTCGTACCGGCCCTCCACTTGAGACAACGTTCCTTCCTTCATAGCCAATAGGTTATATGAACGATGGGCGACATGGAATGAAGTGGCATCCTCACGCCCATGCCTCCCGTCTCGGCGCAGTACTCGATCGTCCTCCGCGTGGAAATCGACCACCAGCCGGGCATGCTCGGCCTCGTCGCCACGGCCATCGGTGATGCCGGCGGGAGCATCACCTCCGTAGACCTCGTCGAGATCGAGAGCGGGCACACGCTGCGCGACATCACGATCGAGACCGCGGGCGAGGAGCACGCCAACCGGATCGGGACCGCCGTCGACGGCGTCGACGGCGCGAAGCTGATCGAGATCACCGACCGGACGTTCCAGATGCACGTCGGCGGCAAGATCGAGCAGCGCAACCGGCTCCCGGTCAGGACCCGCGACGACCTCAGCATGGCCTACACGCCCGGTGTCGCGCGCGTGTGCACCGCGATCCAGCAGGACCGCGACAAGGCCTTCCAGTACACGATCAAGCGCAACACGGTCGCGGTCGTCTCCGACGGCAGCGCGGTGCTCGGGCTCGGTGACATCGGCCCCGAGGCCGCGATGCCCGTGATGGAGGGCAAGGCCGTGCTGTTCAAGGAGTTCGGCGGCGTCGACGCGTTCCCGATCTGCCTCAGCACCAAGGACCCGGAAGAGATCGTCCAGACCGTCATCAACATCGCGCCGGCGTTCGGCGGCATCAACCTCGAGGACATCAGCGCGCCGCGCTGCTTCGAGATCGAGGACCGCCTGAAGGCCACGCTCGACATCCCGGTCTTCCACGACGACCAGCACGGCACGGCGGTCGTCACGCTCGCCGCGCTGCTCAACGCCGCCAAGCTGACGAACAAGAACCTCAACGACCTCAAGGTCCTGATCGTCGGCCTCGGCGCGGCCGGCATCGCCGTCGCGAAGATCCTGCTCAGAGCGGGGATCTCGAACATCATCGGCGCCGACAGCAGAGGCGCCGTGCACACCGACCGCGCCGACTACCAGGACGGCAGCATGCCGCCCGTCAAGCGCTGGTTCGCCGAGGCCACCAACCCCGAGAAGCGCGGCGGCGCGCCCGCCGACGTGATCGACGGCGCCGACCTGTTCGTCGGCCTGTCCGGCGCCCGCGTGATGGACCCCGAGTGCGCTCGCGCGCATGAACCGCGACGCGATGGTCTTCGCGATGGCCAACCCCAACCCCGAGGTCACGCCCGAGGAGGCCGCGCCCTACGCGCGCGTGATCGCGACCGGCCGCAGCGACTATCCGAACCAGATCAACAACGTGCTCTGCTTCCCGGGCATCTTCCGCGGCGCGCTCGACGTCCGCGCGCGCGACATCACCGAGGAGATGAAGATGGCCGCCGCGCGCGGCATCGCCGGCATCGTCGGCGACCACGAGCTCAGGGAGGACTACGTGATCCCGAGCGTCTTCAACCGCGACGTCGCCGACGCCGTCGCGGCCGCGGTCGCCGACCAGGCCAAGGCCCAGGGCGCAGCCGAGGCGCACGGCAACGAGGTCGGCTACTCGCGCGGCGAGACCGAGGAGTTTCGCGCCGTCCGGCCCTGAGCGCCGTACCCCCGGCATATGCGCATCACGATCACCGGTGCCAGCGGCCTGATCGGCACGAAGCTGACCGCCGCGCTGCGAGCGGCGCGGCGACGAGGTCACGAAGCTGTCGCTGCGCAACGGCGCCACCGGAGCCCGCGGCCGCTCGCCGGGCGCGACGCGATCGTCCACCTGGCCGGCGAGAACGTCGCCCAGCGCTGGACGGACGACGCCCGGCGAAGCGATCCGCGAGTCGCGAGAGCGCGGCACGCGGCAGCTCGTCGAGGCGATCGCGAGCGCCGACCCCGCGGCCGCAGGCGCTGATCAGCGCGAGCGCCGTCGGCTACTACGGCCCGCACGGCGACGAGCGCCTGGACGAGGACACCCCGCCCGGTGACGACTTCCTGGCCGACGTCTGCGAGGTTTGGGAGCACGAGAGCGGACGAAGGCGCCGACACGGGTCGTCAACGTCCGCACCGGCGTCGTGCTCGACAAGCAACGGCGGTGCGCTGTCGAAGATGCTGCTGCCGTTCAAGCTCGGCGTCGGCGGCCCGGTCGCCGGCGGCGATCAGTACATGCCGTGGATCCACGTCGACGACGTCGTCGGGATCTACCTCGACGCGATCGACGATCGCGAACTGGCACGGGCCGGTCAACGCCGCCGCGCCCGAGCCGGTCACCAACCGGACGTTCAGCAAGGCGCTCGGAAAGGCCCTGCACCGGCCGGCGATCGCGCCGATCCCCGGCGCCGCCATCCAGCTCCTCTACGGCGACATGGCCGAGATCGTCACCAAGGGCCAGCGCGTGGTTCCGCGCCGCACGCTCGAGCTCGGCTACACGTTCCGGCACCCCGATCTGGACGAGGCGCTGCGCGCCGCCGTCTCATAACGCACCAAAGCGTAAGACTTAACCGACATCGCGGCGCGCGAACGGCCATCATTGGGAGAAGGAATGGCCGATTTGCCCCCCGACCTGGACCGCCTGGGTCGCGCGCTGACGCACGCGACGGCGCACGCGGCCGGGCGCCGCGAGGCGCGTCTCGCCCGCCGCCGGCGGCTCGTCGGCTCCGTGCTGGCCGGGCTGCTGGTGTTCGCGACGATGACGCCGACCCACCTCGGCACCGCCGACCGGCCGGACTTCCTCCAGCTGGCGCTCGCTCCCGCGGCCGCCGCGGCACCCTGCGACATCCCGCGCGGCCAGCGCTTCCACTACTACCTGGAAGCCTGCAACGAGAACGGTCCGCAGCCGCAGGCCGCCCGCTAGGGCGGCCCGAGATCGAGATTCAGGCGCGAGCCTCTTTCTGCGTGCGGCCGACGGGCCCGAGCTGCTTCCACTTGGATTCCGGCTTGGCCGGCCAGACCAGCCAGACGATGATCGCGATCGCCGACAGGCACAGACCGGTGGCCAAGCCGGCCTTCTCGCCGTAGCCCTTGCGGTCGGACAGGTAGCCCGCGACGATGCACGACGCGAGCCAGAGGAACATCAGCCAGAGGGCCGTGGCCCCCATGAGTGCGATGAGGGTCATGTTCCCAAGTACGCTTTCTGAACCTCGGGGTTTGTCCGCAGCGCGTCCGAGCTGTCGGACATCGCGACCTTACCGGTCTCGAGCACGTAGGCGCGCTTCGAGACATCGAGCGCGAAGTTCGCGTTCTGCTCCACCAGCAGGATCGTCATGCCCTCCTGGTTGATCTGCTCGATCGTCTCGTAGATGCGCTCGGTGAGCACCGGCGAGATGCCCATCGAGGGCTCGTCGAGCAGCAGGATCTTGGGCTTGCCCATCAGCGCGCGCCCGATCGCGAGCATCTGCTGCTCGCCGCCGGACATCGTGCCCGCCTTCTGCGCCTGGCGCTCGTCGAGCCGCGGGAACAGCTCGAAGATCCGCGCCAGGTCGGAATTGATCTGGTCCGAATCCCGCCGCAGGTAGGCGCCGAGCTCGAGGTTCTCGCGGACCGTCATGCGCTGGAAGCACTTGCGGCCCTCGGGCGACTGGCAGATGCCCAGCCCGACGATCTCCTGCGGCGGGAGCATCGAGATCTCCTCGCCCGCCAGCTTGATCGAGCCCGTGCGTGGAGGCGTGAGCCCCGAGATCGAGCGCAGTGTGGTCGACTTCCCGGCCCCGTTGGAGCCGATCAGCGTCACGCACTCGCCCTCTTCCACGGTCAGCGAGACGCCCTTGAGCGCCTGGATGTTGCCGTAGTAGGTCTTGATGTCGTCGACTTCGAGGAACGCCATCAGTGCCTCTCCCCCGTCTCCGCGGCGGCCTTGCCCAGGTAGGCCTCGACGACGCGCGGGTCGGCCCGCACCTCCCCCGGCAGCCCTTCGGCGATCTTCTCGCCGTGATCGAGCACGGTGACGCGCTCGGAGACGCGCATGATGACCTTCATGTCGTGCTCGATCAGCAAGATCGTCATCCCCCGCTCGTCGCGCACCTGGTGCATGAAGTCGGTCAGCGCGGCCGACTCCTGCGGGTTCATGCCCGCCGTCGGCTCGTCGAGCAGCAGCACCTTCGGATCCGACGCGAGCGCCCGCGCGATCTCCACCCGGCGCTGATCGCCGTAGGCCAGGTTGATCGCGAGGTCGTCGTGACGGCGCTTGATGCCGACGTACTCCAGTTCGGCTGCGCGCCTTCTCACGCACCTCCCGCTCCTCGCGCCGCGTCCGCGGCGTCCGGAGGATGCTGCCGAACAGGCCCGCGTGCATCCGCGAGTGCTCGCCGATCAGCACGTTCTCCACGGCGGTCATGGTCGAGAACAGCCGGATGTTCTGGAACGTCCGCGCCATTCCGGCCTTCATCACGTTGTCCGGGCGGGCGCCCGTGATGTCACGCCCGTCGAACTCGATCCGCCCGAGCGTCGGCCGGTAGAAGCCGGTCAGGATGTTGAAGAACGTCGTCTTGCCGGCGCCGTTGGGGCCGATGATCGACACGATCGACCGCTCGGGCAGGTTGAACGTGACGTCGCTGACCGCCGTCAGGCCGCCGAACTGCTTGGTGATGCTGGTCGCCTCCAGCACGTGGTCCCCCTCGGGGAGCCCGCCGCCGCGCGGCTTAGAGGTATCGACTGCGCTCATGCCCGTGCCGTGTAGAGGGTTGCATCGCTGGTCTCGACTTCATCGGTCAGCTCCATCTTGTGCCGCTTCTCGGGCAACAGGCCCTGTGGGCGCAGGATCATCATCATCACGAGCAGGAAGCCGTAGATCGCGAACGTGATCTGCGTCGCGTCGAAGTCCAGCCCGAGCTTGCCCGGCCAGGTGTTGATCTGCTCCGGGATCAGCCAGGTGTTGATGAACGACAGCACCACCGCGCCGAGCACGACGCCCCAGATCGAGCCGAGGCCGCCGAGGATGATCATCGCCAGCACCAGGATCGAGAAGTAGAACTCGAACTGGCTGGCGTTGACGGTATTCAGGAACGAGCCCAGGAACGCGCCCGCGATGCCGCCCAAGGCGGCGCCCGAGGCGTAGGCCAGCAGCTTGGTCTTGACCGCCGGGACGCCCATCGCGACCGCGGCGACCTCGTCCTCGCGCAGCGCCACCCACGCGCGGCCGAGCCGCGAGTCGCGCAGCCGGAAGTTGACGAACAGCACGAAGGCCACCAGCGCGAGCGCGAACCAGTACCACGGTCTGAGGTTCAACAGGCCGAACGGGTCGATGAACGGCAGATCGATCTTGTCGACCGGTGAGATGCCCTGACGGCCGGCGGTGAGCGGCTGGCCGGCGATGATCACCGTGTCGCCGTTGACCGCCAAGCGGCCGATGATCTCGCCGAACGCGAGCGTCACGATCGCGATGTAGTCGCCGCGCAATCGCAGCGTCGGCAGGCCGATGATGACCCCGGCGACCGCGGTCGCGATCACCGCCAGCACCAGGATCAGCAGGAAGTTGACGTGGATGCCGGGCAGGTTCGAGGCCGGCACGCCGACGAGAAAGTGCCAGCCCTCGCCGCCGCCGACCTTGGAGAAGAACCCCGAGCCGAAGTAGCCCGCGGTGTAGGCGCCGATCGCGAAGAACGCGACGTAGCCGAGGTCCAGCAGGCCGGCGAAGCCGACCACGATGTTGAGCCCGAGCGCCATCACGATGTACGCGAGCGCCTGGGTGGCGGTCTGGATGAACGTCGCGCCGCTGTCGTAGAAGAACGGCAGGAAGGCGGCGAAGAAGATCAGGATCGGCGCGAGCGCCTTCTCGAACCAGGGCGGAACGCTGAAGCTCCGCTTGCCCTTCTTGGCGGTCGTCTGTTCTGCGGCGGTGCTCATCCGGCATCCCTCGTCTGCTCGCCGAGCAGGCCCGACGGCTTGAAGACCATGATCAGGACCAAGTAGCTGAAGACGATCGCGGGCGTCCAGGCCGAGCCGATGCGATTGTCGGAGATCTGCTGGATGCAGCCGATGATCAGCCCGCCGAGGACCGCGCCCCGGAGGTTGCCGATGCCGCCCATGACCGCGGCGGTGAAGGCGATCAGGCCGCCGGTGAAGCCCTGGAAGTACCAGATCGTCGTCTGATAGAGGGCGTAGATCAGGCCGGCCGCGCCGGCCAGCATGCCGCCCAGCAGGAACGTCAGCGAGATCGTCGTGTCAACGTTGATGCCCATCAGCCTCGCGGCCTCCGGGTCCTGCGCGGTCGCGCGCATGGCCTTGCCGAGCCGCGAACGGCCGATGAACGAGGTCATGACGACCAGCAGCGGGACGGTGACCGCGATCGAGAGGACGTCTGCGTTCTCGATCGTGACCCCGAAGATCGTGAAGATCGTGTGCTGGGCGTTGATCAGGTCGGGGATGCCGACCTGGGAGCCGCCCTTCCACAGCAGGCCGACGTTCTGCAGGATGAACGAGAACCCGACGGCGGTGATCAGCGGCGCCAGCTTGGGCGCCGACCGCAAGGGCCGGTAGCCGACCCGCTCCATCATCGCGTTCAGCATGCCGGAGCCGATCATCGCGACGAACAGCGTCAGCAGCAGCCCGAAGAACAGCGCCACATTGTTCATGCCCTGCGTCAGCCCGATCGTCGCGAAGAACGAGGCCGAGATGAACGAGCCGATCATGAACACCTCGCCGTGGGCGAAGTTGATCAGCTCGACGATGCCGTAGACGAGCGTGTAGCCGATCGCCACCAGCGCCCAGATGGCGCCGTTGGAGATGCCGGCGGTGAGATTCTCCCCCAGACGTACCAGGTTGCCGTCGTTGACGAGATCGCTGATCCCGTAGACGACCGGCAGTGCGAGCAGCAGGACGAGCAGCCCGTACGTGCCGAGCAGCGCCCGGATCCGCTGTGACGCGGGTGGGCCCGCGGAGATGCTGGCGGCTTCCATATGGCTCGATGTGTCCCTTTTGTCCGAACGAACGGCGACCGGCCGGGAGCGGAATGATCCGCTCCCGGCCGAGCATACGCCTCAGGGGGGACGGTGTGCTAGCCCGCCTGCGCCTTGACGGTCTTGTCGAACGTGAGCTCGCCGCCCTTGATGACATAGACGCCGTAGTCGGTCAGCGTCGTGTCGCCGTTCTCGTCGATCGAGTACGTGCCGAGCACGCTCGGGCGGTCCTTGGTGGCGAACAGGGCCTTGATGACGTCGGCCTTCTCGCCGGTCTTGGAGCGCTCGATCGCGTCGAGCGCGACGCGCATCGCCTCATAGCCGTAGATCGCGTACGGGCTCGGGTTGTCCTCGCCGTACTTCTCGGAGAAGGCCTTGAAGAACTCCTGGCCCTCGGGCGGGTAAGACTCCGGGTTCAGCGTCGCGACGGTCACCTTCACGCGGGGAGCGATGGTGTCGGGGATGCCGCCCTCCTTCGGGTTCGCGAAGCTTTCCTCGGCGACGCCGTCGGGGCCGTAGAGCTTCGCGTCCGGCAGCGCCGCGGCGAAGTCCTTGTAGAGCTGGACCCCGTTGTTGGCGGTGACACCGGCGTGGACGAAGCAGTCGGCGCCGGCGCTCTTGGCCTTCTGGGCCAGCGAGCGGTAGTTGGCGGCGTTCTTGTCGATCGCGTCGTTGGCGAGGATCGTCAGGCCCTGGGCCTTGGCCGCGAGCGAGATGTTGTTCGCGAGGCCCGCGCCGTACACCTCCTTGTCGTTGGTCAGCTGGACCTTCGTGCAGCCGTCCTCCTTCATGACCGTGGCCAGCGCGGCGCCCTGGATCGTGTCCTTGGGGACGATGCGGGCGTAGTTGCGCGAGCCCGTCGGGTAGTACTTGTCCGGCTCGCCCGGCGCGGCGCCGGGCTCGTCGGTCGTCAGGCCGACGGCGGTGTTGGCCGGCGAGATCATCGCGAGGCCGGCCTCGTTCAGGATCGGTATCGAGACCGACGACGCGCCCGAGTTGAACTCGCCGAGGTAGAGCGCCGCGGAGTCGTCCTGCGCTGCCTTACGAGCGTTCGCGGAGGTCTGCTCGGGCGTCCAGTTGCCGGCCTGGGCGGTCGAGTCGTCGAGCGACTCGTACTTGATCGTGTGCGGGCCGGCCTTGTTGCCGGCCTGCTCGAGGGCGAGCTTCGCGCCGTTGACGACCGCGGTCGTCTGAATGCGGTTAGCGCCCTGCAGCGGCAACGACGAGTAGATCGTCAGGCTCTTCCCCTCGCCCGCCGGCTGGTTGCTCGACTCCGTGGGCTCGTCGTCGCCGCCGCACGCGGCTACGCCTAGGGCGAGTGCCGCCAACAGGCAGCTTGAAGCTGCCACAAACTTGGATTGCAAGGAACCCCTCCTCATGAGGCTCGAACTAACGGCGGCGATTCTACGCACGCCCGCTTTATGCGTGCAACAGCGTAGAAGGCCAACCAGCGGATATCCGACGCCAACCGCAGCCTTAACCGCGACTACGAAATGGCTTAACGGCGGCCGCCGGGCAGATACGGGACGATCAGGCTCGTCGCCGCGGCCAGCAGCACGATCACCATCGAGAGCAGGAATGCGTCGAAAGACTTCATGATGCTCGTGCCCCAGAGGATGGTCCAGAGCGCGAGCGCGGCGATCAACGACACGAAGAGACCCATGCCGCGCGAAGGCTAGCGGACCAGGGCGTCGGCGAGCTCCGAGACCGCGGAACCCGCTGCCCAGGCGGGATCCGCACCCTGCTCGGCCGCCTCGGCCACGGCCCGGACGAGCCGCGAGCCGACGATCACGCCGTCCGCTCCGGCGTCGGCGGCGGCCGCCGCCTGGGCACCGGTGGAGATGCCGAAACCGAGCGCCACCGGCACCGGGCTGTGGGCCTTCACACGCGCCAGCAGCGCGCCGCGCCCCGGTATCGCTCGTGCTGCGCTCGCCGGTCGTCCCGGTCACCGAGACCGTGTAGACAAATCCACGCGCGATTCGTCCGATCCGCTCCAAACGCTCGTCCGGCGTGGTCGGGGCGACGAGCGGCACGAGCGCGATCCCGTGGGCATCGCAGGCCGCCAGCACGTCGCTGCCCTCCTCGAGCGGGAGGTCGGGCACGATCAGCCCGCTGACGCCGCGCTGGGCGAGCTCGGCGGCGAAGCGCTCCGGCCCACGGGCGAAGAGCGGGTTGGCGTAACACATGAGCACGACCGGGAGCAGCTCGGCGATCCGCTCGGCGGCCTCGAGCACGGCGTGCAGCGTCGCGCCCGCGGCCAGCGCGCGGGTGGCCGCGGCGTGGATCACGGGGCCGTCGGCCAGCGGGTCGCTGAACGGCACGCCGAGCTCGACCAGGTCGGCGCCGGCGTCGGCGTACGCGGTGGCGACCGCCACCGAGGCCTCGATGTCCGGGAAGCCGCCCATCAGGTACGGCATCAGCGCCGCACGGCCCTTCGCCGTCGCGAACGCCGCCGCGATCCTGGCCGTACCGGTCTCCGTCATACGCTGCACGGCGGTGCCGCGCGGTCGTCGCCGCCGTTCACGTCACCCCGAGCTTGTCCAGTGCCTCGGCGAGGTCCTTGTCGCCGCGGCCGGAGAGGCAGATCAGGTCGACGGTGTCCGCGCTCGCCTCGGCGCCGAGCACCCAGGCGACGGCGTGGGCGGACTCGAGCGCCGGGATGATGCCCTCGAGCTCCGCGAGCCGCCGGAACGCGTCCAGCGCCTGCGTGTCGGTGACCGCGACGTAGCGCGCGCGCCCGCTGTCGCGCAGGTACGCGTGCTCGGGGCCGGTGCCGGGATAGTCGAGGCCGGCCGAGATCGAGTGCGCCTCGAGGATCTGGCCGTCCTCGTCCTGCATGATCGCCGAGTAGGCGCCGTGCAGGACGCCCGCCGCGGCCGCCGACGGTCAGCGGCGCGCCATGGCGGCCGGACTCGATCCCCTCCCCCGCGGCCTCGACGCCGACGAGCTCGACCTCGGCGTCGTCGACGAACGGCACGAACGTGCCGATCGCGTTCGAGCCGCCACCGACGCAGGCGATCACGCGGTCCGGCAGCGCGCCGGTCTTGGCGAGGATCTGCGCGCGCGCCTCGTCGCCGATGATCCGCTGCAGGTCGCGCACGAGCGCCGGGAACGGCGCCGGCCCGACGCACGAGCCGATCGCGTAGTGCGTGTCGTGCACGTTCGCGACCCAGTCGCGGATCGCGGCGCTGACGGCCTCCTTGAGCGTGCGCGCACCGGCCTCGACCGGCATCACGGTCGTGCCGAGCAGGCCCATGCGCTGGACGTTGGGCGCCTGGCGGCGCATGTCCTCGGTGCCCATGTAGACGAAGCAGTCGATCCCGAGCAGCGCGCACGCGGTGGCGATCGCGACGCCGTGCGAGCCCGCGCCGGTCTCGGCGATGATGCGCGTCTTGCCCATGCGCTTGGCCAGCAGCGCCTGGCCGAGCGCGTTGTTGATCTTGTGCGCGCCGGTGTGGTTGAGGTCCTCGCGCTTGAGGTAGACGGCGTGGCCGGCGTCGTCGGAGAGCCGCTGCGCGAGGTACAGCGGCGACGGGCGGCCGACGTAGTCGTTGAGCAGCGCGGTCAGCTCGGCCTGGTAGCCGCGGTCCTCACGCGCCACCAGCCACGCCGCCTCGAGCTCGACCAGCGCCGGCACGAGCGTCTCGGGGACGTACTGTCCCCCGTAGGGACCGAACCGGTGCTCGATCGCGGTCACGTCACGTGCGCGGCTTCGACCGCGTCGAAGAAGGCGGCGAGCTTCGCGGGATCCTTGATGCCCGGCTCGGCCTCGACGCCGGAGGCGACATCGACGCCCCACGGCCGCAGGGCGGCGATCGCCTCGCCGACGTTCTCGCCGGTCAGCCCGCCGGACAGGATCGCCGGGATCTTCGAGCGGCGCTGCGCGGCCAGGCTCCAGTCCCACGTGGTGCCCGTGCCGCCGTAGGAGCCGGCCTTGGCGGTGTCGAGCAGGTGGAAGTCGGTGTGGAAGCGCTCGAGGTCGCGCAGGTCGGAGGCGTGGCCGATCCGCCCCGCCTTGATCACCTTCGCGCCCGTCCGCTGCGCGACCGCCGTGCAGAAGGCCGGGCCCTCGTGCCCGTGCAGCTGCACGTGCGTGAGCCCGAGCACGTCGACGTGACCGGCGATCTCGTCGAGCGGCTGGTCGACGAACACCCCGACGGTCTCGACCCGGCGGCGGACGGCGCGCGCGATGCCCGCGGCCACGGCGGGGTCGGCGAACCGTTTCGACGGCGGCCAGAGGATGAACCCGATCGCCCACGCGCCGTGGGCGATCGCCAGCTCGGCGTCCTCGATCCGGGTGATCCCGCAGATCTTGACGCGCGTCACGGCAGCTCGCCGCCGCCGGTGAGCTCGCGCACGGCCTCCTCGATGTCCGGCGCGCGCATCAGCGTCTCGCCGATCAGCACGGCGTCGACGCCGACGCGCTCGAGCTCGTCGAGCTGCTCGCGGGTCGAGAAGCCGGACTCCGAGACGACGGTCTTGCCCGCCGGGACGTCGGCCAGCAGGTCGTACGTGCGCTCGATGTCGACGCTGAAGTCCGGCAGGTCGCGGTTGTTGATGCCGAGCACGTCGGCCTCGACCTCGAGCGCCCGCTTCGAGCTCGCGCTCGTCGTGGACCTCGACGAGCGCGTCGAGGTCGAGCGCCTCGGCCTCCTCGAGCAGCTTCGCCGAGGTCCTTGCGCTCGAGCGCGGCCACGATCAGCAGGATCGCGTCGGCGCCGGCGGCGGCGGCCTCGTAGAGCTGGTAGGTGTCGATGATGAAGTCCTTGCGCAGCACGGGCAGCGTCGCGTTCGCGCGCGCCTCGCGCAGGTCGTCGAGCGAGCCGCCGAAGTGGAACGGCTCGGTCAGGACCGACAGCGCCGCCGCGCCGCCGCGCTCGTAGGCCTTGACCACGTCGGCGACCTTGCTGCCCTTGCGGATCTTGCCCGCCGACGGCGAGCGCCGCTTGTGCTCGGCGATCAGCGACACGCCGGGGCGCGTGAGCGCCTCCGAGAACGGCCGGAAGCCCTCGGCGCGGATCTCGAGCTGCTTCTCGAGCTTCTTCAGCGGCACGTCCTTGCGCCGGCGCTTCACCTCGTCGCGCGTGTCGTCCACGATCCGGTCGAGCACGCTCATGCCGGGGCCAACTCCCTCGTCAGTGATGCCAGTGCGTCCAGCGCCGCCGCGGCGCGGCCGTCGTCGATCGTGGCCTCGGCGGTGCGCACGCCCTCCTCGAGCGACTGCACGATCCCCGAGACGTAGATCGCCGCGCCCGCGTTGAGCACGGCGACGTCACGGGCGGGGCCCGGCTCACCCGCGAAGATCCGGCGCGTCGTCTCCGCGTTGACGTCCGGGGTGCCGCCGCTCAGCGCCTGCCGGCTCGGCGCGTGCGATGCCCACGTCCTCAGGCGCGACCGAGTAGGTGCGCAACTGCTCGCCGTCGACTTCGACGACGCGCGTTTCACCCGACGTGCTCATCTCGTCCAGACCGTCGTCGCTCGACACTACCAGCGCCTTGCGGGCGCCGAGCTTCGCCAGCGCGCCGGCGATCGTCTCGAGGAAGCGCGGGTCCGAGACGCCGATCACCTGCCGCGTGGCCCCCGCCGGGTTGGTCAGCGGGCCGAGGAAGTTGAAGATCGTCCGCACCGCCAGCTCCTTGCGCACGGGCACCACGAAGCGGGTCGCGCCGTGATGGGCGGGCGCGAACATGAACCCGAAGCCGACCTCCGAGATGCAGCGGGCGACGGCGTCCGGCTTGAGGTCGATGCGGACGCCGAGCGCCTCGAGCACGTCGGCCGACCCGCTCAGCCCCGTCGCCGAGCGGTTGCCGTGCTTGGCGACGAGACATCCCGCACCCGCCGCGATCAGCGCGGCCGTCGTCGAGACGTTGAACGTCGGCCGTCCGCCGCCGGTGCCCGCGGTGTCGATCAGCTCGTCGCTCGCGGCCGGTGTTGACCGGCGTCGCGAAGTCGCGCATCGTCGTGGCCAGGCCGACGAGCTCCTCGACGGTCTCGCCCTTGGTGCGCAGCGCGACGAGCACGCCCGCGGTCTCGACCTCGGACGCGTTGCCGGCCATGATCTCGGCCAGCACGCCGGCGGTCTGCTCGGTCGAGAGGTCCTTGCGCGACGCGAGCGCGTCCAGCGCCTTGGTGAGGACGGGATTAGGCAAGGAAGTTCTTGAGCAGGTGCTTTCCGTCCGGCGTCAGCACGGACTCGGGATGGAACTGGACGCCGACCGCCGGCAACGTCTTGTGTCGCATGGCCATCAGCACGCCGCCGCCGTGGGCGGTGGGCTCGAGCACGTCGGGCAGGTCGGGGTCCACCACCAGCGAGTGATAGCGCGCCACGGGCAGCGGGTCCGGCAGGCCGGCGAAGATGCCCTTGCCGTCGTGGCTGATCTCGGTCGTCTTGCCGTGCACCGGGACATGGCGGACGACCTTGCCACCGAAGGCCTGGCCCATCGACTGGTGGCCGAGGCAGACGCCGAGCGTCGTCACCCCGGCCTCGGGAAAGCGGCGCATGACCTCGACCGAGATCCCGGCCTCGTTGGGCGTGCACGGGCCCGGCGAGACGACGACGCGGTCATAGCCGCGGCCGAGCAGCTCGTCGACGGTCGTGACGTCGTTGCGAACGACCTCGAGCTCGGCCCCGAGCTCGCCCAGGTACTGGACGAGGTTGTAGGTGAACGAGTCGTAGTTGTCGATCATCAGCACCCTCATGGCCAGGCCGCCTGCTTGACCGCGAGCTCGATCGCGCGCACGACGCCGCGCGCCTTGGCGCGCGACTCCTCGTACTCGTAGTCGGGCTTGGCGTCGGCCACCGTGCCACCGCCGGCCTGGATGTGCGCCATCCCGTCCTTGACCACGACGGTGCGGATGCAGATGCACGTGTCGAGCTCACCGGCGTAGGAGAGCCAGCCGACCGCGCCGCCGTACGCGCCGCGCTTGACCGGCTCGAGCTCGTCGATGATCTCCATCGCGCGGATCTTCGGCGCCCCGGACAGCGTGCCCGCCGGCAGCACGCTGCGCAGCGCGTCGATCGCGCCCACTTCGGGCTTCAGCGTCCCGGCCACCTGGGAGACGATGTGCAGCACGTGCGAGTAGGTCTCGACCTCCATCATGCGCTCGACGTAGACGCTGCCGGGCTCGCACACGCGGCCGAGGTCGTTGCGGCCGAGGTCGACGAGCATCACGTGCTCTGAGCGCTCCTTCTCGTCGGCGAGCAGCTCGGCGGCGATCGCGGCGTCGTCCTCGCCGCGCGGCCGGGTGCCGGCGATCGGGCGGGTCGAGACGTGGCGGCCGCTGACGGTCAGCAGCGGCTCGGGGCTCGCGCCGACGATCTGGAAGTCCTCGAAGTCGAGGAAGTACATGTACGGGCTCGGGTTCACCGCTCGCAGGCCGCGGTAGATGCTGAACGGCTCGACCGGCGTGGGCGCGCTCCAGCGCTGGCTCGGCACGACCTGATAGGCGTCGCCGGCGTGGATGTACTCGACGATCCGGGCGACGTTGGCCTCGAACTGCTCGCGCGGCATGTTGGACTCGAACGTCGGCTCGGGCCGCGCGGGATGGGTCTCGAGCGCGGGCAGGGGACCGGCGAGCCGGGTCCGGACCTGGCGGATCGCCTCGACCGCGCGGGCGTGCGCGGCGTCGAGGTCGGTGTCGTCGTCGAGGTAGGCGTTGGCCAGGATCGTGACCGTGTGGCGCAGGTGGTCGAAGGCCACGATCACGTCGGAGAGCATCAACGCCATGTCCGGCAGGCCGAGCACGTCGGGGTTGGGCTCGGGCAGGCGCTCGACGGCGCGCACGCAGTCGAAGCCGAAGAAGCCGACGGCGCCGCCCGCGAACGGCGGCAGGCCGGCGATCTCGGCCTGCCTGACCTCGGAGACGGCCTGGTGGGCGAGCGTGTACGGGTCTCCCCCGTCCGCAAGGTTCCAGCGGATGACCTTCTTCGGGCGCCAGCCGATGAACGAGTAGCGGCCGACCTGCTGGCCCTGCTCGGCGGACTCGAGCAGGAACGCCGGCCCGTCGCCGCGCAGCTTGAGGAAGGCGGACACGGGCGTCTCGCAGTCCTCGATGAAGCTGTGCGTGACCGGGACGAGGTTGTGGTCGCCCTCGAGCGCGCGGGCCTCGTCGAGCGTGGGCGTGACCTCGAGGTGCTCAGCGACGGCGGCCAACGAGCACCTCCTCGGCGTCGGCGAGGCTCAGGCCGCGGCTTCTGAGCAGCACCGCCAGGTGGTAGAGGACGTCGGCCGCCTCTTCGGCGACGCGCTCGTCGGACTCCTCGCGAGCGGCGCGGACGACCTCCTCGGCCTCCTCCTGGACCTTCTCGCCGATGAACGGCGGGTCGGCGAGCAGCTTGGCCGTGTAGGAGCCTTCGGTCGGGTTGCGCGCGCGGTCTTCGAGCGTCCGCTCGAGGCCCGGGAGCGCCTCGTAGGGCTGGGGCGGCTCGAGCTCTCCGGCGAAGAAGCACGTGCGCTCGCCGGTGTGGCACGCCGGGCCGGCGGGCGCGACGAGCGCCAGCACGGCGTCCTGGTCGCAGTCGAAGCGCAGGGCCTTGACCGCCTGCGTGTTGCCCGACGTGGCGCCCTTGTGCCAGAGCTCCTGGCGCGAGCGGCTGTAGAGGTGCAGCTCGCCGGTCTCGCGGGTGCGCGTCAGCGCTTCCGCGTTCATGTACGCGAGCGTGAGGACCTCGCCGGAGCGCCAATCCTGGATGACGCACGGCACGAGGCCGCGCTCGTCGAAACGCACGTCTGGACTGGGAGGCTCCATCTGTGAGCCCGGGAGTCTAGGCGGACGGCTCGGCCATCGCCGGATGCGCCACGCCCAGGTACCAGTCGAAGGCGCGCCGGCACGGGCGCTCGCGACCCATCACGCTCAGCAGCGCGGTCAGGGCGCGTGGCGGCAGGCGCGGGATGATCCGCTGGAGCGCGAGCGCGGAGGCGAACGCGGGCGCGTGACGGTTCGAGAAAGCGCCGTAGTCGTCGAGCGCCTGCTGCGGCGTCTTGGCTCCACTGAACGCCGCCTTGATCTCGCGGCCGGCCGCGATGCCGAAGTAGAACGCGGTGCGGATGCCCTCGCCGGACAGCGGCAGGCAGTGGCCGGCGCTGTCGCCGACGAAGAACACGCCGTCCTCGCCGGCGGGGCGCAGCTTGTGCGGGAACCAGTTGCCCTGGTAGCGGACGGCGTCGCGTCCGAGCCGGTGCGCGATCTCCTGCGTCGGCTCCTTCACGTGGTCGCGCGGCTCGTAGGACCCGACGCCGACGCGCTGCTCCGCGCCGGCGGGCACCGACCACGCGTAGCCGTGGCGGATCAGGCTGCGGTCGATCCAGACGTCGAGGTCGGTCGAGGCGCCGTGCGGGTGGACCTCGAGGCCGCGGCTGATCGCGGCCTCGGGCGGCTGCACGTTGGCCCCGGCGCCGAGCACCCGCCGCCACCCGAGCGCGTCGACGATCAGCGGGCTGGTGAGCTCGCCGCGGTCGGTTCGGATCGTCGCGCCGGCTCGATCTTCCACTTTGGCGATCTCGAAGCGGGCGTCGGTCTGCTCGAAGAGCGCATGACAGAGCTCGCGGTAGTCGAAGCTCGACCAGCTCCAGGGCAGCCGGAAGCGGCTCGAGCCGTGCGGCGTGTGGAACGCCATGCACGGGATCTCCTGGCGGATCGCGCGCTCGACGCCCATCGCGTGCAGCCACGGCGTCGGCGCCGCGCACGCCGAGGTGGCGCGCTCGCCGAGCTCGTAGCGGTCGACGATCAGCACGTCCGCGCCGAGCCGGCGAGCTCGCGCGCGACCGCCAGGCCGGCGAAGCTCGCGCCGCAGATCAGCACGTCGGCGCGCTGGGAGATGTCGGTGCGCGCCGCGCCGCGCAGGGTCGCGCGCCGCGTCACAGGGCCGCGCTCCGGCCGATCGCGGCGTCGCCGCGCCGCGCCGCCGCGCCCTCGCCGCGCGTCATCGCAGCGCCTCCAGCGCCGCGCCCGGGATGTGCCACACGCGCACGCCGGTCCGCCTGCCGAGCACATCGAAGCCCGTCGCCTCGACGCGGTCGAGCATGCGGCCGTAGAGGCCGGTGGCGAAGCGGATGCCCGGGCGGACCGAGGTCGGCGCGGCGGCGATCGCCGGGCGCGCGGAGGCGAACAGGCCGCGGGCGCGCTCGACCTCGTGCGCCAGCAGCGCACGCACCTCGGGGCTCGCGCGGCGCGCCGTCAGGTCCTGCTCGCAGACGCCGAACCGCGTCCGGTCCTCGGCCGGCAGGTAGACGCGGTCCAGGCGCGTGTCCTCGCCGACGTCGCGGACGAAGTTCGCGAGCTGGAACGCGATCCCGAGCCGGCCGACATCGCCGTGATGGCGCGCCGGCACCCCGAGCAGCGCGGCCATGATGCGCCCGACCGAGCCCGCCGAGCCGTCCATGTAGGCCAGCAGCTCCTCCCAGCTGCCGATCCGCACCGGGCCGCAGTCGATCCGCATCGAGCGCATGTAGGTCCGCAGCTCGCCGAGCGGGAGCCGGTGGCGGGCGCCGGCGTCGGTCAGCGCGCGCACGATCGGCTCGCGCGACTCGAGCCCGGCCGCGAGCTCGGCCTCCCACGCGTCCAGCGCCGCGCGGCGGTCCTCCGGCGTCGCGGGCCGGCGCGGCCCGTCGACGATCTGGTCGGCGGTCCGGACGTAGCCGTAGAGCGCGTACGTCGCAGGCCGCAGCTCCGCCGGCAGCCGGCGCGTCGCGAAGTAGTACGTGGGATCGTGGCGGCGCTGCATCCTCCTCGACGTCTCGTACCCCTCGCGCAGGGCCGGGTCCATGTCGCGCATTCTGTCTCACGAGCCCGGGCTCGCGCCGCCTCCGTCCGCGCGTGGCGCGCCGACGCGCGCCCGGCGCTCGCCGCCCGCAATAGGGTGACTGGGATGGACTCGCTGCTGCGCGACCGCTCGGTGCTCTACGTGACCGGCAAGGGCGGCGTCGGCAAGACGACGGTCTCGGCCGCGCTCGGGCTCGCCGCCGCGCGCACGGGGCGGCGCACGATCGTCTGCGAGGTCGCCGAGCAGGACCGGATGTCGCGCGCGTTCGCGCGCCACGGTGTGCGCCCGGAGCAGGAGGTCGAGCTGGCCGAGGACCTGTGGGCGATCACGATCGACCCGCAGCAGGCGCTCGAGGAATGGCTCGGCAAGCAGATCGGCGGCAGCACCGCGGGCCGCATCCTCGGCCACTCGCACGCCTTCCAGTACTTCGTCGCCGCCGCACCTGGCGCGAAGGAGCTGATCACGATCGCGAAGGTGTGGGAGCTGGCGCAGAGCGAGCGCTGGGAGCGGCACAAGCGCGCCGTATGACCTCGTCGTCGTCGACGCGCCGGCCTCCGGCCACGGGATCGGGATGCTGACGACGCCGCGGACGTTCGGCGAGATCGCGCGCGTGGGGCCGATCCGGCGCCAGGCGGCGAAGGTCTCCGAGCTGCTGTCCGATCCGGCCCGGACCGGCTACGTGGCGGTCGCGCTGCCGGAGGAGATGCCGGTCAACGAGACGATCGAGCTCGAGGGGCGGCTGCGCGACGCCGTCGGGCTCGGGCTCGACGCGGTCGTGATGAACGCGATGTGGCCCGAGCGCTTCTCCCCCGCCGACGTGACGAAGCTGCGCGCGGCCGAGCGCGACGGCCACGACGCGGCGGGGCTCGGGGCGGTGCGGGCCGCGCTCGGCGTGCACGAGCGCGTCAAGGCCCAGCGCGCGCACATGCGGCGGCTCGAGGCCGCCACCGACGCCCCGATCCGCCCGCTGCCGTTCGTCTTCGAGTCCGACCTCGAGCTCGAGCACTACGAGCGGCTCGCCGCGGTGCTGACCGGGGATTGATGCCCGCGCGCCGCCTCTCGCCGCGCGCGCTGTGGGTCTGGCGGGCGTCGCAGGCCATCGGCTGGTTGATCGCGCTCGCGGTCGGCGTCGCGCTGGCGCTCTACGTCGACGCGCTCGCGCCGTGGGCCTGGGTGGTGCCGCTGGTGGGCCTGGTGGTGGGCACCGCGCTGATCCCGCCGCTGCGCTGGGCGCGCTGGCGCTGGGACGTGGCCGACGAGGGCATCGACATCCAAGCGGGCGTGTTCACGGTCTCGCGCACGCTGGTCCCCTGGGTGCGCGTCCAACACGTGGACACCCGCCGCGGGGTGTTCGAACAGGCCTTCGGGCTCTCCACCGTGGTCGTCCACACCGCGGCCGGGAGCCACACGATCCCGCTGCTGCCGCAGGTCGAGGCGGAGGAGCTGCGCGAGCGGATCGCGGGCCTCGCGCGCGCCGAGGCCACCGACGTCGACGTGGCGCCCTCCACGCAGCTGCGGCTCGAGGTCGATGCCTGAACGGCGATCCTCGCGAGCGGCCTTCGGCCGCTGCTCCGGTCGCTCGGAGAATCGCTTCGCGGATTCTCCTGACAGGCGGCTGCACCCCGCCGCCGTCGTGGTCTACTCGGCCTCCGCGCTGCGCAACTTCGCCGTCCCGCTGCTGGTGATCGTCGGCGTCACGCTGCTCGGCGGCACCTTCGACGGCCGCGGGCTGCTGCGGGCGCTGGCCTACGGCGGCATCGGGCTGGCGATAGCGCTCGTCGCCGGCGTGCTGCGCTGGCAGACCACCCGCTACACCGTCGGCCCCGAGGCGATCCACCACCACACCGGGCTGCTGAGCACGAAGGACACCGACATCCGGCTCGACCGGATCCAGGCCATCGACGTCCACCAAGGCCCGCTGCAGCGCCTGTTCGGCGTCTTCGCGGTCGACGTGCAGACGGGCGCGGGCGTCAAGGGCGGCGAGATCTCGCTGCCCGCGGTGACTCCCGGAGCGGTGGCCGAGCTGCGCGCGGCGCGGCCCGACGCCGCTTCGGCGCCCGAGCACGAGCCCGCGCTCCCGACCCGCCGGATCTCCGGCCGCGAGCTCGCCGTGGCCGCCCTCACCGCGGGCCAGCTCGGCATCCTGCTGCCGATCCTGGCCGTCGGCTTCCAGGTGCTCGAGCAGCTGTTCGACCCGGAGCGCGGCCGCGAGGCGGTGCGCTGGCTGCCGCACAGCGTGACCGTGATCGTGCTCGGCGCCGCCGCCCTGCTGGCGCTGGCCTGGCTGCTCTCGGCGGCCGGCGCGATCGTCACCTTCGGCGGCTTCACGCTGGTCCGCGACGGCGAGCGGCTGCGGATCCGCCGCGGGCTCGTCCAGCGCAGCGAGGCCACCGTGGCCGTCTCCCGCATCCGTGCCGTGCGCGTCGTCGAGGGCGTCTTCCGCCGGCCGTTCGGGCTCGCGGCGCTGACCGTCGAGGTCACGGGCTACGCCGAGGAAGCCTCGGCTGCGCGCACCCTGTTCCCGCTCGTCCGGCTGCACGAGGTCGAGGCCTTGCTGGACGAGTTCCTGCCCGAGCTGGCGGACGACCCCGACGGCCTCGACCGCCCACCCGGCCGCGCCGCGCGCCGCTATTTCCTATGGCCGCTGCTGACCGGCGCCGCCTTCACCGCCGCCGCCTGGTTCGTGGCCGGGCCGTACGCGCTCGCGCTCCTGCTCGTGGCCACCGGCTACGCCCATGCGCACTGGCGCGCCGCCGGCTGGCGCCTGCGCGACGGTCGTCTCGCGGTCCGCTCGATGCTGGTCGCCCGCACGACGATCCTCGCCCCCGCCCACTTCCGCGAGTCCCACACGCTCGCCCAGAACCGCTTCCAGCACCGCGCCCGGCTCGCCGACCTCGAGGTCACGTTCGGCAAGCAGACGACGGCCCGCATCCGCCATCTCGACGCGGCCGACGCCCGCGCCGCGTGGACGATGCTCTAGGTGATGCCGAGGCGGTCCAGCAGGGCGTCGTCGGCGCGCCAGGAGCGGCGGACGCGGACGGAGAGGTCGAGGTGCACGTGCTCGGCCAGCTCGCGCTCGATCTCCTTGCGGGCGGCGGTGCCGATGGCCTTGATCATGCGGCCGTGGTGGCCGATCAGGATGCCCTTCTGGGACTCGGTCTCGACCCACATCGTGGCGCGGACGGCGAGCGCGCGCTCGAGCTGCTCGATCTCCTCGATCTGGACCTCGACGCTGTGCGGGACCTCCTGACGCGTGCGCAGCAGGACCTGCTCGCGCACCAGCTCGGCCAGCACCACGTCCTCGGGCTGGTCGGAGACGTCCTCGGGCGGGAAGTAGAAGGGGCCCTCGGGCAGCAGCGAGACGACGTAGTCGAGCAGCTCCGGGACGCCCTTGCCGGTGCGCGCCGAGATCGGGAAGACCTCGGCCTCGGGCAGGCCGAGCTCGCTCGCGACCTGCAGCGACTCGCACGGTGCGGGCGTGGTTGAGCCGGTCGACCTTGTTGACCGCGATCGCGATC
Source organism: uncultured Solirubrobacteraceae bacterium (assembly GCA_963755275.1). Lineage (GTDB taxonomy): Bacteria > Actinomycetota > Thermoleophilia > Solirubrobacterales > Solirubrobacteraceae > Solirubrobacter. The sequence continues at coordinate 17,992 of CAVWJU010000023.1, read as the reverse complement.
GGCACCCGCGAGCGGCCGAGCGCCTCGGCGATGAAGCGGTCGCCGCGCCCGCCCACGCCCTGGTCGCCGTTGACGATGAACAGCGCGGCGTCGGCTTCGGCCAGCTCGGTCTCGACGCGCCGCTGCATGCGTGAGGTCAGCGCGTCGCGCGGGCGCTGGACGCCGGGCAGGTCGGTCAGCACGAGCTGGAAGTGCTCCGGCACGGTCAGGACGCCGCGGATCGCCCGCCGCGTCGTCTGCGGCTTGTCGGAGACGATCGCCACCTTGCGCCCCACGATCGCGTTGACCAGCGTCGACTTGCCGACGTTCGGCCGGCCCGCCAGCGCGACGAAACCCGAACGGCTCAGTGCAACCACCCCATGATCTCGGCCTGCAGGGCGAGCATCTCGCCCTCGTCGGTCTCGTGGTCCATCCCGGTCAGGTGCAGCACGCCGTGCACGACGGCCTCGACGAGATCCGTCGTGTGCTCGGGGCAGATGAACACGTCCCCGAGCTCCCGCTCCCCCAACGGATCGTCGTCCTCGTCGACCGGGAACGACAGCACGTCGGTCGGCCCGGCCTTCTCGCGCCAGGTCTCGTTGAGCTCCGCGATCCGCTCGGCGTCGACGAACTCGACCGCGACGTGGCCCTCGTCGATCCCCGCCGACGCCGCCGCGTAGGCGACCGCCTCCTCCACGCGGCCCGGGGGGAGCGCGTTGCCGATCACGTCGATCTCCAGCACCGCTACGCGGTTCGCCGGCGGTGATCCTGAGCCGGCCGCAACCCGCTGGCCTGCTCGGTCGAATGCTGGTCGTAGGCCTCGACGATCCGCTGCACGAGCTTGTGGCGCACGACGTCGTCACCGCCGAAGCGCACGAACTCGACGCCCTCGATGTCCTTGAGGATGTCGCCCACGACCACCAGCCCGGACTTCTGGTCGCGCGGCAGGTCGACCTGCGTGATGTCGCCGGTGACGACCATCCTCGAGCCGAACCCGAGCCGCGTCAGGAACATCTTCATCTGCTCGGGCGTCGTGTTCTGCGCCTCGTCGAGGATCACGAACGAGTCGTTGAGCGTCCGCCCGCGCATGAAGGCCAGCGGCGCGACCTCGATCACGCCCTTCTCCAGGTGCGTGGCCACGCGCTCCGGGTCCATCATGTCGTTGAGCGCGTCGAACAGCGGCCGCAGGTACGGGTCCACCTTCGCCATCAGGTCGCCCGGCAGGAAGCCGAGCCGCTCGCCGGCCTCGACCGCGGGGCGGGTGAGGATGATGCGGTTGACCTCGCGCCGTGACAGCGCAGCGGTCGCCATCGCCATCGCCAGGAACGTCTTGCCCGTGCCCGCGGGCCCGACGCCGAACGTCACCGTCGAGCGCCGGATGGCATCCACGTAGCGCTTCTGGTTGACCGACTTCGGCGCGACCCGCAGGTTGCGGTGGCGCCAGACGACGTCCTCGAGCACCTGCGAGGGGGACTCGGAGGACTCGATCACGCGCGCCACCGACTCGATCGTCGCCGGCCCGATGTCGTGCCCGCGCTCGACCAGCGCGGACAGCTCCCGGATCACGGTCGCGCCCGCCTGCACGGCCTCGGCGTCACCGTCCAGGGTGACGATGTTGCCGCGCAGGAAGACTTCGCAGTCCAGGTGCTCCTCGAGCGTGCGCAACGCCGCGTCGCGCGACCCGGCGAGCTCCGCCGCCACCTCGTTGGATACCTCCAGCTGCCTGCGTGCCATCTAGTTGAGTGCTTCCTTCACTTTGGTCGAGACGCGTTTCCCGTCGGCGCGGCCGCCGGCGGCCTGCATCACCTGCTTGATCACCCTGCCCATGTCGCGCGGCGAGGACGCGCCGGTCGTCGCGATCGCATCCGCGACGAGCGCCGACAATTCCGCATCCGAGAGCTCGGCCGGCAGGTAGGTCTCGATCACCGTCGCCTCGGACGCTTCCGCCTCGGCCTGCTCAGAGCGCCCCGCGGACCGGTAGGCCTCCTCGGCCTCGCGGCGCTTCTTGCGCTCGCGCCGCAGGACCGCCAGCTCGTCGCCGGCGCCTTCCTTGGCGTCCTTCTGAAGCTCCGAGAGCACCAGCCGCAGCGCCGCGACACGGTCTCGCTCCCCCGCCTTCATGGCGGCGGTGACGTCCGCTCTGATGCGGTCGGCGATCTGCACCTGCCTTCCAGTGTACGGCGGCCCGCGGCGGTCGCATCGGTCCTGGGACCCGTCCCGCCACAAGTTGGGTCTGAGGCCTCTCGAAGCCCTCCACGCCCCCTCCTACGGTCCTCGGCGCATGTTCCGCCGTCTGCGCGCCACCGCCGGTCAGACCACCGCCGAATACCTCGGCGCGCTGCTGATCGTGTCCGTGGTCATCGCCGCCCTGGCGCTGACCAGCGTGGGCGAGCGGATCGAGTACCACGCCCGGATCCTGGTCTGCAAGATCGGCGGGGGATCGAACTGCGAGGCGATCGCCGGCAACCCCGACGCGCCCGACCCATCCAAGTGCGTCGTGTCCTCCTCGGACAAGTCGATCCAGGCCTCGGTCAAGGTGCTCGTGTTCAAGCTCGAGGGCGGCGTCACCGGCGTCTACCGCGTCTCGGCCGACGGCACGACGCACGTCACCCTGCAGGCCAACGCCGGCGCCGGGCTCGAGTTCTCGACCCCCGGCGTGGAGGCCGGCAGCGACGAGGCCACCGCCTCCTCGCCCAAGGGCGAGTTCAGCGTCACCGGCAAGGGCGAGTTCGCCCGCACCTGGCGCTTCGACTCCACCGGCGACGCCGACGAGTTCATCGACAACGTCGTCAAGAAGGTCATCGCGCAGGCCGACCCGATCCCGAACTTCCTCCAGAACGACGACGACTACGACCTGCCCGACCAGGCCTCCGACACCGTCTACGGCGGCATCTCGGTCACCGGCTCGGCCTCGGCGGGCGGCGGCGGCGCGTACGCCACCGCGGGCGGGGGCGTCGAGGCCGGCGTCGGCGCCCGCTACTCCGCCAACGGCGACGTCACCTACTTCTTCAAGGCCAAGGCCAACGTCAACGCCGCCGCGGGCAACTCGTTCGCGGGCGGCTTCGGGGCCAACGGCGAAGGCGAGGTCATGATCGGCCTCACCTACGACGCCGACGGCAACGAGAAGGCCATGACCGTCACGGGGATCGGCACGGTCTCGGGCGGCCTCGACCTGCGCGGCAACACGGAGGACCTCAGCGGCCTGATGGGCGCGATCAACTCGGCGGGCGGCGCGGCGGCCGGCCAGGCCGGCAAGCGGATCGAGTTCCAGTCCGAGCTCGACCTCACGGACCCCGCGAACCGCGCGGCCGCGCGCGCCTTCATCGACGGCGTCAACCCGGCCACCGGCAACGCCGTCGACCTCGCCCAGGCCTCGATCGACCTCTACGAGCGCTTCGACGCCGACGCCGCAGACCAACGTGCGCCTCTACGACGTGGACAAGACCGAGCTCGGCGTCGACGTCGACGGCTCGGTGCTGGGCTTCTCGGCCAAGTACAACGCGACCGACGCGAACCTGACCGATGCCTGGTTCGACCCGGGCCCGGGGGGCTTCCAGCCTTGGTTCGACTGCTCGGGGGCGGTGGGGTAATGCGGCGCGCAGCGATTCTCCTCGCGCTGGCGCTCGCCGGCTGCGGGTCCGGGCCTGACCAGCCCGCCCCGCAGCCCGCTCCACCCGACGGGTTCTCGCGCTTCCAGGCTCAGGGGGTCTCGTTCGACCACCCGCGGGCCTGGACGCGCGACGAGCCCGCCGCCGGGCTGACCGAGTTCTACGGCGCCGCCGGCGAGGGCGGCCTGCCGCCGCAGGTCGCGATCGGCTCAGGGCCGGCCCGCAACGACCTCGCCGACGTGGTCAAGCTCCACAAGGGCTCGCAGAAGGTGCGCTACCCGAGCTACCGCGTCACGCGCGACGAGCCGTTCACGCTCGACGGCGCCGCGGCCGCGCACGTCGTCGACGCGCGCTACACCATGGTCATGCCCGGCTCGAAGGTGCTCGTGCGCGAGCTCAACCTGCTCGTGCTGACCGAGGACGGCCGGGCGCTCGACTTCTTCGTGCGCTCGCCCGCGGGCGACTTCGCCGGCGCGAACCTCGCAAGCCATCTTCGACTCCTTCCGGCTGCGATGACGCGCGCGTTCTGGCTCGGGCTGGTGGCGGCCGCCGGCGCGTTCTTCGTGCTGGCGTTCGCCGGCGCCGTCATCACCGACGGCGCCACCGACACGCTCGAGCAGACCAACGGCGCGTGGGTCCTCGCCTGCGGCATCGCCGGCCTGGTCGCGGGCTTCGTGGGCGACCGCCTCGCCCGCGCCACCCCGGACGCCGCCGCCCGCTACGCGGCCGCGGTCGCGGGCCCGGCGGCGATCGCGCTGCTGTTCGCGCTGACGACGACCGCGCAGGACCCGGCCGGGCCGTGGCTCGCGCTCGTGGCCACGATCACCGCCGCGGCGCTCGGCGCCTTCGCCCGCGAGCAGCTCGCGGCCGGTCAGCGCCGCCGCTGACGCGACCCGAGCCCAAGCCGGCGAGCACGCCGATCAGCAGCCCGCCGACGCCGATGCCGACGGCGAGCGCCGGCGAGGCGCCCGAGTCGGACGCCTCGGGCTCGGTCTCCGGCGCGCCGGTGGGCGTCGGCGCTCGGCGTCGAGGTCGCCGCCGGCGACGGCGACGGCTCGGCCTGCGCCTCGTCCCTCGACGGCGATCGTGAAGTGGAACGGGATCTCGGCCTTCGGCGGCTCGCCGTCGCCGACGTAGTTGGCGTAGATCGACACGAAGTAGACGCCGGGCCCGGCCCAAGCCGCCGGCCGAGGACCCGCCGCCCTCCGCGACCGTCTGCGCCGGCTCGGTGGCGACCTCGGCCGGGTCCTCGTCGCTGCCGCGGAAGCGTCGCCCGCGCCGAAGTGATGCCCTGGCGATCGGGCGCGTGCAGGTTGACGTTGACCGCGGTGACGCCGAGGTCGGCGACGTCGATCGCGGGCGACTCGGCGTTGGCCGTCACCCGCAGCCGTTGCCCGGCCTCGAGCGGACGCCGTAGTACAGGTACTCCTCGGGCAGGATCGTGTCGCGATAGGCGCCGGGCTTGAGGATCGGTGCGGTCGTGAACGACCCCGCGCCGACGACCGGCGCGTACGTCTGGGCCGAGGCCGGCGCGGCGGTCAGCAGCATCGCCACGAGCACGGCGAGGACGGCGCGGCTCATGCCGGGCGCCTCCGCGTCAGCACGAGCGTGGCGACGAGCCCGAGCGCGAGCCCGGCGAGCCCGATCACGACCAGCACGCCCGCGCCGATGCCGCCGCCGTCATCCTCGCCGGCGGACTCGGCCGGCGGGGTGCTCTGCGACGTCGCGGTCGGCGTCGGTGTCGCCTCGGCGCCGAGCTCGCCCGCCGCGCGCGTGAGCCCGGGCGTCTCGCCGGGGCCGAGCAGCTGGACGCCCAGCTCGACCGGGACCGCGTCGGCCTGCAGGCCGTCCGCGATCCCGACGCGGATCGTGTAGCGGCCCGGCGGCAGTGTCCCTTCGCCCGCGAACTCGGGCATCGAGAGCCCTTGCGTCACGACCCGACCGAGCTCGCCCGCGCCGCGGCCGGTAGAGCAGGTCACCGTCGCCCTCGAGCCGCTTGCCGCTGCGGGTCCAGGAGCTCGGTCCGGAACTCCGCCGAGCCGCTCGGCGTCGACCGCCGGGATCGCGGTCACGGCCGCGAACAGGCGCTTGCCCTCCGGCACGTCGACGGCGTACCAGCGCTCCTGGCCGGGCGCGATCGCGTCCTGGAAGAGCCCGGCGCCGAGCGCGGCCGCCTGCTGGCTCGCGGCCCCACCGGTGACCTTTGTGCCCGCGGGCTCGTAGCTCGCGGAACGCGCGCGCCAGCGCGGCCGCCAGCTCGTCCCCGAGCCTGCCCGCATCCTGCACGTCGACGTAGGACCCGCCGCCCGCCTTGGCGATGCACTCGAGCTGGCGCCGGACGCGGTCGTTGACCTGCAGCCCGACGACCGAGATCGAGAGATCGATGCCCCGGTTGGCGACCTGCGCGGCGGCCTTGCAGGGATCGGGCGGCGCGCAGTTGTCGCCGCCGTCGGAGACGAGGATCACGGTCCGCCGCCCTTCGGCCGACCCGAGGTCGTCGGGCACGGCCAGCAGCGAGTTGCCGATCGGCGTGCGCCCCTTGCCCTCGAGCGCCTGGACCGTCGAGCGCATCGCGTCCTTGTCCAGCGGGCCGACCGGCACCACCAGCTCCGTGTCCCGGCAGCCCTCCTCGCGCGAGCTCTCGGCGACCTTCGAGCCGTACACGCGCAGGCCCAGCGGCGCGCCCGCCGGCAACCGGTCCAGCATCTCGTCGACGGCCTGCTTGGCCGCGTCCAGTCGCGTGCCGCCGTTGCCGGCGTCCTCGTTCATCGACTTCGAGGAGTCGAGCACGATCAGCGCGCGGTTTCGCGTGTCGGCGCTCTGGGCCCGGGCGGACGGGACCCAGACCAGCGCCGCGAGCAGGCAGGCAGCCGCCAGGAACTTCACCGCGGGCACTGTAGCCGCGTTACTCGCCCCGGCCCGAGGTCCCGCCCGCGATGTCCTGGACGAGCTCGGACAGCCGGGCGGTGATGTCGTGACCGACGTCGGTGGTCGCGAGCGCCGCGATGATCACCGAGACGACCAGCAGCACGCCGAGGTACTCCGCCGCGGTCTGGCCGCGCACGCCCTGCAGGCGCAGCACGAGCTGGCGGGAGGGATCGGGCACCCGGTCGAATCTACGGGTGCCGCACGGGGCGCGCCAGGGTCTCAGGACCCAAGCTGGGCATGGGCCGAAGGTCCCACGCACGCGTGGGACCCGGGCGGCTCGCGCCGCCCGGGTCCCGGTGTACCCGCGTTCTGGTGGGCTTGCGCCCGTGAGGGCTACTCCTTGCCGGTGGCGCCCTTGCCGATCTTCTCGACGAGCTCGCCGAGGCGGGTCTTGATGTCGTCGCCGATGCCGGTCGTGGCGACGGCGGCGATGATCACCGAGACCACGAGCAGGACGCCCATGTACTCGGCGGCGGTCTGGCCGCGGTTCTCGCGCGAGCCCGCTCGGCGATCGTGTCGAGCATGGAGCGCATGCCGACGTACAGGTCGATGCACTGGCCGCGGAAGTTGTCCTGCGTGGTGGTGATGAGATCGGACATTGAGGTGAGCCCCCTGGGCAAATCGGTTGACCGAACGACTGCGATCAATCTACGTTCGCTGGGCGCCCCCGGCGAGAGGCGCGGGACTCAACTTGGAGCGGGCCCAAGGTCCCAATCTCACGTGGGACCTTAAGGGTCGGATTAGGTCAGCGGTCCCGCACGCCGAGCCACAGCGCGATGGCCTCGGCCCGGGAATGCACGCCGATCTTCTCGTAGATGCGCGAGAGGTGGTTCTTCACCGTCTTGTTGGTGATCACCAGCTCCTCGGCGATCGCGGCGTTCGAGAGCCCGCGGGCGAGCAGGTTGAGCACCTCGCGCTCGCGCGAGGTCAGCGAGCCGAGGCCGAGCTCGTCGCCCTCGTTCTCGGTCCCGGGCGCGCGCCGCAGGGCCTCGAAGACCGCGGGCGTGATCGCCGGGTGAGAGCACCATCTCGCCCTTGGCGATGGCCTTGATGCGCTCCTCGAGCTCCTCGGGCTCGAAGCGGCCGTGCACGAGGTAGCCGGCGGCGCCGTTGCGGATCGCGCCGGTGACGAGCTGCTCGTCCTCGGAGTAGGACAGCATCAGGACCTTGGCACTTCTCCGACAGCGGGCCCGGCGGCGGCGACGCCGTCCATGACCGGCATGCGCACGTCCAGGCACACGACGTCGGGCGCCACCTTGCGCGCGACGTCGATCGCCTCGCGGCCGTTGCCGGCCTCGCCGACGACCTCGATCCCGCTCGCGTCGGACAGCAGCGAGGCGATGCCTCGCCGCACGATCGCGTTGTCGTCCACGAGCAGTACGCGGATCATTGCCAGGTGAATCCGTCCACGGCGCCATCGGCACCGTAGCGGACGTGCGCGGCGGACGGCGGTGGCTCGGGCGTCTCGCGCTGGCGCGGCGGCGCCCCGGCCGGGACCCAGACCGAGATCACGGTGCCGTCGCCGGGCTCGGACTCGACGCTCAGGTCACCGCCCGCCAGGCGCGCGCGCTCGCGCATGCCCGCCGAGGCCGAAGGACCCGACGCCGGCCAGGCTCGTCGAGGTCGTCGGGCGCCTCGAAGCCCTCGCCGTCGTCGGCGACGTCAGCACCACGCGGTCGCCGAGCCGGCGCAGGTGCACGTCGACGCGTGACGCGTGGGCGTAGCGCTCGACGTTGGCGAGCGCCTCCTTGAGGATCCAGCGCAGCTCGCGCAGCGCCAGCGACGGCAGCGGCCCGACGTCGTCCAGCGAGCCGCCGACCGCGACGCCCGTCCGCTCGCCCCAGCGCGCCGCCTCGGAGCGGATCGCGGTCGGCAGCGGCAGCTCGGCGTCGTCGCGGCCGCGCAGGCCGCTGAGCAGCTCGCGCGCCTCCTGGCGCGGCGGTGCGGGCGTCGGCGGCCAGCTTGAGCGCGTCGTCGACGGCGCCGTCGGGATCGACGCTGATGCGGCGCGAGAGCGCGAGCGCCGAAAACCCGATGCCGTGCACGGTCTTGGCCAGCGAGTCGTGCATGTCGCGCGCGAGCCGCTCGCGCTCGGCCTGCGTCGCCAGCATCCGCTCCTGCTCGCCGAGCGCCGACTCGGCCTCGGCCTGGCGGTCCAGCAGCCGCCGCGCGCCCGCGCCGGCCACGGCGACGATCGGGTACAGCGCCGGCAGCACGACGAGCGTGCGGAAGTCGACCAGCGTGGCGTCGAACGGCGCGCGCAGGTGGATCCACCGTGCCCGTGCGCGTGGCCGTGCGCGTGGTGTGCACCCATGCGCCGAGATGCTCGCAGGCGCCCGAGCCGTTTTGAACACGGCACATGCTCGGGTACCCGGCGGGCCATGCGCGTAGTGGTCACCGGTGCCAGCGGCAACCTGGGTACGAGCGTGCTGCGCTGCCTCGCCGACGAGCCGGCCGTGGACACGGTCGTAGGGCTCGTGCGAAGGATCCCGGACGCCGCCTTTCCCAAGACCGAATGGCGTTCCGCCGACGTGGCCACCACCCCGCTCGGGCCGATCCTCCGTGGCGCCGACGTCGTGGTTCACCTCGCCTGGCTGATCCAGCCCGGACGCGACCGCGCCAAGGTCCACGCCGCGAACGTCCTGGGCAGCGAGCGCGTGTTCGCGGCCACCGCCGCCGCGGGTGTGAAGTCGCTCGTCTACGCGTCCTCCGTCGGCGCCTACGCGCCCGGTCCGAAGGAGCGACGGGTGGACGAGCAGCTGGCCCACGACCGGCATCCAGAGCTCCTTCTACTCCCGGCACAAGGCGGAGGTCGAGCGGCTGCTCGACCGCTTCGAGGCAGAGCAGCCGGGCGTACGCACCGTGCGGATGCGCCCGGGCCTGATCTTCAAGCGCGAGGCGGCCTCCGGCATCCGGCGGTTGTTCGCCGGCCCGTTCCTGCCGAGCTGGGTCGTACGCCCGGAGCTCGTGCCGGTCGCTCCCGCTCCCGCCGCGCCTGATCTTCCAGGCCGTGCATTCGCTCGACGCGGGCGACGCGTTCCGGCGCGCGATCGTGGGCGATGCGTCCGGCGCCTTCAACCTCGCCGCGGAGCCCGTGCTCGACCCGGCCGAGCTCGGGCGGGTGCTGGGCGCGCGGCCGGTGCCACTCCCACCGGGGCTGCTGCGCGCCGGGGCGAGCGTGGCCTACCGCCTCCGGCTTCAGCCGTCCGAGCCCGGCTGGCTCGACATGGGCCTTGCCGTGCCCCTGATGGACACCGCCCGAGTCCGCCGCGAGCTCGGCTGGGAGCCGCGCCGCTCGTCCACCGACGCGCTCCGCGAGCTGCTGGAGGGCCTGCGCGAGGGCGCGGGGATCGGTACGCCGCCGCTCGAGCCCGGGGGCGCCGGGCCGGCGCGCCTGCGCGAGCTGCTGAGCGGCGTGGGCGCGCGCACGGGCTAGAGCTAGGGCTGCGTCTGCGGCGCCGGCGGCGCCGTGGTCGTGGGGGGGCGGTCTCGGTGGGCACCGTCACGGTGACCGTGGGCTGCTCCTCGGGGTGGTGGGGGTCGTCTGGTCGGACGGGGTGTCCCGCTCCTCCGGGCGTGGTGGGGGTCGTCTGCTCGTTACCGGAGGACCCCTGCTTGCGCGACTTCCCTCCGCCGAGCGATGTGGCACGGTCGCTGTCGCCGACCGACTGGCCCGCCAGGAGCTCCGCCGCCGTCAGTGCCACCCCGCCCACCAGGAGGCCGATGATCGTCGTGGCCGCCACCGCGCCCAGCGCGAGCTGCCGGCGCGGCGTGGGGGAGCGCGCCGGCTGGCGGTACACGCGGACCGGTGCCGGCTTCGGAGCATCGGGATCCGCGCGCGGCCCGCGCGCCGGCACCTCGTCGGCCTCGTCCAGTTGGAGTGCCGGGCGGTCCGAGGTGACGGCGCGGGCGATCCGCTCGGTCGGCCGGTGGAGGAGCTCGCTGACGAGCGGCCACGATGACAGGGGTCATCGCCGCGGCGATCCATGTGCCGGCGATCCAGAATTGCGAGGTCACGACGGCCGCCGCGGCGGATGCTGCACTCGCGATGGCGAGCGTGCGCACGTTCAGGCGACGCTCCTCCTCGCGTGTCCGCGGGGCGAGCCATCGCCCGCAAAATAGCGAGGCCGGCTCGGCGACACCGAGCGGGGTAGGGTTGCGCGCCATGGCCGAACGGGCTGAGCGCGAGGCGCAGGTGGTGGTGGTGGGCGCCGGCCTGGCCGGGCTCAGCGCCGCGCGCCTGCTGACGGCGCCGGCGCGTCCGTGGTGTCGTGGAGGCGCGCGACCGCGTGGGCGGGCGCGTGCTCAACGAGGACATCGGCGACGGCAAGGTCGTGGAGGTGGGCGGCCAGTGGATCGGGCCGACCCAGGACCGCATGGCGGCGCTGGCGCGCGAGGTCGGCGTCGAGACGTTCCCCACCTGCGTCGGAGGGCGAGAACGTGATCGAGCACGGCGGCCGGCTGCGCCGCTACCGGGGCACGATCCCGCGCCTCAACCCGCTGGTCGCTGGTGGACGTGGAGCTGGCCCAGCGCAGGCTCAACCGGATGGCCCGCACGGTGCCGCTCGAGGCGCCGTGGGAGGCGCCGACGCCGACCGCGCTCGACTCCCAGACGGCGCGCACGCTGGATGCGCCGCAACATGCGCACGCGCGACCGGGCGGCAGCTGCTCGAGCTGGGCAGTCGAGGCCGTCTGGGCCGCCGCAGCCCGAGGACATGTCGCTGCTGCACATGCTCTTCTACATCCACTCCGCGGGCAGCCTCGAGATGCCTCTTCGACACCGAGGGCGGCGCCCAGCAGGACCGCTTCGTGGGCGGCTCGCAGCTGCGTGGCGATCCGGCTGGCCGAGCGAGCTGGGCGAGCGGGTGGTGCTCGGGCGCGCCGGTGCGCGCGCATCGAACACGGCGCCGACTCGCGTGGCGGTGCGATGCGGACGGCGCTGAGCGTGCGGGCGCGGCGCGCCGATCGTCGCGTCGCGCCCACGCTCGCCGGGCCGCATCGCCTACGACCCGCCGCTGCCCGGCTACCGCGACCAGCTGACCCAGCGGATGCCGCTCGGCACCGTGGCCAAGTGCATGGCGATCTACGACGAGCCGTTCTGGCGTGCGGAGGGCCTGTCGGGCCAGGCGCACGAGCACGCGGGGCCGGTCAAGCTCACCTTCGACAACTCGCCGCCCGACGGCTCGCCCGGGCGTGCTGCTCGGCTTTCTCGAGGGCCGCCAGGCGCGCGAGCTCGGGCGGCTGCCGGCCGACGGAGCGCCGCGACGGCCGTGATGGACTGCTTCACGCGCTTCTTCGGCCCGCGCGCGGCCAGCCCGAGCGGCTACGTCGAGCGCCTCTGGGCCGAGGAGGAGTGGTCGCGCGGCTGCTACGGCTGCCACATGCCCACCGGCGCCTGGACCAACTACGGGCCGGCGCTGCGCGAGCCGATCGGGCCGCTGCACTGGGCGGGCGCCGAGACCGCCACGGTCTGGAACGGCTACATGGACGGCGCGGTGCGGCTCTGGAGAGCCGCTCGCGGCCGAGGTGCTCGAGCGGCTTTGAGAAAGCCGTTTAGTGCTCGGTGACCTCGGTACCCAAGAAGAGAGAGATTCTTGGGATTCGAGAGAGAGAAGGAGAGCCGAGATGGCAGACAAGCTGGAGGGCAAGCGGGTCGCGTTCCTGGCCGCCGACGGCGTCGAGCAGGTCGAGCTCACCGAGCCGTGGAAGGCCGTCGAGCAGGAGGGCGGCAAGCCCGAGCTGGTCTCGCTCGAGGGCGGCGAGATCCAGGGCTTCGAGCCACCTCGACAAGGCCGACACGTTCGCGGTCGACCACCACCGTCGCCGACGCCGACGCCGGCCGACTACGACGGCGCTGGTGCTGCCCGGCGGCGTCGCCAACCCCGACTTCCTGCGCACCGACGAGGACGCCGTGCGCGTTCGTGCGCGCGTTCTTCGAGGCCGGCAAGCCGGTGGCGGCCATCTGCCACGGCCCTGGACGCTGGTCGAGGCCGACGTCGTGCGCGACCGCAAGCTCACCTCGTGGCCGAGCCTCAAGACCGACATCCGCAACGCCGGCGGCAACTGGGTCGACGAGGAGGTCGTCGTGGACGAGGGCCTCGTGACGAGCCGCAAGCCGGACGACCTGCCGGCCTTCTGCGAGAAGGTCGTCGAGGAGATCTGCGAGGGCCGCCACGAGGAGCAGGCCCGGCAGTCAGGCCGCAGCGGTACTCGCGCGTACCCACGGTTCCCCCGACCGAGTAGCGAGGCGCCTCCGGCGGGTCGTCCGTTTGGGTCGAGTCGAGACGGAGGGAGTAGCCTGAGGAGAGCGCTGGACGACGATCTGCCATCGCGGCGGTCGTCGTCGCTGGCGCGCCGCGGCGACGCGGCTGCGGCTTCAGCTCCGAGGACACGGGCGGCGGCGGCCAGCGGGTCACCCTCTACGGCGCCAACGAGGTCGGGCTTCGCCGAGGCGATCGAGGCCTGCAACAAGCAGGCGAACGGCCGCTACAGCATCAGCTACGTGCGTCCTCCCGCGGACCGCCGACGCGCAGCGCGAGCTGATGGCGCGGCGCCTGGCGGCGGAGGACTCCGACATCGACCTCGTGACGCATGGACATCCCCTGGACCGCCGAGTTCGCCGAGGCGGGCTGGATCAGGGAGTGGGAGGGCGAGCGCGGCCAGCAGGCGCTCGAGGGCCGGCTCGACGGGCCCGGCGCGAGACCGTCCAGTACCAGGACAAGGTCTGGGCGACGCCGTTCACCACCAACACCCAGCTGCTCTTCTACCGCAAGGACCGGGTGACGCAGCCGCCGGAGACCTGGGACGAGATGATCGACATGGCCGAGCAGCTGCCCGCAGGACAGCGGGGGATCGAGGTGCAGGCGGCGCGCTACGAGGGCCTACACGGTGTGGATCAACTCGCTGGTCGCGTCGGCCGGCGGCCAGATCATCGACGAGGACGGCGAACCCGACGCTCGACGAGACGACCGCGCGAGGCGGCGGAGATCATCAAGCGGCTCGCCACCTCGTCCGCGGCCCCCCCGGGGATGTCGAACATCGCAGGAGGACACCGCCAACTTCGCCTTCCAGGACGGCTCCGCCAGCTTCCAGGTCAACTACCCGTTCATCTACCCGGCCGCCGCGGAGATCGAGGGCCTCCAGGAGAACATCGGCTGGGCGCGCTGGCCGCGGGTCGACCCGAACGAGCCGAGCCACGTGACGCTCGGCGGCTTCAACCTCGGCGTCAGCGAGTACTCGGAGAACCCGGAGCTCGCCTTCGAGGCGGCGGAGTGCATGGCCAGCCCCGAGAGCCAGATGACGATCACCGGGCTGGGCGGCCTCGCGCCGACCACCGAGGCGCTCTACGACGACCCGAAGGTCAAGAAGGCGCTCCCGTTCGCCGACCTGATGCGCGAGACGCTCGACGACGGCGCGCCGCGCCCGGTCAGCCCGGCCTACAGCGACATCTCGCTGGCGATCCAGAAGACGTTCCACCCGCCCGAGGAGATCGACCCGGACGCGATCGTCGACGAGCTGAAGGACCGGCTCGACAAGGCCGCCGAGGGGAAGATCTTCTGATGGAAGCCGCCACCGCCACGCAGGCACCCGCCGGGCGTCACCGACCGCGCCAAGGCCGAGCGCAACCTCGCCTGGATGCTGTGCGCGCCGGCCGTGATCGCGATGCTGGTCGTGACCGGCTATCCGATCGGCTACGCGATCTACCTGTCGCTGCAGAAGTTCGACCTGCGCTTCCCCGACGACAAGGAGTTCGTCGGGCTCTCGAACTACGTCGACGTGCTCACCTCGAGCACGTGGTGGACGGACGTCTTCAACACGCTGATCATCACGGTCATCTCGGTCGTCGATCGAGCTGGTGCTCGGGATGGCGATCGCGCTGGTCATGCACCGCGCGATCTTCGGCCGCGGCCCGGTGCGCGCGGCGATCCTGATCCCGTACGGGATCGTCACCGTGGTCGCCGCGTTCGCCTGGCGGTTCGCGTTCGACCCGACCACCGGCTTCGTGCAGGGCCTGCCGCTGATCTCCGACACCGCCGACCCGCTCGGCGACCGCTGGGGCTCGTTCCTCGTGATCATCCTCACCGAGGTCTGGAAGACCACGCCGTTCATGGCGCTGCTGCTGCTGGCCGGCCTGGCGCTCGTGCCGGACGAGCTGCACGAGGCGGCGAAGGTCGACGGCGCCAGCGCGGTCCAGCGCTTCTTCCGGATCACGCTGCCGCTGATGAAGCCGGCGATCCTCGTCGCGCTGCTGTTCCGCACGCTCGACGCGTTCCGGCGTCTTCGACTCGGTCTTCATCCAGACGCGGGGAGCGAACGACACCGAGATGGTCTCGATCCTCGGCTACAACGTGCTGATCAACCGGCTGAACCTGGGCCTCGGCTCGGCGATCTCGGTGCTGATCTTCATCTCCGTGATCCTGATCGCGGTCTTCTTCGTCAAGGTGCTCGGCACCAGCACCGCCCAGCAGAGGGGGAGACCTAGGCATGGCGCACACGCCGCGCGAGAAGGTCCTCTGGTCGATCGCGATCCTGGTGGTCCTGCTCTACGCGCTGATCCCGGTGGTGTGGATCGTCTCGCTGTCGCTCAAGGAGCCGGCGGACATCGCGGACGGGAAGTTCCTCCCGACGGGCGGGATCACGCTCGACAACTACGACACGATCTTCAGCGAGGACATCTTCAACGCCGCGCTGCTCAACTCGATCGGGATCGCCGCGATCGCCACGCTGATCTCGATCGTGCTCGCCGCGATGGCGGCCTACGCGCTCGCGCGGCTCGACTTCGCGGGCAAGGCGCTGATCCTCTCCGGGCGCGCTCGCGGTGGCGATGTTCCCGCCGATCTCGATCGTCGGCTCGCTGTTCGACATGTGGCGCGCGATCGGCCTGTTCGACACCTGGCTGGGGCTGATCATCCCGTACATGACCTTCACGCTGCCGCTGGCGATCTACACGCTGTCGGCGTTCTTCCGCGAGATCCCGTGGGAGCTCGAGCAGGCGGCGCAGGTCGACGGCGCGACGCCGTTCCAGGCCTTCCGAAGGTGATCGTGCCGCTGGCCGCGCCGGGCGTGTTCACGGCGGCGATCCTCGTGTTCATCTTCGCCTGGAACGACTTCCTGTTCGCCAACACGCTCACCTCGACCGACGCCGCGCGCACGGTGCCGGCGGCGCTCGCGTTCTTCACGGGCGCCTCGCAGTTCGAGGATCCCGACCGGCGTGATCGCCGCGGCGGCGGTGGTCGTGACGATCCCGATCATCATCATGGTCCTGATCTTCCAGCGCCGCATCGTGGCCGGGCCTCACCGCCGGCGCCGTCAAGGGATAAGGAGGGCACCCGATGGCCGAGATCGTGCTCGACAACGTCACCAAGCGCTACCCCGACGGCTACGAGGCCGTCAAGGACATGAACCTCGAGATCGAGGACGGCGAGTTCGTGATCCTCGTCGGCCCGTCCGGCTGCGGCAAGTCGACCGCGCTGCGGATGATCGCCGGGCTCGAGGACATCACCGACGGCGAGCTGAAGATCGGCGGCGAGGTCGTGAACGAGAAGGCGCCGAAGGACCGCGACATCGCGATGGTGTTCCAGAACTACGCGCTCTACCCGCACATGACCGTGCGCGACAACATGGGCTTCGCGCTCAAGCTCGCGGGCGTCGACAAGGAGGAGATCGACCAGAAGGTCGAGGAGGCGGCGCGCATCCTCGACCTCGAGCAGCACCTCGACCGCAAGCCGGCCAACCTCTCCGGCGGCCAGCGCCAGCGCGTGGCGATGGGCCGCGCGATCGTGCGCGACCCGGCGGCGTTCCTGATGGACGAGCCGCTGTCGAACCTCGACGCGAAGCTGCGCGTGCAGATGCGCACCGAGGTCTCGCGCATCCAGAGCAGCCTCGGCACCACGACGGTCTACGTGACCCACGACCAGACCGAGGCGATGACGCTCGGCGACCGCGTGGCGGTCATGCGCGCCGGCGTGCTGCAGCAGGTCGGCTCGCCGATGGAGCTCTACAACAACCCGGAGAACCTGTTCGTGGCCGGCTTCATCGGCTCGCCGGCGATGAACTTCATGCCGGCCACGGTCGAGGGCGACCGGTGAAGCTGCCGATGGGCGACGTGCCGCTGCCCGCAGGAGCGTGTGCCGGGCGGACGGGCGGCGAGCAGCTGATCGCCGGCATCCGGCCGGAGAACTTCGAGGACGCCGCGCTGGTCGGCGAGGCGCGCGACCGCGGCGCGACCTTCAAGGCGCAAGATCGAGGTGCTCGAGTCGATGGGCTCCGAGCTGTACGCCCACTTCTCGGTCGCCAGCGACCAGGCAGATCGAGTCGCAGGAGCTGCGCGGAGCTGGCCGAGGACGCCGGCGCCGGCGAGGTGCCGGCGAGCGGCGAGGAGGGCCGGATCGTGGCGCGGCTCGACGCGGAGTCGAAGGTCCAGGAGGGCCAGGAGGCGCGAGCTGTGGGTGGACGCCGAGCGGCTCCACCTCTTCGACCAGCGAGGACGGCCGCAGCGCTCGACCTGGCCGCCGACGGCTACGCTGCAGGCGTCTTCCGCAGCCGGCGGAGCTCGGTGTTCTCCCAGGAGGGCTGCGCATCTCCTCGCGCAGCGCCTCGAGCACGTCCTCGTCCCACTCGTGGGTGCGCAGCAGCCGGTAGCGCAGCGCCGACGACCGCCATGTAGGCGTCGGTCTCGTTCGGTTCTCGGTCGCGAGGCCGGCCTCGCGCAGCATCTCCACGACCGGCTCGTACTCGTCGCGGTACCAGGCCTCGGCGACCTCCTCGCGCGTCATGAACTCGCCGCGCGCCTGCATCGCGCGGAAGCCCCAGGCCTCGACGCCCTCGGCCAGGCGCGCGTAGCGCGGCGCGGTCCGAGGGCTGGACGCGCGCGCGGGCCTCGCGCGGCAGCGGCACGCGCTCGCGGAACAGCCGCTCGTGGCTCTTCAGCGGCAGGTCGGCGCAGCGTGATGCTCGCGGTCGGCGCCGACCTCGGTCTGCACCTCGGTCACGTAGGCGTCGATGTACGTCGTGGCCGAGCGCGCGCGCGACCGACACGCGGTGGTGGCCGTCCCGCACGAAGTGCAGGTCGCCGATCCGGTAGACGTCGATCGGCGGCATCGTCTCGCCGCGGCGCTGCGCCGCGGCGATCCGCTCCCAGCGGCCGCGCGACCCGGCCGGAGGTGGGCCGGAAGCTGCGGTCGAACTCGCGGCCGCGGTCGACGGTGCCGACGATCGAGTCGAGCGGGATCGTCTGCAGGCCGAGGCTCGCGCTCGCCCCGGCGGCCGAGCGCCTGGCCACGACCTCCTCGAACGGCAGGATCACGTCACGTCGCTCGGCTCGCCGCGCAGGCGGTGGCGCCAGGCGCGCGAGCGCGCGCCGGCGGCGGGCGCGGCGAAGTCGAACTCGCGCGTCGGAATCGGGAAGGCCCGGTGTCCCTTGCCACCCTCCAAGTGATACCCGACGTGCCTGCCATTCTCCTCGCGCATGACGGCTG
>CAVWJU010000022.1:0-216574 GCA_963755275.1 uncultured Solirubrobacteraceae bacterium | reverse complement strand
GGCGGCGTGGCGGTCGGATGGTCGCCGTCTTGCTGCACCAGGAGGGCCGCGAGCATCTCGATCGCCCGCGGATCGAGTGCCCGGTCGTCGATGAGCACCTGCACGGCCGAGCCGGCCAGCTGCCGCACTCGCTCCGCGGCGACGGTGGAGCAGACCGATGACGTCCACGCGCCGCACCAGGCGCCCCAGACCGGCGCCCTCGGCGGGACACGCTCCCGACCAGCGTGATGTTCGGCAGCCCGGCGTTGCGCGATCGAGTGCTCCAGGTTGTGGGCGGTCTCGACGTGGGCGGAGGCCACGCCCACCCGGGTCCCCGACGGGAACTGGGCCAGGCGGTGGAGGGTCTCGAGATGCACCTCGGCGAGGAGCGCGATCACCGGGACCCCCAGCCCGCCCAGACGCCGCTCCACCTCCGGGAGATGGAAGAAGCTCGTGACCGCCGCCCCCCAGCGACCGGCTCGCTTCTGGCGCCGCACCGCGGTCGCCAGGTCGGCGAGGAGCACCTTGTCCACGCGGACCGGGATGTGGCCCTCGAGTTCCCGGGCAAAGAAGTCGAGCTCCGGCGGGCTGCACTCCACCAGCAGGATCTCGACACCCCGCTTGATGGCCGCGGGCCGAACCCGGCCAGGCTCAGGACGCCCACCGCCAGGTCGTCGGCGGTCATCCCGAGGGCCGCCGCTCGGATCACCATGTCTCGCAGAAAGCGCTCGCGGAGGGTGGGAGACGGGCGGGCCGGGCGGCGCCGGCGCGACGAACACGCCCTTGCCTCGCCGCGCCTCCACGTATCCGCTCCGCTTCAGATCCTCGATGACGCGCGCGACCGTATTCGGATTGATGCCGAGGAAGCCGGCCAGCTCCCGGATGCTCGGCAGCGCCTGGTCCGGCGGGACGCCGCCGCCCTCGATGACGTGCTTGAGCTGCTCCGTCAGCTGGCGGCGGATCGGGATCGGGCTGTGCGCATCGACTTGCAGGCGCAGCGGAGTCCTCATACTGTATGAGAACGATAGTCCATCGTCGATTCTGTCAACCTCACCCACCAGCGAGCCGCGGAGCCCGCTGTGACGGCGCCTGTCGCATCTCCGGGGTCAGACGGGGCACGGGGTGTCCCCGCTCAGGTCCGAGGCTGGTCCCGGCGGCTTCGCCACGTGGCCGGGTTGCTAGTGTACTATTCCTGTGATACAGTGGCCGACGAGGGAGATCACCCGCATCCGACAGCCTCGCCGAAGGAGGCACCGCACCATGGCTCAGGCGACCACGACGACGCTGCGCCCGCTGCATGACCGCGTCCTCGTCAAGCGTATCGAAGAGCAGAGACGAAGTCGCCGCGGCGGGATCATCATTCCGGACACCGCCAAGGAAAAGCCGCAGGAGGGCGAAGTCATCGCCGTCGGCACCGGGGCGGTTGACGAGGACGGCAAGCGGACTCGCGCATCGAAGTCAAGAAGGGCGACCGCATCCTGATCGGCAAGTACTCCGGCACCGAGGTCAAGATCGACGGCAGGAGTACGCTCATCCTGCGCGAGGACGACGTCCTCGGCGATCCTCGCGCGTGAGCAACGGCTCCCGCTCCCCGCGCAGCCTGAGTGCCGCCGGATCAACGCTCGGGGGCAACATGGCTGCAAAGCAGCTGCTGTTCAGCGAGGAGCGCGCGCCCGCGCTCCTGCGCGGGTGTCGAGCAGCTCGCCAGCGCCGTCAAGGTCACGCTCGGCCCGCGGGCCGCAACGTCGTGATCGACAAGAAGTTGCGGCTCCCCGACCGTCACCAAGGACGGCGTCACCGTCGCCAAGGAGATCGAGCTGACGGACCCCTACGAGAACATGGGCGCCCAGATGGTGAAGGAGGTCGCCTCCAAGACCTCCGACGTCGCCGGCGACGGCACCACCACCGCGACCGTGCTGGCCGAGGCGATCTTCACGCGAGGGCCTCAAGAACGTCACCGCCGGCGCCAACCCGATGGAGCTCAAGCGCGGCATCGAGCAGGCGGTCGACGCGGTCGTCGACGAGCTCAAGAAGCATGTCGAAGCCGGTCGAAGGACAAGAAGGAGATCGCGCAGGTCGCCACGATCGCCGCCAACGACGACACGACGATCGGCAAGATGATCGCCGAGGCGATGGAGAAGGTCGGCAAGGACGGCGTCATCACCGTCGAAGAGGGCAAGGCGCATCGAGACCGACCCTCGAGGTGGTCGAGGGCATGCAGTTCGACAAGGGCTACCTCTCGCCGTACTTCGTCACCGACCCGAGCGACGATGGAGGCCGTCCTCGAGGACGCCTACGTCCTGATCCACGAGAAGAAGATCAGCGTGCATGAAGGACCTGCTCCCGCTGCTCGAGCAAGGTCGCCGAGCAGGGCAAGCCGCTGCTGATCATCGCCGAGGACGTCGAGGGCGAAGCGCTGGCGACGCTGGTGGTGAACAAGCTCCGCGGCACGCTGCAGTGCTGCGCCGTGAAGGCGCCGGGCTTCGGCGACCGCCGCAAGGCCATGCTCGAGGACATCGCCATCCTCACCGGCGGCAAGGCGATCTCCGAGGACCTCGGCATCAAGCTCGAGAACGTCAAGCTCGAGGACCTCGGCCGCGCGAAGAAGCTCGGTCGTCGACAAGGACAACACCACGATCGTCGAGGGCGCCGGCAAGCCGAGGACGATCCAGGGCCGCATCGAGCAGATCCGGCGCGAGATCGACGAGACCACCTCCGACTACGACCGGGAGAAGCTCCAGGAGCGGCTCGCGAAGCTCGCCGGCGGCGTCGCCGTGATCAAGGTCGGCGCGGCCACCGAGACCGAGATGAAGGAGAAGAAGGCCCGCGTCGAGGACGCGCTCCACGCGACCCGCGCCGCGGTCGAGGAAGGGCATCGTGCCGGGCGGCGGCGTGGCGCTGCTCCGCGCCGCCGGGCCTCGACGACCTCAAGCTGACCGGGCGACGAGGCGACCGGCGCGGCCATCGTCCAGCGCGCGCTCGAGGAGCCGCTCCGGCAGATCGTGCGAGAACGCCGGGCTCGAGGGCTCGGTGGTCGTCGAGAAGGTCAAGGCGCCAAGTCCCGAGCCACGGGCTTCGACGCCGACACCAACGAGTACACGGACATGATGAAGGCCGGGCATCATCGACCCGACCAAGGTCGAGCGGATCGCGCTGCAGAACGCGGCGTCGATCGCGGCCCTGCTGCTCACCACCGAGGCGCTCATCACCGAGATCCCGGAGAAGGAGAAGGCCCGCCCCGTCCATGCCGCACGGCGGGGACTTCTAGCCCCGGGTCGAGATAGCCCAGGCGCGCCACTGGCTGCCGCAGTCGTCCCGGCAACTCGGCCTCCGAAGGGCTTCCCCTTCGGAGGCCGTCGGAGCTGGGTCGAAGGACCAGCTCCAGAGGCCCACCGTGGGCGACCGAGGCGTACAAGGCGAGCGCGAGCAGCATGGAGTCTCCTTCGGGAGGCGGCGCACGCTATCCTGGAGACCCCGGAGCACTACCATGACATCCCCCACCGAAGCCCCGCGCCCCAGGGCCGTGCTCGTCGGCGTGCAACTTCCAGGCGTCACCGACGCGGAGCAGCGGTCGTCGCTGAAGGAGCTCGGGCGCCTGTGCAAGACGCTCGGGCTTCGACGTCGTCGGCGAGGTAACGCAGAAGCGCAAGGGCCTCGGCGCTGCCACGCTGTTCGGCGAGGGCAAGCTGGTGGAGCTGGCCGCCTGGACCGGCGGCACGGGCGTCGTCCCCAAGGGGCCCCCCGGCAAGAAGAAAGCCACCAGAGAAGACGAAGACGAGGAGGAGGAGGAGGAAGAGGAGGAGGAGACCGAACCGCTGCACTTCGACGCGCCGCCCGCGCCAGCCGGAGGAGCCGCGCGCCACCGTCGTCGTCGTCGACCACGAGCTGTCGCCTACGCCAGCACCGCAACCTCGAGCGCGCGACCTCCGCGCGTCGACGGTCCTCGATCGCACGCGGCTGATCATCGAGATCTTCCATCGCCACGCGAAGACGCGCGAAGGCGCGGCTGCAAGTCGAGATCGCGCGGCTCACCTACCTCGCGCCGCGGTTGCGCGAGACTCCGGCGGCGGCGATCGCGCACGCGGCGGCATCGGGCGGAGGGGCGCCGGCGAGAGTGCGCTCGAGCTCGATCGCCGGCGAATTCGCGATCGCATCGCCGAGCTCAAGCCGCGAGCTCGCCGCATCGAAGGCGGCTCGAAGACGCGCCGGGCGAGCGCCGCAGCGAGCTGCCGACCGTCGCGCTCGTCGGCTACACGAACGCCGGCAAGTCGTCGCTGATGCGCGCGCTGACCAGCACCGACGTCTACATCGCCGACAAGCTGTTCGCGACCCTCGACACCACCGTGCGCCGCGCTGTGGCCCGAGACCGAGCCGCCATCCTCGTCAGCGACACGGTCGGCTTCATCAAGAAGCTGCCGCACGATCTCGTCGCAGCTTCCGTTCGACGCTCGACGAGGCGCTCGAAGCGTCACTGCTGCTGCAGCTCGTCGATGCGGCCGACCCGGTCTTTCGCGCTCAGCTCGCGGTCACCCGCGAGGTGCTGGATGGGATCGGCGCCGGCGACGTGCCGTGGATCCTCGTCCGTCAACAAGATCGACATGGTCGCCCAGACCGATCGGGAGGAGCTGTTGAAGGAGTTCCCGGCCGCGCTGCTCGTCTCGGCCAAGGACCCAGCGGACGTCGGGCGCGTGCGGGACGCGATCATCGGGGCCTTCGAGGCGGAGATGACCGAGGTCGAGCTCGTCGTCCCGTACGGCGCAGGCAGCGCGATCGGCGAAATCCACAAGATCCACGTGATCTCGGAGTCCTACGAGGGGGACGGCGTGCACTACCAGTGAAGGCCCCCGAGGCCGCGATCGAGCGGATACGGGCGATGCTGCGCTAGCGGGCGCGGTCGAAGCTCATCGCCGCCCAGGATGCGCAGCTTGTCCTGCCTCGTCACCCTGAGAACGATCGGAGGGGTCGCGGCCGTACGACTCTCGTGACTGCTCGATCCACTTGTTCTGGTCGAGGTAGACGACCTTCACAGGATCAAGAACCGGGTAGCCCGTTCCCTTCCCCCTTCGTCACTCGCTGGATGCATGCAGGATGAAAGCACCAAGGATTTCGGGGGCGGCCCCGAAGCCCTTGGTTTTCTTGGTTGCGGGGGTCGGCCTCATCGTGATTCCTCGAGCGGCGGTCCTGGCCCGGATGCGCGCGCCGACGCTCACGGACCGAATCGCGGCACAGCAGGACCTCGAGCGGCGACGGGCCCGCGCCGCGGGCGCTCGGCGTCTCGGTGTAAGTCATGACTCCCCCGGCGTCGAATCGCATCCATCGGCGCGCTGGGAACGCGGGTTCCTGGCCCCGTCCTGCTGGGGGCTGGCTGGCCACCCAGCGGGACGGGCGGGGATCCTCTGTGACTCTCTGAACGTGGAGCCCATGAGCCCCACCGCCGTCTACCAGGAACGTGCTAGCCGCCTCGGTGGCGAGGTCGGGCACGTCCTGGGAGGAGACAGGACGCCCCTTCTGAGCCCCGCTGGCCCGCGCTCGCTCCGAGCCCGCCGGAGGACTGACTCCGTATCCCGGGTATTCCTCGCCCCGGCCGAGGGGCCAGAACGCTCGTCTACAGGGCGCCCCTGACGACCTGGCGGCCGCTTCCCGGCCGCGCGCCACAGGCCCGTAGGGGCTGCCCCAATGCCTCGCCGGCCGTGCTACCCTCCCCCAACGTTACCAACGCCGGAGAGCGGCCCCGCCGCTCATTGTGCAGCCTTGTCCGCGCCCAGTCTCCGGATCGTCGCCTGACGTGCTCATCCACAGAGGGGAGGAGTGACACATGAGCCGCCTGAAGGGGGCAAGGCGCAGTCAGGCGGCCACGACATGTGCGCCTCGAGCCAGAACCGGCTGCGGTGAGACAGGGCATGACAAGGGCCGGCTGCGCACCTTCGGGGCGGTCGTGCGGCCTATGTTCATGACTACCGGCATGCTGCCAGGAGCGAGCTGGATTTCTACCGAGGGAAACCGTTCGGGCGCGCCGTGGAGCTGGCGGCGCTCGCCCACGGACCTCACGGCAAGCTCCGCCACCAGTGGCGGATTCCTCCGCGGCTCCTGGCGCGCTGGGCACAACTGTTGCGGACCCGTGGCGACGTGCTGCGACGGTCCCCGGTCTTTGAAGCCCTGCATAGTGCGGTGGGGGCAGCCCGCATCCGAGGTATCGGGAGACTGACCGTCTACGACACGGCTCTCCGGATCGGAGCCAACCTGGGGCTGGAGCCCGCGATGGTCTACCTCCATGCAGGAACGCGCGAGGGCGCCAAGACCTTCGGGCCCAACGGATCGAGGCAGAGTATCAGTCCCCGAGAATTGCCCAGCGCCTTCCGGCGCCTGCGACCACGAGAGATCGAGGACTGCCTCTGCATTTACGCCGACACCTTGGCTCGGATCGCCAGCCGCCGGCGCGCGATACCGTAGCTGATGGGCGGGGCGCTCGACGAAGGGCACGCGTGACGATCATTCCGGGAGGTTGGGAGGGGACGCCATGACTCAGCTCAGGACGGGACTGCGGTGGGGACTCGGGCTGCTGGTGGCCGTGGGCATCTCGACGATGCCAGGAAGCGGGTGGGGTCAAGAGTCGTCCGGTTCGGCAGGAAGGTCCACCGACTCGCCCCTCGGTGTAACCCTCCGGGGCGTCGGAGAGGCTTCGCGCCGCGTACTCGAACTCCTGCCGGGGCGCCGTACCTTTGGCATCGAGGACGAGGTCGTGAAGACCTATGACGCATTCACGTTCGCAGGAGACCCCACTGGAATTTTCAGCTTTAACGAGACCACCGGCTCCAGCCGGAGGACCAGCATAATCAACTCTGTAGGGGTGGACTTGCCCACCGGCGCTCAGATCCCTGCGTCTCGAACTCGAGGCATGCGATCCGAGCAATTCGACCGCCGTCCTCCTCCAGTTCTTCCGGGCAAATACCCCCGTGGGAACCGGCCTGAAAATCCTCGCTGATGTCACCACGGGGGGCACCGCGATGCCGGGGTGCCAGGTGTTCGAGATCGACCTTCCGGACGCCCCCATCGAGGTGAATAATGCTCAGCAGCACTACTTCATGCTGGTCAGCGTGGGATCAGGGGGGTCATTCTCGGCCGTCCGCGTCTTCTACCGCCTCCAGGTGAGTCCCGCGCCCGGGGTGGCGACCTTTACCGACGTGCCGACAGACCATCCGTTCTTCCAGTTCGTCGAGGCCCTGGTGGCGTCTGGCATCACGGTGGGGTGTGGAGGCGGACTCTACTGTGTCGACGATCCGATCACTCGAGGGCAGATGGCCGTCTTCATCAGCAAGGCGCTCGGGTTGCACTTCGCGCCGTGAGGCTGGGGCATCGCCTGCGCGGTCGATTGACCCCGCCCGTCTCCCTCCGTAGCATCCCGGTCATCGGGAGGTGCCCATGACGCGATTCGCCGGCGCCCTCCTCTCCCTCGCCCTCCTCGCCGCCCCGCTCGCCGCCGACGCGCAGCAGGCGGGAAAGGGGCCTCGCATAGGTTTTCTTGGGGTGTCGTCCCCTTCCGATAGGCCGCCCCTGCTCGATGCGTTCCGGCAAAGGCTGCGCGAGCTCGGGTGGGTTGAGGGCCAGAATATTGTCATCGACTATCGATATGCGGAGGGTCGGGTCGACCGGCTGCCTGACTTGGCGGCCGAGCTGGTCCGGCTCAAGGTGGACCTCATCGTATCGCTGGGGACGCAAGGAGTGACGGCAGCCAAGAACGCCACCGAGACGATCCCCATCGTCATGATTGCCGTTCGCGATCCTGTTGGCACCGGGCTCATCGCGAGCCTCGCTCGCCCGGGCGGGAACGTCACAGGGGTGTCCGGCACCGCCGGCCTGGAATGGGTCGCCAAACAACTGGAGCTGCTCAAGGAGACCGTCCCCAAGACCGCCGTGTGGCCATCCTCTCGAACCCGACCAATGCGTACCACCAGCTCGCGATAAGAGAAGTGAACGTCGCGGCCCGGTCGTTGGGAGTGCAGCTTCAACTCCTGGAGGCTCGAGGTCCGAACGAGTTCGACGGCGCATTCGCGGCGATGGCCAAAGAGCGCGTTGGAGCCCTCCTCGTACTGTCAGATGTGATGCTCAACTCCCACCGAACACGGCTCGCAGACCTCGCGGCCAGGAGCCGCCTGCCGGCAGCATACGGCGTCAGGGAGAGTGTGGAGGCCGGGGGTCTCATGTCTTACGGGCCGAGCTTTCTCGATCTCCACCGGCGCGCCGCCGGCTACGTGGACAAGATTCTCAAAGGCGCGAAGCCCGCTGACCTGCCCATCGAGCAGCCCACTCAGTTCGAGCTGGTGATCAACCTGAAGACCGCCAAGGCGCTCGGCCTGACGATCCCGCAGTCGGTACTGCTGCGGGCGGATGAAGTAATCCAGTGACTGCCGACTCCGCCAGCGCCGCCACCTCCTCCTCACCATGCTGACTGCCTGCGCGTGGCGCGACACCACGGCCGGCGCCCCGCCGGTTGTCGCCGGCCTCCGCCTGTTCCTCGGCGGCTGGCTTGGCGTCGGCCGCATCGTCGTCGGCATGGCCCGCCAGGGCTACGACCTCCAGCTCACCCGATACGGGGAGGAAGGCTGGCGCGCGACGTTCAACCCGGCCGGCCGGGGACACTCCGTCACCTCGGCGGTCGGATCGGCGTGGGAGCGGGAGCCGTGGACAGCCGTGCAGCGGGCGGCGTGGGAGAGCTTGCGGAAACGGGAAGCGGACGCTTTCGGGGCGCCACGGTGACTGAGCCCGTCCCTCGCCTCCTCGTGGTTGACAACACCGGCCTGGTTCGCGACGTACTGTGGGAGATCCTCGAGCATGCGGGCTTCGCTCTGGACACCGCCCAGACAGCGAGCGAGGCGGTTGAGAGGCTGACGACCAGGCGGTACGCGGCGATCGTCGCCGACTGCTTGCTGCCCGACCTGCTCCCGCTGGACTGGCTGGCCGCCGCGCGAGGGACCGCGCCGGGCACGCCGCCGGTGCTGTGCTCGGGGATCATCGTGCTCCCCGACCTCCAGGTCCTAGCGCGAGACTGGCGCGCGGCGGCGGTCCTCGAGAAGCCCTTCGAGCCGGCCGAACTCGTCGCGGCGGTGCGGGGTGCGGTTGCGCGCCCGCCCGATTGACGAGGGACAGCCGTTGGGCAACGCGGTGCAACAGGATGGCCCCCGCGGCGTATCGTCACCGTCCGTCAGCGCCTCGGGCTCCCCAGCGCGCCCTCGCCACCCGCGTCGGCGTCAGCCGGAACGCGGTGCTCCGGTTCTTGTCGGAAGGGCCAATCACTCCAGGAAAAACCACAGAAAGGCCGCGGGCCGATGAACTGCTGGGAGGGAGGAACTCGCTCCATGCGTGCTCCAGCGCTCACCTGGGTCGGCTACGCCGGACTCGTGCTCCTGTTGGGAGGCTGCGCGGTGGGCCACACCGTGCCTTATGCCACCGCCGTCGCCCGGCTCGAGACGTCCGGGACGCAGACGGTGGCCGTGGCGGCCCATGATCAACGGCGGCTCGTGACCTCCGGCCGCGAGCGGCCCACCTTCGTCGGGGAATTCCGCTCGCTCTACCACATCCCCTACGGCGTCACCACGACCAGCGGGCAGCCGCTGGCGACCGATGTCACTGCGGCCCTCTCGACGTCCTTTGCGTCCAAGGGCTTCACGGTCGTGTCGGTCGCCGTCGCACACTCCGACAGCCCCGCCAGTGTCGTGCAGAAGGTGACCGGGCCGCGCATCGACCGCGGCGTCTTGCTCACCATCGCGGAGTGGCGGACTGATACCTACTTCAAGACTCAGCTTTTTTACGATTTGACTCTCACCGTTGTTGACCGGAACGGGACGGTGCTCGCGGACCATCAGGCCACGGGGCACGAGGATGAACTGCGAGGCGCGTTCGCCGATGCGCTTCGGCAACAGCTGGAGTTCTTACTCAATCAAGCTACGGTGAGGTCCGCCCTGACGGCGTCGCCGACGCCCGCGGGGCTCCGCCAGGCGTGGTACCTCGTCGACGTCAGCCGCCTCGACCAGCCGACCGTCATCGGCGCGCCACACGCGAGTCTCGAGGCCTGCCGGTCGGCGCGGACGAGCGAAGAGGCGAGCCGCCCGACGGCCAAGGTCGTGTGCGAGCTCCGACCCGCCCCCTGATGGTGTGGAGCGACGGGCCCACCGGGCGCTGATCCGGGCCGTCAAGGCGGGCGCGGTGGGGCCCGCCGAGGTCCTGCGCCTGGTGCGCTGTGCCGAGGCGCGAACCATCGAGTGGTCGGGTTACACCTGGGACGTGCGCAGTCAAGGAGGCTCAGCCAGCCCGGCCCCAACGTCTGGTCGGACTCGGCGGCCAACGTGACCGTCGATGGCAGCGACCTCGTGCTGTCGATCGTCAAGGACGGCACGGGCACATGGACCAGCGCCCAGGTCGACAATCGGCAGCACCTCGGCTACGGGACCTATCGCTGGGTCGTGAACAGCGACCTCAGCAAGATCGACGCCCACGACGTGCTGGGGCTCTTCACCTGGGGCGATGCTCCGCCGTCGAACAACGAGATCGACATCGAGGCCGCGCGCTGGGGGAACCTCGCGTGGCCTTCGGGTCCGGCACGGTCTGGCAGGATTCCGCCACCAGGCAGCGCTGGTCGCAGTCGTTCAGCTTCTCGGACAAGCCGCCGTATGTCGCGCAGTTCACCTGGCAGCCGGGCCAGGTCAAGTACCTGATCACGGACGCGACGGGCGCGGTGCTGTTCGACCAGACGGTGACCGCGGGCGTGCCGGTGCCGTCGGTCGAGGTCCCGATCATCAACTACTGGCGCTTCGAGAACCAGGCGCCGGCCGCGCCCAGGAGCATGCGGATCGCCAGCTTCCAGTTCCTCCGGCCCGGTGCCGATGCGGCCGCGAGCGCGCACACGGACACGCATGGCCCTGCGTGCACGGTGAACAGCCCGCGGGCTCGCACCTACCGCGTGGGTCAACGGGTGCGGATCTCGCGCTCGTGCTCCGACGCCTCCGGCGTGTCCGACGCGAAGGCGGTCCTGCGCACGCCCACCGGCGCCAAGACGGTGCGTTCGGGCGATCGCGTCCGGGTCAAGCGGGCCGGCAGCTACCGGCTGACGATCTCCGCGCGTGACCCGCTCGGGAACCGCAGCGTCAGATCCGGTGCCCTTCCGCGTGAAGCGCTGAGGAGGCGGCCGGCGTCCTCGACGCGGCCGCCTCGCGAGCGCTGCTGGAGATCGCCTCAGCTGCCGGCCGACTGCAGGTACGGCGCCGCGAACGTCAGCGTGACCGCGGTCGGCACGTCGGCGCCGCGCAGCTTGCAGGTGAAGTTCGCCGTGCTGGCGTTCATGCTGCCGTTCATCACCGGCACGCAGCGGAAGCCCTCGCTGTTGTAGGGCATCTGGTAGCCGTTGTTGACGCCCTGGCGGACGACCTGCTGGATCGTCGAGCGGCTCCAGAAGTCGCGGACGCTCTTGACCGGGTTGGTCACCTTGACGTTGGCGGTGACGGTGTTCTGGCCGGCGGCGAGGACGCCCGGATTGACGCGACGAGGGCGGCGGCGGTGGCGCTCGGAGCGATGGACATGGTGCTTCGCTCCTGGGGAGGGATTGGCTTGTGTGAGCGCAGCATCCGTCCTGGGCGGCCCCCCGTCGTGAGTACCTCGCTACTGCACTTGCGAGCGCGGCTACGCAGCGCCGAGGGAGCGCGCGACCGACGCCGCATTGGCGGCCTGGTCGGCGATCCCGATCGCGACCTCGAGCGTCGCGGTGCGGAAGGAGCGGTCGCCGATCGCGAGCTTGACCACGAGCGTCAGCCCCGGAATCCGGCGCCGAGGACTGCACCGCGGGCTGGGCGACCGCGGTCGTCGCGCCGCTCGGGAAGCGCCGCGGCACGAGCACGTAGCCGGTCTCGTCGCCGCCGCTGTGGAGGACGAAGTACGCCACCTCGCGCAGCGTGATCGCCCCGGCGCTGCGCGTCAGTTTGACCCGGCGGCCGCTCTTGGTGACGGCGGTGATCGTCGCGCCGTCGCCGTAGGTCGGGAAGTGCGCGTCGACGTTCAGCGCCCCGCTGTTGGAGCCGCGCGTGACCTCCCACGTGGAGACGATCCGCGACGCTGCGAAGTTGTTCGTCGACCGGATGCTCACGCCGCGGTTCGAGCGGGTGCCGGTGACCTCGAGCGTCGAGAACCGCCCGGCGTAGGGCGTCGACGGATACGACGCGCCGTCGGTGATCCTCCCGCGCGGTCCCTTGGTCATCGTCAGCGGCGGCGGGCCACCTTGCGTTCGCGGAATCGCCGAGGCCACGACGCCGGCCCCGCCCGCCGTGGTGACGATCACGCCGAAGTTCGCCGTGCCGGTCCCGCCCATGCTGGCCGCGACGCGCTGGTCGGCGTCCGAGAGCCGGCACAGATCGAGCCCGCCGTACGGGAACGCGCCGTTGCTCTGCGGCACGATCGCGCAGTTGTAGCGCGGGGTCGTGATCGTCAGCCGGCCGATCGAAGGGTCGTAGGCGTACAGCGGCCCCGGCTCGGTGTTCGGCAGCTTCTCGATGTCGCGCCAGACCGCGCGCGTCGCCAGGAAGACGAAGCGCGCGGCCATGTCGGGCGGGTTCGGGGTCAGCAGGCTCTTGACCGGATAGGTCGGTGTCTGCGGCACCGCCTGCCCGCGCAGGCTCGCCCAGCGCGTGTAGGTCGCGAGCGCTCGGTCGAACATGTACTTCGCCGTTGCGGCGTCCTCGTCGTCGCCCTGCTCGTCGTTGAGCATGATCGCGAACAGGCCGCCGAGCGACCACGCCCAATAGCGCCCGAGATGCCAGCGGTCGAGGAAGAGGCCGGTGTCCCAGTTCGGATAGCCGGAGTGCGTGAAGTAGGCCGAGAGCGCGCGCTTGGACCACGCGCGCAGGACCTTGCGTTGCTGCGCGTCGAGCTTGAGGCCGTACTGCTTGGCCTCCTTCAGGTAACTGCAGCGCGTCGAGGATGATGCAGGCGTACTCGTTGGACTCGATGTTCTGGGCCGCATCGATCCCGGTCAACGGGTCGCGGTGGAAGCTCCAGCTCGGGCCCAGGTTCGGGATCCTCCACGGGCTGCGGGCGCGCGTCGCGCCCGCGGTCCAGCGGTCGAGCTGCTGCTGGAACTCCGGCAGCCACTTCTTCGGATCGTCGGCGGTGACCGCCGCCCACACGTAGAGCTCCAGGTACCAGTTGACCTGGTTGAGGCGCATGTTCGGGTAGCGGTAGAAGACGCCGTCCGCGGTCGACTGGATCCGATTGGCGATCAGGTTGGCGGTGTCGGCGCTGAGGCCGAGCGTGTCGCGCACGAGCCAGGCCCGCGAGAGCGCCTCGGCGACCTTGGGATCGATCGAGACGTGCTGGCCACCGGCACCGGTCACGGCGCCCAGCCAGCCCGGCGCGTGCGTCTGCGACGACGAGCGGGGATTGGTCGTGCCCGTGCTGCTGGTGCCCGCCGGCGGCTCCTTGAACGGCGGGGTCTGGACCAGCCCTTCGGCGATTCGCTTGGCGCGCGCGTCGTTTCGGGTCGGTCCGCCGGCGTAGCCCAGCTGCGCGGCGATCGAGTGCGCGGCCAGCATCGCGCACGACGTGCGGATGTCCGAGCCGTAGTACCCGGTCTGCTCGTCGAACCCGGCCTCGGCGGCGTTCATGGCCCAGTCGGCGAACGCCCTAGTCTGGACCAGCCTCCGCCGGTCGGCAGGTCGGGCGTGGGGATGCGCTGCGCCGCCGCGGCGGCGGGTGCCCAGCGGCACGGAGCCGAGCAGCCCGGCGGCCAGGGAGAGCTGACCCGCATCCGCGAGGAACTCCCTCCGGGTCCGCTCCGGACCCTATGAGCGCGCGTCGACGCTTGTCAACCGCTGAACTGCGACTCCTCGGTCGAGCCGCCGACGGCGGTGGTCTCGGACTCGCCGCCGGTGATCGCCATCGCGACCTCCTCGAAGTAGCTCGCGCCGACCTCGTGCTGGTGCTTGACGGCGGTGTAGCCCGCGTCCTCGTTGGCGAACTCCGCCTGCTGGAGCTCCGCGTACGCGGTCATGCCGTTCTCGCGGTAGCCGCGCGCGAGCTCGAACATCGAGTGGTTGAGCGTGTGGAAGCCGGCCAGCGTGATGAACTGGAACGCGTAGCCGAGCTCGCCCAGCTGGGACTGGAAGCCCTTGATCTCGTCGTCTGAGAGCTTGCCCTTCCAGTTGAACGAGGGCGAGCAGTTGTAGGCCAGCAGCTTGCCCGGGTGGGCCTCGTGCATCTCGCGCGCGAAGCGCTCGGCCTGCTCCATGTCGGGCTCGGAGGTCTCGCACCACACGAGGTCGACGTAGGGGGCGTAGGCGAGGCCGCGCGCGATCGCCTGCTCGATACCGGCGTTGGAGCGGAAGAAGCCCTCGGGCGTGCGCTCGCCGGTCAGGAACTCGTGGTCGCGCTCGTCGGCGTCGGAGATCACCATGTCGGCCGAGTCGGCGTCCGTGCGGGCGATGATGATCGTCGGGACGCCGCTGACATCGGCGGCGAGCCGCGCCGCGACGAGGTTGCGGACCGCCCACGACGTCGGCAGCAGGACCTTGCCGCCCATGTGGCCGCACTTCTTCTCGCTCGCGAGCTGGTCCTCGAGGTGGACGCCCGCGGCGCCGGCCTCGATCATCGCCTTCGTCAGCTCGAACACGTTCAGGTGCCCGCCGAAGCCGGCCTCCATGTCGGCGACGATCGGCACCATCCAGTCGATCTCGTCGTTGCCGTCGGCGTGGTCGATCTGGTCGGCACGCAGCAGCGCGGCGTTGATCGCGCGCACGACCTCCGGGACGCTGTTGACCGGGTACAGGCCCTGGTCGGGGTACATCTGGCCCGCGAGGTTGGCGTCGGCGGCGACCTGCCAGCCGCTCAGGTAGATGGCCTCCAGCCCGGCCCGGACCTGCTGCACGGCCTGGTTGCCGGTGCTGGCGCCCAGCGCGGCCACGTAGGGCCGCTCGTTGAGGAGGTTCCAGAGCTTCTCGGCGCCGTTGCGGGCGAGCGTGTGCTCGACTTGGACGGTGCCCTGCAGGCGCTCGACGGCGTCGGTGTCGTAGGGCCGCTCGATCCCTTCCCAGCGTTGCACGATGCGCTTCCTCCTGGACGGTGGCGTACCAAGAGGCCTTCCCGGCGCGGCACAGCGGCTAACTGGCGTTGCTAGCCGGTGACGCCGCCGAGGAGTGGTCCCGCCACGCGCTCGATCGTGATGCTCGCGGCGGCGCGGACCGTGGCGGCGTTGGTGGCGGTCGCGCTGGAGAGGTTGGTGACGCGGCCCGAGCTGTCGGCTCGGCCGGCGCGGACGCCGGCGGTGTCGGTGGCCGCGCTGGCCGTGCTGGTGACGCGGCCGGCGCGGACGCGTATGGCCAGGGTGCGGCCGGCGCGGGCCGCGAGCCGGCCCAGCGTCCAACAGGCGGCGCGGTCGCGGATGCGTGCGCGGGCTGCGGACACGATCGTGAGCTCGCGCGGCGGCCGGGCGCAGACGCGCACCCCGAACGCGGGGTGTGCGCCCCGGTTGCGGACGGTCAGGAAGAAGGTGACGCTCTCGCCCGGCCGCACCGTCCTGCGCGCGGCCCGTTGGCTCAGCGACAGCGACGTCCGCGCGGCGGTGACGCTGACGCCGGCCGGAGCGACCGTCGCGCCCGGGGCGTTCGCGGCGGTCACCGCCGCGGTGTTGGTCAGGCGCCCGGGGTCGAGCGCACGGGCGCGGACCGTGATGACGACGCGTCCGCCGGCCGGGATGACGTCGATCCGGCACGCGAGCGGCGAGCGCGTGCACGTCCCCGCGGTCGTGGTCACCGACAGCAGCGTCACGCGATCGCTGAACGTATCGCTGACGAGGACCTGCTGGGCGGCTCCGGCGCCGCGGTTGGTGACGGTGATCGTGTAGGTCAGCTGGGTCGCGGTATCGGCGCGGGCGCGGTCGACGGTCTTGGTGATGGCGAACTCGGCCGATCCGGCCGGTTGCGGCTGCGGCCTGCGGTCTCGGGTTGGAGCGGCGGCGGGGGGAGCGAGATCAGCGCGCTGCTGATCGGCGTCGAGACCGACGCCTCGTTGTCCTGCGGGCGGGGATCGAGGATCCCGCCGTCGACCGTCGCGAAGTTGGCGAGCGTGCTCCCGCCCGCGCCGGCCGGGATCTCCACGACGACGAGCACCTGCGCGGTGA
The DNA here is from genome assembly GCA_963755275.1 of uncultured Solirubrobacteraceae bacterium. Lineage (GTDB taxonomy): Bacteria > Actinomycetota > Thermoleophilia > Solirubrobacterales > Solirubrobacteraceae > Solirubrobacter. The sequence goes on along the minus strand of CAVWJU010000022.1, from coordinate 200,442 downwards.
CGCCCGGACGCCAGCGCGCCGAGCGCGCATGTCACGCGCGCGGCGGCGATCGTGCACGTGCCCTGGCTGGGTGTGGCCGAGCGCACTTCGACGCCGGCCGGCAGCCGGTCCTCGACGGTCGTCGTCGGAGCGGTGCTCGGCCCTTCGTTGAAGACCGACAGCGTGTAGGTCAGCGTCCCGCCGGCGACGGCGGTCGGGCCGGCGGCCGCCTTGGTGAGCTGCAGGTCGGCCTGCGCCAGGACGACGACGCTCGTGACGTCGGAGTTGTCGGCGAGGTTCGGATCGGGCTGGTCACCGCGCACGGTCCCGGCGTTGGGGACGGTCTCACCGGCCAAGGCCCGGCGCGGCCGCAGGGTGACCGTGACCTCGGTGCTCGCGCCATCGGCGAGGTCGCCGACGGCGCAGGTCACCGTCTCGGGCGGCCCGGCGTCATAGATGCAGCCCGGTGAGGCGCTGATGAAGCGCATCCCGGTCGGGACCGAGTCGGTCACGACCACGCCCGTGGCGTCGTTCGGGCCGTCGTTGGTGGCGGTGAGCGTGTAGGTCACGTCCTGATCGACCCGCAGCGTCGTGTCGGCGGGGCGCTTGACGATCCGCAGGTCGGCGCGGGGCGCGACCGGCAACGCCGCGAAGTCGACGTTGTTGGCCGGTTCGGCGTCCTGCGTGGTGCTGGACGCGGTCGCGCGGTTCTGCACGGTCGTGCCCGCCGCGGCGTCCGTGGGGCGCGCCACGAACGTCAGCGTCCGGGTCGCGCCGACGGCGAGCGGCCCGCTGGTGCAGGTGAGTTGCCGCGTGCCGGCGGCGTAGCTGCAGCCGGCCTGCGCCGACACGAAGTCCAGGCCGCTCGGCAGCGGGTCGACGACGGTCAGGTTCGCGGTGGGGCTCGGCCCGTTGTTGGTGACGGCCAGTGAGAACGTGACGTCATCGCCGACCGACGCGTTGGTCGGCGAGACGGTCTTGTGCAGCTCCAGGTCGGCCGCGGTCCCGACCGAGAGCCGGTCGGTCGAGCTGTCGTTGGAGGCGACCGGGTCCGGTTGGTTGGCGCTCTTGGTCGCGGTGTTGACGAGCGTCGTGCCGGCCGCGCTCGCGGCCACCTGGACGGTCACGAGCACGGAGAAGCTCGCGTTGACGGCCAGTGATCCGACGGTGCAGGTGACCACGCCGGCCGCGCTGGTGCACGCGCCTTGGTTGTCGGAGACGTAGGTCGCGCCGGCCGGCAGCGCGTCACGCAGCGTCACGCCGGTCGCCGGGCTGGGGCCGAGATTGGTGATCGTCATCAGCACGCGGACGTTCGTGTTCGGCGCGGTGTTCGTCAGCGGCACGAAGTCGCCGGTCGGCGTGCCCCAGACCTTGCCGACGGCGAGGTCGGAGAGCGGGGCGGCCTGCACGACCACGGTGTCGATGTTGTTGAGCAGATTCGGGTCGCGCGTCGTCGCGCGCAACCCGGCCACGTTGGTGAGCGTGAGCGAAGACGGGGAGGCGGCCACGGTCCCGGTCACGGTCAGCGTCGCCGCGCCTCCGGAGGGAATCGTTCCTCCTGAGCAGGACATCGTCGCGCCGGGCACGGCCGCGGTACAGGTGAAGCCCGGCGGTCCGGCGACCGCCGTAGGCGTGAAGTCGGCCGGGATCGCGTCGAAGATGGTCACGCCGGTGGCGGTGCTCGGACCGGCGTTGGTCACGGTGATCGTGTAGGTCAGGCCGCCCGGCGCCCCGGGCACCGGAGTCGTGGTCGACGGCGTCTTGACGATGGCCAGGTCGGCGGTCGGCGCGACGGTCACGACCGCCGCGTCGAGGTTGTTGGCCGGCGTCGGGTCGTCGGTGGTCGAGCTCGACCGTCGCCTGGTTGGTCAGGGTGGTGTCGACCGCGGTGACCGTGGCGTCGATCGTGATCGTGGCCGACTCCCCGGGGGCGAGATCGCCGCAGCGAACACACGACCGCGGCGGTGCAACTCCCGGTGGTCGGCGTGGCGGTGACGTCGGCGTAGCTCTGCGGTGGAAGTAGGTCGTTCACGGTCACCGCGGTCGCGATCGACGGTCCGGCGTTGCGGACGACGAGCGTGAAGCGCACCGTCTCGCCCGTGAGGACGGTCTCCGGCGTGCCGGTCTTGGTGATCGAGACGTCCGCGGCGCGGGCCGCGCCGCCCACGTCGGTCGCCGCGTTGTTGTCCGGGTTCACGTCGCCCCCTCCGGCCACCGTCGCGGTGTTGACGATCGACGCCGGCGCGGGATCGAGGACGGTGACGTCGACGAGGATCGGCGGGTAGCTCTCGCCCGCGGCCAGCGCCCCGGAGCGCGTACAGGTGATCGTGGATGCACCCAGGCTGCAGCTCCAGCCGTCGCCGTTGAGGTTCTCGATCGAGGAGAACGCCGGCGGCAGGGGATCGGTGACGGTCACGGTGCTGCCGTCGGTCGCCAGGTTGCCGATGTTCGAGACGACGATCCGATAGGTCGAGCGTGCGCCCGCGACGAACTCCGGCGCGTGCACCTTGGACAGTCTCAGGTCCGGTGCCGCCACGACGGTGGTCACCGGGTCGGCGTTGGCGAACAGCGGCAGTCGCAAGCTCTGCGACACGAACGACGCGAGCGCGGAGTTGACGATCTCGAAGCGCGGCTGGACGTCGTCGACGCGGACGTCGAAGCTGAACGAGGTCGAGGCCCCGGCCGCGACCCGGCCACCGGCGACCCCGGTCGCGCCCGTGCCGAGCCGGAACAGCACCCGGTTCGCCGCGGCGTTGAACTCGGCGCGGTCGTCGCCCGCGGCGTCGGTCGGCGTGGCGGGCGCTCCCGGGCCGCTGACCATCCGCAGCGATCCGGGCACGTACGTCGTCCCGTCCGGCAGGGGGTCCGCCACGCCGAAGTTGTCGGCGCCGTCCTGGCCGGTGTTGCGAGCGAGCAGCGTGTAGCGCAGCACGTCGCCGCGCTGGTCGGGACCGCCGGGATGCGTGAGGTTGCGTGACCGACTTCTCCAGCGAGACGGCCGGGGCGTAGAGCTCGGTGGCGAACGTCGCCACGCCGGGCAGGTACCCGTCCGACGACGTGGTGAGGCGGATCGACGCGTCGGTGGCGCCGTTGGCCAGCACTCCGTCGGCGTTGAACAGGTCGCTGTCGTAGCCCATCGTGTTCGAGTAGGCCGGATTGCGGGTGCCGACCATCGAGGCCGTTGCGGGTGATCGAGCTGTTGAAGAAGTTCGTCGCCTGGTTGGCGGCGTTGCCGAGCGTCGTCGTGTTCAACGACGCGGTGTCGCCGGGGGCACCCAGGTCGCCCTCGTAGCTGACGAAGCCCAGCGTCGTGCGCACCGGACCCGCCGGTGGCGTCTGGAACCCGCTGACGCCGATCGTGGTCGGCGCTGCGTTGGACGCGATCGAGAGAAATCCGTCGAACACCGTCAGGTTGCGCGCCGGTTGCGCCGTGTCGCGGTAGGCCACGACGAGTGACCAGCCGGCGTAGCGATCACCGCCGGTGCCGGCGCGCACATCGCCGACCGAGTACGTTCCCGAGCCCGCGTCGGCGACCTCGGCGGTGACGTCGCGAAAGCCTTGATAGCGGGTCGCGCTGGCGCCCGTCCCGAAATCGAGCGTCGTCGCCGTCAGCGTCCGAAAGGCGCGTCCTGGCGGCTTGAACTTGACCTGCGCGGCATTCGGCGTCGCCGCCGAGGGGACGCTGCCGCCGTTGTTCCCGGCCGACTGCATGGCGCCCCAGTAGAGCCCGGCGAACAGGACCGCAGAGCCCGGCGGCAGCGCCAGCGACGCGGTCGAGGAATTGACCGTCGTGACCGGATCGCCGTCGGTGTCGACGTTGACCATCGTGAAGTTGTTGTTGTTCTGCACGGCGATGCTGTTGCCGCCGGTCGGCCCGTTGCCCGCGTCGAGCGCACGCGACGCAGCGCACGTCGCGCCGTTCGTGCCCGTCGTCGAGCACGCCAGCAGCGGCGCCGCGGCGATCGCGATATCGCCGGTGTCGTTGCCCGTGAAGCGGACCGTGAAGGGACGGTCGGCGTGAGCGGCGGGCGCCGCGGCGCCGAGCGCAACGAGCAGCAATGCCATCGCCGTCGCACTGCGGACCCACGAACCGGACAAGCACCCTCCGAGCGGAAACTTGAGAGCGAACCTATCCGGTGTCGAATAGCGGCGCGCCGCCAACTTTAGGCCGAAGCTTAGTCTGATCTCGGCGCCGACTGGCCGCTGACGGCGAGCGCACCGCCGCCGGCGCCCAGCAGCGCGCCGCCGATCAGGAATACGCCGAACACCGATGCATCGTCGGCGTCGCCGTGGAACAGGCCACCGGCGAGGACGACGAGGATCGCCATCGTCGATCGCCCACGCCGGCCCGGTGATCGCGCCCCACGCGGCGCCGGTCCCGAGCGTGCGCGCCTCGACCGCGCGGGCGGCGGCGAAGCCGGCGTACAGCGCGCCGAGCGCGACCAGCGCCATCAGCAGCACGAGCGCCGGCAGCAGCACGTAGGCCGGCATCGCGTCGTCGTAGCTGAAGATGCGGAAGGCGCCGCCGCGGCCCGGCACGTCGTTGGCCTCCGGCGACCGGGAAGGGCAGTCCGAGCGGCCCGTTGGCGTCGGCGGTGAAGCGCGCCCGGCCGCCAGCGCCGTCAGGTGGACGCCGTGCTCGACCGGCGAACGCGGCCTCCTCGATCAGCGCGGTCGCGGCCGAGCGGTCGGTGCGCACGCCGCCGGCGTCGGCGCCGACCTGCACGAGCCAGCCGACGAGCCCGATCGCCGTGCACGTCACGAGCACGGCCGCGAGCGGGCGCAGCGTGGCCACCGTCGCGACGACGACGGTCCTGACCGTCGCCGGGGCGCGCGCGGTGAGCTCGTCCAGCGGGAGCTTGGTCGCCGCGCCGATCAGGCCGCCGATGACCCCCCACAGCAGCCCGAGCGCGAACGCGCTGCCCGGCGCGACGGCGAGATGTTCGTCGACTCGGTCTCGCCGCCGATGACCGCGAAGGCGAGCATCAGCAGCCCGAACGGGACGCCCGACCACCATCGCCCAGGCCGAGCCGCGCGAGCGCCGGCGCGCCCGCGGTCCGGTGCAGCTGCCAGCGCGTGGTCAGGATCAGCGACGTCAGCGGGATCGCGAGCAGCAGCAGCGGGTGGATGCGCCGCGAGCCGGAGATCAGCAGGCCCGGATCGACCATCGCGGTCAGCAGCGTCCCGACCGCGTGGCGGAAGCCCTCGGTGAGGATGCTCGACGTCGTGGCCGACGACGCCGAGGATCGAGGCGTCGGGCGTGATGACGGCGATCAGCAGGCCGGCGGCGAGCACGATCGCGGCCGAGACCCCGCCGGCGATCGCCGCGGCGACGATGCCCGGGCAGCGCCAAGCGCTCGCGCAGCAGCTCGGACAGCTCGCCGGCCTGCGGGTCGACGCGCCCGATGCGCTCCCCGAGCGGCTCGCGCGGCGGCGGCTCGTCCTTCCCGGCGCCGGCCTGCTCGCGCGGGCGGTCGTCGGCGGCGGTCGGGCGGTCGGCGGGCGGCGCGCGTCGCGCGGCGGCGGCGCGGCGTCGTCGGCGGCCGCGGGCGGAGTCGTCGCGCGGCTCGTCGGGCGGAGGCGGCGCTCGCGGCGGCGCGTCGGCGCCTGCGACTGGCGTCGGCGGCGCTTGCGGGCGGCGGCCGCGGCCGCGGGGCAATTCGCGCCTCGCGCGGTCGGCGGTGGGCGCTCGACGCGGCGGGCGGCTCGCGGACGCGCGCTCCGGGCTGCGGTGCGTCGGGCCCGCCCGCGGACCACAGTTCGTCCGACCGCAGGCGGCGTCTGCTCCGGATCGTGCGACGGCTCCACATCACCAGCATCGTCCTTGATTGGTGAAGAAACCCTAAATTCGTCCTGACGGGCGCCGCAAGCCGGGCAGAATCGAGCTCGGGCGCTGATTCGCTCACCACAATTGGGACAGAAAATGGAATCGCTCACGTCATCACCGGTTGCCTCCGCCGCAGCCAATGGGTATCACTTGCCGCCGATGGACGCGCGGGCATGGATGGTTCGCCTGGTCGTGGGGGTCGGCCTGGCGCTCGCGTTGGCGATGCCTGCCGCGGCCCAGACGCCCACCCCCACTCCGACGCCCGCAGGAGCGCCGAAGATCCTGCTCGCGTTCGACGCATCCGGGTCGATGCTGACCGATGACGGCGCCGGCACGCGCAAGATCGACGCCGCCAAGGACGCGGCGGTCGCGCTGCTCGACTCGCTGCCGGACTCGACCGAGATCGGCCTGCGCGTCTACGGCGGCACGCTGCCGAGCCGCCCGATCGGCCCGGCCTGCCGGGACTCCAAGCTCGTCATGCCGATCGGTCCGCGTGGCCGCAACAAGGCCGAGCTCGAGCAGCAGATCCGCTCGTTCCGCGCCCGCGGGCGCACCCCGATCGCGTACGCGCTCGAGCAGGCCGCGACCGACCTCGGCGACAGCGGCGCGCGCACGATCGTGCTGGTCTCCGACGGCAAGGACACCTGCCAGCCGCCGTCGCCGTGCTCGGTCGCCCAGCGCGTGGCCAAGGGCGGCGTCGAGATGCGGATCCAGGCGATCGGCTTCAACGTCGATCCCGAGGCGCGCGAGGAGCTGCAGTGCATCGCCTCGCGCGGGCGGCGGCGTCTACCGCGACGCGACCGACGCCGCGAGCCTGCGCGAGGAGCTGCGGGTCCTCTCCACGCGGGCGCTGCGCGAGTACCAGCCCAGGGGCAAGGCGATCAAGGGCGGCCCCGACGCGCGCCACGCCACGCTGCTCACCCCCGGCCAGTACACCGACCAGCTGCTGCCCGACTCCGAGCGCTGGTACGCGATCGAGCTCAAGCGCGGCGAGACGCTGAAGGCCAGCCAGTCGTTCATCCCGCCCGACCGCGGCGTCGAGAGCAGCGTCGGCGGAATCGTCGCTGGACATCGTCACGCCCGACTTCGACATCCCCTCCACCCAGAACTCGTCGGCCGGCAACGACACGGTGTTCTCCCGCCGCGGGCTACGTCGGCGGGCGTCGGCGTCGTCTCGCGCCCGATCGGCGTCGGCGAGCAGGCCGACGCCGACAAGCCGTTCAACAAGCCCGGCCGCTACTACCTCAAGCTCGCGCTCGAGGACAGCTCGGAGAAGGAGCTCTACAACGCCACCGGCGGGCAGCCGTACACGTCGGAGATGCAGGTCGAGATCCTCGGCCGCGGTCGCGACGAGAAGGACCCGCAGGCACAGCAGGACCCGGAGCTGCCCGCGGGCACGATCACGCCCGAGGAGCCGCCGAGCACGGCCCTGCTGGCGCTGGTCGGCGGCGGGCTGGCCGCGCTCGGTTTCGGCGCCGGCGCGCGTGTTCCTGTGGAGGCGGCGGGCATGAGGGCCGCGATCATGGCCGTCGTGCTGCTGCTGGCGTTCCCGGCGCTCGCGCAGGCGCAGGGCGCCACGCCGGTCGTCGGCGGCGGCTCGTTCAACACCGCGCCGCTGCTCAAGCCCGGGCGCTATGCCGACACGGTCGCCGCCGGCGAGACCGTGTACTGGAAGGTCGCGATCGCCAAGGGCCAGATCCTGCGAGTCCGGGCGACGGTCGACACGTCCGAGATCGAGACCGACTTCTCCGCGAACGACTACCTGCGCGGGCCTCGACAACCTCGACTACCAGCTCGACCTCTGGAGCCCGCTGCGCGAGCCGTTCAGCGACGAGTACGACTGGCGCGATGCGTCGACCGAGCTCGAGGGCGACGACGAGGCCGGCGTGAAGACCGGCGAGGCCGTGAGCCCGCGCGCGCTCGGCTTCGAGCAGATCCTCGGCACGGACTTCAGCCTCGACAAGTTCCCCGCCCCCGGCGAGTGGTACATCTCGGTCAGCGTGGCCGACTCCGCCAGTCTCACCGGCCGAGCTCCCCGCCGAGCTGCCGGTGGAGCTCGACGTGATCGTCGAGGGCACCGCCCAGCCGTCCTCGGCCGACTTCGCCTCGAAGCTGCCCGGCCCGACGCCGGAACCGACGGCCACACCGACCGAGCCGACCTCGGAGCTGCTCGCGGGCAGCGACGCCGATGCCGGCGACCCGGCGCTGACGCTCGCGCTCGTGGCCGCGCTCGCGCTGCTCGGCGGCCTCGGCCTCGGCGCGCTCGCCTCGCGTCTGCTCGTGCGCTCGTGAAGGTCCTCGTCAGCGTCACCATCGCCGGCCCGCGCAGCGCGGCGCCCGCTGGTGGGACGCCTGGCGCTCCCTCTGACGCGTGAGCTGAAGTTCACGCGATCCGTCGGCGCCGCACCGCGAGGGCTACGCCGCGTCGCGGAAGGCGGAGCGCTGCGTGAAGCGCCCGGAGTGGTAGGCCGCGAAGGCCTCGGCGGCCTCCGGGCTCATGCCCGTGAGGTACGCCACATGACGCGCCGCGTCACCGTTGTCGAGCGACGGCGGGACCGGTTCCGTCCGGTCGGGATCCTGATCGCTGGTCATGGCCGAACGTTACGCGGCGGACCGGCGGCCGCGCCACGGACGGAGGTCCAGGCTTTGAGCTGGCATCCTGACGCTCGTGACCGTTGAGCGCTATCGCGCCGCCTTCCTCGACGCGCTGCTCGCGCGCGACTCCGCGCTGGCCCGCCGCGCCGTCGAGGACGCGCTCGAGCACGGGGTGCCGATCCCGGACATCTATCTGCGCATGATCGAGCCGGCGCTGCGCGAGATCGGCCACCGCTGGGCGATGGGCGCGATCAACGTCGCCGAGGAGCACTACGCGACCGCGGTCGCCCAGTCGATCCTCGACGGCCTGGGCCGGCAGATGCGGCGGCCGCCCAAGGACGGGCGGCTGGCGATCGTCTCCGGCACGCCCGAGGAGCTGCACGCGCTCGGCACCCGGGTCGTGGCCGACTTCCTCGAGGCCGACGGATGGGAGGTCCTGCAGCTTGGCCCCGGCGCGCCGGCCGCCGACATCACGTCGCTGGTCGAGTCCGAGCAACCGGACCTCGTCGCGCTCTCCACCGCGACCGCGAGCGTGCTCGAAGGCGTCGCCGAGGTGCTGCGCGCGCTGGCCGCACTCGATCCCCGGCCGTGCATCGTGGCCGGCGGCCAGTTCTGGACGGCGGAGACGAGCCCGGCCGCGCTCGAGTTCGGCGCCGACCTGGTCATGCAGGACCCGCGCGAGCTGGTCGCGACGCTGCACCAGCGCATCCCACCGCTGCGGGCCTGAGCCCGGCCACCGCGTCGTGGCCGGCCGCCGACGTGGCGCGCGCGTCGATTTCCTTCCGTCCGGCGCGCGCCGTAGTTTCGCGGGCGTGGCGGCGATGACCATGTGCCCGCGCTGTGGGTCGAGCTTCCTCCAGCCGCTGCGCTGCGAGGCCAAGGGCTCGGACGTCGTGGTCGTCGAGCTGCGCTGCCCCGACTGCATGACGTGGCTCAAGGCGCCGCACACGCGCGCGGACATGCGCGAGCTCGACCGGCTGCAGGCGGAGTTCCGCGCCGCGATCACCGCCCAGTACGACGCAGCTCGTGACCGAGAGCATGGAGGCGCTCGCCGCCTGCCTGGGCCCGGCGCTGGAGCTCGACCTCGTGTCGGCGGACGACTTCGCCACCCGCGGTCGCGCGGCCCGCTAGCCGGGGGTGCGGTAGTCCACCCTCGTTTCGCGCAGGCCAGTTGCTGCACCCCCCGTCGTCGGGCGCCTACGCCGCGACGGCGGCCGGCAGTGCGCCGTGGGCGCGCAGCGCCGAGACGATCGCGCGCGTGGCCGGGGAGCGATTGAGCGTGTAGAGGTGCACGCCCGGCGCGCCCTCCCCCAGCAGCTCGGCGGCCTGGGCGGTCGCGTAGGCCACGCCGAGCTCGGCGACCGCGCGCGGGTCGTCCTGGCGCAGCTCGAGCTCGCGCCGCAGCGCGGCCGGGATGCGAGGCGCCGCAGAGCGCCGTCAGCCGCGCGATCTGGGCCGCGCTGGTGATCGGGATGATCCCCGGCAGCACCGGCACGTCGATGCCGCCGGCGCGCAGGCGCTCGACGAAGCGGCGGTAGTCGTCGTTGTCGAAGAACAGCTGGGTGACGAGCACGCGCACGCCGGCGTCGACCTTCGCGCGCAGGTGCGCGAGGTCCTCGGCCCAGCCGCGCGAGTCGCGATGCGGCTCGGGGTAGGCGGCGCCGAGCACGCAGAAGCCGGCCTCGGCGGCGAGCTCGGTCAGCTCGAGCGAGCTGCGCACGCCGCCCTCGGGCGCCGTCCACGTGTCCTGCCCGCGCGGCGGGTCGCCGCGCAGCGCCAGCACGTTCTCCGCGCCGCCCGCGGCGGCCTCGGCCAGCAGCGCGACGCAGGCCGTCGCGGGTGAAGCCGGTGGCGGTGACGTGCGGGACCGCCTCGAGCCCGCGCTCGCGCGCCAGCCGCCGCACGACGGCCAGCGTCAGGTCGCGCGTCGTGCCGCCCGCGCCGCAGGTGACCGAGACGAACGCCGGCTCGAGCGCGGCCAGCTCCTCGATCGCGCTCCAGAAGGCGAGCTCGGCCTCGACGGTGCGCGGCGGCAAGAACTCGAAGGAGACGATCGGCTCGCCGTCCCGCAGGCGCTCGTCGAGCCTCATGGCGTGCCGCCCTCGCGCGCACGGCGCTCGCGGCCGCCGTCGGCCGCACCGCCGCTGCGCCCTCCCGGCGCCTGGCCGCGCCTCACCCGCCCGCCACCGCCGGCAGGATCGTCACTTCGTCGCCGTCGGCCACCGGCGTGTCGAGGCCGTCGAGGAAGCGGATGTCCTCGCCCTTGAGGTAGACGTTGACGAAGCGCCGCAGCGCGCCGTCGCCGTCGGCGATCCGCTCGCGCAGCTCGCCGTGCTGCGCGTAGAGCGCGTCCAGCGCCTCGCCGACCGTCCCACCCTCGACCGAGGCCGCCGTCGCGCCGCCGGCGGCGTCGCGCAGCTGCGTCGGGAGCTTGACCGTGACCGCCATCAGACCGCCACCGGAGCGAACCGCTCGTCGAAGGCGTCCAGCGAGGCCGGGATCGTGGTGACCTCGAACGTGTCGCGGACGGCGTCGATCGTCTTCAGGCCGTCGCCGGTGACCATCGCCACCACGCGCTCGTCGCGGCCGATGTCGCCGCGCTCGGCGAGCTTGGCCAGCGTCGCGATCGTCACGCCGCCGGCGGTCTCGGTGAAGATGCCGGTGGTCTCGGCCAGCAGGCGGATGCCGGCGCGGATCTCGTCGTCGTCGACCGAGTCGATCGAGCCGCCGGTCTTGCGCGCGAGCTCGATCGCGTACGGCCCGTCGGCCGGGTTGCCGATCGCCAGCGACTTGGCGATCGTGTTCGGGCTTGACCGGCCGGCAGACGTCGTGCCGGCGGCGAACGCGGTCGCGACCGGCGAGCAGCCCGAGCGCCTGCGCGCCGTTCATGCGCGGCACGTCGCCCGCCACCAGGCCGGCGTCGATGAACTCCTCGAAGCCGCGGGCGATCTTCGTGAACTGCGAGCCGGAGGCGATCGGGCCGACGACCCGGTCCGGCAGCTCCCAGCCGAGCTGCTCGACGGTCTCGAACGCGAGCGTCTTGGAGCCCTCGGCGTAGTACGGGCGCATGTTGATGTTCACGAACGCCCACCCCGGCCGCTCGCCGCTGACCTCGGTGCAGAGCCGGTTGACGTCGTCGTAGTTGCCCTTGACGGCGACGATCTGCGCGCCGTAGGCGCCGGTGGCGAGGATCTTCTGCTCCTCGAGGTCGTGCGGGATCAGGACGTAGGCGGGCAGACCGGCGGCCGCGGCGTGCGCCGCGACGGCGTTCGCCAGGTTGCCGGTCGACGCACACGCGAGCGTGTCGAACCCGAGCTCGACTGCACGAGCCAAGGCGATCGAGACGACGCGGTCCTTGAACGAGTGCGTCGGGTTGGCGGTCTCGTTCTTGATGTAGAGCTCGCCGAGCCCGAGCCGCTGCGCGAGCCGGTCGGCCTTCACCAGCGGCGTCCAGCCCGTCGGCAGCGCCGAGCGCGGCGCGCCTTGCAAGGGCAGGAAGTCGGCGTAGCGCCAGATGGTGTGCGGCCCGGCCTGGATCCGGCGCTTGAGCGCGGCCGGATCACCCTCGGGCAGCGTGTAGCTGACCTCGAGCGGACCGAAGCACCGCTCGCAGACGAAGCGCGCCTCGAGCGGGTAGGTGGTCTGGCACTCCTTGCACTTCAGGGCATCTGCCGGCATTGGTCTTGTCCTCCGCCCGGGATGTTGCGGCGGAGGTTCGGTCGGCAGTGCACCGGGAAGACCCCAACCGCATCTCCCAGGCTGTTTCGTTTGGAGCCTGATGGAATTGCCACCTTGCTTCCCGGCGTGCGACCGGGAGCAGGTTGGCGGGGTTTCATAGGGCCAATCCCTCCACCCCTCTGGATGCGTACAGCTATGTGATCGGAAGCGTAGCGAACTTCGCGGCGGGACAAGTACAATCCTCGCCGATGACGCTGCCGACCGACGAGCCCCTCAGTCCCGGCTATGCCGAGCCTGCCCCGGAGCCCGTTCGGTCGGCGCGGTCGCGCGCGCATTGAGATCAGCGCCCGAGCGCACCGAGCCGCGTGTCGAGATCGTCGAGTCGCCCGGCCTGCGCTGGATCAACATCGAGCGCCCGCGCGGGCTCGAGCAGCGCTGGCTCGAGGAGCACTTCGACTTCCATCCCCTCGACTACGAGGACGTCCGCTCGCGCAACCAGCGCCCGAAGGTCGACGAGTACGACGACTACCTGTTCATCGTGCTGCACTTCCCGCGCTACGACAAGATCGGTCTCGCGCCTGAACGCGGCCGAGGTCGACATCTTCGTCGGCCCGGACTTCCTGATCACGCTCCCGAACGAGCCGCTGCAGACGATCGACTACCTGTTCGAGCGCTGCCGGGCCAACGAGGAGCTGCGCGAGTCGCTGTTCTCCAAGGGCCCGGGCTACCTGCTGTACAAGATCGTCGACGACTGCGTCGACGCCTCGTTCCCGATGCTGGGCAAGATCGGCAACAAGCTCGAGCGCATCGAGGAGGAGATCTTCGAGGGCGCGGGCGAGGACGTCGTGCGCGACATCTCCAACGCCAAGCAGGAGATCATCAACTTCCGCAAGATCGTGCGGCCGCAGCGGCTCGCGTTCCGCGACCTCGAGCGCAACAAGGCGCGCTACATCGCCGAGGACCTCGACATCTACTTCGACGACCTGATCGACGGCTCCGAGCGTGCGTGGGACATGCTCGAGAACTACAAGGAGGTCGTCGAGGGCCTCGAGGCCACCAACGAGTCGGCGATCGCGCACCGCACGAACGAGGTCTTCCGCGCCCTGACCGCGATCTCGCTGATCTTCCTGCCGCTGACGCTGATCGCGAGCCTGTTCGGCATGAACGTGCACCTCCCGTTCGAGGACTGGCGGCACGCGTTCTACATCATCGTCGGGACGATGCTGGCGATCGTGATCGGCGTGGTGTTGTTCTTCCGCAGACGCGGCTGGCTATGACCGAGGGCGTCGAGGCGCTCGAGGGCTCCGACCGCCCGAAACGCATGCTCGTGATCATCAACCCGGTCGCGACGAAGATGTCCGACCGGGTCAAGAGCCTGGTCGTCTACGCGCTCCAGGGCCGCTATGACGTGACGACGACGCGAGACCGAGGCCAAGGGCCACGCGATCGAGCTCAGCCGCAAGGCGGCGGCCGACGGCTACGACGTCGTCGTCACCTTCGGCGGCGACGGGACGGTCAACGAGGCCGCCAACGGCCTGGCCGGCTCGAGCACCGCGCTCAGCCCGCTGCCGGGCGGCTCCAACAACGTCGTCGCGAAGCTGCTCGGGATCCCGACCGACCTCGTCGACGCCACCGAGCAGCTGCTGCACGTCGCCGACCGCTGGCAGACGCGGACGGTCGATCTCGGGCTGGTCAACGGCCGCTACTTCACGTTCGCCGCCGGGATCGGGCTCGACGCCAGCGTGGTCGAGCGCGTCGACCGCAACCCGGCCCTCAAGAAGCGCTTCGGGCCCTACTACTTCGTCGAGTGCGCGATCGTGACGTTCCTGCGCCGCTACGTCGTCAACCCGCCGCAGCTGTCGGTCGAGGTCGACGGGCGCACGGTCGGCGGCGTGTCGCTGTTCGTCCAGAACGCCGACAACTACACGTACTTCAAGGACCGCCCGGTCGCCGCTGGTCGAGGGCGCGCGCTTTGACTCCGGCTGCCTGGCCGGCGTCGTGCTGACCCGCGCGCGGGCCTACGACGTCCCGACCGTCACCTTCCGCGCGCTGTCGGGCGCCGCGCGGATCGCCAAGCACCGCGGCGTCGACGCCTTCGGCGCGTTCGGCGAGGCCGTCGTGCGCTCCACGGACGGCCGCGCGATCCCGATCCAGGTCGACGGCGACCACATCGCCGACGAGCTCGAGGCGCGCTTCAGCGTCGCGCCCGCGGCACTGACCGTCGTGGCCTGAAGACTACGGCCAGCCCCACCGTGGTTGACCAGCTAGTGCGATGCCCTGACGCCGGGCGGAGCGCGATTATTCCCTCATGCCCACCAAGCAGCCGCAGCCGAAGGTGAACACCGTCGTCTCCTCGGCGCTCAAGCCGGGCCGCAGCGCGCACGACCGCCAGCGCGACCTCGTGCGCGCTTCGCTGCTCTGCCGCTAGCCCTTCTGTGGAACGCCGATCTCGGGCTCGTCGCCCGTGACCGCGACGCCGGTCTGCATGATCTCGACCACGTTGCCGTCGGGATCGGTCAGGTAGGCCTGCAGGATCCCGTCCCCGCGTGGGCGCGGGCCCGCGACGACGCTGCCGCCGCGCGAGCGCACGCCGTCCAGGAACGCCTCGAGGTCCTCGACGTGGATCGCGAAGTGCCCCGTGTAGCCGGTCGCCAGCTCCTCTGACCGGTAGTCGCCGATCGTCTCGCGCGCGCGGCCGGGCTCGGCCTCGCCGATCAGGTGCAGCTGGCGGTCGCCGATCGCGACCCACATCCCCGGGAACGTGAACGTCGCGGGCGCGCGACCTCCTCGAGCCCGAGCACGTCGACGTAGAACGCGCGCGCGGCGTCGACGTCGGAGATCATCAGCGCCGCGTGGTCGAGCTTCACGTCGTCCACTCCACGATCTTCTCGGGCGTGATCGGGAGCGCGTCGATGCGCACGCCGAACGGCGACAGCGCGTCCTCGACGGCGGCCGTGATCGCCGGCGGCGCGACCATCCGCCCGCCTTCGCCGCCGCCCTTGACGCCGTACTTCGTGAACGGCGACGGCGTCTCGTGGTGCAGGACCTCGACGTTGGGCACGTCGCCGGCCAGCGGCAGCAGGTAGTCCTCGAACGAGGCCGAGAGCGCATGGCCCTCGGCGTCGTGGCGGATCTGCTCCATCAGCGTGACGCCGATGCCCATCGCGATCCCGCCGCGGATCTGGCCCTTCAGCGAGCGCGGGTTGACGACCGTGCCGACGTCGTGCACGGCCAGGAACTTCAGGAACGAGACGTGCCCGGTGTGGATGTCGACCTCGACCACGACGACGTGCACGGCGTGGCCCATCATCGGATAGAACACGCCGAGGTCGGTGCGGTCGTCGGACGGCAGCGTCGTGTACGGGTGGTCGTAGGTGAACGTGCCCTCGAGCCCGCTCTCCATGCCCTCGGGCAGGTCGTCCTTGTACCAGTAGGCCTTCATGCCGATGTCGGCGATCGACATCGCCTTGCTCTCGTCGGCCACGCCGCGCACGCGCACGAAGCCGTCGACCAGCTCCATGTCCTGCGGGCTGGCCTCGAGCGAGTGCGCGGCGATCTCGTACATCTTCTCGCGCAGCTTCCCGGCCGCCCCGCTGACCGCGCCCGACAGCATCACGGTCATGCGCGAGCCGCCGGGGCCGGCGCTCGGCAGCCCGTGGGCGCTCGAGTCGTAGGCGATCGAGACGTCCTCCGGCGAGACGCCGAGCTCCTCGGCCACGAGCTGGGAGGCGACGGTCTCGGGCGAGTTGCCCCAGAACGGCGAGAACATCGTCACGCTCACGCCGCCGGTCGGGCCGATGCCGATGCGCACGCTCTCGGGCGTCGTCGACATGCCGACGTACGGGCCCGGGTTGTGGAACCAGAACTCGGTCGAGGCGTAGGTCGAGCGCTGCTGGGCCTGCGCGAGCCCGATCCCGATGTAGCGGCCCTGCTCGCGCGCGCGGGCCTGCTCGGCGCGCCAGAAGTCGAGCTCGGCGTGCGCCAGCGCCTTGTCCAGCACCGCCGGGTAGTCGCCCGAGTCGTAGACGTTGCCGGTCGGGATCTTGTACGGGAACTGGTCGGGCTGGATCAGGTTGCGCCGGCGCAGCTCGATGCCGTCGATCCCGAGCTCCTGGGCGGCGCCGTCCACGAGCCGCTCGAGCACCCAGTTGTGGACCTCCGACCCCGCGCCGCGGAACACGCCCTGCTGGTTCTTGTTGGTCAGCACGGCCTTGACCGCGGACTCGCAGGAGCCGATCGCGTACGGGCCGATGGTCTGCGCCATCTGGTTCGTGTTGCCGGCGACCGCGAACAGGAAGTAGGCGCCGTAGTCGTCGACCACCTCGGTCTTCAGCGAGAGGAAGCGGCCGTCGGCGTCGATCGCCAGCGCCGCCTCGTAGCGGCGGTCGGGCGCCTGCGAGTCGTTGGCCAGCAGGTTGTCGGCGCGGTCCTCCATGAACTTCACGGGCCGCCGCGTGAGCTTGGACATCGCGCCCGCGAGCGTGATCGCCTTGCACACCAGGTGCTTGGAGCCGAAGCTCCCGCCCGTGTACATCGGGTGGAAGTCGAGCAGCTCGGGCGGCATCTGCAGCGTGGCCGAGAGCACCCAGGCCGCGAAGTTGAGCATGTTCGAGTTCGAGTGGACCGTCCATCCGGCCGGACGCGGCGTCGAAGTCGCAGACGGCGCCCGCGGGCTCCATCGGCGAGCGCAGTCACGCGCGGCCAGCGCAGCGTGCGGCTGACGACGTGCGCGGCGCGCGCGAAGTCACCCTCGACGTCGCCGTGCGTGAACGTCTTCTCGTAGACGACGTTCGAGTCCGAGCGTGTCGTGCAGCAGCGGCGCGCCCGGCTTCGCCGCCTCGACCGCGTCCACGAGCGGCTCGAGCAGCTCGTAGTCGATCTCGACCAGCTCGAGCGCGTCCTCGGCCTGATAGCGGGTCTCGGCGACGGCGATCGCGACCGCTTCGCCGGCATAGCGGACCTTGTCGACCGCGACCGCGTGCTGCACGACCTCCTCCGCGCAGAAGCGCGGCATCGGCGTGACGATCTCGGCCAGCTCGGCGCCCGAGAGCACGGCCAGCACGCCCTCGAGCGTCGCGCGCCTTGGTGCAGTCGACCGACACGATGCGGGCGTGCGGATGCGGGCTGCGCAGCACGGCCGCGTGCAGCATCCCCGGCAGCGCTGAAGTCGTTGACGTAGGTCGCGCTGCCGGTCAGCAGCGCCGGGTCCTCGCGGCGCTTGATGTCGCGGCCGATCCACTGGTGGGTCTCAACGGCCATCGCTGCTCCCTCCCACGCTCTGGATCGCGTCGACGATGTGCTGGTAGCCCGTGCAGCGGCACAGGTTGCCCGACAGCGCCGCGCGGATCTCCTGCTCGTCGGCCTGCGGGTCGCGCTCGACCAGCTCGCGCGCGGTCATCAGCATCCCCGGCGTGCAGAAGCCGCACTGCAGGCCCTGGTGCTCCCAGAACGCGGCCTGCAGCGGGTGCATGTCGGCGCCCTCGGCGAGCCCTTCGACGGTCGTGCATCTCGGCTGCCGTCGGCCTGGACGGCGAACATCAGGCACGAGCGCACGGTCGCGCCGTCGACGAGCACCGTGCAGGCGCCGCAGACGCCCTGCTCGCAGCCGAGGTTCGTGCCGGTCAGCCCGAGGTCCTCGCGCAGGCAGTCCGACAGCAGCCGCCGCGGCTCGACCGCGACGTGGCGCTTGCGGCCGTTGACGGTCAGCCCGATGGCCCTCACTTCCGCGTCCATCACGCCCCTCCTCCCGCGCGGGCGCTCGCGGCCCGCAACGCTCGCTCGACGACGACGCCGGCCAGGTGGCGGCGGTGCTGCGCGGAGGCGTGCAGGTCCGCGCGCGGCTCCGCGACCGCCTCGCGGGCGGCGGCCGCGGCCGCCGCGAAGTCGCCCGGTGGGGCGCCGATCAGCGCGTCGGTGTCGACCCGCACCGGCGTCTCCCCCACGCCGCCGAGCGCGACCCGCGCGCCGGCGATCGTGCCGTCCTCGGCCAGCCACAGCGCGGCCGCCGCGCCGGCCAGGCCCCAGCCGCGCGAGCGCGCCGAGACCTCGTAGTACGCGCTGCCCGCGCCCTCCGGCAGGCCGGGGAAGCGCACCGCGCACAGCAGCTCGCCGGGCTCCAGCGCCGTCGTGTGCGCGGCGCGGAAGAAGTCCGCGGCGGCGATCGTGCGCTCTGCGCTCGTCGATCGCACGGTCAGCTCGGCGTCGAGCGCGACGGCCACCACCGGCAGGTTGTTGGCCGGGTCGGCGAACGCGAGGTTGCCGCCGACCGTGCCGCGGTTGCGCACGGCGGGATGGCCGACGCGCGCGGCGGCGTCGGCCAGCACCGGCAGCGCGGCGCGGACCGCGGCGTCGCGGGCGACGCGGTCGGCGCGCACGACGGCGCCGGCGGTCACGCCGCCGTTGGCGTCGAGGCCGGCCAGGTCGGCGACGCGGTTGATGTCGACCAGCGCCGGCGGGTGCTCGCGGCGCGCGCTCATCAGCGGCACCAGGCTCTGCCCGCCGGCGAGCACGCGCGCGCCGTCCGTGCCGAGCAGCTCGAGCGCCTCGTCGACGGTCGTGGGCGCGGCGTAGGCGAACACGGGCGGCTTCATGAGCGCACCTCCTCGCGCACGCTCGGCCGCTTGCCGGCCTGGCGCCCGCGCAGACCCAGCGACTCGCGCGCCTGCTCCGGGGTGGCGACCGGCCGGTCGAGCTCCGTGGCGATCCGCACCGCGCGCTCGACGAGCTGCGCGTTGTTCTCCAGCGGCTCGCCGCGCCGGAACAGCACGTTGTCCTCCATCCCGACGCGGACGTTGAAGCCCCATGGCCATCGCGATCGTCGTCATCGGCAGCTGCGTCGCCGCCCATCGAGGTGACGTTGATCCGCAGGTCCTCCCACGGCAGGCCGAGCTGCCTGACGCGGCTGACGTAGTCGTTGAGGTTCTCCGGCGTCCCGCGCGTGCCGCCCTGGGTCGGCGTGTGCAGGACGAAGTTGAGGACGTACGGCGGCCCGAGGACGTCGAGGCCGAGATCAGGTGCTGGACCTCCTCGAGCATCGCCGCGCTGTAGATCTCGAGCTCGGGGCGCACGTCGCGGGCGGCGATCTCGTGCGCGAAGCGCTCGATGTCCGAGCGGTGGTTGGCGAAGAACACCTGCTCGCCGCGGATGAAGAAGTTGAGCAGGCCCATGTTGAGCGAGCACATCTCCGGGCGACAGGAACACGGTGTTCAGGCGCTCCTCGACCGGCAGCCGCGGGCTGCCGCCGGTCGTGAGCTGGATCACGGCGTCGGTCTCCGCGCACAGCCGCTCGTGCAGCTCGCCGTAGATCTCCGGGTCCATCGTGTTCGAGCCGTCGGGGTTGCGCGCGTGCACGTGCAGGATCGAGGCGCCGGCCTTCCACGCCGCGATGCCCTGCTCGACGATCTCGTCGGGCTGCTCGGGCAGGTTGGGGTTGGCCTCCTTGCCGTGGATCCCGCCGGTCAGGGCGCAGGTGATGATCACCGGCTCGGTGCTGGGATAGCGCATGTCAGTCCTCCACGATCGCGACGGCGCGGACGGGGCTCCCGGTCCCGCCGCGGATCCGCAGCGGGAAGCCCGCGAACGTGAACCGCAGGCCGGTCACCTGGTCGAGGTTCGCGAGGTTCTCGTAGTGCGTGATGTGCTTGGCCCGGCACATCATGTGCACCGGGTAGGTGCGGCTGATCGGGTTGTCGGGGCTCGGCGAGTCGACGCCGAAGATCCGCACGCCGCGCTCGGCCAGCCAGTTGCCGGCGTCCTCGTCGAGCCCGGTGTAGAGCGTCGTGTAGTCGGCCGTGCCGCCGTAGCGCTCGAACGCGCCGGTACGGATCAGCAGCGCGTCGCCGGGCGCGAGCTCCTGGCCCGCGTTCTGCAGGCCGGCCTCGAGGTCCTCGACCGTGACGTAGTCGGGCGGCTCGACGTGCGAGACATCGATGCAGGTCGCGGGCCCGAAGAACGTGTCGAGCGGCATCTCGTCGATGCTCGGCGCGTCCTCGGCCGGGTCCAGGTGGCAGATCGCGTCGACGTGCGTGGGGCCGTGGTCGCACATCATCAGGCCCTGGGAGTGGAACGAGAAGCCGCCGTCGAAGTACCGCACGGTCTCCTGATGTGTCGCGTGGTCCCAGATCACCGTCTTGAGGTGACCGGGATAGACGCCCATCCCCTGGTAGATCTCCTGGGAGAGATCGACGAACCTTGCCACAGCTCCTCCTCCTCGCTGCCGGACCGCCCGAGCCTACGGGAGCGCGTGGGGATTGTGGGCTTTCTGGTCAGGCAGGTGCGAACGAATACGTCTTGGCCGGGCGGCCGGGCCCGTCCGCCGTGGCCTGCGCGGTGACCTCGCCCGACGCCGCGAGGTACTCGAGGTAGCGGCGGGCGGTGACGCGCGCGACGCCCGTCCGGGCCGCGACCTGCGCCGCGCTCAGCGGCGCCACGCCGAGCGTCGCGCGGACCTGGGCCAGCGTCTCCGGCGCGAGGTCGCGCGGCAGCGCACGGGCGGGCTTGCGGCCCGAGGCACACAGCCGGTCGACCTCGCCCTGCGCGAGCTCGCCGTCGTGCAGCGCCTGCATCCGGTGCGCGAACAGGCCGAGCGCCTGGCGCAGGCGCTCGGGCGCGAACGGCTTCACGAGGTAGTCCACGACCCCGAGATGCACGCAGTCGCGCACGACCTGCGCACCGCGCGCGGCCGTGACCGCGATCACCTCGACCGGCTCGCGCGCGCCGCGCAGGGCTCTGAGCAGGTCCAGGCCGTCGCCGTCCGGGAGCCCGAGGTCGAGCAGCAGCAGGTGCGGGCGATGCAGCGCGACCAGCCGGCGCGCCTCGGCGTCGCTCGCCGCGATCCCGGCGACGCTGAAGCCCGGTACGGACGCGACCAGCCGGCGGTGAACCTCCGCCACCGTCGGCGCGTCCTCGACGATCACGGTGCGCCAGGCGGCCATACCGGAACCTTGACGGTGAACGTGCTGCCGTGCGCGTCGAGCCTGCCGCCGGCGGCGGTGACGGCCTCGCGCACGAGCGCGAGCCCGACGCCGGCGTGCCCGGACTTGGTCGAGAAACCGCGCTCGGTCAGCCGAGCGTGGTCGTCGCCGACGCCCGGCCCTCCGTCGGCGACCCGGATCGTCAGCGTGCGGCCGTCGTCGACGATCGCGAGCATCACGCGCCGGCGCTCAGCCGACAGGGCGGCCACGGCATCGAACGCGTTCTCGAGCAGGTTGCCGACGATCGTCACCGCGTCGGCCTCGGTCAGCGCGCGCCGGGAGGCGCTCGAGCCGGCTGGCGTCGTCGATCACGAGCGTGATCCCGCGCTGCCGGGCGATCGCAGTCTCGGCCAGCAGCAGGCCGGCGACGACGTGCTGCTCGATCGCGCCCGAGATCCGCCCGTAGGCCACGTGGTGCGCGGTCTCGAGCTCCTCGACGAAGCGCAGCGCGTCCTCGGGCGCGCCGAGCGCGAGTAGGCCGCGGACGGCGTGCAGGCGGTTGGCGTGCTCGTGGGTCTGCTCGCGCAACCCGCGCACGAGCCGGGCCAGCGCGCCGACCTGGCGCGTCTGGCGCTCGATCAGCTGGGCGGTGCTGATCGCGCTGGCGGCGTGCTCGCCGAAGAAGCCGAGCAGCGCCAGCTCGCGCTCGGGCCAAGGGCCGGGGTGCGGGCGGTAGACGTTCAGCGCGCCGATCACATCGCCGCCGCTGGTCAGCGGCACCGACACCATCGCGCGATAGCCCTCACCGCGCGCGACGTGGCGCCACGGCGCGAAGTCGGCCTCGAGCTCGGTGTCCGGGATCGCGACCGGGCGCCCGCGCTGGACGGCGAGCCCGGACGGTCCGTGACCGGGCGCGATCGCCGGCGCGCCGGCCAGCACCGTCGCGTAGGCGTCGCTCAGGCCGAATGCGCCGGCCAGCCGGAACGTCGTGCGGCCGTCGAGCAGCAGGATGCTGGCCGAGCGCGCGCCGACGACCGCGGCGGCCTCGGCGGCGACGCCGTCGAGCACGGACTCGAGCGGCCCGCCGGCAGCGACCAGCCGGCTGACGGCGAGCATGGCGGCGAGCTCGGGGGCGGCCTCGAGCGTCTCGGCCGCCATGCGGCTATCCCCCCGCCGGGATGACGCGGTAGGCGTCGAAGACGGAGTCGATCGCGCGCAGGCGGTTGATCGCGGCCTTCAGCGCCTGCGTGTCCCCCACCTCGATCACGAAGCGGTTGCGGGTCATCGGGTGCTGGACCAGGCAGCGGGCCTCGACGATGTTGATGCCGGCCTCGGCGAAGGTGCGGCTGAGAGGTCCTCGAGCAGGCGGTGGCGGTCCCAGGCGTCGACCTGGATCTCGACCTTGAAGCCGGTCTCGTTGTCGCCGTCCCAGGAGACGGGCACGAAGCGCTCGGGGTCCTTGCGCAGCGCGTTCACGTTCGGGCAGTCGTCGCGGTGGATCGTGATCCCGCGGCCGAGCGAGACGTAGCCGACGATCGGGTCGCCGCTGACCGGGCGGCAGCACTTGGCCAGCCGCAGCGGGACGTCGGAGACGCCCTCGACGCGGATCCCGAACTTGGCGGCGTTGCCGTCGGGGCGGCGCAGCGCGGGCGCCTTGCGGCGGTCGAGCAGCAGGTCCTCGCCGGGGCTCGGCTCCTCGACGCCGGCCTCGCCCTGCTTGAGGCGCTGCATGACCTTGTTGACGACGACCTTGGGCGAGATCTTCGCGCCGCCGAGCGCGATGTAGAAGTCGTCGGCCTTCTTGAAGCCGAGCTCGCGGATGACGTCGGCCAGCAGCGGCGAGCCGGTCAGCTTCTGGGCCGGCAGGCCGGCCTTGTTGAGGTGCTCCTGCAGCAGCTCGCGGCCGGTGTGCTCGGAGTCGTCGCGCGACTCGGCCTTGAACCAGGCCTTGATCTTGTTGCGCGCGCGGGTCGTCTTGACCAGCGCCAGCCAGTCGCGCGACGGGCCGCGCTCGCGCTTGGAGGTGAGGATCTCGACGATGTCGCCCGACTGCAGCTCGTAGTGCAGCGGCACGATCTTGCCGTTCACGCGCGAGCCGACGCAGCGGTGGCCGACGTCGGTGTGGATCTCGTAGGCGAAGTCCAGCGGCGTCGCGCCCGCGGCCAGCGACTTGACCTCGCCCTTGGGCGTGAAGACGAAGACCTCGTCCTCGATCAGCTCGCCGCGCAGCTGGTCGGTGAACTCGGTCGGGTCGTCCGGGTCGGTCTGCCAGTCGAGCAGCCACTTGAGCCACTTGAGCTTGGCGTCGGTCGGGTCCAGCCGGCCCTGCGCCGGTGTTCTCCTTGTAGCGCCAGTGCGCGGCGACGCCGTACTCGGCCGTCTCGTGCATGTCGCTGGTGCGGATCTGGATCTCCAGCGGCCGCCCCTCGGGCCCGATCACGGTCGTGTGCAGCGCCTGGTACATGTTGAACTTCGGCATCGCCACCATGTCCTTGAAGCGGCCCGGGAGCGGCTTCCAGAGCGAATGGATGACGCCGACGGCGCCGTAGCAGTCCTTCACGCTGTCGACGATCACGCGCATCGCCGTCAGGTCGTAGATCTCGTTGAACTCGCGGCCCTTGCGGGTCATCTTCGAGTAGATCGAGTAGAAGTGCTTGGCCCGGCCCGAGATCTCGGAGTGGATGCCGAGCGCCTCGAGCTCCTTGGCCAGGTAGCCGCCGGCCTTGGCCACGTAGCGCTCGCGCTCCTCGCGCTGCTGGTTGACCAGGCCCTTGATCTCCTGGTACTTGCGCGGGTGCAGCGTCGCGAACGCGAGGTCCTCGAGCTCCCACTTGATGGCGTGGATGCCGAGGCGGTGCGCGAGCGGCGCGTAGATCTCGAGGGTCTCCTTGGCCTTCTCGATCTGCTTCTGCTTGGGCATCGCGCCGAGCGTGCGCATGTTGTGCAGGCGGTCGGCGAGCTTGATCAGGATGACCCGGATGTCCGTGGCCATCGCGACCATCATCTTGCGGTAGTTCTCGGCCTGCGCCTCGTCGCGTGACTGGAACGTGATCCCGGTCAGCTTGGTCACGCCGTCGACCAGGCCCGCGACCTCGTCGCCGAACTCGTCGTTGACCTCGTCGAGGCTCGCCGTCGTGTCCTCGACGGTGTCGTGCAGCAGCGCCGCGCACAGCGTCGAGGTGTCCAGGCGCATGCCGGCGCAGATCTTGGCCACGCCGACGGGGTGCGTGATGAAGTCCTCGCCCGACTGGCGGCGCTGGTCGGCGTGGTGCTCGCAGGCGAACAGGAAGCTGCGCAGGACCGCGCTGCGGTCGACGGACTCGACGACCTCGTCGGCGTGCTCGGAGACGATCGCGAACAGGTCGGCGAGCAGCTCGTGCTCGAGCTGCGTCAGGTCGTCGGGGATCGCCAGCGAGCCGTCGTCGCCGTGCTCGGCGACGTCGACCGGGCGGTGCGGCGGCGATCGCCACCGGCGTCGCGTCCCCGCGCAGCAGGCCGTCGCCGTTCTGGCCGCCGTCGTTCAGGCCGCTGCTCGCCTCGATGTGCTGCTGCGTCAGGAATTGCCGTCCGTCCTCGAACCGTCGCTGGTAGGCCACGAAGGCGGGTGAGCGCTCGAGCGCGGTGCGCTGCGGGCGCTCGGCGACGGTGAGCACCATGTCCTCGCGCAAGGCGACGAGCCCCAGCTCCGTGAGCACCCGCACCAGCCGGCCCGCGAGCGCCGCGGACCTCGGCTGCGGCCCTTCGCCGCGGAGCAGCGCCTCGCCGGCCTCACCGCGCGCAACCTCCAGCGCGCGCAGCGCGCGGTAGACGGCGGTCAGCGGGTCGCGGAGATTGAAGTCCCATTCGTGTATCCGTAGAGCAAAGTCTAGTTCAGGCGCCCCCCACGCCAGGTGGGTCCAGCCCTCGCCTTCCGGATGGTGCAGCGGTCGAGCGCGTCGGCGGGTCGACCGCGACGACGTGCGGGAACGGCGCGGCGAGGGCGGGATCGTCCTCGAGCGCCGCCCACGACGTGAGCGCGAACCCGCCGACACGGGCGGCAAGCGCGTGCGCGCGATGTGGCGCGTGCGCGGTCACGGCGAGCACCGGCTCGCCGGTCGCGACGAGGTCCCCGAGGATGCCGGCGATGCCGGTGCCGCGCAGGTCGCGGACGAGCCGCGCGCCGCGTGCGGCGGCGGGACGCGGCGCGGTCGGCGGCGTCGCCGGCGCGCGCGCGCGGTCGCCAGGTCGCGTCCAGCTCGCGCCGCACCCCGTCCGCGAACGTCGGCGGCTCGCCGAGCACGTCGATCGCGCGCGGGAGCGCAGCGGTTCGCCTGGCGCAGCACCAGCCGCGGCGAGACGGAGCCGTTCCAGCGGTCGATCTCCAGCCGGACGGCGGCGTCGGCGGGCTCGCCGGCCGTCGACCGGCAGCGTGTCGCCGGCGCCGAAGGCCACGCAGCGCGAGCGGGCGCCGCCCGCGCTGAGCGTGAACGAGATGTGGCGGCCCTCGCTGCCGAGCGCGCGCGGGTCGGACATCGTCGCGGCCGGGACCAGCAGCGAGACGTTCGGGTTGCCCATCCCGAACGGGCGCCAGCTGCTGGAGCTCCTCGGCGAGGTCGAGCGACAGCGCGTCGCCCTGGGCGACGGCGTCGATCCGCACCTCGGGCACGAGATCGTCCTCGGACAGCACGGACGTCGGCGTGCGCGACGAAGGCCTCGCGGAAGGCCGTCGACCTCGGTCGCGGGCGATCGTCAGGCCGGCCGCCGCCTTGTGGCCGCCGTAGCGCAGCAGGTGACCGCGCGCTCGCGTGCAGGCCGCCGAGCAGGTCGAAGCGCTTGATCGAGCGCCCGGAGCCCGAGCCCTCCTCGCCTTCGAGCGCGATCAGGACCGCCGGGCGGTGGTGGCGCTCGGCGATCCGCGAGGCGACGATGCCGATCACGCCCGGGTGCCAGCCCTCGGCGGCGAGCACGAGGGCGCGGCCCGGCGGGATGCTCGGCCACCAGCGCCTCGGCCTCGAAGCGGATCCGGGTCTCGACGTCGCGGCGCTCGCGCGTTGACGGTGTCGAGCTCCGCGGCCACGGCGCGCGCCCGCTCGCGGTCCTCGGTCAGCAGCAGCTCGAGCCCGGCGTCCGCGCGGTACAGCCGCCCGGCGGCGTTCAGCCGCGGGCCGAGCCGGAAGCCGATCGCGGCCTCGTCGAGCCCGCTCGGGTCGACGCGCGCGACGTCCATCAGCGCGCGCAGGCCGACCTTGCGCGTGCTCGGCGAGCGTCGCGCAGGCCCTCGCGCACGAGCCGGCGGTTCTCGCCCTGCAGCGGCACGACGTCGGCGACCGTGGCGAGCGCGACCAGGTCCAGGTCCTCGTCGGCCAGCGCCGGGTCCTCCCCCGCGCCCTCGAGCAGCGCCTGCGCGAGCTTGTGCGCCACGCCGGCCGCGCACAGGTCGGCGCACGGGTAGCCGTTGACGCCGCGGGTGCACGAGCGGCGCGTCGGGCAGCACGCCGTCGGCGCGCGGCGAATGGTGGTCGGTGACCACGACGTCGAGCCCGCAGCGCGCGGGCGAGCGCGACCTCCTCGACCGCGGTGACCGCGCAGTCGACGGTGATCAGCAGGTTCGTGCCGCGCGCGGCCAGCTTCTCGACCGTCGCGCGCGGCCAGCCCGTAGCCGTCGTCGATCCGGCTCGGCAGGTACCAGTCCACGTCCGCGCCCAGCGTCCGCAGCGCGCGCACGAGGATCGCGGTCGAGCACACGCCGTCGACGTCGTAGTCGCCGTGGACGGTGATCCGCGAGCCGCGCTCGACGTGCTCGAGGATCCGCCACGCGGCCGCCGCCAGCCCCGGCCAGGCCGCCGAGCGAGTGCGCGCTCGGCGGCGGCCAGGAACGCGCGCGCCGCCTCCGGCTCCCCCAGCCCGCGCCGCACCAGCACCTGCGCGAGCACGTGCGAGCAGCCCAGCTCCGCGGCCAGCCGCGCGGCGGCGGCGAACGCGTACGGGGAGACCTCGAGGCGCGCGTGCACGATGGGCCGGAGGCTAGGCGCGCGGGAGGACGGAAACCGGGCACACTCACAGCCACAGCGGACTTCCCCGCCGGTCGAGCGGCCGGCGAGGCGGCTCGACGACGCCGCGGTCGCGGCGATCCGCGACCTCTACAGCGATCTCGGCATCGACGGCCGCGTGCTCGACCTCTGCGCCGGCTCGGCGGAGCACTTCGACGTGCCGCCCGACGAGCTCGTCGCGTTCGGCGGCGACCCGGATCGAGACGCTGCCGTTCGGCGACGAGGCCTTCGACGACGTGCTCTGCTCGGACGCGGTCGGCACGCTCACGCGTCCGCGCGAGGCCTTCGCCGAGGTCGCCCGCGTCCTGCGGCCCGGCGGGCGCTTCGTGTGCACGTTCGCCGGCCGGCGCGTGCCGGCGAGATCCGCGGCTGGGTCGTCGACCGACGACGCCGGCCGCGTGCGGATCGTGCGCGGCTACTTCGCGCTCGCGCGCGCCTTCGGCCCGGCCGAGAGCGACCTGCGGACGTCGCTCATCGGGCGACCGGCGACCGCCTGTGGGCGGTGTGGGCGGCTAAGCAGCCTTGACGACCGGCTCGGACTCGAGCTTGCGGACGCCGAGCCACCACATGATCCCGAGCCCGATCAGCGTGCCCGGGATCGCCTCGAGGCCGGTCAGGAAGTCCGTGTCGTTCTGGCCCGGGATCGAGCCCAGGTTGACGATCAGGCCGAAGATGATCGCGCCGAGCAGCGCCCCGCAGAACGCGCCCACGATCCCGCCGTAGAAGTTGTCGGGCAGGAAGACCGTGAAGTGCCAGATGGCGAGGCCGACCATGGTCCAGACGAGCAGAGCCATCAGCGCGGCCTCCCGTGACGACGATTGCGGGGCTTGCGGTCCTTGGGGTCGCCGTCCTCGCCGTTGCCCGGCCGCGGGCGGTGTGCCCTGCGGGCGGTGGTGCGCCGTTGCCGGCGTTGGCGCGGGCGCGGGCGCGGCGGCCGCCGAGCGGGACGCGTCGGCGCCCGTCGCCGCCGGCTGGGGCTCGGTCGCGGGCTGCGGCGGCTCGGACTCGTCGACACCGAGCTCGCGCACCATCTCCTGGAACTCGGTCTGCGAGACCTCCTGGCCGGGCGGCGCCGAGACGCTCTTGCGGCGGCCCTGCTCCTTCGGCGTGACGTCGACCGGGCCGCCCTGCGCCGCGGTGGCGTAGGCCGG
Source organism: uncultured Solirubrobacteraceae bacterium (assembly GCA_963755275.1). Lineage (GTDB taxonomy): Bacteria > Actinomycetota > Thermoleophilia > Solirubrobacterales > Solirubrobacteraceae > Solirubrobacter. Next base: position 172,271 of record CAVWJU010000022.1, on the reverse strand, counting down.
CACGTAGCCGAGCGTCTCCATGATGCGGGCGTGGCGGGCGCGGAAGTTCGGCTCGCGCTCCTTCCAGTGCTGGAGCACCGGCGTCGCGATGAAGATCGACGAGTAGGTGCCGGAGGCGATGCCGATCAGCAGCGCGAAGGCGAAGTCCCGCAGGGTCTCGCCGCCGAACAGCATCAGCGCGAGCACCGGCAGCAGCGTGCAGAAGCTGGTCGCGATCGAGCGGACGATGACCTCGGACAGCGAGCGGTTGACGATCTGCGAGAACGCCGCGCTCGGCATCCGCGGGATGTTCTCTCTGATTCGGTCGAACACGATGATCGTGTCGTAGAGCGAGTAACCCAAGATCGTCAGGAGCGCCGCGACCGTCGACGTCGTCACCTCCCGGCCCACGAGGGCGTACACGCCCGCCACGATCAGGATGTCGTGCATCACCGCGATCAGCACCGGCACGGCGAACTTCCACTCGAACCGCAGCGCGATGTAGATCGAGATCACCAGCAGCGAGGCGATGATCGCGATCACCGCGGACTGGGCGACGGTCTCACCGAAGCTCGGGCCGATCTGCTCGACGTTCGGCGTGTCGGCCAGGCCGAAGCGACTCCTCGAGCTCGTTGGTGGCCGCGTCGACGCCGCCCTCGGGCAGCTCCTTGGTGGAGATCTGGACGACGTTGTCGCCCAGCTCCTCGTTCTGCAGCGTCTGGATCTTCGCGTCGGCGAGGCCGAGCGGCGCCAGCGAGTCGCGCACCTGGTCGACGGTCGCGGCCTTCTCGAGCGGGGCCGTGATCCGCGTGCCGCCGTCGAAGTCGATGCCGAAGTTGATGCCCTTGCCCGACATCGCCAGCGCGCAGACGAGCAGGATCACGCCCGACAGGGAGAAGAACCACTTCGCCTTGCCCATGTAGTCGATCCGGAACTTGACCCGCTGCTCGCCGGCGCCGAGCGCGGCCTTGGACTGGATCAGGCGCGTGCCCGCAGCGAGTACAGGATCGCCTGGGTGGCGAGCACCGCCGTGAACAGCGAGACGATGACGCCGAGACCGAGCGTGAAGGCGAAGCCCTGGACGCCCGCGGTGGCGATGATGAAGAGGATGAACGCGACCAGGAACGTGACGATGTTCGCGTCGATGATCGCCGTCAGGCCCTTGCGGTAGCCGGTGGTGATCGCGGTCCCGACCGATCTGCCGGCCCGCACCTCCTCCTTGACGCGTTCGAAGACGACGATGTTCGCGTCGGCGGCGACGCCCAGCGTCAGGATCAGGCCCGCGATGCCCGGCAGCGTCAGCGTGATCGGGATCAGCTTGACCAGCGCGTAGAAGTAGATCGCGTAGATGCACAGCGCGACCGTCGCGATCACGCCCAGCACGCGGTAGTAGAAGATCAGGAAGAGCGCGACGATCACGAAGCCCGCGATGCCGGCCTTCAGGCCCTGGTCCAGCGCCTGGGCGCCGAGCGTCGCGGAGACCTGCGAGCGCGAGACCTCGGAGAGCTTCAGCGGCAGCGCGCCGATCTTGAGGATCTTGGCCAGGTCCTGCGCCGACTGGATCGTGAAGCTGCCGGAGATCTGCGCGCCGGTGGCCCCGTCGATGCCGTCCGGGTAGCTCCTGCCAGTTGATGTAGGGCGCGGAGACGAGCTCGTTGTCGAGCGCGATCGCGAAGTGCTGCGAGGTCTGGACCGGCGGCCCGCCGAGCGCGTTGTCGGCGCCGCGCTGGGAGACTCGGCGCGTGATCGCCTGGAACGCCTCGCGGCCCTTGTCGGTGAAGTTGAACGTGACGATCGGCTCGTTGCCGACGCTCTGGTCGGAGCTCTGCTCCGGGTCCTTGATGTCCGTGCCGGACAGGCCCGGGCGATCCTGGATCACCCACCAGCGGTCGGGCCGCGGGCGCGTCGGAGGACGCGCGCTCGGCGCGCAGGACGAGGACGCCGGCCGGGACCTCGATCACCTCGGCGTTCGCGCGCTGGGCCTCGGGCACCGACTCGAGCGCCTCCTCGCGCGTGCTGAACGTCTGCCCCTCGCTCAGCGGCTTCTTGGTCGGTCTTGTCGAAGACGTAGAAGCGCGGCTCGGCGGCGGCCTGCGACTCGCCGCCGGGCGAGTCCTCGGCGAGCGGATCGGACCCCTTGCCGACCCCGACGCTCGTGCACTTGGACGCCTGCAGCACCGCGGCGCGCAGCCCGACGACCGGCTGGCGGGCGTTCGCGTTCTGGTCAGGGTCGGTCTTGCACTTGTCGTCGAGGATGTTCGCTTCCCAGTCGTAGAAGAACAACTGGGCCGTCGAGCCGACCTGCTGCGCGGCGCGCTCGGCGTCCTCGACGCCCGGGAGGTTGACCTCGATCTGGTCCTCGCCGGCCTGGAAGAGCTCGGCCTCGGCGACGCCGAACGCGTTCACGCGCTCCTGCATCAGGTCGATCGAGCGCTGCATCGACTCGGCGTCGACCGGCTGCTGCGCGGTCGGCTCGGCCTGGTAGACGAGCTGGACACCGCCCTGGAGATCCAGGCCGAGCTTCGTCGGCTTGGTCAGGATGACGAAGATCGACGCGGCGAGCAGGGCGGCGACGACCAACAGGATGAAGAGTGAGCGGCGGCGTTCGGACACGGGATATCTCGCGGGGTGGGTACTTTGGCGATGCGGCCGGCGCCGGCCGCTGGGCGGATGTACAGGTTTCTGGGCTACCTGGACGGGGTCAGGACGAGCAGGAGGCCGCCGTCATCATCGTAGGCCGGAAACAAATCCGCTACCGCTTTTGCGGGCAGATCGCCCTCGGCGTTCACTGTGACAGGCTTTCCGAGCCGGCGCACGCCCCATTCGAGCGCCACGCCGACCTGGTCCTCTTCTCCCTGGAAGTCGAGGCCGAGCACCTCGCGCACCGGCCGGCCGATCACCTTCTCGTCCGAGAGCCCGGTGAGCTCACGTGAGCCGCGGCCGCAGCCGATGATCCGGCCCTCGCGGTCGCAGACGAAGAAGGCGGCGTTCGGCGCCGGGTAGTAGTCGTCCAGCAGCTCGAACAGGAAGCCGAAACCGCACTTCGAGCACCCCTTGGGCACGTTGCGGAAGCCGGAGGTGCGCTCGTTGGCGGTCGTCCGGTTGCCGCAATTCGGGCAGATGAACAGATGGGCCATCAGATCGGGAGGGTAGCCCCAGCGCTAAAGGAGCGATATGGAGCGGCGCTCAGAACAGGCTGTCCTCCCGGGCCGGTTCGGGCAGGCCGAGATGGCGGAAGGCGTGCCGCGTCGCGACGCGCCCGCGCGGCGTGCGCTGGAGGAAGCCGCGCTGCAGCAGGTAGGGCTCGTAGACGTCCTCGATCGTGTCCTGCTCCTCGTGCACCGCGACGGCGAGCGTGGACAGACCCACCGGTCCGCCGCCGAAGCGCGCGCAGATCGCCTCGAGGATCTCGCGGTCCAGCCGGTCCAGACCCTCGTGGTCGACGCCGAGCATGTCGAGCGCCGCGTAGGCGATGGCGGCGTCGATGCTGCCGTCGCCGTGGACCTGCGTGTAGTCGCGCACCCGCTTGAGCAGCCGGTTGGCGACGCGCGGCGTCCCGCGTGAGCGCTCCGCGATCGCCTTCGCGCCCTCCATCTGCACCGGGACGTTGAGGACGCCGGCGCTGCGCGCGACGATCGCCGCGAGCTCACCCGGGTCGTAGAGGTCGAGCCGGTGCTGGATGCCGAAGCGGTCGCGCAGCGGCGTCGTCAGCAGCCCGGAGCGCGTCGTGGCGCCGATCAGCGTGAACGGCGGCAGCGTGAGCCTGGCGACCTTCGCGCCCGGCCCGACGCCGAGCGTGACCGCGAGCTGCCCGTCCTCCATCGCGCTGTAGAACGTCTCCTCGACCGCGCGCGGGAGCCGGTGGATCTCGTCCACGAAGAACACCTGGTGCGGCTCGAGGCTGGTCAGCATCGACGCGATGTCGGCCTTGCGCTCGAGTGCCGGGCCGGCGGTCTCGGTGACGTCGACGCCGAGCTCGTTGGCCACGATCCGGGCCAGGCTCGTCTTCCCGAGGCCCGGCGGGCCGGCGAACAGGACGTGGTCGAGCGGCTCGCCGCGGTGCCGCGCCGCGCGGATCGAGATCCCGAGCTGGGTCTTGAGCGCCTCCTGGCCCACGAACTCGTCCAGCCGCTGCGGGCGCAGCCGCGTCTCCTGCTCGTCGTCCTCGCGCGGGTGCGGGGTCTGGATGCGGTCGACGTCGGTGCCGGGGGTGCGGATCATCGGCGTGCGGCCTTCAGGGCGTGGGCGATCAGGGCCTCCGGCGTGTCACCGGCGGCGCCTTCCAGGAGCAGCTCGGCCTCCTGCGGATCGAAGCCGAGGCCGAGCAGGCCTTCGCGCGCGAGCGCGTGCGGCTCATCGGTTCGCGTGATGACAATCGGATCCTCGGCCGGCGCCGGCGCCGACCTTCTCCCGCAGCTCGACGACGATCCGCTCGGCGGTCCGCTTGCCGATGCCGGGGACGGCCTGCAGGCGTGCGGTGTCACCGGCGGCGACCGCTTTGAGCAGCTCTCGCGGCGGGCCGCCCGAGAGCACCGCGAGCGCCATCTTCGGGCCGACGGACTGCACGCCGAGCAGCAGCAGGAACAGATCGCGCTCCTCCTCGGTCGCGAAGCCGTACAGCAGCAGCGCGTCGTCTCTGACGATCAGATGGCTGTGGAGCGAGGTGGGCTCGCCGACGCGCGGGACGTGGCGCAGCGTCTCGGCCGAGACCGCGAGCCGGTAGCCGACGCCGCCGCAGGAGACGACGACGTGATCGCCGCGGCGGACCGCGACCTCGCCCTGGACGAGCGCGATCATGCCGTCCTCGCCAGTGCGGCCTGCAGCGGCGCGCCGTTGGCGTGGCAGATCGCGACCGCCAGCGCGTCCGCGGCATGGTCGGGCTTGGGGAGCTCGGGCAGTGCGAGCAGGGTCTGAACCATGCGCTGAACCTGTTCCTTGGCGGCTTTACCGGAGCCGCAGACGGCGGCCTTGACCTGCTGCGGCGTGTAGGACGACGTGCGGATCGCGCGCTGGCCGGCGGCCAGGATCACGACCCCGCGCGCCTGGCCGACCGCGAACGCCGAGCGGGCGTTGGCGCCGAAGTAGAGATCCTCGAGCGCGACCGCGTCGGGCCGGTAGCCGTCCAGCAGCTCGCCGATGCGCGCGTGGATCGCGGCCAGGCGCGCGCCGGCGTCCTGGCCCGCGGGCGTCTCGATCACGCCGCCGTCGAGCGCGACCAGCCGGCCGCGGTCGTGCGCGACGATGCCGTAGCCGGTGTTGGCGACGCCGGGGTCGATGCCGAGGACGATCACGTGCACGCGGAAGATTCTGCGCGCGCGGTCGGACGCCTCCACGGTGGATCCGCGAAGCGTTCCTCGCGAGCGGGCAGTTCCGCTCGCGAGCACTCGCCGTTCAGCCTGTGGGCAGCGACGATCCGGCGAAGCCGAAGAACCAGACGGCGAAGGCGACGAGCGCGACGCCGACCGACACGATCATCACCTGGTCGAGCACGCCGCCGCGGCCGGTCTGCGGGCGCTCGCCGCGCATCGAGCGCAGCCAGGTCGCGCGCCGGCGCTCCTCGTGGCGGCCGGTCAGGCGCCCGTGCAGGCGGTCGAGCGCGCCGAGGCCCTTGCCGACGAGCGCCATCCCGATCGGGAGCCCGATCAGCACCAGCAGGTACGGGCCGGCGGACGGCTCGCGGGGAGTCGGCGAGCTGCGAGGCGAGGTAGACGAGCCCCAGCGGGACGCCGATCCACATCACCACGGACCCGACCGCCATCAGCAGGACCAGCAGCACGGCGGCCGGTGACCAGGGCGAGCGCGGCATCTCGGTCTCCCCATGTTCGCGCATCCCGCTGCGACAATCGCGGGGTGTACCGCGAGCTGGCTCCCCCACCGGACCTCGCCGAGCATGTGGCGTGCCTGTGGACGAGCGTCTCGCGCGGCGGCGTGATCTTCCCCGACGGGTGCGTCGACGTGGTGTGGCGCGGCGATCGGCTGGTCGTCGCCGGGCCGGCGACGGGGCCGGTGGCGTCGGACGTGGCGAGTCGGCGTGCCGGTGTTCGGCGTGCGCTTCCGGCTCGGGGTCGCCGGGACCGCGCTCGGGCTGCCCGCGGGTGAGCTCACCGATCTGGAGGTTCCGCTGGCGGAGGTCTGGGGCCCGGCGGTGGACGAGCGGGTCGCTGCCGGCGGGATGTCCGCGCTGCTCGCCGAGGTGCGCGCGCGGGTGCTGCCCGTCGATCCGCTGGCACGTGCGGCGGCGCTGGAGATGGCGCGGCCGGGCACGCGGGTGGCCGAGCTGGGCTCGGCGCTCGGGGTCAGCGAGCGGCAGCTGCGGCGGCGCTTTGCCGACGCCGTGGGCTACGGGCCGAAGACGCTGGCGCGGGTGCTGCGGTTCCAGCGGTTCCTGTTCTTGGCCGGGTCGGGGGACGACCTCGCGCGGCTCGCGTTCTCGGCGGGCTATGCGGACCAGGCGCACCTCACGCGCGAGTGCCGGCGGCTGGCCGGGCGGACGCCGTCGGAATTGGTGTTGGCCCGGCCTTCGGCCGCCGGGGAACGGCTGGCCGTTTCGTAGCGCCGGCGACCCCTGATGGCCGATTCGTTCAAGACCGCGCGCGCGTGAGCGCCTACCGTCCGCGGCGATGATCGAACGTGCACGGAAATACGTCTGGGACACCGCGCGGGTGCTGGAGCAGCGCCGCTTCGAACTGCTGTTCGGCGACGGCGACGCGAACGCGGTGATCGCCGCGCTCGAGCCCTACAAGACGCCCGACGGCGGCTACGGGTACGCGCTCGAGCCCGACGGCCGCGGGCCGACGAGCCAGCCGCCGCACATCTGGACCGCGCTCGAGGCGCTCGAGGACGCCGGGACCACCGACGCCGAGCGTCTGTGACCACGTGGCCGCCATGGCCGCGCCCGACGGCGGCGTCCCGGTCGCCCTGCCCACGCTCGAGCCGTACGCCCGCGCGCCGTGGTGGCAGATCGGCACCGAGGGCACGCTGCTCGCGACGAGCCTGATCTACGCGCCGCTGGCCCGCGCGGGCGTCACGCACCCCTGGCTGGAACAGGCGGAGGCGTTCTGCTGGCGCGCCGTCGAGGCGATCGAGACAACACATCCGTACGAGGTCGAGGCCGCGATCACGTTCCTCGACGCCGCGCGCGACCGGGACCGCGCCGAGGCGCAGGCCGCTCGGCTCGGAGGGCTCGTGAAGGAGCAGGATCTGGTCGGCACCCAGCCCGAGGGCTACTCGCCCGGCGAGATCCACCACCCGCACAACTTCGCCAAGCGCCCCGACAGCCTGGCCCGCGCCTGGTTCAGCGAGGAGCAGATCGAGCAGAGCCTCGACCACCTCGCCTCACGGCAGCGCGAGCACGGCGGCTGGGAGATCACGTGGGCGGTGTGGACGCCCGCGATCGCGATCGAGTGGTCCGGCCTGGTGACGATCGACGCGCTGAAGACGCTGCACGCCTACGGGCGCGTCTAGCCCGCGACGCGCTCCAGGATCTCGGCATCGACGTCGAAGTTCGCGTGCACGGCGTCCGTGTCGTCGAGCTCCTCGAGCGTGTCGATCAGCTTCATCAGCTTCGTCGCGCCGTCCTCGTCCAGCGGCACGAGCGTCTTCGGGCGCTGCATGACCTGGGCCTCCGCGACCTCGATCCCGGCCTCGACCAGCGCGGCGCGCACGGCGGTCAGGTCGGCCGGCTCGCAGATGACCTCGAAGACGTCCTCGTCGAGCACGATGTCCTCGGCGCCGGCGTCGACGGCGGGCATCAGGTCGTCCTCGGAGTAGTGCTCGCCGTCGACGATGGCCACGCCCTTCTTGTCGAACAGGTAGGCCACCGAGCCCGGCTCGCCCAGGTTGCCGCCGTGCTTGTTGAACGCGTGGCGGATCTCCGAGCCGGTGCGGTTGCGGTTGTCGGTCAGCGCCTCGACGAGGATCGCCACGCCGCCGGGGCCGTAGCCCTCGTACATGACGGCCTCGAAGGCCTCGGTGTCGGCGCCGGCGCCGGTGCCCTTGGCGATCGCGCGCTCGATGTTGTCCTTGGGCATCGAGGCGTCCTTGGCCTTCTGGACGGCCAGTCCGAGCGCCGGGTTGCCCTCGAGGTCGCCCCCGCCCTCCTTGGCCGCGACGGTGATCGCCCGCGCGAGCTTGGTGAAGAGCTTGCCGCGACGCGCGTCGACGATCGCCTTCTTGTGCTTGATCCCCGCCCACTTGGAATGACCGGCCATGGCCGGGGATTCTACGATCCCCGCCCAATGCGGCCCGGAGAGCGCGCGGCCCGTGCGGCCGCCTACGAGCGGGCGCGACCCGAGATCCTCGAGCACGTGCCGCGCGACGCGCGGCGGGTGCTCGACCTCGGCTGCGCGACCGGCGCCACGGGCGCCGCGCTCAAGCAGCGGCGGCCGGTCGAGGTCGTCGGTATCGAGCGCGAGCCCGAGTACGCGCGCGAGGCCGCGACACGGCTGGACCACGTCCTGACCGGCGACGTCGAGACGGCCCGGCCCGACGGCCGCTTCGACGTCCTGATCGCGGCCGACATCCTCGAGCACCTCGTCGACCCCTGGGCCACGCTGCGCCGCTACGCGGACCTGCTCGAACCGGGCGCCACCGTGATCGTCAGCCTGCCCAACGTCGGACACTGGAGCACCTACGCGCAGCCTCGCCCGCGGGTCGTGGCCGCGCAAGGCCGAAGGGATCTTCGACGCCACGCACCTGCGCTGGTTCACGCTCAGGGACGCCGAAGCGTTGCTCACCCAGGCCGGGCTCACGCCCCAGACCGTCGTCCGCCGCGGCTGGATCTGGACCCGCGGCTCACGGCTCGACGCGCTCGCCCCACCGCTGCTGCGCCTCCCGGGCATCCGCACGCTGTTCACGTTCCAGTACGTCATCGCCGCCACTCTCTGACTAGAGTCAGAGATATGCTCGAGCAGGTCCGATCCTTCAACCGCACCGTCACCGAGCGCGTCGGGGCGCTGCAGGACTCCTATCTCGGCCGCGACCGCCCGCTCGGCGCCAACCGCGTGCTGTGGGAGATCGGCGACGGGACCGACCTGCGGGAACTGCGCAACCGCCTGGGCCTCGACAGCGGCTACCTCAGCCGGCTCGTCTCCTCGCTGCAGCGCGAGGGCCTGGTGGCGACCGCGCCGGGCGCCGACAAGCGCATCCGGACCGTCACGCTCACCGACGCCGGCCGCGAGGAGCGCCAGGTCCTGGACGCGCGCAGCGACGAGCTCGCGGCGCGCCTGCTGGCACCGCTCAGCGCATCGCAGCGGGCGCGGCTGGTCGAGGCGATGGGCACCGTCGAGCGGCTGTTGACCGCGGGCCTCGTCGAGATCGCCGAGGAGGATCAGGACAGCGACGCCGCTCGCTACTGCCTGGGCCGCTACTACGCGGAGCTCGAGACGCGCTTCGACGCCGGCTTCGACCCGGCGAAGGCGCTGCCCGTCGACGGCGCCGTGTTCCTCGTCGCCCGGCTGCGCGGCGAGCCCGTCGGCTGCGGCGCGATCAAGCTCGAGGACAGCTACATCAAGCGCATGTGGATCGCGCCCGAGGTCCGCGGGCTCGGCCTCGGACGGCGGCTGCTGCGTGAGCTCGAGCAGCGGTCACAGACCGACATCGCACGGCTCGAGACGAACCGCAAGCTGACCGAGGCGATCGAGCTCTACAAGGTGGCGGGCTACGTCGAGGTCGAGCCGTTCAACGACGAGCCCTACGCCCACCACTGGTTCGAGAAGCGCCTCAGCCGAGGTACGCCGTGAAGCGCGTCGCCGTGTCGCAGTAGACGACGTTGCCCTGGCGCTTGCAGAGGTTCTTCAAGATGTCGCGCAGCAGGACGTGGTACTCGAGTGTCGAGAGCGGCCCGCCGACCGAGTACAGCGACCAGGAGCCGGTGTCGGACAGGGGCACGAGCGCCCGCGCGTGGCCATGGCCGGCGCGGAACAGCGTCGTCCCGCGCGGGTCGCGCGTGATGTCGCGGTAGTCGTCGAGCCCCACCAGCGACTGCAGGAAGCCGTTGAAGATGAACAACTCGGGCGCGTAGGAGTACATGAGGTAGTGCGTGCCGCCGGTCGCCGGCTGGGCGACCCCGAGCGGCGGCGCGGTCTCGAACGCGGCCAGCGCCGCCGTCGCCGCGTCGCGGTAGCGCGTCTCCCCCGTCAGCGCATACGCGCGCGAGAGCGCCTGGATGCCCGTGCCCTGGCTCATCGCCGAGATCCACGGCGGCGCGCCGCCCTCGAAGGCGAAGAAGTACTCCCAGGCGGTGAACGTCCCGCGCTCTGAGGCCAGGGCGAGCATCGCGTCGAGCAGCGTCCGCAGGCTCGGTGCAGGTGCGGTCGCCCTTCGAGGAGCAGTACGACCAGTGCGCGTTGGCCTTGCCGAAGTTCGCCAGCGGCTGGAGCTGCAGGCCCTGGCCCGGGTAGTACTCGAACAGCACCGGCGAGCCGGCGAACGTGACCCGCGTCCCCGCCGCCGGCGGTTGCGCGAGCGCCCAGAACTCGGCGTTGCGGAGCAGCGTGAGCTCGACCGCGTTCACGCGGCTCGGTGTGACCTCGAGCGTCTCGACGGTGGCGATCACTGCCGCCAGCTCGTCGTGCGGCGGCCCGGCCAGCGTGTCGCGCACGCGCCGCGCCTCGGCCAGCGCGGCCTCGAGCCGCGGGTCGAGCGAGGCGATCCGGGCCTGCGCGGCCAGCCTGACCCGCGCCCCCGCGGGCGCGGGCGGGAGCGTCGCGGCGGGCGCGAACCGGTCCTGCACGCGCTTGACCTTGCCGTCGGCGACCCGCAGCACCGGGCCGGCCTGCGCGGCGCTCGGCGCGGCGCACATCAAGGCCACCGCCAGCACGGCGGCGGCGCGAATCCGCCCGCTCATCCCACTCCTCCTCCGCTTTCCGGAGCGCAAGGTAGCGCCGGGTCGCGTCACTATCCTGCCGCGTCATGCCCGTGACCGACCTGTCCCGGATCTTCAAGGCCTACGACGTCCGCGGCCTCTACGGGGACGACATCGACGGCGACACCGCCGAGGCCGTCGGCCGCGGACTGGCGCGCGCGCTGGCCGATCTCTCCGGCAAGCCCACGCATGAGCTCCGGGTCGGCCTCGGGCGCGACATGCGCCTGTCGGCGCCCGAGCTGGCCGCCCGCTATCGCGACGGGCTCGTCGCCGAGGGCGCGCACGTCGTCGACGCCGGCATGGTCGGGACCGAGATGGTCTACTGGCTCGTCGGCTCCCGGGACCTCGACGGCGGGCTGATGTGCACCGCCAGCCACAACCCGAAGGCCTACACGGGCGCGAAGATGGTCGAGCGCGGCTCGGTCGCGCTGTCCGGCGACCGCGGGCTGAACGAGATCCGCGTCCACATCGAGAACGGGCTCGGCGAGGCCCCCGGCGGCGGCTCCTACGAGGAGGTCGACATCTACGCCGACTTCCAGCGCGAGGCGCTGAAGGTGATCGACCCGAGCGCGATCCGGCCACTGAAGGTCGTGCTCGACGGCGGCAACGGCATGGCGGGCCCGATGGTCGGGCCGATCCTCGAGCAGCTGCCGATCGAGCTCATCCCCACGTACTGGGAGCCCGACGGCGAGTTCCCCGACCACGAGCCCAACCCGCTGCTGCCCGAGAACCGCGAGTTCATCATCCGCAAGGTGATCGAGGAGGGCGCGGACCTCGGGATCGCCTGGGACGGCGACGCCGACCGCTGCTTCTTCATCGACGGCGCCGGCGAGTTCGTTCCCGGCGACTTCCTGACCGCACTGCTGGCGGCATCGATCCTGGAGAAGGTCCCCGGCGCCGACATCCTCTACGACGTCCGGGCCTCGCGAGCAGTGCCCGACACCGTGGCCCGGCTCGGCGGCCGCGCGCTGGTCAACCGCGTCGGGCACGCGTTCTTCAAGACCCGCATGCGCGACGAGGGCGGCGAGTTCGGCGGCGAGGTCTCGGGCCACTACTACTTCAAGGCCTTCTACAACGCCGACTCGGGCACGATCCCCGCGCTGCTGATCCTCGAACTGCTCTCCAAGCGTCAGACGACGCTCGCCGAGCTGCTGGCCGAGCTGCGCTCGACGTACTTCATCTCCGGCGAGATCAACTCGACCGTCGACGATCAGCAGGCGAAGATGGACGAGCTCAAGGCCGTCTACGCCGACGCCGAGATCACCGAGCTCGACGGCGTCTCGATCGACTACGAGGACTGGCATTTCAACGTCCGCCCCTCGAACACCGAGCCGCTGCTGCGGCTCAACCTCGAGAGCCTCGTCTCGCACGAGGACATGGAACGCCGGCGCGACGAGGTGCTGGCGCTGATCCGGTCGTGATCCGCCGGCTGTCGATCCCGACGCCGTTCCGGGTCGGCCCGGTCAACTGCTACCTGATCGAGGACGACCCGCTGACGCTGATCGACGTCGGCCCGAACTCCGGCAGCACGCTGGTCGAGCTCAGGAACGCGCTGAGCGGATACGGGCACCGGATCGCCGACCTCGAGCGGATCGTCATCACCCACCAGCACACCGACCATCTCGGGCTGGTCGGCGTGCTCGCCGAGCAGTCGGGCGCCGAGGTCTGCGCGCTCGACCTGCTGGCGCCGGTGGTCGAGGACTTCAACGGCTACGCCGACCGCAACGACGAGCTGGCGCAGGCGCTGATGCGCCGTCACGGCATCGGCCCGGACGTCGTGACCGCGCTGGCCGCGGTCTCGCGTGCCTACCGCGGCTGGGGCGGCAGCGCACCGGTCACGCAGCGGTTGCAAGACGGCGGCGAGCTGGCGTTCGCGGGGCGCACGTTCGAGGTGCTCCATCGTCCCGGGCACTCCCCCGGCGACACGGTGTTCTACGACCCGGTCGACGGCGTCCTGATCGCCGGCGACCACCTGATCAAGCACATCTCCTCGAACCCGCTGATCGCGTATCCGCTGACCGGCGCACCGGATCAGCGCCCGCGGGCGCTGCTGACCTACCTGGAGTCGCTGCGGCTCACGCAGGGCATGCCGATCAGGACCGTGCTGCCCGGCCACGGCGACGAGTTCGCCGACCACGCGACGCTGATCGAGGAGCGCTTCGCCATGCACGACCGGCGCGCGCGCAAGTTCGCCGGGCTGATCTCCGAGCAGCCGCGCTCCGCCCACGATCTCGCCCAGGCGATCTGGGGCAACGTGGCCGTGACGCAGGCCTTCCTGACGCTCAGCGAGGTGCTCGGGCACGTCGACCTGCTGCTCGAGCGCGGCGAAGTCTCCGAGAGCGAGCGCGACGGGGTCGTCGTGTGGACGAAGTCGAGCTGATCCTCGTCGCCCTGCTCGTCTCGGTGGCCGTCCTGGCCGCCGCGGCGCGGGCGATCAACGTGCCCTACCCGATCGTGCTCGTGGTCGGCGGGGCGATCCTCGGCCTGCTGCCGATCGGGCTGCCGGAGGTCGAGCTCGACCCGGACCTCGTGCTCGTGATCTTCCTGCCGCCGCTGCTGTACTCGGGCGCCTTCTTCGCCAACCTCAGCGACCTGCGGGCCAACCTGCGGCCGATCATGTTGCTGGCGATCGGGCTCGTGCTGGCCACGATGGTCGTGGTCGCGGTCGTCGCGCACGAGCTGATCGGGCTCTCGTGGCCGGCGGCGTTCGCGCTCGGCGCGATCCTCGGCCCGACCGACCCGGTGGCGGCGACGGCGATCGCGAGCCGGCTCGGCGTCCCGCGGCGGATCGTCTCCGTGCTCGAAGGCGAGGCGCTGATCAACGACGCCACCGCGCTCGTGGCCTACAACATCGCCGTCCGCGCGGCCATGGGTGCCGTCGCCTTCTCGCTGCTGGACGCCGGCTGGGACTTCCTCTGGAAGGCCGCGGGCGGGATCGCGCTTGGGCTGGCCGTCGGCTGGGTGATCGCGCAGGTCCGCCGGCGGCTCAACGACCCGCTGGTCGAGAACACGATCGGCCTGCTGAGCGGCTACGCGGCCTACGTGCCGGCCGAGCACCTGCACCTTTCGGCCGTACTGTCGGCGGTGACCGTCGGCTGCTACGTGGGCTGGCAGGCGCCGAAGATCGCCTCGCCCGCGACGCGCCTGCAGGGCTTCGCGATGTGGGAGCTGCTCGTGTTCCTGATGAACGCGTTCCTGTTCGTGCTGATCGGCCTGCAGCTGCCGACGATCCTCGACGCGCTCGACACGATGGACCCGTGGACGCTGGCGGGCTACGCGGTGGCGATCAGCGCCGCGGTCGTGCTCACGCGGCTCGTCTGGAACCAGACGATCGTGTACGTGATCCGGCTGGTCGACCGGCGCGAATCCCAGCGCGCGCGGCGAACCGGCTGGCGCTTTCGCATGGTCGGCGCCTGGGCGGGGATGCGCGGCGCCGTCTCGTTGGCCGCCGCGCTCGCGCTGCCCGGCAACTTCGAGCAGCGCGACCTGCTGATCTTCCTGACGTTCGCGGTGATCTTCGTCACGCTCGTGCTGCAGGGGCTGACGCTGCCGCCGCTGATCCGCTGGCTGGGCGTGATCGACGACGGCACCGAGGAGGAGCACGAGGAGCTCAAGGCGCGGCTCGTCGCCACCAAGGCCGCGCTGGCCCGGATCGAGGAGCTGCGCGCCGAGGACTGGACGCGCGACGACACGCTCGAGCGCATGCAGCGGATGTACGAGTACCGCAAGCGGCGGCTGGCCGCGCGCGCCGGGAAGATCGAGGACGACGGCTTCGAGGACCGCTCGTTCGCCTACCAGACGATCGTGCGCGAAGTGCTCGAGGCGCAGCGGACCGAGATCGTGCGGCTGCGCAACGCGGGCACGATCTCCAACGACGTCATGCACCGGATCGAGCGCGAGCTCGACCTCGAGGACGAGCGGCTGGAGATCTGACGAATCCGCGCAGCGATTCTCGAAGCGAATGCGCCGCGCCGGCGAAGCCGGCCGCGCGATTCGCCTAGATCGGCTTCGCGAAGTCGCCCGGCTCGATCAAGCCGTGGCGGAGCGCGCCGATCATCGTCTCGACCTGCTGGACCATGCGCTCGCGGTCGAGCCGGAGCAGCGCGCGGTGGATCAGGTCGGCGCGGCGGTCGAGCTCGACGTCGAAGCGCTCGGCGACCTGGTTGGACACCGTCACCTCGCGCCACACCTCGCAGTTGCCGCAGCGCAGGCGCATCCACCAGGCTTCCGGCGTCACCGGCTCCCAGTCGACGGGGTTGACGAAATCCTGTTCCACAGGCGGCGCAGGCGTGCAGGTCGTCCTCGTGCGGACGCGACGGACGCCGGCCGAGCATGCGCGACAGCCAATTCGAGTCCGGGGAGGTCATGGCACCGAGTATCGGCGCGATCCGCCGACATCTCCAGGGGGGAAATCCGAACTTATGTTTAGCGGAAGCTAAAGGGGGTAGTCACGGCAGCCACTCGAGCAGAGCCTCGGCAGCCTGCTCTCCTTCCCGGACGGCGTAGTTGGTGCCGCGGTCCTCCGGGAAGATCTGCGTGGTATTCGCCAGAAGTAGCCCGCGTCTGGGCGTTTTCATCGGCGGGATCCGGTCGCGGTAGCCGGTCGTGACGATCGGCTGCGCGGCCGGCTCGCGGTGCAGCCACAAGCGTTTGACCCAGGCGCCTTCGAACTCGGGGTTAACCGCTTTGAGACCGGGCGTGTAGCGCTCGAGCAAAGTGTCCGGATCCAGACCGAGCAGCTCGTGGCCGCGCGGCAGGTAGTTCGCGACGTAGAGGAAGCGGCGGCCGCCGTAGCGCTCGGGGGCGACGAGGTTGGTGTGCTCGATCAGGCCCACGAACGGCAGCGCGTCGTCGCCGATGTTGGTCCAGTAGAAGGGCGAGAACCGGCGGTCGAGCTCGATCAGCAGGCAGAGCGCGGTGAAGTACTCGATCCCGCGCAGCTTGGCCAGGTAGGCCTCGGGCAGCACGCCCGGCTCGAGCGCCTGCTCGAAGACGTCGCTCGGCAGCGTGGACAGCACGGCGTCGTAGCGCTCGCCCGCGAGCGTCTCGAAGTCGCGCGGGTCGTGGCCGCGCCGGAACGAGCCGGGCGCGCCCGGGGTGACGAGAAAGACGGCGCTCAGCCGCGCCACCGGCCGGTCGATCAGCACGCGCCCGCCGCCGGCCTCGATCCGCTCGCGCAGCGCCGCGAACAGCCGCTCCCACGAGTGGCGCGGGTAGCCGAGCTTCTCCTCCGCGGCGTCGTCGCCGCGGCGCAGGCGCAGCTTGTTCTGCAGCCAGACCATCGCGATGTCGTCGGCGCGCTCGCCGAACTTGCCGCGCAGCAGCGGGCCCCAGAGCGCGCGGTAGGCGTCGCGGCCCATGTAGCGCTCGATCCAGCGGCGCGCGGTGACGCGCTCGAACGGCGCGGGGTTGCCGGGGCCGCGCTGGAGCGCGAGCACCGCCAGCCCGAGCCGGATCCGCGCCGCCGGCGGCAGCGGCTTGAAGCGCAGCAGGTCCATCGGGGTCACGAACGGCCACTGGCGGCCGTCGGCGAAGTAGGCGACGCTCGAGCTGATCCACTCGAGCTCGTCCGGCATCCCGAGCTCGTCGTAGAGCGCGGCGATGTGGCGGTCGGTCGAGAACAGGTGGTGGTAGTAGCGCTCGAGCAGGTGGCCTTCGCCGACGTCGAGCGTCGCCGCTTGGCCGCCGAGGCCGGGCCAGCGCTCGTAGACGTCGACCGTGTGGCCGGCCTGCGTCAGGCGCAGACCCGCCACGAGGCCGGCCACGCCGGCCCCCAGCACCGCGATCCTCAACGCTCCGCCGGCTCCTCGACGTTGATCCGCTCGCCGACGACGTACAGCGGCCGGTGCTTGACCTCGTCGTAGATGCGGCCCACGTACTCGCCGATGATCCCGACCGTGATCAGCTGGATCCCGCCCAGCAGCAGCACGATCACGATCGTCGTCGGCACGCCGCGCTCGTAGATCTCCGCGTAGCGGGCGATGATCGTCAGCGGGATCGCGAGGAAGGCCATGAAGCTGAAGAAGAAGCCCAGGAAGGTCGCCCACTGCAGCGGCACGCTCGAGAACGACGTGATCGCGTCGAAGGAGAAGCGCAGCATCTTGCGCAGCGGGTACTTCGTGACGCCGGCGTGGCGCTCGTCGCGCACGAACGGCACCGCGGTCTGCGTGAAGCCGATCCAGACCGTCATCCCGCGCAGGAAGCGGTTGCGCTCGGGCATCGCCAGCAGCGCGTCGAGCGCGCGCCGGTCCATCAGCCGGAAGTCGCCGGACTCGACGGCCAGGTCGAGGCCGGTGAGGCGGCGGAAGGTGCGGTAGAAGCCGCGCGCGGTGACGCGCTTGAACGCCGTCTCCCCCCGCCGCTGCTCGCGCACGGCGTAGACGACGTCGACGCCCGCGCGCCAGCGGTCGACCATCGCCGGGATCAGCTCGGGCGGGTCCTGGAGGTCGCCGTCGAGCATCACGATCACGTCGCCGCGGGCATGCTCGAGGCCCGCGGTGAGCGCCGGCTGGTGCCCGAAGTTGCGCGCCAGCGAGATGACCTTGACGCGCGGATCGGCGGCCGCGACGGCGGCCATCGCGTCGCGCGTGTGGTCCTTGGAGCCGTCGTTGACCAGGATCAGCTCGTAGGGCAGTCCGCCGAGCGCGGCCGCGACCCGTTCGGTGAACGGGCCGACCGTGTCCTCCTCCTCGTACATCGGGGCCACCACGCTCAGCAGCTCCGGCTCGCGCATCATGGGCGCCAGGGTAACTCGCGCCGTAAGCTTCCAGCCGATGCCGGACCAGGCGGCGGTGGAGCGCGAGCTGTTCGAGGTCGGCCGCAAGCTCGCGGCCGCGCTGCCGAGCTCGCGCAACCCGCTGAAGGCGCTCGACGACAAGGCGATGGACCTCGCGTCCTCGGACGCCGAGCTGAAGGCCGCGCTGTTCCGGTTCGTCGACGTCGTGCCCGCCTGCCGCAACCTCGACGACCTCGCGCGCCACCTGACGGCGTTCCTGGAGGAGGTCGAGGAACCGTCGCAGTCGGTCGGCGTGGCGATGAAGATGGGCAACACGAAGGCGGGCCGGCGCGCGCTGGGCGTGGCGGCCGCGGCCGGGGTGCGCCACATGGCCCACCGCTTCATCGTCGGCTCGGAGCCCAAGGCCGCGCTCGGCGACCTGCGCGAGCTCTGGAAGGACGGCGTGGCGTCGACGGTGGACCTGCTGGGCGAGGCGACCGTGACCCAGGCCGAGGCCCAGCGCTACGCCGACCGCTGCGCCGACGCGCTCGACACGATCTCGCGCGCGGCCGCCGACTGGCCCGAGCGCCCGCAGCTCGAGCGCGACGCGGCCGGCGTGCTGCCACGAGCGAACCTGTCGGTGAAGGTGAGCGCGCTGACGCCGCTGCTGCGGCCCGACGCGCCCGAGCGCGGCAAGCGCGACGCCGCCGACCGGCTGCGGCCGCTGCTGCGGCGCGCCCACGAGCGCGGCGCGCACCTGCACATCGACATGGAGTCGATGGACTCGCGCGACGCGGTGCTGGAGCTGATCCTCGAGCTGCTGGGCGAGGACGAGTTCCGCGCGGGCCGTCCGCGGGCCTGGTGCTGCAGGGCTACCTGCGCGACTCGCCCGGACACGCTGGACACGATCCTGGCCTGGCTCGGCGGCGTCGAGCGCGCGCAGCCGCTGACGATCCGGCTGGTCAAGGGCGCCTACTGGGACCACGAGCTCGTCCAGGCCGCGCAGCACGGCTGGACGGCGCCGGTGTTCGAGCGCAAGGCCGACACCGACGCGAACTTCGAGGAGCTGACGCGGCGGCTGCTCGACGCGCGCGCGGGCGGCGTTCCGATCCGGGTCGCGATCGCGTCGCACAACCTGCGCTCGGTCGCGCACGCGATCGCCTACAACCGGCTCACCGGCGGGACCGACGACGACCTCGAGCTGCAGGTGCTGCGCGGGCTCGGCGACCCGCTGCAGGCCGCGATCGCCGCCCAGGGCCTGCGCGTGCGCACGTATTGCCCGGTGGGAGATCTCGTGGCGGGTATGGCGTACCTCGTGCGGCGACTGCTGGAGAACACGTCCAACGAGTCGTTCCTGCACGAGCAGGCGCGCGGGTGCCGTTCGAGGTCGCTGCTCGCGAACGGCCCGAGTCGTGGACGATGACGCGGCGCGCCGGGCGTGGCCGATGAAGCCCTTCTCCAACGAACCGATCCTCGAGTTGCGGCGGGCGCCGATCCGCGCGCAGCTGCAGGGCGCGCTCGAGGCCTTCGACGCCGAGCCGGTGATCCAGGTGCCGGTGTGGGTCGGCGAGGACACGCGCAGCGGCGGCGCGCTGATCGTCGATCGACCCGGGCGAGCCCGAGCGGATCGTGGCCGAGTCCGCGATCGCGACCGACGCCGACGTCGACCAGGCGCTCGAGCTGGCCGCGGGCAGCGACTGGCGGCGGCGCTCCGCCGCCGAGCGCGCCGAGGTGCTGATCCGCGCCGCCGCGTGGCTGCGCGAGCGGCGGCTCGAGATCGCGGCGCTCGAGGTCCGCGAGACCGCCAAGCCGTGGCGCGAGGCCGACGGCGACGTCTGCGAGGCGATCGACTTCCTCGAGTACTACGCGCGCGGGGCGATCGCGCTCGAGCAGCATCCGGCCGGCGACGCCGAGCTGATCCAGCTGCCCGGGCGAGCGCAACGAGCTGCGCTGGGCGCCGCGCGGCGTCGTCGCGGTCATCTCGCCCTGGAACTTCCCGGTCGCGATCCCGCTCGGGATGGTCTCGCGCCGGGCTGGCCACCGGCAACGCGGTGGTGCTCAAGCCCGCCGAGCAGGCGCCCGCGTGCGCGTACATGCTCGTGCGCGCGCTGCGCGAATCGGGCGTGCCGCCCTCCGCGCTGGCGCTGCTGCCGGGCGAAGGGCCCGTCGGCGCGGCGCTGGTCGAGCGACCCGCGCGTGCACACGATCGCGTTCACCGGCTCCGGGCCGGTCGGGCTGGAGATCGTCGCGCCGCGCCGCGGAGCTCGCCCCCGGCCAGCGGCATCTCAAGCGCGTCGTGGCCGAGATGGGCGGCAAGAACTGCGTGATCGTGGACTCCGACGCCGACCTCGACGACGTCGTGCCCGCGCTGGTCAAGTCGGCGTTCAACTACGCGGGCCAGAAGTGCTCGGCGGCCGCGCGCGTGCTCGCCCACGAGGCGATCCACGACGGCCTGGTCGAGCGCCTCGCGGGCGCGATCGAGGTCCTGCAACGTCGGCCAGGCCTCAGACCCCGAGATCGACGTCCCGCCGGTGATCGAGCGCGAGGCGCAGGAGCGCGTCGCCCGCTACGCCGCGACGGCGCAGGCGTCGGGCACGATCGCCGCGCGTCGCCGCCGACGTGCCCGAGCGCGGCTACTTCGCGACCCCGACGCTCGCCACCGACCTGCCGGAGGACTCGCCCGTGCTGGCCGAGGAGATCTTCGGACCGCTGCTCGCGGTCGAGCGCGTCGCGTCGATCGAGCAGGCGTGCGACCGCGTCGACGCCTCGCCGTTCGCGCTCACCGGCGGGCTGTTCTCGCGCTCGCCGCGCACCGTCGACTACGTCGCCGACCGCTCGCCGGTCGGCAACCTCTACGTCAACCGCGAGATCACCGGCGCGATGGTCGGCCGCCAGCCGTTCGGCGGCAACCGGCTGTCGGGCACGGGCACGAAGGCCGGCGGGCCCGGCTACCTGCTGCAGTTCGTCGAGCCGCGCGTCGTGACCGAGAACACCGTCCGTCACGGGCTCGTCGTATGAAGGGCGTCTTCGCGGCCGTCCTGACGCCGATGCGCGACGACCTGTCGGTCGACCGCGCCGCGTTCGCCGCGCACTGCCGGCGGCTGCTCGACGAGGGCTGCCACGGGCTCGGGATCTTCGGCACCACCGGCGAGGCCAACTCGCTCTCGATCGGCGAGCGGGTCGAGGCCTGGGAGGCGCTGGTCGCCGACGGCATCCCGGCCGACGCGCTGCTGCCCGGCACCGGCGCGTGCGCGCTGCCGGACGCCGTGCGCCTGTCCCAGGAGGCGCTGGCCCTGGGCGCGCCGCGGCGTGCTCGCGCTGCCGCCCTTCTACTACAAGGGCGTCTCCGACGACGGGCTGTTCCGCTTCTTCGCCGAGCTGATCGAGCGCGTCGGCGACGATCGCCTGCGCGTCTTCCTCTACCACATCCCGCCGATGGCCCAGATCGGCTTCACGCCCGAGCTGATCGGCCGCCTGCTCGAGGCCTATCCGGGCACGATCGCCGGCACCAAGGACAGCGCCGGCGACGCCGCCCGGATCGAGGCGCTCTGCCGCTCCTTCCCCGATCTGGCGGTCTTCGCGGGCTCGGAGACGCTGCTGCTCGACACGCTGCGCTGGGGCGGCGTGGGCTGCATCTCGGCCACCGTCAACGTGCTCGCGCGCGAGGCGCGGCGAGGTCTACGACCTGTTCGCCGCCGGCGAGGACGCGGAGCCGGCCCAGGCCGCGCTGACCGAGGCGCGGCGCGTTCGTCGAGGGCTACCCGCTGATCCCGGCGCTGAAGGCGATCATGCGCGAGCGGACCGGCGACGACGCTCTGGCGCAACCTGCGCCCGCCGCTGGACGAGCTCGACGAGGCGCAGACGCGCGAGCTGCTCGCCCGTCTGTAAGGGAACGTACGTTCGAGCTGTGCCCGGCGTCACGGAGACGAACGCTTGCTCGCCGGATTGGGTAGGGCTCGGTGCATGAGTCCCGAACAGAAGATCGTGCAGTACCTCAACGAAGCGCACGCCAGCGAGCTGGCGCTGACGCGCGTGCTGCAGTCGCAGATCGCGATGACGCCGCGCGGCGGCTACCGCTCGGCGCTCGAGACGCACCTCGCCGAGACCCAGGACCACGCCCGCCGGGTCGAGCAGCGCCTCGGCGAGCTCGGCCAGGGCTCGAACCCGCTGTTCGCCCGTCGTCGGCGTCGCCGAGAGCCTGATCGGGCAGGCGCTGGCCCTCGGCAAGACGCCGCTCGACCTCCTGCGCGGCACGGGCGGCGAGGAGAAGGTGCTCAAGAACGCCAAGGACGCCGCCGCCACCGAGGCGCTCGAGATCGCGACCTACACGTCGATCGAGCGCCTGGCCAAGGTCGCGGGCGACGACAAGACCGCGCAAGCTCGCGGCGTCGATCCGCGCCGACGAGGAGAAGATGCTCGCGCGCATCCTGCGCGAGATCCCGAAGCTGACCGAGGCCGTCGTCGACGGGCAGCCCTTCGACGTGGCCACGACCGGCGCCGGCGAAGCGGTCAAGCGGACGGCGACGGCGACCAAGCGCGCCGCGCGCCAGGCCCGCAAGGTCCCGGGTGTCGCGCAGGCCGAGGGCCAGGTCAAGGGCGCCGTCGCCTCCGAGGAGCGACCTCGCGATCGACCGCTACGACCAGCTCACGGCCGAGGAGATCGTCGCGCCGGCTCCCCGAGCTCTCGCAGATCGACCTGGCCAAGGTCGACGCCTACGAGCGCCGGCACGAGAACCGCACCACGGTCCTCGACCGCGCCTCGGCGCTGCGCGGCGACGAGCCGTGGCCGGGCTACGACGAGCTCAACGCCAACGAGATCCGCGCCGCGCTGTCGGAGGCCACCGACGCGCGCCTGGAGGCCGTGCGCACCTACGAGCGCGCGCACAAGGACCGCTCGAGCGTGCTGAACGCCGCCGAGCGCGAGCTCAGCTCGGTCTGACCTCGGCCGTCTCGGAGTGCTGGAAGCGGCCGCTCGACGGCTTGTCGGGCGGCCGCCGGCGCGTCACGGCGTGCAGGCCGAGGCCGGCCGCGAACAGCGCCAGGCCGATCGCGGCGACCATCGGCTCGAGCCACAGCAGCACGAGCGCGGCGATGCCGATCACGACGCGCGCCGGGATCGCGATCTGGCCCTTCAACCAGCCTCCGAGCGCGAGCCCGAGCGCGATCACGGCGATGATCGAGACGACCATCGCGAACACGATCGTCTCGAGGCCGCCTTGCAGCAGCAGGCCCTCGCCCTCCGGCGCCAGCACGAACGCGAACGGGACGAGGAACGCGGGCAGCGTGTAGCGGCAGGTCAGCATCATCGTCCGGAAGCCGTTGCCGCCCGTGATCGCGGCCGCGGCGAACGCCGACAGCGCCGTCGGCGGGCTGACCTCGCTCAGCACCGCGTAGTAGAAGATGAACATGTAGGCGGCGAAGTCCTCGACGCCGAGCGCGACGAGCGCGGGCGCGACGACCGCGGCGGCGATGATGAACGAGGCCGTCACCGGCACCGCCAGGCCGAGCACCAGCACGGCGATCGCGGCGAAGATCGCCGTCAGCGCCAGCGACCCGCCGGCCAGGTCGACGATCAGGCCGGAGAGCTTGAGCCCGAGGCCGGTGAGCGAGACGACGGCGACGATGAGCCCGGCCGCGGCGCACGTGGCCGCGATCGGCAGCACGCCGCGGGCGCCGGCCACGAGCGCCTCCCAGACCTGGCGCGGACCCATCCGGTCGCGGCGGTCGAGGAAGCTCAGCAGGAACGCGACGACGGTGGCGATGATCACCGAGCGGAACGCGCTGAAGCCGATCGCGAGCAGGAACACGATCAGGAACAGGCTCGAGAAGTGGTAGCCCCAGCGGGCGAGCAGCTTGCAGCACGCCCGGCGTCTCGATGTCGAGGCCCTGGACGTCGTGGCGGCGCGCGTCGGCCTCGATCGCCATCAGGATGCCGACGTAGTACAGGACCGACGGGACGAGCGCGTAGACCAGCACCTGCAGGTAGCTGACCTCGAGGATCTCGGCGATGATGAAGGCCGCGGCGCCCAGCGTCGGCGGGCTGAGGATCGCGCCGATGCCGGACGCGGCCATGATCCCGCCGCCCTCGTCCTTGGGATACCCGGCCTTGCGCAGCAGCGGCCAGGCGACGCTGCCCAGCGTGACCGTGGTCGCGACACCGGAGCCCGAGACCGTGCCGAGCAGGAAGCCGGCGAGCGCGGACGTCCGCCCCGGGCCGGTGCGGCTGCGCCCGAACGCGGCGAACGAGATGTCGATGAAGAAGCGCGCGGCGCCGCTGAACTCGAGCACCGCCCCGTAGATCGAGAACAGCACGATGTAGGTCGCGGCGACGTCGAGCGGGATCCCGAAGATGCCCTCGAGGCCCATGTAGCTCTGGCCGACGATGCGGTCGATCCCGTAGCCCTTGTGGCCGATCTGCAGCCACTCCGGGATCAGCCCGCCGAAGAACGCGTAGAGCAGGAATCCGATGCAGATCGCGGGCAGCGCCCAGCCCGTCGTGCGGCGCGTGGCCTCGAGCACGATGATGATCGCGAGCGTGCCGAAGACGATGTCCAGCGTCTCCGGCCGCGCCGCGCGGTAGACCAGCTCGGAGCTGGTCACGACCGCGTAGCCGATCGCGACCACCGCGAGTGCGGCCACGAGCCAGTCGGCGGCGTTCGGCTGCTTGGTGCGCCCGAACGCGACGAAGGTCAGCAGCAGAGCGATCGTCAGGAACGCGGGCCGGTAGACCTGCGCGGCGAGCGGCTGGAAGACCCAGTAGATCGCGAACAGCGAGAGGCCGGCACCGAGC
The DNA here is from genome assembly GCA_963755275.1 of uncultured Solirubrobacteraceae bacterium. Lineage (GTDB taxonomy): Bacteria > Actinomycetota > Thermoleophilia > Solirubrobacterales > Solirubrobacteraceae > Solirubrobacter. The sequence continues at coordinate 147,923 of CAVWJU010000022.1, read as the reverse complement.
ACGGCGACGAGCTGCTTCGGGAAGCCCTCGAGTGAGCGTCCGGGGCGCTCGCCCTCGAACTCGTTCATGAGCTGATCGGTGTTCTCGCTCACGTTCCCTCCACCGCCAGCCGCAGGTGCACGTCCCGCCCGTATAGCGGCAGCCGCCGCCCGCCGGCCACAAGCGTGCGGCGGCCGCGCTCGGTCGCGGCCAGCGCCATCGTCGTGAAGCGGGCGGGACGGTCGGGCGTCAGCACCCACCAGCCGCGCTCGCGCGTGCGCTCGCCCTCGAGCTCGTAGTAGTCGAGCACCTGCGGCGTCGGGCGAGCGGATGCTGTCGAGCACGAAGCCGCCGCCGGTGGCCGTGAAGCGCTCGACGGCGGGCGCGCGGTAGACGCTGTGGCGGTAGGCGAGCTCGAAGTGGCCGTCCTCCGGCAGCGCGGCCTCGGCCACGACGCCGCCGTCGCGGTCGCGCGCGACCACCTCGGGGCCGCCGCCGCAGCCCGCGGCGAGCAGCGCCAGCAGACAGGCCGCCACCCTCACTCCTCCGCCTCTTGGTAGAAGCGCTCGGCGCCGGGGTGCAGCTCGACGCCCTCGACGACCTTCTGCGCGTCCTCGAGCGTCAGCTTCTCGGCCGAGGGATGGACTTCCGCGAGCTGCTTCTGGTTTTCGAACATCAGCGCGATCACGTCGTGCGCGAGGCCCTCGTCCATGTCGGCGCGGACCATCAGCAGGTTCGGGACCGAGATCGTCTTGACCGGCGGCACGCCGGGGTACTCGCCCTCCTCGACCTCGGCCTCCTGATAGGCCTCGCCGTAGCGCTCGTTGAGCTTCGGCACGTAGCTGTCGAGCGGCAGCAGCACGATCTCCTCGGTCGTCGCGAGGTCGGTGATCGCGCCCGTCGGCAGGCCGCCGGACCACACGAAGGCGTCGATCGAGCCCTCGCGCAGCGCCGCGCTGGACTCCCCCACGCCCATCGCGCGCCGAGTCACGTCCGTGTCCGGGTCGAGGCCCGCGACCTCCATCAGGCGCAGCCCGATCACCTCGGTGCCGGAGTTCGGGGCGCCGATCGAGACCGTCTTGCCCTTCAGGTCCTCGACCTTCTCGATCCCCGAGCCTTCAGCGCGACGACGTGGGTGAAGTTCGAGTACAGCGTGCCGAGCGCCTGCAGCGGCTCCGCCGCGTCGAAGGACTCCTGGCCCTTGACCGCGTCGATCGCGGTGTCGGCGAGGCTGAAGGCGATGTCCGAGTTGCCGTCGGCGACGAGGAACAAGTTGTCGACCGAGGCCGACGTCGTCTCCGCGGTCGTGTCGTGGCCGTTCTCGGACAGCATCTCGGCCACGCCGCCGCCGTAGACCTGGTAGACGCCGCCGCTGCCGCCGGTGGCGATCGAGAGCCGGTTCTCGCCGCCGGGCGGGTCGTTGAGCGAGCACGAGCCCACGGCCAGCGCGCAGACCACCACCAGCATGAGCCTCCTCCCCATGCTGGGCTGGTACCCGCCAGTCAGCTCAGCGTCACGCCTTGATCGGCGAGCCAGGCCCGCACGGTCTCCGGCGGGTGGCCGTCGAACTCCGCGCGCGCGGCGTGCAGCAGGATGTGCTCGGGCGTGTTGTCGAGCTCGTCGAGGCGGTGCGCGAGGTAGAGCGTGACCGCCTGCGCCATCACGATCGGCGCGTCCTCGTCGACGCCCCACAGCACGCGCTCCTCGAGCGCTTCGAGCTGGCCGCGCACGGGCTCGTCGGCGTCCTCGAAGCGAACCGCGAACTCCGCGACGGCCGGGTCCTCGCCCGGCGGGTCGACGATCGCCGCGGCGCGCCGGACGAGGTCCGCGAGCGTGATCTGATCAGGCTCCATACCCCGGTGCTACCCCACCTCAGTGTCGGATCACGCTCGTGGGCTTTCCGCGGACGCAGTCGCAGACGCAAGTTCGCCGGGCGCATCGTGAAGCCGAAGTGCTCGCGCGGCGGCGGCCCGGTCCGGCTCCCATTCGAAATTGCGCGCGAGCATCGCGAGTGCGGCCTTGGCCTCGAGGAAGGCGAGGTTGCGGCCCGGGCAGAAGCGAGGCCCGCCGCCGAACGAGAGCAGGACCGGGTTCTCGTCCTCGTCCAGCCAGCGGTCCGGTTCGAAGCGGCGCGACCTTCTCCGGGCGCCCGGCCTGGCGCGTGAGCGTCACGATGCTGGTGCCGGCGGGCAGCTCGACGCCGGCGACGGTGGTGTCGGCGAGCGGCTCGAAGAACAGCAGCGGCGCGGTCGACTTCAGCCGCGCCGCCTCGCGGAAGACGGCCTCGCCGAAGCGCATCCCGTCGGCGACCTCGGCGCGCTGCGGCGTGCGCTCGTCGCCGAGCACCGCGTCGGCCTCGGCCGCGAGGCGGAGCTGCGCGGCGTGATCGCCGGCGAGCAGCCACGTCGCCCACGACGAGCGTGTTGGCGGTCGTGTCCTCGCCCGCCAGCAGCATCGTGAGGACGTTGCCGACGACGTCGTCCTCGCTGTAGGCCGGCGTCGCCAGCATGCTCTCGAGGAAGTTCTCGGGCGCCTCGCGGAGCTCCGGGCGGGCCTCGATCCGCGCCTGGGCCTGGGCGATGAAGCCCGCGATCTCACCTTTGATGACGGCCAGCGACCGCTCGGCGGCGCGGTCGGCCGGCGGCTTGACGTAGCGCCAGTACGGGAACGGCGCGAGCGTGCGCCGGGCCAGCATCTCGAACACGCGGGTGATGTGGCGCTGCAACTCGCCGTCGCCGTGCTCGAGCGTGTTGAGGTCGTGGCCGAACGCCAGTGCGGACGTGACGTCGACGCTGTAGGCCAGGAAGTCGTCGAGGATCTCGGTCTCGCGTTTGCGTCTGCAGGCGCGTGAGCAGGCGGTCGTTGGCGATCCGGATGACCTCGAAGTAGCGGCGCAGGTGGTTGGAGTTGAGCGCGGTGACCGCGAGCCGGCGCTGGCGGCGCCAGTCCGCACCCTCGGACGTGAACGGGCCGCTGATCCCGATCTCGGTCGCGACGTCCTCGAGCACGCCCCAGCGGCGGAAGCCGTCCGGACGCTCCTGAGGATCGTGTTGATCGCGTCGGGCGCGGCGAAGCAGACCACGGGACGACCGGCCATCGAGAACGCGAAGATGCGGGCCGTAGCGCCGGCCCCACTGCTCGATCGTCACGTGCAGGCGGCTCGGCGTGGAGCCGGTGAGTGCTGCCGAGGCCAGGGAGCCCGCGCGGGCCGGGGAGTTCCGCGATCGCCGTCATGGCCTGACACTATCCGCCCGATGTGGGTGTTCTTCGACCTCAACGGGACCCTCGTCGATCCCTCAGTCCTGCTCCCGGACGGCGAGCTGGGCGTGGCGGCGCTCGACGAGGCGAACATGATGGCGATGGTCACGGTCATCGCCGGGCGCGACGCCGAGTTCAAGCCGCTGCTCGAGGCGGCGTTGCGGCGCGGCCTGGAGCGCGCCGGGCAGGACCCGGAGCTGGTCGGGGGAGCGCTGGCGCGGCTGCCGGAAATGCCTGCGTACCCAGACGTCCCGGACGCGCTCGACGGCGCTGCGCGCGGGCGGGTTCCAGCTCGCCGTGCTCACCCAGTCGGGGCGCGACGCGGCCGAGGCCGTGCTCGAGAACGCCGGCCTGCGCGAGCACTTCGAGCTCGTGCTCTCCGCCCCGGCCTCGGGCGCCTTCAAGCCCGAGGACCTCGCCTACCGGTACGCGCTCGAGCAGGCCGGCGCGACCGAGGCGTGGTTCGTGGCCGGACACTGGTGGGACGTCGCCGGCGCCGCCTACGCCGGCCTGCGCACGGCCTGGATCAGCCGCACCGACCTCGCCTACCCGACCGCGATGCCCGTCCCGGACGTCAGCGGCCCGGACGTCGCCGCCGTCGCCGCGGCGATTCTCAGCACCACCTAGAGGTGCGCCTGGTCGTTCCAGGTCAGCAGCGACCAGCCGTCGAACGAGACGCCCTCGACAGGTAGTCGCGGCGCTGCTCGAACAGCGTGATGCCGGTGTTGGTGTGCGAGATGCGGTAGAGCACCGGCACGTGCTTCGGCGCGAACTCGTCGCGGAACAGCGCCACGCCGAGGAAGAAGTGCATGAAGCCCCAGTGCGAGACGCACAGGATGCGCTCGCTCTCGACCCGCTCCTCCAGGCGCTCCTGCACGCGGGCCACGCGGGCCACGATCTGCGCGAACGACTCGGCGCCGGGCTCGGCGTGATCCGGGGCGGCGGACGGCATCCAGGACACGTGGCCCGTGCCCTCGTAGGACGGTGAGGCGGCGCGGTAGGCGTCGGACTGGCGCACCTCGTGCAGGTCCTCGTCGGTGTCGTGGCTGCAGCCCGAGCACGTCGCCGACCGCCTGCGCGGTCTCCTGCGCGCGGCCGAACGGGCTGGCCAGGATCGCCTCGATGCCCTCGCCGCGCAGCCGCTCGCCGACGCCGCGCGCCTGCTCCCAGCCGCGCTCGGACAGCCGGTCGGAGTCCTCGGTGGCGGCCTGCATCGTGCGGTCGGCGACGTTGGCCAGCGACTCGCCGTGGCGGGTGAAGTAGACGATCACGCCGACGTCGCGCAGGAAGAGCTCGTGGACGCGCGTCTCGCCCGCGATCTCGGGGTGGAAGGAGATCACCAGCATGTTGTCCTGGCGGGCGGCGACGGGATGGCCCTCGACCGCGGCCAGGATCTCGACCGCATCGCCGTACTCGGCCAGCCACGGCGCGCGGATGAAGACCGCGCGCACCGGCGGCCCGTCGATCCCAGGGATGTCGAGGTCCTCCTCGAACGAGCGGATCTGGCGCCCGAACGCGTTGCGCTTGCACAGCGTGTCCATGCAGCCGAGGTGCTCGCGGTCGAGCATGATCATGCCCGCGCAGGTGCCGAGCACCGGCCGGCCGCTGCGCACGAACTCGCGCAGCGGGTCGGCGAGCCCTTCGCGCTTGATGCCGAGCGTCATCGTCGTCGACTCGCCGCCCGGCATCACCAGCCCGTCGAGCCCGTCGAGGTCGGCGGGCACGCGGACCTCGCGCACGTCGGCGCCGAGGCCCCGCAGCATCTTGGAATGTGCTTCGAAGTCGCCCTGAAGGGCGAGGACCCCGATCACCAACCGCGGTTGGCGAGCAGCTGGCCCTCTTCGAGCTTGCGCGACTCGAGCGACTGCATCGCCAGCCCGAGGCCCTCGGAGGCCTGGGCCACGCGCGCGGCGTCCTGGTAGTGCGTCGTCGCCTCGACGATCGCCGCCGCGCGGGTCGCCGGGTCCTCGGACTTGAAGATGCCCGAGCCCACGAACACGCCCTCGGCGCCGAGCTGCATCACCAGCGACGCGTCGGCCGGCGTCGCGATCCCGCCGGCGCAGAAGAGCACGACCGGCAGCTTCTGGTCGCGCGCGACCTGGCGCACGAGATCCAGCGGCGACTGCAGCTCCTTGGCCGCGGTCGCCAGCTCCATGTCGTCGAGCGTGCCCAGCCGGCGGATCTCGCGAGCGGATCGAGCGCAGATGGCGCACGGCCTCGACGATGTCGCCGGTGCCGGCCTCGCCCTTGGAGCGGATCATGGCCGCGCCCTCGCCGATCCGGCGCAGCGCCTCGCCGAGGTTGGTCGCGCCGCACACGAACGGGACCTTGAAGCCCCACTTGTCGATGTGGTTGGCCTCGTCGGCGGGCGTCAGCACCTCGGACTCGTCGACGTAGTCGACCTCGAGCGCCTCGAGCACCTGCGCCTCGGCGAAGTGGCCGATCCGGGCCTTGGCCATGACGGGGATCGTCACGGCCTCCTGGATGCCCTTGATCAGGATCGGATCGGACATCCGCGCGACGCCGCCGTCGCGGCGGATGTCGGCGGGAACGCGCTCGAGCGCCATCACCGCGGCCGCACCGGCGTCCTCGGCGATCTTCGCCTGCTCGGCGTTGACGACGTCCATGATGACGCCGCCCTTCAGCATCTCGGCCAGACCGGCCTTCACACGGAACGTCGCTTCGTCTCGCATACGCCATCGATGTTAGCCGTGGCGATGTACGATCCGGCGATGAGCGCAGCGATCCTGACCTCATCGGCCCCGACGAGTCGCGTTCACCCTCGATCTCACGCCCGCCCAGCTGAAGATCGTCCACGCCGCGCTGCGCTCCATGCGCGACGACTTCGGGCACGACCAGCCGCAGATCCACCGGATCATCCACGAGCTGCTGCAAGCTGCCCGACGAGGCGTCGATCCGCGCGATCGACCTCGACGCCGGCGTCAGCGGCGCGCGGCGCGGCCCGGCGGCTGCGGCTCGGGCCGGGATCGGGCACGCTCCAGCCGCGCTTGACCGGCTCGTCGACCGTCAGCCGCTCGTCCTCGTGGCGGACGTCAGCGGCGCCTCGCGCAGCTCGTAGCGCCTCGGAGTGCGTGATCTGACCGCAGGCAGCTCCCGCGGTAGCTGACGCGGAAGCGCAGCCGCGACAGCGCCGCCGGCAGCCGCGGGCGGAAGCTGCAGCTCGTCGCCGTGGTTGCGCATCCCGCCGAAGCCGGCCACGGCCGCGATCCAGGAGCCGGCCAGCGAGGCCAGGTGCAGGCCGTCGCGCGTGTTGTGCTCGAGGTCGCCGAGGTCCATCAGCGCGGCCTCGCCGAAGTAGTCGTAGGCCAGCTCGAGGTGGCCGACCTCGGCCGCGACCGCGGCCTGGACGCAGGCCGAGAGCGACGAGTCGCGCACGGTCAGCGGCTCGTAGTAGGCGAAGTCGCGCGCCTTCTCGTCGAGGCCGTGAAGCGATCGCCGCGCAGCAGCAAGCGCGAGCACCAGGTCGGGCTGCTTGAGGACCTGCTTGCGATAGAGCTGCACGTACGGCAGGTGCAGCAGCAGCGGGTACTCGACGTCCTCGAGGTCCATCAGCTCGTGGTGGGTGAAGTACGCGTCCTGGGGGTGGATGCTGCAGCCGCTCGGTCGAACGGGACGTACATGTCGTGCGGCGGCGTCGCGCCAGCTCGCGATCTCCTCCTCGTCGACGCCGAGCGCACGCGCCTCGTCCGGGTGCCGGGCGGCGATGTCGGCGGCCACGCGCAGGTTCTGCTCGGCCATCAGGTTCGTGTAGACGTTGTCGTCGACGACCGCCGAGTACTCGTCCGGGCCGGTGACGCCGTCGATGTGGAACGCGCCCGGAGTGGTCGTGGTGGCCGAGCGAGCGGAACAGCCGCGCCGTGTTGACCAGCAGCTCGAGGCCGGCGCCGCGCTCGAACTCCGGGTCGTCGACCGTGTTCAGGTAGCGGACGACGGCGTCGGCGATGTCGGCGTTGACGTGAAACGCCGCGGTCCCGGCCGGCCAGTACGCCGAGCACTCGTGCCCGCGGATCGTGCGCCACGGGAACGCCGCGCCCTCCAGGCGCAGCTGGCGCGCGCGCTCCTGGGCGAGGTCGAGCGTGGAGTGGCGCCACGCAGCGCGTCGCGGACCGCCTCCGGGATGCGTGTAGGTGAGCAGCGGCAGCACGAAGGTCTCGGTGTCCCAGAACACGTGGCCGTCGTAGCCCGGGCCCGGTCAGGCCCTTGGCCGGCGATCGCGCGGCGCTCGGCCCGCGCGCCCGCCTGCAGCGCGTGAAAGAGCGCGAAGCGCACGGCCTGCTGGAGCTCGCCGTCGCCGTCGATCTCGACGTCGGCGCGCTTCCAGAAGCGCTCGAGGTAAGTCGCGCTGGTCGGAGACGAGCTCGTCCCAGCCGGTGCGCCGGGCGCTCGCCACCGCGGCGTCGACCTGGTCGCGCACCGACGGCAGCGAGCGCTGGCTCGACCAGCCGTAGGCCAGGAACTTCGTGAACACCAGCGGCGCGTCCGGCCGCGGATCTCGGCGGTCAGCCACGACGCGGCCGAGGTCCGGGCTGCGGCCTCGGCGCCGCAGACGAGCCCGTCGACGTCCTCGACGACGTGGTCCATCGCCGGCCGCCATCCGCAGCCCGCTCTCGCGCGTGCGGTGCACGAGCACGACGCGCAGGTCGTGGACCTCCTGCTCCTCGGCGATCAGCGGCGCGCGCAACGCCGCGGCGGCGCGCGGATCGTCGCTCTTGGTCGCGCCCGGCTCGTTGGCCACGAGCTCGGACTGGCGCGACGACGCGCACCGCGCGGCCGTCGATCGGCTGCACCTCGTAGCGGATCGCGGCCACGCTGCGCTGCACGAACGAGACGATGCGCGTCGATCTTGACCTCGACCTCGCGGCCGGACGGCGAGCGCCAGCGGACCTCGCGGCGCAGCTCGCCCGCGCGCAGGTCGAGCGTGCGGGTGTGCGCGAGCAGCTCGCCGTAGCGGATGTCGAACGGCTCGTCGTCGACGAGCAGCCGGATCAGCTTGCCGTTGGTGGCGTTGACGATCGTCTGGCCGTCCTCCGGGTAGCCGTAGCCGGCCTCGGCGTAGGGCAGCGGGCGCGTCTCGTAGAACGCGTTGAGGTAGGTGCCGGGGAGCCCGAACGGCTCGCCCTCGTCGAGGTTCCCGCGCAGCCCGATGTGGCCGTTGGAGAGCGCGAACACCGACTCGGCCTGCGCCAGCGCGTCGAGGTCGAGCCGGTCCTCGGTGACCGTCCACGGCTCGACGTTGAACGCCCGCTTCGACGTCAAAGCAGTTCGTCGAGATCGTCGACGACGACGTCGGCGCCGTGCTCGCGCAGCGCCTCGCGGTGCCCGACGCGATCGACCCCGATCACGTGGCCGAAGCTCCCGGCGCGCCCGGCCTCGACGCCGGCCAGGGCGTCCTCGAAGACCGCGGCCTGGTCGCGGCTCGACGCCGAGCCGGCGCGCGCCCTCGAGGAAGGTGTCCGGCGCGGGCTTGCCCTGCAGGCGCAGCTCGTCGCTCACGTCGCCGTCCACGCGCACGTCGAAGAAGCCGGCGATGCCCGCCGCTTCGAGCACGTCCGCGGCAGTTGTGGCTCGAGGAGACGACCGCGCGCGCGAGCCCCGCGTCATCGAGCGCGCGCAGGTAGGAGACCGAGCCCGGATAGGCCTCCACGCCCTGCTCTGAGATCAGCCGCTGGACGAGCGTGTTCTTGCGCTCACCGAGGGTCGGATCTCCGCTTCGGAGGGATGGATGTCGCGCGAGGCCAGGAAATCGCGGATCCCGTCCTCGCGCGGCTTGCCGTCGACGTATTCGTTGTAGTCGGCGTCCTCGAACGTGCCGCGCTCGCCGAGGTAGTCGTCGAACATCGTCTTCCAGGCCCGGGCGTGCACCACCGCCGTCTTGGTCAGGACCCCGTCGAGATCGAAGAGGCAGGCGGTGATGCCGTCGGGGAGGCCGAGCACTGGGCCTTCACCCTACTTCAGTCGGAACGCGCGGATCCGGTCGTCGTAGGACGCGGTGTCGCGCGCGTAGACGCCGTAGGCCAGCGCCTGCAGGATCGACAGCAGCCCGGTGTGCGAGCGCACGAACGCCGGCGAGTTCGACGAGTAGTAGAGCGTGCGCTCGGAGAGCTTGGAGACGTCCGAGAGCGTCGCGTCGACGATCGCGAGCGTCGCCGCGCGGCGGTGGCGGGCGATCTTCATCGCGCGCACGACCAGCGGGTGCGGGCGCCCGGCGCTCAGCCCGATGACCAGCGTGTGCTCGTCGATCCGCCCGAGCCGGCTCAGCGCCTCCTGCGACGGCGAGGCCGCGATCTCGGCGCGCACGTCGAGCAGCATCAGCAGGTGCCGCAGGTAGGAGGCGAAGAACGCCATCTGGTCGGTCCCGGCGATCAGGATCCGCTCGGCGGCGGCGATCGCCTCGATCGCGCCCTCGACCTCGGAGCGGCTGACGCGCCGCGCCGTGTCCTCGACGTTGACGTGATCGGCGGCGACGGCCTGCTCGAACGGCGACTGGTCGAGGCTGAACAGCGGCGCGACCGACTCCGGCGCCTTCGCGGTCCGGTGGTGGTGGCGATACTCCTCGCGCGCCGCCTCCTGCAGCTCCGGGAAGCCCTCGAAGCCGAGCGCCTGGCTGAAGCGCACGACGGTCGACGACGACGTGTTGGCGCGCCGGGCCAGCTCCTCCGCGGTGTGGAAGGCGACCTCGTCGAGATGGTCGACGACGTACTGGGCGACGTCCTTCTGCGAGCGGGAGAACTCGTCGAAGCGTGCGGAGATGTACGTCGACAGCGTCTGGTGGCCGCGGGCGGCCGGGGGCATGGTGGCGGTCCTCGGCATGGCGAGGCGTCCTTTCGACGGCGGCTCCCTAACCTCCTCCCGGCAATGCAACGGCTCCAGACCCGACTCGACGGCCTCGTCCTGCTCGCACCCACGGTGCACGGCGACGCCCGCGGTTTCTTCGTCGAAACCTTCCGCGCCGACACCGCGCAGCGTTATGGAATCCCGACGGACCTTCGTCCAGGACAACCACTCGCGTTCACGCCAGGGAACGCTGCGTGGCGTCCACTTCCAGACGCATCCCGGGCAGGGCAAGCTCGTGCGGGTGGCGCGGGGCCGCGTCTTCGACGTCGTGGTCGACCTGCGGCGCGGCTCGCCGACGTTCGGCGAGTGGGAGGGCGTCGTGCTCGACGACGAGGGCGGCGCGATGCTGTGGATCCCGGTCGGGTTCGGGCACGGCTTCCTGGTCTTGAGCGAGGTCGCGGACTTCGTCTACAAGTGCACGAACTACTACGACCCTCGACCGAGGCCGGGATCAGGTTCGACGATCCCGGCGTCGGCATCGAGTGGCCGGATGAGGTCGAGCTGCTCTATTCGCAGCGCGACGCCGACGCGCCCACGCTGGCCGAGGTCGCGGACACGCTGCCGTTCACGGTGTGAACGGCCGCTTCGCCCCCTCCCCCACCGGCGTCCTGCACCTCGGCAACCTGCGGACCGCGCTGCTGGCGTGGCTGTTCGCGCGCTCGGCCGGCTCGTCGTTCTTCATGCGTGTCGAGGACCTCGACGCCGGCCGGGTGCGCGAGCACTTCGTGGCCGAGCAGCTCGCCGACCTGGCGGCGATCGGGCTCGACTGGGACGGGCCGGTGTGGGTGCAGTCGGCGCGGACCGCGGTCTATGAGCAGGCGCTGGAGCGGCTGCCGGTCTACGAGTGCTTCTGCACGCGGGCCGAGATCCGCGAGAGCGCGTCGGCGGCGCACGGGCCGGTCGGGGTCTACCCGGGGACGTGCCGCGGGTTGAGCTCGGATGATCGCGCGGCGCGGCGGGCGGCGGGCCGGGTGCCGGCGTGGCGCGTGCGCGCCGACGCCGCATCGGTGACGTTCGAGGACCGGCTGATGGGGCGGCAGTCCGGCGTCGTGGACGACTTCGTCGTGCGCCGCAACGACGGCGCGTTCGCCTACAACCTCGCGGTCGTCGTCGACGACGCGGCGCAGGGGGTCGAGGAGGTCGTGCGCGGCGCGGACCTGGTCGATTCGACGCCGCGGCAGATCTGGCTGGCGCGCGCGCTGGGCGTGGCCGAGCCGGCCTACGCGCACGTGCCGCTGGTGCTCGGGCCGGACGGGCGGCGGCTGGCGAAGCGCCACGGGGACGTGACGCTGCGCGATGTCGCGCCGGGGGATGCGGTGGCGTGGATGGCTGGGTCGCTGAGGCTCGCCGGCCGCAGTGCGCGCGAGCTGCTGCGCGGGTTCGACCCGTCGGCGTTACCGCGCGAGCCGACGACGTTCGCCCCATAGACTGCGCGCAGGATGGTCGGCCGCAAGGATGAGCGCGCCCGCCTGAAGGCGCTCCTGGACGCCGCGCGTGAAGGGCGCAGCGGCGCGCTGCTGTTGCACGGCCCGCCGGGGATCGGCAAGACCGAGCTGCTGCGCGACGTGATCTCGCTGGCGGGAGACTTCCGGCTGCTGCGGGCGCGCGGCATGGAGTCCGAGTCCGACATCCCGTTCGCCGGCCTGGCCGAGCTGGTCACGCCCGCTGCTGGGGTTGCTCGACGAGATCCCTTCGATCCAGGCCGTTGCCTTGCGGGGCGCGCTGGCGCTCGGGCCCGCGACGCCGGCCGACCGCTTCACCGTCCCCGCCGCGCTGCTCTCGCTGCTCGCCCGCGCCGCCGACGAGCGGCCCGTGCTGGCGATCGTCGACGACACGCAGTGGCTCGACGAGCCGTCGCTCGAGGCGTTCCTGTTCGCCGGGCGGCGGCTCGGGCAGGAGGGCGTGGCGATGATCGGCGCGATCCGCGACGACGCGACAGCGCTCGAGGTCCCGTGGCTCGACCGCCTGCGGGTCGGGCCGCTGGGCGACGAGGAGGCGCGCGAGCTGCTGGACGCGGCGGTCGCGCCCGGCGTGGCGGACCGCTTGGTCGCCACCGCCGCCGGCAACCCGCTGGCGCTGCTCGAGATCCCTGGCGCTGCTGTCGGCGGGCCAGCTCGCCGGGCGCGAGCCGCTCGAGGACCCGCTGCGGCCGGGCACGAACGTCGAGCGCGCGTTCGCGGCCGCGGTCGAGGCGCTGCCGGAGCGCGCGCGGCGCGCGCTGCTGCTGGCGGCTGCGGCGAGCACGCGGCGGTTGGACGCGCTCGGTCGCGCGGGGCTCTCGCTGGCGGATCTGGAGCCCGCCGAGGCGGCGCGGATCGTCGTCCTGGCCGGTGGCGAGCTCGAGTTCCGCCATCCGCTGCTGCGCTCGACCGTCTACCACTCGGCGCCGCTGGGCGAGCGCCGCGCGGCGCACGCCGCGCTCGCCGCGGCCACCGACAGCGCCGAGCGCGCCTGGCATCTCGCCGCGTGCGCGGTCGCGCCGGACGAGGAGGTGGCCGCCGAGCTCGAGCGCGCGGCGCTCGACGCCCGCGCTCGCGGCGCGCACGCCACCGCCGCGCGCGACCTCGCGCGCGCGGCCCAGCTGACGCCGGAGGACGGACCGCGTGCGCGGCGGCTGCTGGCCGCGGCCGGCGACGCCGATCCGCTGCGGCGAGGCCGAGCGCGCCACCGGCCTGCTCGACGAGGCGGCCGCGCTGACCGACGACCCGTTGCCGGCGGCCGACGTCGAGCGCATGCGCGGGCACGTCGAGCTGCGCCGCGGCTCGCCCGTCGCGGCGCACGAGCGGCTCGTGCGCGAGGCCGACCGCGTGCGTACGCGCGATCCCCGTCGCGCCGCGGCGATGTTCCTCGAGGCGTCGGTCGCGGACATGATGACCGGCGACCAGGAGGCGATGATCGCCAGCGCCGAGCGCGCGCGGGCGTTGTCGGCGGGCGGCGAACCGGCCGTCGAGTTGCTGGCCACGGCCGTGATCGGCGCGGGCCAGATCGCGCTCGGTGACGCCTCGGGCGCCGCTCTGTTGCGGGCCTGCGAGCCGTACCTGATGGAGGCCGACCCGCTGGCGATCGTCGAGATCGTCGGGATGGCCGCGCACGCCTCGATCTGGATCGAGGACTGGGACGCCGCGTCGCGCGTGCTCTCACGCGTGCTGGGCGCCGCCCGTGCGGCCAGCGCCGTCAGCGCGCTCATCCACCCGCTCGCGGTGCAGGCGCACCTCGACCTGCGCCGTGGCCGCTGGGCGGCCGCGCTGGCCGGCGCGTCGGAGTCGGCCGAGCTGGCCGAGGACGCAGGCCAGCTCGCGCTGCTGCCGCAGGCGCTCGCCGCGCTGGTTCTGGTCGAGGCCGGCCTCGGCCACGAAGCCGACTGCCGCCGCCACTTTGCGCGCGGCCTCGAGCTTTCCGACGACGTCTACCTGCACGCCGGGCTCGGCCTGCTCGAGCTCGGCCTCGGCCGGATCCCCGAGGCGATCGAGGCGCTCGAGACCGGCCACCGCAGGATGCTGCAGCGCGGCCTGGGCTCGGCGGTGGTGCAGCTGCGGCCCGACCTGATCGAGGCCTACGTCCGCGCGGGGCGGCGCGAAGAGGCGGAGGCGGTGCTCGCGCGGCTGGAAGCGGACGCCGCGACGCCTGGCGAGACGACGACCCGCGACGCCGAGCCGGACGCGGACGACGCCCGGGCGGGCGCGGGACGGCGCGGCGGACGGCGGCCGGGCGAGCGCGAACGGCGCGGCGGGCGAGGCCCGGCCGGGCGCGGACGGTGCGGCCGCCGTGGCGCGGCCGGAAGGCGCCCGCTGGCCGGGCGCGGCCGCCGCTCGTTGCCGCGCGCTGCTGGCGCCCGACGACGCGTTCCGGGCGGCGTTCGAGGCCGCGCTCGCGCTCCACGAGGGGCTGGCGATGCCGTTCGAGCAGGCCCGCACGCAGCTCTTGCTCGGCGAGCGGCTGCGGCGGGCCAAGCAGCGCGCCGAGGCGCGCGCGCCGCTGACCGCGGCGCTCGATGCCTTCGAGCGGCTCGGCGCGCGGCCGTGGGCCGAGCGCGCGCGGACCGAGTTGCGCGCGACCGGCGGGCAGGCCGGCGGGCGCCGCGCGCAGGCCGCCGCCGAGCAGCTCACGCCGCACGAGCTCCAGATCGCGGTGCTCGTCGCCCAGGGCATGACCAACCGCGAGGCCGCGGCCGCGCTCTTCCTCTCACCGAAGACGATCGAGTACCACCTCGGGCAGATCTACCGCAAGCTCGACGTCCGCGGTCGCGCGCAGCTCGCGCGGCTGATGGCGATGGAGCTGCCCGAGGGCGAGCGCGATCCCGCCGTGCTCGCCGAAGCGCTCTCCTAGCGCGCCGCCGGTCGAGGTGCGCCGCGTGCGTCTCGGAATACGCATGAACTCGGCGCACTCGCGGAACCGGCCACGACGCGACCGGTCACGCCTCGAACGTCTCGTCCTGAGCGACGACGATCTCGAGCAGCAGCGGCGTCGTCCGGTCCTTGAGCTGCGGCAGCAGCTCGTCGAGCGCGGCGAGCAGCGTGGAGTGGTCGTCGATCCGGCGCGCCTCGCAGCCCTGCGCGCGCGCCATCGCGGCGATGTCGATCGGCTCCAGCGCCGGCCACGGCCCGTCGCTGCCGGCGCGCTCGGCGAGCCGGTTCATGATCGCGTAGCCGCCGTTGCGCAGCACGATGAAGAGCACGCCGGCGTCGTAGGCGGCCGCGCTCCACAGCGACTGGATCTGGTAGAGCGAGGAGCCGTCGCCGACGACGGTCAGGACCGGCCGGTCGGGGCGCGCCATCCGCAGGCCGATCGCGGCGGGCAGCGCGAAGCCGAGCATCCCCATCGCGCTGATGAAGCCCTGCGGCGCGGTGGCGGGGATCCGGGCGTGGAGTTCGGGCCGGCTCGACGGCGTCTCCTCGAGCAGCATCGCGTCGCGCGGGAGCCGCTCGGCGAGCGCGGCCAGGACGTGGCCCGCGCGCAGCGGCTCGCCGTCGGCGGGCGGCGGTGGCGGGGCGGGCGGGCGATAGCGGCGCTGCGCCGTCGCCGGGACGCGCGTCGACGGCCTCGGCGAGCGCGGCGCAGACGGCGCCGGGCGTCGCCGAGCACGGCGACCTCGACCGGGCTGCGGTGCGCCTCCTCCGGGTCCTGCGTGACGAGCGCGAGCCGCGTCGGCGGATTCACCAGCGGGCCGGTGTCGTACGGGTACTGGCGGATCGCGCCGGTCCCGACCACGAGCACGGTGTCGTAGCGGCTCGAGCACGTCGCGCAGCCGCGCGCGGCGAGCGGGCAGGTGCCCGGCGAACAGCGGATGGTCCTGCGGGAAACCGGCCTGGGCGCCGAACGGCTCTTGGTAGACCGGGCAGTTCGAGGCGCTCGGCGAGCGCGACCATGCCGCTCCAGCCGTCGTCGCCGTCGGCCCCGGCGCCGGCCACGAGCGCGGGGTTCTCGCTCGCGTCCAGCACTCCCGCCAGCGCCTCGACGGCGATCGGGTCGGCGGCGTGCGAGCGCAGCAGCAGCGCCGGCCCGAGCACCTCGTGCGGCTCGGGCGCGGGCGCCGACCAGTCGTCCATCGGCACGATCACGAGTGCGGGCCCGCGGTGCGTGACCGCCGCGTGGTAGGCGCGCACGATCGCGCCCGGGACGTCCTGGGCGCGCACCGGCTGGTCGGAGGAGACGGGGTAGGAGCCGGCCAGGCCGTCGAGCCGGCCGGCCAGGAACGGCTCGAGCGCGAGATGGCGGCGGTCCTGCTGGCCGACGATGACCACGAGCGGGGTGCGGTTGAGCCGCGCGGTGGCGATCGCGGCCACCGCGTTGCCGAGTCCGGGCGTGCTGTGCAGCAGCGCGAGCGCCGGGCGGCCGGAGCCGAGCGCGTGGCCCGAGGCCATCGCCACCACCGAGCCCTCGTGCAGCGCGAGCACGAACGTCAGGTCCTCGGGCAGCCCGGCCAGGAACGGGACCTCGGTCGAGCCGGGGTTGGAGAAGATCGTCGTCAGGCCGAGACGCCGCAGGACGTCGAAGCGTGGCCTCCCTGACGGTGGCGGGCACCGGGCGAATCCTATCCTCGCAATGCCCCGTCGCAGGCCTGCGTGCAGAGCTTGAGGACGGAGCGCTGCGGCTACCGGAAGCCGCGCTAGGCCGTCGTCATCTCCTTCGGCCTCGTCGACGGCCAGCTCGAGATAGGCCTCGCGGACGACCTCGAGGTGGCCGCGCTGGATGGGAACGGCCCAGCGCGCGAGCTCGGCGGCCTTCGCGTCGCCGACGGTCTCGGCGATCTTGTCCACGATCTCCCAGTGGCAGACCTCGCCGGCCTCCGCCATGCTCAGGAATTCGAAGCCGTCGAGCGCCTCCTCCTCGTCGGCCAGGTAGGTCTTCATCATCTCGGCGGCCTCGCTCTTGGTCTCGCGGGCCTTCTCGCGGATCGCGGTCTTCTTGCCTTCGAGCGTGTCCACGAGCGCGTCCGTGCGACGCTCGGTCTCGGCCGCCTGCTCGTGCATGCGCTCGAGCTCGGCCTTGAACTCGTCGGCGCCTTCCATCTTCGCCACGTGGTCGGTCGCGGCCTGCGCGGCCTGCGCGAGGCCGAGGACCTCGCCGAGCTTCTCATCGAGTGGGGTGAGTTCTGCCATGCCGTGGCCCTACCCGATCAGCTGCGCCGCAAGCCGCTTCGGCGCGACCTGGACGTAGCTGTCGGTCACGAGGTCCTCGACCTCGGTCCAGTCGACCGTCTCGCGGTCGAGCCGCAGCGCGATCCAGCCGCGCGAGCCGAGGTAGGACGGGAAGTAGAAGCGGCCGTCCGGGTTGGCGTCGATCATCGCCTGCGGCTGGCCGCCGGGCGCCTTGCAGGTGAGGCCGACGATGCCGTCGCCGTGATGGTCGTCGAGGAAGTACGCGAACGTCCGCTTGCGCACCCGGAACTGCGCGTGCGGCTCGTGGATGACGCGCTCGGCCTCGGGGAGCTCTGAGCAGATCGCGGTCAGGCGCGTCAGGCGCGGGTCCTCAGTCAAGCTTCTCCTCGAGCTGTGGCGACCCGGTCGCGCGCCTCGGCCAGCGCGTTGCGGGTCTCGTTGAGCACGCTCTGCGCCGCCTCGGCCTCGGAGCGGGCGTCCTCGAGCGCCCGCTCGGCCTCCTCGAGCGCCTCCTGCGCGTCGGCGATCCGCGCCGCCGGCGTCGTTGGCGTCCTGCTCGGCGCCGGCGAGCACGCGCTCGCGGACGCGCAGCGAGCTGCGGGCGTCCCGGAGCTCCTTCTCGAGCGCCTTGCGCGCCTCGCGCTCGGCGCGTTCGCGCGCGGCCTGCTCGGCGGCCTCGCGCGCCTTGGCCTCACGCTCGGCCGCCTGCTCGTCCTTGGACTTGGCCTTCTGCTTGCGCCGGCCGGCTTCTTCTTCGGTTTCGCGGGGGCCGGCTTGGCCTCCGGCGGCGCGGGCTCGAGCGCGAACGGCCATGCGCCGCCGGCCTGCGCCTCGCTGACGAGCCGGCCCTCGGCCAGCGCCTCGCGGATCGACTCGTCGCCGGCGACGGCGTGCAGCGTCGTGCGCAGGCGGTCGGCCATCGCGCTCGAGAGCGGGCGTGCCGCCCGGCTGGTAGGCGGTCGCCGCGTCCATCACGGCGTCGACGGCCTTGCGCACGCCGAGCGTGGCGTCGCGCAGCCCGCGTCCGCCGGCGCCGGAGACCGCGGCCTCCTGGGCCTCGCGCAGCGTCTCGCCCGCGTCGAGCAGCGCCTCGACCAGCTCGGGCTGCTCGCGCGCGACCTGGTTCGCCGTCCAGGCGGCGGGCGTCGGCTTGGGCAGCTTGGCCACGATCGCCGCGGTCTCGCGGTCGCCGGCCTTGCGGATCTCCTTGGCGGCGGCGTCGCGTGCCGGCGTGAACTCCTCGAGCGGGAGCCCGTAGAGGTGGTCGACGTCAGCCATCGGGCTCGACCGCGAAGCCGATCGGGCCGTCGCCGACCCGCCAGCCGCGCGGCATCGTGGGGGTCGTGAACGGCGTCGCGAAGCCCGTCCGGCGCCGACCGCGATCAGCCCGGCCGTGCCGAGGTGCTCGAGCCCGGCGAGCGCGCGGTCGCAGGCCTGCGCGAGCGGGAGCCCGGCGTGGCGCATCAGCGCGTCGATCTCGTGCGCGAGCGCGCTGCGGATGATCGCCTCGCCGTCGCCCGTGCAGGAGATCGCGGCGGTCGCGTCGTCGGCCCAGGTTCCCGGCGGCGACGAGCGGCGAGTCGCCGACGCGGCCCGGGTGCTTGCCGCTGCTGCCGCCGGTCGAGGTCGCCGCGGCCACGCCGCCGCGCGGCGTCGCGGGCGACCGCGCCGACGGTGCCGCCGCGCGTGTCGTCGCCCGCTCGACCGCGGCGCTCCTCGGTGCGAAACCAGGCCTCGGGCGCGGTGTCCAGGCCGGCGTCGCGGGCGTAGGCGCCGGCCGACTCGCCGACGAGCATCACGTGGCGGCCCTCGTCGAGCACCGCGCGGGCCGCGACGCACCGGGTTGCGGATGCCGCGCAGCGCGGCGACGGCGCCCGCCGCGCGGTCGGTCCCGCGCATGATCGACGCGTCGTGCGCGACGAACCCGCGCTCGTCGAGCACCGCGCCGCGGCCGGCGTTGAACACCGGGTCGTCCTCGAGCACGACACCGCGGCCTGGACCGCGGCCAGCGCGTCGCCGCCCGGCCGCGAGCACGGCGTGCCCGGCCTCGACGGCGCTGGCGCACGCCCGCCTCGCGCACGCTCGTGCGCGGCCTCGGGCCACTTCCCGGCACCGCCATGGACGACGATCGCGACATCCGCCACGCCGCACAAGATACGGGGGCGTTCAGTCGTCCTCGGGCACGAGCTGCGGCGCCGGCCCGCAGACGACGACGACCTGCCAGTAGGGCGCGGTGACCAGCGTCGCGGTAGCCCGGGTAGCGCGGCGGCTCGAGGCCCATGCCGTAGTACCACTTCGCGCGGATCACGACCGCGGGCGCTCGGGCGTCGCGTCGAGGTCGCGCATCGGCAGGTCGAGCTTCCAGGCCACGAGCGAGCGCGCGCGGTTGCTCGTGCGGACGCGCGAGCAGTCGAGCAGCGCGTCGCGCCCGCCCGCGGCCGCGATCACGCCGTCGAACTCCGCGTTTCGCCTCGACGCGGGAGTCGAGCTCGCGCGCCTGGTCGCGGAGGTCGTCGACGGTGGTGGCGAGCACGGCCACGAGCAGGACGAGCGCGCCGACGGCGCGCCCACGCGGGCGGCGGCCGCGCAGCGGCGACAGCGGGCCGACCCGTGCGCCGCGGAGCGGCGGCGGCGCCGGCGCGCGAGCGCGCCGCGGCGTCGCGCCCGCGATCGCGGTCGCGGCGCGGACGGCGCCGACGCCCGCCAGCGCCGTGCCGAGCGCGACGGCGGCCACGAGGTAGCGCGGGTTGCCCGCGTAGCCCGCGACCGTCATCACCGCCACGATCGCCACCCACGCCGCCGCGCCCAGCGCGATCAGCGCCGCGCGTCCGCCCGCGGGCGAACGCGGCGGCGATCACGGCCGGGACCGTCAACAGGATCGCGGTGTCCCACAGCAGCGCCAGCACCGGGATGTCGGCGAGCTTCGCGCTGCCCGGGCTCGGGACGCCGCGCCCGGTCTTCGACGCGTCGAGCGCGCCGCCCGCGCCGAGCACGTCCGGGCCGAACCACAGCAGCAGCACGGTGGCGCCGGCGGCGATCACGAAGCGCCGCTCGTCGCGCCACAGCCAGAAGCCGTACGCGCCGAGGAACGGCCACGCCTCGGGGCGCATCAGCGCGGCGGCGGTCAGCAGCGCGAGCGCGGCGCGACGACGACCGCGAGGTGCGCGACGACCGCCCACAGCACCGCCGCGGCCAGCAGCCCTTCCGAGTTGCCGAGCGCGGTGTTGAACAGCCCACCACGGCGAGAGCGCCATCACGCGCCGCGGCGGCGACGCCCGCCCAGCGTCCCGCGAGCCGGTCCGCGAGCGCGAACGCGCCCGCGAGCGCGAGCAGCCCGCCCGCCCGCGCGACGACCAGCCACAGCGCCGGCGCGCGCGTCGCCGAGCGGCGCGAAGCGGCGTCGTGAACAGCACCGGGAACGGCTTCCACGACGGTCCGCTCGACGTGTCGAGCGCGAGCCGGCCCGTCTCCCTCCCCCAGACGACCCACGCCCACGGGTCGAAGGCCAGCGCCTACGGCGCGCAGCAACGAGAGCGCGGCGAGCGCCGACCGCGGCGACCACCAGCCCGGCGCCGCCGCGGCTCGAGTGATCGTCAACTCACGTCGCCATCGAGACGAGGACCACGAGCGCGACGCCGAGCGCCGCGACCACGAGCGCGGCGATGATCCGCACCGCCCAGAGGCTCCACGGCGACGGCGGGACCTTCGGGACGCGCTGAGAGGCGGCCGCGCGGGCGGCGTCGACGCGCCGCTGCGTGCCCTCGGGCGTCCGCACGCGCCCGCGGCGACTCGTCCATCGCGAGCGTCCCGTTGGCCGTCGACGAGGACGACCTCGCGGCGGTGCTCGGCCGTAGTCCGAGCGCAGCTCGTCCAGCTCGCGGCGCAGGCTGCGCGACGTCGCGCGCTCGCGGTCGAGGTCGCGGGTGACGCGCTCGAGCATCCGCCGCGAGGCCTCCTCGTCCTCCTCGTCGACCTCGCTGGAGAGCAGCTCCTCGCGCAGCCGCGCGACCTCGGCGCGCTCGGCGGCCAGCAGGCGCTCGGACTCGTCGCGCGCGCGGGCGAGCTCCGCGCGCAGGCGCTCGGTCTCCTCGGCCTCGGCGACCATCGTGCGCTGCGCCTCCTCGCGGGCGACCGCGAGCCGGGAGTGAACCTCGGTCGTCGTCGCCCGCTCGGTCTCCAGCCGCCGCTCGGCCTCCTCGCCGGCCTCCTGCGAGCGCCTTCTCCTGCTCGGCGACGTGGTGCTTGAGCGCGTCGATCTCCTCGCGCGCGGTCCCCAGCTCGCCCGTCAGCCGGTCGCGCGAGGCCTCGGCCTCGGACGCGCGCTCCTGCAGCTCGCGGATCAGCTCGCCGAGCTGCGCCTTCTCGCGCTCCTCGTCGCCCGCGGCGGCGCGCATCTGCTCGAGCTGGCCGGCGAACTCGTCGCGCTCGTCGCGGACGCGCGCGCAGCGCCTCGAGCTCGTCCTCGAGCGCCTCGTGCGCCGCGCGCAGGCTGCCGTGGGCGAGCCGCAGGCCGGCGAGCTCCTGGTCGCTCGTCGCCTCCCGCCGTGTCGCGAGAGGCTTTGAGCCGCCTCGAGCTCGGCGCGTTCGAGCCGCTCGGTCTCCGTGTGCGCCGCCGCGAGCTCCGCGCTGCAGCCGCTCGAGCTCGGCGTCGCCGGTCTGCGTCGCCTTCGAGCTCGGCCGCCAGCCGGTCGCGCTCGGCCTCGACCGAGCTGACGCAGCTCGTGCGCCTCCGTCGCGTCCTCGCGCAACGACTCGACCTCGCGCAGGCGTCGGGCGCGGCGGCGCGCTCGGCGCGCAGCTCGGCGACCATCCCGCGCAGCTCGTCGACCTGGGCGCGCAGGTCGCCCTCGGCGCCGACCGCGCTGCGGCGCCGGCGGCGGCGCGGCGGCGGCAGCTCGACGACCAGGCTGCGCCCGATCTCGAGCTCCGCGCCGGCGATGTCGCCGCGCGAGGGTCCCAGTCGAAGGAGGCGCGCCACGGCTCGTCCGGGTCGCCGTCGGAGATCTGGCTGCCGGACACGCGCTGGCGCCGGCCGCCGGTGTCGACGGTCAGCGCAGGACGGGCGATCCGGCGCCCGCGGACGCCGTTCCAGCGGCCGACGACCTCGAGCCGGTCGTCGGCCGTCCACTCGAAGCGCTCGAGCTCGAAGGAGACCTCTCCGACCGGCGTCATCAGCTCTTCTCGCCGGCCTCGGGCTCGATCCGGGTGCAGCAGCGAGGTGCTGGAGCGCGCGACGGGCGCGCCGGTCTCGGTCGGCGGCGGCCGGTGGTCGACCGCGGACACGCGCTGGCGCCGGTCGCGGCCCTCCATGGCGACGCTGAACGAGACCTTGCTGAGGCTCAGGACGGCGCCGATGACCATCACCAGCGCGCCGGCGAAGCGCCATCCAGGCGCCGGTGCCGAGCTCCGCCTCGCTCGAGCGCGACGCCCGGGCGCGAGCAACTGGTTGAGGACCAGGATCAGCGCGGCGCCGACGATCCACGGCATGAACGCGGCGGTCGAGGTAGTCCACGTCCGGGACGAGCAGGCCCGAGCGCGGCGACGATCGCCGGCGACCGCCAGCGCGGCCAGCAGCACGTCGGTGATCTCGAACACCTCCCACGCGTTCCAGGTGGCGAACCAGTCGAGGAACAGCGCGATCAGGAGGACGATCGCACCAAGGGCCAGCACGATCGGCCCGATGTCGAATCTGCGTGTCAACGAGTCTCCCTTGTGGGTTGACGCCCAAAGGATGACAACCCGTCCCGCTGGACGCGATCGCCTCGTACTTAACCTGACAGACCGGTTTTCCGCCTCCACGCGCTGGGCACCCAATCAGTAGGCGCTCCGCAAGTCTCCCGACCGGGACGTCGTTCTTCCCTCCTCTACCGGGCGGGCGGGTCGCCGACACGAGCCGCCCGCCCGGTGTCCCCTTCGGCGGCCACAAGCGCCGCCGCGGACTCCGCGAGGTGCTCGCGCAGCACAGTCGGCCCGTCGCGCTCCAGCCCCCGCACGAGCGCGGCGTGGTCGGCTGCCATCCGCTCGACGCTCCAGAGCGGCTCGAGCTGGGCCAGGAAGAGCTGCATCTCGCCGTTCAGCGCGGCGTGTGCGCGGTCGTCGATCCGCGGGCTCTCGCGCCGCCGCCACGATCGCGCCGTGCAAGTTCGCGTGCGCCTCGTTGATCGGGCCCCACGCGCGCTGCTCGCAGGCGTCCTGCGAGCGTGGACGAGCGCATCGTGGACGGCTGCCGGCAGCCGCCCGCGGTGGCGTTCGAGCGCGAGCCGCGCCGCCTCGACCTCGAGCGCGGTGCGCAGCTCGTAGAGCTGGACGATGTCCTCGCGCGGACAGGCGCGCCACGCGCGCGCCGCGGTTGGGCTCGATCCGCACGAGCCCCTCGGCGGCGAGCTGCGCGCAGCGCCGCGCGCAGCGTGTGGCGCGCGACGCCGTAGCGCGCGGTCAGCTCCTGCTCGACCAGCCGCTGACCGCCGGGCCGCTCGCCGTCGCAGGATCTCGCGGCGCAGCGCGTCGGTGACGGTCTCGACGGTGGTCACGCCGGGACCGTAGCGGGCCGGCGCACCTCGGGCGCCGCCAGCACCAGCAGGCCCGCGAGGATCAGCGCCGCCGCCGAGCGCGGCGGGCGCGCTCATGCGCTCGCTCAGCACGATCACGCCGAGCAGCGCGGCGGTCAGCGGCTCGGCGAGCGTGAGCGTCGCGGTCTCGGCCGCGCTCAGGCGGCGCTTCAGGCCGCGCGCGAACAGCAGGTAGGCGAGCGCGGTCGGGACGATGCCGAGGAAGACGATCAGCGCGGCGCCGCTCGGGCGCGGCGAGACCGGCGTCCGGCGACGAGCAGGACCGGGAGCAGCACGACCGCGCCGAGGCCGAACGCGCCGGCCATCACGGTCTCGGGCGTGTGGCCGCTGGTCAGCATGCGCTTGGCCGCCAGCGTGTAGCCGGCGTACGACGCGCCGGCGCACAGCGCGAGGGCGACGCCGGGAAGCGAGATCGCTCGCGTCGGCGCCGGCGAGCGCGAGCATCGCGACGCCGGCGCAGGCCAGCGCGGTGGCCATCGCCCACGCCTTGGCGGGCGCCTGGCGCGTGATCGCCCACTCGATCCCGCCGGCGAGCGCGGGGCGCTGAGCCGAGCGCGACGATCGTCCCGACGGCGACGCCCGGTGTCGGCGACGGCGGCGAAGAACGACGAGCTGGTAGCGTCGCCACCGCGCGCGGCGGCGATCACGACGGGCCAGCGCGGCAGCCGGGCAAGCGACTGAAGACCGCCGGCGATCGAGCGCGACGGCGACGAGCAGCGCGCCGCCGACCAGGATCCGGCCGGCGCCGACGCCGGCGGGGGCGAGGCCGTCGGGGCCGAGCGCCTGGGCGGTGCCGGTGGTGCCGAAGCACAGCGAGGCGAGCAGGACGTGGAGGCGGGCAGTCGAGGTCATGACGACGATTGTTCCACAATCGCATGATTGTTCAACAATATGCGTGCGAGCTCCGATCGCTCGGTGCGCCGGCGAACTGCGCCGGTAAGGGCGTGGCGGGATCGGCCTCGCGGTGGTGCGCGAGGCGCCGTGGTGGCGCGTTGCCACTCACAGGCCACGCGAGAGCTCGATTGGTCAACCGCTGGTTGTCGAAGTGAGCACTCGCGTGGCATCCCGCTGCGCGAATGAGGGATCGCCTGCCACGCCAGTCCGGCCACTCCTTTACCGGCGCAGTTGGCCGGCGCAACGGCGCCGGGGTCGCCGCAACCGATTCAATGTCCGGCGTGCTGTTCGCCGAGCTCGCCGCCGCCACCGAGGACGTCCGCGCGCTGTCGGGGCGCAAGGACAAGGTCGCGCGGCTGGCGCTGGCGCTGCGCGGGCTCGCCCCCGAGGAGCGCGTCGCGGGCGCCGGGCTATCTGGCGGGCGCGCCGCGGCAGCGCGTGCTCGGGGTCGGCTGGGCGTCGCTGAAGACGGTCCCGCCGGCGGCCGCGCCGAACCGTCGCTGACGGTGGCCGAGGTCGATGCCGCACTCGACGCGGTGTCGCGCGCTGAGCGGCTCCGGCTCGGTGGCCGCGCGGCGAGCGGCGTTGACCGCGCTGCTGGCGCGGGCGACGGAGTCCGAGCAGGCCTTCCTGCGCGCGCTGATCCTCGGCGACCTGCGCCAGGGCGCGCTGGCCGCGGTCGTCGGCGACGCGGTGGCGAAGGCCGCCGACGTCCCGGTGGCCGCCGTCCGCCGCGCGTTGATGCTGCGCGGCGATCTCGGGCGCGGTCGCGGCCGCCGCGCTCGGCGACGGCGGCGGAGGCGCTGGCCGCGTTCCGGCTCGAGGTCGGGCGCCCGATCGCGCCGATGCTCGCCTCGACGGCGCCGGATCTGGAGGCCGCGCTGGCGAAGACCGGCCCGGCCGCGGTCGAGTGGAAGCTCGACGGCGCGCGGATCCAGGTCCACCGGTCCGGGGAGGCCGTGGGGATCTTCACGCGCTCGCTCGACGACGTCACCGCGCGGCTGCCGGAGGTCGTCGCGGCGGCGCTGTCGCTGCCGGCGATCGTCGTTCGTGCTCGACGGGGAGGCGATCGCGCTGCGCGAGGACGGGCGGCCGCACCCGTTTCAGGTGACGGGCTCGCGCTTCGCCAGCGCGCTCGGCGCACACCGTGCTGCTGACGCCGATGTTCTTCGATCTGCTGCACCTCGACGGGACGGACCTGCTCGACCGGCCGGGCGTCGGAGCGCGCCGCGGCCCTGTCGGCGCTCGTGCCGGCGGAGTGGCGCGTGCCGCGCGGTGGGTCCGAGCTGCTCGAGCAGGCGCTGGCGATGGGTCACGAGGGCGTCGTCGTCGAAGGCGCTGGACGGCGCCGTACGAGGCGGGCCGGCGCGGCGCCGCCTGGGTCAAGGTCAAGCCCGTCCACACGCTCGATCTGGTCGTGCTGGGCGTCGAGTGGGGCTCGGGCCGGCGGCGCGGATGGCTCTCCAACCTGCACCTCGGCGCCCGCGCGGACGGACGGCGGGTTCGTGATGCTCGGCAAGACCTTCAAGGGCCTGACCGACGCGATGCTCGAGTGGCAGACGGCGAAGCTGCTGTCGCTGGAGACGCGCCGCGAGGGCCATGTCGTGTTCGTGCGTCCCGAGCTCGTGGTCGAGATCGCGTTCGACGGCGTGCAGACGAGCCCGCGCTACCCGGGCGGCGTGGCGCTGCGGTTCGCGCGCGTGCTGCGCCACCGGCCGGACAAGCCCGCGTCGGAGGCCGACACGATCGAGTCCGTGCTCGCGCTCCGTTAGAGGATCGCGGCGAGCAGCAGCACGACGACGAGGATCAGCACCGCGACCACGGCCACCGCGCCGGCCCGCGTGCCGGTCTCCGGCTCCTGCGGCCTGCGTCGGCGCCGCGCGACCCGCGACGGCAGCGGCGCGACCTCGATCGGCGCGCGCGCCTCGGCGAGGTCCTCGCGCGCTTCGGTCAGCGCCTCCTCGAGGTGCTTCGGCGAGGCGCACCGTGGCGCCGCGCCGCCTTGAGCTCCCGCTGAAGCCGCTCCGCCCGCGCCTCCGCCGCCTCGGCGCGGCCACGCGCGTCGACGAGGTCGCCCTCGAGCCGCACGACCTCGTTCGCCCGCTCGACCGCGCTCGTCTGATGCGACGAGAGCGCCGCGACTTCGCTGCGCGCGGCGGCGAGCTCCTCCGCGAGCCGCTCGCGCTCCGCCCGCTCCTCGACGAGCCGCCGCTCGAGCGCGAGCAGCGTGATGTCGGCGCGCGACGGGGCGGGACGAGGCGAGGCCGGGCGGCGCCGCGGCGGGCGGCGACAAGGGCGCGCGCTCGGCGGGCGTGGGCGCGGCGGCCGGCGGCAATGAGGCCGGCGCGGCCGCGATGGGCGGCACCTCGGCTGGCGCGGCCTCGATGGCCGGCGGCTCGTCGGCCGGCGCGGCCTCGGCCCCGGGCGGCGATTCGCCGGACGCCGGCGGTTCCGCCGGCGGCCTCGCGGCGGCAGGCGCGCTTTCGGCGGCCGGCGGCAACTCGGCAGGAGCGGCCTCGGCGGCGGGCGGCAGTTCGGCGGCAGCGGCCGCGATGGGCGGCAGTCGCCGGCGGGCCTCGATGGCCGGCGGCAACTCGGCCGGAGCGGCCTCGGCGGCGGGCGGCAGTTCGGCGGAGCGGCCGCGACGGCGGCGATCGGCCGGCGCGGCCTCGATGGCCGGCGGCAGCTCGGCCGGAGCGGCCTCGGCGGCCGGCGGCGACTCGGCCGGCGCGGCCTCGGCGGCCGGCGGCTGCGTCGGCCGGAGCGGCCTCGGCGGCCGGCGGCGATTCGCCGGACGCCGGCGATCGGCCGGCGGGCTCGCAGTGGCCGGCGGCGACTTGACCGGCGCGGCCGCTTCGGTCGGCGTCTCGGGGGTCCGGCGGAGCGCCCAGACCGGGCGTGGCTCTCGCTTCGGCCGCGGGCGCGGCGTCAGGCTCGCCCCGGCCGCTTCGTCGCCCGGCAGCGGGAGGTCGAGGACGACGTCGGGCGCGACTTCGAGGCGCGCGGCGCTGACGCCCTCGTGCGACCCGCGCCAGGCGAAGGCGGCGGTCCAGTTCTCGTCGGTGTCGGCGGCCCAGGGCTTGTGGTCGAGGACCGCGATCAGGCGCCGGCGGCGGCCGTCGACGCGGACGTGCAGGGTCGGGCGGACGAAGCGGCGTCCGCGCACGCCGAACCAGCGGCCGACGACTTCGAGCCGGTCGTCCGACGGTCCACTCGAAGCGCTCGACCTCGAAGGCCACGTCCGCGAGTGGATCCGCCGGTGTGTCAATCCGCGCCATGGCGAGCCACGTACCCCATCCTGGCAGGCCGTGCTGCTTCACTGAAAGTCGAATGAAGCGGCGGATCGCGGTGGATCTCGAGCGTCCTTCGCGAGTCCCGCAACCTGCGGCTGCTCGTGATCGGCGAGCTGTTCAGCGGCCTGGGAGCGCAGGCCGCGCTCGTCGCGATCCCGTACCAGGTCTACACGCTCACGGGCTCGGCGGCGCTCGTCGGGCTGCTCGGGATCGTCGAGCTGGTCCCGATCGTGGTTGGCTCTCGCTGCTCGGCGGCGCGTCGCCGACCGCTTCGAGCGTCGCAACCTGATGCTCGCCGCCCAGATCGCGATCGCGCTGTCGGCGGCCGGCCTGGCGGCGCTCACGTTCGCGACCGGCGAGCCGCCGGTCGTGCTGATCTTCGCCTTCGCCGCGCTGCTCGCCGGCGGCAGCACGGTCGACAACGTCACGCGCAGCGCGATCATCCCCGCGCTGGCCGAGGAGCGCCTGAGGGCGGCGCTGAGCATCAACTACGGCCTCTACCAGGTCGCCGCCGTCGTCGGTCCCGCGCTCGGCGGCCTGATGATCGCCGCGCTCGGCATCGGCAGCGCGTATGCCGCCCAGGCCGTCGGCTTCGTGGTCATGATCGGCGTCACGACGGCGCTGCCGAAGTTCCCGCCCGCGCCCACCGACACCGAGCACCCGCCGGTCTTCGAGGCGATCCGCGAGGGCTTGACGTTCGTCCGGGGCAACAGCGCGCTGATGGGCTCGTTCGCGATCGACCTCGTGGCGATGACCTTCGGCATGCCGCGCGCGCTGTTCGCCGTGCTCGCCCTGACCGTCTACGACGCGGGCGCGAGCGGCACCGGCCTGCTCTACGCCTCGGTCTCGGCGGGCGCGGTCGTGGCCGCGCTCAGCACGGGCTGGGTCGAGCACGCGCGCTGGCTGGGCCGGATCGTGATCGGCTCGGTGATCGTCTGGGGCCTGGCGATCGCGGCCGCCGGCTTCATGCCGTCGATCTGGCCCGCGGCCGCGCTGCTCGCGCTCGCCGGCGCGGCCGACAGCGTCAGCGCCGTCTGCCGCTCGATCATCAACCAGACCGTCACGCCCGAGGAACTGCGAGGCCGGATGTCGGCGATCTTCATGCTCGTGGTGACGAGCGGGCCACGGCTCGGCGACCTCGAGGCCGGCATCGCCGCCAGCCTGACGACGGCGGGCATCGCGGTCGTCAGCGGTGGCCTGGCGTGCGTCGCCGGCGTGTTCGTGATCATGGCGCTGTTCCCCGCGCTGGCGGCCTACGACGGCCGCCAGCCCGTCACGGTCGGACGGCGATGATCCGGTCGTCGCCGGACCGCGGGGACCCGCGGCCGTCGCGGTTCGAGGTCGCCACCCACAGCGTCCCGTCGGGCGCCGCGACCACCGTGCGGATGCGCCCGTAGCGCCCGGCCAGCATCCGCCGCGGCTCGCCCAGAGACGTCCCGCGCAGCGGAATCCGCCACACGCACTCGCCCTGCAGCGCGGCCACGTACAGGTTGCGGCCGATGATCGCCGCGCCGCTCGGCGACGCCTCCGACGTCGACCACGTCACCGCCGGATTCGTGAACCCCGCCGTCGACCCCGTCCCTTCGACCTCAGGCCACCCGTAGTTGCGCCCGCGCCGGATCAGGTTGACCTCGTCGAAGGTGTTCTGGCCGAACTCGCTCGCCCACAGCCGGCCGCGCGCCGTCCCAGGCCAGCCCTTGCACGTTGCGGTGCCCGAGCGACCACACGCGGACGCCGCTGCCGTCCGCGTTCATGCGCAGGATCTTGCCGTTGCGCGAGCCCGCATCCTGGGCGCTCGACGGAGTTGCCCGCATCGCCGACGCCCGCGTAGAGCTTGCCGTCGGGCCCGAACGCGATCCGCCCGCCGTTGTGGATGCCCGCCTTCGGCCAGCCCGGTCAGCACGGGCCGCACCTCGCCCGCCGAGACGGAAGCGCACGATCCGGTTGTCGGACGCCGACGTCAGATACGCGTACACCCAGCGATCACGCGCGTAGCGCGGCGAGACCGCCAGCCCGAGCAGCCCGCCCTCCCCCGAGGCCTCCACGCCCGGCACGGTCATCACCCGCCGCGGCGCGCCGCCGCCGGACGGGATCCGCAGGATCCGCCCGCGGTCGCGCTCGGCCACGAGCGCGTCGCCGTTCGGCAGGAACGCGATCCCCCACGGCACCTCGAGCCCCGTGGCGACCGTGCGCCGCGCCGGCACCTGCGTGGCGGTCGCGGTCGGCGGACGGCGACGGCGAGGCGGAGGGCGACGCCGAGGCGGTCGCCGTGGCCGCCGGCGGCCGGTCCGAAGACCCGCACGCCACCAACGCCAGCGCCACCAGCGGGACGACCCGCCGCATCAGGTCGAAGAATGCCCCGGCAGCTTGACGACCGTGACGAAGAACTCGTCGATCTGGCGCACGACCTCGATGAAGCGGTTGAAGTCCACCGGCTTGGTCACGTACGCGTTGGCGTGCAGGTCGTACGAGCGCAGGATGTCCTCCTCCGCCTTGGACGTCGTCAGCACCACGACCGGGATCGACCGCAGCGCGGGATCGGACTTGATCTCGGCCAGCACCTCGCGCCCGTCCTTGCGCGGCAGGTTGAGATCGAGCAGCACGAGGTCCGGACGCTCCGCGTCGGCGGCGCGCAGGTAGTCCATCGCCTCGACGCCGTCGCCGACGATCTTGAGGCTGTTGCGGACCTTGTTGTGCTCGAAGGCCTCCTCGATCAGGACGACGTCGCCGGGATCGTCCTCCACCAGCAGGACGCTGATCGGCTGGCTGTCGTCGTCGTTCATCAACTCTCCGGTCGCTCGGCGGGCAAGGTGAAATAGAAGGTAGAGCCCTCGCCGACGACGGTCGCGTCAGCATCCAGCCACATCCGGCCGCCGTGGTACTCGACGATCTTGCGGCACATCGCCAGGCCGATGCCGGTCCCCTCGTACTCCGTCCGCGGGTGCAGGCGCTGGAAGAGCACGAAGATGCGCTCCTCGTAGGACGGGTCGATCCCGATCCCGTTGTCGGAGACCTTGAAGCGCCAGAAGCCGTCGTCGCGCTCGGCGCCGATCCGCACGACCGGCGCGGCCTCGGCGCGGAACTTGATCGCGTTCGCGCACAGGTTCTGGAAGACGAGCCGCAGCAGCCCGGCGTCGGCGTGCACCGTCGGAAGCTCCGAGGCCTCGATCGTGGCGCCGCTCTCCTCGATCGCGCGCGAGAGGTCGGTTCGCACGCGGGTCAGGAGCGCGTTGCAGTCGACGTCGGTGTGCGGCTGCTCGAGCCGGCCGACGCGCGAGAACGCCAGCAGGTCGTTGATCAGGTCCTGCATGCGGCGCGCGCCGTCGACGGCGAAGCCGATGTACTGGTCGGCGCGGTCGTCGAGCTGCCCGCCGTAGCGCTGCTGGAGCAGCTGGCAGAACGACGCCACCTTGCGCAGCGGCTCCTGCAGGTCGTGCGAGGCGACGTAGGCGAACTGCTCGAGCTCGGCGTTCGAGCGCCGCAGGTCGGACTCGGCCTCGCGCAGCGCCTCGAGCTCGGCCAGGATCCGCGCCCGCATCGCGTCGACGTCCGCCGCCGAGGTCGACGACCTCGCGCGCCCCGGTGCCCGAGACCTCGCGCTCGAAGTCGCCGCGCGCGACGTCGCGCACCGCCCGCGTCAGGCGCTCGAGCGGGTTCACGATCTGCGCGCGCAGGGTCAGCGCCACCGCGGCCACGCTCAGCAGCACGACGATCCCGGTGCCGAGGACCCACAAGAGGACGATGTCGGCGTTGCGGTCGAGATCGTCACGGGCGTCGGCCCGCGCCGGCGCGATCTGCGCCTGCAGGCGCGCGAGCTCGGCTCGGAACGCGTCGAAGTGCTGCCTTGCCGGCGCCGACCGCCGAGGGCTCGCGCGCCGCCTCCGGGTCACGGCGGACGAGCGCGATCGTCGGGATCGCGTACCCCGTCTCCCACGCGCGGGCGGCGGCGGTGACCGCGTCGACCTGTGGCCCGAGCTGGCGCATGCCGTCGTGGCTCGCGAGCCGTTCGAGCTGCTCGATCGCCCGCGTGGTCTGGCGGCGGCCGGTGGTGTACGGCTCGAGGAAGCGCTGCTCGCCGGTCAGCGTGAAGCCGCGGACGCCCGTCTCCTGGTCGACCAGCGCCGCCTTCAGGTCGGCGGCGGTGATCGCCGCCGGGCTCAGCTCGTCGGTGAGCAGGACGCGGGCGTCGTTGAGCCCCCGCAGCGCCACGACGCTCGCCACCGTGCCGACGCACACCGACGAATACGAGCGCGACAACGGCGATCGCGAACCACTGGCCCGCCGTCAGCCGACGGCGGCCGCTCACTGACGCTGCACCAGCAGGGCCGCGACGTCGTCGAGCATCGGACCGTCGTTGAGCTCCTCGGCCTGCTCGACGAGCGCCTTCACGAGACCCGGCGTGCCCGCGTCGAGCGCGCCCTGGACCATCGCGGCCAGCCCTTCGCGCGCCGAGCCGCGCGGTGCCGACGCCCGTGCGGCCCTCGATCAGCCCGTCGGTGTAGAGCAGCAACGACCAGCGCTCGGGCAGCGCGTGCTCGACCGCCGTCCAGTGCGTGTCCTCGACCACGCCCAGCGGCGGATCGACGCGCCCGGGCTCGAGCGCCTCGACGCGCTCCGGCGATCAGCAGCGGCGGCGGGTGGCCGGCCAGGCGGATCGACGCGCTGCGGCGGTCGGGCGCGAGCGTGACCATGCACAGCGTCGTGAACATCCACGAGAAGTGGCGCTCGACGTCGTGCACCTGCTGGAGCGTCGGCAGCAGCTCCTCCGGCGGGTGGCCGCCGAGCACGAGCGTGCGCCAGGCGATCCGCAGGCAGACGCCGAGCGCGGCGGCGTCCGGGCCATGGCCGGAGACGTCGCCGATCACGACGTGGACGGTCCCGTCGGCGGCCTGGACGGCGTCGTAGAAGTCGCCGCCGAGCAGCGCCCGCTGGCGCCCCGGCCGGTAGTGCGCGGTCAGCCGCAGCGCCGGGTCGCTGACCAGCGGCGCGGGCAGCAGGCCGCGCTCCAGCCGCGCGTTCTCCTCGGCGTGGGCGCGCGCGAGCTCGAGCTGCTGGCGGGCCTCCTCGGCGCGCCGGCGCTCGACCGCGTAGCGGACCGCGCGCGCCAGCCCCTGCCCGTCGATCTGGCCCTTGACCAGGTAGTCCTGCGCGCCCGCGGCGACGGCCTGGACCCCGCGCCGCTCGTCGTCGAAGCCGGTGAGCACGAGCACCGACAGGTCCGGGCGGTCGGCCTTGATCTGGTGCAGCGCCGCCAGGCCCTGCGCGTCGGGCAGGTCGAGATCGAGCAGCACGCAGTCGATCTCCTCGTGCTGCCGGCGCCGGGCCTGCGCCAGCGTCGGGGCGCGCACGATCTCGACCAGCGCGCCGCTGACCGCGAGCAGCTCCTCGACGAGCAGCGCGTCGCCGTCGTCGTCCTCGACGAGCAGGATGCGGATCGGGGATGACGCCGCGGCGGTATCACGCGGCGCCGTGTTGACGGTCTCTGGGGGACGCAAGGTGAGGGGCGGTTCGACCGCGCGGACCGCCCACTCTACCCGCCAGCCTCAGGCCGCTTCGGCGTCGGGATGCTGCCGGCACCACTCGTCGCACGTGCAGTCCTGCTCCTCAGAGCCGCGCCCGATGTCGTGGTACAGGCAGCGGTCGTTGCAGCGGCAGCGTGCGACGAAACCCTCGCTGGTCTCGTCCGGCCACGGCAGGTCGCCGTCGACGTAGCGCTTGAACTGCGGATCGCGCTGGTGCATCTGCAGGCGCATACCGGCGGCGGTGCGCTCAACGCCGACCTCGCGCACGAGCGGCGTCAGCACGTCGATCAGCCGCCGCGTCTGCTCGGAGTCCGACTTGCGATGCGCCGCCTCGAGCGCGGTCAGCATGTTGGCGGCGAAGCGGCTGGCGTCGTCGAGGTTGACGGAATGGTGGACTTGGATACCGATGATGCGGCGCAACTGCGTACTCCTAGGGCGGGAACGGGGAGGTCTCGACGGCGTAGCGATCGGCGAGCTCACGCGCTAGAGCGCGGTCGCCGCTCGTCAGATACAGGTCGTAGGGGTAGGCGAACTGGCTGCGCCAGCCGTGGGCATGGCGGATCACCCGCCCCCACCCGGACACGACGCCGACCGCGATCCCGACCGAGCGTTCGCTGAACAGCCGCGCCCCACGCGGCTGCGCGTAGGCGAGCGCGTCGTCGCGCTCACTGAAGGCGTACAGGCCGCAGGAGTGATGCTTCGTCGGGCGGCCGCCGTGGCGGTTGCAGCGCGCCTCGAGCGCGCGTCGCGCCGGCCACGCCGTGGCGTGCGCCCACGACAGCAGCGTGAGGCCGTCCTTGCGCTCGACGATCTGCCAGGCGCGCCAGCCACGCAGCGCCTCCGCTCATGCGGGCACCGGCTCCGGCTCTGGCGCCGGCGCCGGCAGCGGCAGCTCGCGCGGGACGGGATCCTCGATCGGAACCACGTCGATCTCGCGCTCAGGCTGTCCGATGTCCGCCATGCGGACAACGGTAGTGGCCCGAAGGGCGGCCCGTTACGCGCAGCCGCCCCTCGATGGTCTAGAACTGAATCTTGTCCCAGAGCAGGAGAAAACCGAACACCCAGGCGGTCACGATCCCCTCGACGATCGCGACGGCGCCGGCCAGCTTGGCCACCGGACGGTCGAGCGCGAGCAGCAGGAAGAACAGGAACCACAGGACCGCCCAGGCGAACCAGCTGAGGCCGAGGTAGGTCGACGGCGTCGCCGCCGCCGCCGTCGAGCGTGAGGATCCCGGCCGGGACCGCGGTGACGGCCACGAACAGGCAGTACCAGCCGAAGGCCCGCCCGCCGGCGTTGAGGAAGTTGTTCGCGGCCACCCACAGGTAGGTGAACGCGAACAGCAGGATGAAGCCGCCGCCGCGCACGGTCGCCAGGTCCTCGTTGGCGTTGCCCTGGACCAGCAGCGTGGTCGCGACGACGATCCCGACGAAGCCCGTGAACACGTTCAGGACCGAGACCTCGCGGCCCTGGATGTACGAGCGCCGAGGCTCTCCGTCGCCGCGTCTGCCCGATCAGCCAGACGCCGTTCACCACCAGCACGGCGCCGACGTAGAGCAGCATCACCGCTAGCAGCATCCGTGCCCCCGGTGGCACGGTGCGGCATCGGCGCGCCCGGTCTTCGTGCTCACGACCGCGGGCTCATGCGCGCTGCGCTCCTCGCGGTCGAGCGCCCGCCGCAGCGGACGCGCGAGCAGGGCGAGGCCCGGCGGGCTGTAGACCCGCCGGCCCTCCGCGCCGCAGTCCGGGCAGTGGCCCGCCGAGCCCGCCTCGGCCACCGGCCGGAGCTCCTCGAACTCCCCGCAGCCCGGACAGTCGTAGGCGTAGAACGGCATCTAGCTCGTCCTGGCCGCCGTCCCGCGGTCGCCGACGACCGGGCCGTCGCTGCTCGGCCGGATGTCGAAGTCGAAGATCGCCGTCGGCAGGTAGAGCGAGCAGCACGCGTTCGGGATGTCGACGACGCCCGAGATCCGCCCCTCGATCGGCGCCGAGCCGAGCAGCAGGTAGGCCTGCTCGCCCGAGTAGCCGAACTTGCGCAGGTACTCGATCGCGTTCAGGCACGCGCGCCGGTACGCGACGGTCGCGTCGAGGTAGTAGTTCTCGCCGCTGGTCTCGTCGACCGAGACGCCGATGAACGTGAGGAACTCGCTGTAGCGCGGCTCGACGCGGCCCGGGATCAGGACCGGGTTGGTCGTGATGCCGTACGTGTTCATCCCGTCCTTGATCACGTCGACGCCGAAGTCGATGAACCCGCCCATCTCGATCGCGCCGCAGAACGTGATCTCGCCGTCGCCCTGCGAGAAGTGCAGGTCGCCGCCGGAGAGCTTCGCGCCGCTGACGTGCACCGGGTAGAAGACCCGGCTGCCGCGCGTGAAGTTCTTGATGTCGTGGTTGCCGCCGTTCTCGCGCGCGGGCACCGTGCGGGCGCCCTCGCGGCCGATCCGCTCGGCCTCGGCGCCGGTCGCCTGGCCGGCGAGGATGCCCGTCCGGGATCGGCGGCAGCGCGAGCGGCGGGACGCGGTCGGGGTCCTTGTCGATCAGCGCCTGCTCGCGCCGGTTCCACTCCGCCAGCAGGTCGGCCGACGGCGCGGTGCCGAACAGGCCCGGGTGCGTGATGCCGGTGTAGCGGACGCCCGGGACGTGGCGCGACGTCGCGTCCTGGCCGTGGAAGTCCCAGATCGCCTTGTAGGCGTCCGGGAAGTGGTCGGTCAGGAAGCCGCCGCCGTTGACCTTGGCGAAGACGCCGGTGTAGCCCCAGCCCTGGCCCGGGGCGTCGCCGTACTCCTGCGGCGGCTGGCACGGGCCGAGGTCGAGGATGTCGACCACGAGCAGGTCGCCGGGCTCGGCGCCCTGGACCTCGATCGGGCCCGACAGCATGTGGCGACCGTCAGGTCGACGTCGCGGACGTCGTTGGCGCTGTCGGAGTTGCACGAGCTGCGCGTCGGTCCACTCGCGGCACTCGACCCGGAACTCGCTGCCGGGCTTGACCGACGCCGCGGGCGGGATGTCGGGGTGCCAGCGGTTGTGGCCGGGAACCGCCTGGTCGCGCATCGACTTCGACTGGTCGACGCTGAACACGACCTCGGGCATGAAGCCTCCTCCTCGGGTTGGCGTTGATGCTCCGGCCGAGATTCAGGCGCGCTGTGGTGCCTCGGTCAACGCAGATTGTGCGCCGTGCATAAACTTCCAGCTGGAATCAATCCGATCCTGTTCGCCGTGCACCCATCCGCTGATCTCGAAGCGCTCGTACGGGTCTCGCTCGATGACGATCTGGGCGCGCTGCTGGAGGCGGCCGCCACCGAGCTGGGGCGGCCCCTCGGGCTCGCCGGGCGCGCGGGTGAGCCGCTCGGTCACGCGCCCGACGACCAGCACGGCCGGCGCGCGCTGGCCGTCGCCGAGGCCGCCGCGCGGGTTGGCCTGGCGGCGCCGCCGGGCTGGCAGATCCTGCCGATCGCGCGCGGGGCGGCGCCGCTCGGGTTCGTGGTCGCGGGCGGCGGCGACCGAGGGCCCCTCCTGGACCTGGTCGCGGGGCTGCTGGCGGAGCAGGTCCAGCGCCGCGACCTCGTGCGTGCGCACCACGCCGACTTCGTCCGTCGACTGGTGCACGAGCCGGCGGCCGACGTGCATCAGCTGCGGCGCGAGGCGCTGGACGTCGGGATGCCGCTGGCGAACTCGTACTGGGCGGCGTTGCTGGCCTGGCGGGACGCGCCGCCGCGGCCGCGGACGCTGGACGGGATCGGCGTCGCGGGTGCCCTGACCGTAGACCTCGGCGGCCGCTGGGTGCTGCTGCAGCCCGCCGACGGCAACGGCGGCGAGCCTCCCCGCTGGTTCGAGGACGCCGTGTTGCGCGTCCGGCGCCTGAGCCCGGCGTCGGGCGCGCAGGCGATCGTCGCGCGCGGGCCGGCGGCGCTGCCGGCGCTGAGCGCGACCGTCGCCGAGCTCGAGTCGCTGTGGCGCTACGGGCGGCGCGCCGACGACGAGCCGCTGCTGCGGGCCGAGCAGTTCGCGCTCGAGCGGCTGCTGAGCACCGTGGCCCGCGGGCGCGAGGCGCGCGCGTTCGTCGACGATCTGCTCGGGGCGCTGATCGAGTGGGACGCCGACCACCGCGGCGACCTGGTGCGCGTGCTCGAGGCCGCGCTCGACCATCCGCGCCACGACCACGCCGCCCAGCGCTGCTTCATGCACCGCAACACGTTCCGGCACCGGCTGCGCCAGGCCACCGAGATCCTCGGGCGCGACCTCGGCGACCCGGACGTGCGGCTCGCCGTCCACGTCGCGTTGAAGCTGCGCCGCGTGCTGTGAAGGCGACCGTCGCGGTCATGCTCGGCGGCGCGGCCGGGACGCTCGCGCGCGCCGGGCTGGCGGAGGTGTTGCCGGTGACGCCGGGCGCGTGGCCGTGGGCGACGTTCGTGGCCAACATCGCCGGCACGGTGATCCTCGGCTGGGTGGTGGCCGCGCGAGCGCTGGCGGCCGCTGGTCGGGACGGGGTTCTGCGGCGCGCTGACGACGTTCTCGACGTTCCAGGTCGAGACGTTCCGGCTCGCCGAAGGCGGCCACGGCGTGCTGGCCGCGGCCTACATGGGCGTCAGCGTGGGCGCGGGGCTGCTCGCGGCGCAGGTGGGAAGGAAGCTCGCGTGATCGCGTGGGTCTTGATGGCCGCGGTCGGCTCGCTGGGCGCGCTCGCCCGCTACCGGCTCGGGCTGCGCTGGGATGCGCGCGGGATCCTGCTGGCGAACCTGAGCGGCGCCTTCGCGCTCGGCGTCCTGGTGGGCGCGGGGGTCGGCGGCGACGCGCTGCTGATCCTCGGCACCGGCTTCCTCGGCGCCTTCACGACGTTCTCGACCTGGATCGTCGAGCGCCGCTACCTCGCGCTCTCGGTTGCGGGCGGCTTCGCGCTCGCCTGGCTCGGCTGGCTGCTCGGGCTCAGCGCGGCGGGAGCGGATGGCGCGGCTCGTACAGGCCCAGCTCTCCCCCACCGGGCACGTTGAACGCCGTCATCAGGCCGAAGCCCTCGTCGCTGACCGTCGCGCGTGAACTCGACGCCCTTGGCCTTCGAGCTCTGCGACCGTCGCGTCGATGTCGTCGCACATCAGGTACAGCTCGTGCTCGCCGCTCGTCTCGGCCGGGTGCGCGGCGATCTCCGCGGGCGGCAGGGCGAAGATCAGCCAGCCGCCGCCGGCGTCGACCGACGTCGAGCTCGAGCGTGTCGCGCAGGAAGGCGCGGACGGCGTCGGCGTCCTGCGCGAACACGATCGCGTGGACGCCGGTGATCATGTCAGCGCCGGGAGGCCGTCGATCGACTCGCGGTTGTGCTTGCGCTCGTAGCGCGCGCATCGCGACTCCGGCCCGTCGACCCGCAGGCGCTTGGCCGTCGAGAGGTCGCTGTGCGGGCGCTCGCCCTCGTAGCTCAGCAGCGGCACGCCGTAGCCGCACGAGTCGGCGATCCGGGTGACGTGGACGCGGACGATCGCGCGCATCGCCTCCGGCGCCTCGCGGCTCGTGGAAGCCGAGCGCCAGCAGCTCCTCGAACTCCGGGTCGTCCGGCCGCAGGTACTCGCCGCGGCCGTGCAGGCGCAGGATCCGCGGCGGGCCCTCGAACGCGCAGAGCATCACGCACGATGCGGCCGTTCTCGCGGAGGTGCGCGATCGTCTCGGCGCCGCTGCCGACGATGTCGAGGTAGGCCACGGTGTGGTCGTCGAGCACCTGCAGCGAGCCGATCGGCCCCTTCGGGCGAGACGTTGACGTGGCCGTCGTCGCCCGACGGGCGCCGTGCCGACGAAGAACATCGACTGGCGGGCGATCCATGCCCGCTGGTGGTCATCGATGCGTTCGTAGACACGGCCCATGGGCGCCGAGTCTAGATGGCGTGGTTGGCGTGGATCACGTTGTCGGGGTCGATCGCGGTCCTTGACCGCGCGCAGGCGGGCGTACGTCGTGTCGTCGTAGCTGAGCGACGGTGTCGACGGCGTCCTCGGCGAAGTTGAGGTACTGGCCGGCGCCGAGCCAGGGCGCGAGCGCGTCGCGTGACGCCGGACGCGTGGGCGAGCATGAACGCGCCCATGTCGGCGTCCAGCGCCACGCCGGCGGCGAACAGGACGAACTCGGCGTCGATGCCCGCGACCGCGCCGTGGCCGGGCGTCGCGCGCCGCAGCGCGCCGCCGCACCTGGCGCAGCTCGACGCACGGCCAGCGGCGAGCCGGAGCCGGGGCCGGCGTGCGCGAGCAGCGCGCTGATCGCCTCGGCGGGCAGGCGCTCGACGAGCGCCGACTCGGCTCACGAACGGCATCGGCTCCTCGGGGTCCTGGTGCAGGCGCACGAGCGCGGGCGCGGGGACCATCGCGAACGTGTCGAGCTCGGGCTCGAGCGCGCGCAGCGGCTCGATCACCGCCGGGTCGCCCTGGACGGCGCCGTCGATCATCACCAGCGAGCGGCCGCGCATGATCTCCGGCAGCTCCTCGAGCGGCGGCAGCTGCATGATCCGGAACGACGTCGTGACGTGGTCGGGGGCGTCGACCGCCCACTGCGCCCAGGCCGTCAGCACGCGCTCGGCCTCGGTCCAGTCCCAGATCATGAAGCCGGCGAAGATCTCGGTCAGCGGGTAGAGCTTGAACTCGAGCGCGGTCACGATGCCGAAGTTGCCGCCGCCGCCGCGCAGCGCCCAGAACAGCTCGGGGTCGTTGTCGGCGTCGGTGCGGACGAACTCGCCGTCGGCCGTGACGAGCTCGATCGCGGTCACGCTGTTGGCCTGCAGGCCGTGGCTGCGGGCGAGCCAGCCCATGCCGCCGCCGAGCGAGTAGCCGGCGACGCCGACGTTGGGCGAGGAGCCGTGCAGCGCGACCAGGCCGTGCGGCGCGGCGGCGTCGACGACGTCCTCCCACAGCACGCCGGCGCCGACGCGCGCGATCCGGCGCTCGGCGTCGATCTCGACGCCGCCCATGCCCGACGTCTTGACCAGCACCGTGCGGCTCAGGTCGCCGAGCGGGCCGGCGTTGTGGCCGGTCGCCTGGGGCGCGACCCGCAGCCCCGCGGCGCGCGCCGCGCGCACGACCTCGGCGACCTCGCTCGCGTCCGCCGGGTAGGCGACGGCGGCGGGGCGCTGGTCGACGGCGAGGTTGAAGGCCTGGCGGGCGGCGTCGTAGCCGTCGTCCCCGGGGAGGGCGACGGCACCGCCGCAGAGATCACGAAGGGCAGCCGTGCCGGGATCGATCATCGTCATGGCCGGCACGGTCCCGGATCGCCGTTGCCCGCAGCTTGCCCCGACGTTGCCGCGAGCGTTAAGGGGCCGGCCCCTTAAGTGCGATCGGCGCCCTGCGGCGCTTCGCGGGCGGCGGCAAAGATGAAGGGGCTAGGCCCTTTAGGTTTCCAGGGCGAGCGCGAGCTCGCCCTGCGAGCTCGCGCCGAGCTTGCGCAGCGCGCTGCCGAGCTTGATCTCGATGATGCGCGGCGTGACGAACAGCTCCTGGGCGATCTCGCGCTCGGCGCGGCCCGCGGCGGCCAGCGCGGCGACGCGGCGCTCGGTCGCGGTCAGCGCGCCCACGCCGCGCGGCGTCGGCGGACGGCGGGCTCGACGCCGACGGCCAGCATCTCGGTGCGGATCTGCGCCAGCAGCCGCTCGGCGCCGCACACCTCGGCCAGCTCGTGCGCGCGCGTCAGCGGCTCGCGCGCGTAGTCCGGGCGGCCGGCGCGGCGGCGCATGACGCCGAGCGCGGCGAGCGACTTGGCCAGCTCGAGCCGCGCCGGCGCGCGGCTGACGACCTCGACCGCCTCCTCCAGGCGCTCGAGCCCTTCGGCGCCCTCGAGCAGTGCCGAGCACGCGCAGCGAGCGCGCGACCGTGCCCGGGCGCGCCCCAGTCGCGCGCGCGGTCGAGCTCCTCGGCGGCGAGCTCGATCGCCTTGCGCTTCATCCCCAGCGCGTCGAGCGCGACCGCCCGCAGCGAGCTCCAGCGCGCGGCCGCGGGGTTGTGGTAGCGCGCGAAGCGACGCGCGTACTCCTCGGCGGCCTCGACCGCGTCCTCGTAGCGGCCCTCGGCGACGAGCAGCTCGAGCCGCGCGTTGCACCAGTAGCGCGCGCCGTCGGAGTGCCGCCGCGCTCGGGCGCGCGCATCAGCGCCTTGCGCGCGCCGGCGAGGTCGCCGCGCTCGGTCAGACACCACGAGAGGTGCGCCGCGTTCCACTGCAGCGTGTCGGCGCCGTAGCCCCAGGCCTCGGCCTGGTCGAAGGACGCTCGCAGCTCCTCCTCGGCGTCGATCAGGTCGCCGCGCCAGAACAGCGTGAAGCCGCGCCACAGGTACATGCCGGTGATCGCGAACAGCGAGCCGCGGCGGTGCGCGTCGACCATCGCCGAGGTCGAAGATCTGCAGCGCCTCGTCGCGGTCGCCGACGATCATCGGCGAGCAGCGCGGCGAGCGTCAGCAGGTTCGGGTCGCGCGCCGCGCAGCTCGCCGCCGGCCAGCGCGGCGCAGCGCGAGCCGCGACGACCTCGTCGACGTGGCCGCCGCTGTAGGTCCACTCGAGCGCGGCGACCGCGCCCATCATCTTCTCGCCGAGCGTGCGCAGCGGGCGGTGGCGGTACTCGTGCGCGGCCTCCATCTCCGCGGGGTCGAGCGCGCCGAACGGCACGCCCATGAGCGCGAAGGCCTCCAGCCCGAGCGCCTCGTCGGCGAGCTCCGGCGGCAGCTCGCGCGCCGCCTGCGCGGGCGACCGCGGCGCCGTCGGCCGGCGAGGACGTGAACAGCAGCGCGCGGCCGAGCGCGTTGGCGGCGCGGATGCGCAGTCGTGCACGTCGGTCAGGCCGTCGTAGGCCTCGCGCAGGTGCTCGCGGCGCTGTCGGGCCGCGCGTGAGCGCCTCGACCTCGCCGAGGTCGAGCAGCAGCTGCGGGCGGTCCGCGGGCGGCGGCGGCTCCTCGAGCGCGCGCCGCAGGTAGCCGACCGAGCTGTCGACCGCGCCGCGGGCCAGCGCCGCGCTGCCGGCCTCGTGCAGCAGCTCGCGCGACCTCGGCGTCGCCGCGGCGCGGCGTGTGCATGAGCTGGCCGGCGACCTGGTCCAGCGCCGCGCCCAGCCGCGCGCAGCACGCCGGCGGCGCGCGCGTGCAGCAGCTCGCGCTCGCCGAGCGGCAGGCCGTGGTAGACGGCGTCGCGCACGAGCGGGTGCACGAAGCCGGGCGGCGGCTCGGGGCGCAGGATCTCGGCGCGCGCGAGCGCGGCCATCGTGCCCGCGACCTGCGCCTCGTCGAGGCCGGAGACGCCGGCCACCGCGGGCAGGTCGGCGCCCTCGCCGAGCACGGCGACGGCGCGCGCGACCGCCGCGGCCTCGCCCGGCAGCCGCGCGAGCCGCAGCAGGACCGAGCTCGAGACGGCGCGCGAGCCGATCGCGCGCACGACGTCGGCGTGCGCGGCGTCGGGCTTGACGGCGTCGGTCTCGAGCGCGTTCAGCAGCTGGCGGACGAGCAGCGGGTTGCCGCCGGTGGTCCGGTGGCAGGCCTCGCGGAACGCGCGGTCGGGCTCGGCGCCGAGCCGGCGCGCGACGAGCTGCGCCGACGGCCTCCTCGCGACAGCGGGCCGGGCCGGACGTGCGCGGTCGCGGGGTCGTTGGCGATCTCGGCCAGCAGCGCCGCGTCGGTCGGCGGGTCGCCGGTGCGCACGCTCGCGGTGACGAGCACCGGCTGGCCCTCGAGCCGCCGCACGAGGTAGGCGAGGAAGCGCAGCGACGGGCGGTCGCACCAGTGCAGGTCGTCGACCTCGAGCAGCAGCGGGCGCTCGGCGGCGAGGTTGAGCGTCGAGCCAGTAGAGGCCGTGCAGCGCGGCGAACGAGGCGTCGCCGCCGGTCGGCGTGCCGTTGTCCGGGCGAGGCGAAGACGACGCGCGCGGCGGCGGCGGCGCCGGCCAGCGCGTCGCGGGTCGGCGACGACGCGCCTCGAAGAGCTGGCGCACGACGCCGAACGGGAACTCGCGCTCGAGCTCGCCCGCGCGCGCGTTGAGCACGAGCGCGTCC
The DNA here is from genome assembly GCA_963755275.1 of uncultured Solirubrobacteraceae bacterium. Classification (GTDB taxonomy): domain Bacteria; phylum Actinomycetota; class Thermoleophilia; order Solirubrobacterales; family Solirubrobacteraceae; genus Solirubrobacter. The sequence goes on along the minus strand of CAVWJU010000022.1, from coordinate 104,964 downwards.
TCGGCGCCCGCGCGGCGGCGGAACTCCGCCAGCAGCCGCGACTTGCCGATCCCGGGCGGGCCCTCGATCAGGACCGCGCGGCCCTCGCCCTCGGTCGCCTCCGCGAGCAGCGTGTCGAGCAGCGCGACCTCGCGGTCGCGCTCGACCAGCGAGGACGGACGGCTTCGGCCGGGCGACCGGGTGCCGCGACGGCGCCGCGCGGATCGTCGCGCAGCAGCTGCTCGTGCAGGGCGACGAGCGCGGGCCCGGGCGAGCTGCCGAGCTCCTCGCGCAGCAGCACGCGGATGTCCTCGTAGACGCGCAGCGCCTCGTTGACGTTGCCGCGGGCGCGCAGGACCTCCATCAGCGCGGCGCGCGCGGACTCGCGGAACGGCTGGGCCTGCGACGGCGGCGCGGGCGGCCTGCTCGGCCTCGGGCCAGGTGGCGCCGCCGAGCCGGGTGCCGACGACCGCGAGCGTCTCGAGCGCCTCGACGCGCAGGTCGGCGAGCTCGCCGCGGCGGGTGTCGATCCACGGCGCCTCGAGGCCGGGCAGCAGGCCGCGCTCGCGATCTCGACCGCCTCGCGCGGCGGCGTCCCAAGTCGCCGCGTGCTCGCGGGCGCGCTTGACGCAGCTGCGGGGCGCGACCTCCCAGTCGATCCAGGCGTCGGGCGGGCAGGACCAGCTGCAGCTCCGAGCGGCCCTCGAGCACGCCCGGGCCGAGCGCCTTGCGCAGCGCGGCTGAGCGGCGGCGCGAGCAGCGACTCGTAGGCGGGCGGCGCGCCCTTGCCCGACCACAGCGCCTCGGCGAGCTCGTCGCGGCGGACCGGGCGGTCGCGGTTGATGCGCGAGGTAGGCGAACAGCAGCCGGCCCTGCCGTCCGCGCAGCGTGTCTTCGAGCCTCCGTCCCTGGAGCTCCACGATGAGTCGCCCGCATACCTGGATGCGGGTCGGCTCGACCATCGACCACGGAGGCAAATCTATCCAAGCTGCGCGACCGATTGTCACGATTCTGGAATCGTTCTGGACTAAGAGCTGATCCATTCGCTAGGGTCCGGCGCAGTGCAGCTGGCCGAGATCGAGGAGCGCCTGCCGGGCCGCCGGTCTGCGCGTCACGTCGTCGCGCGTCGCCGTGCTGCGCGTGCTGACCGACGCCGAGGACCATCCGCGCGTCGACCAGGTGATCGAGCGCGTCCGCGCCGACGGGCTGAGCATCTCGACCCAGGCCGCCTACGACGTCTGCGAGGCGCTGCGCGAGCGCGGGCTCGCGCGCCGGATCGCCTTCGCCGGCGGCCCGGCCCGCTACGAGGCGCGCGTCGGCGACAACCATCACCACCTCGTCTGCCGGGCGCTGCGGCCTGACCGTCGACGTCGACTGCGTCACTGGCGCCGCGCCGTGCCTGGACGCGCCGGCCGCGACCGGCTTCGCGGTCGACGAGGCCGAGGTGACCTTCTGGGGGCTCTGCCCCACCTGTCAATCCGAGGGGGAAGCGAATGAGTGATCGCAAGGACCTGACGACCCGGCAAGGGCATCCCGTCTACGACAACCAGAACCTGCGCACGGTCGGCGCCCGCGGTCCGGCGACGCTCGAGAACTACCACTTCCTCGAGAAGCTGAGCCACTTCGACCGCGAGCGCGATCCCCGAGCGCGTCGTGCACGCGCGCGGCGCGACCGCGTTCGGCCACTTCGAGGCGACGGGCAAGGTCGGCGACGAGCCGATCTCGAAGTTCACCCGCGCGAAGCTCTTCCAGGAGGCCGGCAAGCGCACCGACGTCGCGCTGCGCTTCTCGACCGTGGCCGGCGGCCGCGACTCCTCCGAGGCCGTCCGCGACCCGCGCGGCTTCGCGGTCAAGTTCTACACCGAGGACGGCAACTGGGACCTCGTCGGCAACAACCTCGGCGTCTTCTTCATCCGCGACGCGATCAAGTTCCCGGACTTCATCCACTCCCAGAAGCCGGACCCCGTGACGCTTCGAGCGCCAGGTCGCCAACCGCGTCTTCGACTTCATCTCGCAGTCGCCCGAGTCCATGCACATGGTCATGCTCGTCTTCGGCCCGCGCGGGGTCCCGGCGTCCTACCGGACGATGCAGGGCTTCGGCGTGAACACCTACAAGTGGGTCAACGAGGCCGGCGAGACCGTGCTCGTCAAGTACCACTGGCACCCGCGCCAGGGCGTGAAGTCCTGGACCGAGGCCGACGCCGGCGCCGTCCAGGGCGAGGTGCTCGGCGTCCACACCAAGGACCTCTACGACGCGATCGCCGCCGGCGACTACCCCGAGTGGGACCTCTACGTGCAGATCATGGAGGACGACGACCACCCCGAGCTCGACTGCGACCCGCTCGACGACACGAAGACGTGGCCGGAGAACGACTTCCCGCTGCGCCACGTGGGCGTGCATGCAGCTCAACCGCGCGCCGAAGAACTTCTTCGCCGAGTCCGAGCAGATCGCGTTCGGCACCGGCGTGCTGGTCGACGGCCTGGACTTCTCCGACGACAAGATGCTCGTCGGGCGCACGTTCTCCTACTCGCGACACGCAGCGCTACCGCGTCGGCACGAACTACCTGCAGCTGCCCGTCAACGCGCCGAAGAAGCGCGTCGCGACCAACCAGCGCGACGGCGACATGACGTACTACGTCGACGAGACGGGCGAGAACCCGTCGGTCAACTACGAGCCGTCGATCACGGGCGGGCTGTAGCGAGACGCCGAAGCCCGGACACGTCGAGCAGGGGCCGCTGATCGAGGCGCGGCTGACGCGCGCGAAGCTCCCGCGCACGAACGACTACAAGCAGGCCGGCGAGCGCTACCTGCTCTCCGAGCAGTGGGAGCGCGACGACCTCGTCACGAACCTCACCGGGCTGCTGGCCCAGTGCGACCGCCCGATCCAGGAGCGGATGATCTGGCACCTGTTCATGGTCGAGGACGAGCTCGGCGCGCGGGTCGGCGAGGGCATCGGCATCTCGGCCGACGACGTCCGCGGCCTCGAGCCGCTGGCGACGCAGACGCTCAACGACGAGGAGCTCGCGCGCGCCGCGAACCTCGGCAACAACGGGACGCGTGACGTGACCGGGCGTCGAGATGACGCACTGCGTGCCCAACGAGCACGTCGCCGTCGCCGGCGAGGCCGTCACGGCGTAGTTTCGGCGGGTCAACTGGCGGGCGCGCCCACGCGCGCGTCCGCCAGCACCGCCATCGCGGCGTTGCGGCCGTTGAGGGCGATCACGCTGCCGCCGGGTGGGTGGCGGCGCCGCAGAAGTAGAAGCCGTCGATCGGGGTGCGCGGCGTCAGGCGGTGCTCCCACATCTGGTCCGGGGTGACCTCGCCCTGGAAGATGTTGCCCTGGGTCAGGCCGATGCGCTCCTCGATGTCCGGCGGGCCGAGCACCTCGTAGGCCTCGACGATGTCGGGGAAGTTGGGCGCGAAGCGGGCGATCAGGTCGATGAACTGCTTGGCGACCTCGTCGCGGCGGTTGCGTCCAGTCCATCTCGTAGGGCGCGTACTGGCCGAAGACGCTCAGCAGGTGGCGGTCGCTCGGGCGCCGGCGACGGGTCGTAGCCGGTCTGGATGTAGATCTCGCCGAAGCCGACGGCGGGCTCGCCGCGGTCGCAGGCCTCGAAGGCGCGCTGGGCGTCCTCGAGGCCGCCGGTGAGGTCGATCGTCGCGCTGCGCCGGCCAGTCCTGGTCCGGGCGCGGCGGTCCACTTGGGGAGCGCGGTCAGCGCGGCGTTGAACTTCACGACGGGGCTGCGGACCTTCCACGCCTCCAGGCGCGTCTCGGTAGTCGTCGGGGATCTCGGTGAGCAGGTCCAGCGCGCGCTTCGGGTCGGCGTTGCAGAGCACGGTGCGGGCGCGGATCAGCGTTCCGTCCTCGAGCGTCACGCCCTCGCCGGGGATGATCTCGGCCACCGGCACGCCGGTCGCGAGCGTGCGCGCCGGCCTCCTGCGCGGCGTCGGCGATCGCGAAGCTGATCATCCCCATGCCGCCCTTGACGTAGCCCCACACCGGGCCCTGGCCCTCGAGGTCGCCCTGGTAGTGCATGAGCTTGATCGACGCCGTGCCGGGGTCCTTCGGGCCGCCGTAGGCGGCGATCACGCCCTGGCCGAAGAGCGCGTCCTTGAGCCGCTGGTCGTTGAGGTGGTCGTCGAGGACGTCGGCGATCGAGGCGTCGAAGACGATGTCGATCATCGTCTGCTCGCCGTGCAGCAGGTCCTCGATCTCCTCGCGCGTCGGGCGTCTCGCCGAGCCAGGTGTCGCGGCCGCGGGTGCGCAGGCGCTGGCGGATCTCGTCGAAGAGGTGCTCGTAGGCCCAGTAGCCGTCGATGTCCTGCTTTGAGACCTTGAGCTGCTCGAGGTTGGGCTGGGTCTTGTTGTCGTCGAGCCACTGGCCGAAGCTCGTGCCGTCCTCGAACGGGACCCACAGGTTGGGGTCGGCGACGTAGCACTCGAAGCCGCGCCGGCGGAGCTGCAGCTCGTTGATGACGACCTCGTCGAGCAGGCCGACGACGTAGGCGCACGGGCTGACGCTGTAGCGGTGGTCTGCGAACGGGCGCTCGAGCGTGCACGCGCCGCCGAGCCGCTCGCGGCGTTCGAGCACGAGGACCTGCTGGCCGGCCTTGGCCAGGTAGGCGGCCGCGGTCAGGCCGTTGTGGCCGCCGCCGACGATCACGGCGTCCCACGTGGTCTGCGCGAGCTCCTTGACCGGCTTCGGCAGCCCGACCTCGCCCAGCTTGGCCGCGATCTCGTTCATGGGGTCATCTCCTCTTGGGCCAGCGCGTCGACGGCGACGGCGTTGGTCGCCGTGGACGATCACGGGGTTGAGCTCGATCAGCGCGAGCGGAAGTCGTTGCAGGGCGATTGCGAGGCGGGCGATCGGCTGCGGCGGGATCGGCGTGCGGAGCGTTTCGAGCGCCTCGGTGACGCGGGCCTCGTCGGCGGGGAGCGGGACGACGGCGACGTCGTCGAGCTGCTCGGTGTGGACGCCGCCGGCGCCGACCACGAGCACCGGGACGAGCCCGTCCCGGCGGATCGCGACCAGCACCTCGGTGCCGCGCGGCGCCATCCGCTCGACGAGCGTCGGCGGGCCGAGCCGCTGCTCGGCCGCGCGGATGCTCGGCTCGTCGTCGAGGTCGAGCACGACGCCGCCGTCGCGCGCCTTGTGGGTCACGCCGAGGCGCTTGACCGCGACCGGTCCGTCGAGCTCGTCGCCACGTCGCGACGGCGTCGTCGGTCACTTCGCCGTCGGCACGACGTCGATCCCGGCGTCGCGCAGCGATCTGCTTCGCCTCGGCCTCGCCGATCATCCGGCCGCCGGCGCGTGCGGGCTGCGAGCGGGCGCGGCGTCCGGCGTGCGCGCATCGCCCGGATCCCGCTGCGCAGGCCGGCGATCGCGCCGTCGCTGGCGAGCTCCGGCAGCGTCGAGGCGACCGTCACGTCGGCGCTGCGGGCCGCGGTCCGCACCGCCTCCAGCACCGCGGCCCAGTCCTCGCCGTCGACCGCCGCGTCGTAGAGCACGAGCACCCGCCCGATCCCCGGGTCGCCGGCGAGCGTCTCGATCAGCGCGGTCAGCTTCTCCGGCTCGTCCCACAGCAGCGACGTGTAGTCGAGCGGGTTCGCGGCCGTCGCCGCGCGCGGCAGGATCGCCTCGAGCCGCGCGATCGTGTCCGGCGCCAGCGCGGGCAGCGGCACGCCGAGCTCGGCGGCGAGGTCGGCCGCGACCGCCGAGTCGCCGCCCGAGCACGTCATCACCGCGACCCCGCGGCCGCCACGTCGCCGCCGGGCGCCACGTCGCCGCCGGCCGCCCTCGCCGTCGGCCGCCACACGCCGCCCGATGCCGCCGCCTCGCCGCCGGCCGCCACATCGCCGCCGGCCGCCACCTCGCCGCCTCGGCCGGCCGCGTCGCGCCCCGACGCCACCTCGCCGCCGGCCGCCACGTCGCGGCTCGCCGGGCGGCGCATCGCCAGGCCCTTCGCCAGCTCGAGCAGGTCGTGCGGGTCCTCCGCCCAGGCCGCGCCGAGCTCCTCGAACAGCGCGCGGAAGACGCGCTGGTCGCCGGCCAGCGCGCCGGTGTGGGCGACCGCCGCCGCCGCGCCCGCCCGCGAGCGGCCCGCCTTCAGCACCGCGACGCCGATCCCGGCCGCGGCCGCCTTCTCCAGCGCCGCGCACCAGCGCGCGCCGTCGCCGTCGGCCTCGAGGTAGAGCGCGACGGAGCGCACGCCGTCGCGCTCGCACAGCGCGTCGAGGAAGTCGGCGGCGTCGAGCACGGCCTGGTTGCCGCACGAGACGACGGTGTGCAGCCGCAGCCCGCGGCGCGAGGCGAGCGCGTTGACGGCGACGTTGCCGGACTGCGAGATCAGCGCGACCGGACCGGGCTCGCGCGGCTCGACCGTGTCGCCCCAGAGCGCGACGCGGTCGGGCAGCGACACGATCCCGTTGCCGTTCGGCCCGCACACCGGCAGCCCGTCGGCGGCGGCGGCCAGCGCGGCCTGCAGCTCGGTCTCGCGCGCCTCGGCGAAGCCCGCGGCGAACACCACCGCGCCGCCGCAGCCCGAGCGCCCGCGCCCGCGCGACCACGTGCGGGCGCCTCGCCGGCGGGGAGCGCGACCACGACCGCGTCCGGCGCCTCCGGCAGATCCTCGAGCGCGGGATACGCCTTCACGCCGTGCACGACCGCGCGCTTCGGGTTGACCGCGAACGTCCGCCCGGGATAGCCGAGCCGCGCCAGGTTCAGCAGCACCTCGCCGCCGTAGGACCCCGCCCGCTCGGACGCGCCGACGACCGCGACCGACTGCGGCGACAGCAACCGAGAGAGGGTCATCAGCGCACGACCCGCTCGACGCCGCGGCGTTCGAGGGCGCGGGCGACGATCAGGCGCTGGATCTCGCTCGTGCCCTCCCAGATGCGGTCGACGCGCAGCTCGCGCCAGAAGCGCTCGGCGACGTTCGTGCGCGTGTAGCCGCGGCCGCCGAAGATCTGCAGGCAGCGGTCGGCGCAGCGGTTGGCGGCCTCGCTCACGAACAGCTTGGCCATCGACGCCTTGGCGTGGACGAGCTTCGGGTCGGCGCCCGCGTCGGCCAGCCGCGCGACCTCGAGGCCGAGCAGGCGGCCGGCGGCGGCGTCGGCGGCGGAGTCGGCCAGCGGGAACGAGACGCCCTGGTGGTCGATGATCCGCGCGCCGCCCTGCTCGCGCGCGATCGCCCAGGCCGTCGTCTCCTCCAGCAGCCGCAGCATCGCGCCGCAGCCGCGGGCCGCGATCCCGAGCCGCTCCTCGGCGAACCACGCGCGCTGCAGCGCGTCTCCCCCGCCGACGCCGCCGATCACGGCGTCCTCGCCGACCACCACGCCCTCGAAGCGCAGCGTCGGGTGCCCGTGCGGGTAGTTGTGCGTGAACGGCGGGTCGTCGACGACCGAGATGCCGGGCAGGCCGGCGTCGACAGGAACAGCGTCGGCTCGCCGCCGGCCAGCGCCATCACGATGTAGACCGCCGCGACGTCGCCGTAGGTCACGAACCACTTCTCGCCGTCGATCCGCCAGCCGCCGTCGACGCGCGTCGCGGTCGTGGCGATGCCCGAGGGGTCGGAGCCCGCGAGCTCCTCCGTGACCGCGTAGGCGTCGTGCAGCTCGCCGCGCAGCGCGGGCTTCAGCCAGCGCTCGATCTGCGCGGGCGACCCGTGCGCGAGCACGTTGTAGGCGGTCGGGATCAGCCACGAGAGCGCGTTGGTCGAGCGCCCGAACTGCTCCTCGACCTCGAACCACTCGACGTGCGTCCAGCCCTGCCCGCCGTGCTCGCGCGAGTGCAGGCCGCCGGAGATCCCGCGCGCCAGCGCCTCGCGCCGGATCAGCGCCTCGTCGTCCGCGGTCAGCCGGCCCAGCTCCGCGTCGACCTCGCGCGGGATCAGGATCTCGTCGACGAACGCCTTCGCCCGCTCGCCCGGGGTCATGTCGTAGGGTCCTGATGCGTGGAAGCAAGCCGAGCGGCGGCCCGCGCGAGCGCCCGGGCACGAATCCTCGACGCGGCCGTGAAGCTGATCGCGCGCGAGGGCATCAACGACGTCCGGATCGCCCGGATCGCGCGGGAGGCCGGCGTCTCGCCGTCGCTGCTGCACTACCACTTCGCCTCCCGCGACGCGCTGCTGGCCGAGGCGCTCGAGCACTCCTACGAGCTGGCCGGGACGATCCGCATCGGCCCCGACGACGAGCCCGCACCCGCGGCCGAGCGGCTGCGGACGATGATCGACCAGTGCCTGCCCGCGCCGGGCGCGCTGCGCGACGACTGGCTGCTGTGGGTCGAGCTGTGGCTGCACGCCGCCCGCCGCCCCGAGCTGCGCCCGACCGCCGCACGCCTCTACGCGCGCATGCACGAGTGGTTCGGCGAGACGATCGCCGAGGGCGCCGCGAGCGGCGAGTTCACGGTCGCCGACGCCGACCGGACCGATCGACCGCCTGCTCGCGCTGATCGACGGCTACGGCATCCGCGCGCTGGCCGACGACCCGGCGATGCCGATCGAGCGCGCGCGCGAGGAGATCTGGGCGGCGGTCGCCGCCGACCTCGGCGCGGCGGGCTGAGGCGCGCGGACGGCGCGAGGCGCGGCAGCGGCGCGGCGCGGCGGCGAGGCGGCGCGAGCGCGCGACGGCGCGAGCGTGCGGCGGCGCGTCATCGGGCGAGCTCCTCGCGCTCGGCGGTCGGTCAGCGCGCGGCCGGGGACCTCGAGCGTCGTCGCGGCCTCGACGGCGACGCCGTCGTCGTCGGTCGTGACCGTCTCGCGCGTGCGGAACGATCGCGCGGCCGACGGCGTCCAGCGTGCACGTCACCGTGACCGGGTCGCGGCCGAGCGGCCGCAGGTAGCCGACCGTCACGTGGGTGACGATCGCGTCCGCCACGCGCGCGCCGAGCCAGGCCGCGCGCGCCTCCTCCAGGAACGTGAAGAGCGCGGCCGGGTCGACGTGGCCGTGGGCGTCGAGGTCGCGGGCGCGGATCTCGATCCGCGTCGAGTGGACCCGCGCGGCCGCGGGCGCGGTCACGGGCGGCGGCGGCGCGGGCAGCGTCACGCCGAGCTCGAGCTCGGCCAGCCGGCGCGCCCACGCGGTCGCGCGCTCGGGCGGGACGTCCTCGCCGTGGACGGTCGTGTGCAGCCCGATCCCGTCGAGCACCGCGACCAGCCGCGCCGCCGTGTCCTGCGGGTCGCGCACGCCCAGCGCCCTGCGCGCACGCCGTCGGAGATGACCTCGGCCAGCACCGCGCGCCAGCCGATGTCGAAGCGCCCGAGCGTGTCGCGCACCAGCGGCGAGTGCACCGACTCGCCCCAGGCGTCGACCCACAGCCGCCACGACTGCTGGTCCGCCCACTCGGACTGATCGAGATACGCGGCGAGCCGCTCGGCCGGGTCCTCGAAGCGGCGCGAGATCGCCTCCAGCGCCGCGAGGTCCTCGCGCGCGGCGGCGGCGAACGCCTCCGCGACGACCTCGTCCTTGGAGCCGAAGTGGTAGTTGAGCAGCCCCAGCGACGCGCCCGCCTCGCGCGTGATCGTGCCGACCGTCGCGGCCGCGAAGCCGTCACGGCCGATCACGCGGCGCGCCGCGGTGACGAGCTCCTCGCGCCGCCTCATGGCTCCAGCACCCGCAGGCAGCCCGCCGGCAGGTGCACGCTGACCGGGTCGCCCGACGCCGGCTCCAGCGCCGTCCCGTCGTTGGGCACGTCGCAGTGGATCAGCGCGCCGTTCGCCAGCCGCACGCGCACGTCCTGGTGGAAGCCCATGTAGACGACGGCCTCGACCATCCCGGGCATGCGGTTCTCGCCCTCGGCCCCGTGCGGCTCGAGCTTCACGCGCTCGGGCCGGATCATCGCCAGCGCCTCCCCGGAGTGCCCGTTGACCTCGCAGCGCAGCGTGAACTCGCCGAGCGTCACGCAGCCCGTCGGCGACCGTCGCCGGGATCAGGTTCGAGGTGCCGAGGAAGTTCGCCACGAACGCGGTCGCCGGCTCCTCGTAGAGCACCCGCGGCTCGCCGCACTGCTCGACGCGCCCGCCCTTCATGACCGCGACGCGGTCGCTCATCGTCAGCGCCTCGTCCTGGTCGTGCGTGACGTAGACGAACGTGATCCCGAGCGTCTCCTGGATCCGCTTGAGCTCGACCTGCAGGTCCACGCGCAGCCGCGCGTCCAGCGCGCCGAGCGGCTCGTCGAGCAGCAGCACCGGCGGCTCGAGCACGATCGCCCGCGCCAGCGCGACCCGCTGCTGCTGGCCGCCCGAGAGCTGCGCCGGCCGCCGCGAGGCCAGCGCGCCGAGCTGCACCAGCTCCATCGCCTCGCCCACCCGCCGCGCGGTCTCGGCCTTGCCGACCTTCTTGTAGCGCAGCCCGAAGGCGACGTTCTCGGCCACGGTCATGTGCGGGAACAGCGCGTAGCTCTGGAAGACCGTGTTGACCGGCCGCTTGTGCGGCGGCTTGCCCGACATGTCGACGCCGTCGAGCTTGATCGAGCCCGAGTCGAGCTTCTCGAAGCCCGCGATCAGCCGCAGCGTCGACGTCTTGCCGCAGCCCGACGGGCCGAGCATGGTGAAGAACTCGCCGCCCGGCATCTCGCAGGTCGATGCCGTCGACGGCGACGACGTCGCCGTAGCGCTTGACCAGCCCGACGCAGCTCGATCTCGCCCCGCTCATTTCGCCCCTCCCGCCGCGAACGTCTCCAGCCCGGCCTCCTGGCCGCGCGACAGCCGCTGGAACGCGAACCACGCGAGCGCCAGCGCGAGCAGCGAGAACGACGAGCATGATCGTGGCCAGCGCGTTGAGCGCCGGCGTCGGCGCCGCGCGCGCGCGTGGCGTAGATCCGCATCGGCACCGTCGTCGTGTCCGCGCCCGGAGGCCATGTACTGCGCGACCACGAAGTCGTCGATGCTCAGCGCGAACACGCTCAGCAGCGCCGCGGCGATCGCCGGCGCCAGCAGCGGCAGCAGCACGCGCCGCATGACCTGCCACGGCGGCGCGCCGAGGTCGGCCGCCGCCTCCTCGACGTCGTCGCCGATCATCACCAGCCGCCCGCGCACGATCAGCACCACCCACGACAGCGAGAACGTCACGTGCCCGATCACCTGCGCCGTCGTCCCGAGCCCGATGAACCCGAACGCGGTCGTGAAGAGCAGGAACAGGCCGACCGCGAAGACCAGCTCGGGCGTCACCAGCGGCAGCAGCATCAGCACGTTCGACACGCCCGAGCCGCGCCCGCGCCAGCGCTGCAGCCCGATCGCCAGCGCGACGCCGAGCGGCGTCGCGATCAGCATCGCGAGCCCGGCGAGCACCAGCGAGTGCTCGAGCGCCGACCACAGCGTCGGGTCGTTGCGCACGCTCAGCGTCGGATCGGTCCAGAACCAGCGCAGCGAGAAGCCCTGCGAGGACGTCCGCGAGCGCCCCTCGTTGAACGCGAAGCGGATCGCCAGCAGCACCGGCACGCAGCGACCAGGCGACGTAGACCCAGGTCACCGACCGGCGAGGCCGCGACGATGCGCCTCACGCGGTCTCCTCCGCGCCGCAGCGTCGCGCAGGTAATAGAGCATGAAGACCAGCAGGAACGCGCACAGCAGCAGCGTCAGCGCGGCGCCCAGCGCCTTGTCCGGCCCGCCCTGCACGTAGTTGTTGATCGTGTTGCCGAGCAGCGCCGTCTTGGGCGAGCCCGACATCAGGTCCGGCGTGTAGTAGTCGCCGAACATCGGCAGCGCGATCAGCACGATCCCGCCCAGCGTCCCGGCCTTGCGACAGCGGCAGCACGACGCGCCGGAACGCGCCCGCGGGCGAGGCGCCGAGGTCGCGCGCGGCCTCGATCAGCCGCTGGTCGATCCGGTCCAGCGACGCGTACAGCGGCAGGATCAGGTACGGCACGTAGCCGTAGACGAGCCCCATGATCACCGCGATCGGCTGGCCGCCGAGCCAGTCGTCGCCGTCCAGCAGCCCGAGCGCGGAGAACACGCGCGTCGAGCGACAGCGCGTTCAGCGCCTCGCGCCGCGTAGCCGCTGCGAGTCGAGCAGGTTCGTCCAGGCGAACATCCGCATCAGGTACGAGATCCAGAACGGCGCGACCAGCAGCACGAGCAGCACGACCTTCGTGCGCCCGTGCGCGTGGCGCGAGACGTAGTAGGCGACCGGGTAGCCGATCGCCAGCGAGAGCGCGATCGCCAGCCCGACGTAGAGCAGCGTGCGCACGAACACGTCCCACGTGCGCCCGCCCGGCAGCACGTCCTCGAGCGCCTGCAGCAGGTAGCCGACGTTCCAGTCGAGCGGGTTCCAGTGCGGCACCGGCTCGTAGAGGTCGGTGACGTTGCCCAGCCCGACGGCGACGATCGCGTAGAAGGCGACGAGGAAGAACGCGGCCAGCCACGCCATCCCCGGCAGGCGCGAGACAGGCCCAGCGCTTCATCCGTTGCGGAACTCCGCCCAGGACTGGTCCCAGGCGCGGCGGCCGTCCGCCGTCAGCGACAGGTACGCGTTGCCGTTGGCGTAGTCCTCGCGCGTGACGACGCAGTTGCGCAGGTTCTCGGGCAGCAGCTGCTGCTCGAACAGCGCGTCGGCGTCGATCTTCGTGATCGGCGGCTGGTAGCCGACGTAGCCGATGAAGTTCTCGAGCGCGACCTTCGGGTCGAGCAGGTAGTTCATGAAGCGGTGCGCCAGCACCGGCTTGGCGGCGTCGACGCCCATGCACATGCAGTCGTTGAAGACCGGCCCGCCGGCCTTCTGGTACCAGTACGAGAGCACGTCGCCGCTGCGTCCCCTCCGGCAGGTAGGAGATGACCGCGTTGAGCATGTCGCCCGACCACACCTGGTTGAGCCACATGCGCCCGGCCGGCAGCGTCTCGTAGCCGTTGATCGTGACCTTCACGCGCGCGATCTCGTTGAGCTCGGCGAGGTCCTCGCGCCGCGCGCTGCGAGCAGCGCCGGGTCCTCGGTGTTGAGGTCGGTCACGCCGCGGCGCATCAGCGCCAGCCCGATCCCCTCGCGCGCGTCGTCGAGCACGCCGACGCGCCCGCGGAAGCGCTCGGACTTCCAGAACGACTCCCAGCCGAGCTCGTTCGGGATCGAAGTCGCCGAGCTTGTCGTTGCGCCAGCCGATCCCGGTCGTGTAGAGCGTGTACGGCACCGAGTAGCGCGGCCCGACGTCGTAGAACGGGCTGTGCAGCTCCGGCCAGACCTCCTTCTCGCAGGTTCGGGATCAGGTCGAAGTTCAGCGGCTGGACCAGCCGCCGGCCGACGAGCCGCGGCAGGTGGTCGGGCGCGGTGAAGATGACGTCGAACTGGAAGCGGCCGGTCGAGAGCTTCGTGAACGCCTCGTCGAGCGACTGGAACGTCGTGACCCGGACGCTGACGCCCTCCTGCTCGCCGAAGGCCTTGATGACCTCCGGGTTGAGGTAGTCGGCGTAGTTGTAGACCTGCAGCTCGCCGCCGCGCTCGGGGTCGCCGGCCTTGATCGGGTCGCCGATCTTCGGCAGCGTGACCGGGTAGTCGCGGCGCGCGAGCGGGATGCCGGCGGCGTCGACCGGGCCGCCGGCCGTCGGGTCGCCCATGATCCCGTCGCCGGCGCCGCCCTCCTGCGGTCGCGACGGGCGTCGTCGTGTTCTCGCAGCCGCCAGGCCCGCGCCGGCGAGCAGCGCGCCGGCACCGGCGAGCAACCCTCTCCGGGATAGTCCTGAAGGCTCGTTCAAGACATCCACGATCCTGACCGCTTGTTACGTCGTGTCAAGCTCGGCTGAAGGCCTTGAACGGACGTTCAGTCAAGCGGCGCTTGCGGCGGTCCTTGAGCACGCGCTGCGCGGCGTTGTGGCCGGCGGCGGCGATCACGCCGCCGCCCGGGTGCGTCCCGGCGCCGCACAGGTAGAGGCCGTGCACCGGCGTGGCGTAGCGGCGCAGAGCAGCGGCGTCGGGCGCATGAACGCCATCTGGTCGAGGCCCTGCTCGCCCTGGAAGATCGAGCCGCCGACGAGGCCGAAGATGCGCTCGAGGTCCGGCGGCGCGAGCACCTCGTAGTGGATGACCGCGTCGCGGACGTTGGGCGCGTGCTCGGCGATGATGTCCAGGCAGCGCTGGGCGTAGGCCTCGCGCGCGCCGTCGGGCCAGCCGGCCTCGTCGTGCGGGCCGTACTGGGTGAACATCGTCATCACGGTCGTGCCGTCGTCGGTCAGCGTCGGGTCGATCGCCGTCGGCACCTCGACCTCGATGTACGGGCCCGCGGCGGGCTTGCCGAGCGTCGCGTCCTGCCAGGCGCGCTCGAGGTAGTCGATGCTCGGGCAGATCGCGAGGCGCGTGTGCAGCGAGCAGCGGGTCGCTGAAGCGCGGCGGCTCGGACAGGATCCAGTTGACCTTCACGGAGCCGCCGCGGCGTGCGGTAGCGCTCCATGTCGGTGACGACCTCGTCGGGGAAGTGCTCGCCGCCGACGAGGTCGAGCACGGTCGTCTTCGGGTGCGCGCCGGACAGGACGATCGGCGCGCGTGATCGTCTCGCCGTCGGTCGAGCGTGACGCCGTGCACGCGGCCGTCGCGCACGTCGATGCTGGTCACCGCCGCGCCGGTGCGGACGGTCGGCGCCGAACGCGCGGGCGGACGCCGCGATCGACTCGCGAGATCGCCCCCATCCCGCCGCGCACGTGACCCCACGCGCCGCCGACGCCGTCGAGCTCGCCGAGCTCGTGGTGCAGCAGGTTGTAGGCCGTGCCGGGCGAGCGCGGGCCGGCCCACACGCCGACCACGCCGGTGCGCGCGTACGCGCCCTTGAGCGCGTCGTTGACGAACCAGTCGTCGAGCAGGTCGCCGACCGACATCGTCATCACGCGGTAGAGCTCCTGCAGGCCGCGCCGCGACAGGCCCGCGGCGCGGCCGGCCTCGCGCAGCAGCTCGAGCACGTCGCCCGGGATGCCTGGAGCCGAGCGCGGGCGGCGGCTTGAGCATCATCGGGCGCAGGACGTCGGCGACGCGCTCCATCATCGCCTCGAACTCCGGCATCACCGTCGGCGTCGCTGCGGCGAGACGCGGGCGAGCGACTCGCGCGCCTTGCGCTCGTCGTTGTGGAAGAGGATCGGCGTGCCGTCGGCGGCGAAGGTCGCGAACGGCGGGTCGAGCGGGATCGGGTCGTAGCCGAAGCGCTTGAGCTCGAGGTCCTTGACGACCTGCGGGCGCAGCATCGAGACCACGTAGGAGGCGCGCGAGACGCGCCGGCCGGGCGAGATCTCCTCGGTCACGCACGCGCCGCCGAGCAGGTCGCGGCGCTCCAGCACGCAGACGCGCAGGCCGGCGCGCGCGAGGTAGGCCGCCGCGGTGAGCCCGTTGTGGCCGCCGCCGACGACGATCGCGTCGTAGTCCGTGGTCGGGCGGGCGCCGTTGCGGCCGGCCGGACTCCTCATCGCAGCGCCTCGAGGTAGCGCTCGGCGATCATCACGTCGAACTCGTGCACGTCGTCCTCCTGCGTCGTGTAGCGGCCGGGGACGAACGAGCGCGACGCCATGCCCTGCTGCGTGAGCGCGCAGACGTGCCAGTCCTCGCGGTTGACCTGGTCCCAGAACTCGACCGCGTCGGTCGGGTCGAAGTCCGGCGCCTCGATCGCCTCGGGCTCGAAGAACCACTCGCACACGACCTCGGTGCGGTCGGGCCCCTTCGGCCACAGCGTGTGCAGCATCACGTAGTCCGGATGCAGCGAGACGAGCGTGTTCGGGAAGATCAGGAAGTACAGGATCGAGCGCACGTCGACGCCGTCGATCGGCTTGCGCGCGCGCGCGCCGTCGACGGTCATGTCCTCGACGCCCTCGGCCAGCGTCATCGAGCCGCCGCACCAGCAGCCCGGAGCCCTCGATCGTCTCGCCGCTGAGGTAGTGCGAGAGCCGGTTGAGCTCCGGGTGCACGCCCGGGCAGTGCAGGCACTCGCTGTAGTTCTCGCCGATCGCCTTCCAGTTGGCGTCGACGTCGTAGACGATCCGCGCGCCGCGCTGGAGGTCGGCGTTGCGGTAGCGCGGCGAGCAGCGGCGCGAGGTCGCCGATGTGCTCCTGCGGCGGCGGCGCCTCGCCCGAGAGGTCGAGCAGCACGAGACCCTCGACGACCGCGAGCCGGACCTCGTGCAGCGCGAAGCACTTCGGGTCGAAGTCGACCAGGCCATCGGTGAACGGGGCGTTCTTGAGGCTGCCGTCGAAGCCGTACGTCCACGCGTGGTACGGAGCACTGGATCCGGCGCAGCGAGCCCTCGGCGCGGTCGACCAGGCGCGCGCCGCGGTGCCGGCAGGTGTTCAGGAACGCGCGCGGCAGGCCGTCGTCGTCGCCGACCACGAGCACGTTCTCGCCGCCGACGTCGATCGTCAGATAGCTGCCCGCGGGCGCCGACCTGCTCGACGTGACCCGCGCAGATCCAGCCGCCGCGGAAGAAATTGGCGCGCTCCCACTCGAGCACCTCGTGATCGGTGTACGCCGCGCCGGGCAGCATCGTCGCCTGCTCGAGCGGCAGGCACGTTCGCTCGACATCCGCGGCGTAGAGCGGCAGAGCGGGGTTCGTGACGGTCATCGCAGCAGGTCCCTCCGGAATCGGCTCGGAGGAATCCTATCACCCGCTTGTGCAACTGGCAACAAAGTCAGTCGGGACCGTGGTGCGCATCGATGGCAGGAGCTCGACCAGCTCGAAGCCGGCCGCGCGCCGGTGCGGGCAGCCGCACGTCGCCTTCGGGTGCCTGCTCCCTCACGCCGCGCGCGCGGGTCGGAGATTGTTGAACAACTCTGACTCATCACGTTCTCATCCGCGTCCTCGGCGGGCTCGCCGCCACCGTCGACGGGACGCCCGTCACGCTGCCCGCCGACGCCCGCGCCCGCGAGCTGCTGGCGTGGCTCGCCGTCAACCCGGGCCCGCACTCGCGCTCGCGGCTGGCCGGCCTGCTGCGGCCCGACGTGCCCGAGGAGAGCGCGCGCAAGACGCTGCGCGACGCGATCTACGAGCTGCGGCGCGCTTCGCCCCCGCCGAGCCGGTCGTGGCGACGCGCGAGAGCGTGGAGCTGCGCGCCGAGGTGGACCTCGCCGCGTTCGCGGCCGCGCGGTGCCGCGGGGCGGCTGGAAGACGCCGCGCGGGTGGCGGGGTACGCGGCGGCGCGCGGCGCGGCGGCGCGGCGGGCGCGAGCGGCGCGGCCGGGACGGGCGGCGCGGCGCGGCGGCGCGGCAACGCCGGCGCGGCGCGCCGCGCGGCGCGGCCGAGTGACGGGCTGTTCGGCCGCAGCCCGAGCGACCCGGCGCGCGGCGCGCGAGCTGCTCGCCGGGCTGGACTCCGACTGGGCGCTGCGGGCGCGCGACGAGCACGCGGCGGACGTCGCGGCGCTGCTCGACGCGCTCGCCGAGCGCGCCGAGGGCGCGCGACGCGCGATCGCGCTGGACGCGCGCGCGCGATCGAGCACGAGCCGCTCGGCGAGGCCGCGCACCGCGACCTGATCCGCCTGCTCGCGCACGGCCGGCGACCGGCCCGCGGCGCTCGCCGTCGCCGACGCGCTCGCCGAGCGCCTGCGGCGCGAGCTGCGCGTCCCGCCGGCGCCGAGACGCGCGCGCTGGTCGAGGAGGTGCGGCGCGGCCGGGTCGGCGCGACCGCGCCCGCCGCCCAGCTCCCGCTGCCCGCGCCGCTCGCGCGCACCGCCCGTCCCGAGGGCCGCGAGGCGCCGCTCGCGCGCCTGCAGGCCGCGTGGGACGACGCCGCGACCGGCACGCTGCGGATCGCGGTCGCGACCGGCGAGCCCGGGATCGGCAAGACGACCCTGCTCGGCGAGTTCGCGCGGCGCGTGCACGCGCGAGGGCGCGGCGGTGCTGTTCGGGCGCAGCGACGAGCAGGGCCTGCTCCCCTACCAGCCGTGGGTCGAGGCGCTCGAGCGCCACCTCGACGGCCTGCCGCCGGTCGAGCGCGAGCGCCGGCTCGGCGACGGCGCGCTGGCGCGCCTGCTGCCCTCGCTCGCGCAGCCGTCGCGCCGAGCGGCCGACCCGGCCGGCGAGCGCTACCGCGCGTTCGAGGCCGTCCGCGCGCTGCTCGAGGAGACGGCCGCGGAGCGGCCCGTGCTGCTCGTGCTCGACGACCTGCACTGGGCCGATCCCGGACTCGCTGCAGCTGCTGCGCCACCTCGCGCGGATGGCGCACGACGCGCGCGTGCTGATCGCGATCAGCGATGCGCCAGGCGGAGCTGACGAAGGCCGCCGCGGCGACGCTCGCCGACCTGCGCCGCGAAGGGCCCGCTCGTCCAGCTCGCGCTGCAGCGGGCTCGACGAGGACGCGGTCGCCGCCGTGCTCGCCCGCCACGACGCGACCGGCGACGCCGCCGCCTACCGCGAGCGCACCGGCGGCAACCCGTTCTTCCTCGACGAGCTGCTGCGCGAGGAGGCCGTCGGCGACGACCGACGGCTCCGCCGCCCGGCGTGTGCGAGGTGATCGGCCGCCGCATCGCCCGCCTCCCCGGGCCGGGCCGCTGCGTCCTGCAGGCCGGCGCCGCGCTGGGGATGGAGTTCGAGCCGCTCGTGCTGACCACCGCCGAGCGCGTCGTCGACGGGCTCGCGGCCGCCGTCGCCGCCGGCCTGCTGACGCAGGTCGGCGAGCGCCGCTACACGTTCCCGCACGCGCTGATCCGCCGAGACCGTGCTGGCCGACATGTCGCCCTCGCGGCGCGGCGTGCATGCACCTGCGGATCGCCGACGTGCTCGACCGAGCAGGGCGGCCACGCCGGGCGAGATCGCCAAGCACGTGCGCGCCGCCGGGCAGCTGCGCGCCGCCCGAGCGCCGCGTCGCGGCCGAGCTCGCCGCCGCCCGCCAGGCCGAGGCCGCGCTGGCCTACGCCGACGCCGCCGGCCACTACGAGGCCGCGCTGGCCGCGCGGCGGCGCCGGACGCGCGGGCCGAGATCCTGCTCGCGCTCGGCGCCGCGCACGACCGCGCGGGCCGCCGGCCGCAGGCGCAGGCCGCGTTCGGCGAGGTCGTCGAGCTCGCGCGCGACGCGGGCGACCCGCGGCTGCTCGCCCGCGCCGCGCTCGGCCGCGGCGGCGTCGGCGTGCTCGTCGCCGCCACCGACCCGGCGCTCACGCGCCCGCTCGAGGAGGCGCTGGCGCTGCTGCCCGCCGACGAGCGCGCCCTCGCGGCGCGGCTGCGGGCGCGGCTGGCGATCGAGTGCTACTACTCCGACCGCGACGGCGCCGAGGAGCTGAGCGCGCGAGCGGTCGAGGACGCGCGCGCGTCCGGCGACCCGGCCGCGCTCGCGGCCGCGCTCAACGCCCGCCGGGTGGCGCTGTGGACGCCGGAGCGGATCGAGGAGCGGCTCGACGCCTCGACCGAGATGATCGCGGCCGCGGAGGCCGCGGGCGACCGCGAGGGCATGCTCCAGGGCCGCAACTGGCGCGTCGTCGACCTGATGGAGCTGGGCCAGCGCGACGCGCTCGAGCGCGAGATCGACGCCTACGAGGAGCTGGCGGACGCGGTCGGGCTCGCGCACTACCGCTGGTACGTCCCGCTCTGGCGCTCCACGCTGGCGCAGCTCGAGGGCCGCTGGGCCGACGCCGAGGCGCTCGGCCGCGAGGCGCTCGCGCTCGCCGGCCGAGGCCGGCGACCCGATGGCGCCGTGGCTGGTGCGCGTCCAGCGCGACTGCGCGCTCGAGGTCCGCGGGCACCCGCCGAGGACTCGACCGCGACTAGCTTCGTCGAGCAGGCCGCCGCCTCGGCCGAGCCGTGGTCGCTGGCTGGTCTCGGTCGTCCTGATCGACGCGGTCCGGGCCGACCAGGACCGGCGCGCGCCGGCGCTGCGCGAGCTGATGGCCGACGTCGGCGCCGAAGCTGCCCGCCGGCCTCAACTGGCACGTGCTCGGCGTACCTCGCCGAGGCCGCGACCCTGCTCGGCGACCGCGAGGCCGCCGAGCTCGCTCTACGAGACGCTCGAGCCGAACGCGCGGCTGTTCCCGGTCGTCGCCCGCGGCGGCATCTGCATCGGCTCGGTCGCAGTACTTCCTCGCACGGCTCGCGCACGCGCTCGGCCGCCCCGACGAGGCCGAGCTGCGCCTGCGCCGCGCGATCACCGAGAACCTGCGGATCGGCGCCCGCCCGCGCGCGCACGCTGGCGCGCTTGCCGAGCTCGGCGAGCTGGCGGGGCGATCGCGACACGCTGCTCGAGGCGGCGGCGCAGGCGGACGAGCTCGAGATGACCGGGCGTCGCGCGCGCAAGCGCGCGCCGGGCGCGCCGACGCGGACCTGGCCTACGCCGCCTGAGCCGTCAGCCCCAGCGGAAGCCGGGCGCGAGCTGCGCGGGCGGCTCGAGCGGGCTCGACGGCAACCCGTCGGCCGAGCTCGGGGGCGTTGAACGCCGACGGCGCGACGTCGTTGTCGCGCGTCCGGGTGAAACAGCGACGCCAGCAGCTCGATCTGGCCGCGCGCGATGCCGAGCTCGCCCATCCCGCCGCCGTACATCGCGATCCCGTGCTGCGCGCAGTGCTCGTAGATCTCGAACAGCGGCCGCAGACCGCCGATCCGCGACGGCTTGACGTTGATCGTCCGCGTCGTGATGTCCGACACGCGCGCGATCGGCGCGTCGAAGGAGACGCGGTCGCGCACCGGCTCGAGCACGGCGTCGATCTCCGGCAGGTCGTGCGGGTCCTCCAGCAGCGCCGCCGGGAACGCGTCGAGCACCGCGCGGTACATCGCGACCAGCGCGTCGACGTCCTCGACCTCGAAGCCGTAGCGCCCCTTGAAGTCGACCG
Organism: uncultured Solirubrobacteraceae bacterium; assembly: GCA_963755275.1. GTDB lineage: Bacteria > Actinomycetota > Thermoleophilia > Solirubrobacterales > Solirubrobacteraceae > Solirubrobacter. The sequence goes on along the minus strand of CAVWJU010000022.1, from coordinate 84,274 downwards.
TCCGCACGCAGTCCAGCCCGGCCAGCTCGCGCACGATCTCGGCCGTCCACGAGATGTCGGCGTCGAGCTTGAAGCCGACCGTCGGGTTCGCCTCGACGCGGCGCGCGATCCGCTCCACCGACGGCGGGTCGCCGAGCCCGAGCGAGTTCACGAACCGCAGCGGCCGCGGCTCGAGCGCCCAACGCCGCGGGCAGCGACAGCCCGGCCTGGCGCAGCGCGAGGTCCAGCGCCGCCGACTCGAACGCCCAGTTGCGCCAGTTGCGCGCCAGATCCCACTCCGGCGGCTGCCGGCTTCCACTGGTCGAGCGTCGCCAGGTGCTCGCAGAAGCTCTCGAGCGTCCACTCCCCGGCCAGCTCCAGGTACGGGCCCGCGGCCTCGAGCGCGTCGTGGTTCTCCGCGAACGGCAGGATGTCCTCGCCGCTGCCGGTCTCCCCCGCGCCGCTGAGCACGAACAGCGTCGTGATGCGCTCGAAGGCCTCGAGCCGCTCCAGCGCGTAGCCCTCGACCACCAGCGGCAACTCGGCGAGCCGCTCCCAGTGCATCAGGTGACGACGGTCCAGGGCTCGACGGTCCACTTCGTCACGAGCCCGGCCGCGACGTAGGGATCGTCGCCCACGAACGACTCGGCCGAGCCGACATCGCGGAACACCAGCAGCCCGCTGTGCGGCGGATCGCCGACCGCGCCGGCCATCACCAGCCGCGAATCGGCGTGGAACGCCTGGATCAGCTCGATGTGCGCCGCGCGATGCTCCGTGCGCCGCTCGACGATGTCCGGCACGTAGTCGTAGCTGAGGATCTGGAGGGTCTCTGGCACGCGGCGGACCCTACACGGCCGGGCGGCTCGCGCCGCCCGGCCGCGCACGATCAGGGATTCGTGGTGCTGAGCGTGAACGTCAGCGTCTTGGCGTACGCGCCCGTGCGCAGCGCGTCGGTCGCGTTGATGAGCTGCGTGAACTCCACCGCCGCGCTGTCGTTGGTCACCGGGCCGGTGTAGGTCTTGACCACCGCGGGCAGCGCCGAGCCCGCCGCCTTCACGGGCTGCGGCAGGAAGAACGCGCCGTTGACCAGGTGGCCCGGGTGATTCGTGCTCGGGTCGCTGACGGTCAACGTCGCGTCGCCGGCGGTCGAGATCACGTTCGCCGGGGTCGAGGCGGTGTAGGTCCTCGTGATCCCCGGCGTGAACGCGCCGAAGGAGACGTTGCCACCCGCGCCGCCGAGCGTCAGCGACAGCGTGGCCGGGACGGTGCCGCTCACCGGACCCTCGGCGCTCGTGATCGCGAGCGCCTCGTCGCCGTCGACGACGACGTCGCCGAGCGTGCCGTTGCCGACCTTGAAGTCGCAGGTGGCGTGCGGCACGCGGATGTCGAGCAGCCGGCCGTCGGCGCCGGTGGCGCCGAAGTTGCGGACCCCGTCACCGCAGTCGCCGGTCACGGCCGCCCCGGCCAGCGGATTCCCGCTCCCGTTGCGCGCGGTGATGTCGACGCGGTTGAGCGCGTTGTGGGCGAACGCGCCGCCGACGACGTCGAGCGTCGTCTGCAGGCGCTCCGGGCTGACGTTGTTCATGCCGTCGGTCGGGCGGTGATACTCGGGCTCGGTGACGTAGGTGCCGCCCGTCGAGCCGCAGATCCCGGACGCCGGCTTGCGGTAGTCGAGCCAGATGAACAGCGCCGACGGGATCCCGACGTCGAAGAACGCCTGGTGGTCACTCTGGCCGAGGCGGCAGTTCTGCAACCCGCTGAAGCCGAAGCGCTCGGCGGCCTTGTACGCCTCGTCGACGACGAAGTTCGACAGGCCGTTCGGCGTCAGCGCCCACAGCCTGGCCGGCTCGTACGGGGTGCCGACCATGTCCATCTGCCACTCGCCCACGAAGCGGGCGCGCTCCTCGGGCGGGAGCGTCGCGACGTAGGCGCGCGAGCCGGTCAGCCCGTCCTCCTCGCCGCCGAACCCGCCGATCCGGATCTCCTTGTCCAGCGGCAGCTTGGAGACCACGCGGGCGATCTCGATCGCGACGCCGTTGCCGGAGGCGTCGTCGTGCGCGCCGGGAGCGCCGAGCACGGAGTCGATGTGCGCGCCGACCATCACGATCGGGGCCTTCGTCCCGGTCGGGTCGCCGACCGCGAAGCGGCGGGCGACGACCACCGCGCGCGTCGGGTTGATGTAGTTCTCGGTGGTGAAGGAGAGGGTCAGCGGGCCCGCGGCCAGCAGCGCCTTCATCCAGTCCAGGTGCGAGCGGCCGGCGCCCATGATCGGGACCTCCGGATAGGCCGGCGTGATCGTGACCGTCGGCGGCGCGGCCGGGATGCCGGCGGCGCTGACCGTCGTCGTGCCGAGGATGATGCCGATCGCGCCCGCGGCGACGGCATTGGCCACCTGCGCGTTGCGCGCCGCAGCGTCCGCGCCGTAGTCCAGCAGGACGATCTTCCCGGCGCTGCCCGCGGGGAAGTCGGCCGGGGTCGCGCCGGTGCCGGCGTAGACGACCTGACCGCTGACGGGGTTCGCCACCCCGGTCTGCTTGCCGCTGACCGACGAGCTGAACTGCCAGTTGGGGCCGTTGGGCAGCGTGGCGTTCGGCGAGCGCACCTGCGCGACGGCCCGGTTGCCGGTGAACGGGAACGCGTAGATCCGGGTCTGGAAGCCGAAGCCGTCCAGGATCCCCTTCAGGTACTGCGCCGCCTCGAGTTCCTGCGGCGTGCCGCTGCGGCGCGGGCCGATGTCAACGGCGAGGTGGCGGATCGTCTCGACCGCAGTTCGCCGAGTCGAACTGCGAGACGATCTCCTCGTCGTAGCTCTGCGGCGGTGCGGCGGCCGCGGTGGCGGCGAGCAGGCCGGACGCGGCGATGACGGCGGCGGCGCAAAAGGCGTGCTTCATGGACCCTCCGTTGTTGACCCCGGACCCTCCGCGCGCCAGGGTCTCGACCCTAGTCCTTCACCCGAACCGATGTCCACCAGGACAACGTTGGCGTGTCTCAACGGCACCCGAGGTCGCGAACGCGCAATACTTCATCCATGAGGACGCGCGGCGACCTCTTCTCCGCCGATCGGGGGCTCGTGACCCGGATGGCCTTCGCCGCCCTGCTGACCCCGCTCGTCGTCCTCTCGGCGCTGATCGTGGTCATGGCCAACATGCCGTGGGGCATCCGCGGCGTGATCGTGTTGTCGTTCGTGGTCGGGGTCTGCGTCGCGGTGCGCGACCGGGTCGCGATCTCCTCGCGTGGCGCCCGCCTCTCCCCCGCCGACGCGCCCGAGCTGCACGCCGTCGTCGAGCGCCTGTGCGTGATCGCCGACCTGCCCAAGCCGGCGATCGTGCTCGAGCGCCAGTACCTGCCCAACAGCTGGATCGAGGGCACCGTGCGCAGCGGGTATCGCCTGCACCTCACGAAGGGCCTGATCGACCGGCTCGAGCCGCGCGAGCTCGAAGCCGTGATCGCGCACGAGCTGGCCCATGTCGTCAACCGCGACGCCGCCGTCATGACCGTCGTCGGCGGCCCCGGTGAGGCGCTGCTCTCCGGCGGCATGCGGGTCGCCGGCCAGGGCTGGTGGCCGCTGATGCTCGGCGGCCTGATCGCCGCCGCGATCGGCTCGGCCAGCACGGTCGGCACGCGCGCGCTGTCGCGCTATCGCGAGTACGCCGCCGACGCCGGCGCGGTCGCGATCACCGGCAACCCGGCCGCGCTCGCCAGCGCGCTGATGAAGGTCTCCGACGGCGCTGCCGCCTGGCCGACCTGCGCCGGCGTGCCGACCGTTCCACCTGCTGCCGGTCGCGCGGCGCCGTTCGCTCGACCGCGTTCCACCGTGCTGCGCGGATCGAGCGCTCGAGCGCCTCGAGCGCACGCTGATCGTGCCGCTGCCGCAGCCGACGCATCCGCCGCTGCGCGCCGCGGCGTCGAGCGGCCACTCGCAGCGTCTGCGAGCGGCGACGCTGCGAGCAGCGACTAACCGGTGCACGACGGGGTGTCCGGCACCCGCACCCGTGACCCGCTGCGGGCGCGCCTCTCCGACCTGACGCTGCAGGACGAGCACCGGCTCGGCCGCCGCCTGCAGCGGCTCAAGCGCGGCGACGAGCAGGGGCGCGAGCGGCTCGAGCGCGACATCGAGCGCGCGCTCGAGCGGGTCGAGCGCCGGCGCGCCGCGGTCCCGGCGGTCTCCTACCCGGAGTCGCTGCCGGTCTCCGCGCGCCACGACGACCTGCTGGCCGCGATCCGCGACCACCAGGTGGTCGTCGTGGCGGGCGAGACCGGCTCGGGCAAGACGACGCAGCTGCCGAAGATCTGCCTCGAGCTCGGGCGCGGCGTGCGCGGGACGATCGCGCACACGCAGCCGCGGCGGCTGGCGGCGCGCACCGTGGCCGAGCGGATCGCCGACGAGCTGAACGTGCCGCTGGGCGAGGCGGTCGGCTTCGCCGTGCGCTTCAGCGACCGCTCGCGCGCGGACACGCTGCTGCGGCTGATGACCGACGGCCTGCTGCTGGCCGAGATCCAGCGCGACCGGCTGCTGCGCCGCTACGACACGATCATCATCGACGAGGCGCACGAGCGCAGCCTCAACATCGACTTCCTGCTCGGCTACCTGAAGCGGATCCTGCCCGCGCGGCCGGACCTGAAGGTGATCGTGACCTCGGCCACGATCGACCCCGAGCGCTTCGCCGCGCACTTCGGCGACGCGCCGATCGTCGAGGTCTCCGGGCGCACGTACCCCGTCGAGGTGCGCTACCGGAGCCCGACGAGGACGACGTCGACCAGACCGACGCGGTCGGCGACGCCGTCGAGGAGCTGCTGCGCGAGCGGCCCGGCGACATCCTCGTCTTCCTCAGCGGCGAGCGCGAGATCCGCGACACCGCCGACGCGCTGGAGGGGCGGCTGCGGTCCGGGATCGAGATCCTGCCGCTGTTCGCGCGCCAGTCGACGGCCGCGCAGCAGCGCGTGTGGAAGCCGCACTCCAACCGCCGCGTGGTGCTGGCCACGAACGTCGCCGAGACCTCGCTGACCGTGCCCGGCATCCACTACGTGGTCGATCCCGGCACCGCGCGGATCTCGCGCTACAGCGCGCGGCTGAAGGTCCAGCGGCTGCCGATCGAGCCGATCTCGCAGGCCTCCGCCGACCAGCGCAAGGGCCGCTGCGGGCGCACGACGGACGGGATCGCGATCCGCCTGTACGCCGAGGAGGACTTCGCCGAGCGCCCGCGCTTCACCGACCCCGAGATCCTGCGCACCAGCCTGGCCGCGGTGATCCTGCAGATGGCGGCGATCGACCTCGGCGACGTCGAGGACTTCCCGTTCCTGGACCCGCCGGACCGCCGCCAGGTGCGCGACGGCATCGCGCTGCTGCAGGAGCTGGGCGCGCTCGACGAGTCCGGCCGCCAGCTGACGCCGCTCGGCCGGCGGCTGGCGCAGCTGCCGGTCGACCCGCGGATGGGCCGGATGGTGCTCGAGGCCGACCGGCTCGGCTGCACCGACGAGGTGATCGTGATCGCCGCCGCGCTCTCGATCCAGGACGTGCGCGAGCGGCCCGCCGACCAGCAGGCCCAGGCCGACCAGGCGCACGCCCGCCACGCCGACGAGAGCTCGGACTTCCTCGCCTACTGGAACCTCTGGCGCTACCTGCACGAGCGCCGCGGCGAGCTGTCGGTCAACCAGTTCCGCAAGCAGGCCCGCAGCGAGTTCCTGCACTACCTGCGGATCCGCGAGTGGCAGGACCTCGTCGTCGCAGATCCGCCAGGCGGCCAAGGGTGTCGGCATCCGGATCAACCACACGCCCGCCGAGCCCGAGGCGATCCACCAGGCGATCCTGACCGGCCTGCTCTCGCACCTCGGCCTGCGCGACGCCGCGCGGCGCGACTACCAGGGCGCCCGCGGCGCGCGCTTCGCGCTGTGGCCGGGCAGCGGGCGTCAAGGGCCAGCCGAGCTGGGTGATGGTCGCCGAGCTGGTCGAGACCTCGCGGCTGTGGGGGCGCACGGCGGCGCGGATCGACCCGCGCTGGGTCGAGCCGCTGGCCGAGCACGTCGTCCGGCGCACCTACGACGAGCCGCGCTGGGACCGCAAGCGGGCCTCGGTGGTCGCGACCGAGCGGGTCACGCTGTACGGGCTGCCGATCGTCGCCGGGCGCACCGTGGCCTACGGCCAGCTCGACCCGGTGCTCTCGCGCGAGCTGTTCATCCGCCGCGCGCTGGTCGAGGGCGAGTGGGACACGCGGCACCGCTTCCTGGCCGACAACGCGCGCGCTGGTCGAGGAGGTCGAGGCGCTCGAGGACCGCGCGCGCCGGCGCGACATCCTCGTCGACGACCAGACGCTGTTCGACTTCTACGCCGCGCGGATCCCGGACGGCGTCGTCTCGGGCGCGCATTTCGACCGCTGGTGGCGCGACGAGCGCACGCTGCGGCCGGACCTGCTGACGTTCACGCGCGAGCTGCTGATCAACCCGGCGGCGGCCGAGGACGTCGCGGGCCGCCCGGACACCTGGACGCAGGGCGAGCTGGAGCTGCGGCTGTCCTACCGCTTCGAGCCCGGGTCCGCGCACGACGGCGTGACCGTCCACGTGCCGCTGAAGGTGCTGCCGCAGCTGCGCGCGGCAGGGCTTCGAGTGGCTCGTGCCGGCGTTCCGCTCGGAGCTGGTCGTGGCGCTGATCCGCTCGCTGCCGAAGGAGCTGCGCAAGCGGCTCGTGCCGGTGCCGGACGTGGCGGCGAAGGTGCTCGAGCACCTGCAGCCGCGGCGCGGCCCGCTGCTGGAGGCGCTGGCGGCCGAGATCGAGGCACAGCGCGGCGTGCGGATCGCGCCCGACGCCTGGGACCTCTCACGGCTCCCGTCCTATCTGCGCATGAGCTTCAGCGTCGAGGACGAGCAGGGCAAGGTGATCGCGAGCGGCCAGGACCTGGCTGCGCTGCGCGAGCAGGTGCGGCCGAAGCTGCGCGCCGCGCTCGCCGCCGCCACGCGCAAGCTCGAGCGCACCGGCCAGACGTCGTGGACGTTCGGGACGATCCCGAAGGCGGTCGCGCTGCCGGGGACCGGCCAGACCGTGCGCGCGTACCCGTCGCTGGTCGACGAAGGGACGACGGTCGGCCTGCGCGCGCTCGAGAGCCCCGAGGCGCAGCGGGCTGCACATGCGGATGGGCACGCGGCGGCTGCTGGCGCTGACGATCCCCTCCCCCGTGCGCAGCTACCAGAGCAAGCTCGGCAACCAGGCCGCGCTGGCGCTGATGGAGGCGCCGCACGCGTCCGTCGGCGCGGTGCTGGAGGACGCGGCGACGGCGGCGATCGCGGCGCTGATGGGCGAGCCGGTGTGGGACGAGGCCTCGTTCGCGCGGCTGCGCGATCACGTCGCCGGCAACGTCGCGGGCGTGATGGCGCGGATCATCGCCGACGTCGTGCAGATCCTGCAGGCCGCGCGCGCGGTGCGCTCGCGGCTGGACGAGCTGCGCGGCGTCGCCTTCGACGCCGTCCGCCGCGACGTCGCGCGCGCAGATCGGGCGGCTCGTGTTCCCCGGCTTCATCACCGCGACGGGCGCCCGTCGGCTGCCCGACGTCGAGCGCTACCTGCGCGGCGCCGAATGGCGGCTCGAGCGGCTGACGCGCAACGCGGCGGTCGACCGCGACCGGATGCGCGCCGTCCACGAGCTCGAGGACGCCTACCGGCGGCGGCTCGAGGAGCTGCCCGCCCGGAGCGGTGCCGAGCGAGCTGGCCGAGGTCCCGTGGCTGCTCGAGGAGCTGCGGATCAGCCAGTTCGCGCAGGCGCTCGGCCCGCGCGGCCAGGTGTCCAGCCGGCTGATCCGGCGGATCATCGACGAAGCGGCGCGTTGACGTGTAGGCACGCGCGTGCGGAGGCCGTCGTGCTCAGCGCACGCTGATGCCGGTGCGCATGCCGGCCTCCTCGTGGCCCTCGAGCGAGCAGTAGAGCGTGTAGCTGCCGGCCGCGAGGTCGAGCGTCAGCGTGTCGCTCGCACCCGGCGCCAGGTCGAGCCGGCCGAAGTCCCGCACCGTGTTGCGCACGGACAGGTCGTGGTCGTCCTCGCCGACGTTCGTGGTCACGAAGTCGATCCGCCCCGCGGCCAGGATCGCGGTAGGACGCGCGCACCGTCCACATCCTCGCCGTCGATCAGGTCGACGCCCGTGCGCGACGGGTAGACCGGCGCGGGCGTCGGGCGTCGCGGTCGGCGTCGGGCGACGGCGCCGGCGTCGGCGTCGCCTTCGGCGCCGGCGCGGTCGTCGCCGCGCGGCGACGTCGACGGCGTGTCGTCGCGCTGCGACGCCGGCGTGTCGGGCTTGCTGCGTCGTCGGCTTCTTCGGCTTCGCCTTCTGGCGCGCGCGGACCGCCTTCTTGCACTGCTTCTTCTTCGCCGGGCTGGTGAGCTGGTTGCACTGCTTGACCGTCGGCTTGACCGGTGTGGCGCCGCCGCCGAGCGACGCGAGCGAGAGCAGGATCGCGAGCCAGCTCACTTGAACAGCCGGCGGCACCGGCGTAGCCCGTCACCGCGGACCAGCGTCTCGATCGCCGGGCCGCCGAGCACGGCCTCCGGATCGCCGCCGAACCACTCCTCGATCACGGCCTTGTAGACCGAGCGATAGTCCGTCGGGACCTTCAGGTTGCCCTGGTTGTCGTTGGCCGGCACGCGCTCGGCCGTCTCGCAGCCCGGCCAGTCGGCCGCGAAGCCGCCGCGCACCGCCGAGCCCATGGCCAGCATCAGCCCGCCCGCGCCGTGGTCGGTGCCGGCCGTGTCGCCGGTCGCCGTTCTCGCGCACGCGGCGCCCGAACTCCGAGAAGACGAGCGTGCAGACGTTCTGCTCGATCCCGCGCGCCGGTCAGGTCGGCCGGAACGCGGCCGAGCGCGCGCGAGAGCTCGGCGAGCTGGCGGTCCTGCCCGGCGAGCTGGCCGGTGTGGGTGTCGAACGCGCCCCAGTGGATCGTGATGATCGCGCGTGCCGAGGTTCGCCGCCAGCAGGTGCGCGGCGGTCCGCAGCCGCGTCGACAGCGTCGCCGTCGTTGGGGTAGGCGGTGTTCGGCGGCACGCGCGCCGGCGGTGCCCGTGCGCTGGTAGGTCTCGACCGCGAGGTCGTAGGTCGAGCGCGAGCGCTCGCAGGTAGGCGTTGTCCGGCGTCGTGCCGAGCCGCGCCAGGCCGCGCACCTGCGGGTTCACGTTGTAGCCGTTCGAGCCGCCGTAGTTGCTCGAGTTCATCGTGAACCCGCCCATCGGCAGCGACGGGATCGCGCACACCGGCTTGGCCGTCGTGCGGATCGACTTCGAGAGCGCGGTGTCGATCGAGATCGCCTGCAGCGGATTCGTGTCCGAGCCGTAGCGCTCGAGCCAGCGGCCGAGCCAGCCCGTCTTGATGTTCTGGTCGTTGCTGGCCCGGAACCAGATGTCCGAGTTGTCGAAGTGGCTGAGGTTGTACTGCTTGGCGTCGACCGCGGGCATGATCGCCAGGTCCGAGCCCGGCGCCGCCGGTGCCGTCGCCGAACAGCGTGTCGAAGCCGAACCCGTCGCCGCCGGTGCCGGTGAAGTTGAAGCGCGCGGCGGAGTTGTCGCCGCCGCCGTTCTTGGACACCGTCGACGTTCGCGAACGCGAGCGCGGCGCCGCCCGGGCCGGGCAGCGCCTTCGAGCCGACGCGGTCGGTGGTCGACGGCCCGCTGGCGCGCGATGGATCGACGGCCGCGCCGCCTGGTAGGACGGCGTAGTCGGCGGCATCGTTCGGCACGAGCACGTTGAGGCCGTCGTTGCCGCCGGCGAGATAGAGCACCACCAGCGTCTTCTGCTCCGGCGCCGTCTGCGCGTCGCGCGACCGACTCCCAGACCTGCTCGAAGCCGAGCTCCTTGGCGCCGTAGATCGACGCGAACCCGGCCACGCCCCACTGCAGCAGCCGCCGGCGCGTCAGGTCGCGCGGCCGTGCGGCCGGCGGGGAAGCCGTCGAGCGCCGCGTACGGGATCGGCAGCGTCTGCCCGGGGCGCTCGTCGCGGACGCGGGCGAGCTCGATCTCCTCGCATTCGATGCAGCGCATCGTCACATCACCTGTCCGTCGGGTCCGCCGAGGATCATCGCCTGCAGCGCGTAGAAGCGCTGCCGTCGCGCGCCGCGTCGGTGGTCGGTCGCGGCCGTCGCGCGCCCACGCGATCAGCGTCGCGCGCGTGCGCGTCGGAGATCCACGGCCGGTTGACGGTCGCGTAGGCGCGCTCGAACACCGCCTGCGGCCGTCTCCGGGGTGACGTCCGGCGGGTAGTTGACGTTCGCCGGCGGCACCGGGTCTCCGTGCTGCGGTAGTAGTTGGAGTACTTCAGGTACTGGGCCTTGACGACCATGTCGAAGCGGCCCATGACCGTGTTGGTGTTCAGCCACGACATGCCGCCCTCCCAGCCGGCGACGTTCGGCGGCCGGTACGGCTGCTGCTGCATGTTGATCAGCGCGGCGCGCACGTGGTTGCCCTTCAGCGGCGCGCCGAGCGCGCGCAGCACGCCGACGGCGTAGACGATCGGCGGCTTGATCAGGTTCGGCTCGTCGAGCGACTCGAAGATCAGCGGGTGCGTGAGGATGCCGCGGATCACCGGCCGCAGCTGGAAGCCGCTGCGACCGTGTAGGCCGCGATCAGGGCGTCGAGCGTGGCCTGCGGGATCGGGCTGGCGATGAACTCGGCCCACAGCTTGCGGATCAGGAACTGCGCGTGCTGCGGGTGCGCGAGCACGATGTCGATCGCCTGGCTGACGCTCGCCGGCCCCCACTCCAGGCTCGCCGGGTTCGTGGTCGGGTTCGTCGCGCCGGTGACCGCCGGGATCGTGCGGCCGAGGAAGGTCTTCGCCGCCATCTCGAACTGGGCCGGCGCGAACGTGATCCGGCCGTAGTTCGGGTTGGGCGTGACGCCGTCGGCGAGCGTCTCGGCCGAGTCCAGCCGCCAGCCGGTGAGCGCGCGCGTGAGGCCCTCGATGTCGGCCTGCGTGTAGTTGCGCGTGCCGTCGGGCGCCGTCGGGCCGAGGCAGAACAGCTCCATCAGCTCGCGCGCGTAGTTCTCGTTCGGCTTGCGTCTTGGTGTTGGCGTTGAGGTTCAGGTACGCGGACATCGCGGCGTCCGACGGTCGTGATCTCGTACGCCATCTCGCGGAAGTTGAGCGCCGGGTGTGGCGGCGAAGTCGGAGTACCTGAGCAGCCGGTCGCGGTACTTGACCGCCCAGTCGAAGGAGACCGTGCCGTCGTCGCGGCTGACCGCCCAGTGGCGGTGCCAGAAGAACGCCAGCCGGTCCGGCAGCGGGTTGACCGCCCGCTGCATGCGGTCGACCCACTCCAGCACGAGCTCGTCGTCGGAGACGCGCGGATCGGCCGGTGCGCCGGAGGACGCCTTCGGCGGCGTGCTCGTCGGGCGCGAACTGCAGCGGCGTGTTCAGGAACCAGTCGACGAGGTCCTCGGGGGCGCGGCCCGTCCAGGCGTCGCGCTCGGCCTGGCGCGGGCCGAAGCCGGCGCGCCAGAACAGCCGGTCGACCATCGCCGCCGTCATCACGACCGAGGGTGTGACCGGCGGCGTGGGCGGTGTCGGGACGACGGGCGCGCTCGGCGTCTCGCCGACGGGGGGCAGACCGGCGTCGGCGCCGGCGCCGGCGCCGGCGCGGGTGGACCGCCCGGGGTCGCGGGCTTTGCGGGGACCTTCACGCGCACGCTCGACGACAGCGCGCCCGCGCGCTTGCGCTTGTCGTACGCGCGCACGGTGTAGCGATACGTCGTGCCCGCCTTGACCTTGCTGTCGGTGTACGACGTGCGCGTGGTCTTGCCGAGGCTCTTGCCGTCGCGCAGGACACGTAGTACGCCGGCTTCGCGCCCTTCGGCGCGGACCACTTCAGCGTCACCGCCGCCGGCCCGACGCCGGCGGCCTTCAGCGACCGCGGCGCGGCAAGACGCTTCGCCGCGGCGCTGGCGCGCCCTACAGCCCCCCCATCCATGGCCGCACTTTCTCATCCCGGACTCCCAGTTGGCAAGTCTTAATCGAGGCTTTGCCTTCGATTGCCGAGCACTTGGCACGTCGCTCGTCAGCGTTGCCGCCATGAAGAAGATCTCCACCGTCGCCCTGATCGCCGCCGCCGCGTTCGCCGCGAGCGCTCCGGCCGCCTCCGCCGCCACGCGCGAGTACGAGGGCACGGTCGTGTCCGTCAACCGCGCCGATCGCAGCTTCCGCCTCCACGACTCCGAGCGCGGCACGGTCCGCGTGCGGGTCACGAGCCGCACCCGCTTCGAGCGCATCAGCGGCTTCTCCGGCCTGCGCGCCGGCCAGCGCAACATCGAGACCGTCGTGCGCCGCTCCAACGGCCGCTGGGTCGCGCTCGAGGTCGAGCGCTCGGGCGGCGGCGGCAACCACGGCGGCAGCAACGACGACGAGCGGCAGCGACGACAACGGCGGCCGCGGGCGTGGCAGCGACGACAGCAGCGGTCGACGACGGCCGCGCGGGCGCGGGCGCGGCAGCGACGGACTGACCGCGCGACGCTAGGTGTAGGACCGAGCGCAACTGCGCCGGAGCGTTCGCTGCTCGCGCGCTACGCCACGAGCGTGGGGTCGGCGAGCACGCGGCGCAGCTGCGTCGCCGCGGCCCCGCGCATCGCCGCCTCGGCGCCCAGGCTGGACGCCATCACCGGCGGCACGGCGCCGTTGCCGCCGAGCACGCGCGACGCGAGCTCTGAGGCGATCACCGGGGAGAGCCAGTCGGCCATCGGGGCGAAGTAGCCGCCCAGCACGATCGCCTGCGGGCTCAGCAGGTTGACCACCGTCCCGAGCGCGACGCCCAGCCAGCGCCCGCACTCGGCCAGCGCCGCGAGCGCGGACGGGTCGTCGTCGCGGGCGCGCCGCAGCAGCTCGGCGACCGGTTTGCCGGAGCCGCGCGTCGTGACCGCCTCGCCGTCGAGTCCCGCGGCGGCGAGCAGCGGCTCGAGGCCCGGCCCGCGTCTCCAGGCAGCCGCGCGAGCCGCAGGCGCACGGGCGCCCGTCGACCTCCACGGTCGTGTGCCCGAACTCGCCGCCGAACCCGCGGTAGCCGCGGAACAGCTCGCCGCCGAGGATGATCCCGCCGCCGACGCCGATCTCGCCCGAGGCGTAGACGAAGTCGCTGTAGCCCGCGGCGGCGCCCTCCCACAGCTCCGCCAGCGCCGCGAGGTTGGCCTCGTTGTCGGCGTCCAGCGGCAGCTGCGGCGCGTCGATGCGCTCGCGCAGCTGGTCGATCACCGGAACGTCGGTCCAGTGCAGGTTGGGCGCGACGAGCAGCGCGCCGCGCTCGAGGTCGACGAGCCCGGGCAGCGCGACGGTCGCGCCGATCGGGCGCAGACCCTGGGCCTCGACCTCGTTCAGCGCGCCCTGCGCCAGCGCGCCGAGCGCGTCCAGCACCTCGTCGACGCCGCGGCCGCGGTTGTCGACCGCCTCCATCGCCTTGTAGCGCGAGCCGCCGGCGAGGTCGGTGGCCTGCACGCCGAGGTAGTCGACGTTGATCTCGAGCCCGAGCGCGACCACGCCGTCGCGCGCGACGTCGACGACGAGCCCCGGCCGCCCGGCCGTCCCGCGGTGCTCGGCGCCGCGCTCGACCAGCAGCCCGAACTCCATCAGCTCGCTGACGAGGCTGGAGACCGTGCTCTTGTTGAGGCCGGTCTGCTGCGCGATCGTCGCTCGCGAGCGCGGCCCGAGCTCCACGACCTGGCGCAGCACGATGCTCAGGTTGTGGCGCCGGACGGCGCGCTGACTCGACAGCTCGATCGCCGGTTTGGGGGTCCACATCGGTGACGTGAGCCTATCGACGGACACGATTAACCAACGCGCCGTCGCCGCGGCATCGCGCAGCGCGGCGCGATCGAGCTCAGCGCACGCCGAGCAGCACGTCCACCAGGATCTGGTCCAGGCGCTCGTTGAAGTAGCCGCGGTCGGCCAAGGCGTCGAGCTCCCAGGCCTCGGCCTTGAGCGCCTCGGCCTCGTCGCCGTCGACGCTGGCCAGCGCCAGCTCCGGCGTCGAGGCCGCCTCGAGCGCCTCCTGGACCTCCGGCAGCGAGTCGAAGTGGCGCGCCTTCTCGGCCAGCGAGCGGTACGTCGACATGCAGCCGGCGGCGAAGTCCCAGACGCCGTCGGGGTTCTCGTTGCGGTAGGAGTGCGCGTCGAAGTGCAGCGGGCCCGGAGTAGCCCGCGCGCTCGAGCAGCCGCACCAGCAGGAACGCCTCCTTGAGGTCCTCGGCGCCGAAGCGGAAGTCCTGGTCGTAGCGGCCGATCCGCTGGCCGTTGAGGTCGATGTGGAAGAGCTTGCCCGCCCACAGCGCCTGCCCGACGCCGTGGTGGAACGACAGCCCGGCCATCGTCTCGTGCGCGACCTCGGGGTTGACGCCGACCATCTCGGGCCGCTTGAGCGTCTCGATGAAGTGCAGCGCGTGGCCGATCGTCGGCAGGAAGATGTCGCCGCGCGGCTCGTTGGGCTTGGGCTCCATCGCGAACCGCAGCGAGTAGTTCTGGTCGACGACGTAGTCCGAGAGCACGTCGATCGCCTCGCGGTAGCGCTCGAGCGCGTCGCGCGGGTCCTTGGCCACGCCGGCCTCGGTGCCCTCGCGCCCGCCCCAGAAGACGTAGACCTCGGCGCCCGAGCTCGGCCGCGACGTCGATGAAGTTCATCGCCTTGCCGATCGCGGCGCGGCGCACCCGGCGGTCGTTGGAGGTGAACGCGCCGTCCTTGAACGCCGCGTGGCCGAACAGGTTCGTCGTCGCCATCCCCACGCCCATGCCGGTGGCTTCGAGCGCCTCCTTGAAGCGCGCGACGATCCGCTCGCGCTCGGCGGCCGAGACGCCCCACGGGATCAGGTCGTCGTCGTGCAGGCTGACGCCCCAGGCGCCGAGCTCGGCCAGCTTGTGCACGGAGTCGACGGGGTCGACGGGCTCGCGCGTCGGGCCGCCGAACGGGTCGCGGCCGGGGTTGCCGACGGTCCACAGACCGAACGTGAAGCGGGGCTCGGGCCGCTCGCGCTCCCCGGCGGCGGTCTGGTCCTGGGTGGCCGTCATCTCGGTGTCTCCTCGTCGATTGCCTGCAACGCCGGATAGAGCGCGCGGTAGCGCGACCGCAGCTCACGATACGGCTCGATCCACTCCTGCACCGGCTCGCAGCCACACCCTTGACAGGAATTGAAGGCTAATGCAAGCTCCGCTGTCAATAGATGAAGTCTTCTGTTACGCAGCTGGTCGAGCTTGCCCCCGCGTTGGCCGCGGTGCTCGGTGTCGACGCAGTCCACACCGAGGACGCACAGCTTGACGCCTACACCGCCGACACGTACTGGCCGGCGATCCGGCGCGCGCGAGGACGGCGCCCCGCTGGGACGGCCGGACGTCGTCGCGGTGCCGCGCAGCGAGGAGGACGTGGCCGCCGCGCTGCGGATCGCGGCGTCGCACGGCGTGCCGGTCGTGCGCCTGGGGCGGCGGCTCCGGGCACGCAGGGCGGCGCGGTGCCCGATCCGCGGCGGGCTCGTCGTCGACCTGCGCGGGCTGGACCGGATCGTCGAGATCGACGAGCGCTCGCTGACGGTCACGGCGCAGGCCGGCGTCAACGGGCGCGCGCTCGAGGCGCGCGCTCAACGCGCGCGGGCTGATGCTCCCGCACTACCCGGCCTCGTCGGAGTGGGCGACGGTCGGCGGCTACGTCGCCGCGCGCGGCTCGGGGGTGCTCTCGCACCCGCTACGGCAAGATCGAGGACCTCGTGCTCTCGCTGCGGGTCGCGCTCGCGAGCGGCGAGCTGATCGACACCGTCGCGGTCCCGCGCCACGCCGTCGGCCCCGACCTCACGCAGCTGTTCGTCGGCTCGCGAGGGCACGCTCGGGATCATCACGCGCGTGACGCTCGAGATCGTGCCGCTGCCGGCCGAGCGCCGCTTCATCACGCTGCAGCTTCCCGAACGTCGAGGCCGGCATCGAGGCCTTCCGGCGCGACGCTCGCCGCCGGCCACCGCCCGTCGGTGATCCGCATGTACGACGAGGAGGCGACCGCGCGCACGCTCTCCCCCGTCGTCGGCGAGCCGCTCGACGGCGTCTGCGCCGTCGTCTGCTGCGAGGGCGAGCCGGCCGCCGTGTCCGTGGAGGGGTCCCGCACGTCGAGCTCGCGCGCGAGGCGGGCGCGCGCGAGCTCGACCCGCGCTCGCCGAGCGCTGGTGGGACCGCCGCTACGAGTTCTACAAGCCGCCGCACCACCCCGAGCTGCCCGCGATCTGGGGCACGATCGACGTCGTCGCGACCTACGCGCGGATCGGCGCCGTGCACGCAGGCGCTCGAAGACGCGCGGTGCGCGACGCCTACGACGACCGCGGTCTGCAGCTGCGGATGCACTTCTCGCACTGGTACCGCTGGGGCACGATGATCTACGCCCGCTTCCTGATCCCGGACGGCGGTCGCCGACGCGCTCGCGCTGCACGACAGGATCTGGGAGGACGGCGTCACCGCCGTGCTCGCGGCCGGCGGCGTGATGAACGACCACCACGGCGTCGGCCTCAAGCTCGCCCCCTACATGGCCGCCCAGCACGGCGCGGCGCTCGACGCGCTGCGCGGCCGTGAAGACGGCGCTCGATCCGCTCGGCATCATGAACCCAGGGAAGCTGGGTCTCTGAGGAGGAGAGAGCGATGGCGATCAAGGTGTCGATGCACAACTGGATGCGGCCCGAGCCGATCGAGCGCACGCTCGAGCGGCTCGCGCGGCTGGGCTACGACGGGATCGAGATCTCGGGCGAGCCGCAGGGCTACGACGCCGAGCACGTCCGCGGGCTGCTCGACGAGCACGGGCTCGAGTGCTGGGGCGCCGTGACGCTGATGATGGGCGGCCGCGACCTGCTGCACGAGGACCCGTACGTGCGCCTCGGCAGCGTCGCAGTACGTCAAGGACTGCCTGACGTTCGTCTCGCGGCTGGGCGGCAAGATCCTCACGGTCGTGCCGTCGACCGTCGGCAAGATCGTGCCGATGGGCTCGCCCGCGGACGAGTGGCGCTGGTGCGTGGACGCGCTCAAGCGAGTGCCAGGAGCACGCGGAGACGGTCGGCGTGCGGATCGGCCTCGAGCCGCTGAACCGCTTCGAGACGTACTTCCTGAACCGCTGCGACCAGGCGCTGGCGCTGGCCGACGCCGTCGGCGGCGACTGCGGCGTCGCGCTCGACGCGTTCCACATGAACATCGAGGAGTCAGACCTGCTGGCCGCGATCCGCGCCGCGGGCGACCGGCTCGTCGACTTCCACGTCGCCGACAACAACCGCATGCCGCCCGGGCACGGCGCGCTGGACTGGAACGCGATCGTCGCGCGAGCTGGTCGCAGATCGGCTACGACGGCCACATGACGGTCGAGTTCGTGGCCTCGGTCGATCGCTCGGCGATCTCCGAGCGGCTCGACATCGGCGACGCGTCCGAGGCCGGCGGCGGCGCGGCGCGTGGAGAAGTTCCTGCGCGACCACTCGACCGGCGCGGTGCCCGAGGCCTACTACGACCGCTACGCGCAGGAGTCGATCGACCACCTGCGCGCGGCGCCGCGCAGACGGCGCAGGCCGTCTGATGCCACCGTCGCGCTGATCGGCACGCTCGACACCAAGGGCGACGAGATCGCCTACGTGCGCGAGCGGCTGGCACGCGCTGCGGTGTCGGCGTGCTCGTGATCGACTCCGGCATCCTCGGCGCGCCCACGATCGCGCCCGACATCACGCGCGAGGAGGTCGCCCGCGCCGGCGGGCACGCGCTGGCCGACGTGCGCGACGCCGGCTCGCGCGGCGCCGCGGTGGCGCTGATGCGCGAGGGCGTGCGCGAGGTCGTCGTGCGCGCAGTTCGCGGAGGGCCGCGTCGCACGGCGTGCTGTGCCTGGGCGGCGCCGAGGGCGCGCTGCTGGGCGCGGCGGCGATGCAGGCGCTGCCCGGTCGGCGTGCCGAAGCTGCTCGTCTCGCCGTGCGCTCAGCGGCCGCCGCCGCTTCGGCGACTTCGTCGGCGAGAGCGACGTCTGCGTCATGCACTCGGTGGTCGACATCCTCGGGCTGAACGGCATCTCGCGGCCGATCTTCGACAACGCCGCGGCGGCGATGGCGGGCATGGTCCGCGACGCCGGCTCGGCGCTCGGGCACGCTCGGCGAGCACTGCGTCGGGATCACGATGCTCGGGCCAGACGACGCCGGGCGTGATGCGGCTGCGCGAGCGGCTCTCGAGCCGCCGGTCACGAGCCCGTGATCTTCCACGCCAACGGCGTCGGCGGGCCGGCGATGGAGCACCTGTGCGAGGAGGGCGCGCTGCAGGGCGTCGTCGACTACACGCTGTCCGAGCTGGCCAACTCGCTGCTGGACGGCATCCACTGCCACCGGCCCCGAGCGGCTGACCGTGGCCGGGCCGGCTCGGCCTCCCGCAGGTCGTCGTCCCCGGCTGCGTCGACTTCTTCAACCAGGGCCCGCGCGCACACCGTCCCCGAGCGCTACCGCGACCGCAAGAGCTACTTCCACAACCCGGTCGCGACGCTCGTGCGGCTCTCGCGCGACGAGGAGGCCGAGCTGGGCGCGCTGGTCGCCGCGCGCCTGAACGGGGCGACCGGGCCGGTGCGCGTCGTCGCGCCCACGCGCGGGTTCTCGCTCGCCGACGCCGAGGGCGGCGACCTCTGGGACCCGGTGGCCGACGGCGCGTTCCTGGACGCGCTGTCCGGCGCGCTGCGGCCCGACATCCCGTTCGAGGCCGTCGACGCCCACGTCGACGACGACGCGCTTCGCGGACGTCGTCGCGGAGCGCTACCTGTCGCTCGTCACGGAGACCGTCGATGTCTGAGCGCCCGTTCTCGCACTGCATCCTCGACCTCGCGCCGCCGGACATCGACTGGTTCCGGGAGCGCTCGGACATCATCCTGGTGCCGATCGGGTCCTGCGAGCAGCACGGCGCGCACCTGCCGCTCGGCACCGACACGATCACCGCGCTCGAGGTCGCGCGGCGCGCGGCGGAGAAGGCCGACGTGCCCTACACCGCGCCGTTCTGGGCCGGCTACTCGCCGCAGCACATGCGCGAGACCGGAGTCCTCGGTGGGGACGATCACGCTGCGCGCGGAGACGCTCAACGCGGTCCTCTACGACATCCTGCGCTCGCTCATCCACCACGGCTGGAACAAGCTGATCCTGGTCAACGGGCACGGCTCCAACGTCAAGGTGCTGGACCCGCTGCTGCGCCGGATCAAGTACGAGACCGGCGCGCTGGTCGCGCTCTACAAGCCCTACGCCGAGCGCTACATCGGGATCCTCGAAGGCCTGCTGGAGAACCCGCCCGAGGAGACGCCGGGCTGGCACGCGTCCGAGCTCGAGACCTCGCAGGTGATGGCCCACGACGCGCGCATGGTGCACATGGAGCGCGCGGCCGACGACCGCGCGCAGGCGCCGGAATGGCTGCCGACAGTCGTTCCTGAAGTCCGACGGCGCGCCCGACGTGCAGTTCGAGGGCTACCAGTACTTCAGCTTCCCGATGGACCACGGCGAGTTCTCGCGCACGGGCGTGATCGGCAACCCGATGACGGCGACGCCCGAGAAGGGCGAGGAGGCGCTCGAGCGCTTCTCCGGACCATCTCGCGCGCGCGATCGACGAGTTCCGCGGGCCTCGACGGTGCGAGGTCCGCCGGCGCGAGTTCGAGGACCGCGTATGAGTACGCGTCCCTCCCGCCCTGCGCCGGGCCCAGATCCTCGAGCGCATCCAGCGCGACGGCGGCGTCTCGGTCGCCGACCTCGCGCGCGACCTGACGGTCTCCTCGATCACCGTCCACCGCGACCTCGAGCAGCTCTCCAAGGACGGGCTGGTCGAGCGCGTCCACGGCGGCGCGCGGGCGATGCCGGCCGCCGGGCCGCCGACCGCGATCCCGCCCACGGGCTGGGAGCAGCGCGCGGCGGTCGCCGCGGCGCGAAGGCCACGATCGCCCAGCACGCGGCGCGCGAGGTGCGCTCGGGCTCGACGATCTTCCTCGACTCCTCGTCCTCCTGCCTGGCGCTGGCCCGCCAGCTCGTGTCCGAGCCCGCGACCGAGCTGACGCTGGTCACGAACTCGCCCGCGATCGCCTACGAGCTGCAGGACGAGCGGATCCTCGTGATCGTCACGCCCGGCGAGCTCGACCAGCACATGCGGCTGCTGGCCGGCCGCTGGACGACCGACTTCCTGGCCGGCCTGAACTTCGAGCTCGCCTTCTGCTCGGCGGCCGGCGTGACGCTCGACGCCGGGCTGACGACCTCCCGCCGCGCGCTGGCCGACGTCATCAACGTCGCCAGCGCGAACGCGGCGCGGACGATCGGGCTGATCGACTCGAACAAGTTCGGACGGGCCTCGCTGCTGACGATCGCGCGAGCCGAGGACCTCGACGCGATCGTCACCGACGACGGTCTCGACGCCGAGATCGAGCAGGAATTCCGGGCGGCCGGCGTGCAGCTCGACATCGTCAGAACCTAGGAGGAGAACCGATGGCACGACCCGTCACGTTGTTCACCGGCCAATGGGCCGATCTGACGCTTCGAGAGCTGGCCGCCAAGTGCGGCGAATGGGAGTTCGACGGCCTCGAGCTGGCCTGCTGGGGCGACCACTTCGACGTCGCCGAGGCGCTGTCGGACTCGTCCTACTGCGCCGGCCGGCGCGAGATCCTCGAGCGCCACGGGCTCAACTGCTGGGCGATCGGCAACCACCTCGTCGGCCAGGCCGTCTGCGACCCGATCGACGCCCGCCATCAAGGCGTGCTGCCACCGGAGGTCTGGGGCGACGGTGACCCCGAGGGCGTCCGCCGGCGGGCCGCCGAGCGCATGAAGGACACCGCGCGCGCCGCCGCGCAGCTCGGCGTCGAGGTCGTGACCGGGCTTCACCGGCTCGCCGGTCTGGCACATGCTCTACTCGTTCCCGCCCAACGACTTCGCCGAGATCGAGCGCGGCTACGAGGACTTCGCCGAGCGCTGGGGGCCGATCATCGACGTCTTCGACGCCGAGGGCGTGCGCTTCGCGCTCGAGGTCCACCCCACCGAGATCGCCTACGACTTCGTCACCACGCGCAAGACGCTGGACGCGATCGACCACCGCGAAGGCTTCGGGATCAACTTCGACCCCTCGCACTTCGAGCACCAGTTCCTGGACTCGCGCGGCCTTCGTGACCGAGTTCGCCGACCGCATCTACCACGTCCACGTCAAGGACTCGATCCGACGCCTCGACGGCCGTTCGTCCATACTCGGCGGCCACCTGAACTTCGGCGAGGCGGGGCGTGGCTGGGACTTCGTCTCCCCGGGGCACGGTGACGTGGACTTCGAGGCGCTGTTCCGCGCGCTGAACCGGATCGGCTACCAGGGACCGTTGTCGGTGGAATGGGAGGACTCCGGGATGGACAGGGATTGGGGCGCGCCTGACGCGCTCGCGTTCGTGCGGCGCACGGACTTCGCCCCGTCGACGGTGGCCTTCGACGCCGCCTTCGCGAGGGAGAGTCATGAGCAAGGTCGGCTTCGTCACGATGGGCGAGTCGGCCGGCGGGGAGGACATCCCGACCGTCGGCGTCGGCATGCTCGGCTACGGGTTCATGGGCAAGGCCCACTCGAACGCGTACAAGACGCTGGCCTACATGACCTGGCCGCCGCCGCTGATGCCGCAGCTGGTCTCGATCGCCGGGCGCAACGAGGAGGCGGTCGCGGCCGCCGCCGGGCGCTACGGCTTCGCCGATCACGTGACGGACTGGCACAAGCTCGTCGACCGACCCGCGGATCGGCGTCTTCGACAACTCCGGCCCGAACAACTTCCACGCCGAGCCGACGATCGCCGCCGCCGAGGCCGGCAAGCACGTGATCTGCGAGAAGCCGCTCGGGCGCACCGCCGACGAGGCCTACGAGACCTGGCAGCGCGTCGCGGCGACCGGCGTGAAGGCGATGTGCGCCTTCAACTACCGCTTCGTCCCGGCCGTGCGGCTGGCGCAAGCGAGATCATCGCCGCCGGCGACCTCGGCGAGATCTTCCACTTCCGCGGGCGCTACCTGCAGGAGTGGATCATCGACGCCGACTTCCCGATGGTCTGGCGGCTGGACAAGGACGTCGCCGGCTCGGGCGCGCTCGGTGACCTGGGCGCGCACGTGATCGACCTGGCCCGCTACCTGGTCGGCGAGATCGACGCGGTCAGCGCCTCGCACGCGCACGTTCGTCAAGGACCGCGAGGGCGTGCGCCGTGACCGTCGACGACGCCGTCGAGTCCGTCGTGGACTTCGTCGGACGGCGCGGTCGGGACGATCGAGGCCACGCGCTTCGCCTCCGGGCGCAAGAACGCGCTGCAGTTCGAGATCAACGGCTCCAAGGGCTCGCTGAGCTTCGACATCGAGCGGCTCAACGAGCTCCAGGTCCACTTCACCGGACTCCTCGCCCGGCAAGCTCTCGCAGGGCTTCCGGACCGTGCTGGTGTCCGAGGCCGACCATCCCTTCTGGGAGCACTGGTGGCCGCAGGGGCACATGATCGGCTGGGAGCACACCTTCGTGCACGAGATCCATCACTTCCTGAGCGCGATCCGCGACGACACCGAGATCGCGCCCGCACGGCGCGACGTTCGAGGACGGCTATCGCGCCGCCGAGATCTGCGACGCGATGCTGCGCTCGGCCGAGAGCGGCCGGCGCGAGACGGTCACCTACCGGTCCTAGGACCAATGGCCAATTGGAAGCGGGCGCGGCTTCGCGCACGCTTCCCGCTATGTCTGCGAGCGAAATCATCACCGATGAGGTCACGTCGTGGCCGGGCGTGACCGCCGGGTCCGGCGAGCGCGGCGAGTTCTCCTTCAAGCTCGGCCGCCGTGAGCTCGGCCACCTGCACGGCGACCGGACGCTGCACATCGGCTTCCCCAAGGACATCTGGCAAGGGCTCTACGACGCCGGCCGGATCGACTATCACCCGGTGTTCCCGGACAAGAAGGGCTGGGCGTCGCGCGCGATCCGTGACGAGGACGACGTGCGCGACGTGATCGCGCTGCTGCGCCTCAACTACGACCGCTCGGTGGCCAAGCACGGCGTACCCGCGTAGTCGTGCGCGCGGTCTGGCTGCGCGAGTTCGGGCCGCCGTCGGTGCTCGTGGCCGGCGAGGCGCCCGACCCCGTGGCCGGGCCGGGGCAGGTCGTGATCGATGTTGCCCACGCGAACATCACGTTCGTCGAGACGCAGTTCCGCGCCTCGGGCCGCGGCCCGTTTGCGGCGTCGTTGCCGATGATCCCGGGCAACGGGGTCGGCGGGCACGGTCGACGGGCGGCGGGTGATCGCCTCCACCGGCGGGTCGGGGGCCTACGCGGAGCGGGTCGCGGTCGACGAGGCGGCGCTGTTCGACGTGCCGGACGACCTGGCGCTCGACGACGCCGTCGCGCTGCTGGCCGACGGCCGCACGGCGACGATGCTGGCCGCGGCGGCCTCGATCGGACCCGGTGAGCGCGTGCTGATCCTGGCCGCGGCGGGCGGCGTCGGCACGCTGCTGGTCCAGCTCGCGTCCGCGGCGGGCGCGCTCGTGGTGGGCGCGGTCGGGAGCGAGCGCAAGCTGCCGATCGTGCGCTCGCTGGGCGCGTCGGAGGCCGTGCTCTATGAGGATCTCGAGGGCGCGTTCGACGTCGTCTTCGACGGCGTCGGCGGCGACGCTCGCCCGCTCGGCGTTCGAGCGGCTCGGCGCGGGCGGGCGGATGCTCAGCTACGGGCTGGCGAGCGGATCGTGGGCCGGCATCGACGCGGAGGCGGCGGCCGCGCGCGGCGTCTCGCTGGTCCAGCCCGACCGCTCGCCGGCCGCGCTGCGCGCGGCCACCGAGTCCGCCCTCTCGGGCGCGCTCAAGCCCGTCATCGGTCAGCGCTTCCCGCTCGAGCGAGCCGCCGACGCGCACGCGGCGATCGAGTCGCGCGCGACGGTCGGCAAGACGCTGCTCGACGTGTGAGCGCCAACGCGCCAGCTCTCGCTAGCGGCCAACCTCGCTCCCGGGCTATGGGTCACACCCGGCGACCCCACCCCACCCGAAGGAGCACCACCAATGTCCAGCGTCAAGGGCATCGCCTCCACCGCCATCGCGACCGCCTGCTGCCCGTCGCCGGCGCGCAGGCCTCCACTCCCCCGCCGCCGCAGCCGCTCAGCCGCTCGTCGTGAAGTGGATCCTGCCGCCGCAGAGCTCGAGCCACTACGCGTCCGAGAAGGCCTTCGCCGAGAGCATGGGCTACCAGACCGTCGAGTTCGACGACCCCACGTATCCCCGCGGCCTGAGCCGGATCAATCGGGCGTGATGCCCGGCGGCTTCGAGCGGCTGAACAGCCACGTGTTGAAGAAGCCGTCGAGCTCGCGCCCCGAGATCCGCTCCGCGAGCTCCTGGAACTGCGCGGTCGTGACGTTGCCGCCGGCGTGTTCCGCGATCCAGGTCCGCAGCAACCGGGAGAACGGCTCGTCGCCGATCAGCTTGCGCAGCGCGTGCAAGGTCATCGCGCCGCGGTCGTAGACGGGCGTGGAGAACGCATTGGCGCGCCCGGGGCTGCCGATCCGCACGTCCCAGAACGGGCTGTCGGCCGGGCGTTCCGCCTCCTCGTCGAAGCGCTCCTGCGCGGTGTCGCGGCCGCGGCGCTCGCCCCACAGCCACTCCGCGTAAGTCGCAAAGCCCTCGTTGAGCCAGGTGTGCTGCCACGCGGCGACCGAGACGTGGTCGCCGACCCACTGATGCGCGAGCTCGTGGGCCACGACGGCGTCCGGCGCCTCCTCCGAGCGGTCGTCGAAGAACACGCGCGAGTAGATCGGGCGCGTCTGGTTCTCGAGCGCGAACGTCAGCCCGCGCAGGTCGTCGACGATCGAGCCCGCGGCCGCGAACGGATACGGCCCGAACAGCTCTGACAGGAACCGGATGATGGCCGGCTGGCGGGCGAGCGCGGACTGCGCGACGGAGCCGACCGTCGGCGGCGCCGCCGCGGCCGTCCCGCTGCGCCAGTTGTTCGGGTTCGGGATGCTGCCGGCCGGCGCGCCGCGGACCTTCCAGCCGCCGAGGCCGCCCTCGAACGACGTCGAGCCCGGCCCCCGCGACACCGCGACGTCGTCCACGTAGACGCCGCTGTCCTCGACCAGCACGTCGGTGGCGTAGGTCAGCGAGACCTCGACGCGCCGGCCGGCGTACGGCGCGAGGTCGACGGTCCAGCGCTCGTAGCCGTCGCTCGTCCCGCTGGCCGCCCACCACTGACCGGTCGTGCCGCGCGGGGCGCACGCCCGCTCTCCGCGCTGGGTCAGGTAGCGCTTGAGGAACGGGTGCACCGCGAGCCAGTACGGGCAGACGACGCCGGGGCTGCGGCTCGTGTGGCCGTTGCGTGTCGCGCAGGGTCGTCCAGCGGCCGGACCCGGCGGCCTGCGCCTCGACGAAGAAGAAGTCCGCCTGCGGCTCGGTCTCGCGCTGCACCCAGAACGACAGCTTCGCGCCGCCCGCCGGCACGTCGATCATGCGCGTCAGCCGCTTGTAGGCCGGCTGGCCGATGCCGGTGAACGCGAACCGCCGGCCCTGGCGCGGGCGCGGCCGCTCGAGCAGGTCGGGGTCCATCGCGTCCCAGTAGCGGATGCCGTCGGCGGTGCGCGAGCGCAGCTGGAACTGCCCGATCGTCGCCGTCGCCAGGTACGGCGCCATCGGCTCGGAGGCCTCCCAGTGCCAGGTCGCGCGGCTCCCGCGTGTCGTCGTCCCGGCGAGCACGCCGTTGGCGACCGCCTCGAGGCCGCGCGGGACGGTGATCCGGAACGAGAACGCCGCCTTGTCGAGCGGGTGGTCGTTGGCCGGGAACCAGGTCGAGGCGCCCTCCGGCTGGCCGGCGACCAGCGCGCCGTCGTCGGTGTGGATGAAGCCCGAGAGCGTTCCCAGCGAGCGCCGGCCGAGCGTCTTCGGCTTGCCGCGGTAGACGATCACGGTCGTGAAGTCGGTCGCCGTTCGGCAGCTGCGCGGGCGGCGTGATGATCAGCTCGGCGCCGCGGCGGCGATAGCGCGCCGGCGCGCCGCCGACGGTGACCGAGCGCACGGTCAGCCCGTCCAGGTCGAGGTTGAAGCGCGACAGGTCCTGGGTCGTCTTCGCGGTGATCGTGGCGGTGCCGCGCAGCTGGTCGGTCTTGGGCGTGTAGGCCAGCTCGAGCCCGTAGTGGGCGACGTCGTAGCCGCCGTTTCCGGCCAGCGGGTAGTACGGGTCGCCGATCCCGGCGGCGCCGGGCGCGGCCGCGGCGGCGGCCGGCAGCAGGAGCGCGAGGGCGACGGCGATCGGTGCGGCAGCTCGTTTCATTGATGCCAATGATGGGATAAGTCCACGTTCAGTGCCTCACACCGCGCTGATCGTCATCGACATGCTCAACACCTACGACCATCCGGACGCGGAGCCGCTCGCGGCCTGCGTGCGTGAGCGGCTGCCGCAGATCGTCGATCTGCGCGACCGCGCGGCGGCGTCCGAGGACGTGCTGCTGGTCTACGTCAACGACAACTACGACGCCTGGGACGCGGGGCGCCACGAGCTCGTCGAAGCGCGCGCTCGGCGGCGAGCATCCCGACCTCGTCGAGCCGATCGCGCCGGACGGCCCGGTCCCGTTCATCCCCAAGGGCCGGCACTCGATCTTCTACCAGACCGCGCTCGACCACCTGCTGCGGGTCGAGGACGTCGAGCGCGTGGTGCTCAGCGGGCAGGTCACCGAGCAGTGCATCCTCTACTCGGCGCTCGACGCCTACCTGCGCGGCTATGAGGTCGTCGTCCCGCCGGACGCGGTCGCGCACATCCATTCCGAGCTCGCGGACGCCGCGCTGCAGATGATGGAGACCAACATGCATGCCGACCTCACCGAGGCCGGCGAGGCCCTTCAACGGACCTCGTAGCCGGCGAGGTCGAGGCAGACGACGCAGAACGGCCACGGCGGGTTCCACGGCCAGCCGGTCACGTCCTTGCCGCACAGCGCCGTGTCCGGGTCGTCCTCGGGGACGATGTGGCAGATCTTCTCGCCGTCGCACGTCGGGCCCTTGGCCTTGGCCTTCTCGGGCGCGGTCATCATCGGGCAGGTTACATCCGGAAGACGCCGTAGCCGACCTCGTCCAGCGGCGCGCCGGCGCAGGCGGAGAGCGCCAGGCCGAGCACGTCGCGCGTGTCGCGCGGGTCGATCACGCCGTCGTCCCACAGCCGCGCGGTGGCGTAGTACGGGTGCCCCTGGCGCTCGTACTGGTCGCGCAGGCTGGCGCCGACCTCGGGCTGGCCGACGGTCTCCATGACCGTCGCCGCCTGGACGCCGCCCATCACGCTGATGCGCGCGTTCGGCCACATGAACAGGAAGCGCGGCGAGTACGCGCGCCCGCACATGCCGTAGTTGCCGGCGCCGAAGGACCCGCCGACGATCACCGTCAGCTTCGGCACGCGCGCGCACGCCACCGCGGTCACCAGCTTCGCGCCGTGCTTGGCGATCCCGCCCGCCTCGTACTCGCGCCCGACCATGAAGCCGCTGATGTTCTGCAGGAACACGAGCGGGATCCGGCGGCGGTCGCAGAGCTCGATGAAGTGCGCGCCCTTGAGCGCCGACTCGCTGAACAGGATCCCGTTGTTGGCCAGGATCCCGACCGGGTGGCCGTGGAGGCGGGCGAAGCCGCACACCAGCGTCGTGCCGTAGAGCTCCTTGAACTCGTGGAAGTCCGAGCCGTCGACCAGCCGCGCGATCAGCTCGTGCGGGTCGTAGGGCTTGCGCACGTCGGCGGGGACGACGCCGTAGATCGAGTCGGGGTCGTGCCGGGGCGCCTCGACGGCCGTCCGCTCCCACTGCGGCGTGGGCTTGCGGGCAGCGTCGCGACGATGCTGCGCACGATCGCCAGCGCGTGCTCGTCGTCGTCGGCCAGGTGGTCGGTGACGCCGCTCGTGCGCGCGTGCAGGTCGCCGCCGCCGAGGTCCTCGGCGGAGACCTCCTCGCCGGTCGCGGCCTTCACCAGCGGCGGGCCGCCGAGGAAGATCGTGCCCTGCTCGCGGACGATCACGCACTCGTCGCTCATCGCGGGGACGTAGGCGCCGCCCGCCGTGCACGAGCCCATCACCGACGCGATCTGCGGGATCCCGCGCTGGGACATCGTGGCCTGGTTGAAGAAGATCCGGCCGAAGTGCTCGCGGTCGGGGAAGACCTCGTCCTGGAGCGGCAGGAAGGCGCCGCCGGAGTCGACGAGGTAGATGCACGGGAGCCGGTTCTGCAGCGCGACCTCCTGCGCGCGCAGGTGCTTCTTGACCGTCATCGGGTAGTAGGTGCCGCCCTTGACGGTGGCGTCGTTGGCCACGATCACGCACTCGCGGCCGCTGACGCGGCCGACGCCGGTGACGATGCCCGCGCCGGGCGCGTCGCCGTCGTACATGCCGTGCGCGGCCAGCGGCGAGAGCTCGAGCAACGGCGCGCCCTTGTCCAGCAGCCGGTCGACCCGCTCGCGCGGCAGCAGCTTGCCGCGGCTCGTGTGGCGCTCGCGGGCCCGTTCGCCGCCGCCCATCCGGACCCGCTCGAGCTGCTCGCGCAGGTCGGCCGCGAGCGCCTCGTGCGCGGCGGTGTTGGCCTTGAACTCGTCGGTCGTCATGCGGCTTCGACCCTCGCGACGGCCTGATCGCGGCCGACCTTGTCCCCCACGCTCACGCTCAGCTCGGTGACCGTGCCGTCGATCGGCGCGGTCAGCGCGAGCTCCATCTTCATCGACTCCAGCACGACGATCGGTCTGGCCGGCCTCGACCGTGTCGCCGACCGCGCGCGGGGTCAGCAGCACCGAGCCCGGCATCGGCGCGCGCAGCTCGCCGTCGGCGTGCGCGTGGTGGACGTCCTCGGCCGTCGCCTCGGTCACGTGCCACGTCCAGCCCTCGTGCGCCAGCCACACCTCGCGCCCGTCGCGCACGTAGGAGAAGCGGCGCGCGGAGACCGCGCGGTCGGCTGCCGCGTCGGCGGCCGGCGAGCCGTCGCCGGCGTCTGCGACCGCGAACGTCGTGTCGTCGATGCGCGTCACGTCGGTCGGCGCGAGCGTCGACGTCGAGCGGCTCGCCGCCGTCGACGCGCGAGCTTCCAGTACGTCGCCGCGCGCTCGCCGCCGAGCCGCCAGCCGTCGCGGCGCTCGAACGGGTCGTCGCCGGCGCGCTCGGCGGCCACGGTGAGCGCGATCGCGGCCGCCGCGCGGGCCACCTCCTCGTGCTCGAGCGGCGGCTGCGCCGGCTCCAGTCGCCCGATCAGTCCCGTGTCCATCGCCCCCGCGCGCACGTCCTCGCGCGCGAGCAGCGTGCGCAGGAAGCCGGTGTTCGTGGTCAGCCCGAGGATCGCCGTGTCCGCGAGCGCGCGGTCGAGCCGCGCCAGCGCGGTCGCGCGATCGGGTCCGTGGGCGATCACCTTGGCGATCATCGAGTCGTAGTCCGTGCCGACGACCGAGCCGGTCTCGACCGCGGCGTCGACGCGCACGCCGGCCGGGTAGCGCGCGGCCAGGACCGGGCCGGCCGACGGGAAGAAGCTCGCGTCCTCGGCGTTGATGCGGGCCTCGATCGCGTGCCCGGTCATGCTGACCTCGACATCGAGCGCCTCGCCGGCCGCCACGCGCAGCTGCAGCTCGACGAGATCGAGCCCGGTGACCAGCTCGGTCACGGGGTGCTCGACCTGCAGCCGGGCGTTCATCTCGAGGAAGAAGTGCGTGCCCGGGTCGTCGGCGTCGGCGATGAACTCGACCGTGCCCGCGCCGTGGTAGCCCGCGGCCTCGGCCAGCGCGACGGCCTCGCGCCCGAGCCGTTCGCGCAGCTCGGCCGAGACGACCGGCGACGGCGACTCCTCGAGCACCTTCTGGTGGCGGCGCTGGAGCGAGCACTCGCGTTCGCCGAGCGAGAGCACGGTGCCGTGCGTGTCGCCGATCACCTGCACCTCGATGTGCCGCGCGCGCGGCAGGAAGCGCTCGATGAACACGCGGTCGTCGCCGAAGCCGGCCGCCGCCTCGCGCTGCGCCGCGGCGATCGCCTCGTCGAGCCCTTCGGGCGACTCGACGACGCGCATCCCGCGTCCCGCCGCCGCCCGCGGCGGCCTTGACCAGCAGCGGGTAGGCGTCCGAAGCGCGCGCCGCCTCGACGCTCAGCGACTCCACCACCGGCACGCCCGCGTCCGCGGCCGCCTCGCTTCGCGCGCACCTTGTCGCCCATCAGCTCGATCGCCTCCGGCGACGGCCCGACGAACGCGACGCCCGCCTCCGCGCACGCCCGCGCCAGCGCCGGGTTCTCGGACAGGAACCCGTAGCCCGGGTGCAGCGCGTCCGCGGCCGCGCCGACGATCGCCTCGATGTCCAGGTACGACGGCACCCGGATCGCCTCGTCGGCCTCGCGCACGTGCGGCATGCCGGCGTCGGCGTCGGTGTAGATCGGCGACGCTGCGGATCCCCAGCCGCTGCAGCGTGCGGATCACGCGGCGCGCGATCTCGCCGCGGTTGGCGACGAGGACGGAGCGCGAACATCAGGCGCCGAGCGCGCGGGCGATCACCATCTGCTGCACCTCGTCGGTGCCCTCGCCGATGGTGAGGATCTTCGCGTCGCGGTACATGCGGCACACCGGATACTCCTCGATGTAGCCGTAGCCGCCGTGGATCTGCACCGCCTCCTCGGCGCAGCGGACCGCCAGCCGGCCGGTCTTGAGCTTGGCCTGGGCGGCGGTCAGCGAGAAGTTGCGGCCGGCGTCCTTGAGCCGCGCGGCCTTGTAGACGAGCAGCCGCGACGCCTCGATCTCGGTCGCCATGTCGGCCAGCTTGGCCTGGATCGCCTGGTACTTCGAGATCGGCTTGCCGAACGCGCGCCGCTCCTTGGCGTAGGCCAGCGCCTGGTCGAGCGCGCCCTGCGCGAGCCCGACGCCCATCGCCGCGACGCCGATGCGGCCGATGTCGAGCACCTGCAGGAACTGCTTGAAGCCGCCGCCGCGCGGGCCGAGCAGGTTCTCCTCGGGCACGATGCAGTCCTCGAAGGAGAGCGGACGCGTGTCGGACGCGTTCCAGCCCATCTTGCGGTAGGGCTCGCCCTGCGAGTAGCCGGGCGTGCCGTTCGGGACGATCAGGTTGGAGATCTCGTCCTCGCCGGTGCGGGCGGTGATGCTGACCAAGCCGGAGATGTCGGTGCCGGCGTTGGTGATGAACTGCTTGGCGCCGTTGATCGTCCACTCGCCGTCGGCGAGCGTCGCCCGCGTGCGGACGTTGCCGGCGTCGGACCCCGCCTCGGGCTCGGTCAGCCCGAACGCGCCCAGGAGCTCGCCGGACGTCAGCCGCGGCATCCACTCCTGCTTCTGCTCCTCGCTGCCGAACAGGTACACCGGTTGCGTGCCCAGCGACGTGTGCGCGCAGAGCGTGATCGCCACGCTCGAGTCCACGCGCGTGAGCTCCTCGACCGCGATCGCGTAGGCCAGCGAGTCGCCGCCGCCGCCCCCGTACTCCTCGGGGAACGGGATCCCCATCAGCCCGAGCTCGCCGAGCTGCTTGACGATCGCGTACGGGAACGCCTTCGTGCGGTCGAGCTCCTCCGCGACCGGCGCCACCTCCCCTTCCGCGAAGTCGCGCACGGTGCTCCGGATCAGCTCGTGGTCGTCGGGGAGATCGAAGTCCATGGTCTACTTATACGACCCGCTGCTGGAGCGCGCCGCCGAGGCGGCTGACCGCGGAGCAGATCGCCGACGGCTACTGCGACATGCTGCTGCGCTGATCCGAGCGGCGGCGAAGTAGGGTTTGGGGATCATGGCCGACCTCGCCGCACGCCCCACCGCCGCCGCCGTGCGCTCGCTCGGCGAGCTTGCCCTTGCCGCCGCCGACCGCCAGACGGGGGACGCGATGCGCGCCCCGCGGCGCCCGGCGATCACGTACCCCGAGTTCGGCCGCGCGATCCGTGAGATCGCCGGCGGGCTGGCGTCGCTCGGCGTCGTGGCCGGCGATCGCGTCGGGCTCCTGTGCGGCACGATCCCCGAGTGGACGCTGGCGGACTTCGGCGCGCTCTGTGCCGGGGCGACGGTCGTCCCCGTCTACCACACGAACTCGCCGGAGGAGTGCGAGTACGTGCTCTCGCACTCCGGCGCCAAGGCGATCCTGCTCGAGGACGCAGACCAGGCGGCGAAGATCGCCGCCGTGCGCGGGTCCTTGCCCGAGCTCGAGCACGTGATCGTGCTGACCGGCGAGGCCGAGGGCGCGATCACGCTGGCCGACCTGCGTGAGCGCGGCGCGGCCGACGGCGACGCCGTCGTCAAGGAGCGGCTCGCCGCGATCGCCCCCGAGGACGTCGCGACGATCGTCTACACCAGCGGGACCACGGGCCCGCCCAAGGGCTGCGTGCTCTCGCACGCGAACCTGCTGTTCACGGCGGACGCCTACATCGACCGCCTGAAGCTGCGCGAGTCGCCGCCCGTGATCTTCCAGTACCTGCCGCTGGCGCACGTGCTGGCGCGGATGGTGTCCTTCGTGACGCTCGAGACCGGCGGGACGCTCGCGTTCTGGGGCGGCGACACGAAGGGCCTGGCCGCCGACATCGCCGAGGCGGCGCCGACCCACGTGCCGACCGTCCCGCGCCTGCTGGAGAAGATCCACACGCGCGTGATCGGCAGCGCGGCCGAGGCCGGCGGCGCGAAGGCCGCGATCTTCACGCGCGCGCTGGCCACCGGCCAGAAGGTCGCGAAGGCCAAGCGCGAGGGCCGCTCGGTGAACCCGATCGACCGCGCGCGCCATGCGGTCGGCGACCGGCTCGCGCTGTCGAAGGTGCGCAACGCGCTCGGCCCGAACTCGCCGGTCCTGATCACCGGCGCGGCGCCGATCGCGGCCGAGGTGATCGAGTTCTTCTACGCCTGCGGCGTGCCCGTGCTCGAGGGCTACGGGATGACGGAGACCTGCGCCGCGGCCACGCTGAACACGCTCGACGAGGTCGCGCGTCGGCAGCGTCGGGCGCCCGCTGCCCGGAACCGACGTCGCGATCGGCGACGACGGCGAGATCCTGATGCGCGGCCCGCACATCTTCAAGGGCTACCACCGCAACCAGGAGGCGACCGACGAGATCCTCGAGGGCGGCTGGCTGCACTCCGGCGACCTGGGCGAGATCGAGGACGGCTACGTGATCATCACGGGCCGCAAGAAGGACCTGATCATCACCTCCTCGGGCAAGAACGTCTCGCCCGAGCTGCTCGAGAGCGCGCTGCGCGAGAGCCGCTGGATCTCGCAGGCGATCGCCGCCGGCGACCGCCGCTCCTACCTCGTCGCGCTGATCACGCTCGACCCCGACGAGGCGCCGAACCTCGCTCGCGAGCTCGGGGTCAGCGCGGACCCGGCGTCGATGGCGAACGACGAGAAGGTGCGCGAGGTGATCTGGAAGGACATCGACGCGATCAACCAGCGCTTCGCCCGGATCGAGCAGATCAAGCGCTTCGTGATCCTCCCGCGCGACCTCTCGCAGGAGGAGGGCGAGCTGACCCCGACGCTGAAGGTCAAGCGCGCGGTCGTCTACGACAAGTACCAGCCCGCGATCGAAGGGCTCTACGAGGGATAGAACCGGGCTGCGGAGAACTACGCAGCCACACGGCGGCAACCCCCCGATTCTCCGCGCCCGGCGCGCCCGTACCTTGGCGCCATGAACACCGAACCCCGCACCCGCACTGAGCCCGCCGGCGGCGACGGGCTCCTGTTCTTGATCGCGGCCGCCGTGGTCGCCGTCGTCACGATCGAGGCCCTCTTCATCGCGTTCTCGAGCTACTGGCTGATGAGCCTCGTGCTGCTCGTCGTCATCCTGGCCGCCGTCGGCGTGTCCGCCGCGCTGGTGCGCCTGATGGACGAGGGCTCACCCATTCCGCGCCGCTCGCTGCGGCCCGAGCCGGAGTCTCAGCCCGAGCCCGCCGCGCGCCCGGCCGTGGCGCGGCGCCCGCGCGTGCTCGCGCACTGAATTCCGCGTAGCTCGAAGGCGCGCATCCCTCGAACGATGAGGATGCGCGCCTCGCACATGGAATCCGGTTTGTTCTAGGGCGAACCCCCGCGCTTGCACGACCTCGCGCGACCTGGTCGCGTTGACCGTGAAACGGTCGAGGGAGGTCGGGATGTCGCGCTGGAGGCTGGTGCTCGCCGTAGGAATCCTGTTCAGCGGGGCGGCGCCGGCGACGGCGCAGGAGCCGGACATCGTGGACCGCCTCGCGGCGGTCGACGGCATGACGGTCGAGCGCGAGCTGCCCACCGCGGTCCCCGGCTACCGCTTCTTCGCGCTCACCTTCCGCCAGCCGGCCGATCACCGGCGGCCGTGGCTCGGGGCGTTCGAGCAGCGGCTGCGGCTCATGTACGGCGGCACGGACCGGCCGATGCTGCTGAACACCACCGGCTACACCGCATGCTCGAGTTCACGGTCCTCGACACGGCGTGGACGTTCTGGCAGGTCCGCGGCCAGGCGGCCTGCCCGGCCGTCCCCGGCGCGGGCGCGTCAGCTGACGCGCTGTGGACGTTCATCGACGAGACCATCGGCTGGAACACCTACACCGACCAGGGCAACTCGCCCTATATCCCCTACTACTTCCAGGCCGCGACCGAGCTCGGCTATCCCGGCCCGGCGTTCCGGCACGTGCGCAAGCTGCGCCGCTACCGCGGGATCTACCAGGCGAAGTCGTTCGTCCCGAGCTTCCACGTCCGGTTCGATCGCTGGGCGATTCCCGACATCGATCGCTGGGTACGCTTCGCAAGTTCCGAGCTGATGTTCGTCTACGCCGAGAACGATCCGTGGAGCGCGGAGCGCTTCGCGCCCAGCCGCTGGACACGTGACACGCATCTGTACGTCGCGCCCGGCGCGACGCACAGCACGGGCATCGTCCAGCTCACCCCCGAGGACCGGGTGGAGGCGACCGCGATCGTGAAGGGCTGGGCCGGGCTGTCCCTCCAGGCCCCGCCCGCCGAGCAGCGCCAGGCCGAGACGGAGGAGCCCGAGCCGGTCGTGACCGGCGTCAGGCCGTGACGGTTGCCGCCGCGTAGCCCGCGCGACGGCCGTAGACAGCCCCGGCGGTCAGCCCGCTGCCGCCGGGGTAGTTGTGGAAGAAGAGCCCGCCGACAAGCTCGCCGGCCGCGAACAGCCCCGGCAACGGGCGGCCCGCGGCATCCAGCACGCGCGCCTCGTCGTCCACTCGTAGCCCGCCGAACGTGAACGTGATCCCGCACGTCACCGGGAAGGCCGACGTACGGCGGCTGCTCGATCGGCAACGCCCAGTTGGACTTGTTGACCGCGAGCCCCGCGGTGCGCAGCCCGTCCTTGACCGCCGGGTCGAACTCGCCGGGCACGATCGCGGCGTTGTACTCCGACACGGTTCGGACGAAGCGTTCGGGGTCGATCCCGAGACTCTCCGCCAGCTCCTCCAGCGAGTCGGCGTCGACGCGGGTCGCGCCCGGCGCCTCGTAGTCGATCGTGCGCAGCAGGCCGGCCGAGCGCGCGTCGAAGACCTGCGCCGCCACGCCTAGGGGCTGGCGCAGCACCTCGGCGCCGTACTTGGCGTAGGTGTAGTTGCGGAAGTCCGCGCCCTCGTCGATGAAGCGCTCGCCGTCGGCGTTGACGACGATCCCGACCGGATAGGACTGGCGCGAGAAGCGGTTGGTGATCTCGAGGTCGCCGCTCGGCGGCGCGTCGCGGTCCCACTGGATCGCGTGGCAGCCGCTCCAGTGGCCGTAGGCCTGGGCGCCCGCGGCCAGCGCCGCGCGCAGCACCTCGCCGGTGTTGTACGGCGTCCCGCGGACCTTGGCCACGTCCCAGTTCGGGCCCAGGTAGGCCGCGCGCATCGCCGGGTTGGACTCGAAGCCGCCCGCGGCCAACACCACCGAGCGCGCGCGCAGCTCCTCACGCGACCCGTCCGGCCGCCGCACGACGACGCCCGAGCCCCGCACGAGCTCCTCGACCGCGACCTCGTGGCGCACCTCGATCCCGGTGCGCTCCGCCGCCGCCATGTGCTGGTCGATCAGCCCGCGTCCGCCGTCGACCGTGCCGACCGCCAGCCCGCCCCAGAAGCGGAAGCGCCCGCCGGCCTCGTAGGCCTGGCGCTCGTACATCAGCCGGAACCGGATCCCGCGCGTCGCCATCCAGCGCAGCACCGGGCCCGAGTCGCCGACCAGCACGCGCGCCATCGCGGTGTCGCCGCGCCCCTGCGTCACGCGCGCCATGTCGGCCAGGAACGCGTCGGCGGCGTACGGCTCGAGGTCCGTGACGTCCAGCCGCTCGTCGTCCTCGACCAGGGACACGACATCCTCGAGGCCGTCGTGCGCGAGCCGCATCGCGCCGGCCGTGAAGGCGGAGTTGCCGCCGGCCCACGGTCGCGGAGCCTTCTCCAGCACGAGCACGCGCGCGCCGCGCTCGCGCGCGGCATGGGCGGCGCACAGGCCCGCGTTGCCCGCCCCGACCACGATCACGTCAGCGTCCACGCGACCGGTTTATCAGAGGCGTACTGCCGCCGACGTCGCGCCGATTTCTGCAATTGTCCAATCGGAACACTCGTCGGCGTGACGGACCTTCTGGAGGAGAGGGACCCTTCTTGCTCGAAGTCGCAGGACTCACAGTCCGGTTCGGGGGCGTCACCGCGCTCCACGACGCGACCTTCACGGTCAGCGACGGGAGCGTCTGCGGCCTGATCGGCCCCAACGGCGCCGGCAAGACCACCCTCTTCAACTGCATCAGCCGGCTCGCCGACCCCGCCGAGGGCTCGATCCGCTTCGACGGCGCCGAGCTGCTCGACAAGCGCGCGCACGAGATCGCCGCGCTCGGGATCGCGCGCACGTTCCAGCACCTCGCGCTCGTGCCCGCGCTGAGCGTGCGCGAGAACGTGATGCTCGGCGCGCACTACCGCGGCCGCTCGGGCTTCACGACCGCCGCGCTGCACCTCCCGCTCGTCCGCCGCGAGGAGCGCCAGATGCGCGCCGACGCCGACGAGGCGCTGCAGCGCGTCGGCATCGAGCAGATCGCCGACCGTCCGGTGGCGGGGCTGGCCTACGGGCAGCTCAAGCGGATCGAGCTCGCGCGCGCGCTGTGCGAGAAGCCGCAAGCTGCTGATGCTCGACGAGCCGGCCTCGGGCCTCAGCCACGGCGAAGTCGACGAGCTGGTCGAGCTGCTCGCGACGCTCAAGGACCTCACGCTGCTGATCGTCGAGCACCACATGGGCATGGTCATGCGCGTCTGCGACCAGATCGTCGTGCTCGACTTCGGTCAGGTGATCGCCTCCGGCACGCCGGAGGAGGTCCAGCGTGACGAGCGCGTCGTCGAGGCCTACCTGGGGGCGGCCGCATGACCGCGCTGCTCGAGGTCGAGGGCCTGCATGCCGGCTACGGGCCGGTCAACGTGCTCGAGGACGTCAGCTTCGCGGTCGGCGAGGGCGAGACGGTCGCGCTGCTCGGCGCCAACGGTGCGGGCAAGACGACGACGCTGCGCGCGATCTGCGGGATGGTGCGCCCGCGCGGCAAGGTGGAGATCGCGGGCCACGACGTCACCCGCCGCTCGACCGAGCAGATCGTCCGGCTCGGCGTCGCCCACGTGCCGGAGGGCCGCGGGACGTTCTCGCCGCTGACCGTCGACGAGAACCTGCGCCTCGGCGCCTACACGCGCGGCGACAAGGGCGTGAGCGAGTCGATCGCGCGCGCCTTCGAGCTCTTCCCGCGCCTGGAGGAACGTCGCCGCCAAGCGGCCGGGACGCTCTCGGGCGGCGAGCAGCAGATGCTGGCGATCGCGCGCGCGCTGATGCTCAAGCCGAAGCTGATGCTGCTCGACGAGCCGTCGCTCGGCCTGGCGCCGATAGCTCGTGCGCGAGCTGTTCAAGACGCTGCGGCAGATCAAGGAGGACGACGGCACGGCGATGCTCGTGGTCGAGCAGAACGCAAAGCTCGTGCTCGAGTTCGCCGACGCCGCGCACGTGCTCGAGACCGGCCGGGTCGTGCTGTCGGGCCCGGCCAGCGAGGTGTCGGAGGACGAGACGATGCGTAAGGCCTACCTCGGGTACTGACGTGGAGCGCTTCATCGAGACCCTGATCGACGGCATCGCCACCGGCTCGATCTACGGCGCCCTGGCGCTGGCGCTGGTGCTGATCTACCGTTCGACCGGGATCGTCAACTTCGCCCAGGGCGAGATGGCGATGTTCAGCACGTTCGTGGCCTGGAGCCTGATCGAGGCCGGCCTGCCGGTCGGACTCGCCGTGCTCGTCACGCTCGTCATCTCGCTGCTCGGCGGGATGATCATCGAGCGCGCGCTGATCCGTCCCGTCGAGGGCTCGCAAGAGCTCACGCTGGTCACCGTCACGCTCGGCCTGTTCATCCTCGTCAACGGCCTCGCGCGCTGGATCTGGGGCTCGAACAACCGCGGCTTCCCGAGCATGTTCGGCGACGGCTCGGTCGGCGTCGGCGGAGTCGAGGTCGCCGTCGAGTCGCTCGGCCTGGTGGCCGTGCTGCTCGCCGTCGTCGGCGTGCTGTGGCTGATCTTCCAGCGCACGAAGCTCGGCCTGGGGATGCGCGCCGCCGCCTTCAACCCGGTCGAGAGCCGACTGGTCGGCATCCACGTCGGGCGCATGCTGATGATCGGCTGGGGCCTGGCCGCGGTCTGCGGCGCGCTGGCCGGCGTGCTCGTCGCGCCGCGCCTGTTCCTCGACCCGGGACTGATGGGCCCGGTGATCATCTACTCGTTCGCGGCGGCGACGCTCGGCGGCTTCGACTCGCCGTTCGGCGCCGTGCTCGGCGGCTGGATCATCGGCGTCGCCGAGGCGCTGGCCGGCGGCTACGTCGGCTTCATCGGCCAGGACCTGAAGATCCTGGTGCCGCTGGCGGTGATCCTGGGCGTCCTGCTCGTGCGCCCGCACGGGCTGTTCGGCTCGCCGGAGGTGGCGCGGGCATGATGAAGCGCGCGCTATGGGCGGCGGCGCTGGTGGCGGCGGTCCTGCTGCCGTTCTGGTTCAGCTCCTATCGCGTGAGCCAGTTCACGCTCGTGCTGGCCTACGCCGTCGCCGTGCTCGGGCTGAACCTGCTGCTCGGCTACAGCGGCCAGATCTCGCTCGGGCACGGCGCGTCGTTCGCGCTCGGCGCGTACGTCACCGCGATCCTGGTGGCCAAGTCCGGCTGGCCGCACCTGGCGACGATCCCCGTGTCGGCCGCGATCTGCTTCGCCGCCGGGTTCGCGATCGGGATCCCGGCCCTGCGGCTCCACGGGCTCTACCTGGCGCTGGTGACGCTCGGCCTCGCCGTCGCGACGCCGCAGGTGATCAAGCGCTTCGACGGCCTGACCGGCGGCACCCAAGGGCTCAGCGCGCCACCGCCGGCGGTGCCGAGCTGGCTCAGCTTCCTCGCCGACGATCAGTACCTCTACCTGCTGAACCTCGCGATCGCGGTCGTGATGTTCGTGCTGGCGGCGGGGATCGTGCGCGGCCGGGTCGGCCGCGCGCTGGTCGCCGTCCGCGACAACCAGATCGCGGCGCGCACGTTCGGCGTCGACCTGGCCGCCTACAAGACGCGCGCGTTCGCGATCAGCTCGGCCTACGCGGGCGTCGGCGGCTCGATGTTCGCGATCACGATCGGGTTCGTCGCGCCCGAGTCGTTCGGGCTCGCGCTCTCGTTCTCGTTCCTCGCCGCGGTCGTCGTCGGAGGGCTGGCGACCGTCTCGGGAGCGATCTTCGGGGCGCTGTTCATCGAGTTCGTCCCGGTCTACGCCGCGGACGTCAACGAGGCACTGGCAGCCGTGATCTACGGGGGAGTCCTGATCGCGTTCATGTACGTGCTGCCGACAGGTGTGGTCGGCCTGCTGCGCCGCCTGGGTGCCCGGTTCCGTTCCAAGGACGAAGGAGGGAAGCATGAAGTTCGGTTCGATCGTGGCGATGCTGGTGCTGGCGATGACGCTGGCGAGCGGGTGCGGACGCAGCGATGAGGAGAGCGGTGGTGGCGGCGGCGGGGAGAGCGCCGCGGCGGCGCCGGGCGTAACCAAGGTCTCGATCAAGCTCGGCGGCTCGTACCCGTTCAGCGGGCCGGCCTCGGCCTACGCGAGCATCGCCGCCGGCGCCAAGGCGCGCTTCCTGGCCGAGAACGCCAAGGGCGGCATCGACGGCCGCAAGATCGACTTCATCACGCTCGACGACGGCTATGAGCCCCAGCGCGCGGTCACGAACGTCCGCCGACTGGTCGAGCAGGACAAGGTCTTCGCGCTCTTCAACACGCTCGGGACGCCGAACAACCTGGCGATCTGGGACTACGCCAACCAGCGCAAGGTCCCGCACGTGTTCGTGGCCACCGGCGCCTCGGCCTGGGGCGCGGACATCGCCGCGCACCCGTACACGATCGGCTGGCAGCCCGACTACGTGTCCGAGGCCAAGTCCTACGCGGAGTTCCTCAAGACCGACAAGCCGAAGGCCAAGGTCGCGGTGCTCTACCAGAACGACGGCTTCGGCAAGGACCTGCTGGGCGGCTTCGAGAAGGCGATCGCGGGCTCGGACGTCACGATCGTCGCGCGCGAGAGCTACGAGGTCACCGACCCGACGATCACGTCGCAGATGCGCAAGCTGGCCGCCTCCGGCGGCGACAC
Organism: uncultured Solirubrobacteraceae bacterium; assembly: GCA_963755275.1. GTDB lineage: Bacteria > Actinomycetota > Thermoleophilia > Solirubrobacterales > Solirubrobacteraceae > Solirubrobacter. The sequence goes on along the minus strand of CAVWJU010000022.1, from coordinate 43,817 downwards.
GTTCCTGAACATCACGACGCCGAAGTTCTCGGCGCAGGCGATCGCCGCGATCGCCAAGTCCGACTGGAAGCCGCTGCACATCCTCAACAACGTCGGCGCCTCCAAGAAGCTCGTGCTCGAGCCGGTGGGGCTCGAGAACGCCAAGGACATCGTCTCGATGGCGTACTTCAAGGACCCCGAGGACCCGCAGTGGACCGACGACGCGGCGATGAAGGAGTACAAGGCCGGGATGAAGCAGCACCAGCCCAAGGCCGACCCGCTCGACACGTTCTGCACCTACGGCTGGAGCGCCGCGTCGACGATGATCGAGGCGCTGAAGGCGCATGAAGGAGCCGACGCGCGAAGCGCTGATGGAGTCCGTGCGCAACATGGACGTCGAGATCCCGACGCTGCTGCCGGGGATCAAGGTGACCACCACCCCGGACGACGGTTATCCCATCCAGGCCAGCCAGATCATGAAGTTCAACGGCGAGAACTGGGAGCTGCAGGGCGACGTGATCCAGGCCGGGACCTGAGTTTGCCGGGGCGTGCGCGCCGCGGCGCGCACGCCCCGCCATACTCGCTGGCGTGACCCGCACCGACGGCGCCTCAGTCCCCGACGACCATGTGATCGTGCTCTACGGCGCGCTGGGCGATCTGTCCAAGCGCAAGCTGCTTCCGGGGCTCTTCCACCTCGACCGCGCGGGCCTGATGCCCGCCGGCTACAAGATCATCGGCACCTCCCGCAAGGGCGGGACCGACGAGGACTTCCGGCAGGTCGCGCGCGCCGCGGTCGGCGACGCCGCGGGTGAGACCTGGGAGCGCTTCTCGCAGCGGCTCGGGTTCAGCGCCTTCAGCGCCGAGGAGCCCGACCCGCTGGTCGAGGCCGTCGGCCGCGCCGGCGACGAGCTCGGCGGCACGCCGCGGCGCCTGCACTACCTGTCGATCCCGCCGAACGCGTTCGGTGCGACCGTCGAGACGCTCGGGTCGAGCGGGCTCTCCGACAACGCGCGGGTCGTGCTGGAGAAGCCGTTCGGCGTCGACCTCGAGAGCGCGGTCGCGCTCAACGCCCTGGTCCACACCGTCTTCCCCGAGGAGCGCGTCTTCCGGATCGACCACTTCCTCGGCCGCGAGGCGGTCCAGAACCTGATCGCGCTGCGCTTCGCGAACGGCATGTTCGAGCCGATCTGGAACAAGGACCACATCGACCACGTCCAGATCGACGTGCCCGAGACGCTCGCGGTCGACGACCGCGCGGGCTTCTACGAGGAGACCGGGGCGTACCGCGACATGGTCGTGACGCACCTGTTCCACGTGCTCGGCTTCGTGGCCATGGAGCCGCCGACGACGCTAGAGGCGCGCTCGATCGTCGAGGAGACGGGCAAGGTCTTCCGCTCGGTCTCCGCGATCGACCCGGACTGTGTGATCCGCGGCCAGTACGCCGGCTACCGCGAGGGCAAGGGCGTCGACCCGGCGTCGCAGACCGAGACGTTCATCGCGCTGCGCGCCGGGGTCGAGAACTGGCGCTGGTCGGGCGTGCCGTTCTTCCTGCGCACCGGCAAGCAGATGGGCGAGCAGCGCCGCTTGCTGACGATCGCCTTCCGAGAGCCGCCGCGGCGCATGTTCCGCGAGGCGCGCGCGTTCGTCGAGGACTACGGGCCGGACCACATCTCCTTCGATCTCGGCGACCCGGGCGGGATCACGACGCGCTTCCTGGCCAAGGTGCCGGGGCCGCAGATGCGCCTCGGCCAGGCGCGCATGGAGTTCACCTATCACGGCTCCTTCGGCACCGAGGGGCTCGAGCCCTACGAGCGGCTGATGTACGACGCGATGCTCGGCGACCGCACGCTGTTCACCGACTCGGAGGGCATCGAGCGCCTGTGGGCGGCGTCGGGGGACCTGCTCGACGATCCGCCGCCGCTGCATCGCTACGCGCCGGGGTCGTACGGCCCGCAGAAGATGCACGAGCTGATCGCGCCGCGCCGCTGGTGGCTACCCGTGACCTGAACGTCCGGCAAGCTGGGCGTCCCACCCGACAGGAGAGCAGCGTTGACCACGCAGACACCGCCCCGACTCGACCGCAAGCTGAGCAATATCGCCGCCGGGCTCTACACCCCGGACGACTTCGTGATCGCCGACGCCAAGGACGCCGACATGGCGTTCGGCGTCGCCGCCCCCGGTCCGCTGCCGGGCGCGCCGGCCGGGGCGGTCGGAGCCGGGCGCTACCGCACGCGCGAGGCCTACCTGGACGCGATGCGCGCCGTCGTCGCCCAGGGCGAGCTCGACATCCTGCTCACCTCGGCGTCCAACGGCGAGCGGCTGGCCGCCGACGGCTCGCTCGACGGCGCGATCACGCTCGCGGTCCGGGCCAACGACACGACGGACATCTGGAACAGCCGCGGCAGCGGCTATCCCTCGTCCCCCTCGCGCCCGTTCCGCAGCGCCGACCTCGCCGCCGTGCGCGCGTTCTGCGACCTGGTGCTCTACTCGGTGACGTTCAACAACGACCTCGAGCGCGACGTCGCCTCGCTGGAGGCGTACCGCGCGTTCCGCGAGGAGGCCGCCGCGCTCGGCCTGCGGCACTTCCTCGAGGTGTTCAACCCGAATGCGCCCTCCGGTCTGGCACCCGAAGACACCGGGGCGTTCGTCAACGACTCGATCGTGCGCGCGCTGGCGGGCGTGACCGCCGCGCAGCGCCCGCTGTTCCTGAAGATGGCCTACAACGGGGCCGACGCGCTCGCCGAGCTGGTCGAGCACGATCGCTCGGTCGTGGTCGGCATCCTCGGCGGGTCGGCCGGGACGACCCGCGACACGTTCGAGCTCCTGCACCGGACGCAGGCGCACGGCGGGCGGGTCGCGCTCTTCGGGCGCAAGATCCAGCGCGCGGAGTCGCAGCTCGACCTGGTCGGCCTGATGCGGCCGGTGTTGCGCGGCGAGCGCAGCCCGGAGGAGGCCGTCCGCGCCTATCACGAGGCGCTCGGGGAGGCCGGCATCACGCCCCAACGCCCGCTCGAGACCGACCTCGAGGTCACCGATCCCGTGCTGCGCCTGGAATGAGAACCGGCGTCCTGTGCGCCGGGTCGGTCGTGGTCGACCTGAGCAAGGTGATCGACGCCTACCCGGCGCTCGACCACCTGGCCACGATCGAGCAGGTCTCGCTCAGCACCGGCGGCCCGGGGCTGAACCTGGCCGTCGACCTGCGCCGGCTCGGCGCGACGTTCCCGCTCGGCCTGCTCGGCGCCGTCGGCGATGACCAGCACGGCGCGTTCGTGCTGGCCGAGTGCGCGCGGCTGGAGATCGACACGACGGGCGTCGAGCGGCTGCCCGGCGTGGCCACGTCGTTCACGGACGCGATGGTCGAGCGCGACGGCGGGCGCCGGACGTTCTTTCACCACGTCGGCGCCAACGCCCACTTCGACGCGTCGGGCGCCGATCTCTCGGGCGCCCGGATCCTGCACGCCGGAGCGCCGGGCCTGCACCCGTTCATGGACACCCACGGCGGCTGGCCGGCGCTGCTGCAGCGGGCCCAGGCGGCGGGCCTGCACACGAACCTGGAGCTGGCCGACGTCGACGCGGAGCGCATGGCGAAGGTCGTCCGGCCCTGCCTCCCCCACGTCGACAGCCTGGTGATCAACGAGCTCGAGGCGGGCGCGCTGACCGGCATCGACGCGCCGGTTCCGGAGGCCGACGGGCCCGTCGACTGGCCGGCGCTGGAGGAAATGGCGCGTCGGCTGGTCGAATACGGCGTGGCGAAGCTGGCCGTCGTCCACTTCCCGGCCGGCTGCGTCGCCGCCGCACCGGGCGGGCAGGTCTGGCGGCAGGGCTCGGTCCGGCTGCGGCGGGCGGACATCCGCAGCACGACCGGAGCCGGCGACGCCTTCGATGCCGGCGTCGTCTTCGGCCTGCACGAGGGCTGGCCGGTCGACCGCTGCCTGCGACTCGGCGCTGCCTCGGCCGCGGCCTGCGTGCGCGGCCCGAACACGTCCGACGGCATCCAGCCCGCGGACGTCTGCCTCACCGAGGCGGAGCGGGCCGGCTTCCGCTCCACCCCTGCCTGAGCCGTACGGCTCGATCTCTGCGGTCGCGGCAAGCGGCGGCGGCATGGGACGATCCCTTGACAGATCGATGTTGATTTGTTTTGATCGACTCCTGTTGTTTCGAGGGGGAGGAGCCTCAAATCAACCAGCAACCGTCAGCTGAGTCGGCGACGCCGATCGTCGTCCTGAAGGACGCGAGCAAGTCCTACGGCGCCGTCCAGGCGTTGCGCGAGGGCAACCTCTCGCTCGGCGCCGGCGAGGTCCGCGCGCTGATGGGCGAGAACGGCGCCGGCAAGTCGACGCTCGTGAAGGTGCTCGGCGGCGTCATTCGCCGCGACGCCGGCGACATGCTCGTCGACGGCCAGACGGTCGACTTCCACTCCCCCCACGACGCCCGCGACGCGGGCATCGCGGTGATCTACCAGGAGCCGACGCTGTTCCCCGACCTGAGCGTCGCGGAGAACGTGGTGATGGGCTACCACCCGCTCGGCTCGCTCAAGCGGATCGACCGGCGCGCGATGCACGCCCGCGTCCAGGAGCTGCTCGACCGGCTCGGCGTGCGGCTCGACCCCGAGCGCCCGGTGCGCGGCCTGTCGATCGCCGACCAGCAGATCGTCGAGATCGCCAAGGCGCTGAGCTTCGACGCGCGCGTGCTGATCATGGACGAGCCGACCGCGGCGCTCTCGGGCCCGGAGGTCGAGCGGCTGTTCAAGGTCGTGCGCACGCTGCGCGCGAGCGGGGCGGCGATCCTGTTCATCTCGCACCGCCTCGACGAGGTCTTCACGATCTGCGACACCGTCACGGTGATGCGTGACGGCGCCGTCGTGCACGACGCGCGGATCGCCGACATGACGCCCGACGAGATGGTGCGCCGGATGGTCGGCCGCGAGCTGAGCGCGCTGTTCCCCAAGCAGGACACCGCGGTCGGCGACACGGTGCTCTCGGTGCAGCGGCTCACACGCGAGGGCGTGTTCTTCGACGTCTCCTTCGAGGTCCACGCGGGCGAGATCGTCGCGCTCGCCGGGCTCGTCGGCGCGGGCCGCAGCGAGGTCGCGCGGGCGATCTTCGGGATCGACCGCGCGGACGCCGGCCAGGTCGAGGTCGACGGCAAGCGGCTGCCGGGCGGCAAGCCCGTGGCCGCGATGCGGGCCGGGATCGGCTTCGTGCCCGAGGACCGCCGCCAGCAGGGGCTGGTGATGGACCTCTCGATCGCCCGCAACACGGCGCTGACGCGGCTCGGCAAGCTGTCGAAGGGCGGGCTGATCCGCTCCGCGGCCGAGAACGCGCTCGCGAGCGAGTGGGGCACGAAGCTGCAGCTGAAGTTCCACCGCCTCGACGACCCGGTCGGGACGCTGTCGGGCGGCAACCAGCAGAAGGTCGTGCTGGCCAAGTGGCTGGCGACCGAGCCGAAGCTGCTGATCGTCGACGAGCCCACGCGCGGCATCGACGTCGGCACCAAGGCCGAGGTGCACCGGCTGCTGTCGGAGCTCGCCGCCCAGGGCGTGGCGGTGCTGATGATCTCGTCCGAGCTGCCGGAGGTGCTGGGCATGGCCGACCGCGTCCTCGTGATGCACGAGGGCCGGCTGACCGCCGAGCTGAGCCGCGCCGAGGCCGACGAGGAGCGCGTGATCCGCGCCGCGACCGGCCAGGTGGCGGAATCGAGGGCGGCGTGAATCCGGCTCGCAACACCACGTTCGTCCCTCGGACAGCATGCGGAGCGTGGGCGTGAGCACTGCGCCTGCCCTCGAAGGCGCCCGCGCGCGCCGGATGACGGAGTGGGTCTTCCGCGTCCGCGAGTTCGGCATCCTCGCCGTGCTCGTGCTCGCTGATCGTGGTCACGGGGATCCTCGAGCCGCGCTTCCTGGAGACCGGCTCGCTGCGCAACCTGGCCCTGAACGCGTCGATCTTCGCGATCCTGGCCGCCGGCCAGACGCTGGTGCTGATCACCCGCAACGTCGACCTCTCGGTCAGCTCGGTGCTGTGCCTGAGCGCGTACCTGGCCGGCGACCTGCTGTCGAACAATCAGAGCCTGCCGCTGCCGCTGGTCTTCCTCGCCGGGATGGCCCTCGGCGCCTTGTGCGGGGCGCTGAACGGCGTTCTGGTCACGCTCGGCCAGGTGCCCGCGCTCGTGGTCACGCTGGGCACGCTGTACATGTTCCGCGGGATCGCGTTCCTGTGGACCAGCGGCACGCAGATCAACGCCGAGACGCTGCCCGACGCGTTCCTGAACCTCGGCACGGACTCGATCCTGGGCGTGCCGATCCTCGTGGTCTTCGCGCTCGTCGTGCTGGTCGTGGTCGGCCAGTGGCTGCGCTCGTACCGCTCGGGACGCGAGCTGTACGCGATCGGCTCGAACCCCGACGGCGCGCGGCTGGCCGGCGTGCGGTCCGACCGGCGGGTGTTCAGCGCGTTCGTGCTCGCGGGCGCGCTCGCCGGCCTCGGCGGCGTGCTGTTCACGGCACGCTTCGGCACCGTCGATGCGACCGCCGGCGTCGGCTACGAGCTGACCGTGATCGCCGCGGCGGTCGTGGGCGGCGTGGCGATCTTCGGCGGCGTCGGAAGCGTCTACGGCGCCGCGCTCGGCGCGCTGCTGCTGGGCACGATCACGTCATCGCTGATCGTCCTGCGGGTCGAGGCGTTCTGGCAGCAGGCCGCGATCGGCGCCCTGCTGCTGGTTGCGATCACGTTCGACCGGCTCGTCGGCCTGCGCGTCGACGCCGCCCTGCGCAGAAGGAGCGCCCGCCGTGCCGGCTGAGACCGTCGTCGACGCCCCGGCCCCGGCGCCCGCGCCGGGCGCGGATCGCGACCGTGCCGGCGCGGTCAAGGCCGTGCTCGGCCGCTGGGAGACGCTGCTCGTCGCCCTGCTGGTCGTCACCGCGGTCGTCGGCTCCGGGCTGTCGGACAAGTTCCTGACCGCCGACTCGTTCACCACCGGCTCGCTCGATCTGTCCGAGGTCGCGCTGATGGCGCTCGCGCTGACGCTCGTGATCGTCGCCGCCGAGATCGACCTCTCGGTGGCCTCCGTGCTGGCGCTCTCGAGCGCGGTCATGGCCTCGCTGTGGAACTCCGGGCTGCCGCTGGAGATCATCATGCCGATCTGCCTCGTCGTCGGCGCGCTGTGCGGCGCCTTCAACGGGCTGCTGGTCACGCGCGTCGGGTTGCCGTCGCTGGCGGTCACGATCGGCACGCTCGCGCTCTTCCGCGGGCTCGCGTACGTCGTCATCGGCGACGAGTCGGTGACCGACTTCCCGGCCACCTGGACCGACCGCGGCTTCGGCAACTTCGCCGGGTCGTTCGTGCCCAACACGATCGTCCTGTTCGCGATCCTCGCGGTCGTCTTCGCCGTGCTGCTGCACGCGACGCCGTTCGGGCGCTCGATCTACGCGATCGGCGCCAACGAGGAGGCGGCGTACTTCTCCGGGCTGCGGGTGAAGCGGATCAAGCTGACGCTGTTCGTGCTCTCGGGCATGGTCGCCGCGCTGGCCGGCATCGTGATCTCGCTGCGCAACTCGACCGCGGCGGCGAACGTCGGCATGGGGTTCGAGCTGACCGCGATCACCGCGGTGCTGCTCGGCGGCGTGTCGATCTTCGGCGGCCGCGGCACGATCGTCGGCGTCATCCTCGCGCTGCTGCTGCTCGGCGGCATCCAGAAGGCGCTGCTGCTCAGCGAGTCCATCTCGTCCTACTGGATCCAGATCGTGACCGGGGTGCTCCTGGTCGGGTCGGTGCTGGGTCCGAACATCGCCCGCCGCGTCCGCGAGGCGCGGCGCCGAAGTCACATCAAGGAGGAAGGGTCATGAAGTTGTCGCTGCGTTCGCTGGTGACGCTGATCGGGTTGCTCGGCGCGATGGCGCTGGTCGCCGCGTGTGGTGAGACCAAGGAGGACGAGCCGTCCTCGTCGTCGGGCTCTTCGGAGTCGCAGTCGGAGTCCGTCCTCGGGGGCGGCGAATCCGGACGCGCCGCTCAAGACCGGGTTGAGCACCGTCTCGATCCCGAAGCAGCTCGGCAATCCGTACGAGGAGTTCGAGCACTCCGGCATCGACGAGGCGATGAAGGAGCTCGGCGGCTCGAACAAGATCACCGGCCCGACCGATGCCTCGGCGTCGTCGCAGATCTCGTTCATCAACGCCGCCACACAGCAGGGCGCGGACGCGATCATCATCGCCGGCAACGATCCGGGCGCGGTCGCGCCGGCGCTCAAGCAGGCCGCGCAGCGCGGGATCAAGGTCGTGGGCATGGACTCGGACGTCGCGCCGGACGCGCGCAGCGTGTTCGTCAACCAGGTCACGACGCAGCTCGTGGGCGAGAACCAGGTCGAGTCGATCGGCAAGCAGATCGGCTACAAGGGCGACATCGCGATCCTCTCGGCGACCGCCAACGCGACGAACCAGAACGCCTGGATCGACGTGATGAAGGAGACGCTCAAGCAGGACAAGTACAAGGACATGAAGCTGGTCAAGGTCGCCTACGGCGACGACGACGACCAGAAGTCCTTCCAGGAGATGCAGGGCCTGATCCAGGCCTATCCGGACCTCGCGGGCGTCATCTCCCCCACCACCGTCGGCGTCGCCGCCGCCGCGCGCTACCTCTCGAGCTCGGACGAGAAGGGCAAGGTCAAGCTGACCGGGCTCGGCTTCCCGAACCAGATGCGCAAGTTCGTCAAGGACGGCACGGTCGACGAGTTCCAGCTGTGGGTCCCGAAGGACGTCGGCTACCTGGCCGGCCAGGCCGCCGTGGCGCTGGTGTCGGGCCGGATCACGGGCAAGGAGGGCGAGAAGTTCGAGGCCGGGCGGCTCGGTGAGTACACGATCGGCAAGAACGGCGAGATCGTGCTCGGCCCGCTCACCACGTTCGACAAGGACAACATCGACGACTTCGACTTCTAGTCGGATGACCGTCACGGACACCACGTTGCTCGGCGGCCGACGCCGCGGCGCGCTGCGGGCGCGGGTCGGGGTCTTCGGGATCGGCCTGGCGACGTACTGGCCGCAGTTCGAAGGGCTCAAGGCGCGCGTCGAGGGCTATCAGGCCCGCGTCGAGGAGCGCGTGCGCGAGCTCGGCGGCGACGTGGTGTCCGCAGGGCTGGTCGACACGGAGCAGGGCGCCCGCGCCGCGGGCGACCGGTTCGCCTCCGCGCAGGTCGACGTCGTGCTCTGCCACGCCGTCACCTACGCGACGTCCTCGACCGTGCTGCCGGTGATCCAGGCCGCGAAGGCCCCGGCGGTGCTGCTGGGGCTGCAGCCGACGGCGTCGCTGCCCTACGAGGACATCGACACCGCCGAGTGGCTGGCGAACTGCGCGGCCTGCTGCGTGCCCGAGATCGCGGGTGCGCTGACGCGGGCGCGGATCCCGTACGACACGGTCGCGGGCACGATCGACGACGACCCGCGGGCGTGGGAGAAGATCGGCGCGTGGGTGCGCGCGGCGGGCGTCGCGCGCTCGCTGCGCAGCGCGCGGCTGGGCTTCATGGGACATACGTATCCCGGGATGCTCGACCTCTACTCGGACTTCACGGCCGTGCACGCGCAGCTCGGCGCGCACGTCGAGGTGCTCGAGATCGACGATCTCGGGGTGCGTGTCGACGCCGCCGGCGACGAGGAGGTCGCGGCCAAGGTCTCCGAGATCCGCTCGACGTTCGCCTTCGCCGACCCGTCGGCGGACCCGATCGCCGGGCCGGTCGAGGACGAGCAGCTCGACTGGTCGGCGCGCGTCGCGGTCGGCCTGGACAAGCTCGCGGACGAGTACGAGCTCGACGGGCTGACCTACTACTACCGTGGCGCCGACAACGAGGCGGAGCGGCTCGGCGCGGGCCTGATCGTCGGCAACTCGCTGCTCACCGCGCGTGGCGTGATCACGTCCGGCGAGGGCGACCTGAAGACCAACATCGCCCAGGTGCTGCTCGACCGGCTCGGCGCCGGCGGGTCGTTCACCGAGTTCTACGCGCTCGACTTCGACGAGGACTTCGTGCTGATGGGCCACGACGGCCCGGGGCACATCGCGATCGCCGACCAGCAGCCCACGCTGCGCGCGCTCAAGCTCTTCCACGGCAAGCGCGGAGCGGGGCTGTCGGTCGAGTTCAACGTCCGCAACGGCCCGATCACGATCGTCGGCTGCACGCAGACCGCGTCCGGCCGGCTGAAGCTGATCGTGGGCGAAGGCGAGTCGGTCCCGGGCGCGACGTTCCAGATCGGCAACACGAACACCCGGCTGCGCTTCGCGCTGCGCCCGGCCGAGTTCTTCGAGGCCTGGTGCGAGCACGGGCCGACGCACCACGTCGCGCTCGGCATCGGCCACGTCGCGCGCGAGGTGCGCAACGTCGCGCGGCTGCTGGACCTCGAGTTCGCGCAGGTGGGCTGATGGAGCGCGTCTGCTTCCAGCTGCACGTGCGCGCGGAGCGCCTCGACGAGTACCGCGAGCGTCATCGGGCCGTCTGGCCGGAGATGCTCGACGCGCTGCGCGCGGCCGGCTGGACCAACTACTCGCTGTTCCTGCGCGCCGGACGGGCTGCTGATCGGCTACGTCGAGACCGAGGACTTCGAGGCCGCGACCAGCGGCGATGGAGGCGACCGACGTCAACGCGCGCTGGCAGGCCGAGATGGCGCCGTTCTTCTCCCAGGAGCTCTCGCTTCGAGCGCCTGCGAGGAGGTGTTCCACCTTGACTGACTTCGCCGCCATCGATCTCGGCGCGTCGAGCGGCCGCGTGGTCTGCGGGCGCTTCGACGGCGCGGCTGATGACGCTCGAGGAGTGCCACCGCTTCGCCGAACCGGCCCGTGCGGCTGCCGGACGGGCTGCGCTGGAACCTGCTGCACCTGTTCACCGAGGCCGTCGGCGCGCTGCGCGGGCGCTCGCTGGCCGGCGTCGGCGTCGACACCTGGGGCGTGGACTACGCGCTGCTCGACGAGCGCGGGCGCGTGCTCGGTCTGCCGTTCCACTACCGCGACGAGCGCACCGAGGGCGCGTCGGGCGTCGAGCGGCTACGACGTCACCGGCATCCAGGACATGCCGATCAACACCGTCTACCAGTTGCTGGCCGACGACCGGGTCGTCGAGGCGCACGCGATCGCGCTCGTGCCCGACCTGCTCGCGTACTGGCTGAGCGGCGAGCTGGCCAACGAGCGCACGAACGCCTCCACGACCGGGCTGCTGGACGCGCGCACGGGCGAGTGGGCGCTGGAGCTGATCGAGCGGCTCGGGCTGCCGGCGCGGCCGTTCGGGTCGCTGGTCGAGCCCGGCACGCGCGCTGGGGCCGCGTGCTCGCGCACCACGAGCTCGACGCGCCCGTCTACACCGTCGCCTCGCACGACACCGCCTCGGCCTACGTCGCCGCGCCGCTGCGCGACGAGCACGCCGCGGTGCTCTCGTCCGGCACCTGGTCGCTGCTCGGGCTCGAGCTGCCCGAGCCCGTGTTCTCCGACCGCGCGCTGACCAACGAGCGCGGCGTCGACGGCACGATCCGGCTGCTCAAGAACGTCATGGGCCTGTGGCTCGAGCAGGAGTGCGCGCGCGTCTGGGACGCCGACTTCCCGTCGCTGCAGCGCGCCGCGCGCGAGGTCACCGGCGAGGTGCCGACCTTCGACCTCGACGACGAGCGCTTCCTGCGCGGCGGCGACATGCCCGCGCTGATCGCGGAGGCCGTCGGGCCGCCGTTGAGCCGGGGCGAGATCGTGCGCTCGATCTACGTCTCGCTCGCGCCGCAAGTACAGGCTCGTGCTGGAGCGGCTCGAGTCCGCGTCGGGGCGCGACGTGCGCACGATCCACGTGATCGGCGGCGGCGCCCGCAACGAGCTGCTGTGCCAGCTGACCGCCGACGTCACCGGCCGCGACGTGCTCGCCGGCCCGGTCGAGGCCACCGCGCTGGGCAACGTCCTGGTGCAGGCCCGCGCCGCCGGCGAGCTCGGCTCGCTCGCCGACATGCGCGCCGTCTCCGCCGCGTCGTTCGAGCCCGTCCACTACGAGCCTTCCAAGGAATCTCTCCATGCTTGATCTGTCCAAGCTCGTGATCGAGACCCCGTCGTGGGGCTACGGCGATTCGGGCACGCGCTTCGGCGTCTTCCCGCAGCCCGGCCGGCCGCGCGACATCGTTCGAGAAGCTCGACGACGCCGCCGAGGTCCACCGCCTGACCGGCACGGCCGGCGCGGTCGCGCTGCACTTCCCGTGGGACGCGGTCGACGACTACGACGAGCTGCGCGCCGCGATCGAGTCGCGCGGGCTGCGCGTCGGCGCGGTCAACCCGAACCTCTTCCAGGACCCCGACTACAAGCTCGGCTCGGTCACGCACCCGGACGCCGCGGTGCGCGAGAAGGCCGTCGCGCACATGCTCGAGTGCGTCGAGATCGCGACCGCGCTGGGCGCGACGCGCGCAGTCGCTGTGGCTGGCCGACGGCACCAACTACCCGGGCCAGGACGACCTGCGCGAGCGCCGCCGCCGGATGCTCGACTGCCTCGCGCGCGTCTACGCCGCGCTGCCCGCCGAGCAGGAGTTCCTGGTCGAGTACAAGTTCTTCGAGCCGGCGTTCTACGCCACCGACCTGGCCGACTGGGGCAGCGCGCTGCTGACCTGCCTGAAGCTCGGCGAGCGCGCGAAGGTCCTGGTCGACCTCGGCCACCACGCGCAGGGCACGAACATCGAGCAGATCGTCGCCTTCCTGGCCGACGAGGGCCGGCTCGGCGGCTTCCACTTCAACAACCGCAAGTACGCCGACGACGACCTGATCGTCGGCTCGGTGAACCCGTTCGAGCTGTTCCTGATCTTCGTCGAGCTGACCGCGTCCGACGCGCTGCCGCGGCTCACGATCGACCAGTCGCACAACATCGAGGCCAAGGTCGAGGCGATGACGCTGTCGGTGGTCAACCTGCAGGAGGCCTACGCCAAGGCGCTGCTGGTCGACCGCGACGCGCTGCGCGCGTACCAGCAGGCCGGCGACGTGCTCGGCGGCCACGAGGTCCTGCTCGACGCCTTCAACACCGACGTCCGGCCCGCGTGCGCCGAGGCGCGCGTCGCGCTGGGCGCCGCCGAGAACCCGATCCGCGCCCTCCGCGAGTCCGGCTACGCCGAGCGGATGGCCACCGAACGTGAGACCCAGCAGGAGCTGACCCGATGAGCACCGTGACCCCGACTGATCGACCACGTCGAGGACCTCTGGCCGGGCGACGTCCCGGAGGACACGCTCGAGCAGCTCGTGCTCGCCTCGCACCTGCTGGGCGCCAACCGGGCCGTCTCGAACTTCGGCGGCGGCAACACGTCGGCCAAGGGCGTGACGACCGACCACGCCGGCCGCGAGGTGTCGCGCGATGTGGGTCAAGGGCTCGGGCTCGGACCTGGCGACGATGGGGCCGCGAGCACTTCACGCCGCTGCGGCTCGACGAGGTGCTGCCGCTGATGGAGCGCGACGACGATGTCCGACGAGGACATGGTCGCCTACCTCGCGCGCTGCCAGCTCGACCCCGCGGCGCCGCGCGCGTCGATCGAGACGCTGCTGCACGCCTTCGTCCCGGCGCCGCACGTGCACCACACGCACCCGGACGGGATCAACGTGCTCGCCGGCACGCGCGACGGCGAGCGGCTGGTCGCACGAGTGCTTCGGCGACGCCGCGGCCTGGATCCCGTACATCCGCCCCGGCTTCACGCTGTCCAAGCAGGTCGGCGAGGCCGTGCGCGACAACCCGGACCTGAAGCTCGTCGTGCTCGGCCAAGCACGGCCTGATCGTCTGGGGCGACACCGCCGAGGAGGCGTACCGCAAGACGATCGAGGTCATCAACCAGGCCGTCGACTTCGTCAACGAGCGCACGGGGACGACGCTCGCGCTTCGGCGGGCGCAAGCTCGCGGTCGAGCCCGCGGGCTCGCTGGACGCGCTGCTGCCCGCGATCCGCGGCGCGGTCTCCTCCGAGCGCTCGAAGGTCCTGACCGTCGACACCTCCGAGCGCGTGCTGGAGTTCGTCTGCTCCGAGCAGGCCGCGCAGCTCGTGACCGTCGGCGCGCCGTGTCCGGACCACCTCGTGCACACCAAGCGGCTGCCGCTGTGGATCTCGCGCGAGGACGCGACGCCGCGGAGCGGATCGCCGAGCTCGCCGACGCCTACCGCGCGGACTACCGCGCGTACTTCGAGGCGCACGCCGGCGAGGGCGACGTGCCCGGCGACCCCGACGCCGCGGATCGTGCTCGTCGAGGGCATGGGCCTGGTGGCCACGGGCACGACGACCAAGGCGTCGAAGATCTCGCGCGACCTCTACCACCGCGCGATCGAGGTCATGGCCGGCGCCGCAGGCGCTGGGCGAGTTCGTGTCGCTGGACGCCGCCGAGAGCTTCGCGATCGAGTACTGGCCGCTCGAGCTCTACAAGCTCGCGCAGGCGCCGCCGCCCGGCGAGCTGCAGGGCAAGGTCGCGCTCGTCACCGGCGGCGCGGGCGGGATCGGCCGCGCGATCATCGACACGCTGGCCTCCGCCGGCGCGTGCGTGGTCGCGTTCGACCTCGACGGCGACGGCGCGCGCGAGGCGGTCTCCGAGTACGGCGACCGCGGGCTCGCGGTCGCCGGCGACGTCACCTCCGAGGACGCCGTCGCGGCGCGCGTTCGCCGCGGCGGTCGGCGCAGTTCGGCGGCGTCGACATCGTCGTCTCCAACGCCGGCATCGCCTCCAGCGCCTCGATCGAGGAGACCACGCTGGCCGAGTGGAACCGCAACCACGCGATCCTCGGCACGGGCTACTTCCTCGTCGCCCGCGAGGCCTTCCGCGTCCTCAAGCAGCAGGACAGCGGCGGCTCGATCGTCTTCATCGCCTCCAAGAACGCGCTCGTGGCGGGCAAGAACGCCGCCGCGTACTCGTCGGCCAAGGCGGCCGAGCTGCACCTCGCGCGCTGCCTGGCCGAGGAGGGCGGCGGCGACGGCATCCGGGTCAACACCGTCAACCCGGACGCCGTCCTGCAGGGCTCGAAGATCTGGGGCTCCTCGTGGCGCGAGGAGCGCGCCGCGGCGTACAACCTCGAGCCCGAGGAGCTCGACGAGCACTACCGCCAGCGCAACACGCTGAAGGTCTCGATCTACCCCGGCGACATCGCCGAGGCCGTGCTGCACTTCGCCTCCGAGCGTCGCTCGGGCAAGTAGCACCGGGAACCTCCTCAACGTCGACGGCGGCGTGCCGGCCGCGTACTGCGCGCTAAGCTGGTCCACGACCCTGAGCTTGACGCCGGTCGCCCGCAGCGGTTCCAGCGCGGCGGCCGGCGCGCCGTGCGCGAGCACGCTCGAGACCTCGGTCACGCGCGCGATCGCGTTCTGGCCGCGGGCGCCGAGCTTGGAGTCGTCGAGCAGCAGCACGGGCTCCTCGGTCTGGGCGATCATCGCGCGCTTGACCTCGGCCTCGAGCTCGTCGGCGTCGGTCAGCACGCCGTCGCGGGTGACGCCCTTGACCGACAGGAACATGCGGTCGGCGAAGTGGCCGAGCACGGTGTGGATCGCGTACGGGCCGACGTAGGAGCGCGTCAGCGGGCGCAGCGTGCCGCCGATGCCGATCAGCTTCACGTTCGGCGTCTCGCGCGAGGCGATCGCCTCCATCACGGGCAGGCTGTTGGTGATGACGGTCACGCCGAGCCCGAGGTCGACGATCTTGCGCGCGACGAAGTACGCGGTCGAGCTCGAGTCCAGGAACACGGTCTCTCGCGGCGAGAGCAGCTCGCCACGGCGGCCTCGGCCAGGCTCGCCTTGGCCTCGGTGGCGACCTCGACGCGCTGGGCGAAGGAGTCCTCCTGCGCGGAGATCGACGGCAGCACGGCGCCGCCGTGCGTGCGGCGGGCGATGCCCTGGCGCTCGAGCTCGGCGAGGTCGCGGCGCGCGGTCATCGGCGAGACGCCGAAGCGGGACTCGACCTCGGTGACCGTGACGGCGCCCGCGTCGCGCAGGAGGTCGGCGATCGCGGACCGGCGGGCCATGGCCAGCATCGGTCGGTCTGAACGACTACGGTTGATCTCGGGCTCCTTCGTGATCGTTAGTGTGCCGTCGGGACGGTACCGATGAGGGTCGCCCTTTTCATCACCTGTTTCAACGACACGCTGTTCCCGTCGAGCACGGGACGGGCGGTCGTCGAGGTGCTGGAGCGGGTCGGCTGCACGGTCGAGTTTCCGCTGGAACAGACCTGCTGTGGCCAGATGCACGTCAACTCGGGCTATGAGCACGAGGCGGGCGGGCTGATGTCGCGCTTCGCGCGCGTGTTCGCGGACTACGACGCGGTCGTCTCGCCGTCGGCGTCGTGCGTCGCGCACGTGCGCGAGCGGATCCCGCCGATGCGCGCACGTGTTCGAATTGACCGAGTTCCTGATCGACCAGCTTGGACGTGGTCGACGTCGGCGCGTCGTTCCCGCACCGCGTGACGCTGCACCCGACGTGCCACTCGCTGCGGCTGCTGGCGATCGGCGACCGGCCGCGGCGGCTGCTGGCGGCGGTGCGCGGGATCGACCTCGTCGAGCTGGAGGGCGAGCGCGAGTGCTGCGGGTTCGGCGGGACGTTCGCGATCAAGAACGCCGACACGTCGATGGCGATGCTCTCGGACAAGGTCCGGCACGTGCTCGACACGCGCGCGGAGGTCTGCACGTCGGCCGACACGTCGTGCCTGATGCACATCGGCGGCGCGCTGTCGCGCGGCAGCGGACGGGCGTGCGCACGATGCACCTGGCCGAGATCCTGGCGGCGCAGGAATGAGCTTTCAGACCGCCGCGCGGGTCACGCTGGCCGACGCGCAGCTGCGGCGCAACATCGGCAAGGCCACGGGGCTGATCCGGGCCAAGCGCGAGCGCGCGGTCGCCGAGCTGCCCGACTGGGAGGCGCTGCGCGACGCCGGCGAGGCGATCAAGGCGCACGCGATGGCGACGCTGCCGGAGCAGCTGGAGCGGCTGGAGGCGGCGGTCGTCGCGCGCCGGCGGCGTCGTGCACTGGGCGCGCGACGGCGCCGAGGCCAACGCGATCGTGGCGTCGGTCGCGCGGGCGCACGGCACCGACGAGGTCATCAAGGTCAAGTCGCTGGCCACGGACGAGATCGGGATGAACGAGGCGCTGCGAGGCCAGGGCATCCACGCGCTGGAGACCGACCTGGCCGAGCTGATCGTGCAGCTGGCGCCGGGCGACAAGCAGTCGCACATCCTCGTGCCCGGCGATCCACCGCAACCGGGCGGAGATCCGCGTCGCTGTTCGAGCGCACGATCGCCCAGGGGCAGTCGCTGGGCAACGAGGCGACGGCGATCGCCGAGGCCGCGCGGCTGCACCTGCGCTCGAAGTTCCTGACGGTGCCCGTCGCGGTCTCGGGCGCGAACTTCGCGATCGCCGAGACGGGCGCGGTCGGCGTCGTCGAGTCCGAGGGCAACGGGCGCATGTGCCTGACGCTGCCGACGCGTGCTGGTGACGATCATGGGGATCGAGAAGGTGCTGCCCGTCCTGGCAGGACCTCGAGGTCTTCCTGCAGCTGCTGCCGCGCTCCTCGACGGCCGAGCGCATGAACCCGTACACGTCGCTGTGGACCGGCGTCCGCGACGGACGACGGGCCGCAGGAGTTCCACCTCGTGCTGCTCGACGGCGGCCGCACCGACGTGCTGGCCGACGAGGTCGGGCGCGTCGGCGCTGCACTGCATCCGCTGCTCGGCCTGCCTGAACGTCTGCCCGGTCTACGAGCGCGTCGGCGGCCAGGCCTACGAGTCCGTCTATCCGGGGCCGATCGGCGCGATCCTGACGCCGCTGCTGCGCGGGCTGGACGCGGCGCCGTCGCTGCCGTGGGCGTCGTCGCTGTGCGGCGCCTGTTACGAGGTCTGCCCGGTCAAGATCGACATCCCCTCCGTCCTGGTGCACCTGCGCGGGCGCGTCGTGCGCGAGGAGAAGTCGCAGCTCGCGCCCGAGGCGCTGGCGATGAAGGGCATGGCCGCGCGCGTTCGCGACGCGGCGGCGCTACGAGGCCGCGCAGCGCCTCGCGCGGCTGGGCCGCGGGCCGCTGGCCAAGGCGGCGATCCCGGGCTGGACCGCGATGCGCGACCTCCCGCAGCCGCCGAAGGAGACGTTCCGCGACTGGTGGCAGCACCGCGAGCCGCGCCCGGCGCCGCCGCGCGACGAGGTCGTGGGCGGTGACGTCGACGGCGGCGGGCGCCGCGCCCGACGCGGCGCCGCCGCCGCCCGACGCGGCCTCGCCGCCGCCGCGACGCGGCCTCGCCGCCGCCCGACGCGGCCTCACCGCCGCCGGAGACGCGCACGTGAGCGCGGCCAAGGCGGACATCCTCGCCCGCATCCGCGGCGCGCTCGGGCCCTCGCCGGCGGTCCCCGACGTCCCGCGCGCGTATCGCGCCGCCGGCTCGATCACGCACCGACGGGATCGTCGACCTGTTCTGCGAGCGGGTCGCGGAGTACCGCGCGACCGTCCACCGCGGCGATGCCGCGCCGAGATCGTGCCCGACGCTCCTCGCCGGCGCCGCGTGTCGGCGTCCCCCGCGGCGTTCGCCGACCTCGGCATCGGGTCGTCGACGACGACGGGCTCACGTCGCCGAGCTCGACACGCTCGACGCCGTCGTCACCGGCTCCGCGCTCGCGATCGCCGACACGGGCACGATCGTGCTCGACTCCGGCCCGCACTCCGGCCGCCGCGCGCTGACGCTCGTCCCCGACCACCACGTCTGCATCGTCGAGGCGCGCGCGATCGTGCCCTCGGTGCCCGACGCCGTCGCCCGGCTCGCCGAGGCCGCCGCCGAGGGCCGCCCGATCACGTTCGTCTCCGGCCCGTCGGCCACGTCCGACATCGAGCTCGACCGCGTCGAGGGCGTCCACGGCCCGCGCGTGCTCGACGTCATCGTGACCCGGTCAGGACTGATAGTCGCGCAGACCGCGCCAGTACTGCGTCGTCGAACCAGCGATCGACGCGCCAGAAGCCGAGCGTGACGTTGAAGCATCAGCAGCAGGTAGCCCGGCGAGCGCGCCGAAGGCCTCGCTCGGCGACCGGCACCAGCCGCATCAGGCCGACGAAGATCGCGAGCCACAGCATGATCAGCTCCACGGCACCCGCCAGGTGCGATCCTGCGCTTGCCGCTCCGTGTCGCCGAGCCGTCCGGTGGCTCCCATCTGGGGTCGGAGACGAGACCGACGAAGGGCATACGTCCGAGGCTACTCCGACGCGTCTCTTCGCTTACAAGGCGTTAGTTACCGGTTGGTGACCCGGAGCAGGGCGATCTTCTCCGCGGCGACCGCGGTCATCGCCTCGATCGCGCGCTGCTGGAGCGCGCGGACGTCGTCGCCGACCGCGTCGAGCCCGGCGGCGAGCGCGCGCGAGGTGGGCGCGTCGCAACTCGGCGTTGACGTTGACCTTCACGACGCCCGGCGGCGACCGCGCCGAGCAGGTCCTCCTCCGGCAGCCCGGACGCGCCGTGCAGGACGAGCGGTGCCGCGCAGACCGCGGCGATCGCGCGCAGGCGGCTCGAGGTCGAGCCGCACCGGCTCCGGCGTGAAGCCGTGGACGTTGCCGACGGCGACCGCGAGCGCGTCGACGCCGGTGCGCTCGGCGAACTCGGCGGCCTGCGCGGGGTCGGTCATCGCGCCGGCCTCGGCCTCGCCGGAGGCGTCCTCGTCGCCGGCCAGCGCGCCCAGCTCGGCCTCGACCCAGACGCCGGCGGCGTGCGCGCGCTCGACCACCCGCCGCGTGACCGCGACGTTCTCCTCGAACGGCAGGTGCGAGCCGTCGATCATCACCGAGCTGTAGCCGAGCGCCAGGCAGGCGTCGATCTCGTCCGGGTCCTTGCAGTGGTCGAGGTGCACGCCGACCGGCACGCTCGCGGCGTGCGCCGCGGCCAGCGCCGCGGCGGCCAGCGGCTCGCGGCCGACGGCGCCGTAGGAGCTCACGCCCGCCGACAGCAGCACGGGCTGGCCGAGCCGCTCGGCGGCGGCGACGATCGCCGCGCGTCGACTCGAGCGTGTAGGTCGTGATCGCCGCCACCGCGCGGCCGCGCTGCGAGCACCGCGGTGCCCGTGGCGAGCATCAGGCGCGGAACCGTTCGCACGATCTCGGCCAGCGTGCCCTCGTCGCCGACGTTGCCGGCGAACACGACGTACGGCATCCCGACCGCGCGCTCGTCGGCCTCGAGCGGCCGGAAGACCGACACCATGCCCGGGCAGCAGCTGCCCGAGCACCTCGGCGCGGCGGATCCCGAGCCCGCGGACGGCGACGTCGTGCGAGGTGATCCCGCCCTTGGCGAGCACCCACGCCGGACGCGCGTCGAGCGCGCGCGCGCACCACCTCGGTGACCGCCGTCGAGACGCGCCGCGCGATCGCCAGGCGGTCGTCGGCGTCCTCGCCGCGCTTGAGCGTGCGGCTCGTGTAGAGCAGGACGTCGCCGTCGCGCAGCGCCTCGAGCACCTGCCGCCGACGTCCCGGCGACGTCGAGCGCGCTGACGTCGAGCTCGACCTCGCCGCCCGCAGCGCTCCTGCGCGGCCTCGACCTGGCGGCGTCGTCAGCCCGACGTGCGAGCCGACCACGACCAGCCCGTGGCCGTCGGGCTTGCCCTCCGGCCAGACGTCCTCGGCGCTCAGCGGCGCGAGCGGCTCGATCCCGGCCAGCGCGCGCACGAACGACGGCCCGGTGCGGTAGACGAAGCGAGCGCCCGCTCTCGCGCAGCGCCGCGCACGACGACGTCGAGGTCGTCGTAGCTCTCGGCGTTGACGACCACCCAGCGGCCGTCGCTGACGCCGCGCAGCACCTGCGCGACGCGCTCGGGCCCGCCGACCCGGATGTCCTCCAGCGACAGGCTGACGGCGTCCGTGTCGCCGCGCTTCTCGGCCACGAACTCGCGCAGGTTCGACGCGCGGTAGCCGAAGGTCGCGTCGCGCGCGAACTCGGTCTCGCCCACCGGCACGTCGCCCGCCCAGTGGATGTCGTCGCGCGTGGAGCGGCCGGCCTCGAAGAACGCCGGGACGAGCAGGACGCCGTCGTAGCCGCTGCCGAGCACGGCGCGGCGCGCCCGGTCGATCGCCGCGACCTCGGCGACGACGTGCCCGCGCAGCGTCGAGTCGCTGCGGCTGACGAGCTCGAGCTCGGGATCGCGCTCGAGCAGCGTCCGCGCGACGCGCTCGGTGAGCGCGACCGCGTCGGCCTCGTCCAGCGAGCGCGTGTTGGTCAAGAAGAACGTCGTGTCGCCCGTGACGGTCAGCTCGTCGTCGTCGAGCGCGAGTGACGATCGCGACGTCGTGGACGGTCTGCGAGCCGGTCGGGTCGTCGTCGAGCACGGCGATCCGGCGCCCGGCGGCGCGGATCCGCTCCCGCGCGCCGGCGATCACGAGCGGCTCAGGCGTGGTCACCACGGAGCCTGGATACCCGCGAGCATGTCGCCTCAGGCCACGGGCGCGCGCTTCAGGGTCTCCTCGAGCTCGCGGCGCAGGCGCACCGCGGCGACCGTCTCGTCGATCTCGACGTCGTCGTAGCGCAGCGTCGCGCCGGCGGGGATGTCGTTGCGCAGGCGGAAGCCGTGCGCCAGGCCGAGCGGGAGCGCGCCCTCGGCGACGGAGCGCTCGGCCGGCGCGAGCCGGCCGTAGACCATGTAGCCGCCCTCGCCGTCGAGCGTCTCCCCCGCCTTCAGCGCGCGCTTGGAGACCGCGGTCACGTCGCCGCGGAAGCCCGTCGGCGTGCCGGTGGCCTCGCCGCGCACGACCGCGGAGGCGATCGAGACGCCGAGCTCGAGCCCGATCATGTGGTACGGGCGGTAGAGCGAGGCGAAGCGGCCGCTCGGGTCGGTGTGCACGCCGTACTCGGCGAAGCACTGGACGGCGTAGTCCGTGCGCGCCTCGAAGGTGACGTAGACGCCCCAGCGCAGGTCGCGCTCGACCTCGCTGCCGTCGCGGTGCAGGCTCGAGGCGATCTCGACCGTGCCGCTGCGGCTGAGGACGCCGCCGCTCGCGCGCGGGATCAGCACGCTCGGCAGGTCGTCGACGCCCGCGGGCGCGAACTGCAGGCCCTCGTCCTGCGGGATCAGCCCGGTGCCGTTGGCGACCGCGGCCATCTCGATCGCCGACTTCGTGCCGTCGAGGAACGAGTTGAACATCTTCGGGTTGAAGTCGCCGCCGGCGAGCTGCTCCTCGGTGAAGCCGTAGTAGTCCCAGACCGTGTCGGGCGTGGAGCTGTGGTACTCGGGCAGGTACTTCGTGCCCTTGCCGGCGGCGACGACGTCGAAGCCGACGGTCCGGCACCAGTCGACGAGCTCGCAGATCAGCGCGGGCTGGTCGCCGTAGGCCATCGCGTAGACGACGCCGTTGCGGCGCGCCTTGTCGGCCAGCACCGGGCCGATCATGCAGTCGGCCTCGACGTTGACCATGATCACGTGCTGGCCCTGCTCGAGCGCGCGGTCGGCGTGGTAGGCGCCGGCGATCGGGTTGCCGGTGATCTCGAGGATGACCTCGATGCCGGCGCTGTCGATCAGCTCGTCGGCGTCGTCGCCGACGTACGTGCGGCCGCTGCGCAGCGCGTCGGCGAGGCTCGGCGCGGCGTAGCGCTCGCGCGGCCAGCCCGTGCGCTCCAGCGCGCCGCGGGCGCGCTCCGGGTCGAGGTCGACGACGCCGGCGACGTGGAGCGCGGGCAGGTTCAGCGCCTGCG
Source organism: uncultured Solirubrobacteraceae bacterium (assembly GCA_963755275.1). Classification (GTDB taxonomy): domain Bacteria; phylum Actinomycetota; class Thermoleophilia; order Solirubrobacterales; family Solirubrobacteraceae; genus Solirubrobacter. The sequence continues at coordinate 21,204 of CAVWJU010000022.1, read as the reverse complement.
TCAGGAACATCGACGCGAACTTGCCCGCGCCGATGACGCCGACGCGGACGGGGCCGCACTCCTGCGAGCGCCGGGACAGCAGCGTGTGAAGGTTCATCTTCCCCCAGGTTCAGACGACGAGGCCGTGGCGGACCGTATTCTCCGTCACCGCGCGCGCCTCGACGAACTGCAGCAGGTAGTCGGGGCCGCCGGCCTTCGGGCCGGTGCCGGAGAGCTTGCCGCCGCCGAACGGCTGGCGGCCGACCATCGCGCCGGTGATCTCGCGGTTGACGTAGAGGTTGCCGACCGGCGTGCGCTCGCTCACGTACTCGATCGTGCGCGGGCTGCGGCTGAACAGGCCGCCGGTGAGCGCGAACGCGCTCGCGTCGACGACGTCGCAGGCGTGCTCGATGCTCTGCCACGCGTCTCGAGGCTCAGGACCGGGCCGAAGATCTCCTCGGTGCACGACCGGTGAGTCGGCCGGCAGGCCGGCGAAGATCGTCGGCGCGACGTAGAAGCCGTCGTCGCGCGATCTCGGCCTGGGCGAGCGGGGTCGCGGACGCGATGTAGCGCTCGATCCGCTGCTGGGCGGCGATGTCGATCACCGGCGGGACGTCGGTGCCGAAGTCCTGCGCCGGGCCGACGCGCAGGGTCGTGATCGCGCCCGCCATCCGCTCGGCCAGCTCGTCGGCGATCGCGCGCGTGGACGAGCGCGCGGGAGGCCGCGCTGCACTTCTGGCCCGCGAACGCGAACGCGGACTTCAGCAGCGCCGGGACGACGTCGTCGAGGTCGGCGTCGGAGTCGACGATGACCGCGTTCTTGCCGCCCATCTCGGCGATCACGCGCTTGAGGTGGCGCTGGCCGGGGACGACCTTGGCGGCGCGCTCGAGGATCTGCAGGCCGGCGGCGCAGGAGCCGGTGAAGACGATCGCGTGGATGCGCGGGTCGGCGACCAGCGCCTTGCCCGCCTCGTCCCCGCCCGGGAGCAGGCTGAGCGCGTCGAGCGGGACGCCGCCGGCGTGCAGGGCGTCGACGACGGCCTTGGCGCAGGCCGGCGCCTGCTCGGCGGGCTTGAGCACGACGGCGTTGCCGGTCGCGAGCGCGGCGCCGACCATGCCGGCGGCGATCGCCAGCGGGAAGTTCCAGGGCGCGATCACGCCGGTGACGCCGCGGGCGACGTAGCGCATCGCGTTGCGCTCGCCCGGCAGCTGGATCAGCGGGCGGCCCTGCTCGAGCGCGAGCGCGCCCTGCGCGTAGTACGTCGAGGAAGTCGATCGCCTCGCAGACGTCGCCGTCGGCCTCGGCCCACGGCTTGCCGGCCTCGCGGACGGCGAGCGCGGTGAGCTCCAGCCGGCGCGAGCGCAGGATGCTCGGCGGCGCGCTGCAGCGCGGCGGCGCGGTCGGCGGCGGGCTTGCGCGACCAGGCGGCGTGACCGCGCTCGGCGCGGCCGACGGCGTCGGCGACGTGCGCCTCGGTGGCCTCGTGGGCGTGGGCGACGATGCGGGTGGGCGCGGACGGGTCGACGGAGGCGAACCGGCGGCCGGTGACGACGTCCTCCCCGATCAGCATCGGGACCTCGAGCGGCAGCTTGGCGTCGAGCGCGGCCAGCGCGTCCAGCGCCTCGCGGCGGACGGCCTCGCGGCGCAGCTCGAGCAGCGGTTCGTTGGCGAAGATCATGGGGCCTCCAGCAGCTCGGCGGTGGTCGTGCCGCCGGCGTGGGCGGCGAGGAAGGAGTCGTTGGCGGTGTTCTCGAGCAGGCGGCGCACGAGGTAGGCCATGCCGGCGACGAGGTCGCCGACCGGGCAGTAGCAGCGGACGCGGCGGCCGGTGGCGGCGATCGCGGCCTGGGTGTCGTCGCCGAGCCCGCGCAGGATCTGGAACTCGAGGTGCTCGTTGCCGACGTTGCGGGTGTCGGCGTAGGCGGCGGCGTGCGAGATCGAGCGCAGGTTGTGGCTGGCGATCGCGACCTTGACCAGCGGCGTCGCGTCGATCAGGCGCTTGGAGAGCAGCTCGAAGTTGCGGTCGCACTCGCGGCGGTCGGTGAAGACCGGCGGGGTCCAGCCGTGCTGCGCGGCCTGGACGACCTCGTGGTCCCAGTAGGCGCCCTTGACCAGGCGGATCGTGAACGGGTGCTTGCGCGGGGTGCTCGGCGGCCCAGGCCAGCAGCTCGTCGAGGTGCTGCGGGGACTCGACGAGGTAGCCCTGCAGGACGATGCCGGCGCTCGGGCCGTTCGGCGAACTCCGGCTCGGCCAGCAGGTCGAGCGTGAGGCGGGTGATCGCCTCGCGGGTGTCGAAGGACTCCATGTCGACGTGCAGGTGCGCCTGCACGTCGCGGGCCACGCGCAGCAGGTGGCGCAGGCGCGGTCGGGCGCCCTCGATCCCGCGCTCGGGCGCCTCAGGACGCAGCAGCGGGGTGAGCGCGGAGACCTTGACCGAGAGGTTGACGTCGCGCGCCGGGTACTTGCGGGCGGCGCCGGCGAGCGTGCGCAGCGCGTCCTCGCAGCGCTGCATGTAGCGGTCGGCCTCGGCCTCGGTGACGGTGGCCTCGCCGAGCAGGTCGACGGTGGCGTCGACGCCGCGCTTCCACAGGCGCGGTGATCGTCGGCAGCGAGTCGGCTTGGCGTCCTCGCCGACGATGAAGCGCTGGGCCATCTGCTTGACGCCGGTGGCGGCGATCGCGGCGACGGGGCGCGTGGCGAGCTTGCTGCGCGGTGATCGTCGGTGGCGCGGCGGGCGCGCGAGGACTCGTGCGCGTCGTCGAGCAGCTCGTGCAGGTGGCGGGTGACGTCGGCGGGCGTCGCGCACGCCGGGCGGACGTCGACGAAGCGGAAGAGCGCCGCGCGCAGCGCGGGATCGCTCGATCAGCAGCTCCTGCATGCGCCGCTCGACGCGCGCGGTCGAAACGGCGCGCGGACGCGGCATCCGGGCGGCGAGATCGGTACCGATCCGCATGATCGGATCGTCGAGGTCTCGATGCGTTCCTGGGTCGTGGCGGCCATGGCAGGAATGCTCGTCGGTCGGCCGATCCGCGCCGCCAGAGGGGTGCGCGTCGCGACTCTCGCGGGCCGCGCGCGACAACTGTCGCGCTTCAGCTCGTCGCAGGCGATGAAGCCGCAGCCCGAGGTGCGCGAGCAGCCGGTCATCGCCGCGGCGCAGGTCGAGGCCGGTGATCTCCTCGATCCGCTCCAGGCGCCGGTACAGCGTGGCGCGGTGCATGCTGAGCGCGCTTGCGCCGCCTCGGCCACGTCGCCGCCGTGCTCGAGCAGGCCTTCGAGCGCCTCGAGCAGCTGCGCGCCGCGGCGGTGCTGCGGCGAGCGCGACGATCGTCGCGGGCGGCGCGGGCCGGCCGGCGCCGTCCCACAGCGACGCGATCAGCGCCCAGCTGCCGAGCTCGTCGTAGGCGGCGACCGGCCCGAGCCCGGCCCGCGCGCAGAGCGCGGCGACGCGCGCCTGGCGGAGCGCCTCGGGCGCGGCGCTGAGCTGCGCGAAGGGCGCGCTCACGCCGCCGGTCGGCGCCGGCGGCGGCGAGCGCGCGTGGTGAAGTGGATCGGGTCCCGCACGAGCAGCGCGTCGCCGGTCGCGACGAGATCGGCGCGGCGCCAGCGCAACCGCTCCAGTTCGCACGTCCGTGACCGCGATCGCATAGGCGCCGGTCTGCGGCCAGCGCAGGGTCGCCGCGAGCTGGATTCCTGCCCGCGCAGCAGCGCGTCGAGCTCCTCGCGCGTGCGGCGCTCGCGCTCGTCGGCGTCGCGGTGGCGGCGCCACAGGTTCTCGGCCACCTCCTCCCCACCGCGCTCGCAGGCTCGTCGCGCTCGGCGCCGGTGAGCGGGCGGTCGCCGACGATCACCCACAGGAAGCCGAGCAGCACGTCGCCGTGGCGGATCGGCAGGCAGCCGCGACGGGTCATGCCGAGCTCGTCGTTGCGCGGCACGTCGACGAGGTCGTGCGCGCGCTGCAGCCCGAGGCCGTCGAGCCAGGCCACCACGTCCGGCGCCGTCTCGCGCGTCAGGATCGAGGAGCGGCGGACGGCGTCGGCCTCGTCGGGCTGGACGCTGTGCGCGAGCAGGCGCCAGCGCCGGTCCTCGACCGAGATCGGCCGGCGGATCGCGGCCTCGAGGTCGTCGACGATCTCCTGCAGGTCGGCCACCGCTGAACCCTACGATGCCGGGATGGACGTCGTGGTCGTGGGAGCGGGAATCTGCGGGCTGGCAGCCGCGTACGAGCTGCAGCGGCGCGGCGCGCGACGTGGTCGTGCTCGAGGCCGAGGGCGTCGGCGCCGGCCAGTCGGCGGGCCTCGGCGCGGATCTTCCGGATCGCTCACGGCGACCCCCGGCTGTGCGCGCTGGCGCTCGAGGCGCGCGAGCGCTGGCTGGCGTGGGAGGAGCGAGCTCGGCGCCGGGCGGCTGCTCGGCGAGGAGGGCCTCGTGGTCGTCGCGCCGCCGGCGCGACCGGGCGCCGCGGCCGCAGCCGCGCCGCGCGACACCGCCGCGGGCGGCGGCGGCGCCGGCGAGCCGCCGCAGGCGGCGGCCATGCGCGCCGCCGGCGCGCCGGTCGAGACCGTCTCGCGCGCCGACATCGAGGCGCGGATCCCGTTCCTGGCGGGCGACCACGAATGGGACGGCGGGATCTTCGACCCGCTCGCGGGCAGCCTGCGGATCCGGCGCGCGCTCGACGCGCTGGCCGCGCGGCTGACGTCCGCCGCGCGACGGTCACCGACCTCGGCTCGATCGAGGCCGACGCGATCCTCGTCTGCGCCGGCCTCGGGACGCAGGCGCTCGTCCCGGCAGCTCGACTTCGAGCTCACGGTCGGGCCGCACGTGCGCGTGACCTACGACGCGCCCGCGCCCGCCGCGTGCGTGATCTCACCCGAGCTCTACGCCCTCCCGCTCGGCTCGACCGGCCGCTTCGCGGTCGGGATGCACGACTACCGCGCCACAGCCGACGATGTTCGACGGCCTCGAGCCCGTCGGCCGGATGGAGTGCGTGTCGCTCGAAGCGCCCTGGCTCGACGAGCGCGGCGACGGCTTCCTCGCGCTCCGGGACGGGCGCGTGACGGCGTTTCACGGCAGCAACCTGATGAAGTTCGGCCCGCTGCTCGGCGACCGGCTCGCGCGCTCGGTCCTGGACGGCCGCGTCCACCCCGACCTAACCGGCGCCCAGCAGCACGACCCCCGTGACGGCCAGCAGGATGCCGACGTACTGCACGGCGCTCAGCCGCTCGCCCAGCAACAGGACTGAGAGCAGGGCGACGATCGCCGGATAGAGGCCGATGATCGGCACGACCACGCTCGCGCGGCCCTGCTGCAGCGCGAGATAGAACGTGATCAGCCCGGCGGAGCCGCTGAGCGCGCTGAGCGCGGCGAGCCACAGGGTGCTGAACGACCAGGCCGCCGTGCGCTGCCCGGCCGCGATCGCAGCGAAGCCGACGAGCATCGCCACGAACCCGAAGACGACCGTGGCCTGCACGGAGGTCGTGTGCTCGAGCGCGAGCTTGCCCAGGAAGCTCCAGCCCGCCCACAGGGCGACGGTGACCAGGGTGTAGAGGAGCCAGTTCACGCGCGGGAGTCTGACGGCGGGCGTGGCTACCGTGACGTGCGCCGTGACCCGTGCCCGAACGTACGCCATCGCGATCGCCGCCGCGCTCTGCGGTGTCGGCGTCGCTGCGGTCCAGCTCACCAGCGACCGGATCGACTTCGACGGGCGGCATGGGCGGTCGCGGCCGCGTGGTCGGCTGGAACTTCGTCGCGACCGGGCTCTACGCCTGGCGGCGGCGACCCGAGAGCCGGACCGGCGCGCTGATGGTCGTGCTCGGCTTCGCGTGGTTCAACTCGACGCTGGTCAACGCGAACTCGGACCTCGTGCACGAGGTCGCGGAGGTCACCAGCGGGCTCTGGGGCGGCGTCTTCCTGCACCTCGGCATCGCGTTCCCGGCCGGTCGCGTCCAGCCCGGGCTCGACCGCGCGCTGGTGATCGCCGGCTACGTCATCTTCCCGCTCGGGTTCGTCCCGAACCGGGCGATCGGGACCGCGCTCTACGGCGCGCTGTTCGTGCTCGTGCTGATCCGCTCCGCGCGCCACTGGCACGCGGCCGACGACTTCGAGCGCCTGCAGCTCACCCCGGTCTACACGTTCGCGCTGCTGACCTTCGCGCTCGTCACCGTCGCGCAGGCGGGCGACAACGACGTGTTCTGGTGGGCGGCGTTCGTCTCCAGCGGGCTGATGCCGTTCGCGTTCCTCGTCGGCCTCACCCGTAGCCGGATCTCGCACCTCGACGCCGAGTTGCACGAGCGCATGGAGGAGCTGCGCGCCTCACGCACGCGGCTGGTCGAGGCGGGCGACGCGGCGCGGCGCAAGCTCGAGCGCGACCTGCACGACGGTGCGCAGTCGCGGCTCGTCGCGCTCGCGCTGACCCTGCGCGCGGCGCGCCGGCGCGCGGACGACGACGCGGAGCTGGCGGCGATCCTCGACGGCGCGCAGGAGGAGCTGCAGACGAGCCTCGCCGAGCTGCGCGAGCTGGCGCGCGGGATCCATCCGGCCGTGCTGACCGAGCGCGGCCTCGAGGCCGCGGTCCAGACGCTCGTCGCGCGGGCGCCGGTGCCCGTGACCGTGGAGGCCGAAGGCACGGGGCGGCTGCCGGCGCCGGTCGAGAGCGCGGCCTACTTCGTCGTTTCCGAAGGATTGGCGAACGTCGCCAAGTACGCCAACGCGACCCAGGCGTCGGTGGCGGTGCGGTGCAATTCGGACCGGCTGACGGTCGAGGTGGCCGACGACGGCGTCGGCGGAGCCGATACGGCGAACGGCTCGGGTCTGCGAGGGCTGGCGGACCGCGTGGCGGCCCTGGACGGCACCCTCACCTTGGAGAGCCCGGCCGGCCGCGGGACGCAGCTGCGGGCCGAGATCCCGATGAGCTGATTTCACGGGCGGAGGATCACCGTCGCGGTTCCCGCGGTCGCCGGTGTTGTGGTTGCGCTTCATGCCCCATACGACTGCGGCGCCCGCGAAAACTCATCGGCGCGGAGAAAAGAAGCAGTTCCGCGCGTCTTTCGGCACGAATCGGCCTTGCTCGGTCGCACCGCTTCGGCCGAGACTGCGGGGGTGTTCCGAGAAGGTTCAGAGGGGGTGAACCAAAGTCGTACCACCCCCTGGGTTGTCGCCGCGCGACAGCACGGCGTGATCAAGCGCTCACAGCTCGCGCTGAGCAAGGCTGGAGTCGCGGCGTGGGAGCGCACGGGCCGCCCTGCACCCCGTGTACCGCGGCGTGTACGCCTACTGACAGTCGACGCGAGTTGGCCCGGGATCTGCGTCGAGATCGACGGCCCGGCACATAAGCGCCCGCGCTCGAAGGTGGACGATCGCATCAAGGACGCCGCGTTGCGCGCGAGCGGTCAGATCGTCCTGCGGTTCACCGAGGACGACCTCAATCACCGGCCCGCGCTGGTGCTCCGCCGGCTTGCCGCCGCCTTTCAGGGCGGGGAGCTGGCAACGGCGTAGGTCAGGTCGTCGCGCGGCGCTCGCCGACCCATGCGTCGAGCGTCGCCCACCAGCCGAAGATCCACCGGATCCGTTCGTCCGTGCCCTCCGGTATCTCCGCCGCCGGGACGTGCCAGAGCTGGACCTCGATCGGGGTGCGGTGCGGCAGGTCGCGCCACGCCTCGCCGAAGTCGTCCGGGAAGCCGAAGTGGGCCATCAACACGACGTCGGCGTCCGGCGCGCTCTCCAGCGCCGCGAGCGCGCCGCCCGGGCGCGGCGCCGACAGATGCTCCATCGCGCGCGCCTGCTCGGCCTGCTCGTGGTGGCCGCGGTGCAGCAGCCGCTCGACGCTCGCCAGCCGGCGCTCGACGGTGAAGTTGCCGCCCTCGGGGAAGATCAGCACGGCGTCATGCGCGCCGAGTCCCCGGCTCATGGCCGCGATCTCGACCTCGATGTCGCCGCCCCGTGGGTCGATGAAGCGACTCGGCACGTGCTGGCCCAGGATGTCGAGCAGTGGGTCGGCGGCCAGCGCCTCGTGCATGACGATCCGCGGCTGCCGGCGGTGGCGGCGCAGCAGATGGTCGAGCACGAGCAGCGAGTCGCCCTCGCCGGAGTGGATCGAGAGCACGATCACCGGCCGCTCGCCTGCGAGCACCGTCTCGGCCGCCTGCGAGTCGACGACGGTCACCTTCACGCGCGCGACGCGCAGCGCCGTGCGCGCGAGCCAGCCGACGAACCAGCGCATGACCCCGTAGTACGGCGCCGGGCCCTTCCCCTGGGCTCGCAGCGCCAAGCAGGCGGCGACGCTCGGCGACGTGCCCCGTGGCCCAGGCCAGCACGAGCGCGAGCATCCGCACCGGTCGCCGCCCGCCGAGCAGCGGCGAGAGCAGCGCCGCGAGCGCGGCGAGCACTGGCGAGGCGAGGATCAGCGCCAGCTCTGCGCCGAGGATCAGCGGGGCGAGCAGGAGCCGGCGGATCAGCGGCGGCGGCGGGCGCACGTCACAGCCCTTCCAGATAGGCCAGCGACGCCTCGTGTGCACGGTCGATGCTCGCGCGCAGGTCGGCGGTCACGCGATAGCGCAGTGCCGAGAGGTCCTTGTAGCCGGGCGGCTCGGCCTGCCCGGTCGGCAGCACGTGCAGCTCGATCTCCTCGGGCAGTGACGCGAGATCGCCGACGAAGCGGTGCCGGCGCGCGACCTCGAAGGCGACCAGCGCGACCTCCCACGGCCAGCGCGGCGGCTCCAGCGGCCGGTCGAGCCGGCCCACGTGCATGACGAAGATCCGCGTCGCGCCGAGCTCGACGGCGCGGTTGACCGGGATCGAGTTGACGATGCCGCCGTCGATGAAATGCTCGCCCGCGATCTCCACCGGCGGCAGGATCCCGGGTACGGCCGAGGAGGCGAGCACGGCCTCGACCAGCGGCCCGGCCGTGAACCAGTGCTCGCCCGCGCGCTCGATCGACGCCGCCACGCACTCGAAGCGCACCGGCAGATCCTCGATCAGCGCGATCGGGAGCGACTCGGTCAGCGCTGCCCGCAGCGCGTCGTTGCCGTGCAGGTGCGTACCGGTGCGCGCGAGCGTCGCGAGGCGCCCGAGCAGTGAGCCGGCGAAGACGTCCGAGCGCTCGATGTCCGACCACGTCTCGGCGAGGCGCTTGACCATCGCCAGCGTCGGCTCGGTCGCGACCGCCGCGCCGTTGATCGCGCCGACCGAGGTGCCGATCACGACGCTCGGCACGATGTCGTGCTCGAGCAGCGCGCGCAGCATGCCGACCTCGCCGGCCCCGAGCTGCCCGCCGCCACCCAACACGAAGGCGTCCATCAGCAGTCGCGCGTGCCGCCGCCGGGCGGCAGGCACTGGAACGCGACCGACGGCTCGCCGGGCGTGCTGAAGCGGAAGCGCGACAGCCGGCCGACGCGGTTGGCGCGCGTGACCCGGACGTCGATGCGCACGTTGCGCGCGAGCACGCGGCGCCCGAAGGGCCCGTGCAGGTTCTCGTTGGCGCGGCGGATCGTGCGGCGGAAGCGCGCGAACGGACAGCTGCGGCCCTCGCAGCGGATCTCGATCGTCGTCCCGCGGGGGAACTTGCGCGCGACGAACGCGACGTTGCGGGTGCCGTTGCCGACCTCGACCCAGCGTTGCGAGAGCGAGCCCAGGATCGGCGGGAACGGCTCGATCCGCGTGTCGCAGTTCTCGTCGACGGCGTTGCCGATCACCTCGCGCGCGCCCGGCCGGATCGCCGCGTCGCCATCGTTGCAGTCCTGCGGGCGCCCGATCCCGTCGCGATCACGGTCGAGGTCGGTGGCGTCGGCGCCGTTGCAGTCCTCGTCGACGCCGTTGTCGGCGATCTCGGCGGCGCCGGGGCGGATCGCCGGGTTGGTGTCGTTGCAATCGGCCGGACGGCGCACGCCGTCGAGGTCGGCGTCGCCCTCGATCTGCTCGCAGGAGATGCGGGTGTCGTTGTCGTCGGAGATCGCCGTGTCCTCGCCGGCATCGCAGTTGATCCGCTCCGGCCGGCCGTCGCGGGCGACGATGTTGTCGTTGCCGGGACCGCCGTTGAAGGTGTCGAAGCCGCTGCCGCCGAACAGGCCGTCGGCGCCGTCCTCGCCCTTGAAGATGACCGTCGAGCGTCACCGACGGGCTGATCGCGGCGACGTCGTCGCCGTCGCCGAGGTTCAGGAGCGACCGTCGTCGTCGTGCTGGGCTTCGCGGCAGAAGACGCTGTCGCTCGCCGATAACGTGCAGCTTGCTGTCCTCGACGCCGAGCGGGACGTCGCTGAAACGCGTGAAGAGCACGCCGTCGGCCATCTCGATGGCCGCGATCTTGTCCTGGTCGCCCGCGAAGCTCGTTGTAGGTGATCGTCGTGCCGGACACCGCGAACGTGCCCGCGGCGGCGCTCGCGGGCGCGACCAGGAGCAGCGCCGAGCGCGATCAGAGCGGCCTCAGCACGGCTGCCCCGCCGTGTCTCCGGGCGCGCGGCAGACGATCCGCTGGTCGGGCAGAGCCGCGCGCTGGACGGTGTAGGTGAACGTGCGGCTGATCGATTCCGGCGCGCTGATCGTCAACGTCAGCCGCGCGCCGGAGCGCAGCCGCGCGCGCCGGAACGTGCGTGAGAACGAGACCGGGGCCAGGTCGCGCGCGACGGTGCGCCGCTGCGTTCGGCTGAACGGGCAGGACTTGCCGCGGCAGCTGAGCGTCACGATCGCGCCCGCGCGGCGCCAGTCGCACCACCAGCGCGCGCAGGCGCGTGGTGTTGGTGGCCGTCAGGGCCCAGCGGTTCGTGACCAGCGCGTCGACCACGCGCCACGGACTCGGCGCGCCGGTCGCAGTTCTCGTCGACCGCGTTGCCGCGCACCTCCAGCGCTCCCGGGCCGGATCGCGGCGTTGCGGTCGTCGCAGTCGACCGGCACCGCGAAGCCGTCGCCGTCGGCGTCGAGGTTGACGTCGTCGCGGCCGTTGCAGTTCTCGTCGACGCCGTTGCCGAAGACCTCCGGCGCGCCCGGCCGGATCGCCGCGATTGGCGTCGTTGCAGTCGACGCGCGCGGCGAAGCCGTCGCCGTCGCCGTCGAGGCCGCGCTCGCACTCGGCGATGATGTCGATGAAGTCGTTGCGAGCCTCGTCCGAGCCGGCCCCGCACGCGATCCGTTCGGCGGCGCCGTCGCGCGCCTCGATCACGTCGTTGCCCGCCTCGCCGAAGTAGTCGTCGACGCCGGGACCACCGTCGAGAACGTCGTTGCCGTCGCCGCCCGCGAGCACGTCGTCCGCGCGCCCGCCGCGTAGGACGTCGTTGCCGAGGCCGCCGGCGATGCTCTGGGGAAGCGTCACGTCGACCGCCGAAGAGAAGCTCATCGTTCCCGGCAGCGAGATCGACGGCGATCATGCCGTGTCTGCGCCAGCGGGCAGGCGACGTGCGTCGCCGGCGCGACAGGTGTCGCCGAGGGCGTCAGATTGCTTCCCGTCGACGATCACGTTGCGACGCGTCCTGCAGGGTCGTGATCGTGTCGGCCGCGGCGTCGCCCGCGATCCGCAGGACGCCGGTGTCCTCGTCGAGCGTGACCGTGGCGGCGGCGCATCGCCACGTGCGGGAGCACGGCCCCAGGGCGCCGGCCACGAGTGTCAGGCAGCACAGCGCACGAAGCATCGCTGGCGATCCTCTTCGATCCACGGGCGCAGTGCAACCCCCGGCGCTCGCTCGGGTCTCAGTACCCGGTGATCGCGAGCGCCGCGCCCGGACACGGCCCGTCGATCGTGTGGATCATCCGGCATGCTGCGCGGCCGTGCAGATCGACCAAGGAAGTGTCTCGTCGTGCTCGCCGTCGCGGCGCTCGCGCCCGTGCTGGCGGACCTCCCCACGAGCGTGCGCGTACCGAGCGTCGTGGCCGAGATCCTGCTCGGCATCCTGGTCGGCCCGGACGTGCTCGGGCTCGCCGCGCCCGACGCGCTGATCGAGGCGCTGTCGCAGTTCGGGCTCGCGCTCCTGTTCTTCCTCGCCGGGATGGAGATCGACTTCAACCGCGCCCGCGGCGCCCCGCTCACGCTCGCCGCGCGCGGGTGGGCGCTAACGCTCGGGCTCGGGATGGTCGCGGCGGGGCTGCTCTACGCAGCGGGTGTCGTCGGTGCCCCGGTCCTCGTCGGGCTGGCCTTGACGACGACCGCGCTGGGCGCGCTGGTGCCGATCCTGAAGGACGCCGGGCTCGCCGACGGTAGCCTCGGCCGGCGCGTGCTGGCCGCGGGTCCGGCGGACGAATTCGGACCGATCGTCACGCTCTCGGTGGTGCTCGCCGTCGCCTCCGGTGAGCTCTGGCGGACGCCGTGGTCGCGATCGGCACGGGCATCGTCGCGGTACGGGTGCGGCCGGGGCGCGTGGTCCGGCTCGTGGAGGCGACGATGCACGCCGGCGGGCAACTCGCGCTGCGGCTGTCGATCCTGCTGCTCGGCGCGCTCGTGGTGCTCGCGGGCTCGCTCGGGCTCGACGTGGTGCTCGGGGCGTTCACGGCCGCACTGATCGTCGGACTGATCGCCCGCGGCGAGGCCGCGCAGCCCTTCCAAGTCAAGCTCGACGGGTCGGCTACGGGTTCCTGATCCCGATCTTCTTCATCGCCACCGGGCTCGACTTCGACCTCGACGCACTCCTGAGCAGCGCGTCGTCGCTGATCCTCGTGCCGGGCTTCGCCGCGCTCTTCCTGCTCGTCCGTGGACTGCCCGCGCTCGTGCTCTATCGCGACGACCTTCCGGCGTCGGAATGCCGCGCGCTGGCCCTCATGTGCGCATCCGCGTTGCGGCTTGTGGTCGCGAGCACCGAGGTCGCCGTCGAGGAGGGCCGCCTCGAGGAGCAGGACGCCGTCGCGCTCGTCGGCGCCGGCATGGTGTCGCTGTTGGTCTTCCCGCTGATCGCGACCGCGCTCGTCAGAACTCGGCGATCAGAATGATCGCGACGCAGAGCAGGCCGAGTCCGCCAACGATCGCGAGAAAGCGCCCGGCCGCCAGTGGCGGCAGCACGCCGTCGGTCCGCATCGCGTGCTCGACCGCCCGCCAGCGGCGGTGACCCCAGACGGCGACCGTGATCCCCATCGCGATCGCCGTCAGCGACAGGATCAGCGCGCCTGCGCCACCGATGCCCGGAAGCTGGCTGACCGCGGCGCCGCCGGCCACGAGCGCGAGGCCGGTGCGGACGTACGCCAGCAGCGTCCGTTCCGCGGCGAGCGTGAAGCGTGCATCGGGTTCGGTGCCTTCGCGGTCGGGGTCCACGCGATGGAACGCTGGCACGGGGGCGGATCGGCGCGCATCACCCCAGCCGGGTGAGCGGCCTGCGGCTTAGAAGCGTCCGTCGCGATCATGGGTCGGATCCTCAGCGTGGACGCCTCCGGCCGGGTGGTCGTCACGCTGCGCTGCGAGCAGGACGCCGACGCGCCCCGTTGTCGCGGTCTGCTGCGCCTGATCGGCAACGAAGATCCGGTCGAGGGAAAGGTCCTCGGGCTGCGCCGCTACACGATTCCGCGCGGGGAGACCCTGCGCGCCTACGTCAGCGTTCCGCGCGTCGTGCGCCGGCTGCTGGCCAGCGAGCTCGTGACCGTGATCGCGAGAACGCAGGGCGCGAATCAGATGCGCCAGCACCAGATGTTCCTGCGCCGCGCGCCCGACCCCGAGCCCGGACCGACAGGGCCCGCAGGGCCGCAGGGCAACACCGGACCCGCCGGCCCTCAGGGCGTCACCGGCGAAACCGGCGCACCTGGCCCGACGGTGCTCGGCGGCTCGACACCGGTGCCGGGCCCGCAGGGCGAGACCGGGCCCGCCGGCCCTCAAGGTTCCGCCGGTCCGCAAGGCGAGACCGGGGCGACCGGAGCGCAGGGGGCGACGGGCGCCACCGGACCCGCCGGACCGCAAGGTGCCACCGGCGCAACAGGCGCGACTGGCGCCACGGGGGCAACCGGGCCCGCCGGACCGCAAGGCCCCGCCGGGCCGCAGGGCGACACCGGCGCGACCGGAGCGCAGGGCCCTGCCGGACCGCAAGGTGCAACAGGCGCAACAGGCGCGACAGGGGCCACCGGCCCCGCCGGACCTCAAGGCCCCGCCGGGCCACAGGGCGACACCGGCGCCGCCGGACCACAGGGTGCCACGGGCGCGACGGGGGCCACCGGGCCCGCCGGACCGCAAGGACCAGCCGGGCCGCAGGGCGACACCGGCGCGACCGGAGCGCAAGGCGCGACCGGGCCCGCAGGACCCCAGGGGGCCGCCGGACCGCAGGGCGACACCGGCGCGCCCGGCCCTGCCGGCGCCACGGGCCCGACGGGCGCGACGGGCCCCGCCGGACCGCAAGGACCTGCAGGAGCCCAGGGCGACACTGGCGCGAGCGGGCCCGCCGGACCGCAAGGCCCCGCCGGACCCACAGGGGCAGACCGGGGCGACCGGAGCCCAGGGCGAAACTGGTGCTGCCGGCCCCCAGGGCGCGGCGGGACCACAGGGACAGACCGGCGCGCCGGGGGCGCAGGGCGAGACCGGCTCCACAGGTCCGGCCGGTCCTCAAGGACTCACCGGCGCGACGGGCGCACCCGGCCCCGCCGGGCCGGCGGGACCCGCCGGACCGCAGGGGGATACCGGCCCGGCCGGCCCACAGGGCGCGACCGGGCCTGCCGGCCCGGCCGGTAATACGGGTCCCGCAGGGCCGCAGGGATCTCCGGGTCCCGCTGGTCAAGACGGGCAGACAGGGCAGGCAGGAGCCCAAGGCGCCCCGGGGCCGCAGGGTTTGACCGGCCCCGCCGGGCCACCCGGCCTAACAGGCGCAACCGGACCTGCCGGACCCGTCGGCGCGACCGGAGCTGCCGGACCGGCTGGACCCATCGGCCTAACCGGACCTGCCGGAGCCACCGGACCCGCGGGCCAAACCGGACCTGCCGGACCCGCCGGACCCATCGGCCAGACCGGGCCTGCCGGAGCCACCGGACCCGCGGGCCAAACCGGACCTGCCGGCCCCGCCGGACCCATCGGCCTGACCGGGCCTGCCGGAGCCACCGGACCCGCGGGCCAAACCGGACCTGCCGGCCCCGCCGGACCCATCGGCCAGACCGGGCCCGCTGGAATCCGCCGGCCAAACCGGGCCCGCCGGTCAGACAGGGCCCGCCGGACCTGCCGGGCCCCAGGGCCAGACGGGCGCGACGGGTCAGACGGGACCGGCGGGCCAAACCGGACCGGCGGGCGCCACCGGCCCTGCCGGCCCGCAGGGGCCTGCCGGGGCCACCGGTCCGCAAGGCCCGGCGGGTGTCTCCGGTCATCAGATCGTCCCCGGCGCGGTGAGTGCTTCGAACAGCAACGCGTCCAAGAGTGCGACCGCGACCTGTCCGGCGGGCACGGTCGTGATCGGCGGTGGCGGAAACGTCCCCGGCATCGCGCGGGTCGCCATCAACATCAGCATCCCGAGCTCGACCACCGTGTGGTCGGTGACCGCGAGCGAGACCGACGGCACCGTGACGCAGAACTGGACCTTGCAGGCGTACGCCGTGTGCGCCAGGGCTGGCTGAGCCGCCCGGGACGCATCGGCGTCGGCGAGCACTCACGCGCGCGCGAAGCGGGCGGCGTCCTGCCCCGTGTCGGCACGTCGACCACAAGCGCGCACCGTGCCCGGCCTTTCCGTGCGCGTTCGACCACAGGCGAGCGAGCGATGCGGGGTGAGCCGCTGACTCTGGCGCGAGTTTCCGACCCCACCCCCGGATCACTGAGGTCGAGGGGTGTGGAGCCAAACCGTCGCAGAGCGACGGTTACGCTCCACACCCCCCATGCACAGCGGCGATGACGGCCTGCGGCACCGCGAGTCCGACCGTCCCCTTATCGGCGCGGTAACCGTTTCTTCCCCCGGCGGAGACGACGCGGCGAGTTCGCGAGCTGGAGGCGGCCGCGCCCCGAAGAGCGCGGCCGCGTCCGCGCTACGGGTTCGTCGTCGAGAGGGTGAACGTGAGCGTCTTGCTGTAGGACCCCGTCCGCAGCGCGTCGCTCGCGTCGACGTGCTGGCGGAAGGTCAGCGGCACGGCATCGCCGGTGACCGGGGCGCTGTAGGTCTTGAGCGTCGCCGGCGTGCCGGAGACGGTCGCGAACGCGCCAGCCGTCGCCGCTGCGGGCCTGGAGCGCCGACGGCATCGCGAACGCGCCGTTGACGAGGTGCCCGGGCGCCGCCGGGCTCGGATCGCTGACCGCAACCACGGCGTCGCCGGCCGTCGAGGTGACGGTGGCCGAGGTCGTGGCGTCGTAGTCGCGCGTCGACGCCCGGCGTGAACGCGCCGAACGACGCCGGCGTCCCCAGCGTCAGCGTGAGCGTCGGCGGGACGGTGCCGCTGACCGGCAGCGTGGGCGCGGCGACCGACGTCAGAGCGGCGTCCGAGACGTCGAAGAAGACGTTGCCGATCGCCTCGACCTTGACGCGCGCGTCGGCGACCGCCACGTTCGGCCAGGCCCCGCTCCACGAGCCGTCGTTGGGCGTGCTCTCGGCGATCACGTGCGACGCGCCGTCCGAGCCGACCAGGCTGAGCTTGACGTTCGCGACGCCGATCGGCGCGATGTCGGTACCGGCGACATCCCAGGTGATCGTCTTCGCCGTCGTGCCGAAGACGACCTCGGACACCGCCTGCGAGGTGACGCGGAACGGACCCGCGAGCGGCGCGATGGTGAGCTTGGACTTCGGCGAACCCGATCGCGCCCCCGCCCGGCCGTGCGTCACGCGCGGTCAGCCGGAAGGTCATCGTGCGATCGCTGAGGAAGCCGATCCAGTCCGCCGTCGGCAGCCACTCCGCGAAGCACTCGCGGACCGCGGTCGGGACGGCCGCGGGCGCCGGCGGCGCCTCGGGGCACGACCCGGTGGCCGCGTTGGTGTTGCCGGCCAGGATCTGGCCCATGTCCGGGAAGACCCGCGTCGGATTCGCCGTGGCCTGGTTCGAGCCCGGGCGAGTTGTACTTGAGCGAGTCGGCGAGCGGGATGTCCACGCCGGCGCCGAACTGGCGGAAGAGCGCGCCGTTGGTCTTCGTGTTGCTCAACAGCGCCGTGCCCACGGTGCTGCCGCCCGAGATGCCGGCGCGATCGACCTGCTCCCACATGTAGGTCAGCGGATCGCCGTTGGGGTCGGTCGCACTGCCCGTCAGCGCGAACGGCGTACGCGGCGGGATCGTGAAATTGCCCGGGCCGACCACGTCCGGCGCGAAGTTGCCGGTGTCGGTCACGGTGAAGCCCTTGTTCTGGATCGGGCCGCCGCGGGCGGTCTCGCCCACGAAGCCGCTGCCGCCCGTGACCGTGAGGCCGAGCGGCGGCTGGTCGAGGTTCGCCAGCGTGCCGCCGAACGTGACCTGGAAGCCCGTGTCGTCGAACGTGCCCGCGCCGAAGCCGGCGACCGTCGCGGTCGCGCCGGCGCCGAGCGCGCCGACACCGCCCTTGACCCGCTCCTCGACCGTGCCGGTCGCGCCCGAGGCGCTGGTGACCGAGAACGCCGGTCGACGTCGACCCCGGACAGCGTGCCGCCGAACAGCAGCGTGTAGCCGGTGTCGGTGACCGGGCCGACGGTGACGCGTCGCGCCCGCCGGCCAGCTCGGCAGCGCCGCGGCCGCCCTTGGCCAGCTCGCGCACCGCCGAGGTGCAGGCGCCCGTGCAGTTGACGATCGAGAGCGGCGGGACGTCGATGCCCGCCGACGGTCCGGCGAAGGTCACGAGGAAGCCGCCGTTGCCGGCGCCGGTCACCGTCGCGCCGCCCGCGAAGCCCGGGATGGCGTTGATCGCCGCCGCGACGTTGGCGTTGGTCGACCGCCGCGCCGCCGAGGCCGAGCACGGTCGACGTGCTGCCGCCGAGCGAGATCTGGAACGACTGCGTGGTGGCGCTGAACGACGCCAGCGTGACCTGCTGCTGCTCGTTGCCGCCCGCGATCGCGTTCTGCGATGCCCGCCGCCGTGTTGTTCTGGCCGCGCACGATCGGCACGGTCTCGACGCCGCCGAAGCTGAGCCGGTACGAGTCGCCATCCGTGTCGTAGCCGCTGAGCCGGACGACCTGGACCTCGTGGCCCGACAGCGTGCCCTGGATGTCGGCCGCGCGTGTAGTTCGTGCCGCGCACGAACGGGCCGATCGTGGTGCCGCCGAAGGTCAGCGTCACCGAGTCGGTGCCGCCGAAGTCGCGCAGCGAGATCGTCTGCACCTCGCTGATCGGCGGCGCGGTCGCCCGTGACCAGCGCGAGGATCTCCTCGTAGCTCTTCGGGACCCAGTACGGGTCGCTGTGCGGCTGCAGGTTGTCGCGGCCGCAGATGCCCGGCGTAGGCCATGATCGACGAGCCGGAGCCGGGCTCGACCGACGTCGCGCCGCTGCGGTTGCCGGCGCAGTTGCCGAGGACGCCGTTGAAGGTGTGGTTGCCCGCGAACTGGTGGCCGATCTCGTGCGCCACGTAGTCGACGGCGAAGAAGTCGCCGATCGGCGTGGAAAGGCCCGTGCAGCCGCGCGCCTTGATGTTGCCGCCGACGACGCCGAGCTGGGCGACGCCGCCGCCGCTGTTGCCCATCGCGATGTGGCCGATGTCGTAGTTCGCGGCGCCGACGATCTGGCCGATCACGATCCGGTTGCGATCGAGTGTCGCGCCGCGCGCAGGTCGACGCCTGTTGCGGCGTGTAGCACGCCGCCGCGCCGCACGGGCCGTTCGGCAGTGTCATCTGCGCCGCCGTGTCGAGGTTGAGCTTGTCGTTGTCGCCGATCAGGATCATCCGGATCGCCGACTCGTCCTCGTAGATCTGGTTGACGCGGTTCATCAGCGTGACCTTGGCCGCGGTGACGTTGGCCGGGCCGCCGAAGTAGGTGGCGTAGGTCGGGATCGGTGACGAGCGCGAGCCGGTAGGTGCGCAGCTGGACCTCGGGCCCGGCGACGGCCGCGGCCGAGCCTCCACCTGCCGAGGCGAGCTCCTCGACCTCGCTGCTCGACGAAGCGCTCGTCGTCGGTGAGGTCGCGCGTGAAGTAGCTGACGTAGACGCTGTCGTCGTGCTTGTAGTACGGGTCGATGTACCACGCGCCCTCCGGCGAGCGCACCGAGGCGTGGAAGCCGAGCTGGTGACGTCGGCGCGGACGTCGCGGTGCGGATCGTCGATGCCGCGCCCGGCCCAGGTCTTGATGTCCGGGTGCCTGGCGGCGAGCTTGGCCTCCATGATCGGAGCCTCGTAGACCTCGAAGCGCTCGAAGCCGCCGTCCGGCTCGGGCAGCGAGAGCACCATCGAGCTCGTCGCCCGCGCGCCGCGCCCCGCCTTCGGCGCCGACGGCCAGGCCGGCGCGCAGAGCCGCGCGTGTCCAGCGTGAAGGCGCGGTAGCTCGCCGGCTGATGTCAGCGCCAGGACTCGCGGCAGCTTGCCCGCGACCGCGTCCCATACGTCGCGACTGCGCGCTCGCCCCGGCCACCGCCGGAGCCGCCGCTACGACCGCCAGACCCAGGCCCAGCGCAGCGCGAGCCGTCTGCTCAACCTCATCCCGACCCCCTCGTCTTCCTTGAACTTCCCCTCCGACGCGGGGCATCCTCCCGTTTGCCGGAGTCCGGTCAAGGGAGGTTCAGTGCCAGGACCGCCGTGTCGTCGGCCTGCGGACCGCGCTGGAACGCGTTGAGCGCCGCGTCGATCGCCGCCACCGCGCCGTCGGCGTCGCGCACGCCGCGCAGCGCCGCCAGCAGCCGCTCCTCGCCGAAGCGCCCGTCGCTCGCCGACCGTGTCGGTCACGCCGTCGCTGTAGAGCACGAGCACGTCGCCGGAGCGCAGGGCGACTCGTCCGCGCGCCAGTGGCTGTCGCTCCAGGCGCCGAGCATCGGGCCGAAGTGCCCGACGGGCGCGACCTCGCCGTCGCGGACCAGCAGCGGCTGCGGATGGCCGGCGCAGCGGACGTCGCGCGGTCCGCGCGTCCGGGGTCGACGTGCACGAGCGCGACCGTGCACGGCGTCAGCTCCGTCGCGCTGCGCGAGCGCCAGGTTGAGCTGCTCGAGCGCCGCGTCGGGGTCGCCGAGCAGCGCGCCCGCGGTGCGCAGCGTGTGGCGCGCCTGGCCGGTCAGCGCCGCCGCCTCCGCGCCGCGGCCGGTCACGTCGCCGACCAGCAGCATCCAGCCCGCGGGCGTCGGGAAGGCGTCGTAGAAGTCGCCGCCGACGAGGTTCTCCTCGCCCGCCGGGCGGTACAGCGAGGCGAGCCGCAGGCCCTCGATCGCCGGCAGCTCGTCGGGCAGCAGGCCGCGCTGGAGCGTGGCCGCGATGTGCGAGCGCTCGGCGTACAGCCGGGCGTTCTCGACCGCGGTGCCCGGCGCGGCGGCCGAGCTCCTCGGCGAGCTCGAGGTCGGCCTGGGTGAAGGTGCGCCCGGACTCCGCGGCGACGAAGCTGATGCACGCCGATCGCGCGGCCCGCCGGCGACCATCGGCACGACCATCGCGGCGCGCATCCCGAGCTCGGCCGAGCCGCCGCGCGCTGCTCCGGGTCGGGCACGGCGGCCTCGAGCAGCGCGTCGTCGATCGTCGTTGATCATCTGCGACGACGCCGTCGCGCAGCACCTGCGGCGGCGCCGGTGGGCGCGTCGAGCGAGCGTCGGGTAGCGCTCCTGGTAGCGCGCGCGAACGCGACCTTCGCCGGGTCGGTGTGCGCGAGCGCGACCGAGCGCAGCCGGTCGCCGTCGGGCAGCGTGACGCTGCACCAGTCCGCGAGCCGCGGGACCGCGAGCTGGGCGACCTTGGTCAGCGTCTGCTCGTAGTCCAGCGCCGAGGCCAGCACCGCGCTCGGCCTGGGCCAGGAAGCGCTCGGCGAGCTCCGCGCGCTTGACCTCGGTGACGTCCTCGATCACGGTCACGGCCAGCCGCGGCTCGCCCTCGCGCACCGGCACGGCCGTCGACTTCACCATCCGCCAGCGCTCCTCGCCGGTCGTGCGGTTGATCGCCCGCACGAGCACCGGCTCCGGCGTCGTCGCCCTCCAGCACCCGCCGCGCCGGCAGCTCCTCGAGCTGCAGCGGCGAGCCGTCCTCGTTGAAGGAGTCGAAGGCGCCGGCGATCTCGCGCGGCGGCGTGGCGAGCAGCTCCGCCGGCGTCGCGAAGCCGAGCGAGGCCGCCGCGGCCTCGTTGGCGTAGACGAGGCTGCCGTCGGTCGTCCTGGATCGTCACCGCCTCGGCCAGCGTGTCGAGCGCGGTGGTCAGCCGGCGCCTGCAGCGACTCCAGCTCGGCGAACAGGCCGGCGTTGTCGAGCGCGAGGCCGATGCGGCCGGCGAGCAGCATCGCGAGCTGGA